>SAQL01000009.1 GCA_004020645.1 Mesorhizobium sp. | reverse complement strand
GCGCTTCGCTGGCTGCGCTCGCCTACGATCGTCGCGACTATGCTCGGCTTCTCGAAGATACCCGGTGCTACTGCGCGGCGCTGCGCGCCGGACACGCGCAGGAGGCAGGGGCGGAACGCTGGTCCTACGCCGAGTACCTGCACAATGGCATCGATTCGATCGCTTACGCGAACGTGTTCTGTTGCCTGTCGTTGCTGTGGGGGCTGGACATGGCAACCTTGCGCGCGCGTCCGGCGTTTCGCCAGGTCCTGCGGCTCATCTCCGCGATAGGGCGCCTGCAGAACGATCTGCATGGACGCGACAAGGACAGGTCGGCCGGCGGGGCCGACAACGCGGCGATCCTGCTGCTGCAGCGCTATCCGGCTATGCCTGTGGTGGAGTTCCTCAACGACGAGCTGGCCGGCCATACGCGCATGCTGCACCGGGTGATGGCGGAAGAACGCTTTCCCGCGCCGTGGGGACCGTTGATCGAGGCCATGGCGGCCATCCGCGCGCAGTACTACCAGACTTCGACCAGCCGCTACCGCAGCGACGATGCGGGGGGAGGCCAGCGTGCGCCGGCCTGAACGCGCGGGAGGCGGCGGCGTGCGCGCGCTGCCGTCGGTCCGATCCGACGCAACGCCGTCGCCCGATGCGACGGCTGGAGCGAGCATGAGCGACAGCGCCCTGAGCCGGCGCAAGAACGACCATCTGGACATCGTGCTCCATCGGCGAACGGCGCCGGCCACGGTCGCCGCCGGCTGGGAGTACATCCGTTTCGAACACTGCGCATTGCCCGAGTTGGACCTGACGCAGATCGACCTGCGCGCCTCGCTGCTGGGCAAGACCATGCGCGCGCCGCTGCTGATCAGCTCCATGACCGGCGGCATGCCACGCGCCGAGGCCATCAACCGGCATCTGAGCGAGGCAGCGCAAGCCTTGGGGATCGCCATGTGCGTCGGTTCGCAGCGCGTGAGCCTGCAATCCCGCAACTCCCAGGGGCTGACGCGCGCGCTGCGCCGCCTGGCCCCAGACATTCCCTTGCTGGCCAATATCGGCGCCGCGCAACTGCGCGAGGCCGACGGCCTGGACCTGGCGCGCCGGGCGGTGGATGCGCTGGAGGCCGATGGACTCATCGTTCATCTCAATCCGCTGCAGGAAGCGGTACAGCTGGAGGGCGACCGCGACTGGCGCGGCGTCCTGGCGCAGATCGCTCGCGCCGCGCGCAGCGTGGGCGTGCCGATCGTGGCCAAGGAGGTGGGGGCGGGCCTGTCCGCCACGGTGGCCTGTGCGCTCGTCGAGGCGGGCGTGGCGGTGATCGATGTCGCCGGCGCCGGCGGCACCAGTTGGGCCGCGGTGGAGGGCGAGCGCGCCCGCGATGCCGCCGACTGTGCAGTGGCGATGGCGTTCGCCGATTGGGGGATTCCGACCCCGGCCAGCGTGCAGGCGGTACGTCGGGCGCTGCCAACGGTGAAGCTGATCGCGTCGGGCGGAATCCGCGACGGCGTCGACGTGGCCAAGGCCATCCGCCTGGGCGCGGACATCGCCGGGCAGGCGGCCGGCGTGCTGAGCGCGGCGACGGTGTCCACCGAGGCGGTTGTCGCGCATTTCGAGATCGTCATCCGCCAGTTGGCCGTCGCCTGCTTCTGCACCGGCTCGGCTGATCTGGCGGCGTTGCGTCAGGCGCGCTTGTTGCCCTCGGCGCATCTGCCCGCCGGTTAATGCCGGCGTCGCCGGCACCTGGCGGCAGGCCGCCTGGTTACACCCGGCGTGAGCAGGCGCCCACCGAGGCGCCCGTACCGGAAGTCGGGCGCGCATCCGTCGACGTCGATCTGCGGCTGACGGAGAGTGAGAAGAATCGTATCGCCGATGTCGTCACGATGCTGAGCGAGTATCGGATCCCGCCGCGGTCGACGCCGGCCAACGAAGCTAGTCCGTAGCGGCGGCTCTCTAATCTAAAGCCGAGGGGTGCCTGACTGAACCGCACCCGATCGGGCTCTGCAATCCCGACCAGCTGACGCCCGATCGGGCGCTCTCGTTGTGGCCGTCCCCACCGCCAAGCGACATTTCTACTTTGCCAGCAACGCGACATTCGAACTTGGTTGCAACATCGAAGCCCAAATGGAGAACGCGCGGGAGGGAATATGTCAGCCTTCTGGCGTGTTCAACAGGATTTCCGACCGTTGGACGCTCTCGATCGCCAAATCGAAATTCGGGAAGGATCCGAAGATCATGGCGCTCATGGCATCATAGTCTCGCTGCAAAGCGTTAGTCAATCCATCATGTGGCAGCGTTGCAGTCGGATTTCATTGCACGGGAATTTCCCGCGTCAGGAGCCCTCAATCGAGATCAGGGACCTCGACACGCAAATTCTTGATTTTTTTTAACGCTTGGGCATCCACCCGATCGTGCACGAGTGGATGCATTCACTGTTTCAAGCGAGCGACTCCGACCAGGAGATAGAGCGTGCTATCAATCAGTCGCTAAACGCGGCAAAGACACCCGCTGCTGCCAGTTGGACGAGCTTGAGCCGGGCAAACCCTCAAGCACATTGGACCGCCTCCGCGCTCCGGACGCAGTTGACGTGGGGCTCAGCCAGAGGCGTACCGGCATTCTGGAGGCCGAATAGGTCTTAGCGGAAACTCTGCTACGGTTCACGAATATGGAGCGTTTGGCAGAGCAGCGCAGCCAGCTAGCTCGGGTAGGAAGACGCCAGTGATATCATTCAAAGGCGCGATCAATGTTCTTCTCCGGATGCTCGGACTGTCGAAGTCCGAACCAGTGGAACCTCTGGGCGGGTGGCGGCCGGTCATCGGATTAGAGTGTTGGAAGAATGCTGGACGGCCGCCCCCTCTTATGTGGAAGGCATGTAACGCGCGGACGCGCGCCACCTTCAAAGCAGAGCTCACCTGTTCGAACGGTCATGGAGTGTCACTGCGTAGACACTCGATTGCTGCGGATGGAAGGGTGTTGCCGAGTGTCGTATGCCTGGCGCCTGGTTGCAGCTTCCACGATTTCGTACGGCTCAACGGCTGGTCGGCAGGCGCTCTGTGACTTTGCTTAGGCTGCGGCGAGAACGTCGTCTTCGCCTGCCAGCGCCGACGCCTCGATACGAACTCCCTCCTTATCGAAGGCATAAAGGATCGAGATGCGCTTCCCGTCCCACACGTAGCGAAAGTGCACCGTCTGCCGAGATCGCTCCAAGACGTCTCCCGTCACTATGGCGAGGCAAATGCCGGCCGGCCGCTCGACGGGACGGAAGAGGATGCCCTGGGCGCCCTCCGGCATCTTGGCCCCGATCTCGCGCCGCCGCTTCTCGTCCAGCCCAGCAGGCAACCCTTCAATATCGCGAAGATCCCAGAAGGTGCCGTTGACTGGGGTGCATAGCATCCGCATGTCAAGCCCGATTGACGCCTCCTCAGTCGCCTTTAGGAAGGTTTCCCGCTTTACGACGGATACCGCCAAAGCCGTTTGCCGCTCAAATGCGATCTCAAGGCACGGCCGGTCCTCACCAAAGAACGTAGTGCCATCGGGGTTACCGTATGCGAACGGCGCAAGGTTCCAATTCTGGAGCCGCGGGTCCGCACTGGCGTCGCCCTGCGTCGCCTGTTGCAGCCGGTCGAGGGAGCGAAGTCTGGGGTTGGTGAGGTTCTCAAGAGAGACGATCTCGTCCTGCCGATCACTGTTGATCAACCCCTCATAGACGTTGACTGGAGGAAAGCGGGACGGGATGAGCCGGAACGCGTCTCCGGACCACTTCACCAAAGGAGCGTTCTCAAGCGCCACGCTGGGCATCGAGGTATCTCCTTACGCGAATGATGCCCGACATGCCCTCAAGCATAACGTCGAGAGCGCTAGCGCCGTCAAAGTACCGGTTCTTTGCACGCACCCAAGCCTCACCACGCTCGTCCTGCGTGAAAAGGATGCGCAAAGATTTCCAGATCCCGAGCATGTGGGAGACTCGCTCCCGGGTGTCGGGGGGCGGCGTTCCGCCCTCCTTCTTCCACTTGAAGAAGGTCGATCTCCCCGGGGATCCGAGTAAGGTGATCTGTTCTTCGGTCGAAAGGTGCCACTTCTCTGCGACGGCGAAAAACGCCTCTAGCTCGACCGGAATCGTAGGTTGCCCAGCGCCCTGCCGGGCGTCTGGTGCTGCAACATGCATCAAACTCCTCCTGTCTAAAAATGGACCTGACTGGCAGACCGGTCCCGATATAGACCAGTCCACATCGGGACTGGAATCAAAGAATAGTCCAAACAAGTCTGACGTCAAGAGTCTGGCTGCAAGAGCCCCGGCCATACGGAGAATAGCGATGAACAAAGTAGTGGAAATGGAAGGCCGCACTCGCGGCGTTAACTACCCGGTCAATGGAATCGACGTGGAGTTCTCGGACAACGTCATTACCGGCCGCGAAGCACTCACGCGTTCGGGCAACGTGCCCGCGAGCGAGCACCAACTCATCTTGGTCCGCGATCGCCGAACCCATCTGATCGGCACCGACGACGACATTGACCTCAAGAAGGAAAGGGGCGGCATCCTGCGCGCCTTCCTATCGGACCGCACCTATGGCTTCACCGTCGATGAAGTTGGTCAGGTATGGGGCACCGACGATATCGAGGTTGATGAATTCCTGTCGATCTGGCCTCCCCTCGACGGGCACCATTGGGTTCTCGAGCGCGAGGAGGAGCCGGACACGGTGCTTCGCCACGGCGGGTTGCTGTCGTTCGGTGAAAACGGCGTCGAGGATGTCGTCTCCCGCAAAGACGCGCATCCCGACAAGGTGCTCGTAACGGTAGTTACCACGGCGGGCACCTTCCCCGCCGAGGGAGCTAAGCGCTACCCGGCCTCAACTCCGATCACTCAGGTGCTCGCCGATGCGGCGCGCAAACTCCATCTCACCGGCACTGAGGGTTGGGTCGTCACAGTCGCCGGTCACGACGTAAGCCCGACGCAGACCCTCGCCGAGGCTGGTTTGGTCGGGCAGGTCGCGCTTGAATGGGGTGCGCGCGAGGGAGGCGGCGGTGCTTGAAGCGCTTTCCCGTGCGGCGTTCGACCGCGACATAGGGCGCATCGATCCACGATCCGCCCAAATGTACCGCTGGTCGATTCTTGAGTCGAGCTTCCCAATCCTGGACGTTCTTTTTGACCATAACACGGCCGCGCCGCTGAGGCTCCGCCTGAACTGTACCGAATGGGACGAGCTTCCCCCCGCAATCGAGCTTCTCGACAGCAAGGGAAGGCACTTGGATACGGCACCGCCGAATGGTGGTGGCGTATTCAACGGAGGCCCACATCCGAATACCGGGCGGCCGTTTGTCTGCATGAGGGGTGCGCGCGAGTATCACGTGCACTCCAGCCACACGACCGACCTCTGGGACAACTACCGCGGTGTGTCCGGAATGGACCTCGGCGGCATCGTGCTCCAGCTCAGGCGGGCATGGAAGAGGAGCGTCGGATGAGCGCCGTAATATGCACGCGCGAGATGTTGCGTACGACCATCGACATTCTCAGGCGCGGCGGAGAATGCCGCCATGAGCGAGTTGTACTGTGGCTATCGACCGCTGCCGTGCGCACGCCGGCTTCTATCATCGAGGTATACGAACCTGAGCAGATTGCGGACATCGACTACCTCAAACTGCCGCCGGCCTCTATGCAGGCCCTCATGGATCATCTCAGGTCTACTCGGCGACGGATCGTAGCGCAGATCCACACCCATCCAGGTCGCGCCTACCATTCCGATGTCGACGCCAAGTGGGCGATCATCCGGCACGTGGGTGCGCTTTCGCTCGTGCTCCCCCACTTTGCCGCAACGACCACCCCGGAGAACTTCCTGACGGAGGTCATGACGTACGAGTACTCGCCGGCCGGAGGTTGGGACCACTGCTCGAACTCGGGCCTCGATGCTCGTCTGATGGTAACGGCATGAGCACCGCCGCTCAGCAGAACGCACTAATGCTGGCCGCCCACATAGGCGTCAACGAGGTCGAAGCCAGCGAGCGCCTGAAGCGTACTGTACTCGTAACCACCGAACCCGGGTGGAAGTCGGCTTGGGCTTATGAGGTCGGTCAGCTCCTTGGGCGCACGGTCGAGGCCAAGTTCGACCTCGGTGACACGGCGCCCGATTTGGAGTTGATCATAGGCTCTAGCGCTCCTCGCACAGGAGCCAGGCGCCTTTACGCGGACCTTGCCGCAATCGATGCAGCCATCTCCCTTTTGCCCACGGAGCGGCATTTCGATAAGCCTCATGGTCTCCATGCCGCGGCTGCTGCCTGTGCGGCTGCTGCGGCTGCGGTGTATGTCGTTATCGACGATACCGCGCTACCCGCAGTACGGCTGCCTATGCGCCTCGATTATGCGCAACTTGGGATTCCAAAGGGGGCGCTGTCTGGGTCGATTGAGCTGCAGGACGCAGTCATGGCCGGCGCTGGCGCTGTAGCGCACGGGTTCCTTCGCGCCGCGCGGCATCTGAACGTCCGTGGCGATTTGGCAATCGTGGACCCCAAAGTGGTTCAGGCCGGCATTTTGAATCGCTGCATGTACCTTCGGGACGAGGACGTAGGGAGGGACAAGGCCGTGGCGCTCGCTGAGCGCGCCCAGTCCGAGTTTCCCAATCTGGCAATTCGGCCGTACGTAACCGATTTCAAGGCACTTGTCCGCGATCTTCGTCATCCCCCGCAAACGGCCTTCGTAACTGTCGACAGTCGGCTCGCGCGTCGGTCAATCCAACTTGAGGTGCCTCACCGCATTATCGACGCCTCTACCACCGATGTGCGTGGTGTGGTGGTCCACTCGAACGTCCTGCCAACAGATCACGCATGCCTGGCCTGCATCTACCGGCATGTCCCAGAGGAGTTTGCGCGCGAACGGTCAATCGCGGAGGGTCTTGGGGTCGATATCGCGGATGTGCGTGTCGGTCTGATTACCGAGGACATCGCGCATCGGATAGTGAGAACGCATCCCTCATTCACCGCGGCGGAGCTAATCGGCATCGCGTTCGACACCTTGTTTCGCCAGATCTGTGCCGAGCAGGCGCTGGCGACACCCAAAGGCCGGCAGGTGCTAGCACCGTTTGCGTTCGTCTCCGCCTGGGCCGGCGTACTGATGGCAGTTGAGATGCTCAGGTCGTTTGCGGGAGCAGCCACCACGAACCATTGGTCGATCGATCCATGGAACCTGCCAATCGCACGGGGACGAACGCTGCGCCCGCGGCACCCCGACTGCCAATTCTGTTCAAGGCCAGAGTACGAACCGGGCATTCGGAAGCTTTGGGGTGAGCTGGGCTGAAGTGCGTTGGTCGTTTGCCATTGTGGCTGCCTGCGCTTCGCACAGCCTAAGGCCAATGGGCGAGCATTGGCGGGAAAAGATAATCGCACCTAGAAGGCCACCGTAATCCTGTGATCCGCGGCTTCTTGAAGGACTTGTTTGTTAACGAGGTCGCTAATCGCACGTTCGACCGATTCTTCTTGGTACTCTCCCTTCAGGCTTTCAACGATCATACGTCGGTCTGGAATAACGGGTCCTATGGCCTCTTCGTATCGGCCTTCCTCCAAAGCTACCGGGTCGTTGACCCTTGTCTTTGCAGCCAGGACGCAAACCTGTTGAAAAACAGCCTTTTCCACGGGGTCATGTATCTTAACGAAATGTGCCGATAGCCTCCGCACGAGTTCCGCAACTGAAATCGCTAGGCCTCCGCCCAGCAGCGCGGCAGATGGGGCGCTCGCAACCAAGACAGCAATGCCTGCAACACCAAACATGCTGTCTAAAATGGCAGGTGAGACGCGAAAAACTGCGTTATGACTAATCCGCACATGCATCAGCAGACGGCCGTTGACGCGGGCGG
Organism: Mesorhizobium sp.; assembly: GCA_004020645.1. GTDB lineage: Bacteria > Pseudomonadota > Alphaproteobacteria > Rhizobiales > Rhizobiaceae > Mesorhizobium. The sequence goes on along the minus strand of SAQL01000009.1, from coordinate 224,205 downwards.
GAGGTTCCTGGAGCGCCTTCGACTCGAAATTTTCTGTCAGTGTCTCGTGGAAGCCGGCCATCGCTTCTAAAACTCGTGGCCCATGAGGAACCTGAGCCGTTGCGAAAGAGGGATCGGCCCGCACGAGCTTCGCGTGGGCTTCGCCAGGCAACCGGTGTAAATCGGTATCGAACTGCCAATCGTTGGTCGCGACCAACTGCAAGGCATCCGCGTAGGCGATAATTGGACGCCCATCAGTAAAGTGGTTTTCCATATCCCGCCCCAGTTGAGATCTAGGATAATGCCATAGGCCCCAATCCTCGCAAGGCTCGGGGGTTCACCGGACGCAACTCTAATCCCCCAAATCATCAGCAGATGTAGCCTGTTGAACCGGTCACCGAAGGGTTTTGGCAGCGCTTCCTCAACATGCAGCCACCAAATGAGTGTCAGGCACCAAGCAAGTGCTTGGAGATTAAGACTCGGGCTACCCTTATCTAAACGAATCAAGCACATAATGGTCACGGCAAGCTATGAAGTCGTTTGTCGCGATTTGGGTCGGTGATTGCTTGGGATCAAAATCCGCCAGAAGTTCTGAAAGCGCTGAGAGAGATGCGATACTTTTTGGGGATTCTTGACGCATGCGCTTTGTGCATGCCCCAACTGGGCACTGAAAAGTCGACGTTTTTCTAGTTCATCGCGGGCAGGGGCGTGACTATGGGCAAATTTGCAACTGCAGTTATCGCAGCGTCTTGGGTCCGAGAACTAGTGGCTCCGGCCGAGGTCTATGACCTTGCCGCGCGCGGTGTTGCAAAAATTTCGCCTTCGAGCGCCCCATCAACGTTTGCAAGCCACGGTAAGGCTATGGTGTGCGATTTGCAGCAAGGCCTCGCGTACGTTTGGGTCGGAGGACACGGTTTTGCTTGAGTTCCGTACCGCACCCGCCCTTGAGGAGTTTGCTGCCGTTGTTTCGGCAGCGCTGTCCACCCACCAGCCGAATAGGAGGCAACGGGATGCGATTGAGGCTGGGCCCCGCGTGCCCCTGTTGGTCGTAGCAGGGCCAGGCACGGGAAAGACGACTACGCTCGTGCTGCGCGCCCTGCGGTTCACTTTCGTGGATGGCATCGCGCCCGAGGACATCTTGATCACGACTTTCACGGAGAAGGCCGGGCGAGAGATACGCTCCCGATTAATTGAATGGGGGACTAGTTTGCGCGCCTACCTGATCGCAAAGGCGCGAGACGCGGGCGACGAGGAGCATGTGCGCCACCTCACCAAGGTAGATGTGAACCGATACATAGCCGGCACGCTGGACAGCATCTGCGAGGATGCGGTGCGGGACATGCGCGAGCCAAACGAGGCCCCGCCTGTCATCCTCGAACCATCGGCCGCTCGAGCAGTCCTTTATCGCAGAGGCGAAGTTTGGTCGGAACTCCAGAAGCTAGGGGACCCCTTTAAGGCTTATCTCGGACGCTACGGGTTCTCCGGCGACCCCACGCGGAACAACGGCGAAGCGACTGAGATCGTCCGGACGATAATCGATCGCCTAGTGCAAGACCGAGTGAACCTGAGCAGCTATGCCGCTCCCCACACCGACAAAGTGTTCAGACAGGCCATTCTCCGAATTAAAGAGCGTTACGAAGCACATCTATCGAGGACCAACCAAATGGACTTCGCGCTGCTCGAGCAGCGCTTCCTGGATCGTCTGGTCGCAGGCAGGCTTCCCCGCAGCATGCAGTCACTTCACATGCTTCTGGTCGACGAGTACCAAGATACCAACCCGTTACAAGAGGCGATTTATTTCGAGTTGGTGCTCCGCACAGGTTGCTCGATGACCGTTGTGGGTGATGACGACCAGTCGCTGTATCGCTTCCGAGGCGCCACTATCGAACTGTTCCGCGACTTTCGGAAGCGAGCCAGCGCCGAATTGGGATGCGGGGAACCGCAACTTGTGTGTTTGGAAGAGAACTATCGGTCGTCCGAGCAGATCGTGGAATTCTTCTCCCAGCATATCGGGAACGATCCGGACTTTGAGCCGGCACGGGTCATTCTTCCGTCCCCGCTTCAGCGGCGGGTAGTGTCAACTTCCGGCCATGCCGGTATTGGTGTGATTGGCATGTTTCGGGACGATCCGGCGACGCTCGCAGCGGATCTAGCCGACTTTTTGCACCGGGTCTTCCGACAGGGTGGTCGCATACCGCTCTCCAACGAAGACACGCTCCTTGAGCCCATCCTACCCGCAGATCCGGGTGGCGACCTGGGCGATGCTGTCTTGCTCGCCTCAACTGTGAATGAGCGGGGACGCCCCTTCCGAGGGCAGCCAGGGAAGGAACGCTTACCACTCCACCTTCGCCAAGAGCTGGAGACGCGCGGGCTGAAGGTCTTCAACCCTCGTGGGCTGGCCCTTCGCGATATTCCCATTGTGCAGCAATTCCTCGGCTTGGTGCTCGAATGCATAGATCCAGCCCCCAGCCCCGGATCCCGCGGCGTCGGGCAGCAGGCTGCGTTCCTCACCAATGACGCCCACGATTTTATGGACCAATGGCGCGTCGCCGCTCAGAGTATGCTGACCTTCAATTCGCGGGGTCCTCGTGGGGATTTGCTGTCAGACAAAGTTGATCGCTGGCGCCGCTTTGCAGTGCACGGTCGCGACAGTGAATCCGAATGGCCTGTGCTGGATATCTGCTACTCCTTCCTCCCCTGGTTCTCTCGTTTCCAAGACGACCCAGAAGCGCAGGTCTACTTGGAGGCGATCACTCGAACGGTGGCCGCAGCATCGACTTTCTCTGGTTACAAAGCGGCAATCCAGCGCGACGAGCCGCATCGCACTCGCTCAATAAACGGCGCGATACGCGACGTTCTCAACCCTATAGCCGAAAATCTCGTGGCGGTGGATGAGGAGATCATGCCGAGTGTGCCTCGAGACCGGCTCAACATCATGACCATCCATCAAGCGAAGGGGCTTGAGTTTCCCTTGGTGATCGTCGACGTATCGTCGGACTTCAAGACCAATCACCGTACGCAACGTTTTAAACGATTTCCCGATGAGGAAAGTTCTGTCGTTCTGTTGGAAGACGACCTCGCCGCCGTAACCCCGGTGGGGCCTGCTCGTCAACGCAGAAGCGGAATGCAACGAACCTTCGAGGACCTCATCCGGCTCTACTACGTAGCTTATAGTCGACCGCAGAGCCTCCTTATGTTGGTTGGTTGTCAGCAGGGCTTACAATTCCGAACCAGCATAAAAAATGTTGCCAAGTTCTGGCGGCGAGACGAGAGTTGGGCTTGGGTAAGCGACCCGCGGCTTCGACCGCCGCCCGTCGATGCCGATCTTCTTCCATTCATCAGGATTTGACATGCATCTCGCGCGCAAGCGTCCAGACCGGATCGTTCCGGAGTACTCACTGACGGGCGATCTCCTCTCGTTCCGTAGGTGTGCCCGGCAGTACCGCTATCAGAATGGGAGTGCGCTCCCACCCTCTCGGCCTGTGCAGCTCTGGTATGGCGAGTTCATGCACGGTCTATTGGAGAACGTGTACCGGCTTTGGGAGAGCCGGGGTGGCCTACCCTTCCCCATCCCCTACACCCAGCTGGCGCTGAGTGACCCCATCGAGCCGCCGAAGCCGGGCTTGCCCGATTTCGATTTGCGATACCTCGGTTGGCCGGTTGAGGAGTCGCTGTTCAATCAGAATAAGCGTGCCCGCAGTAGAAAAGCGCGGCTCGCCGCGTATCGGCGCGCCGAGGCTGCCGTCAACATGCTTGGACCCCACCTCTTTCCACTCATCGCCGAAGCTGAGGAGCGAGTCATTGGCACACGGGACATTCCCGGCTCACTCACCAGCCAACAGCGCGCCGAAAAATACGCTCTCACCGGCGTCATTGACGTGCTTACCGAGCTCGAACTCGGCACCGCAGACTCCGACAATTTGATACGTCGCGCGGTTCAAGCTGCATGCCCTGATCTGAACGGCGAGTTCGAGGTCATCGTCGACTACAAGGGCACTCGTAGGCCGGATACCGGAACGGCCGAATGGACCGACGGCGAGTGGCAGGTGCAGACCTATGCCTGGCTTCGCCACGAACAGCGGCGGAGCCGAAGAGTCGCAGCTGGTATTCTCGTCTACATCAACGAGCTTGCGCCGGGCGAAGGCGATATCCTGGCACTGCGGGCAGCCCTCCGTGCAAGTCGAACGGATGTCGCCGCAGTCCGCGATAGCGACAAGCGCATGCTGGAAAATTGGCGACCTGGCGCTCGAGCTGATTTCAGTCCCGAGTTCCTTTTCAGCCGCGCCGTCCGGGTAATTCCTATCAACGATGCGAGCATCACCGTCGCCACCGGGGCGTTCGACCAAACGGTCGCCAGCATTGAGACGTGCGTTCAACTGGAAGAGACGGCGGTCAGCATCCTCCAGACCTGGGTAGATGACTGCAAGGACGCAAAGACGTGTGCTGCATGTGACTTCCGTTATTTTTGCGAAGGCTATCAGCGCACAGGCAACAAGATCGGTGAAGAAGACACCGTGCAGGATGAGATTTGAGCGCAGGTCAGCGGTGGCCCGAGCTGTCACTCACGCAAAGCGTGCGTGAAGCTGCTCCTATGTAGGTGTCGATTTCCTATGGCCGGCCTAGGCTAGAGCCTGCTTGCTGATTGGTGGCCAGAATGATGTCTGCCCCTTGGTCAAACTGCTCGACGCGGTAGTCCGGTCCAACCGCGGCTTCATCAGGTTCCCATTGCGGTCGAAAACGGCTTGGAATGTAGATGGTGACAAGGCCCGCAGCCTTCGCGGGCGCGATGTCGCGCTGGAGTTGATCGCCGATCATGAACGCCGGCAATCGCACGCGCGCAAGTTTCTGAACACGTTGAAACAATCGTTCGGACTTAGGCGCCTCGATTACCCTATCGAAAAACTGGTTTAATCCGTGCTGATCTGCCGTCTGGATGACGCGATTCCTAGCACCTTCCGTTAGTACCAGGATCAGCACCCCCCCATCAAATAGACGCTGGAGACCGTTGCGTACCCCCGGAAGAAGGTCCGGCATTCGTCGGATGTACTGAACAAATTCTCGTTCAATCTGTTCAACCAAAGAGGGATCAATGCCGCTCGACGTCGACCGTTCTGCCCAAGCTCTCTTGGCCGCGGTGCCAGCTTCGTCGCCTCGAAGGGCAAAAGCGATCCCAATCGCTAACAGGCGGGGCGGATAGCGAAGGCCCAAATGATGTTGTTCCGCTAGTGCCTGATCGACTCCGCGCACAAACGAGAGGCGATCCGAGCGAGCCGTGGAGTGCCCAACAGCTCTCTCGATGCTTTCCAGCAAATTCAACTGCGCCACAGCAAATACGCCGTCGGTATCCCACAGCGTATTGTCTGCATCGACGAACGCGATACGTCGTCCGTCATGCTCCTCCTCGGTCACTGCGTTTGGCCCGATTTTTCCGGCGTCGGCGTCAGGATTGGAGTCGCTGTCTTATCCAACGGTGGCACCAGCGCAAAGGTGGTCGCGTACGCCAAGAGCCAGAACAAGAGCACCCGCGTTGCTATAGCCAGTATCGCCTGGGCGGGCACAAGGTATCGCACTTTGTCAGCGACTTTTGCGGCGATCAGGTAGCTCTCCACGACGTAATTCTGAAAGTAGCGAAGCTTGACATTGCCGGCTAACTTGGTCCGATCGTCGGTGGCGACGAACGAGCTTGCCCACTCATCCGGCAGAACCCCCAGTATTCCAGTGTAAAACAAGAACGACTTCGCGCGACCACCCCGTGATGTCTTGGGGTAGCGAAACCGGGCGCGGATGGCGTGAAATGTAACCATAGCTCCACAGATCGACGACAATGCGAAGGCGGCGAAGCCGAGATAGGCGACACAAACGAGCGCCAGGTGCCACCAAGGGACCTCAGGTTTCGCCAGTAACGACTGGAGCGGATACAGGTCGACCAACTTCCCGAAGAGAAGGCCGGACATTGCGCTCAGAAATGTAATAATGGTGAGCAAGCGTGTGGCTTTGCCGTCTTGGTAGTCGGTGAGCGCTTTGACTTCGTCAAGACTCTCACGCGCACGGCTGAGTAGGCCGTCCAAATCGTCACTGTTGGGCGCGAGATCCGTGAGCGCGGTCGTTGCCTTCTGGATCAACTCGGCGTCGCCAACTGTCGTCCACGAACCATCGGCTTGTTGTACGCGGGGAAAGTAGGCGATAGATCGTCTGGTGAGTGCATGCCAGATTGCACACCACGCACTGATTTCTGTTTCCTCGCCGGCCGTCGTCTCCCATGGAGGCTGGAGTCCCAGTTGCCGGTCACGAGCGCGTAAGCACGCGAGGACAGGAACTGAAATCAGCACCATCAACGTCTTGCCTACGATCTGTCCGGGCAGAAATTGAAGGGACCCGAACGCCAACGTAAGAAAAACAACGCTATCTACTACCAAGCCAACAACGCTACTGGCAACGACCGCCCGTATAAGGCCGCGACGCTGCAGCGGAGTGAACACCAGCAAATCAGCTGTTTCCGACAACAGAAAAGCGGCAACGGAAGCCACTACGAGGGCCGGTGGCGCGAAAGTCGTCGAAAGCGCCGCGCCGGCAACGATAGCCGCCACCGCCCACCACAATCCCAGACGCCTTTGAACCAAATCCCGGAGCACCAGAGCGAGCCCGACGAATAGAACGCCGCTCGGGGCAGTCAGGCCCGGCGCGACGGGTATGACGCACGGACCGCTTGGCAAGCACTCGGTACCAACATGGCCGATAAAGTAGTTGGCCAACGGGATGCAGGCCGCGAAACCAGCTAGGAAAAGTCCCCCCTCAACGTACCGTCTTTGATCTGAATTTGTCACTCAGGTATCCCCCCTCCATATCAACTCGCTCAGCCTTAAACCGATCGAAGCCGCTTGCTCGTAACTCGCAAGCCGGACAACTTCCACAGCCATAGCCCCAGGGATGGCGATGATTGCGCGCTCCGAGGTAGCACGTGTGGCTCTCCTCGAGGATCAACTCGACTAGCTCGTTGCCGCCCAGTTCTGCTGACAACCGCCACGTCGCGGCTTTATCTATCCACATGAGTGGTGTCTCGAGAACGAAGCGCCGTTCCATACCAAGGTTGAGCGCAACTTGCACCGCCTTGATGGTGTCATCTCGACAGTCGGGATAACCCGAATAGTCTGTCTCACACATGCCGCCAACGATGTGCTTGAGGCCTCGCCGGTACGCCAATGCGGCCGCAAACGTAAGGAAAACGATATTCCGGCCTGGAACGAAGGTATTCGGCAAGCTCGAAGCTGAGACCTCGATCGACATCTCCCGAGTCAATGCCGTTTCGGAGACTTGGCCGAGCACAGACAGGTCGAGCGTGTGATCGTCGCCGAGCCGTTCTGCCCACACCCGCTTTAGCGCCTTAATGCTCCTGCGTAGCTGCACCCTCTGGTCCAGTTCGACACGGTGACGCTGGCCGTAGTCGAAGCCCAGCGTCTCGACACGCGCAAAGCGATCGAGCGCCCAAGCAAGGCAGGTAGTCGAATCCTGTCCACCGGAGAACAGAACAAGCGCGCCTTCGTCGGTTGATGACTTCATGATCCGTCGTACTCCGCCCAGCAAAATGGCGTCTCGAACACCTTAACTTGCGTGAGATTTCCCAAACTCGGTTTCAGTCTGTCCCAGATCCATATGGAGATCAGCTCCGCGGTCGGGTTTTCGAGATCTTTCACCTCGTTGAGCGTGTGGTGATCCAATTGCCGTAGTACGGGCTCAAAAGCCGCCTCGACATCGAAGAAATCGACGACGAACCCAGTCACAGGATCGACGGGTCCCTGCAGCGTCAACTCAACACGATACGAATGGCCATGCATGCGATGGCAGCGATGGGTTGACGGCACATTGGGCAGCCGGTGTGCAGCCTCGAAAGTGAAGCCCTGAACAATTTTCATGCGATCTCTCTTTACGGGATGCCGAGCAATTTGTGGGTCTGCAGGCTCAGGCGCCACTGGGGATTTGCGAGACAATAGGCGATCGCCGCCTGGACATTTGCATCTCTCTTTGCTCCGTCCATGGCCTGCAGAAAGAAATGACTGAATGCGAGCCCCGAGAAGACCTCGGGGTCAAGCCCGTCTTGGGGATAGACGAGCTTCAACTCGTCACCGCCGACGAGCGTGAGCGGCGCGCCGGCCTTCGGACTTACACAAACCCAGTCCAGCGACGAAGGCAGCTGCAACGTGCCATTGGTCTCGAGAGCTATCTCAAATCCCTGTCGGCGCACGGCTTCCACCAAGGATGCATCCAACTGCAGCAGCGGTTCGCCGCCCGTAAACACGACATACCGGTGACGCTCTCCGGACCCCCACGTATTCGCGATCGCACGTGCCAAATCTTCCGCATCGACGAACCGGCCGCCGCCAAGACCGTCCATGCCGACAAAATCGGTATCGCAAAACCGGCAGACCGCGGATGCTCGATCCCGCTCACGCCCCGACCAGAGATTGCATCCCGCGAATCTACAGAATACGGCTGCGCGCCCCGTTCTTGCCCCCTCCCCTTGGAGGGTCATGAATATCTCTTTGATAGCGTATGTCATGGTACTAACCGGTCGTCTCGATCAGACCGATGACGCCAGTTGGAGAGCTTCTGCGTATTTTTACGTCGGAACGAACAATGCCGATGAGGTACTGCGCGAGAGTAACGATGTCGCGGTTGACATTTTGAATTGCCTTCCAATGTCGTCGATCTCCGCCGCCGAAATCCCATTTGCCGGATGTCCAAGCGGTTTTCCCCACCAAGCATCGGAGACCCTTAGAGAAGTCTTCCCCAGTTCGTGCACCGTCTAAAAGCGCCAACACCTCCATTACATAGCCCATCGCCATAATGCCTGCGCCATGAACCAGGCGGGAGGATTTGGGTGCGTGCCCACGCCATTCGTCCCGGAACACGGTCTGCACGGCGCGGTAAAACTCGCTGATGAGATCGAAACACTGATCATGCCCGTTCCTTCGACGTAAAAGTTGGCGCATCACACCATCGCTGGCCGAATTGATGACCACTCGCTGGATTGCCGTATCGCGAATTATTCCGTCGGGATTCGTATGCTGATGTATCAACCCGCGCAGAGAGGATCGCTCGTCATAGTTCAACCGAGCAGCGAGGTCCGCGGCCAAAGAACGATCGCTAAGGCGACGCGGCAAACCCTCGACCGTCGGCAGCAGTTCATAAATCAGCGACTTCGGGAGCGGGCGAGTATTGTTGATAAGCACGAACTGCCGGCGGAGCTCCTCGTCGTCGCGCAGACGACGGCCGAGACAAGGACCTAAAAGTCCTTACCTTCAACCTGGGACAACGCAGTCAGACGCTGTTGACCGTCCACGACCAGTCCGAGCGGGCCATGGTCAATGTCGATCTCAACGGTACAAGGTCCCTCCTTGAGAGGACCGTTGACGGTGATGCCGCTTGTGAAGGCAACGACTATTGGATTTGGGAGGATCGCGTCAGCCTTCTCCAAGTAGTCGCGGATTTCCCTAATATGACCTGCAATTTGCGGACGTTGGAACCCGCGCAACTGCCCAGTGGCGTCCCGCGCCACCCGGTCGATGGTTGCAAATTGCATTAGTTCGGACGCCCTCGCAGCGAAGGAAAGCACCGTGTGCGTCTCGCTCTGACGTGCTCTGATGGCCGGGTAGGTTAGGATGGTCATTGAATTCGCTCGTTGATGGGAAGGCGTGCAACCAACTGCTCGTAAACCCCGAGGTTGTGAATGCCGCGCCGCTTGTTTCGATTGCTGGCTCGAAAGATGATGACTTCAATGGACAGCGCCTGACAGATCGGACAGGCGCAACGCGTCCAGGGCCGATCAGTCAAGGTTCGGCGATATCGCGCTCGTAGTTGGTCAATGGACTGCACGCCCGGCAAATGCTCCAAAGGGGCACCCATTACGGCTGGCACCGCGTAGGCGAGTACAGCCTCCAGAACCTCGTCCAGCGCGGCCTCCTCCCGGTCGAAAGCCCGGAGTGCTGCGAGTGCAGTCCGCTCCATCGTGACGAGACGCTCCTGGTTCAGTGCCCCGCGCTTCGCCAATCGCTGGAGCTTGGGGTTCTCCACGGCCTGGGGGACGCGAATAGCAGTATAGTAGGTTAGCTTTCCGTCCGATCCGGGAAGGTAGTAATTCACCTTCGCGTCCTTAAATGCCCGGATCAGCGGCGACGTGGTATCGAAGCTGGTGACCCCGAACGGCACGAACGTTTCGATCTCATCGGCCTTGGCGAATCCTAGGATATGCAAGCGCACGGTAGCAGGGATTGCTTCTCGAATTTCGCGCAGGCATGCCTTGATCTGAGGTGACTTAAGAGGAACGGTTCCCCCCACCGCCAGATAGTCATAACCCATCGCCACGAGGCGACGGGCAGCATCTGCCATACTGCCGGGCGACCACCCTTGGATCACCCCGAGCGCGGTAAACCGATTGGACATCTGTCGCGTCGCTCGAAGAAAGGCTTCGGCATTCTCTAAGGTAATGTCGAGCCGCCTCCGCGCCTCCTCAGTCCCGCCGGACGTGCCGACAAGGTCCTGGTCGAAATCGAAGATGATGTGATCGACCGAGCAGCCATGCGTAAATCTTCCATCATCGTAAAATTCAGCAGTGTCCTCTGGCGTGTAAGGTGGCAACTCTTCCTTGTGATAGGTGAAGGCGCCGCAATCACCAAAAATCGGCAAATGAGCGAATTCAGGCGTGTCCAATCGAAGGAACGTTCGCGCGCCTACCCGACGGAAACGCATGGCCTGCGCCTCGGTGTATTTCCCGCCAACCGCAGCTCCACCGACGATGCCGCGTGAAACCAATACCCCGTCGTAAGGGGCATATCCCATGATCTCGTGCGGATAAAAATCGTCCCAATACGGTGTGCGGCCTGCAGCATAGCGATCGCGGATGAAGTCATATCGCGGATCGACGTGGTCGAGGCTGTCTGCAAAGATGAATTTCATCGCGACGGCCGGGACAGCTCTCGATCCTTTCGGATCAGGTAATCCGCGAGCTTCGCGATGTGTTGCGGCGTGCCTTGCACCTCATTCCAGCGCCAACCAAGCTCTTCCCAAACCCCCTCTGTCCAGCAACAGTATGGCGCCAGCCGGCGCAGCGACTCGCGGACGTCCACCTCAGGCGTTGCCGAACTGTCGGCGCGCAACATGATGGGGTCCATTAAGGCCCCCATCACCCGTATGCCGGCAGAGTGCATAAGCCGGCTCTCAGTTGACGGTCGCCCCCAGGCTTCCGGGAAAATTTCGCGAACAGCCGTCCAATAGAGGACTAACGCGTTAAACATCGCATCCGGCTCGCTATCTTCGCCACCGCGTTTGTATGGGCTGAGTGCGCCCATGGGCGGCTTTAGGTTCTGCTTTATGGCGTCGACTATTGCTGTGTCAGTCACGACCGCGGCTGTGCCTTCAAGGTCCGAAGGGCGCTTGATCAGGCGAAGGAAAGGCGACTTCTGCTGCCTGTTCAATAGATTGCAAAGTTCACTCGGGAGCTTGTTAGCGGCGAGATCTCGAGGCAACAGCGTCCCAACTTCAGGGAGCAGTTCGTTAATTAGACGCGGATCGAGCGGTTTAACCTTGTTGACGAGAATGAATTGTTCGCGATGCAATTGAACGTCCCTCGATACAAATCCAACAACAGGCACGGGGATGCGGCTATTCTTAGCTTGCGCCAGCGCCAGTGAGCGTTGCTGCCCATCGACGATCCAAGCTGCACGATCGCCTTCCTCTCGAACCGGGATCGACAGGGTGCCGGTGTTGGCGAGTTCGATCAGACCCTTCGGCTTCGGTCCGCGAGACGGCTCGAATTCTACGTCAAGCGATAGTGCAAGAGTGATCGCGTTGGGAAACAAGACGGGGCCACCACTGTCGAGGAACTCGACAATCTCTTTGACGTGAGCGCGGATCTCTTTGCGTTGGAAGCCCTTCAACTCGTTCTCGTCGCGGCGGATGCGGCTAATGTCTGCCACGCGCGACAAATCTGATCCGTACAGGAAGAAGGCGTACACATCGATACCCTCGCCCTGCTGAGTCTTTACGGCGCGCACCACGAGCGACTCTACGCGGTCCATCATGGTGCCTCCTGCTCACTCTTAACCTCGGCGACCAATCGAGCGAACCGCCCCTGCTCGCAGGCGATACCGACTTCGTCGCGCAACAGTCGAAGCAGCCGCGTGGATTGTCCGCGAGTGCTGGCCCAGTGAAGACGTAGCAGCATCGCAATCTCTTTGTCCGACACTCGCGCTCGAAGTGGCCGCGGTCGCGGCAGACTTCCAGCGAGCCGCCGCTCTACATCCGCCTGGTGTTCGAATGCGGAACCATACGGTCGTGCCTTCAGCACCACCTCGATAAAGTGGCGCGCAGCCCGAGAGGCAAAGTCTGCGCGCGTTCCTGGGTTCGGACTGTTACGGCCATCGAACCGATCGTCATAGGGCATTTGGGCGGCAGCTATATCGTCAGAAACGCCGCTTACATCAGAACCGCTAATGATCCGGATCCGGGGCTTGAGCGCACTGGGGAGTGCGGTCAGATCATCCGCTATCATCGTCAGATATGCCCTGGGCAACGCTATCACGACCAGCCCTGTTTCGGCGCGAAGGCGGTCAAACAGCGAGCGTCGCCCCTCAACTAAATGCATCCACCAAGCTTTGGCGCTTGCGCGTGGATCCGACTTTGCAGTGACATCGTCAGGCGAACCCGCCGTGATGGTTAAGTTATAGGACGGCAGTAAGTCGTCGCCGTCGACGACGCCCAACCCGGCCGATACAATCACGGGCGCCGCCCCGATCACACGGGCTGCCTGCATGGCTTCCTGAAAGCCTCGTCCGCAATAGAGCCGCGAAGCAGGCGCCATTGGAGCGGCACTCCGGACACGCCGAAGCCACTCGTTGCTCACTTCCCTTATCCGTCCCGGCCTAAGGTCGCGCGCGCAAAGCTGAGCGAGCGGGGCAATCCGCTTCCGCAGCGTGCAGGCGGTCACAATAAGGGTCATTAGATTGCGGCACCAAGTTGCTGGATGACGTCTGACTCGCCTTATTGCGACCCCGCTCGCCGAGCCGTATTAATAACTGCGGAATCTACATCGACGCAAGTAGAGAAACTGCACCGGTTAAAAAAAGGCTTCCGCAGTATCCAGGCGCACGATCGCTGGCGGGCCAGGCAGTGCGCTGGAACGGCCCCTGGCTCTGTTCACTTGCTATGCCTAGAAATGTGCATATATTGTGCGTATGAGAGAGGTCGGAGATTTGTCATGACCCAGGCACAGCTCGCACATTCCACTGTGATCTCAGGCTTTGTCGACAGCCTGCAGGAGCCGCGCACACCTTATATCTCACCGAAGCGCCTGTCGCAGGCGCTTGGCGTGAAGGTGGCCAACCTGGCGCAATTGACTGGCGTCCACCGCAACACGCTCCGCAACCCGTCATCGGAGCGCCTGCAGGGCCGGCTGCGCGAGATGGTCAAGGTGATCTCGGCGGCGACGGAGCTCACCGGGGACGTCGACAAGGCAATCTACTGGTATCGCAATGAGCCGATCGCCGACTATGGCCATCGCACCGCGGCCGAACTCGTCGCCGACGGCCAAGTCGAAGCAGTCCTGGCCTTCATCCGGGATCTCGAGAACGGGGCGCGCGGGTGAAGGTCACCCGCGTCGGGCCGGACGAGATCTTCCATCGCTATCTGACACCCAAATGGGCCTTCCTGCCCACCAGCGGTGCAGGCGCAGCGATCGACGGCGGTCGTTTCAACCGGCCAGGCGTCGAAGCGCTTTACTTATCCCTCGCCCCTCAGACAGCGTTGGAGGAATACAAGCAGGGCGCCAGCATCACCCCGCCGGCCACCCTTGCCGCCTACAAGATCACGCTTTCCGAGGTCGCCGATCACAGGGGTTCGACCCAAATGCCTGGGATAGTGCCTGGAAGGAATGGGATTGTGCCTGGCGCCAGATCACTCGCATCGACAGGAAGATACCTTCATCGTGGAAGCTTGCGGACCTGGTCATCACGATCGGGCTTCGCGGTATCCTGTTTCCCTCGCTGCGCCACGCCGGCGGCACTAATCTGGTGATCTTTCCGGCCAACCTTGTCGAAGGCGATCACGTCGCGGTCCATGATCCAGATCGGCGGCTGCCGCACGACCAGTCATCCTGGCCGTAAACCTCCGACCGGAGCGTGGCAACGCGCCAATCCATTTAGGCCGTCTCGTCTCCAACGACATCGACCCTTTCTTCTTCCTCTTCGCCGTCCGCTTCCCTGCTTGCCAGCCCAACCGGAATATCGCCGGCCAGCAGCTTTCCTTCGACAGCAGCCCGGCGTCCTCGAGCGCCTCGAAATCCGGCAGCTGGCGTAGCGTATCGAGCCCGAACTGCGACAGAAAGTTTTTGGTCGTCACATAGGTATAGGGCGCCCCCGGCTGCGGGCTGCGGGGTCCCGACGCGATTAGCTCTTGCGCGCGCAGCACGCCGATCAGGTCGCGCGACACCTCCTTCGCGAAGAAGCTCGACAACTCGCCCCGGGTGATCGGTTGGAAATAGGCAATGCACATAAGGACAAGCGCCTCCGCCTGCGACAGCTCTTTTTCCCCTTTGCCGCCTTGCTGGCCGAAGGCGGCGTGTATGACGTCGCCAAAAACCTTTTTGGTTCGGTGCTGCCAGCCGCCGGCGACCGAAACCAGCTCGTAGGGCCGGCCGGCGAGTTCGGCGCGAATGTCGTCGATGATCAGCTCTAGATTGCAGTTCTTCCCCACCACCTGCGGGAGGACACTACGTGTCACCGGTTCGCTGGCGGAAAAAATCACCGCTTCGACGCGGCCCATCCATTCGCGCCAGCGCAGTTCCGCCGGCAGATGTTCCAGTTCGGTGTCGAGCAGCGCCGGCTGATCGTTTGGATTGCGGCGGGCGGACGCTTCGCTCATCGCTACAGCCCGAACAGCCGGAATGTGGGGCGGCCGGAGAGCTCGCGCACGGCCTCCAGTTGCTGCAGCCGTTCGAACAGCCGCCGCGATGCAAAGCGCGACAGGTTCTTCGTCGCCAGCGATCCGGAGACGGCGTCTTCACTGAGCAGCAGAAAGATTACGTCGCCGGCGCCTTTGGCACGCAGTTTTGGCGCCACCGCCAGGAGTTTTTCGGCCCGCCGCGACAGCTCGGCGGCCAACCGACAGGCGTCCGCGGCGGCCGCAACGAGCGCGACGCAAACCGCCCGCTCAAAGTTCTTGTCCCCGGGCCGGATGCGCCGGCCACCGCTGGCCTCGGTGCGGAAGGATGGTCCAAAAACCTGCGCCATCAGGAGCGGCAGGGGCCGCTGCCAGCCCAGGCGTTGCGCCAGTACCAGGTCGGCGAGCCACCAGGCAAAAAGCTCGGAGTCGGGGCGCATGGCGACGACTTCAGCGGCGATCGCTGCGGCGTCGAACGGCGCCGACCGATGGGATACCACGAGTTTCTCGATCTGCGTGCACAGGTCGGCGAGCGCGTCGCCGTCCCAATGGAGGCCAAGCTGGTCGAGTATCTTCTCGAGCCGGTCGGGCATAGCGGCGGGCGGCTGCCCGGCCAACTGCCGCCAGGCGCCAAAGACGGCGCCGGCGGGACCGGGATCAGAACCTGAGGACGCAAATGCCAGGCATCGCGCAAGCCCGCCGCGTCCTCGGCCCGGCCGGCGAGCCGCATGCTGGCGGCGGCACAGCGGAGCGCCAGCCGCTGCCGCCAAGCCCCGGCCCGGAAAGGCTGAGCGCGCGAGCGTGTCGAGGGCACCCAGGGCGGCGCCGGCCCGGAAGGCGGCGTCGCCGTCGCTCGGCGCGCCGGCGGTTGTGATCGCCCAAGCCGGAACGGAGGGCGGTGCAGAGGAGCTACCGGTCGCGGGATCGAGGCGAATCATGATTTGGAGCGTAAAGTGCCGGTGCGCTTTTTACTATGATTTTTGTGCCAAAACGCACAGCCTGTCGGCGCGATAAAACGAACGATAATGTTGCATTATCAATCATTTGTCTTTTTTCAATATTTGCTTCGCTATTAAGTTAGCTTGCTGTGAGCTTTCAGGAGGTTGTCCATTCGGCCCTGACCGAGAAAGCTGAGGTTGTCGAAGCTTCAGTGATTCTCGGAGGACCGAATGAACATCCACAAGAATGCCCGTCTGACGCCGCTGCGTCGAGAGGAGATGGCCCGCGACGTTGTTGAAGGCCGTCTTTCCAAAGCCGATGCGGCGCGGACATACGGAGTGACGGCGAAGGTGGTGGCGCGCTGGGTGGAGCGCTTTCGGGCCGAGGGAAGCGCCGGCATGATCGACCGTTCCTCGCGGCCGAAGACAAGCCCGAAGCAAACCGAAGCCGCGGTGGCGGACGCGATCGCAGCGCTGCGCCGGCAGCGCCTGACCGGCAAGCACATCGCCATGCAAACCGGCGTGTCCGAGGCGACGGTGAGCCGGGTGCTGGCACGCGCCGGCCTGTCGCGGCTGAAAGACCTGGAACCGGCCGAGCCGGTGCGCCGCTATGAGCGCGAGCATCCCGGTGAGCTCATCCATCTCGATATCAAGAAGCTGGGCCGGATCGGCTCTGTGGGGCACCGCATCACCGGGCGATATCCTGGCGCCGTCAACCGCCGCGATCAGATATCGGAAAATTGGAGGCAGCGGACCTGCGACTTGCTCAACGCTCCGCTTCTGAGATAAGGTTAGGATGCAATGGCATTGAGCGAATAGCGCGATATCCGGGAACCGAACCAATCCACAGAAATATTTTGTTGGTATTTTTGTTGGCTATCCCTGCTCTTGCGTGGGTCCCAACTATTTGGAAACAAAGCCAGATTTCCTTCGCTTTGATTCCGCCTCTGGGCACCATTTTCCACGGCAATTGCTTAACCGTCCGACAGACGTTTCGTTGGACTTTGCCGGAAATGCTAGGGGCGCAGATAAAATTCGACCTTGGTCCAGGACACGGAAGGATAGTCGTGCCTTTTTGGAAATCGCACAAGAAATATAGCGCAGGAACGTGGGACGATCGGCTCGATGGATTATTTTCATGCGGGGTAAAGTACTTCGGCAAGACGATCCTTGATGTTGGCTGCAATATGGGCATCGTCGCTTATGAAATCGCCAAACGCAGACCGGCCTACATCCACGGCATTGACATTCTGAAGCCACACACCCGCGTGGCGCGTTCCATCTTTCTAGGATCGAACGTAGAAAGTCGGTTTGACGCCATGAACCTAGGCAGCCGAAAGCTTCAATCTGTTCTAAATGACAGTTACGATATCGTGCTTCTTCTCGCAGTGTATCAGCATGTCCGGAGGGGGTTGGGTCAGGAGGAGGCCGATCGCATCTTCACCGACATTATCAACCGCGCACAGACGATTGTGGCGCGAGTCCCCGACGAAGACGACATCCGGCTTCAGTCTTTAATCGAGGGTGCTGGGTTCACCTTATCTGATCGCCATAAGTCGCCACGCGGGAGTACCGTCCTGGCTTATCATCGCCACTAGGCCGGGCGGATTGTCACGCGACCCACGCACCAGACGTTGTGAGAGGAGGGTCGCCGCTCGATGAGCAGGGGCGGTGGAAGAGCTGAGGTGCTGACCGGTGGATTTTGTGTCGCCGGATGATGCGATGGCGAATGCCCTTTCGGCGGTGGCACTCAAGCGCGGCTGCGCGGTTCTGTTCGACGAACAGGCGAGCGCCGATATCCTGCATCCGCTCTAGCGCAATTCCAAGAACGGTCTTCCGTCCGGAATTTAGCAAAAACAAACGGTGAGAGTCTTTTTGGCTTTGATTGAGACCGTTCTGCCCAGGGGAATTTCGAGGGCCTCGGTGCAGGTCGGCGTCGCAACCCGCCGGACTTTCGCATTTGCATAAAGTTTCTCAGATATAAATTAGCTCTTCGTTATATTTGGCAGTTATATGCGGAGGTGCGATTCAAAAGGAGGAATCATGACATCCCGAAAGACTCTTTTCGCCGCGTTTGCCGTGTTCGCGCTTCTGGCATCTCCGGCGCTGGCCGGTGCAGGCGGTAACGGCCATGGTGGCGGTAACGGCCATGGTGGCGGCAACGGTAACGGCGGCGGCGGTAACGGCGGCGGCGGCAATGGCGGCGGCGGCAATGCTGGCGGCAATTCCGGCAATAGCGGCTCGCATGGCAAGTCCGCGTCAGCCAAGGGACAGGTGGCCAAGGCCGAAACGGGGACTGTTGCAAGCGTTGACGACACTGAGCAGACCGCGCCTGTGTCCAAGGAAAAGAATATCCGTGCCAAGCTCGGCCGGTTGAACTCGCTGCAGCGCAACGTCAACGCCTACATGAACTCCAAGAGCAAAAAGTTCGCTGCCGTGCAGGCCTTTGCGGTGGCGTCGGCAAACGCCCAGAACGCACAGGCCGCCGCTGACAAGGCGGCCGCGGCGGTGGTCGATGCTCAGGCCCAACTGGATGCCCTGAACGCGCAGCTCGACACGTTGAACGGGCTTACGCCTGACCAGATTGCAGCCATGACGCCCGAGGAACAGGCGGCCCTGCCGGGACAGATCGCGGATCTGGAAGCGCAGGTCGCGGCCCAGGAAACCACGGTCTCGGATGCCGAAGCAGCGGCTGCCGCGGCCCAGACGGCTGCCGACCAGGCCGCTGTCGGCACCGACGATGCATCGCTCGACGCGGCACTGGCCGACATGGCCAACAAGCCCGTCGACGCCGAGGTCACGGACTGGGCCAAGGGTGTGCTTGCCGACAAGATCGACCAGGTGGCCGCCAAGCAGGCTCCGGCGCCGTAAAGCCGATCGCGGCTGAAACGACCCAGTCGAACGACCAAGCCGCCCGGGTTTCGCCCGGCGGCTTTTTTTTGACGGACGACGGAAGAAGGGCGCGCTGTCCCGCCAGCGCCCAAAGGTTCCTGTGGGCGTGCCCTGGGGTCGGCGTCACCACGCCCTGAGGGCTATTGGCGTCATCGGCCGACGTGCTGCAGTCCGGCGGCGTTGCCAGTAGCGAAATAGGCCTCGCCCGGATCGGACAACGGCGCCGCATCAATCCCGTTGCCGAGGGTGGCCTGGGCCTGCCACCCAAGGTGGTTCAGGAACGGCTCGGCCTGCGGCCGAACGGGCACTTTTGGCCTGACGCGACATGAACGCGACATGGAGCTAAAAAGCTCAACGATTTCAACCATCGACAGCAGACTGAAAATCTGCATGTCGGTGGCTCGAATCCACTTCAAGGGCACCTGGCAATTTCAGCAGCTTATGCCATGGCCGCCGATTTTGCTAATCAGTTGGCGGGGATCAGCCCGTCGGTGTCACGGCATTCCGCGCAGCGTTCTCCCCCGGCGAAACATCTTTGCTCGCATTGGGCGGATGACGGATTTGATTTGCTTGGTGATCCCCTATCCTTAGGGCAAACTGCCTGCCGGGGCTCTAGGAGGCGAAATGAGAGCACGCGCAGCAACGGTTGGAGATCTGGAAATTGTTTTCAGTGATCTGTCCAAGCGGATATCGGACGAGTACGTCGCGGCCGGCAAGGACAGCAAGATCGCCTACGACAATCTGATGATGAACTTGAAAGAAGGCCGTGCTCATGCGCTAGTCCAAGGCGAAAAAACCGTAGCGCTCATCGCGTGGCACGAGAATAGCGACGCTGCCGATACGCTGTTCGCGGCGCAGGAGGATTTCTTCAGCGCCGCGACCGTTCGCTTCTGCAAGCGGCACATTCGCCATATCCAGGCGCTCGCCGGCAATCTCCCCATTCACTCGCGCAGCTGGCTCCAGAGACCGGACGTCGCAAAATGGTTCCGGATAATCGGCTATGTCGAGCGAGGCCAGGAGAATGGCGCCAACCTGTTCGAACTGCCGCCGGCTCCCGCCGCATAAGAAATCTCGGCATGCTGCGAAACGCTGCCATCGAGTTCGGGTGGCGCCGCGCTTATATCGGCGTGCCGAGGGGTGAATCCAATCGTACCGCCGCTCCGATGCGCCAGCCAAAAAGGCCCGCCGCTCCATTTGCGAAGCGGCGAGGCCCCATATTTGGGGACAATTTCCGGGCTGTTGCCCAGCATTGCTTGCCGTGCAATTCAGGTGCCAGACGACTGGCCCATAATGGGTCACCGCACCGGGAAGCGCGAACCATCTTCCGCGATCACACCACTGCCATACCGCGCAATTCCTGTTATATTTCCTTGCGGCGGACCTGATTTCCGCTTGGCCGGCGCCCGTCAGGCAATCTACCCCAACGCCCCCCCCAAAAGTGGCGCCGGCCATCCTTCCCGCCGACCCAATCTTCGCCACCGACCAATCTTCGCCACCGATATCGTTTCAGGCACGCCGTTCGACGGCGAAGCTTGCGCGTGATCGTCGTCAGGCCCGCCAGTCAGGGGCAGCGGTTCGAATCCGCCTGCAGAGCGGCGGACGTTAAACTCGAAACGCCCGGCCGGCGATTCCCTGGAACGGCAGGACGATCCGCCATAAATCCAAAAAAACGCTAGCAAGCCGCGGCCAGAAAGTGTTGAAGACCGTGCCGATCGCATTGAACGCGTCGCGATCCGGTTGCACTCGGCAAGGCTTGATGATTTGTTGCCGCTTCAAGGAGAATGAATGATGCGCGAGCCTGTCGGTCAAGACGAATATGGGTCGGCCAACCCCTTCGACCCGGACGACCTGACGACGTTGAACGTGATGGGTCCGGGTGTGGCCAGCAACGATTTCGAGAAATACGCGGTCGCCGTGATCATCGTCTTCGGCGCTCTCATCATTGGCGGCTTGATGGCCGCAACCCTGGCATTGGGGCACCGTAACGGCTTCCTGTACGCGCTTGGCGGCGCCACCGCGGCGTGGATATCGGGAAATGCGCTTCTGCTCGATCGGCCGCGTATTTATGCCTTGTTCGTCGGCATCGCGGCCGTGATGCTGATTGCGTCCACCATAACGCTGGTCATCTGACGGGCCTGCCGATATTCAGGTGATGCCGGCCTGCGAATGGCGGTCTCCTGCGCTTCCGGTACTCGCGTACCGAAAGTACGCTCCGTTCCGGTTCTCGGAAACCACCGTTCTCGGCGCGGCCTGACCTGAATCTCAACAGACCCGGGGCGCACGATTCTAATATCCGATTGCCTCGCCGGATGCGGCGCGGCTGTCGATAGCGCCGTTGTAGCGGCCGCCGCCGCCCTTCTCGATTTCCGCCAGGCTCTTTCCGCCGACCAGAATGCCGGCCGCCTCACCCCAGCTCGCGTCGGCGAGATCGAGGTGGTAGCCCATGCTGGCAAGCAGTTTTTCGGTGTCCGGCGACAGGCCGAACGGTTCGATATAGACCGTGTCGGGCAGCCATTGGTGGTGGATGCGCGGCGCGTCGATCGCTTCCTGGATGTTCATGCCGTGGTCGACGACGTTGACGATCGCCTCCAGCGTGATGGTGATGATGCGCGAGCCGCCGGGGCTGCCTATGACCATGAACGGCTTGCCGTCCCTGGCGACGATGGTCGGGCTCATCGACGACAGCGGCGTCTTTTTCGGCACGATGGCATTCGCCTCGCCCTGGACGAGGCCGTAGAGATTGGGCACGCCCGGTTTCTGGGTGAAATCGTCCATCTCATTGTTGAGCAGGATGCCGGTGCCGTCGGCGACGACGGCGGCGCCGAACGAACCGTTCAGCGTATAGGTTACCGCGACGGCGTTGCCGTCATTGTCGACGATCGAATAATGCGTCGTCTCCTGGCTCTCGCCAAAACCCTTCGGCATCAGATCCTGCGACACGCCGGCCCGGAACGGATCGATCTTTTCGCGGATTTCTTTCGCATAATTCTTGTCGAGCAGCTTTTCGACCGGATTGTCGACGAAGTCGGGATCGCCAAGCGCCGAGTTGCGGTCGACATAGGCATGACGCATCGCCTCGACCATGATCCGGACGGTTTCGGCAGAACCCGCACCGAGGTAGGACAGCGGATAACCTTCCAGCACGTTGAGAATCTCGCAGATGATGACGCCGCCCGAGCTCGGCGGCGGCGAAGAGGTGATCTCATAGCCGCGGTAGTTGCAGGTCACCGGCTCGAGCTCGCGGACGGCATAGGTCTCGAAATCCGCCTTGGCCAGAATGCCGCCCTTCTGCGCGCTCGCCCTGACGATGCTGTCGGCGATCGGCCCTTCGTAGAAGGCATTGCGACCTTGTTCCGAAATGGCCGAGAGCGAGGCGGCGAGGTCGGCCTGGACAAGGCGCTCGCCGACCGCATAAGGCTTGCCGTCAGGCTTCAGGAAGATGGCGGCCGCGGCCGGGTCCTTGGCGAGCCGCGCGGCGCCGCCTTCGAGCGAGGCGACATCGCCCTTGTCCAGCACGAAGCCGTCCTTGGCATAGCGGATGGCCGGCGCCATCAAGTCCTGCCGCGTCAGCGTGCCGTATTTTTCCAGTGCGGTTTCGAAGCCGGCCACCGAGCCCGGCACGCCGACCGCGAGATAGCCGTCGAGGCTGGCGCCCTTCACCGGCTTGCCGTCCTTGTCGAGATACATGGTTTTGGTCGAAGCGAGCGGCGCCCGTTCGCGGAAATCGAGGAACGTCGAGCGGCCATCCTTGAAACGGATGGTCATGAAGCCGCCACCGCCGATATTGCCGGCGTTCGGATAGACGACAGCCAGTGCGTAGCCGACGGCGACCGCCGCATCGACCGCGTTGCCGCCCTTCTTCAGAACCTCGACCCCGACTTGCGACGCAAGATGCTGGGCGGTCACGACCATGCCATGCTCGCCCTTCGCCGGCTGCGGCGAGGCGGCGAATGCGGCCACCAGCGGCGCAAAGGTCAAGGTGAGGGAAAGACTGATCGCGATTAGGGTGCGGCGGTGCATGGCCGTTCTCCGAGGGGTGGGATGCACCTAGAAGAAACGGTTAGAGGGGGCGAGTCCATGGCAATAGAACGGAAAGGGATTGGTGCAGCCCGTTGCGATCTTCGGCTGATGCCATGCCGTGACCTCTCAACGTTGCAGCGTTGATGGCAAGCCCCATGCCTCAATCTTCAGCCGTTTTGTTTTTGCTTTGTGCCGACTAACTGCAATGTTGATTTGCGCCGCGACCCGCCTCAGGCGGGTTTTTTCGTTTCAGGCCGATATCAAACAATCCCGCCGCTGCCGCCGGCGACCGCCGGCCGTTCCTCCGCGACCTTGGCCCGATAGCCGGCCGCCCGGTAAGCGGCGACCGGATCGATGGCGCCGCCCGTGTTCAGCCGCGCCATGGCGAGGATCGGCTCGACATCGGTGCGATAGGCAGCTTTCAGCGTCTGCGTCGCCATCAGCGCGTCATTGGCGTCCTGATAGGCTTCCAGTGCCTGGCGATCGACCAGCAGCGCTTGCGCATAGGCGCGCTGCACCTCGACCGCCGACAGCATCAGGCTTTCGATCGGGTCGGTGACGTTGTGGCTCTGGTCGAGCATGTGAGCCGGATCAAAACCTTCGGCACCGGAAAGCTCGGCATCGACCAGTTCGTTGAAGACGAGGAACAGCCGGTAGGGATCGATGGAGCCGGCGTCGAGATCGTCGTCGCCATATTTCGAATCGTTGAAATGGAAGCCGCCGAGCTTCTTGAACTGGATCAGCCGCGACACGATCATTTCGATGTTGACGTTGGGGGCGTGATGGCCGAGGTCGACCAGGCAGAACGCCCTATCGCCGAGCTCTTTGGCGATGATGTAGTTGGTGCCCCAATCCTGCACGACCGTCGAATAGAAGGCCGGCTCGTACATCTTGTGCTCGGTGAACAGCTTCCAGTCGTCCGGGAGTCCGGCGTAGATCTCCTTCATCGCGTCGAGATAGCGCTCGAACGCCTTGGCGAAATTGACCTGGCCGGGAAAATTCGAGCCGTCGCCGATCCACACCGTCAGCGCCTTCGAGCCCAGCGTCTTGCCGATCTCGATGCATTCGAGATTATGCTCGACCGCCTGCCGGCGCGTTGCGGCATCGGCATGCGACAGCGAGCCGAATTTGTAGGAAAGTTTTTGGTCCCTGGCGTCGGAGAACGTGTTCGAATTCATGGCGTCGAAGCCGAGGCCGAAGCGGGAGGCCGCCTGCTTCAGCCGGTTCGGGTCGGCCTTGTCCCACGGAATGTGCAGCGAGACGGTCGGCGTCGCCTGCGTCAACTGCCGGATGACGGCGCAGTCCTCGATCTTGTCGAAAATATCGCGTGGCTCGCCGGCGCCGGGAAAGCGGGCAAAGCGGGTGCCGCCGGTGCCGGCGCCCCAGGACGGGATCGCCACGGCGAATTTTTCGACCTTGTCGCGAATGGTGTCGATGGCGATGCCGCGACGGTCAAGGCGCTCACCGAGCGAACTGTAATCGCGCTTGAGGTCGGCCGCGCGCGCGGCGTTGTCCTTGTCGACGATGTCGGCTGAGATGATGGTTTCGGACATGGTGGTTTCCTCCCAATTTGCGTTGGTCGGCGCTGCCCCTCACCCTTACCCTCTCCCCGTAAAGAACGGGGAGAGGGGGATCACCGGCGCTGGAGCGCTTCCCTTCGCCCCGTCACTACACTGGGAGAAGGGTGCCGGCAGGCGAATGAGGGGCAGCGCAACCCTCAAAGACGGTCGCTTATCGCGTAAAGCTCTGGGCGTTGCCCGCGTCGACATTGACGATGTTGCCGGTCGACTTGGCCGACATGTCGGAGGCGAAGAAATAGATCGCCTCGGCGATATCTTCGGGGAATACCGAACGCTTCAGCATCGAGCGCGAGCGGTAGTGCTCCTCCAGATCGTCAGTCGACATCTTGTAGGCGGCGGCGCGCTGTTCCTTCCACTCGCCGCTCCAGATTTTCGAGCCGCGCAGCACGGCATCGGGATTGACGACATTCACCCTGATCTGAGCGTCGGCGCCTTCCAGCGCCAGGCAGCGCGCCAGATGGATCTCGGCGGCCTTGGCCGTGCAATAGGCGGCGGCGTTGGGCGATGCGGCAAGACCGTTCTTGGAGGCGACGAAGACGACGTTGCCGCCGATCTTTTGCGCGCGGAACAGCCGGAATGCTTCCCGCGAAACGAGGAAATAGCCGGTCGACAAGATGTCCATGTTCTTGTTCCATAGCGCCAGCGTCGTTTCCTCGATCGGCGCCGAGGTTGCCAGGCCGGCATTCGACACCAGAATATCGATGCCGCCGAACTCGACAGCCGTCTCGGCAAAGCCTGAGATGACCTGGTCCTCAGCAGTGACGTTGATGACCAGCGGCCGCACGAAATCCTTGCCATAAGCCTTGGCCAACTCGTCATTGGCGCTGACAAGGGCGGTCTCATCGATGTCGGCCAGCACAACGCAGGCACCTTCGCGCAGCAGCCGGTCGGCCGTCGCCCGGCCGATGCCGCCGGCGCCGCCGGTGACCAGCGCGATCTGGCCGGCAAGAGCCTTCGGCTTCGGCAGGCGCTGCAGCTTTGCCTCCTCGAGCAGCCAGTACTCGATGTCGAAGGCTTCCTGCTCGGGAAGCCCGACATAGGTCGAGACCGTCGAGGCGCCGCGCATGACATTGATGGCGTTGACGTAGAACTCGCCCGATATGCGGGCCGTCGCCTTGTCGCCGGCGAAGGTGAACATGCCGACGCCGGGCATCAGATAAACCACGGCGTTCGGATCACGCACCGGTGGGGAATCCGCGTGCTTGCACCTGTTATAATAAGCTTGATAGCCAACGCGATATTCCGCCACGTCGTCGGCGAGACGGGCGATGACGGCATCGACATCGGGGGCCTTGGGATCGAACTCGATGACCAGCGGCCGGATCTTGGTGCGCAGGAAATGATCCGGGCAGGATGTGCCGAGCGCCGCGAGCGGGCGCAAATCCTTCGAATTGACGAATTCGAGCACGGCGGGCGAATCGTCGAAATGGCCAAGCTTGTGGCTTTTCTCCGAGATCAGGCCGCGAATCCTCGGCATCAGCTTTGCCGCTATGGCGCGACGCGCCGGTGCGTCGAGCGACTTGACCGCTTCGCCGCCGAAGATCGGCAACCCTTCGGACCGACGCTCGAACCACTCGATCGCCTGGTTGATCACCGAGATCGTCGTCTCGTAGCATTCCCGAGGGGTGTCGCCCCAGGTGAACAGGCCATGGCTTGCCAGCACGACGCCTTTGGCCCCAGGGTTTTCAATGCAGAATTTTTCCAGCCACAGGCCGAGTTCGAAGCCCGGACGCTTCCATGGCAGCCAGCCGATGGCGTCGCCGAAGATCTCCTTGGTCAGTGCCTTCGAATCCTTGGCGGCGGCAATGGCGATGATGGCGTCGGGATGCATATGGTCGACATGGGGCTTCGGCACGAAGGCGTGCAGCGGCGTGTCGATCGAGGCCGCACGTGGGTTAAGATTGAACGTACAATGGGGCAGATAGCCAACCATCTCGTCCTCATGCTCGAGGCCGCGATAGAGGCCCTTCAGCGCGCGCAGCTTGTCCATGTAGAGGGTGGCGAAGCCGTCGAGCTTGATCGAGGCGCTGTCGCCACCCGAGCCCTTGACCCACAGCACTTCGACGCTCTCACCGGTGAGCGGATCCTTTTGCCAGATCTTGGAAGAGGTGTTGCCGCCGCCATAATTGGTGACGCGCTTGTCGGAGCCGAGAACATTCGAGCGATAGACGAGACGTTCCGGCTCACTCATTCCCAGGGTTTTCGCCTCATTCCAAAGATTGGCGAGGCGCGTGCCGGAGCGCTTGTCGAGCATAGGTTATCCTCCCGTGACGTGAGACGCGCAAAACAGTGCAGTCCCTTTGGTCCGAATTTCTACGCAAGCGGTGGCGTTGTCAATCACAAACGATCAACATCAATCATATTGCACTGCACAATGGATTTGTCTGATCGGAAATGATTGACACTGCGCGTTTTGGGTGCGTAGATGTGCTGGCAGGGAGGAACCATGCACGAGAAAGAGCGCCACAGGATCATTTTGTCCGCCGTCCAGGAAAAGCCTGTGGTGACGGTGCAGGAGATGGTCGACCTGACGGACTCGTCCGAGGCGACGATCCGGCGCGACATCGCTGCATTGCATGTGCAAAAACGCCTGCGCCGCGTGCGTGGCGGCGCCGAAGCGATCACGCCACCGCAGTTCATCGGCCTTGCCGGCCGGCCTTTTTCAGTCAACGAGACGATCAACGCTGCGCAGAAGCGGGCGATCGCCCGGGACGCCGTGGAACTCTGCAAGGACGGCGAGCCGATCATCATCAATGGCGGCACCACCACCTTCCAGATGGTGCATTTCCTGACCGGCCGCCGGATGCCGATCTTCACCAACTCCTTTCCGATCGCCGAGCACCTGCTCAAGCACTCCAAGAACACGGTGATGCTGTCGGGCGGCACCATCTATCGCGAGCAGAACATCATCCTGTCGCCCTTCGACAATGACGTGACGCGCAATTTCTATGCGCGCCGCATGTTCATGGGCGCGCAAGGGCTCGGGCCCCTCGGCTTGATGGAAGGCGACCCGCTGCTGATCCAGGCCGAGCAGAAACTGATCGATCAGGCCGACGAACTGGTGGTGCTGGTCGACTCGTCGAAGTTCCGCAAACGCTCCAGCCTGATCCTGTGCGGCCTGTCGCGCATCGCCACGGTCATCACCGACGACGGCATCGAGGACCGCGAGGCCAAGATGTTGGAGGCCGCCGGTGTGACGCTGGTCGTCGCCCGCACAACGCTAGGCAATAAGGAAGAATCTTCGCTGCAGGCCTGAGGCCCGCAGCGGCGATAGAATGCAACGCTCAAGGGAGGATATTCGATGAGCTTCTTGAAGAAATTGATGGTTACGGCGGCGTTGTCCGCCGCCATGTTCGTGAATGCCGCCTATGCCGAGAATGTCAAGATCGCGCTGGTGGTGAAGTCGCTCGGCAATGGCTTCTTCGATGCCGCCAACAAGGGGGCCGAAGAAGCGGCCAAGGAACTCGGCGATGTCGACATCATCTACACCGGCCCGACCAAGGCGACCGCGGAAGCGCAGATCGAAGTGGTCAATTCGCTGATCGCACAGAAGGTCAACGCCATCGCCATTTCGGCGAACGACGCCGACGCGCTGGTGCCGGTGCTGAAGAAGGCGATGCAGCGCGGCATCACCGTCATCTCGTGGGATTCGGGCGTCGCTCCGGAAGGCCGCCAGCTCCACCTCAACCCGTCGGACACCAACCTGATCGGCGAGACCATCATCAAGCTTGCCGCCGACTACCTGCCGGAAGGCGGCGATGTCGCCATCCTGTCGGCTTCGTCGACCGCGACCAACCAGAACGCCTGGATCGACGCGGCCAAGAAGGTGCTGCCGGAGAAATTCCCGAAGATCAATCTCGTCGCCACCGTCTATGGCGATGACGACTCGGCCAAGAGCACGGACGAGGCCAAGGGCCTGCTGAAATCCTATCCGAACCTCAAGGCGATCATCGCACCGACCACGGTCGGCGTCGTGGCCGCCGCCCAGGTGGTGACCGACCAAGGCCTGATCGGCAAGGTCAACGTCACCGGCCTGGCGCTGCCGTCGGAGTTCAAGAAGTTCATCGACAACGGCGCCAGTCAAGCGGTCGCACTGTGGAACCCGATCGACCTCGGCTACTCGGCCGTCTACCTCGCCCATGATCTGGCGGTGAAGAAGGAAGAAGCCAAGCCGGGTGCGACGCTGTCGATCGGCCGCGTCGGCAAGGTCACGCTCGACGACACCAATTCGGCTGCGATGGCTCCGCCCTTCAAGTTCGACAAGTCGAACATCGAAGAGTTCTCCAAGATCTATTGATCCTGGAGCCCTTCAGGCCGGCGCGGCGGGACAGAGGTTCCGCCGCGTCCTCAAACGGACCTGCTTCAGGGCTTGATACGACTATGGACACGACAGCCCAACTCAACCCGACCACCGAGCAGCCTTTGGCTGCGGCTCCGCGCCTGACCCTGTCCGGCATATCGAAGAGTTTTCCCGGCGTGCGCGCGCTGCATGATGTCAGCCTGTCGCTCTACCCCGGCCAGGTGACCGCGCTGATCGGCGAAAACGGCGCCGGTAAGTCGACGCTGGTCAAGATCATGACCGGCATCTACCAGCCCGACGCGGGCACCATCAGTATCGACGGCAAGGCAGTCACTTTGCCCAGCGCGCATGCCGCCTTCGGGCACGGCATCACCGCCATCCATCAGGAAACCGTACTGTTCGACGATCTGACGGTCGCCGAGAACATCTTTCTCGGCCATGCGCCGCGGTCGCGCTTCGGCACCATCGACTGGCGCACCATGCGCAAGAATGCCCGTGAAGTCCTCGATACGATGGGCGCCGGCCACATCGACGCCGATGCGCGGCTGAAGGACCTAGGCATCGCCAACAAGCACCTCGTCGCCGTCGCCCGCGCGATGTCGATCGATGCGCAGATCGTCATCATGGACGAGCCGACCGCAGCGCTTTCGCTGAAGGAGATCGAGGAGCTCTTTCTGCTTATCGAGTTCCTGAAGAGCGAAGGCAAGGCGATCCTGTTCATCAGCCACAAGTTCGACGAAATCTACCGCATCGCCGACCGCTATACGGTGTTCCGCGACGGCGAGATGGTCGGCGAAGGCCTGATCAGGGATGCCGGCCAGAGCCAGATCGTGCGCATGATGGTCGGCCGTGCCGTCGATCACATCTTTCCGCAGCGCAAGGCCGAGATCGGCGCTCCGGTGCTCACTGTCTCCGGCCTGTCGCATCCGACCGAGTTCGACGACATTGGCTTCGAGCTGCACAGGGGCGAAATCCTCGGCTTCTACGGCCTTGTCGGCGCCGGCCGCAGCGAGGTGATGCAGGCGATAGCAGGCATCACCCGCACCAGCAGCGGCACCATCACGCTGGAAGGCAAGTCGATCGCGCCGAAATCGGCGGCGGATTCGATCGATGCCGGTATCGTCTACGTGCCGGAAGAACGCGGCAAGCAAGGCGTGGTGATAGGCCTGCCGATCTTCCAGAATATCTCGCTGCCCTCACTCAAGCGCACATCCAAGTCCGGCATGCTGCGGCTGGCGGAGGAGTTCGCGCTGGCCCGTTCCTACACCGAGCGGCTCGATTTGCGCGCCTCGTCGCTCAGCCAGGACGTCGGCACGCTGTCGGGCGGCAACCAGCAGAAGATCGTCATCGCCAAATGGCTGGCGACCGCGCCCAAGGTGATCATCCTCGACGAGCCGACCAAGGGCATCGACATCGGCTCCAAGGCCGCCGTGCACGGCTTCATGGCCGAGCTCGTCGCGCAAGGCCTGTCGGTGATCATGGTCTCGTCCGAACTGCCCGAGATCCTCGGCATGTCCGACCGGGTGATCGTCATGCGCGAGGGCCGCATCGCCTCGGTCTATGACAACAAGGGGCTCGACGCCGAAACGCTGGTCAAGACGGCAGCAGGGATCGCAGCATGAAGGCTCTTCTCAAATACCGCGAAGTCTGGCTGCTCGTCGCCATCGTCGTGCTGATCGGGCTGATCTCGATGCGCTTTCCGGGCTTTGCCAATCCGGCCAATCTGCGCCAGGTGTTCAACGACACCTCGATCCTGATGATCCTGGCGCTGGGTCAGATGGTTGTCATCCTGACCCGCTCGATCGACCTGTCGATGGCCTCCAATCTCTGCATCACCGGCATGGTGGTGGCGATGCTGAACGCAGCGCATCCGACAATCCCGATCCCGCTGCTGATCGTCATAGCCCTTCTGGTCGGACTGGTGCTGGGCGCGATCAACGGCCTGCTGGTGTGGCGGCTGAACATCCCGTCGATCGTGGTGACGCTCGGCACGCTCACCATCTATCGCGGCGCCACCTTCGTCATTTCAGGCGGCGCCTGGGTCAACGCCGACCAGATGAGCCCTGATTTCATCGGCCTGCAACGCGCGGCTTTCCTCGGCATTCCGGTCCTGTCGTGGATTGCCATACTGGTCAACGCCTTGTTCTTCCTGTTGATGACGCGCACCGCACTCGGCCGCTCGATCTACGCCATCGGCGTCAATCCGACCGCGTCGGTCTATGCCGGCATCGATGTCGGCCGCACCAAGTTCATCGTCTTTTGCATTTCGGGGATGATCGGCGGTCTCTGCGGTTATCTCTGGATTTCGCGCTACGTCATCGCCTCGGTCGAGGTCGCCAATGGCTACGAGCTCAACATCATCGCCGCCTGCGTCATCGGCGGCATCTCGATCGCCGGCGGCATCGGCTCGGTCGGCGGCGCAGTGCTCGGTGCGCTCTTCCTCGGCATCATCTCCAACGCACTGCCGGTCATCAACATCTCACCCTTCTGGCAGATGGCGATTTCGGGCAGCGCCATCATCCTGGCAGTGGTGCTCAACGCGCGCGGCGAACGCCGGCAAGGCCGCATCATCCTCAAAAAGGCGGAAGCGGCATGACCGACACCCCAGCCCCACGCCACATTCCCGACCGGCTTGATAAGCCGCTCAACTCGGCGATCTTCTCATGGGAGGCGCTGCTGGTCGCGGTGGCGGTCGCCATCTTTGCGGTCAACAGCTTCGCCTCGCCCTATTTCCTCGACGCGTGGTCGCTGTCCGACCTGACCTTCAACTTCACCGAAAAGGCGCTGATCGCGCTCGCCATGGCGCTGCTGATCATATCGGGCGAGATCGACCTGTCGGTCGCCGCCATCATTGCATTGGCTTCGACGATGATGGGCATGGCGGTGCAGGCCGGCGCCGGCACGCCGGTGCTGGTGGCGATCGGTATCCTGGTCGGGCTCGGCTGCGGCGCCTTCAACGGGCTGCTCGTCACCAGGCTGGGACTGCCGTCGATCGTCGTCACCATCGGCACGATGAGCCTGTTTCGCGGCATCGCCTTCATCGTCCTCGGCGACCAGGCCTACAAGGGCTATCCCCCGAGCTTCGCCTTCTTCGGCCAGGGCTATGTCTGGTGGGTGGTGTCGTTCGAGCTGACGCTGTTCCTCGTCGCGGCCGTCATCTACTGGTTCGTGCTGCACCGGACGAGCTTCGGCCGCCGCGTCTTCGCCATCGGCAACAACCCGGTTGCGGCGCAGTTTTCCGGCGTGCGTGTAGACCGCATCAAATTCATCCTGTTCTGCCTGACCGGGCTGATGGCGGGCATCGCCTCGGTGCTGATCACCTCGCGGCTCGGCTCGACCCGGCCATCGATCGCGCAAGGCTATGAATTGGAAGTCATCACCATGGTGGTGCTGGGCGGCGTCAGCATTCTGGGCGGCGCCGGCAGCGTTGTGGGCGTGGTGCTCGCCGCCCTCATCATGGGGCTGGTGACTTTTGGCTTGGGGCTGCTCAATGTGCCAGGGATCGTCATGTCGATCTTCATCGGCCTGCTGCTGATCATCGTCATCGCGCTGCCCATCATCTGGCGGCGGGTGCGGCGGGAGCGTTTTACCTGATGGCCGAGAAATACGCGTTCAAGATGAAGCTCAATCCCGGCATGAAGGCCGAATACAAAAGGCGCCATGACGACATCTGGCCGTCGCTGGTCGCACTGCTGAAACAGGCCGGCGTTTCCGACTATTCGATCCATCTCGACGATGAGACCAATATACTGTTCGGCGTGCTGTGGCGGCGCGACGACCACGGCATGGACGAACTGCCGAAGCATCCCGTGATGCAGCGCTGGTGGGCCGAGATGGCCGACATCATGGAGACCAAGCCCGATAACGAGCCGGTGGCGGTGCCGCTGGAAACAATGTTCCATATGGAATGACCCGTCACGTCGCCGTTATCGATATCGGCAAGACCAATGCCAAGCTGGCGCTGGTCGATCTTGCCACATCAAGCGAAGTCGCGCTGCGCCGCATGGCGAACGCACCGGTCGTGGACGGCCGCTACCCGCATCATGATGTCGAGCTTCTGTGGTCGTTCATCCTTGACAGCCTCGCCGCGATCAATCGCGAACAGCGCATCGATGCGATATCGATCACCACCCATGGCGCGACGGGCGTGCTGGTGGACGCTGCCGGTGAGCTGGCGCTGCCGGTGCTCGACTATGAATTCGCGGGGCCCGACGCCCTCGCCAAGGACTATGATGCGATCCGTCCGCCTTTCGCCGAGACGGGCACGCCGCGCCTGCCGGTCGGCCTCAATCTCGGCGCGCAGTTCTTCTGGCAGCAGAGGAAGTTTCCGGCTGAGTTCGCCAAGGCGGCCGCGATGCTGACGTACCCGCAATACTGGGCCTTGCGCCTGACCGGCGTCGCCGCCAATGAAGTGACCTCGCTGGGCTGCCACACGGATCTGTGGGGTCCCTGGAAAGCGGATTTTTCGTCGCTGGTCGACAAAATGGAGTGGCGCCGGCTGATGGCGCCCGTGCGGCCGGCGAAGGATCGCCTCGGCCCGATCCTGCCCGCCCTTGCCAAGCTAACCGGGCTCGATCCGCAAACGCCGGTGTTGTGTGGCCTGCACGATTCCAATGCCTCGCTGCTGCCGCATCTCCTGTCGGACAGACCGCCTTTCTCCGTCGTCTCGACCGGCACCTGGGTGGTGTCGATGGCGGTCAGCGGCAACAAGATCGCGCTCGACCCGGCCCGTGACACATTGGTCAACGTCAACGCGCTCGGTGATCCCGTGCCCTCGGCGCGTTTCATGGGCGGCCGCGAGTTTTCGCTGCTGACGGAAGGCCAATCGAAAGACTGGACCGACGAGGATATCGCCACAGTGCTCGCGCGGAAGACGTCCCTGCTGCCTTCGACCCAACAGGGTTCGGGGCCGTTTCCGCATCACACCGCCGAGTGGCTAAACGCCGACGGCATCAATGATGGCCAGCGCTTTGCCACCGTCTCTTTCTACCTGGCGCTGATGACCGCTGCCTGCCTCGATCTGATCGGCGCCGAAGGCCCGGCCATCGTCGAGGGCCCTTTCGCCCGCAACCGGCTTTTCACGCGCATGCTAGCTGCGGCCACGGCGCGTGCCGTCATTGCGTCCGATGCGGCCACCGGCACCAGCATCGGCGCTGCCTTGCTGGCGTCGGACCAAGGAAAAATCCAAGGCAAAGGCGAAAGGGTCGAACCGCCAGCCGACCCAGCCTGGGCAAACTACACGCGCGTGTGGCGTGCGGCAGTCGACGCACGGGGCTGATTTTTTCCGAACCGAAGGTCAGCGCAGCAAAAACCGGTGTCCACTTTCCGCTGACGCGGTTCTTCGGGATCATGCTCAGAGAATCCGCTTGCCAAAGGCCGACATGACGAAGTTGACCGTTTCCGTCGCCAATCGCGGTTCCAAACCTGATGTCAGGCCGGAAACATCCATCGACAACAGCCCGCCGGACAGCGCGATCGCTTCCATCGCCTGATGCGTTTCGCGCACGGTGATGCCGCCGGAGCCAGCCGCCCAACCGGCGAATTCGGTCACCTCAGGCGAATAGCTTACATGAAAGCCCTGCGTGCCGGAGGTGGCGATGCGGATCGCCTCGTGCATCAGGTCGCGCATGCCTATGGCGTCGATGTCGGTCATGGTGAAGGCGGAGACGCGCGAATCCTTCAGCACCCGGGCCTCGGCCGGATCGGCATGGCGCAGCCCGACGATGACGACGTTTTCCGGCGACAGCTGCGGCTGCAGCGCGCCGGGCTTGTGATCGAGACCCAGCGCCCGCGCCAGCACCGAACGTTCCGGCAGGTCGATGCCATCCTCTTCCTCGGGCATGAGCGCTGCGATGGAATCGATCCAGATCAGGCCAAACGAGTGCGTCGCCCGCGCGGTCGTCGTCAGCGCCTTGTGGGCGATGCGCCGGTCACTGCCGGCGGTGAGCCTGACCAGGCCCGATGGGGGCCGCTCGATATCAGCCAGTTCGACGACATCGAAATTCATCGCCTCCAGCCGGGCGCCGGTCGCCTCCCTTGCCAGGATGCCGGCGGCCGCCGATTCGGCTGATATCGACACCATCTTGCGGCCGGAAAAATCCTCGACGTCGTGCATCGGGGCCTTTTCGACATATTCCGAGGTCATTGCCAACAGCATGGCGCCATAGCTCATACGGAAGGCGACACGGTCGCCGACGGCGGGTGGCGGGTCGGCGTCGGTCACATCGAGCAGCAGATGGTCGCTGGAGGCTCCGAGCACCCGCACCCCTTTGGCGATTGGCGTCAAACCTTCGACCAAGACATCCTCGCGGCCGATATTGGCGATGGCGCGCAGCCTGTCGCCATCGTCGGCAAACACCGGCTGGTTGCCGAAAGCGTCGTAGCCGGATTGGCCGATCGGCCGCGACGGCTTCAGTTTGACCTCGATGATGTCGCTGGTCAGCCGGCAGGCGTTTGGTTCGAGTTCGGCCCATGGCGTCTCGCGGAAGGTTTCGACGCCACCCTGCAGGATTGCCTCGCCGACCCGCAGATTGTTGATGCCGGCGGGCAGCCTGCTTTCGAGCAGCAGCGTCAGCGACGATGACGCGCCGCCTGAAATCCAGTCCAGCCTTGCGCCGGACAGACGTTCGGTCTTGTAGGCATGGGCGACGAGTTGCCCGAGATTTTCCTCCGTCGGCATGATGGCGCCAAAGCAGCCGAGATTGGTACCGATGCCGGCGATGCGCACGCCCTTGAGCGCCAGTATCTGCTCGACCGTCGGGATGAGGTCGTTCGGCCAGATGCCTTCCCTGAGATCGCCAAGATCGATCATCAGCATGATGTCGTGGACGCGGCCCATGCGCTCGGCGATGCGCGATAGCTCGCGGATGGTGGCGAGCTCGGATTGCAGGCTGATGTCGACGTTGCGGACCACCTCCTCGATGCGTGCCATCGGTGGGCTGCGCAGCAGCATGATCGGCGCATTGATGCCGCTGTCGCGCAGCCGGCGGATGTTTTCGAAGCGCGATTCGGCGATGCCGGCGACGCCGCCGCGCAGCATGGCGCGCGCCACCTGCGGCATGCCGCAAGTTCCCTTGGTGACGCCGAATACCTTGATGCCGGACAGGGCGCAGCGGTCGACGATCGTGCGCGCATTGCGCTCGATACGGCCAAGGTCGATGGCGACTTGCGGTCCGGACATTTTTTACTCAGAAATTGTGCACGGTACTAGGCGCATTTATCTTCTCGGTATCGTAGCTGGCGAGAATTAATATCAATCCGCATTGGGTCGTGTTCATGCCGGAAACAAGGGCTCTTGTATGTGGGCACGTCTTTCGCTCAGAGAGGCCAGTCAAATTGGTCATTCGTCATCTCGATGGGGAGTGGCAACTAACCTGTGGCGAGCACGACCATCCCGCAGACTGCGGAGATTCGAAATTGTCGGCTTCAGGCATCTCACCGTCAGGCAAGATAATCTGACGCAGATTGGCGAGCTTGAATGCGGCTGGCTTGCCGAGTGGGTGCTGGGCGAATGGACCCGGTGCCGACACGACGGTTAATTCCCCCTCAATTGACGTAGACCAGCCCTTGCGGGTCAATCTCCGGCCTGCGGCCGGCGATTACATCGGCAAGGAATTTTCCGGAACCGCAGGCCATGGTCCAGCCGACATGGCCGTGGCCGGTGTCGAGGTAGAGATTGCTGTAGCGCGCCTGGCCGATGACCGGCACCGAGTTTGGCATCATCGGCCGCAAGCCGGCCCAGAGCTCGGCCTTCTTCTCGTCGAAGGCGCCCGGGAAAAGCTCGTTGCCGGTCCTGAACATGGCAGCGAAATCGCTCGGCTTGTGGCTGCGGTCGAAGCCGGTGAACTCGGCGGTTGAAGCGAGCCGCAGCCGATTGCCGAGCCTGGAATAGGCGATGAGCTGATCCTCGTCTGCGCCGCCCATGGTCGGCCCCTTGCTCTCGTCCTGCAGCGGCACGGTCGCGGTATAGCCCTTCACCGGATAGACCGGCAGGTCGATGCCGTAGCGGCGACCGAGCAGGCCGCTCTCCGGCCCCATCGAGATGACCACGGCGTCGCTTGTTATCGGACCCGCCGAGGTCATCACCGCGCGCACCCGATCGCCTTCGATGTCGAGGCCTTCGACCATCGTGCCGTAGAGGAATTGGACGCCGAGTTTCTCGGCGGCATGGGCGGCGAGGTTTTGGGTGAATTGGCTGGAGTCGCCGGTCTGGTCGATCGGCGAATAGACGCCGCCGGCTATTCTGTCCCTGGCCCCAGCAAGGCCGGGCTCGAGCTCGACCAGCCGGTCGCGGCCGACGATCTCGATCGGCAGGCCGTGCTCGGCGAGATAACGGTAATTGTCGGTGCCGGTATCAAAACTCTGCTGCGAGCGGAAGAAATAGAGAATCCCCTTTTTGCGCTCGTCATAGTGAATGCCGGTGTCGGCCGAGATGGCGTTGATGCAGTCGCGCGAATAGAGCGCCAGGCGCAGCTTGATGTCGGTGTTGGCGCGTAAGCGCGCCTGCGTGCACTGGCGCAGGAAGCGCAGACTCCAGGCGAAGAAATAGGGATCGAAGCGCAGCCGCACCTTGATGCCGAGATTATGGTTGTAAAGCGCGCGCAGAAACGTCTTCAGCGCAGCGGGCGAGGCCCAGGCGGTGGCGTCGCCGGGCGACACAAGGCCGGCATTCGATTGGCTTGTGCCGCGCGCCGCCATCGGATGGCGCTCGATGACGGTCACCTCATGGCCGTCGCTCGCCAGATAGTAGGCCGCCGCCGTGCCGACCACACCGGCTCCGAGCACCAATATTCTCATGCCGCCCCCAAAGTCACACGCGGCCAAATGCGTCTACGCTTCGCCGCGCAGCCCCTTCAATAGCGCTTCTGCGTTCGATCTACGAGCCCACGGAGGAAAAACCGGGACTTCAGCTCCGAGCCGAATTCTTGCCGGTCAGGATGCGCTCCCAGGCGAGCGCGTCGGCGACAATCCGGTCGAGGTCGTCGTGCTGCGGGGTCCAGCCGAGTTCGCTGCGCGCCAGCTCCGAATTGGCGACCACCGCGGCGGCGTCGCCCGCACGGCGTTCGCCGATCCGCACGTCGAAATCGTGACCGAAGACGCGGCGCACGCTTTCGATCACCTCGAGCACCGAATAGCCGTGGCTGTAGCCGCAATTGGCGACCAGGCTTGTCCCGCCGGCGCGCAGCCGTTCCAGCGCCAGCCGATGCGCCGTCGCCAGATCGCTGACATGGATGTAGTCGCGCATGCAGGTACCGTCCGGTGTCGGGTAGTCGGTGCCGAACACCTGCATGAACGGTCGCTTGCCGAGCGCCGTCTCGGCGGCAACCTTGATCAGATGCGTGGCGCCCGGCGTCGACTGACCGGTGCGGCCCTTCGGATCGGCGCCGGCGACGTTGAAATAGCGCAACGCCGTATAGCGCAAGCCATAGGCGATTGCGGCGTCGCGCAGCATCCATTCGCTCATCAGCTTGGACAGGCCGTAGGGCGATTCCGGTGCAAGGCGGGCATCCTCGCGCACCGGCTCCAGCCCGGCGCCGCCATAGACGGCGGCGGTCGAGGAAAAGATGAAATTGGGCACGCCTTCGCGCACGGCGGTCTCGATCAGCGTGCGCGTCTTGCAGGTGTTGTTCTCGTAGTAGCCGAGCGGGTCGGCGACCGATTCGGGAACCACTATGGAGCCGGCGAAATGGATGATCGCGTCGACATGATTGTCGCGGATGATCGAGCCGACCAGCTCCTTGTCGGCGACATCGCCGACGACGAGCTTTGCCTCTGGCGCCACCGCCCACTCGAACCCGGTCGAAAGCCGATCGAGGACGACGACGCTGTCGCCCGCGTCCAGCAGTTCCCAGACCATATGGCTGCCGATATAGCCGGCGCCGCCTGTCACCAAAACCGTCATCCGTGTCCTCGCTGCTCAAGATCTATCGGAAACTGTCTCCACACCCGCCTTACTGGAAAGCCTGCCACTAGGCCATTACTACCATTAGTGTCTGCGGTAACCGATCTCGTCGGCGCATGGCATTGTCCTAAAACAAAATTCATGCACATCAAGGGAATAGGCCATGATCCGTGGCCGTTAGGAACAGGCTTGGGGCGTGGCATTTTGACCAAAAAGGCCAAGTAGACGTCGAATAGGGCAATGATTATGATCCCACGCAAAAATTGGGAAGCCGAAATGAACTATCAGCGGTTCTTCGAAGACGCGATCGACCAGCTCCATGCAGAGCGTCGCTATCGCATCTTCGCCGACCTCGAGCGCATCGTGGGGAAATTCCCGCGCGCCATCTGGCGCGCCAACGGCCGCGCCCAGGAAATCACCGTCTGGTGCTCCAACGACTATCTCGGCATGGGCCAGCACCCAGACGTCATCGCCGCGATGCAGAACGCCGCCGGCAAGATGGGATCTGGCGCCGGTGGCACCCGCAACATCTCCGGAACCAGCAATCCGCTCGTCGAGCTCGAACTGGAACTGGCCGACCTGCACGACAAGGAAGCCGCACTGGTCTTCACCTCCGGCTTTGTCTCCAACGAAGCCTCGATCTCGACCATTGCGCGACTTCTGCCCAACTGCCTGATCGTTTCGGACGAGTTGAACCACGCCTCGATGATCGAGGGCGTGCGGCGTTCGGGCGCCGAGAAGAAGATCTTTCGCCACAACGACGTTGCGCATCTCGAAAGCCTGCTGCAGGCGGCAGGCCGTGAGCGTGCCAAGCTGATCGTCTTCGAGAGCGTCTATTCCATGGACGGCGACATAGCGCCGATCAAGCAGATCGTCGAGCTTGCCGAGCGCTACAACGCCATGACCTATATCGACGAGGTCCATGCCGTCGGCATGTACGGACCGCGCGGCGGCGGCATCACCGAGCGCGAAGGACTGGCCGATCGTATCGACATCATCGAAGGCACGCTGGCCAAGGCGTTCGGCACGCTCGGCGGCTATATCACCGGCACAAGTGCCGTGATCGATGCCGTGCGCTCCTATGCGCCGGGCTTCATTTTCACCACGGCACTGCCGCCGGCCATCGCCGCCGCGGCGACCACGTCGATCCGCCATCTGAAGCGCTCGCAGGCCGAACGCGACGCGCAGCTGCGCCAGGCGTCGCGGACCAAGCAGGTTCTTACCGCCGCCGGCCTGCCGGTGATGGACTCAGCCACCCACATCGTGCCGCTGCTCGTCGGCGATCCCGAACTCTGCAAGATGGCCAGCGACCGCCTGCTCGGCGTCCACGGCATCTATATCCAGCCGATCAACTACCCGACCGTGCCGCGCGGCACCGAACGGCTGCGGATCACGCCGACGCCGTTCCATTCGGATCAACTGATCGCGGAACTTCAGGACGCTCTTGTCGAGACCTGGGATGCCTTGGGTATCTCTTACGGTTCTGCGGGCCGGCCGGCCGTGAGGGAAAGCGACCGCGTTATTCCGCTGCTGGTGCCGAAGTCCGGCGGTTGATCTTCAGCCGAGGGCATGATGGCGGTCTCCGCCCCCGGTGCCGTCTTGTTCTTCGACGTCGCGGCATTTCGAAGGTCACGCATGGATCCTAGGGTCTGCGCTCCGCTTCGCTCCTGCTCCGCCCTAGGGTGACGAACGATCGCGGACGTCGGAGATTAGCTTGAACCCTCCCTTCGCTTCGTCATCCTAGGGCGGAGCGAACGCGAAGCGGGATTCATGCCGTTACAGTGGCCGAGGAGAGCAGCGATCCAGATGCTTGCTCACACTCGGGCGGACCTGACTCTCACACACTCTTCATCCACTTCGCCAGCCGGTGTGCGGCTTCCTCGAGCTGGTCGAGGCGGCGGTGGAAGCACAGCCTGAGAAAGGCTTCGCCGCCGGGACCGAATGCCGTTCCGGGCGCCAGACCGACATTGGCGCGGTCGACGATGTCGAATGCGGCGGCGCGTGAATCGGTGATGCCGTCGACTGCGAAGAACAGATAGAAGGCGCCTTGCGGCACCGTGAAGCGTGCCCTTCCGGTCGCAGCCAGGATACCGCAGACCAGGTCACGCGCCGCCCTCGCCCGCTCCACCTGCTCGACGATGAAGGCGTCACCCTCATCGAGGGCGACGACCGCGCCGCGCTGCATGAACTGGGCAACGCCTGAGGTCGAATACTGGACCAGGTTTTCGAATACCTGCTGCAGCGAGGGATGGGTCTTGATCCAGCCGACCCGCCAGCCGGTCATCGCCCAGTTCTTGGAAAAACTGTTGACGAAAAGGATGCGATCATCGTCGGCCATGATGTCGATGAAGGACGGCGCGCGACTATCACCGTAGTGGAACAGCGAATAGATCTCGTCGGCGATGATCCACAGCCCCCTTTCGCGGGCAAGGTCGAGGATCGCCTGCAGCGTCTCCCTGTCGGCGGTCCAGCCGGTCGGGTTGGACGGCGAGTTGACGAACAGCGCCTTTGTCCTTGGCGTGATCGCCGCCTCGATCTTGCCGACGTCGCAGGACCAGCCATTGCCGGACTGGTCGAGCGTGACAGCGACCGGGACGGCGCCTGCCACGCCGGCGGCTGCGGCGAAATTCGGCCACGCCGGCGACAGATAGACGACCTCGTCCCCCTTCCCGGCGACGGCATCGAGCGCCAGCTGGATGGCATGCATGCCCGAGCCGGTGACGATGAATTCTTCCTCGGCGAAGCTCTTGCCGAAATGCCTGACGTAATAGCGGGCGAGCGCCTGCCGCAGCTCGGGGATGCCCTTCTGCCAGGTATAGAAGGTCTCGCCGCCGGCGAGCGCCCGGGCAGCGGCATCGGTGATGAAGGCAGGCGTCGGCAGATCGCCCTCGCCGGCCCAGAGCGGGATCATGCCGTCGCGGTCGCGGCCGCGGTTCATGACGGCGACAATGCCGCTTTCCGGCGCGGCCCGGGCCTCGGCGCGCAAATTCTCGATCAGGGTCATGGATAGATCCGTTTTCGTCTTCTGGACAGCTAGCGCGTTTTGCGACAGGCGAAAACAGAAAACCCCGGCCGAAATCGACCGGGGTTTTGGTCCAGGGAATCTGTCTTCGGGCTATTTCCTAGCGAGGAGATCGCGAATTTCGGTGAGCAGCGCAACATCGGCCGGCGGAGCGGCCGCAGGCGCAGCTGGCTTCTCACGCTCCAGACGCTTGCGCAGATTGTTCACGACCTTGACCATCAGGAAGATGATGAAGGCGAGGATGATGAAATTCAGCGCGACGGTGATGAAACTGCCATAGGCGAAGACTGCGCCCTGCTTCTTGGCCTCCGCCAGCGACGTGGCGTTGACGGCTGAGGACAAGGGCAGGAAATAGTTGTTGAAGTCGAGTCCGCCGAAAATCGCCCCGATTATCGGCATGATAATGTCATTGACCAGTGAATCGACGATCTTGCTGAAGGCAGCGCCGATAATGACGGCGACGGCCAGGTCCATGACATTACCCCGGGAAATGAATTCCTGGAATTCTTTCAGCATTCGACCCTCCTTGTTCTGACGGGCCAGGCCGCCGCCCTCGCCCGCTCGTTGGCTCCACTGGCACAATAGCAAAAACCTGCGGTTGCAGCATGGACAAAAGACCGTTTCCGCCGGCAAAATTCCCGAAGCCGCAGCCATCCTGCGCCGAAAGCCGCGATGGACTTGATCGCCAAGCTGTGATTGCGTCTCGGC
This sequence comes from Mesorhizobium sp., assembly GCA_004020645.1. Lineage (GTDB taxonomy): Bacteria > Pseudomonadota > Alphaproteobacteria > Rhizobiales > Rhizobiaceae > Mesorhizobium. The sequence continues at coordinate 181,937 of SAQL01000009.1, read as the reverse complement.
AGGCCGGATGCAAAACCGGCAAGGGAGGATTATCGGGCCGTGCAGGGCTGGTTCATCGTCATCATCGCGATCGCCTATGTGACGTTGCTGTTCGTCATCGCCAGCCTCGGCGACCGGCGCTCAACGACATCCGGGCCTGACCGGGCCCGGCCCTTCATCTATGCGCTCAGCCTGGCGATCTACTGCACCTCCTGGACGTTCTTCGGTTCGGTCGGCCTTTCCTCCGAGCGCGGCCTTGAATTCCTCGGCATCTATATCGGCCCGGTGCTGGTGTTCGTGTTCGGCTTTCCGCTGCTTCGGCGAATCGTAAGGCTGGCCAAGACAGAGAAGATCACTTCGATCGCCGATTTCCTCGGCGCCCGCTACGGCAAGAGTTTTGCCGTTGCAGCGATCGCCACGCTGATCGCGACGATCGGCGCGGTACCTTACATGGCGCTGCAGTTGAAGGCGATTTCCGGTTCGGTCAGCCTGATGGTCGAGCATTACACCGGCTCGCCACCTTCGTTCGATCCCTTCGTCAGCGACATCTCGCTGGTCGTCGCAATGCTGCTTGCGCTGTTTGCGGTGCTGTTCGGCACGCGCCACGCTGACGCCACCGAGCACCAGGATGGGCTGGTGCTGGCGGTAGCGGTGGAAACCGTGGTCAAGCTCGCCGCCTTCCTGGCGATCGGCCTGATGGTCACCTTCCTGGTCTTCGGCGGCCCGGGCGACATGGTCGACAAGCTCGCCGAGAATACGCAAGTGCAGCAAGCGATGGGCTACCGCACGTCGCTCGCCACCTGGCTGGTACTGACGTGTTTGAGCGGTTTCGCCATCATCATGCTGCCGCGCCAGTTCTACGTCACCATCGTTGAGAACCGCAGCGAGGCCGAACTGCGCACCGCGACATGGGTGTTTCCGCTTTATCTGGTGGCGATCAACCTTTTCGTGCTGCCGATCGCGCTCGTCGGCCTGGCGCTGGTCGGCACCAGAACCAGCAGCGATCTCTATGTCCTGTCGCTGCCGCTGCTCAGCGGTCACGATGTGTTGGCCATGGCCGCCTTCATTGGCGGCCTGTCGGCGGCGACCGCTATGGTGATCGTCGAAAGCGTCGCGCTGTCGATCATGATCTCCAACGACCTCGTCATTCCGCTGTTTGTGCGTCGCCTGCTCAAGACCACGACATCCGAGAACGAGGACTGGTCAGCGCTCATCCTCAACGTGCGACGTGCGGCGATCTTCATCATGCTGTTCATCGCCTTCCTCTACTATCGCGAGAGCACCGACAGCGCGCGGCTCTCCTCGATCGGCCTGATGTCGTTCGCCGCGATCGCGCAGTTCGCGCCGGCCTTGATCGGCGGACTGATCTGGCGCGGCGCCAACGGCAGGGGGGCGGCACTCGGCATGGTCGCCGGCATCGTCGTCTGGAGCTACACGCTGCTGCTTCCTTCACTCGCAGCGTCCGATACCGGCATCGTCGTCCACGGCCTGTTCGGCTTCGAAGCATTGCGGCCGCAAGCGCTTTTCGGCACCGTCGCCGAGCCGCTGAACCACGGCGTCCTGTGGAGCCTGTCGGTCAACACGCTGTTCTTCGTGCTCGGCTCGCTGTCGCGCGCGTCGGTGCCGCTGGAGCGCATCCAGGCGGCGATTTTCGTGCCGCGCGAGGCGAGCCCGATGCCGAGCCTTCGCCGCTTCCGCACCACCGTTACCGTCAACGACCTCAAGGACACCATCGCGCGCTATCTTGGTGTCGAACGCACCGAGCGGTCCTTCCAGTCGTTTGAAGAGAGCAGCGGTGCCTCGCTGCACGGCAACGAACAAGCCAGCATGGACGTCATCCGCTTCTCCGAGCAGCTTCTGGCGAGTGCCGTCGGCTCCTCCTCGGCGCGGCTGATCCTGTCGCTGCTGCTGCGCCGCAACGACCGCGAATCCAAGGATGCCTTCCGCCTGCTCGACGACGCCACCGAGGCGCTGCAGCACAATCGCGACCTGCTGCAGATCGCGCTCGACCAGATGGAACAGGGCATCACCGTCTTCGACAGGGATTTCCGGCTGATCTGCTGGAATCGCCAGTATCGGGCGCTGTTTGACCTGCCCGACGAGATGGGCCAGGTCGGCGTCTCGCTCGACCGCATCCTGCGCCACCTGGCCGAGCGCGGCGACATTCCGGCCGACCAGCGGGTGACGATGCTCAACCGCCTCACCAGTTTCGTCAGCCCCTGGCAGATGGAGCTGAAGACCAGCGGCCGCATCCTGGAATTGCGCTCCAACCCAATGCCTGATGGCGGCATCGTCGCCACCTATGCCGACATCTCAGGACGCGTCGAGCAGGATCTGGCGCTCAAGCGCGCCAATGAATCGCTGGAACAACGCGTCAAGGACCGCACCGTCGAACTGACCCGCGTCAACGAGGAACTGGCACAGGCGCAGATGCTGGCCGAGGAGGCCAATCTCGGCAAGACGCGGTTCCTTGCCGCCGCCGGCCACGATATCCTGCAGCCCCTGAACGCCGCCCGCCTCTATTGCTCGTCGCTGATCGAGAAAGCCGGCAAGGGCCCGACCGGCAAGGCCGCAAACAACATCGAATCTTCGCTGGAATCGGTCGAGACCATTCTCGGCGCGGTGCTCGACATCTCCCGCCTCGATGCCGGCGCGATGAAACCGGACGACACCGTCTTCAGCCTGGACGAGCTGCTGCGGCAGATTGGCAACGACTTCCAGCCGCTTGCCGCCGAGAGGAAGCTCGGCCTGACGATCATGCCCTCGTCACTCAGTGTGATGACGGATCGCAATCTGCTACGCCGCCTGATCCAGAACCTGGTGTCCAACGCCATCAAATACACGCGCCGGGGCCGCGTCCTGGTCGGTGTGCGGCGGCGCGGCGAACTCGCCGAGATCCAGGTAATCGATACCGGCATCGGCATTGCCGCCGACAAGCTGAACACGGTCTTTCACGAATTCACCCGGCTCGACGAGGGTGCGCGCGAAGCTGACGGCCTCGGCCTCGGCCTTTCCATCGTCGACCGCATCGCTCGCGTCTTGCGCCTCGAACTCCAGATCTTTTCAAACCCGGGCAAGGGCACGCGCTTTTCCGTCATCCTGCCGGTCGCGGCAGCGCAGGAGCCACGGCGCGTGGTCACGGCGAAAGCGCCGGTCCGCACTGCTGCTTCGCTTGCCGGGCTTCGCGTGCTCTGCATCGACAACGATGCCCGTATCCTCGACGGTATGCGGCTGCTGCTCGAAGGCTGGGGGTGCAGCGTCGACACGCTTGCCGGCTCGGGGGATCTCGAGCGATCCGGCAAACGTCGACCCGACATCGTGCTTGCCGACTATCATCTCGACGGCGAGACCGGCCTTGATGCGATCGCCAAACTGCGCGCGATCCACGGCCAGGACATGCCGGCCGTGCTGGTCACCGCCGACCGCTCGAGCGAGGTGCGCGCCAGCGCCGGCAGGCTCGACGTGCCGGTGATCAACAAGCCGCTCAAACCAGCGGTGCTGCGCTCGATGATGGCCAGGGTCAGGCCGCTGGCGTCGGCGGCCGAGTAGAGCCGGAAGGGGTCAACCCGTCGCCGGCAGCGGGTCGCTGCCGATCTTCGACAGCAGGATCACCGCCTGGGTGCGGCTGTCGACGCCAAGCTTCTGCAGAATGGCCGAGACATGCGCCTTGATCGTCGCTTCGGAGACACCGAGTTCGTAGGCGATCTGCTTGTTGAGCAGCCCTTCCGCCAACATGCCGAGCACGCGCGTCTGCTGCGGCGTCAGCGTCTGCAGCCGCTTGATCAGATCGGAGATCTCGGGATCGCGCTCGACGCCGAGATCGATGCCGGTGGGCGCAGCGATGTCGCCGGCAAGCACCGACTGCACGGCACTGCGGATCTCCTCCATGCTGGCCGATTTCGAGATGAAACCCGAAGCGCCGAGGTCGAGCGCGCGCCGGATGGTCACCGGGTCGTCATGTGCCGACACCACCACCAGCGGCACCGTCGGATGGATGCCGCGCAGCGAGATCAGACCGGATAGGCCGCTCGCGCCGGGCATGGACAGGTCGAGCAGCACCAGATCGACGTCCTCATTGGCCACGACCAGCGCCTTGGCGCTTTCGAAATCGCCGGCCTCGTGAATGCCGGCGACGTTGCCGATGCCGGCAAGCGCTTCTCTCAGCGCGCCGCGAAAAAGCGGATGATCGTCAGCGATGACGAAAGTGTAGCCCGACGGCACAAGTCCCTCCCCGAATCCCATTGATGATTGTCTGCTTCTTACGGGATCAGTCGAACGATTATGCGGCGATATCAGCCGTTTTCAAGCGGCAAAGGCTATGTGCCGGGTTTCCCCGGTGAACGGTGCTCAGGTTTTTTGCGGATTGGGCTTGGCGCCATCCTCGCCGCTATCCTTTTCCATGTCCTTGACGATACCGATGAAGCTGCGCAGGAAGCGCTCCATGTAGCTCATCGTCTTGTTGAAATCCTCTTCGCTGGGCAATGTCGACTCAAAGCGGGCGGCAAGCGAGTTCTCGAGCTTGACGACGCGCTGGTCGAGCGCCTTCACCGAATTTTGCAGCCGGTCGATCTCGTCCTGGAAGGCGGCGCGTTCATCGGCCGCCATCTTGCAGACGAGCTGGCCGGAAAGCTCCTCGCAGATCGACATCGCACCGGTCTGCGTGTCCATGCGGACATAGCCGGTGGCCGACTTTTCCAGGCGGTAGCGGTCGGCTTCCTCGGAAAAGGCTGATGCCGCGACGAGCGACACGAGGGCGGCAGGGATCAAGACGTGCTGCGGACGCATATTGTCCTCCATGTGCCAGTGAACGCAATTTATCGCATGTTTGCGCCGGAAATGGGGAAGAACCCTGGCCCGCTCTTCCCCGTATGGCTGGTTCGGACTATAGCGCAACCATGTCTCAGATTATCTACAAGATAGTGCCTGAACCGCTGTGGCGCGAGGCCGAAAGAGATGGCAGCTTCGCCGGCGCGCCAATCGATATCGCCGACGGCTTCATCCATTTTTCCACCGCCGGCCAGGCCAGGGAAACGGCGGCCAAACACTTTGCCGGCCAGACCGGGCTGCTGCTGGTCGCCGTCGATGGCGCCAAACTCGGTGATGCGCTGAAATACGAGGTCTCGCGCGGCGGTGCGCTGTTCCCGCATCTTTACGGCCCGCTCGACCTCAACGCCGTCGTCTGGGTGCAATCATTGCCGCTCGGCACCGATGGCCTGCACCAATTCCCGACGCTGGAGGCCGAATGAGCGTGCTCGACCGGCTCGGCCAGAGGTTCCTGTTCGCATTCGATCCGGAGGCCGCCCACGGCCTGTCAATCGCCGCGCTGAAATGCGGGCTGCCGGTCGCCCGGCGCCCTGTGCGCGACGACAGGCTGAAAGTCAGCGTCTGCGGCATCGATTTTCCCAATCCGCTCGGCATGGCTGCCGGCTACGACAAGAACGCCGAGGTTCCCGATGCACTGCTTGGCCTCGGCTTCGGCTTTGCCGAGGTCGGCACGGTCACGCCGCTGCCGCAGGCCGGCAACCCGAAGCCGCGCGTCTTCCGGCTGACATCGGACGAAGCGGTGATCAACCGGCTGGGCTTCAACAATGAGGGTCACGAGGCCGCCGAAAAACGGCTTGCCGCCCGCAAGGGCCGCGCCGGCATCGTCGGCGTCAATATCGGCGCCAACAAGGACAGCACCGACCGCATCAGCGACTATGAAGGCGGCGTTGCCAGGTTTTCGCCCCACGCCAGCTACCTTGCGGTCAACATTTCATCGCCGAACACGCCGGGCCTGCGCAACATGCAGGCGCGTGAACAGCTCGGCGAACTCCTGTCGCGCATCATGGCCGCACGTACGGCAGCTGCAGCGCAGCCGCCCGTCTTCCTCAAGATCGCGCCGGACCTGGTCGAGGCCGAGTTGGAGGATATCGCCGCCGAGGTCACCGAAAAGGCAATAAACGGTGTCATCGTCTCCAACACCACCATCGCGCGGCCGGGGCTGCGCAGCACCGATCTTGCCGGCGAGACAGGCGGGCTTTCGGGAAAACCGTTGTTCGAGCGCTCGACCATCGTGCTGGCAAAGATGCGGAAACTGCTTGGCCCGGACCGCGCCATCATCGGCGTCGGCGGCGTCGATTCCGCAGATACGGCACTTGAAAAGATCCGCGCCGGCGCCGATCTCGTCCAGCTCTACACCGGCATGATCTATGCCGGGCCGGCACTGCCGGGTCGCATTCTTGCGGGGATGGCGCGTTTTGCGGATATGCAACGGCTCAAGTCGCTGCGCGAGTTGCGCGATAGCAGCCTCGATCAATGGTCGTCCAAGCCGCTCTGACCGAAGCCGCTCTAAAACGCCGTCCGCATCCGCACGCGCAAAATCGTGAGCAGGCTGAAGCCGCGCACCAGCAGAAAGACGTGCAGCGCCGCCCACAGGCCGTGATTGCCGAAGGCCGGCGCCAGGTTGAGCAAGGCCGCGCTGAAGACGAGGAACGACAAAAGCATCATGTTGCGCATGTCGCGCGACCAGGTCGCGCCGATGAAGACACCATCCATCTGAAACGCCAGCACGCCGCTGAGCGCGGTGAACGCCGCCCAGGGCAGATAGATGTCAGCAACGGCGCGAACATCTTGTGACGTCGTGATCAGGGCGACCAGATCAGTTCCGCCCAGCAAAAGGACAAGCGTCGCCGTGGCCGCCAGCCCTAAGCCCCAGAACAGGGTCAGTCGCACCGCCTGCCGGAATTGCATCGCGGCACGCACGCCCACGGCACGCCCGGCGAGCTGTTCGGCTGCCGTGGCGAAACCGTCGAGGAAATAGCCGGCGATGAGGAAGAAATTCATCAGCACCGCGTTGGCGGCCAGAGTCACCGTGCCGAATTGTGCGCCCTGGCGGGTGAACAGCGCGAAGGCGGCGAGCAGCGAAAACGACCGGATCATGATGTCACGGTTGAGCGACATCATGCGCAGGAATGCCGACAGGTCGAGGATGCGATGGCGCGGCAGCCGGGGCGCTGCCCAGAAACGCCGGCCGATGATCGCCAGGCCAAGCAGCATGGCGACGAATTCACCGGTGACGGTCGCCCAGGCGACGCCGGCGACGCCCCAGCCGAGCTCCAGCCCCAGCAGGATGCAGAGCGCGATGTTGATGCCGTTCAGCACCAATTGCAGCATCAGCCCAAGCACGCCCTCGCCACGCCCCAGCACATAGCCGAGGATGGCGTAGTTGATCAGCGAGAACGGTGCTGCAAGCAGCCTGATGCGGATGTAGACGGCCATCGCCTCGCTGACGCGCGGCTCGGCGCTCATGAACCATTGTCCGGCGATGGCGACCAGTGGCGCAAGTGCGGCAAGCACGATGCCAGCGACGACCGCGATCAGCACGGCGCGCCAGAAAACCGCCTGTTCCTCGAGTTCGTCGCCGCGGCCGAGAGCCTGGGCGACGAGACCGGTGGTGCCGGAGCGCAGGAAATTGAAGGAGGTGAAGACGACGTCGAAGACCAGGGCGCCCGCCGCCAGGCCGCCGAGAAGGGCAGCGTCGCCCAACTGCCCGACCACGGCCGTGTCACGACGCCGAGCAGCGGCGTCGTCAGATAGGCAAGCGTCATCGGCACCGCGATGGCGAGCACCGAGCGATTGGTGACGACGAAGGACCGGCCGTTGGCCGCTGCTGACACCTGATCCAGGATCCGCTTTCCCTTTGCGGCTTGATCGAACAGCCGATGTGGCCCAGTTTCCGGACGCTGCGCAACCACTCATCCGCCACGGCCAACCGAAACCCGCCTCTGGCGCACCTGCCGTAAACCACCCAAATGCCCCTGCAGATCGTTCATCATCCCGACTACGACGCCGGCTTCGCGGTCAACCATCGCTTCCCGATGAGCAAATACAAGCTGCTGATGGAAGCCTTGGGCGCGCGCGGACTGACCAGCCCCGCCGCTCTCAACGTGCCCGAACCGGCGCCGGCATCATGGCTGAAGCTTGCCCATAACGCCGGCTATGTCGACCAGGTGCTGGCCTGCGAAGTGCCTGAAAAAATCGAGCGCGAGATCGGCTTTCCGGTGAGCCCGCGCGTCTCGCTCAGGGCGCAGCTCGCAACGGGTGGCACCGTGCTGGCGGCGCGGCTGGCATTGCTGGACGGCATCGCCTGCAACACCGCCGGCGGCAGCCATCATGCGCGGCGCGCGCAAGGCGCCGGCTTCTGCACCTTCAACGATGTTGCGGTGGCTTCACTGGTACTGCTTGCCGAAGCTGCCGCCCGCAAGATCCTGATCGTCGATCTCGACGTGCATCAGGGCGACGGCACGGCGGACATTCTCGGCGACGAGCGGCGCGTGTCCACCTTTTCCATGCATGGCGACCGCAACTATCCGACGCGCAAGATCGCTTCCGACCTCGACATCGCCCTGCCAGATGGCACCGGCGATGCGGCCTATCTCGAAAGGTTGGGCGGCATCCTGCCGGAACTCACCGCCAGGGCGCGCTGGGACATCGTTTTCTACAATGCAGGGGTCGACGTTCATGCCGAGGACCGGCTGGGCAGGTTGTCGCTGTCGGACGAGGGGCTGCGCACCCGCGACGACATGGTGATCCGTCATTTCCGCGCGCTCGGCATCCCGGTCTGCGGCGTTATCGGCGGTGGCTATTCGACTGACGTAGCCGCCCTCGCCGCGCGCCATGCCATCCTGTTCGAAGTGGCTTCGGACTACGCTTAGGTCGTGGGGACGGATTTGAGCAAGATGAAAGCCTGCGGCGAGAGCGACGAAGGAGGCGAAGTTCCGCTTTGTCTTCTCAGCCCAGGCCCACGTCGATGTCTCAGCGGATGGCTGCCCAGCCGGCCACAACAACAAGAACTAGAGTGACCAGTGCCCCCGAGATATAGAGAATGGTTCTGACGCTACCACCTTTGGCGGCGTTGCCGCCGCGCAAATAGACCACCAAATGAATCAGCCGGATTACGACGTGGGCCCACACCAGCACTGCCAGGGTGGTCGCCCCAACACCTACCATCATCGCCAGCACGGCCGGCACGACGAAAGGTGCCAGCGCCTCCACAGAGTTCATGTGCACACGGTCGATGCGGTAGAGCAGGTTGTCGTCGTCGGCCGGGACCACTGGACCGGAGAGCGCTCCGGCACGGCCTTTGGACGATCCCGAATAGATCGCCAAAAGAATGGATAGAAGACAGAGCGCGAGCACCCCGACGAAGCTGAGGGTGTAGGCTTCCATGCTGATCTCCGCTCCTTAGGATCACAGTGAGAACGGGACGGAGGCAATCCCGGGTGAAATGTCCCCGTCCTAGGGGATCCCAACGCTCCGCCGTCAGGCCTTGCGGGCCAGCAGATCGGCGAACCGCTTGAGGTACAGCGGCCAGCCCTGATCGCTGGCGACACCATCGCGCTCGCTTTCCCAGCCTTGGCCGTGACGTTCCAGGTTTCGATGCTCGAGCTCGACGCGAGTCCGCTCAGCCGTCTCAGAGGTGAACCGCACCTCCCATTCACTGGTCTTGTCCGGATCGGTCTCGATCTGCCATTGCGGGCTGATATCCCAGCTGAGCAGCACCCGGCTGGGCGGCTCATAGGCCAACACGCGCGCCCAGCGGCACTCGCTGCCGTCGGTGCCACGATCGTAGAGGTAGCCGCCGACCCGACGCTCGAACACAGTCTCGGCTATCGGGACGGCGAGCATGTTGTGCTCGGGCGGCTTGAAGCTGCCGAATTCTTCGGTGAAAACCTTGAATGCGCGTTCGATCGGCGCCTCGACCACGATGGACTGTTTAACGGACGTGACTGGTACATGAGTGTTCATTGTGACTCCTCTGGCGGTTGCTCGACGGCCACCTTGTAGGCCGACAGGGTCTTGCTCCAGAACCGGTCGAGCCAGGCACGCATCTGGCCAAGCCCAGCCGGATCGATATGGTAGACGTTGCTGGCACCCTTCGGCTCGGCCCGAACCAGGCGCGATTCGCGCAACACCTTGAGATGCTGAGAGACGGCCGATTGGGAGACCGTCACCTCTCGCGTGATTTCAGCCACCGAACGCGGGCGGGCCGCGATCAGCTCGACGATCGCGCGGCGCGTCGGGTCGCCAAGCGCAGCAAACTGGGCACTACCAACAGTCATGACTTATGATTAGTGCAAACTGATGATTATGTCAAACAACGTTGATCAACGGCGCGGGACAGAACCTTCCTGATGAAGCTGCATCACGGTCCGAAGCACGGGAATCCATCATTGGGATGCTAGGCTATAGGCTAGCTGTCGGCTCATTTTCGATAATTGGCGATCCTGAGCAGGATGAAGGCCGGAATGACGATCGCCGCGCCCAGCACGATATAGCCAAGGAAACGCTCAATGGCGCGGAAGCCTAGATTCCAGAGATCGACGAAGAAATTCCGGATGCCGTAGAGCACATCCATCGGCGACCAGCCGAATGCGTTCATGACAAGGCCGACGAGGAACGACACCACCAGCAGCTTCAGGAGCACCCGGAACGGCGTATCGCCGAGAAAGCGCGTCAGTGCGGACAAGGCGTGTCTCCAGATTCGGTTACAGGTCCAGAAATACGCACTTGCTGCGCTGGCATCAAGGCAGTCACCAACTCCAGTTGCCCCGGACAGCGGGTTGGCCGGATTGTCTGCTCGCCAGTCTTGACACCGATGCTGCAGTGCAGCAAAATTAGGCGACAGAGGGTGACCCGTTGATATCGATCTGCCAGACCCATCGCCCGGCCATGGACGGACTGCGCAGTCTCACCGTGACTTGCGAACACAGGGCTTCTTGAATGAAGTACAGGCGCGATATCGATGGTCTTCGGGCCGTTGCGGTCCTGCCGGTTGTACTCTTCCATTTCGGAATCTCGGCAATTCCAGGCGGATTTACCGGCGTCGATATCTTCTTCGTCATATCCGGCTATCTGATCACCGGAAGCCTTCTGGACGACCTTGAACGCGGCCAGTTTTCGATCATCAGCTTCTATTGGCGCCGTGCCCGGCGCATCCTGCCGGCTCTGATCTTTGTCACGCTTCTCACCTGCATTGCGGCATTGTTCATTCTTCTGCCGTCGGATCTGCACGAATTCAGTCTCAGCGTCATAGCGGCCTCGACTTTCTGGTCGAACATCTATTTTTGGAAGACGTCAAATTACTTCTCCATCGATGCCGAGCTCCGACCGCTGTTGCACACCTGGTCGCTTTCGGTCGAGGAGCAGTACTATATCTTTGCCCCAATCCTGATGTTCCTAATCTATCGCTATTTTGCCAAGCGCTGGCTGACGATACTCCTGCCGATCATTCTCGGCAGCTTCGTGCTGGCGGTCATGGCGACATGGCTGGCGCCAAACGCGGGATTCTACCTGCTGCCGACACGAGTCTGGGAACTCATGCTGGGCGCGGTGCTCATGCTGAAACGGCCCCCGCCCCTGAGCAACCGGTTCCTTATGGAACTGGTCGGGCTGGCCGGATTTGGCCTTCTCGCCATCGGGTTCTTTGCGATCTCGGAGAGCGACCCGTTCCCGGGCTACAACGCTTTGTATCCGTGCCTCGGAACGGCCCTCCTTATCTATGTCGGCCAAAATAGCCCCTCGACGACCGCTACCCGCATACTCGAAGTCCGGCCGCTGGTCTGGATCGGCCTCATCTCCTATTCGCTGTATCTTGTTCACTGGCCGATCAATGCGTTCGCGCACTATCTTTCGTTACAAAAACTCGACCCATCGATGACCGTCGCGATGACGGTTGCAAGCTTCGCATTGGCTGCATTTTCCTGGAAGTATATCGAGCAGCCGTTTCGGCAGAAAAGGAGCTTCACCGCCCCGGTGCCCATATTCGCCCTTTCAGCGGGCGCGATCGCTCTTCTTTGCGTTGGCGGGGCGGCGGGGGCGCTCGGCAACGGCTTTCCGCAACGGTTTCCGGACTATGCCCAACAGCGGATTCCTGTCGGGGACTGGGGCAATGGCACCTGTTTCAATGAGGGCTCCAGCCGGATCGAAAGCTGGAATATCGAGGATTGCACGCGCACTCGCGGCTTCCCAACAACCGTTTTGTTGTGGGGCGACTCGTTCGCCGCTCACTATGTTTCAGGCCTGGACGCCAACATAAATCAACTACAGGCCAACATCGTGGAATACACTTACGCAGGCTGCCCACCGATTCTCACCTACTTCTCCTATGCACGCCCGGATTGCATGCGATTCAATCAGCAAGCCCTGAAGGTCATCCAGGACGCCGGCATCAAGACGGTTGTACTCAGCGGTCGGTGGACCGACTACGAGGCCAGAAGTTTCGACGGTCTCCAGCAAACGATCGATACGCTTCGTGGCCGGGGTGTGCGCGTGTTTGTCATCGGCCAGTCTCCACAGTTCATAACCGACGTTCGGAAAATCGCGTTCTTCGCAAAGCGCGAAAATCTCGATGATACATCGTGGCCAATGGCCATGGATCCCGACATCAACAACCGTGTGCGCGCATTTACCAAAGGCGCCACCTTCATCGATCCGCTCAATTTCCTCTGTAGTGCAGGACGCTGCTCCTACGCCGACGCGGGCCAGTTTCTTTATTTCGACTATGGCCATTTCTCCTCAATCGGGGCCGCGCTGGCGGTTTCGAAATACTGGCCGGCTTTTGCCGCAGACGATGCCCTTGCCACGACGGAGTAACAGTCGGGCGGCTGGCAAGGCACGAGTGCACGCTTAACCATTGCCCGAACGCCGGCTTGCGTGGTAACGAGGCTGCTGCGCGGGTATGATGTAATGGTAGCTTGTCAGCTTCCCAAGCTGAACGCGCGGGTTCGATTCCCGCTACCCGCTCCACCTTGCTCGCATAGGGTTTGTGCCTGGAACTCCCGACCCGATCCCTTTCGACTTGGGATCTCGAAGGTTCACAAATTATCTGCGATTTTCCTCAGGAATAGCCTGCGAGAGCAGGTCTGCTGGCCAATCCATTTTGCTACGGAGCGATCACGTCGACGGCATGGGCGATCTCGTTCTTGAACTCGACTTTCGTGCCCGGCTGCACGATAGAGCCGAGGTCTTCGGCATCCCAATTGGTCAGCCGGATGCAGCCATGCGAGAAGGTCGTGCCGATCTTGCCCGGGTCCGGGGTACCGTGGATGCCGTAGCTTTCGATGGAGAGATCGATCCAGACCGATCCCACGGGATTGTTCGGCCCGGCAGCGATGGTGAAGGGCCGCTTGGTCCTGACACCCTTGAAGGCGAAGTCCGGATCGTAGTGATAGGTGGGGTTGCGCACCACGCGCTTGACCTCCGCCATGCCGCTTGGCGCCGGGTTTTCATCGCTGCCAATCGAGGCGGGGTAGACTGCGAGCCATTTGCCGGAAGGATCGAGCACGCGCACCAGGCGAGCGCCCTTGTCGACCTCGATGCGGGCAACGGCAGCGGGAGGATCGCCCCGGCCAACATCAGGCACCACCAGGGTCGTGCCGGCCTTCCTGAAGCCTTTGCCCGGATTGAGCATTCTGAGCAACTGTTCGCTGACATGGAAGTGCTCCGCCAGCTTCTCTGCAGCTGTGCGATAGCCGAGCCGCCGCAGACGGGCCATCCTCTCCAGGCGAGCCGGGATACGCCTGGTGAAGGGTCCGCGCACATCCTTGCGCGTCACCTCATAGGTGACCAGCACCGGCTCGGTGGAAGTTGCCATGAGCTTGCTCCAGGTCTCCGGAGTGAGCTTGCCATCGGATGGGAGTCCGTTCGCCTGCTGAAAGGCACCGATCGCCTTGGCGAAGTTCTCTGACAGCCGGCCGTCGATCGGCCCCGGCGAGAAGCGGGCGCGATCCAAGAGAATCTGCGCCTTCAACACGGTCGGATCGGCATCCTTCGGTTCGCCGGCGGCGAATTGGGCCTGGTTGACGGTGGTTAGGTCCAGCTTGGCCCCCCACGTCCCGCCGCATGCGAAGGCAAGCGCCGCGGCGAAGACGAGGAGGAGCCTGATCATCGATAGCCTCCCTGGGACCTGCAACAGGAGCCCGCTTCTATGACGCGGCACCGCCCTGTGTGGTTCCATCTTCGGCACGCGTCCTGCAGGATTTTTGGGACGAGGACTGGGCGCGTAGCGGCGGTCAGTTCGGTGACGAAATTAACGGAAGCATCGCTGTCCCCAGAGCCGTTCGCTCCGTCCAGAGGATGTTGCATAATCGCAACAAATTGCAACCCTATGGTGAAAACGCGAAAAACAGCCTGTATTTCTTCATGGGTTTTGCGCATGAGCAATCTTCGAGTGGGCTTGGGAGAACATTTTCGTGAAACGATTCTTGGTAACTGCATCGATCTTGGCCGCGTCTGTGAGTTTCGCCTCTGCCGCTGATGTTATGGCGGTAGCTGAACCGCCGGCCGGATTTGTGTGGTCTGGCGGATATGTGGGCGTTCAGGCGGGCTATGCCTGGGGCGACGCTGATGATGACTTTCCCCCATCGCCGGTAGCAGAAATCGACGGCGATATTGATGGCGGTCTTGTCGGTATCTACGGCGGTTGGAATTGGCAATTCAATCAGGTCGTAGCCGGCATTGAGGCAGATGTGAACTATAGCGGCATTGAGGGCACATCGACTAACGTCTTTGACTTTAGCGCGACCACGGAACTCAACTGGAATGGTGCGGTTCGTGGCCGTCTCGGATATGCGTTCGACCAAATTTTGATCTACGCTGCCGGCGGCGTGGCGTTCGGGGATATCGACGTCGACCTGTTTGACGGCGGGGGAACGTTTGCAACCGCCAGTGAGACGAAAGTCGGTTGGACGGTTGGCGCCGGCGCCGATATTGCGTTCAGTGCCAACCTCATTGGACGCGCAGAGTACAGGTATACGGACTATGGCGAGGTGGACTACACTGAGCCGGGCGGTGATGGTTCAATAGATGTCGATACTCACACCGTTGCCCTAGGGCTTGCGTACAAGTTCTAGTATTTGGCATCCAAATCTCTAACAGCCCCGCTCCGGCGGGGTTTTTGTTTGCTGTCCTTATCGGATGCTCGAAGTCTGGATTTGAAGGCACCCGGAGACTCTTCGTTCAGTCGAAGCTCTTAGCGAATGCGGTCGCGGTTTCCACGAAGCCATCTTCCCAAGCTGAACGCGCGGGTTCGTTTTCCCGCTCCAGCCATCAGCCTACCTCTCTCAAAATGAAGTCGTGCAGCATCTTGGCTGCCGGCGACAGCGCGCGATTTTTTACGGTGATCAGGCTGTAGGGCCTGACCTCGATGTCGAACTCGGTCTGGACGACGTCGATGGCGCCGGCCAGCCCCTCGGGGTTCTGGATGAATTTCGCCACCTGGATCGACACCGGCGCGATGGCGTCCGACTGCGAGACCATGACCAGGGTCAGGAGCAGCGAGCTGGTGTTGAGGATGCGGTCCGGCAGCGCGATGTTGCGGTTCAGGAAATTGCTCTCCATCGCCTGGCGCAGCGGCGAGCCGCCAGACTGGAAAACCCAGTCGTAGGCGGCGGTCTCCTCCAGCCGCACCGCCTTGCCCTTGGCCAGCGGGTGGCCGCGGCGCACGATCAGGCAGGCTTTTTCGACGCCGATGACGCGGGCCTCGAACAGCCGTGGATTGAGGTCGTCGGGGATGCGCGCGATGATGAAGTCGTGACGTGTGGCGATCAGCTCGCGCGCCAGCACATTGGAGGTCTCGACCTGCATTGTGATCTCGATACGCGGATAGATGCGCCGGATTTCGCGGATCGCCGGCACGGCGAGCTCGATCGCAGGGGCGGTCACCGCGCCGAGGAACACCGAGCCGCCCTTGCCCGCCTTGAGCTCCGATATCTCGCGGTCGACTTCACGCATCTCGAGCAGGATCGAACGCGCGCGCCTCGCCAACGCCTTGCCATAGGGCGTCAGCGTGATGCCGCGCGGCAGCCTTTCGCACAGTTTCACGTCGAGTACCGCCTCCATCTCGGCGATCATGCGCGAGGCGGCGGGCTGGGAAATATTCATGACCTGGGCTGCCGCGCTGACCCGGCCATGGTCATCGAGGGCTGCGATCATGCGCATGTGGCGAAGACTGAGGCCGCTGCGCAGCAGGGTCTCACTCCTGCCGGGACTTTCGCCATAACCATCTGAAAGTCCAGCAGGATCCCGTAGCGCCGCCATGATCTCCGTTTGCTCCTCGCTCGTGGCCGGCCGGCAATCCGGCCAGATCTTTTGTCCACTTTCAGTATATCAGTTTGGGTATAGCAACCACCAAAGATCGCATTTGACAGTTATGGCAAAGCGCCACACCCTTGGCGCGTCCTGAGGCTTGACCGTCGCCAGCGAGAAAAATCGCATCGACTGGAACCGGAGTCTCAGGGCCGATTGGGAGGATACCGGAGATCGATATGACGGCAGCGGCGCGTTTGGCGCTCCTGCACGATCGCGCGGCCCACGAAACCCAGGGTGCGCGTCCATCAACCAGGGAGAGTTAATGTGAAGATCATCAAGACACTGGCCGCAGTCGCGGCCCTTGGCATTGCGGCCATGGCGGTCCCGGCGCAGGCGGGCGAAGGCCTCGTCGGCGTGCTGATGCCGACCAAGACCTCGCAGCGCTGGATCAACGACGGCGACGCAGTCAAGTCCCAGCTCGAGGCTCTGGGCTACACTGTCGACCTGCAATATGCGCAGGACGACATCCCCAACCAGCTCAGCCAGCTGGAAAACGAAATCACCAAGGGCCCAAAGGCGCTGATCATAGCCTCGATCGACGGCACCACCTTGTCGGACGCGCTGCAAAAGGCGGCTGACGCCGGCGTCGTCGTCGTCGCCTATGACCGGCTGATCAAGAAGACCGAAAATGTCGACTACTACACCACGTTCGACAATTTCGGCGTCGGCGTCATCCAGGCCAAGTCGCTGCTCAAAGGTCTCGGCTATCCGGAGAACAAGGGTCCGTTCAACGTCGAGCTGTTCGGCGGCTCGCCCGATGACAACAACGCCTTCTTCTTCTACGACGGCGCCATGTCCGTTCTACAGCCGCTGATCGACGACAAGACCCTTGTCGTGAAGTCCGGCCAGATGGGCATGGACAAGGTCGGCACGCTCCGCTGGCTGGCAGCCACCGCCCAGGCCCGCATGGACAATCTGCTCTCCGCCAACTATTCGGATGGCAGCCGCATCGATGGTGTGCTCTCGCCGTATGACGGCCTGTCGCGCGGCATCATCGCCTCGCTGCGCGCCGTTGGTTACGGCACGCCCGATCAACCATGGCCCGTTGTCACCGGCCAGGATGCCGAGACCGCTTCGGTCAAGGCGATCATCGCCGGGGAGCAATACTCGACCGTGTTCAAGGACACCCGGGAACTCGCCAAGGCGACGGTCGAACTCGTCGACAAGGTGCTCTCGGGCAGCAAGCCGGACGGCCTCGACACCAAGACCTACAACAATGACGTCAAGGTCGTCCCCTCGATCCTGCTGACGCCGCATGATGTCGACAAGTCGAACTACCAGCCTCTGGTGGTCGATTCCGGCTACATCAAGGCCGAAGAGCTGAAGTAACCGCAGTTGTAAAAACCGGGGTCCTGCGCAGCGCAGGACCCCTTTTTGGTTAGCGAGACCCCGGTATTGTTTCCGGACCTCGGAGGAGTGTATTCCTGATGGCCTCGACGATTTTGGAGATGCGTGACATCACCAAGACGTTTCCCGGCGTCAAGGCGCTGTCGAATGTCAACCTCAGCGTCGAGGAAGGCGAGATTCACGCCGTTGTCGGCGAAAACGGCGCCGGCAAGTCGACGCTGATGAAGGTGCTGTCGGGCGTATATCCATCCGGCACTTATGACGGCGAAATCATCTATCGCGGCGATGAGTGCCACTTCAAGGGCATCCACGACAGCGAGCGCCGCGGCATCGTCATCATCCACCAGGAACTCGCGCTGGTGCCGATGCTGTCGATCGCCGAAAACATCTTTCTCGGCAACGAGCATGCCAGATACGGCGTCATCGACTGGAACGCCAACGAGACGCGCACCAGCGCTCTGCTCAAGAAGGTGGGCCTTAAGGAAGACCCCAAGACGCTGATTACCAATATCGGTGTCGGCAAGCAGCAATTGGTCGAGATCGCCAAGGCGCTCAGCAAGGAAGTGCAGCTGCTGATCCTCGACGAACCGACGGCGAGCCTGTCCGAAAAGGACAGCCAGGCGCTGCTCGACCTGCTGCTCGAATTCAAGCGGCAGGGCATCACCTCGATCCTGATCTCGCACAAGCTCAACGAGATCAACCGGGTCGCCGACAAGGTCACGATCATCCGCGACGGGCGGACCATCGAGACGCTGCCCAAGGGAGACATTTCGGAAGACCGCATCATCACCTCGATGGTCGGCCGCTCGCTAGACGACCGTTATCCGTCGCGCGAGCCCGAGATTGGTGAGATCGTGCTCCAGGTGAGGAACTGGTCGGTCTATCACCCGATCCATGCCGAGCGGCAAGTGATCAAGGGCATCGACATCGACGTCCGCAAGGGCGAGGTGGTGGGTATCGCCGGGCTGATGGGCGCCGGACGCACCGAATTCGCGATGAGCCTGTTCGGCCGCTCCTATGGCCGCCGCATCAGCGGCGAGGTGCTGCTCAACGGCAAGCCCATCGATGTCTCCTCTGTCGGCAAGGCAGTGGAACACGGCATCGCCTACGTCACCGAGGACCGCAAGACCTACGGTCTCAACCTGATCGACCACATTAAGCACAACATCACGCTGGCCAATCTTCCCGGCGTGTCGCGCCATAGCGTGATCGACGACATGCGCGAGCTCGCCGTCGCCAACGACTACAAGGCCAAGACCAACATCCGCTCGTCCAGCGTTTATCAGATGACCGGCAATCTATCGGGGGGCAATCAACAGAAGGTGGTGCTGTCGAAGTGGCTGTTCGCCAATCCGGAGGTGCTGATCCTCGACGAGCCGACGCGCGGCATCGACGTTGGCGCCAAGTATGAAATCTACACGATCATCGCTCGTCTCGCCTCGGAGGGTAAGGCGATCATCGTCATCTCGTCGGAGATGCCCGAACTGCTCGGCATCACCGACCGCATCTATGTCATGAACGAAGGACGTATCGTCGGCGAAATGGCGGCGAGCGATGCCAGCCAGGAAAAGATCATGCGCGCCATCGTTCGCGGAGAAGGAAAAGCATCATGAGCACCGAAAGCGCTCCCGTCCCGAAAAGCGGCGTCGCCGAAGATGTGCAGCAGGGGCCGCGCGTCGCCGTCTCGGCGCTGGTCACCAACCTGCGCGAATACGGCCTGATCCTGGCGCTTATCGCCATCATGGTATTCTTCCAGTACACGACGTCCGGAACGCTGTTCAAGCCGGTGAACTTGAGTAACCTGGTGCAGCAGAACAGCTTCATTATCGTGATGGCGCTGGGCATGCTGCTGGTGATCGTCTCCGGCCATATCGATCTCAGCGTCGGGTCCGTCGCCGGTTTCATCGGCGCGCTGGCTGCGATGATGATGGTCATCTGGCCTCTCGGCCCTTTCAGCAATCCGCTGGTGGTGTCGATCATCTGCCTGATCATCGGCGGCGCGATCGGCGCGGGACAAGGCTACTGGATCGCCTATCACCGAATACCGAGCTTCATCGTCACGCTGGCGGGGATGCTGATCTTCCGCGGCATCTGCCAGGCGCTGCTGGGTGGCGGATCTTCCGTGGGGCCGCTTCCAGCCGGCTTCAAGGCGCTCAGTTCCGGCTTCATTCCGGACGTGATCGGCTCGTTGACGCTGATCCCGCCGGTCGTGAACGCCGCCGGCAAGACCATCGTCGGCAGCGGCCTGACGCTGCACATGACGACGATCGTGATCGGCCTCGTTGCCGTGCTCGCCTATGCCTATTTCGGGCTCAGGGCACGGCGCAGCCGCGAGCGGCATGGCTACCAAGCCGAACCCTTCACGCTGTTCGTCGTCAAGACCCTGGTGACCAGCGCTCTGGCGCTGTTTCTGGTCTACCAATTCGCCACCTATAGAGGTCTGCCAATCGTTCTCGTGGTGATGGGCGTGCTGATCGCGCTGTTCGTCTTCGTCACCAAACGCATGACGGTCGGCCGCCGTATCTACGCAATGGGCGGCAATGCCAAGGCGGCGCAGCTATCGGGTATCAAGACCGAGCGGCTGACCCTGATGGTGTTCATCAATATGGGCGTGCTCTCCGCGCTCGGCGGGCTGATCATTGCGGCGCGCCTTGGCCAGGCGGTGCCGGCGGCCGGTCTCGGCAGCGAGCTCGACGTCATCGCCGCCGTGTTCATTGGCGGCGCTTCGGCGATGGGCGGCGTCGGTCAGGTTATTGGCGCGGTGGTCGGCGGTTTCATCATGGGCGTCATGAACAACGGCATGTCGATCATGGGCGTCAATGTCGATTGGCAACAGGTAGTCAAAGGCCTGGTGCTGCTCGGCGCCGTGGTCTTCGACGTCTACAACAAGAACAAGGCTTGAGGGCAAGGGAACTGATGCAGGTCGCCAAACGTGTGCAGCGTGTTGGGCCAACGATATGCAAAAAAAACAAGGATTAAAGCGGGCAGCCTTTCAAACGCGGCGCGCTTTTAGGAGGCACGGGTCACATCGCGGCGCTGCCGGGCGGCGCAAAGAAGTCCCCAGGGACCGGGCCCGCGAGCGCAATCCGGACGAAGAGTTCACCAGTGGCGCGGATACTATCCGAGCCGCGCTGGTCAAGGTTTGCCAACCCGGCGGCCAGGCCAAAGGCAATTGAGAGAGGGTACATCATGCTGATCTCCCAGATCATCGACGACGCAGAGACCATCCGCGTCGTTGCCCGCAACGGCGGCAAGACCCGGATCATCAACGGCGCCCGCAGCGTCTATTCGCTGGCGATGGAGGCCGCGCGCACAGGCACCGGACTTGTCGCGCTCATCGAGCGCAAGGGCTTCGGTGAAGCGGTCGACCTCGATGCCGCCTACAAGAAGGGGCGGCTGTTGTCGCCGATCAACCATCCCGACCCGGCGCATCTCCACCTCACCGGCACCGGGCTGACGCATCTCGGCTCCGCCGCGACCCGCGATTCCATGCACAAGAAGCTCAGCACCGACGGCGAAGAGCAGCTCACCGATTCCATGAAGATGTTCCGCATGGGGCTGGAAGGCGGCAAGCCCGCCAAGGGCCAGACGGGCGTGCAGCCGGAATGGTTCTACAAGGGCAACGGCACCATGGCGGTGGCGCCCGGTGCGGCACTTCTGTCGCCCGCCTTCGCCCAGGATGCCGGCGAGGAGCCGGAAGTCGCCGGCATCTATGTTATCGGCGACGACGGCGTCCCGTTCCGCGTCGGCTTCACGCTATCAAACGAGTTTTCCGACCATGTCACCGAGCGCGTGAACTATCTTTTCCTAGCGCATTCCAAGCTGCGCAACGCTTCGTTCGGACCGGAGATCCTGATCGGCGACCTGCCGTCCGACGTCAGGGGTACCTCGCGCATTATCCGCGACGGCAAGCTGCTGTGGGAAAAGCCGTTCCTGTCGGGCGAGGCGAACATGTCCCACACCATCGCCAATCTCGAACATCACCACTTCAAATATTCGGCCTTCCGCCAGCCGGGCGACGTTCATGTGCACATGTTCGGCACGGCAACACTGTCCTTCGCCGACGGCATCAGGACCGAAGCCGGCGACGTCTTCGAGATCGAGGCCAAGGATTTCGGCCTGCCGCTGCGCAACCCGCTTGAAATCGAGCAGCCGGTGCAGGTGGCGGTGAAGGCGCTGTGACGGCGTGATCTCCCCCCTTGAGGGGGAGATGTCGCCGAAGGCGACAGAGGGGGTCGTCTCGCGTAGAGCGCCAGCCCCCTGCGTCTGCGATAAAGAGAGCCGGGCCCGGCCGGACCGCCCCCCTCTGCCCTGCCGGGCATCTCCCCCACGAGGGGGGAGATTGGCAGCTTCAACGTCTCAATAAATATCGAAATCGAAATATTTGGCCTGGATCTTCTTGTAGGTGCCGTCTGCGACGATCGCATCGATCGCGGCGTTGAGCTTTTCGCGCAGCGCATTGTCTTCCTTGCGCACGGCGATACCAGCTTCGGTCTCGGTGCCCTTGACGTCGCCGACCATCTTGCAGCAGCCGTCGCTCGACTTCTTCATCCAGTCCATCAGCACGAATTTGTCTGAAAGGACGGCATCGAGACGGCCGTTCATCAGGTCGGCGACCGCCTCCTCCTGGGTCGGATAGAGCTTCGCCTCGGCGCCGGCCTTGCTATAGACATCCTGGGCATAGTCGGCCTGGGTGGTCGAAGCCTGCGCGCCGACTGTCTTGCCGGCGAGTGCTGCGGGTTCGGTCGAGGCAATATCGCTGTCCTTCAAGGCCACAAGCGAAAGCGGCGTCGTATAGTATTTGTTGGTGAAGGAGACTTGCTTCTTGCGCTCCTCGGTGATGCTCATAGACGCGATGATGGCGTCGAATTTTCTGGCCTGGAGCGCTGGGATCATGCCGTCCCAGTCCTGCGTGACAAGTTCGCATTCGACCTTCATCTGAGCGCAAAGCGCATTGGCAATGTCGATGTCGAAGCCGACGAGCTTGCCATCCGCGGTGATGGTGTTGAACGGCGGATAAGCGCCTTCGGTGGCGATCTTCAACTTTTCCTGTGCTTGCGCCGAAAAGGACCCGGCTGATATCACCAGCACGGCAGCTGTTGCTGCCGATACAATCCATCTTGAAATCTGCATTTTGTCGTTCCCCTTGTTCCAACCGCTTTGACGGCTAGGCACAGCCAAGCACGACCCGCAAGGTCAGGCAAGCTTGGTCTGATCATAGTGGGCGATCAGCGCGCGGCGCGGAAATGCTTGGACAGTTTCAGGCCCTGTGCCTGGTAGTTCGAGCCGAGATCAGTGCCGTAGAGCGCCTGCGGCCGCTTCAGCATGTGCTCATAGACCAGCCGCCCGACGATCTGGCCGTGGTCGAGGATGAATGGCACTTCGTGGCTGCGCACTTCGAGCACCGCCCTGCTGCCGGTGCCGCCGGCCGCCGAATGGCCGAAGCCCGGATCGAAGAAACCGGCATAGTGAACACGGAATTCGCCAACCAGCGGATCGAAGGGCGTCATCTCGGCGGCGTAGAGCGGCGGCACATGCACCGCTTCCTGGCTGACGAGGATATAAAATTCGTCCGGATCGAGCACCAGTTCGCCGGCGCCGCTCCTGTAGAGCGGCTCCCAGAAATCGACGACATCCTGTGCCGCGCGCTTGTCGACATCGACCAGGCCGGTGTGGTGCTTGCCGCGGTAGCCGACCAGCCCGTTCTTGTCGCCATCGAGGTCGATCGATAGCGCGATGCCGCCACCCGAAATGTTGGGTGGCTCGGTGGCGACGAGCGTCTCGGCACGGTGCAATTCGTGCAGCTCGCTTTCCGACAAAAGCGCATTGCCGGTGCGGAACCTGATCTGCGACAGCCGCGAGCCGGCGCGGACAACGATCGGAAAGGTGCGCGGGCTGACTTCCAGATAGAGCGGGCCGTTGTAGCCGGCAGCGATCTTGTCGAACTCGTGGCCACGATCGGTCATCACGCGGGTGAAGATGTCGAGCCGTCCGGTCGAGCTCTTCGGGTTGGCGGAGGCGGAGATGTTTGCCGGAAGCGACAGGCTCTCGAGCAGCGGCACGATGTAGACGCAGCCCGTCTCCAGCACCGCACCATCGGCGAGATTGATTTCGTGCAGCTTCAGACGGTCGAGTTTTTCAGCGACCCTGTGGTTGGGGCCAGGCAGGAAGGAGGCGCGCACCCGCCAGGCCTTGTCGCCAAGCCTGAGGTCGAGGCTGGCCGGCTGGATCTGGTCGGCATCGAGCGCGCGCGGCGACTTCAGCGCGCCCGACTGGAACAGCGCGGAAATGTCCTGATCGGGAAGAATGCCTGTCTGCCGCAAAGTCTGGCTCCGCTCGAAGGCCTGGCGAGGTCTCGTCTTGTTGCAGGTCCTTGCCACGAAACCTGCTGGTACAACCTCTTAATCATGCCGGCAATTGACGCAAGCGCGGTGCAGGTCTAAAGGTTCGTTATCCCGTGGTGATTTGGCCGGTCGGCTTGCAGCCACGTTAAACAAGTCGCTAAAGGACCGTCGGGCCGAAAGGCCGTATGGACCGGTTGCGACTTTCGCGGCCGGTTTTTTTGTGTTTGGACCATTTTTGGTGTTTGGAACAAGGTGATGACGAGCAACAAGCGCAACTGGAAGCCTCAGACCGCCCTCGTGCATGCGGGAACGCTGCGTTCCGGCTTCGGCGAAACCTCCGAGGCGATGTATCTCACGCAAGGCTATGTCTACGACACGGCGCAGGCGGCGGAAGCCCGCTTCAAGGGCGAGGAACCGGGCTTCATTTATTCGCGCTATGCCAATCCGACGGTCGACATGTTCGAGAAGCGCATGTGTGCGCTGGAAGGTGCCGAAGATGCCCGCGCCACTGCATCCGGCATGGCGGCGGTCACAGCAGCGTTGCTGTGCAGCGCCAAGGCCGGCGACCACATCGTGGCGGCGCGCGCGCTGTTCGGCTCCTGCCGCTGGGTGGTCGAAACGCTGGCGCCGAAGTACGGCATCGAGGCGACTCTGGTCGACGGCACCGAAATCGCCAATTGGGAAAAGGCGGTCAGGCCCAACACAAAGCTGTTCTTCCTTGAAAGCCCGACCAATCCGACGCTGGAAGTCGTCGACATCGCAGCCGTTGCCTCACTTGCGGATTCGATCGGCGCGCGGCTGATCGTCGACAACGTCTTTGCCACGCCCTTGCAGCAGAAGCCGTTGCAGCTCGGCGCCCATATCGTCGTCTATTCGGCGACCAAGCACATCGACGGCCAGGGGCGCTGCCTCGGCGGCGTCATCCTGTCGGACAAGAAGTGGATCGACGAGAACCTGCACGACTATTTCCGCCACACCGGTCCCAGCCTGTCGCCGTTCAATGCCTGGACGCTGCTGAAGGGCCTGGAAACGCTGCCGCTGCGCGTGCGCCAGCAGACGGAAAGTGCCGGCCGGATCGCGGACTTCCTCGCCGAGCAGCCGGAGATCGCCCGCGTCATCTATCCCGGCCGCGCCGATCACCCGCAAGCGGCGGTCGTCAAGAAGCAGATGTCGGGCGGCTCGACGCTGATCTGCCTCGAGGTCAAGGGCGGCAAACAGGCGGCTTTCGCCTTCCAGAACGCGCTCGATATCGTGCTGATCTCTAACAATCTCGGCGATGCCAAGAGCCTGATCACCCATCCGGCGACGACGACGCACAAGAATCTGAGCGATGAGGCGCGCGCCGAACTCGGCATCGGGCCAGGCACGCTCAGGCTGTCCGTCGGCCTGGAGGACACAGACGACCTGCTCGAAGACATCGAGCAGGCACTGAAAGCCGCCAGATAGGGATACGCGCCGAACGGCTTCGCTCGAATCGTCAAGCCAAGCGCGGTCAGGCGCCCGACGGGGTCTCTTCCAATTCCGCACCGGCGCTGGTGTGGATGGTCATCGTGTTGCCGCGCCAGTCGACGGCACCGCTGAGCCAGCCGCGCACCCAGATGGCGGGAAGCATCACGTCGCGCGCAACCATCGCCGGGATCATGCGCAGCGACAGGTGCCAGCCCTTGGCCGAGGCGAGAGCGCATTCCGGGAGATAGGCGACTACCAGCACGGCAACGGCGGTTGCCGACAGGCTGAAGCCGGCGCCTGCTGCCGCAACCAGCGCAAGCACCAGCGGCGGCGCCGCTCCGATCAGGATCTCAGGCGCGAAGAACAGGGGGAAGGTGACGCGACGCAGGCGTGCCCAGCGGGCCTGACGCGACCAGATTTCGCCAAATGTGCGCAAACCGAGCGGCTGCTCGAAGGGCGAGGCGACGAGATTGACGCGCAGTCCAAGCCCGTTGACCAGCTTGGTCGCGGCGGCATCCTCGGCGATCTCGGCGGCAAGCGCACGGATGCCGTCATTGGCGTCGAGCATGGGCTTGTTCCACAACATGCTCTTGCCCTGGGCAAAACCGAGGCCGAGCGCCTCGCCGGTATATTGCCAGCGCGCCTGCAGCGTGTTGAGGAAAGCGCATTCGACCTCCGCCCAGAACCCATCCGGCCGCGAGCCGATTGGGGTCGAGCAGACAAGGCCAGTGTCCGGCCGCCATACCGCCATCAGATGCTGGACATAGTCCCTCGGCATCAGGACGTTGGAATCGGCAAGGATGACCCAGCGGTGGCGCGCGGCCTCCCAGCCCTTCACGCAATTGTTGAGTTTCGGATTGCCGCTGATGCGGTCGTCGCCGACGAGCAGCCGGGCCGGCACGGCCGGGAAGCGGGCGATCGCGTCGGTGATCGGCCCGACCACCGGGTCGTCGGCATGGGCGACGCAGAAGATGAGCTCATAGCGCGGCCAGTCGAGAGAGAAGGCGCGCTCGAGCGTTTCCTCGGCAAACGGTTCGACGCCGCGCGACGGCACGACGATCGACACCGGCGGCGCCTTGCCGGCTGGCGGCGTGATCCTGCCAGGCCGCTTCAGCTTCCAGGAAGCGAGCAGGATGCTGACGAGATTGACAAGAAGCAGGGCTGTGGAAAGCAAGGCGGCTGTGACTGTCAATTCCATCGATATCTGGTCACTCCAGAAAAAACCGGCCGCATGAAAGCCGTTTCAACAGTTCGACAGAATGCTGAGTCGCCCGGCCCTGCACACCATCATTGTCATGTGTCACTTAAATGACATTGTTCTTCGGCACCTGCGCGCAAAGCAGGCGGGCAGCGACGGGAAGCACCCAGTTGACCAAACTGCGGAGAGCGTCGAGAGTTCCGTCTACATATTGTGGAGTAGTCTATGTACAGCGCCGTTACGCGCAACATCGAAG
This sequence comes from Mesorhizobium sp., assembly GCA_004020645.1. GTDB lineage: Bacteria > Pseudomonadota > Alphaproteobacteria > Rhizobiales > Rhizobiaceae > Mesorhizobium. Next base: position 155,233 of record SAQL01000009.1, on the reverse strand, counting down.
TACAGGTCAGGCCGTTCTATCTGGAAGACCGCTCCGACCCGTCGGAGAACCGCTATGTCTGGGGCTACCAGGTGACCATCGACAACCAGTCGGATGAATTCGTGCAGCTTCTGTCACGCTATTGGCACATCACCGACGGCACCGGCCGGGTCGAGGAAGTGCGCGGCGCCGGCGTTGTCGGCGACCAGCCCGAACTCAACCCCGGCGACAGTTATCAATACACGTCTGGGTGCCCGCTCTCAACGCCATCCGGCATCATGGTCGGCCACTACACGATGCGCAACAAGCGGGGCGAGACGTTCGATGTCGCCATCCCCGCCTTTTCGCTCGACCTGCCGGGCACGCGGCGCACCGTCAATTGACGCTCACTTGGGTTCCTCGCCCTCGCGAAGCGGGGGAGAGGTGGACCCACTCCGCGGGCGAGGAACCCAAGTTCTGCGAAGGCACCGCACCCGGTATTTGGCGATTCCTACTTCCATTGGAAGAATGCCAGCGGGCAGATAGGCAGCGCTGACGCTCGTTATTGCGCGGCGGCAAACTCCGCCGGGTCGAAGTCATATTGCTTCGAGCAGAATTCGCAGGCGACGTGAATGCCGCCATCCTCGGTGCTGTCCCTGATCTCGTCGGCGGAGAAGCCTCCGAGAATGCCGCGGATCTTCTCCCTGGAGCATGAGCACTGGTCGGCAACCGGTACGCCGCCGAAGACGCGCACGCCGTGCTCGTGGAACAGCCGGTAAAGCAGCCGCTCGGCGCCGATCGTCGGGTCGATCAGTTCCGTCGGCTCAATGGTGCCAAGCAACGCCAGCAGTTCCTGCCAGGAATTGTCGGCCGGATCGTGGATCTCCTGGCGCGGATCGCCGTCGCCGCCCGGAAGATCGGGCACGCGCCTGCGGTCCGGCGATTGCGGCAGGAACTGCGCCAGGATGCCACCGGCACGCCATTGCTCGCGGGCGCCGCCCACGCCGGGCGTCAACAGCTTGGCCACTGTGAGCCTGAGATCGGTAGGGATCTGTTCCGACTGCCGAAAATAGGTGCGCGCGGCCTCCTCCAGCGTCTCGCCGTCGAGCTGGACGATACCCTGATAGCGCTGCGTGTGGGAGCCCTGGTCGATCGTCAGCGCCAGGACACCGCTGCCGAGCAACGTCTGCTGCGAAGTCTCGCCGGCAGACGTCAGAGCCTCCAGCCGGTCGGCGTCGAAGCGCGCATAGGCGCGCAGCGCATGCGGCGTGGAAAAATCCGCCACCAGCATATCGACCGGTCCGTCCGTGCGGGTCTGCAGGATGAACTTGCCTTCGAACTTGAGCGAGGTGCCGAGCAGCACCGTCAGCACGCAGGCTTCCGCCAGCAGGCGAGCGACCGGCTCGGGATAGTCATGACGGCTGAGGATCGCGTCGAGCATCGGCCCAAGCTGGACGGTACGGCCGCGCACGTCGAGAGGGCCGACCTCGAAGGGCACGACATAATCGTCGCCGGCGTAGCCGAATTCGCCGAGTTTGGGTTGTTGTTCAGCCAATTGATGAGTTTCCAACATGACAAAGCTCCAGGGCGCGGCCATGCCGCCCTCCGGGGCGCATGCGTCGAAACGCGCTCGATTTGCGTGATGCGCCTGAGATAGGCACCACGCAGTGCCGGATCAAGGTGGCCCGGATCAAGCGCCCAGACACCAGGCCAAAACCGCCTTCTGGGCGTGGAGCCGGTTCTCGGCCTCGTCGAACACTACCGAATGGGGCCCGTCGATGACTTCGTCGGTGACCTCCTCGCCGCGATGCGCCGGCAGACAGTGCATGAACAATGCGTCCGGCTTTGCCTTCGCCATCAGCGCCGCATTGACCTGGTAGGGTGAGAAGACATTGTGGCCGCGAGCACGGTGCTCCTGGCCCATCGACACCCAGCAGTCGGTGACGACGCAGTCGGCCTCGTGGACCGCCTCCTCGGGCGAGCGGGTGAAGTGCAACTTGCCGCCATGCGCCGTCGACCAATCGACATGCCTCTGCGCCGGCTCGCTGCCTTCCGGCACGGCGACCTTGAGGTTGAAGCGGAACCTCGCCGAGGCCTCCAGCAGGGAATGCAGCACGTTGTTGCCGTCGCCGGTCCAGGCGATTGTCTTGCCGGCGACCGGACCGCGATGCTCCTCGAAGGTCATGATGTCGGCCATCAGTTGGCAGGGGTGGGTATCGTCGGTCAGCCCGTTGATGACGGGAACGGTGGCGTTCTCGGTCAGCTCCAGCAGCCGGTCATGCGATGTGGTTCGGATCATGATCGCATCGACATAGCGCGACAGCACCTTGGCCGTGTCGGCGATGGTTTCGGAGCGGCCGAGCTGCATCTCGGTGCCTGTCAGCATGATGGTCTCGCCGCCGAGCTGGCGCATGCCGACGTCGAAGGACACGCGCGTGCGCGTCGACGGTTTGTCGAAGATCATCGCCAGCACTTTGCCTTCGAGCGGTTTTGTCCGCTCGCCCGCCTTGAGCCTTGCCTTTCGCACCACGGCATCGTCCAGCATGAAGCGCAGATCGCCCTCGGAAACGGCGGAAAGATCAGTGAAATGGCGAAGGCTCATTTGGGGTCTTTCGACTGTTACTTCGCGGCAGCCGCGGCGATGGCATCGGCCAGGCCCCGGGCGCCGGCACGGATGCGGTCGAGCGCCTCATGGATCTCGGCGTCGGTGACGGTGAGCGGCGGCAGCAGGCGAAGAACGTTGTCGCCGGCCGGAACCGCCAGCAGATGCTGGTCGCGCAACGCCATGTTCACCTTGGTGTTGGGCGCGGCACATTTCAGGCCGAGCATCAGGCCGGTGCCCCTGATGTCTTCGATGATGTCAGGAAATTCGTCGGCGACGCCCGCCAGCCCCTGCTTCAGCAGCAACGCCTTGCGCTGGACATCCTCCAGGAAGCCGTCTTCCAGCACCACGTCGAGCACGGCGTTGCCGACCGCCATCGCCAGCGGATTGCCGCCGAAAGTCGTGCCGTGCACGCCGGCGGTCATGCCGACGGCCGCCTCGTCGGTGGCGAGACAGGCGCCCATCGGGAAGCCGCCGCCGATGCCCTTGGCAACCGCCATGATGTCGGGCGTGACACCAGCCCATTCATGCGCGAACAGTTTTCCGGTGCGGCCGATGCCGCACTGGACCTCATCGAAGATCAGGAGCAGGCCATGCTGTTCGCAGAGCTGCCTCAGCCGCCTCAGCGACTGCGTCGGCACCGGGCGAATGCCACCCTCGCCCTGCACCGGCTCGATCAGTATCGCGGCGGTCTCTGATGTGATCGCCTTTTCGGCGGCGTCGATGTCGTCGAAGCCGACCTGGTCGAAACCTTCGACCTTGGGTCCGAAGCCTTCCAGGTATTTATACTGGCCGCCGGCGGCGATGGTCGCCAGCGTGCGGCCATGAAAGGCGCCTTCGAAGCTGATAATGCGAAAGCGCTCGGGATGGCCATTGACGAAGTGGTAGCGCCGCGCCGTCTTGATGGCGCATTCCAGCGCCTCGGCGCCGGAATTGGTGAAGAACACCTTGTCGGCGAAGGTGGCGTCGACCAGCCGCTCGCCCAGACGTCTCTGCCCCGGAATCTCATAGAGGTTGGAGACATGCCAGACCTTGGCCGCCTGCTCGGTGAGTGCCGAGACCAGATGCGGATGGCTATGGCCCAGCGAATTCACGGCGACGCCGCCGCCAAAATCGAGATATCGCTCGCCCTTGTCGGTGACCAGCCAAGTGCCTTCCCCATGGTCGAAGGCCAGGGGTGCGCGGGTAAAGGTCTCGAAAAGCGCCGAACCGCTCATTATATGCGTCTCCGGAACCGGAAAATCAAAAAGCCGCCAAAGCGGCGGCCTTTGCGGCTTATCGTGTTTTTCGGCCATGAAGTCAACGAAAACGTCGCGCAAGGACGCGCGGCAAGCTCTCCAGCGAGACGCCGGCTCTTCAGCGACCGGGCAAGTTGGGGAAAACCGAAAAAACCGATTCGTGTTGGCCCTCAGACTCTTGTCACCGAGTCAGCGCATAAGGTAATTGTAGGTCGAGAAATAACTAGATTTCGTGCGGCGGACCTAATCACCCGATATATGTGGTGTCTGCCCGGCGGAAGCCGGATCGTGGAAGGATTCCGATCGCCGCACATTTCAGCAGGAGCGCGGTCTCATGAATTGGACTGACGAGCGGGTCGAACTTCTTAGAAAATTGTGGTCGGAGGGGCTGAGCGCCAGCGCGATCGCCGCCCAGCTTGGGGGCGTCAGCCGCAATGCCGTCATCGGCAAGGTGCATCGGCTGAAACTGTCGGGCCGCGGACGCTCGACCGCCACACCGGCACGCCAGAAGAAGAGCGTGCAAGGATCGAGCGTCCAGAAATCGGTGTCGCGGGCGGCAAGCACCGCGCGGCATATCACCACGTCGATCGGGGCGACCGCGCTGCAGGCGCAATTCGACACCGTACCGGTGGCGCGTCATTACGTCCGTCCGGTCGAGAACGTCGTCGTGCCGATCTCGCGGCATCTGCAACTCGTCGAGTTGACCGAACGGACATGCAAATGGCCGAATGGCGATCCGCTTTCGGAAGAGTTCCATTTCTGCGGCAACGACGCGGCCGAAACCGGACCCTATTGCAAGTACCACGCCCGCATCGCGTTTCAGCCCGCTTCGGAGCGGCGGCGCAGTAGGTAGGGGAATAGGGGAGTAAGGCAGTAAGGCAGTACGGCAGTATGTGGTGAACTGCAAAAGACTGCGCTTGTGAGGCGCCATCCTTACCTACTGCCCTACTGCCCTACTGCCCTACTGCCCTACTGCCCTACTGCCCTACTGCCCTACTCTTCACAGCCAGCCGCTCTTGCGGAAGCGCCAGTAGAGAACCGAGCAGACCAAAATAATCGCTCCCAGAACGACCGGGTAGCCATATTCCATCCTAAGTTCCGGCATGTCGTTGAAGTTCATGCCGTAGATGCCTGCGAGCGCCGTCGGCACCGCCAGGATTGCAGCCCATGAGGCGAGCTTCTTGGTGATCGCCGTTTCCTGGCTCTGGCCAACCAGGAGGCTCGCCTCGAAGGCAAATGCGAGCACCTCTCGCAAGCTGTCGATCTTCTCCTGGACGGTGCGGATGTGGTCAGTGACGTCGCGGAACAGCGGGTGCATGGCCGCATGGATCTGCGGCAGGTCGGCGCTGGTCAGCCGGCGGCAGACTTCCACCAGCGGCAGCGCGGCGTTGCGAAGGCGCAGGAGATCACGGCGCAGCATGTAGAGCCGCTCTATGTCGGAGCCGGTCATCGGTTTCAGCAGAACCCTGTCCTCGATCGCCTCGACCTCGTCCTCGATCTGCTCGAGCACCGGCATGTAGTTGTCGACGATAAAATCGAGAATGGCATAGAGGACGAAATCCTCGCCCTTGGCTAGCGAATGCGGGCAGCTTTCCCAATGCTGGCGAACGACGGCATAAGAAGTCGACGGACCGTGCCTGACGCTGACGATGTAGCCGGCGCCGACGAACAGATGCGTCTCGCCGAAGGTGACGCGCCTGTCGATCAGTTGAGCCGTGCGGGCAACGATGAACAACGCATCGCCATATTGCTCGATCTTCGGCCGCTGATGCGGATGCTCGGCGTCCTCGATCGCCAGATCGTGCAGGTGGAATTGCGCCTGGACGCGAAGCAACAGGTTGCGGTCCGGCTCCAGCAGGCCGATCCAGACGACATGACCTGGCTTCTTGGCCCATTCGCCAGCTTCCTCGATCGGAATGTCGGCGACACGCCGGCCGGCGGTATAGACGCTGGAAGCGACGATGGCCGATGTCGGCGGGGCCGGCGTCAGGTTCCGAACGGTTTCCATCGCTACCTCCTGGAGGCATGGCCTCGGGTCAGGATCAGGAACGTTCGCTAAAGCTTAGCCTAAATCAGCAATGGGTTCGAGAGGCAGCCGTTCACTTCGCCGGTAGCGTTGCGGGAAGCACAATCTTGTCCGTCTTGTCGCCCTTCGGCCGCTCGGCCGGCATCTGGTCGCCGGTGACGATGTAGTAGATCGTCTCGGCGATATTGGTGGCGTGATCGCCGATCCGCTCGATATTCTTGGCGCAAAACAGCAGGTGCGTGCAAGGCGTGATGTTGCGCGGATCTTCCATCATGTACGTCAGCAACTCGCGAAACAGCGAGGTGTACACGGCGTCGATCTGATCATCGCGATCACGCACCAAGCCGATCTTTTCCACCGAACGCGACGCATAGACGTCGAGCACTTCCTTGAGCTGCGTCAACGCCAGGTCGGCCAAGGCCTCAATGCCGCGGAACAGGCTGGTCGGCTGGCGCCCTTCTATGACGGCAACCACGCGCTTGGCGACATTCTTGCCGAGGTCGCCGACCCGTTCGAGATCCGCCGAGATGCGGATCGCGCCGACGATCTCGCGCAAATCCGTCGCCATCGGCTGGCGCTTGGCGATGATGATGATCGCCTTGTCGTCGATCTCGCGCTGCCCTTCGTCCAGAACGGCATCGTCACGGATGACTTTCTGGGCAAGGCCGGGATCGGCGTTGACCAGGGCCGCGATCGCCTGTTCGACCATGCGTTCGGCATGCCCGCCCATCGCGGCGATGCGCTTCGACAGATATTTCAGCTCCTCGTCATAGGCGCTGACGATGTGCACGGACTGCATAGAGATGCCTTCCCGGGGTCTTCTGGTCCGAGTCGTTTCCTCGAATCCCCGCTGATACGCTAGCCGGATGACAGAAAAAAGAAACCGTTAGAGCGACGCGCGTCCGCTTGGACACAGAGTACGCCCTAAATCCCTTATCCACACATCCGGTTGTCCTAAAATCTTCCTCCGGTTTTCGGGCCGACGCGTTCTTAGGTAGTGAGGCGTCAGTGCGCTGGCAAATGCACCGTGAAAGCTGCGCCCTTGCCGACCTCCGACTTGATTGAGAGCCTGGCGTTGTGGCGCGTCAGGATATGCTTGACGATGGACAGGCCGAGCCCGGTGCCTTTCTGGGTCCGGCTGTTTTCGACATCGACGCGGTAGAAGCGTTCGGTGATGCGCGGGATGTGCTCCTCGGGAATGCCGGGACCGAAGTCCCGGATGGTGACGTCGATGCCCGGTTCGGGACCGTCATCGCTATGAGAAATCGTCACCACGACACGTCCACCCGACTGTCCGTATTTGCAGGCGTTTTCCAGCAGATTCTCGAAAACCTGGAAAAGCTCATCGCGATCCCCCGGCACATTGAGCGGCCCTTCCGCGAAATCCCGCTCTATGGCAACGCCGTTTTCCCTGGCAAGCGGCCCCAGCGAATCGATGACGCTGTCGAGGGTCTGGCAAAGATCGACCTCAGTTCCTGGCTTCAGATAAGGTTTCATTTCCAGTCGCGACAGCGACAGCAGGTCGTCGATCAGGCGCGCCATGCGGCCGGTCTGGTTCTGCATGATCTGCAGGAACTGCTCGCGCGCCGCCGGATCGTTGCGGGCAGGGCCGCGCAGCGTCTCGATGAAACCGGAGATCGAGGCGAGCGGGGTGCGCAGTTCATGGCTGGCATTGGCGATGAAGTCCGCCCGCATCCGGTCGATGCGGCGCGCCTCGCTCTGGTCCTTGAAGACCAGCACATAGAGGTCGGTGCCGTGACCGACCGAAGACGCACTCACCCGATAGGCCCGTTCGACCGGCAGCTTTTCGGTATAGTCAACGACATCCGAAGCGGCGGCGCCCGATAAAATACTGTCCAGCAAGGCCTGCATCTCGGGCGCCCGGAATTTCAGCGACAGAGACATGCCCGGTGCGATGCCACCGAAGGCGGCGAAGGCGGCGGCGTTGGCATGGACGATCGTGGCGGTGCGATCGAAGATGATCAGCGGATCGGCAACGGCGGCCGCCAGATATTCTCCCGACAGCTGTTGTAGCCCGCCCGCCTCGATCGCCGCGGCATCCTCCGCGGACTGGCGCGCAACGCCGGCCGGCAGCATCGCGGCGGCAAACAGCAGCACGGCACATGCCAGCAGCACCACGTAGCCGGTCATGTCTGCGAAACCATAGACCGTCAGGACCGCGACGATGCCGGCCGCCAGCAGCCAGCGGCTGTTCCACAACCGGGTGGCTACCAGTTGCGCCGTGCTTCGCTGTTCTGTGCCGCCCATGTCAGCCATTGTCAGCCATTCGCGCGAACTCCTTCACCCGGTCCGGCCGGGTGCAAACTTCCCGCTGGACCGGCCTAGAGCGCCGTGCGTCCAATTGGACGCACAGAGGACGCCCTACCACTGTTAATCTGCTGCATCGTTCTTTCCGAAAACGATTCCGATTTTCGGGCCGATGCAGTAAGGCTCCCAATAGCATGAGTCCGGAAACTGGAAAGGTTCGTCTCGATGAAAAACCCCAAGGAAGATGCCGCCGCGCCCGTTCCAGGTCCGCTGAAGATCCGCATCGACGGCAAGGAGCGCGAGTTCGACATCGAGGATCCAAAGCTTCCGGACTGGGTCGAAGACAACAAGCTGAGCGCCGGCGGCTATCCCTACGACAAGAAAATGAAAAGCGACGAGTATGACGAGACGCTCGAGCGGCTGCAGATCGAGCTGGTCAAGGCGCAGGCATGGCTGCAGTCGACGGGCAAGCGGGTGATGTCGCTGTTCGAAGGACGCGATGCCGCAGGCAAGGGCGGCACGATCTTCGCGCTGCGCCAGTACATGAACCCCAGGACAGCGCGCAACGTAGCGCTGACCAAGCCTAGCCCAACCGAACTCGGGCAATGGTATTTTCAGCGCTATGTCGCGCACTTCCCGACATCCGGCGAGTTCGTCACCTTCGACCGCTCCTGGTATAATCGCGCCGGCGTCGAGCCGGTCATGAGCTTCTGCACGCCGGAGCAGCACGAGAAATTCCTGGACGAGACGCCGTATTTTGAACGGATGATCTGCAACGAGGGCATCCATTTCTTCAAGTTCTGGCTAAACATCGGTCGGGAAACACAGCTTGAGCGATTTCACGATCGCCGCTGGAGTCCTTTGAAAAGTTGGAAATTTTCGCCGATCGACATTGCCGGCATCACCAAATGGGACGACTACACCAAGGCGCGCGATCTCATGTTCGAACGCACGCACGAGGAATTCGCGCCCTGGATCATCGTGCGTGCCAACGACAAGCGGCGCGCGCGACTTGCCATCATCCGGCGCGTCCTGTTGTCGCTTCCCTATGACGGCCGCGATCTCGACGCCATCGGCAAGGAAGACAAGAAGATCATCGGGGAAGGGCCTTCGTTCCTGGGAATACAGGCCTGAAGCAGTGCCGTGCGCCCCCAAGGACGTGCGGCACGATTCCAGATGTTCTTGTCATTCTGCCGAATGACTTCTCATGCCGCCAGCCGAGCAATCCGCTGCAGCCGCCGCAGCGTGGTATCGTCCTGCAAAGCCTGCTGAAACAGCGAAATCTCCTGGTCAATGCGATCGCAGAGCGCGCCCGTGTCGCCCTTGAGCAGGTCGCGCGTCTGCAGCAGTGCGGCGACCGGCTTCTTGGCGAGTTGCCTGGCTCTGCCAAGTGCGGCTTCCTCGACATCGCCCACCACGATCTCCGTGACCAGGCTAAGCAACCTGGCGTCCTCGGCACTGAGCGTGTCGCCCAGGCAGAAGAAGCGGAAAGCGCCGGCATAACCGAGTTTCTGCGGCGCCAGGATGCTGGTCGCCGCGTCCGGCACGAGGCCGAAATCGACGAACGGCACCCGGAACGTGCTTTCATCAGATGCGATCACCATGTCGCAATGGAACAGGATGGTGCAGCCGACGCCGACGGCGTCGCCGTCGACACAGGCAAGGACCGGTTTCGGGAACGTCGCCAACGTGCGAAACATGTCGGTGACGGCGGCGATCAATCGTTGATGCTTGGTGGCGTCGAGGAATTCGGAAAAATCGCCGCCGAGGCAGAAGCAGCCGGCGAGGCCGCGCAGCACCACGACGCGCACATCATCGTCGATTGCGGCTTCGTGGAAGATCTTGGCCAAGCTTTCATAAGCTCGCCCGTCCAGCACCGGCCGGCCGTCTTCCGACGACACCGTGACAATCAGGGTATGATTCCGAAACTCTGTTTGCGGGTGGATGTTCATGGCTGTCTCCAATTCTCACGAGGCCTGCCTCATTCCGAGCCTGTCGGGATATCCCCTGGCCAGCACCGGCGCGAAATGACTGCGACGCGAACGCACCACCTCAAGCGTATGCTCGTTGAAGGTGAGCAGTGTGGCGACGACCTGCTGATTGCCATAGGTGCGCTGGTAGCCAAGCGGCTTCGCCAGGAAGTGCAACTGCAGCGCCCGCAGGACCCACATCGGCTCGAACTCGATGATCACCTGGTTGACGTTCCGCTTCAGCCCCCACTCGACGAAGCCGGCAATGAGCTCGGTGCCGACCGTCGAGACGCCGCGCTTGCCGTCACGAAATCCCGGCGCCACCGCGTAGCGGGTCAGTTCCCAAACGTTCGGGCCGGATGGTGGCGTCCCTTCATAGAGGTCCGCCAGCACCTCGGTCAGAAGATGCGCCCGCGTTGTCGGCAACATCCGCTGATAACCGGCGAGCTCGCCATTGCGGACGACGAGCTGATGCACCGCCTCGTCATGGTCGAACTGATCGATCTCAAGGCCATCGGGGCGCTGAAGGTCGGTCCACCCCATCTCCTCGACGAAAATCTTGTAGCGCAATCGATGAACGGCCTCCCAAAGGTCGGGACGTTCCATAAGTTCCTGTGTGGTAAGGGAAAAAAGCATCTGCCGTCTCCTAGGTTCAATAGGAAGATACGGCCGGGCTGTCCCGAGAAAATTACGCGATCACGTAGGCAAGAATTTCTAGGCCGGCACGGCCGAGCTAGCTAATATAGCCGCGCCTTATCGCTTCCGCGACCGCCTGCACGCGGTTGACGGCACCGAGTTTGCTTTTGGCGTTAAGAAGGTGTTTCTCTGACGTGTGTTCCGAAATGCCGAGAATCTGTGAAATCTCCCATTCGGACTTGCCGACGGCGGCCCATTGCATGCATTCGCGCTCACGCGGCGTCAGTTCGACATGGTCGATGGTCTGGGCCGCCATCGTGTGGAGTTGCATGGCACGGCCGATCGCATAGGTCGCGGCCAGCGACACCAGTCCGAAATCGGCGCCAGACAATTCGACGGCTTCGCCGCCGAGCGACACCATGACGATCTGGCCATCGAGCGTGACCAGCGGGAAGGCCAAACCGTCGCGCAGCTTGAATTCGCCGGCGTCGCCCATCACTTCGCCGCTGCTCTTGTCGATGCGGATGCTCTGGGATGCCTCCCGCCACTGGAACGGCGCCTGAAGCTGCTTCATGTGGCTGACGACGGGGTCGTGGTAGACATAGTTGCGCGCCACGTAGCGCTCCAGCCATTCTCCCGGCCACTCGCAAAGCAGCACATGGTCCTTTTGTTGGCCTCTTGGCGTGCCCGGTTGCGGAACCGTTCCGGCCATCAGCGCAGTCAGGCCGAACTCCGAGGTTATGCCAAGCAGCTTTTCGCAGACTGCGGCCGCCGTATTGGCGTGCTGCAGCTGATCTATGAATTCCAGTGTACGATCGAAGTGGACCATCGCAACATCTACCCCATGTTGCCTTCCGCGTTGAGATCAACGGTCCAGTGCTTGACCTGCACTTGCCATCGACCCCGGATTACAAACCTGCTCCTCTCTGTTTGCAGCGCCTTGCAGCTACCCTCCAGCCAACGCCACACATGTTTGCAAGCTGTCTGAAGCATAACCCTAAATCGGCGTGATGAAATCAAAAACCGTTGTGCCTGTGTCATTTTCGTACCAAAAGCCACATTGGACAGGACAGGGCGGAGCTCGATCGTGGCAATTCGGTGGATATCCGTCGTCTTGATACTGACAATGACGGGGGCACAGTGGCTCACGGCAGCGCGTGCCGCGGAGCCGCAAGTGCCGGTGCTGTGGGATGCAAAGGAGCGGCTGCCGAAGCCTGACCTTTCCGCGCTGCCGCGTCTTAGATTCCTGACCACCACTGATTTCCCGCCGTTCAACTTCCTCGACGGGGCAGGCCGCTTGTCCGGCTTCCACGTCGATCTGGCGCGCGCCATCTGCGCCGAACTCGGCATCGCGGAAAAATGCCAGATCCAGGCGCTGCCCTGGGCCGAGCTCGAAGGAGCGCTGCAGAAGGGCGAGGGCGAAGCGATCATTGCCGGCATCGCCGCCACGCCAGAGTCGCGGTCGAAGTACGCCTTCTCCCGTTCCTACCTGCAGTTTCCGGCGCGCTTCATCATGCCGAAGGCAAAGGCGCTCGCGGAACCGATCTTCGACAGACTGCGCGGCAGGCGCGTCGGCGTGATCGCCGGCTCCGCGCATGAGCGGATGCTGCGCGACTATTTCAGCACCGTTCAGGTCGTCCCCTTCGACCGGCCGGAAGAACTCTATGATGATCTCAAGGCCGGCAAGGTCGACGCCGCCTTCGGCGACGGCATGCGCTTCGCCTTCTGGCTGGGCGGTTCGGATGCCGCAGCATGCTGCCGCTTTGCCGGCGGACCGTATCTGGCGCCAGAATATCTGGGCTCGGGCATGGCCATCGCCACCAGGGCCAACGATCCGGCGCTGGCCGCGGCATTCAACTACGCGCTGCAGGAGATCTCAGTGAAGGGCATCTTCGCCGAATTTTATTTGCGCTATTTCCCGGTCAGTTTTTTCTGATCCGGTCCGGGTCTTCTTCTGACCCTTCAGGGCCCGGATCAAGTCAGCGTGCGAAGGCGGGCCTTGGCGGCGCGGGCGATGGCGGCGACGGTGAGCGTGTCGAGATCGAGCTGGCGACGGATAAGCTGCAGCACCCTCACCTCCTCCAAACGCATTTCGAGGTCGACGGCCGCAACCTCGAAGGCTGCGGCATAGGCGGTGTCAAGCAGGCGTTCGGGCAGTGCTTCAGCGACCCGCGCCAAAACGCCTTCCAGCCCGTCCTTTTCGTGCAGCATCTTTTGGCAGTCCTGGGCGACGCCGACCAGCCGGTCATGGTCGAAGTCCTCGAACACCGGCCATGAGCGGACGACGTCGCCGATCCGCGCCAGTTCGACGTTGGTCATGTCGCGATCGGACGCGGAGGTGATGACCATCAGATAGATCAGGGCTTCATGCGGCGGCAACGACATTTAAAAACTCCTCAAACGGGCTCCGAAGTTAGGAATGCGGCACCGAGGCCGCAAGGAAAAAGAGCCGCGATCGTTGACGCCCACGGCAGGCACGCCTAGAGACCGGTTGAAAAAAACCTCTTCCGGCCCCCTTTTGCGGCGATGCCGGCGAATAACTTGGAAAACAGTGACATGGCGGGATCAAACATCATCGATCTCAATCCCGAGGTGCTTGCGGCAGCGGCCGAAAGCAAGGCGTGGCCGTTCGAGGAAGCCAGGAAGATCGTCGAGCGCTACAAAGGCACTGACTTTCCCGAGACCGTACTGTTTGAGACCGGCTACGGTCCGTCGGGGCTGCCGCACATCGGTACTTTCGGCGAGGTCGCACGCACCTCGATGGTGCGCCATGCCTTCCGCGTCCTCACCCGGGACACGGTCAAGACCAAGATATTGTGCTTTTCCGACGACATGGACGGCATGCGCAAGATTCCGGACAACGTCCCCGATCGCGCCGCACTCGAGCCGCACCTGCACAAGCCGCTCTCGTCCGTCCCCAATCCTTTCGGCGGCGACTATACGAGCTTCGCAGACCACAACAACGCAATGCTTTGCCGTTTCCTGGACACGTTCGGCTTCGATTACGAGTTCGCCAGCGCGACGGAATACTACAAGGCTGGCCGTTTCGACGACGTTCTGCTGCGTGCTGCCGAACGTTTCGACAAGATTATGGACGTGATGCTGCCGACGCTCGGAGAGGAGCGCCAGGCGACCTACAGTCCGTTCTTGCCGATTTCCCCCAAAAGTGGCCGCGTGCTTTACGTCCCCATGAAGCATGTCGACGCCAAGGCCGGCACTATCACCTTCGATGATGACGGCACCGAGACCACGCTGCCCATAACCGGCGGCAGGGTGAAGCTGCAGTGGAAGCCGGATTTCGGCATGCGCTGGGCGGCGCTCGGCGTCGATTTCGAAATGTTCGGCAAAGACCACCAGACGAATGCGGTGATCTACGACCGTATCTGCAATATCCTGGGCGGGCGCGCGCCCGAGCATTTCGTCTATGAGCTGTTCCTGGACGAGAACGGCCAGAAGATTTCGAAGTCGAAGGGCAACGGACTGACCATAGACGAGTGGCTGACCTACGCGCCGACCGAAAGCCTCGAGCTCTACATGTACCAGCGGCCGCGGCAGGCCAAGAAGCTCTATTTCGACGTCATTCCGAAGGCGGTGGACGAGTATTACGCCTTTCTGTCCGCCTATCGCCGGCAGGAGTGGAAGGAGCGGCTGGGAAATCCCGTCTGGCACATGCATGATGGTAACCCGCCTGTCGTCGACCTGCCGGTGTCGTTCGCGCTGCTGCTCAATCTGGTCAGTGCCTCGAACGCCCAGAACAAGGACGTGCTGTGGGGGTTCATTTCGCGCCACACATCAGGCGTGACGCCGAAGACCCATCCCGAGCTCGACCGGCTGGCCGAGTATGCGATCCGCTATTTCGACGATTTCGTGAAGCCGGCTAAGGTGTACCGGGCCGCCGACGCGGTCGAGCGCGAGGCGCTGACGAAACTCTCCGAGGCGCTCGCCGCGTTGCCGCCAGATGCCAATGGCGAGGTGATCCAGAATGCCGCCCTCAACGTTGCGCGCAAGATCGAACGCTATCAGGACCATTCGAAGCAGAGCCCGGAAGGCGGACCGGGCGTCTCCGTCGCCTTCTTCCAAATGATCTACCAGGTGCTGATCGGACAGGAGCGCGGCCCGCGCTTCGGTTCCTTCGCCGCGCTCTACGGCATCGCAGAAACGCGCGCGCTCATTCAGAAGGCGCTGGCTGGTCAGCTGGCGGCGTAGCCGTCGTCTCGGTTGGCGGCGTAGCCGTCGCCGACGGATCGAGAATCGGCTGCGTCGGCTGCGCTGCCGCGACAGGGGCTGGTGCCGAAGGCAGGCCGGAGAGACTGGGCGCCGGCCCGAAAATGCCCTTCCTCGCCGTACGCGCCTTCTCGCCGGCCTCGACGTAAGGGCCACCCTCGGCTGCGCGCGCCCAGCCCTTTTCGATCAACCACTGACCGACATCCTGGTTGCCAACGCGGCATTCAGCGGCGATCAGGTCGCGGCCGCCTTCGGGCGGCACCGCGCAAACCACCGCCCGGCCGCGCAGGAAAGCACGGAACGCCGTTCGCGCCCGGCTGCCGCACGTCCAGGATTTGCCGCCGTCGGCGCAAGTCTCGTCCTGCCTGACGATGTCGATACCCGAAACCGCGACCGAGTAGCCCTTGGCCTGGATCACACCGGCGGCAGTTGCAATCGGCTGGAATAGTTTTGTCCCGTTCCAGTCGTCGGGCATTTTCGATTTGGGCGGTCTGGCCAGAGCCAGATCACTCAGCGGCGCGCGCGGCTCGACCCGTTCAAGCTCTTCGGGTTGAAGCTGCGGCGGCGCGACGACCTCGGGATCGATGGCCCTGGAATGCGCCTCCGGCCTCGCCGCCTTGGGTCGCGGGATCGCTGATGTGGCAGGCGCTTCGGATTGCGCCGCCATGCCGGCCTGCGCTCGAGCTGCGACACGGCCGTTTTCGCCGTGCAGCACAGCGCGGCCGCCGGCGGCGATCGCGGCCCCCATCACCAGGATCGTCAACACCGCAGCGGCTACATGAAGCGGGCGCACCGGCGGCTCTTACTGGCTTGCCCAGACAATCCGCGCCACCCATTCGACATCTCGCATGGGGATGTCGCGATCCGGGTGATCGGGATTGAGCGAGACCAGCATGATCGACTTCGCCGTCTGACGGTCCAGCACCTTGGCCATGACCTCGCCGGCATTGGTCTTGACGACGACCCGATCGCCCTTGCGGGTGGCAGCGCCCGGCTCGACGATCAGCACGTCGCCGTTGCGGTAGAGCGGCAGCATGGAATCGCCCTGGACCTGGAGCGCATAGGAGGTTCCGGTCGCCTGTGCCGGAAGCTCGATCAGGTCCCAGCCCTGCCCCGCCGGAAAGCCGGCATCATCGAAGAAACCGCCGGCGCCGGCCTGGGCGAAGCCGAGCAGCGGCACCGAAGACCTCTGTGCGGGCAGGCGTCCGGGGCCGGGCTTGCCCCGGCCTTCGACCAGTCCCGTGAATTCGTCGAGCGAGGCGCCCGTCGCCTCGATGATCTTGGCCAGCGATTCGGTCGACGGCCAGCGCGGCCGCCCGTCCGAGGACAGCCGCTTCGACTTGTTGAACGCGGTCGAATCGAGGCCCGCACGCTTCGCCAGCCCCGAGGCCGAGAGCGAATAACGCTCGGCGAGAGCATCGATTGCGGCCCATACGCGGTCATGCGAGAGCACTTTTGCTCTCCTTCAGAACAGGAAAAAATACCTTCTCTGTTCTAACCGGTGGCCGCGATCTTGTCCACCAAGAAGGCGGCGTCACGCCGCCTTCTTGGCCTCTCTCCTGGCATAGGGGTCGAAGCGTTCGTAAAAAGTCTCGCCCTTCTCCGCCATGTCGAGCAGGAGCTTCGGCGCCTTGAACTCGGCGCCGTACTTCTTCTGCAGACCCTTGGCGATCTTGACGAATTTCTTTGCGCCGATGCCGTCGATGTAGGACAGCACGCCGCCGGTAAAGGGCGCGAAGCCGAAGGCGAGGATCGAGCCGACATCGGCTTCGCGCGGATCGGTGACGATGCCCTCCTCCATCACCCGGGCCGCCTCCACTGCAATGGTGACCAGGAGCCGCTGCTTCAGTTCCTCATAGTCGACCCTTTCAGGCGCCAACTGCGGATAGAGATCCTTCAGGCCCGGCCACAACTTCTTCTTGGCAGGCTTTTGCGGATAATCGTAAAAACCCTTGCCGTTCTTGCGGCCAAAGCGGCCATGAGTATCGACCAGCGTGTTGATCAGCGCCATCTGCTTCGGGTCGACCGCGCTTTCACCGAGATCGCGCAGGGTCTGCTTCATGATCTTCTGCGCGAGGTCGATCGCCGTTTCATCCGTGAGCGCCAAAGGACCGACCGGCATGCCGGCGGCCTTCGCCGCATTCTCGATTATCGGCGCCGGAACGCCCTCGATGAGCATCTTGTAGGCTTCCGACATATAGCGCAGCACGCAGCGGTTGACGTAGAAGCCGCGCGTGTCGTTGACGACGATCGGCGTCTTCTTGATGGCGCGGACGAAGTCGATCGCGGTGGCCAGCGCCTTGTCGCCCGTCTTCTTGCCCAAAATGATCTCGACCAGCATCATCTTGTCGACCGGCGAGAAGAAATGGATGCCGATGAAATTCTTCGGCCGCGCCGAATTCTTCGCCAGCGACGTGATCGGGATGGTGGACGTATTCGACGCGAAGACCGCCGCCGGCTTCAGCATGGGCTCCGCCTTTTCGGTCGCGTCCTTCTTGACGCCCGAATCCTCGAACACCGCCTCGATCACCAGGTCGCAGCCTGCGAGGTCGGCATAGTCGGCCGTCGGCGTGATCAGCGACAGCAACCTGTCCTTGTCCTCCGGCCTGGCGCGGCCCTTCCTGACCTGATCCGAGATCAGGCTGTCCGAATGCGCCTTGCCCTTGGCGGCAGCTTCCATGTCGCGGTCGAGCAGCACCACCGGAATGCCGGCCTTGGCCGTAACATAGGCGATGCCGGCGCCCATGAAACCGGCGCCGAGCACGCCGATCTTCTTGAACTTGGTTTCCGGCACGCCGGCCGGGCGGCGCGCACCCTTGTTCAGCTCCTGCAGCGACACGAACAGCGAGCGGATCATCGCCGCCGCTTCTCTTGTCTGCATGATCTCGGTGAAATAGCGCTGCTCGATGCGCAAAGCGGTGTCGAACGGCACCAGCAGGCCTTCATAGACGCATTTCAGGATGGCGGCGGCGGCAGGATAGTTGCCATAGGTCTCGCGACGCAGGATGGCGATCGCCGGTGGCCACAGATTGGCGCCGGCCACCGAATAGATCGGGCCGCCGGGCAGCTTGAAGCCCTTCTCGTCCCACGGCGCCACCGGCTTCAAGCCATTCTTGATCATGGCCTTGGCGGTCTCGACCAGCTTTTGCGGCTCGGCGATCTCGTGGATCAGGCCCATCGACTTGGCCTTCTGCGGCGACAGCGTCTGGCCGGATGTCAGCATCTGCAGCGCCTGCTGCTGGTCGGTCAGCCGCGGTACGCGCTGGGTGCCGCCGGCGCCTGGGAAGATGCCGATCTTCACTTCGGGGAGCGCCATCCTGACCTTGTCGGAATCGGCCGCGACACGACCATGGCAAGCGAGCGACAGCTCGAACGCACCGCCCATGCAGGTGCCGTTGATCGCCGACACCCATGGCTTGCCTGAGGTTTCCAGCTTGCGGAACAGGCCGGTCATATAACCGGCATTTTCGAACAGCGCCTTGGTCGCCTTGTCCAGGTCCTTGGCTTTGTCGGCTGCGAACTTCGACAGCATCTTCTGCAGCATGGTGATGTCTGCACCGCCGGAAAACGTATCCTTACCGGAGGTGATGACCGCGCCTTTGATTGCTGCATCGCTCGCAACCTTGTCGACGATGGAATTCAGCTCCAGCATCGCCTCTTCGGTGAAAACGTTCATCGACCGGTCGGGCATATCCCAGGTGATCAGCGCGATGCCATCGGCGTCAATGTCGAGGGTGAAATTGGTGTAGCTCATCGGTCTCTCTCCCGTCAGACGCGTTCGATGATCGTTGCGGTGCCCATGCCGGCGCCGATGCAGAG
This sequence comes from Mesorhizobium sp., assembly GCA_004020645.1. Lineage (GTDB taxonomy): Bacteria > Pseudomonadota > Alphaproteobacteria > Rhizobiales > Rhizobiaceae > Mesorhizobium. The sequence goes on along the minus strand of SAQL01000009.1, from coordinate 136,492 downwards.
CGTCACTAGCGCGGTATCGAGGTCGCGACGCTCAAGTTCGTCCAGCACCGTTCCGAAGATCATCGCACCTGTGGCGCCGAGCGGATGACCCATGGCGATGGCGCCGCCATTGACGTTGATCCTGTCGTGCGAAATATCGAAAGCCTGCATGTAGCGCAGCACCACCGAGGCGAAAGCCTCGTTGAGCTCGAACAGATCGATGTCCGACAGCTTCATCCTGGCGCGCTTCAGCAGCTTCTCGGTCACGTCTACCGGACCGGTCAGCATCAGCACCGGTTCCGAACCGATATTGGCGAATGCACGGATGCGCGCGCGCGGCTTCAGGCCGATCGTCTTTCCAGCCTTCTTCGAGCCGAGCAGAACGGCCGCCGCGCCGTCGACGATGCCGGACGAATTGCCGGCGTGGTGGACGTGGTTGACCTCTTCCACCTCGGGATGCTTCTGGACCGCGACGGCATCGAAGCCGCCCATTTCGCCGGGCATGACGAAAGATGGGTTGAGTGCCGCCAGCGACTGCATATCGGTCGCGGGCCGCATGTGCTCATCGTGGTCGAGGATGGTCAGGCCGTTCTGATCCTTGATGGAGATCACCGATTTCTTGAAGTGGCCCTCGCCCCAGGCTTTGGCAGCACGCTTCTGGCTCTCGACCGCATAGGCGTCGACGTCGTCGCGCGAAAAGCCGTATTTAGTGGCGATCAGGTCGGCCGAGATGCCTTGCGGCACGAACCAGCCCGGCAGGCCAACCGAGGGGTCCATGAACCAGGCGCCACCGGATGCGCCCATGCCGACGCGCGACATCGATTCGACGCCGCCGGCGATGACAATCTCGTCGGCACCTTGCGCAATTTTGGCTGCGCCGAAATTGATGGCATCCAGGCCAGAGGCGCAGAAGCGCGAGATCTGCATGCCGGGCGCTTTCGTGTCGTAGCCCGCCTCGAAGGCGGCGGCGCGCGGAATGACAGACCCCGCCTCGCCGACCGGGTCGACGCAACCGAAGATGATGTCGTCGACGGTGCCGGTATCCAGCCCATTGCGGTCGCGGATCGCCTCGAGCACCTTGGCGCCGAGCCGCACCGCCGGCACCTCGTGCAGCGAGCCATCCTTCTTGCCCCTGCCGCGCGGCGTGCGCACGGCATCATAGACATAAGCTTCGGCCATTTTCTTGCTCCTTGGTTTGCTGAACGTCTCTCAGAGAGAGCGCCCGATCAGCAATTTCATGATCTCGTTGGTGCCGCCGTAGATGCGCTGGACGCGGGCGTCGCGGAACATGCGCGCGATCGGATATTCATTCATGTAGCCATAGCCGCCATGCAATTGAAGGCACTCGTCAACGACTTTTCCCTGCAGGTCTGACAGCCAGTATTTGGCCATCGAGGCCGTCACCGGGTCGAGGCCACCATTGATATGGCGGGTGACGCAGTCATTGTAGAAGACCCGGCCGATGGTCGCCTCGGTCTTCAGTTCGGCCAGCTTGAACTGGGTATTCTGGAATTCGATAATCGCCTTGCCGAAGGCTTTGCGCTCCTTGACGTAGTCGATGGTCAGCGCCAGCGCCCGCTCGATCATGGCGATGGCGCCAGTGCCGATCTGCAGCCGCTCCTGCGGCAATTGCTGCATCAATTGGACGAAGCCCTGGCCTTCCTCGTGGCCGAGCAGATTGGAGGTCGGCACGCGCATATCGTTGAAGAACAGTTCCGACGTGTCGTTCGCCTTGAGCCCGATCTTGTCGAGGTTGCGGCCGCGCTCGAACCCTTCCACCTCGTCGGTCTCGACGACGATCAGCGAAGTGCCCTTGGCGCCCTTCTCCGGATCGGTCTTGGTGACGACTATGATGAAGTTGGCGAGCTGGCCGTTGGTGATGAAAGTCTTCGAGCCGTTGACCTTATATTGGTTGCCATCCTTCTCGGCTCGCGTCTTGACGCCCTGCAGGTCGGAGCCGGCGCCGGGCTCGGTCATGGCGATGGCGCCGATCAATTCGCCGGTCGCCAGTTTCGGCAGCCATTTCTTCTTCTGCTCCTCCGAGCCGTAGTGGAGGATGTAAGGGGCGACGATCGAATTATGCAGGCCGATGCCGAAACCATCGACGCCGACATGGCCGATCGCCTCGATGATGGCGCTCTCATGCGCGAATGTCCCGCCCGAACCGCCATATTCCTCCGGCATCGAGGCACAGAGGAGACCGGCCGCACCTGCCTTCAGCCAGCTCTCGCGGTCGACCATCTCGTTCTTCTCGAACTCGTCATAGCGCGGCGCGATCTCTTCCGACATGAAGCGGTGCGCCATGTCGTAGAGCATGCCCACCTCGTCCGCCGCCCAGGCGGGTTTGGGGAGGCCGAGGATTTCGGCGGGGTTGGTCATGCTATTTCTCCCGCGCGAACGCTCCCCTCCCCCTCGAGGGGAGGTTGGCCGCGAAGCGGCCGGGTGGGGTCGCCGGTGGCGTGCTCAATCTTATCTTTTACAACCTGCGCCATAGGCCACGGCATTGCGATTATTCTCCTCCCAAGGCATGTCACCAGAATAGAGGTCGGCGCACTGCACGCAGGACCCCTCCCGGCCCTTCGGGCCACCCTCCCCTCGAGGGGGAGGGGAACGTCGAGCTTAGAACGCTTCCGCCGGCAGCGCCATTAGCGTGTCTGCGCCGCTGGAGATGCGGGCGAGGTGCGCCGACGTCTCCGGCATGATCCGCTCCATGAAGAAGCGCGCCGTCACCAGCTTGCTGTCGTGGAAGGCCGAAGAACCATTGGCGTCATTCGCCAATTTCGCCCCGGCTGCCTTGGCCATCTGCGCCCACATGTAGCCCAGCGCCACCAGACCGAAGAGATGCATGTAGTCAGTCGAGGCGGCACCGGCGTTGTCGGGCTTGGTCATGCCGTTCTGCATCAGCCACATCGTCGCCGCCTGCAGATCGTTGAGGCCCTTCTTCAGCGCCTTGGTAAAGGGCGCCATCTTCTCGTCGGTGCGGTTCTCCTCGCAGAACTCGCCAACCTCCTTGAAGAAGGCCTGCACGGCGCGGCCGCCATTCAAGGCCAGCTTGCGGCCGACGAGGTCGAGTGCCTGGATGCCGTTGGCGCCCTCGTAGATCATAGCGATGCGAGCATCGCGCACGAACTGGCTCATGCCGTGCTCTTCGATATAGCCGTGGCCGCCGAAAACTTGCTGCGCCATCACCGCGTGGTCGAAACCCTTGTCGGTGAGCACGCCCTTGACCACCGGCGTCATCAGGCCGGTGTAGTCGTCGGCGGCCTGGCGGTCGTTTTCGTCACTGGCACGGTGCGCGATGTCCGACTTGATCGCCGTCCACAGCGCCAGCGCGCGGCCGGCCTCGTTGAAGGCCTTCATGGTCATCAGGCTGCGGCGGATATCGGGGTGGACGATGATCGGGTCGGCCTTCTTGTCCGGCGCCTTCGGCCCGGACAGCGAGCGGCCCTGCAAGCGATCCTTGGCATAGGACACGGCATTCTGGTAGGCGACCTCCGACAGAGAAAGCCCTTGCAGGCCGACGCCGAGCCGAGCCTCGTTCATCATCGTGAACATGGCCTTCAGGCCGCCATTGATCTCGCCGAGCAGCACGCCTTGCGCCTCGTCATAGTTCATCACGCAGGTCGAATTGCCATGGATGCCCATCTTCTCCTCGATCGAGCCGCAGGAGACGGTGTTCTTCTCGCCCGGATTGCCGGATGCATCGAGCTTGAGCTTCGGCACGATGAACAGCGAAAGGCCCTTCACGCCTTCCGGTGCGCCCTCGATGCGGGCCAGCACCAGGTGGACGATGTTGTCCGCCATGTCGTGCTCGCCGGCCGAGATGAAGATCTTCTGGCCTGAAATCCTGTAGGTGCCGTCGCCGTCGGGAACCGCCTTGGTGCGCAGCAGGCCGAGATCGGTGCCGCAATGCGGCTCGGTCAGGTTCATGGTGCCAGTCCAGACGCCCTCGACCAGCTTCGGCAACCAGATCGCCTTCTGCTCCTCGGTGCCATGGGTAATGATCGCCGCGATCGCGCCCTGCGTCAGGCCAGGATACATCATCAGCGACATGTTGGCCGAAATCATATATTCGGAAACGGCGGTATGCACCGCGTAAGGCAGGCCCTGGCCGCCAAATTCGACGGGTGCGGCCAGCCCCATCCAGCCGCCTTCGCGGTATTGGTCGAAGGCCTCCTTGAAGCCTTTCGGCGTCGTCACCGAACCGTCGTCATGGCGCGCGCAGCCTTGCATATCGCCGACACGGTTCAGCGGCTGCATGACATTTTCAGCGAGCTTGGCGCCCTCGGCGAGGATGGCCTCGACCACATCAGGCGTCGCGTCGGAAAATCCGGGAAGATTGGAATAGCGCTGGTAGCTCAGTACCTCGTTCAGCACGAACAGCGTGTCCTGGACCGGCGCCCTGTAGATCGGCATGCGTTTCCTCCACCATGCGGCCTTGGCTCCGAAATCAAGCCCTAAAAATCAATCAAGGACAGCATGCGGACCAATGTTCAGTTCGGGATAGCAAAAGTTGACGTTTGCGTAAACGTCAATTTTTTGATGTGGCAATTTTTTCCGGACCTCACCCGCGAGCGTAGCGGCGCTACACCATTGAAGCCAGTGCGGAACGATTGAAATGTATTCATCCCGACGCAGCCGGAAGGCAGAAAGAGCCGCGCGGCCAACGCCACGCGGCTCTCGTTCGTCAGAAAGCCGTTCACCGGAAGCCGGCGAGGCCGAATTATCCGGCGGCGCTGGCCTGCGGCGCCGAACGTTCGATCAACATCTGCCGCACAGCCGCCATCGAGTTGCTCAACTCGTTGATGGCATCGTCGATCAGCGCCCGCTGCTTCTGCAGACGGGCAAGCTGCTTCTCCGACTTGTCGAGCGCCAGTCGCAACTGCTTGGTGTTGGAGCCAGTCGGATCATACAGATCCATCATCTGCTTGACGTCGCGCAGCGAGAATCCGACCTTGCGGCCGAGCAGGATCAGCTTCAGCCGCGCCTTGTCGCGTCGCGTGTAGAGACGGGTCGAGCCGTCGCGCTGCGGAGTGAGAAGACCCTTGTCCTCGTAGAAACGCAGCGTGCGCAGCGTAACTCCGTATTTCTTGGCCATCTCGCCGATGCGGACAAGATCCTCGCCGGCTTTGTCAGACATGTCATTGGTATTGGCCGCGGCTTCGCCGGGCGAAACAAGTTTCATGGTCACTGGCTTTCCCCATCTGGTGGCGCCGCGGTCCCGGACCTTGCGTCGCCTGAGCGGAAGCGGGGGCGTGCTTCCACTCGTGGTTTCAACAAACAAATCGCAAGCGGCACAGTCTGTGCACCTTTACGTTTACGTCAATTCTATACCGATAGCCGCCTCACGAAGCAAGGGCGTTGTGTGGGGGGCGTTGTGGGGGAGGAACTTTTTGCCGCATCGGCCAGCGCGTGGCCCGGCGGCGTTTAGGCGGCCCGCCAACAACGTTGTAACTTCTTAAGCTTAGTTAACGCGTTGTTTACCACGTTGGGCGAAATGTGCGCATGTCGGTTACCCGTGTTTATCCTGTAGCGAATTTCTCACGGTTTTTCGGAGCGCGGGTGAACCCCGGGAAGTTGGTCCTCCACCGCAGCAAAGCCGCGCGGCCGCATTCGTTTCCGGCAGGACTTTGGGAAACTGGTCATAAGCCAGCAGTAATTCTGAACGGGCGCATCGATGAACAGCAAGCGGTCCTATCTCGATACACTCAACGCCGGCAGGCAGCGCAGGCCGCACACCACGCTTGAGCAGCTCAACCGTTCCCTGGAAACGCTGGAGCAGCGGCTGGAGCGGACGCGCGAGGACCTGAGCGAGCGTCCCGATCCGCGCCGGCCGAGCGCGGAGCCGCGCTATGCCAGCGCCCGGCCCTATGAGGATCCGCGCCCGGCGCAACCGCCGAAAAGCCCGGAGCCGTTCTTCGACCAGAGTTACCAGGCGATCGCCCGCGATATCGACCGTGTGCGCGGCCAAGAAGACGGCGTCGCAGTGGTCGGCAAGATCGCCGGCGAATTGCGCGGCCTGCGCGAGGAACTGCGCCACCAGATGACCGCCGGCCTGCAGCGCGAATTCGAAGCGCTGCGCAAGGACATCGAGCGGGCTTTCCAGGCAAGCGCCGAGCCGGGTGCTCAATCGGGAGGCGGCAAAGGAAGCGCCGAACTCGGCGTCGAGTTCGAGCGGCTTTCCGGCGCCATCCAGACTCTGGCCGAAAAGAGCGACGACAGAAGCGTCAGCATGCTCCGGCTCGAACTGGAGCAGGTCAAGGCCGCGCTCGACACGCTGGCGCGCGAGGAGAGCGTGCAGGCGGTCGGCCGCCGCTGGGACGATTTCGACCGCCGCTGGACCGCGTTTGAGGATCGTGTCGATGCCGATCAGCGCAAGCGGTCGGACGCACCCGGTCTTTCGATGCTGACGGACCGGCTCGAACAGATCAGCAACGCCGTCAACAATTTGCCGGAATCGCTGTCGCTGCGGTCGATCGAAGAGAAGGTCCGCACGCTCGCCAGCGCCGTCGATCATTTCGCCAGGCAGCAGGACAATCGCGGCAGCAGCACATTTGGTATGATCGACGAGCGGCTGGACGAGATTTCCCGCGCTATCGTCGCATCCACCGTCGCCGCGCAGGTCAATTCATTCGACCCCGAACCCTTCGAACGCATCGAGAAGCGGATCGCCTCGCTTGCCCAGCAGATCGAGGAAGTCACACAAGTTCACCCCAGCGGCGAGGTCATCGACCGCCTCAACATGCTGTCGAGCCGGGTCGACGATCTTGCCGGCCGGGCCAATTTGCCGGAGCAGGCGATGGAGCGTCTCGACAAGCAGATCGCGCTCATTGCCGACAAGATCGACCGGGCACCTGCCATGCCGGACGCCGACTATATCTTTCAGGGGCTGGAGCAACGTTTCGACGTGCTGTCCGGGATGATGGAGCGCCGCCAAGGCGACGCGATCGAACAAGGCAACATGCTGTTTCGTGATCTCGAGCGCCGGCTGGACGAAGTCGTCGACAGGCTGGACCAGCGCATGCCGCAGATCGACGGCGCCGGCATCATGGACGCCATCGACGCCCGCTTCAGCGCGCTGGCCCAGCGCATGGAAACGCGCGTTCCCGATTCCGCAAGCGAAGCGGCGATCCGTGGCCTGGAAGGCCGCCTCGAAGATATTTCAAGCCGGCTGGATTCATCGGCGGCACAAGTCGCCGGCATCGACCCGGCCCTGATCCGCAGCCTGGAGGCGCAAGTCGCGGGTCTGTCGGCGCATCTTTCGAAGCCCGGCACGCCATTGCCGGAATTCGAGGACATCAGCCCTCGTCTCAACGAAATCGAGAAGTCGCTGGCTGGCACCCGCGATTCCATCCTCAGCGCTGCGCGCGAGGCAGCCGAGAGCGCCGTCCGTTCGCTGGCCGGCTCCAGTGCCAACACGGCGGCCGTCTCTGGCCTCGCCCAGGATCTGAAGACGCTCGAAGCACTGACGCGCCGTTCCGATGAGCGCAATTCGAGGACCTTCGAGGCCATCCACGACACGCTGCTCAAGATCGTCGACCGACTGGGCTCGCTGGAAACCGGCGAGCCGACCGAAGCCGCGAGCGAGTTCACGCAGCCTGCTGCGCCGGTGCGCGCACGGGCGGCACGAGCCTCCAAGATCGCGGTCCAGGACGCGCCTTCGATGGATATCGACCAGCCATTGCCGCTGACTGGAGACATGGCCGACCTTGACAGCCGCGCCGCTGCTATCATGCGCAATGAGCCAGGTTCGCGTAGCGAACCGCGCACGCCGGCCGAAGCCGCTGCGGCCGCGGCCATGGCGGCGCTTGGTTCGGATACGGTGACGGAGAAAAGTGAGCAGCCCGGCGGCCGGAAGTCGATGCTCGGCGGACTGGCGCGCGTCTTCAAGGGTAAGAAGGAGGCAGACGTTCCACCGCTTGCCGGCTCGGTGCCTGATGTCGAGATACCGAGCGCCGATCTCGACGAGCCGCTGGATCCGAAGGTTGCCAACCGGCCGCTGGAGCCCGGCTCCGGCCCACCCGACCTCAACGCCATCATGAAGCGCGTGCGCGACGAACGCGGACCGCCGGTCAGGGCCGGTAATGCCGATGCATCGAAATCCGACTTCATCGCCGCAGCCAGACGCGCGGCGCAAGCGGCGGCTGCCGAGGCCGACGCTCTCAAGCGGCAATCGACGATGAGCGGCCCGGTGAAGGCGCTCAGGATCGGCGACCTGCTCAAGGCGCGACGCAAGCCGATCCTGATGGCAGCCGCCGCAGTCATGCTGGCGCTCGCCGGTCTGCAATTGGGCAAGGCCTTTGTCTCCGACCCCGTCGAAATGGCGAGCAACGATGCGGCGCCGATCGTGGCCGCGCAGCCAGCGGAAACCGCGTCGGCCGGTACAGCCAGCGAGCCGAAGACGGACGCGCAAACTGCAGCACAGGACAGCGCGCCAGCCCGCGCCGTCCGGCAGGCAGAGCGGTCCGAATCGGTAGCCGAGGACGACATGCCGGCACGGACCGCCCTCGCCGCGCCGTCGGACGCCGAAACGCCGATGGACACCGCGCCCGAGCCCGAACCCGTTGCTGTGCTCATCACTCCAACGGCGCCGACCGATGCGGCGGCGAACGTGACAGCGTCGACACCTGCGGGCCCTACGGTTGCGGACGTCGAGCCAATGGCCCCAGCGCCGGCCGCCACCCCCGCGACCCAGGAGATGACCGGCACGGTCACGCCTGCGGATGCTTCGACGGCGGCGGCCACTGCCAAGATCGACATCCCAGCCGATGCCGGCCCGGCTGTCTTGCGTGACGCAGCGGCCGGCGGCGACGCCAAGGCGTTGTTCGAGATCGGCTCGCGCTACGCCGAATCGCGCGGCGTCAAGCAAGACATGGCAGCGGCCGCCAAATGGTACGAGAAATCAGCCGAACTCGGCTTCGCACCGGCAGAATACCGCATCGGCAACTTCTATGAGAAGGGCACCGGCGTCGCGCGCGACGTCAAGAAGGCGAAGACGTGGTACCAGCTCGCCGCGGAGCAAGGCAACGCCAGCGCCATGCACAATCTCGCCGTGCTCGTTGCCATGGCTGCGGACGGAGTAACCGACAATGAATCGGCCGCGCACTGGTTCCAGGCCGCTGCCGATCTCGGTGTCAAGGACAGCCAGTTCAATCTCGGCATCCTGGCGGCGAAGGGCGTCGGCATGAAGCAGAATCTCGAAGATTCCTACAAATGGTTCGCGCTCGTTGCCAAGACCGGCGACAAGGATGCGGCGGCAAAGCGCGACGAGATCGCCAAGGCGCTCAAGCCCGAGCAGCTCGAACGCGCCCGTACCGCCGCCGAACTGTGGAAGGCGAAGCCGCTCGATCCCGCGGCCAATTCGGCCGACATTCCCGAATCGTGGCAGGACGGCACGCCGCAGACGACCGCCAGCGTCGACATGAAGAAGGTCGTTCAGAACATCCAGCGCATTCTCAACAAGAACGGCTATGAGGCCGGCAATGCCGACGGCGTGATGGGCCAGAAAACCGAGGATGCCATCATGGCTTTCCAGACCGACAACGACTTGAAGCCGACGGGCGCGGTTGACGAAAAACTGGTCAAGGCGCTGCTTGCGCGCAAATAACGGCGGATGCGTCGCTTCCACGACGCCTTTGCCACACATTTGCCTGTTAACTGATTGAGTTGTTTTTTGTTTCGGCGGCGTGGCGAGGTTTGACTTCGCCGCCCGGCCGGCGCAAGAACGAGATAGGCTTTTAGGCGCGAAATGCCCGCAACGGTTGCATTCGTCGAGAGGCAAACTGATCGAGACTGACGGGTGGGCATCTATCTCCCGATCGCGGAAATTTCCGTCAACATTTTCGTGCTGCTGGCCATGGGCGCGGCGGTGGGTTTCCTTTCGGGCATGTTCGGAGTGGGCGGCGGCTTCCTTATCACGCCGCTCCTGATCTTCTACAACATACCGCCGGCGATCGCGGTCGCCACCGGCGCCAACCAGGTTATCGCCTCCTCCTTCTCCGGCGCATTGTCGCACGTGAAGCGCGGCACGCTCGACTTCAAGCTCGGCGGTGTGCTTTTGGCAGGCGGCATCGTCGGCTCAACCGGCGGCATCTTTGTCTTTGGCTTCTTGCGGCGGCTCGGCCAACTCGACCTGTTCATCTCGCTGCTCTATGTCGTGCTGCTCGGCACCGTCGGCGGGCTGATGCTGGTCGAGAGCGTCAATGCGCTGCGCGCCACGCGCAGCGGCGCGGCGCCAGTGCTGAAGAAATCCGGCCAGCACAATTGGATTCACCGCTTGCCGCTGAAGATGCGGTTCAGGGCCTCGAAGCTTTTCGTCAGCGTCATCCCGGTGCTCGGCCTCGGTGCCGGCATCGGTTTCCTATCGTCGATCATGGGCGTCGGCGGCGGCTTCATCATGGTACCGGCGCTGATCTATCTCTTGAAAGTGCCGACCAACGTCGTCATCGGCACCTCGCTATTCCAGATCATCTTCACCTCGGCCTACACCACGCTGGTCCATGCCACCACCAATCAGACAGTCGACGTCATGCTCGCCTTCCTGTTGATGGCGGGCGGCGTCGCCGGCGCGCAATACGGCGCCAAGGCCGGCCAAAGGCTGCGTGGCGAGCAGCTCAGGGCGCTGCTGGCATTGCTGGTGCTGGCGGTTGCTATCCGGCTCGCCATCGATCTGTTCGTGACGCCGCCCAACGTCTATTCCCTATCCGGCGTGGATCCGACCTGATGGCGGGCTTGAGGGCGTTCTTGGCCGTTGCTTCGCTGTCGCTGTTCGCCGCCTCGTCACCGGGAAAAGCGCAGACGCCGGCTACCGAAAACATCCAGATCGGCCTGTCCACCGACCATGTCTCGATCACCGCCGGCTTTTCCGGCGCCGATCTCACCATTTTCGGCTCTTTGGAGAATGCCGACCCGCTTGTCGCGCGCCAGGGGCGCTACGACATCATCGTCGTGCTGGAAGGGCCGGCCCGGCCGGTCGTCGTGCGCCGCAAGGACCGGGTGCTCGGCATCTGGATCAATCTGGAGTCCGAGACCTTCGAGAATGTGCCGGTGTCCTATTCTGTGGCGACGACGCGACCGCTGCAGGACGTAACCGACCCCAACAGCTACAAGCAATTGTCGCTCGGCGCCGCCAACATCTACATGCAGCCGGCCGACGATGGCGACAGTCCGGCGACAATCCAGGAATTCACCGCGGCGCTGCGCGAGCGCAAAACGGCGACCGGCCTCTATAGCGTGAATGTCGGCGGCGTGCAGTTCCTGTCGCAGAACCTGTTCCGCGCCACCGTCAGGCTCGCCCCCAATGTTCCGGTCGGCACCCACAAGGCCCGTGCGTTCCTGTTCAAGAGCGGCCTGTTCATCAAGGAAAGCTCCGCCCAGCTCGAAATCCGCAAGTCCGGTTTCGAACAGTCGATCTTCCGCGTTGCCCACGATTATTCCTTCCTGTACGGCATCTTCGCGGTGTCCTTGGCCATGCTGACAGGCTGGCTCGGAAGGCTCGTCTTCCGGAAGGATTAAACCCTCTTCAAAAGGCGGTTCCCCTTTTTACGCTCATGGGTTAGACCGCGACCACGGCCGGCCGAACACCGGCTGTCGATCCCCAAATCAAAAATACAGGACTTGCGATGCGACCAGCATTCGGCGGTATCGACTTCGGCACTTCGAACTCCACCGTCGGCGTGGTCAGGAACGGGCAGCCGCAGCTCGTGGCGCTGGAAGACGGTCAGGTGACGCTGCCGAGCGCCGTGTTCTTCAACTTCGAGGACAACCGCACCTATTTTGGGCGCCGCGCCATTGCCAACTATGCCGACAGCATCGAAGGTCGCCTGATGCGCTCGCTGAAGAGCGTACTCGGCGGTACGCTTGTCAATGAAAAGACGCGCATCAAGTCCCGATCGATCGCCTTCACCGAGATCATTGGTCTGTTCGTCGGCCATCTCAGGAAAAGGCTGGAAGAGGATGCGGACGACACGGTTGAAAGCGTGGTGCTCGGTCGTCCCGTGCAGTTCGTCGACGACGATGCCGAGGCCGATGCCAAGGCCGAAGGTGAACTCGAAAACGCAGCCCGCACCCAGGGCTTCAAGCATATCGCCTTCCAGTTCGAGCCGATCGCGGCGGCGCTCGACTACGAGCAGAATGTTACGCGGGAAGAACTGGCGCTGATCGTCGACATGGGCGGCGGCACGTCCGACTTCTCGATCGTGCGGGTCTCGCCGCAGCGCGCCCGCTCCCTCGATCGCAAGGACGACATCCTGGCGAGCCGAGGCATCCACATCGGCGGCACCGACTTCGATCGGCTGTTGAGCATCACCCATGTGATGCCGCAGCTCGGCTACCTCTCGCCGACCAAGGACGGCAAGCGCAACTTGCCGGCCAGCTACTTCATCGACCTGGCAACATGGCAACGCATCAATCTGGTCTACACCGCCAGGGCGATGACCCATCTGCGCCAGATCCGCTACGAAGCGGAACGCGCCGACCTGGTCGACCGCTTCATCCACATCGTCGAGCATCGTTACGGGCACGCGCTGGCCGCTTTGGTCGAAACGGCCAAAATCGAGCTGACGGAGCAACTTTCTGGTGATGTCGTAGTCGCGCTGCCTGGAGCGAGTTTCGCGGCAGAAATTTCCCGCGCCGGGCTCGAGGCCACGATCGCCAGGGAAATCGAACGGGTGGCCGCAACGGTTGGTGAGACCATCCGCGAAGCGCAGGTGAAACCATCCGCCATCACCGCGGTGTTCCTGACCGGCGGATCGACCGCCATCCCGCTGGCAAGGCAGCAGATATTAGCCTTGGTGCCGCAGGCGTCCGTCATCGAAGGTGATATGTTCGGCTCGGTCGGGCTTGGGCTGGCGCTCGATGCGCAGCGGAAATTTGGCTGACCCGGCTTACCCGCGGACGGTCTCGCCGGCCTTCGCGCCCAGATGCGCCTTGAGCGCCATCTGGGCCAGACTTGCCTGCCGGTCACGATGCGTGATCATGGCGAAATCACGCTTCGGCAGATCGATCAGTACGGACCGCAAACTACCTTCGGCGACCGCGCGCGAGACAACGAGCTCGGAAATGATGGTGGCGCCGGCGCCGGCCTCGACCGCCTGACGGACCGCCTCGTTGCTCGGCAGCACCAGGAATATTCGCAGGTCCGCGAACGAGATCCCTTCGCGGCGGGCAAGATCTTCCAGCACCTCGCGGGTGCCCGACCCGCCCTCCCTGATGATCCAGCGGAGCTCGCTAATGTCGGGATGCCCGCGCGAGACTTCAGCGATCTCGGGATGCGAATGCGCCACAACCAGCATCAGGCGATCCACATCGACCTTGGCGCGCCGCAATATGTCTGAATCAGTCCGCCCCTCGACCAGGCCAAAATCCGCCGTGCCGTCCAGGACATTGGTCTCGACCTGCCTGGTGTTGCCAATGGTCACGCTCAGCCTGACGGCGGGATAGGCCTCGTGGAAGGAGGCCAGCCGGCGCGGCAGCCAATAGCTGGCGATGGTCTGGCTGGCGGCGATTGAAAGGCTGCCGGTGATCGTCTGCGAGACGTGCTCCAGCACATTGTGAGCGGCAGCCGCCCGTTCGAGCACGGCCTTGGCCTCAGGCAGGAACCGGCGGCCGGTCTGCGCCAGCTCGATGTTGCGGCCGACCCGGTTGAACAGCTGGACGCCGTGCTGCTGTTCGAGCGAGCGGATGGCGGCCGACGCCGCCGACTGGGAAATACCCAGCAGCTCGGCCGCTTTGGTCATATGTCCTCGTTCGGCGACGGCAACGAAGATCCGCAATTGGTCCAGGGTCATGAGAGAATTAAGAAACAAATTCGATTGGAATTACAAGAGCAACTTGTTAGACAGATCGATCGTTTTGTTCTAAGTTTTTGCAGGAAATTGGAAAAATATCGCGGCCAATCCGCAAAGGCAGAAAGTGATCGGGCGGTTCAAATCCCTGTTTGCCCATTGGACGCGCAGCTTGCGGCGGCGGCTCACCGGCCATGGCTATCATCCGGAAGAGCATTACATGCGCGGCCCCGGACCAAAAACGCGAGCCAAATACTCGGACCACAAAAGCAGATCATGAGCCACGGACAGCTGCGCGGCGCCAATTCCGCACCGTCCCAACGGTCGCTTGCCGACACGCGCGCGCCCGACGAGGGCGATGGCGTCGATACTTCGCCCGATATCTCCGACAGCATCGCCAAGACGACCTGCTACATGTGCGCCTGCCGCTGCGGCATCGACGTCCACATCAAGGACGGCAAGGTCCGCTACATCAACGGCAACAAGGATCATCCGGTCAATCGCGGCGTGCTGTGCGGCAAGGGCAGTGCCGGCATCATGCAGCACTACAGTCCGGCCCGGTTGAAGAAACCATTGCTGCGCACAGGTCCGCGCGGCTCGGGAGAATTTCGTGAGATCGAGTGGGAGGAGGCTTTCTCAATCGCGACGGAACGACTTTCGAAAATCCGCCGGACCGATCCGAAGAAACTCGCCTTCTTCACCGGGCGCGATCAGTCGCAATCGTTGACCGGCTGGTGGGCGAGCCAGTTCGGCACGCCGAATTTCGCCGCCCATGGCGGCTTCTGCTCGGTCAACATGGCGGCCGGCGGGCTCTATACGATCGGCGGCTCGTTCTGGGAGTTCGGCGAACCCGACTGGGACAACACGAGATACTTCATGCTGTTCGGCGTTGCCGAGGACCATGATTCCAATCCGATCAAGATCGGTCTCGGCAAGCTCAAGGCGCGCGGGGCCAAGGTGGTCTCGATCAATCCGTGCCGCACCGGCTACAACGCCATTGCCGATGACTGGATCGGCATCCGACCCGGCACCGACGGCCTGTTCGTGTTTGCTCTCATCCATGAACTGCTGAAGGCCGGCCGCGTCGATCTCGATTATTTGCTGCGCTACACCAACGCCCATGTCCTCGTCATTCAGGAGCCGAATGCTGCCGATGACGGGCTGTTCGCGCGCGACAGCGGCGGCAACCCGATGGCCTGGGACAGGGTGGCGAAAGTGCCCGTCAGCGCCACCAATAGCGATGCAAAACCGGCGCTGACCGGCAACTTCGAGCTCGACGGCCGCCGCTGCGTGCCGGTCTTCCAGCTTATCGCCGACCGCTACCTCCAGGAGAGCTATTCTCCCGATGCGGTCGCCGAACGCTGCGGCGTTGCCGCCGACACCATCCGCCGGATTGCTGCCGAACTGGCGCACGTCGCTTTCGAGCAAGCAATCGAACTGCCGATAGCGTGGACCGACTGGGCCGGCCGCCGGCACGAGACGATCAAGGGTCGGCCGGTGTCGATGCATGCGATGCGCGGCATCTCGGCGCATTCGAACGGTTTTCATAGCTGCCGCGCCATCCACCTGCTCCAAGTACTCCTGGGTACGGTGGACGTGCCCGGCGGATTTCGCTTCAAGCCGCCTTATCCGCGGTCGGCGCCGCCGGGGCCGAAGCCGGCGGGCAAGGACGTCAGGCCGATGACGCCGCTCGAAGGCATGCCGCTTGGATTCGTCTGCGGCCCGGACGATCTGCTCGTCGACGACGTCGGCACGCCGATCCGTATCGACAAGGCCTATTCCTGGGATGCGCCGCTGGCAGCACATGGGCTCATGCACACGGTCATCCGTAACGCCTGGGCCGGCGATCCCTACAGGATCGACACGCTGATGATGTACATGTCCAACATGGCCTGGAACTCGTCGATGAACACAGTCGAGACGATGGCGATGCTGACCGACAGCGACGAGGCCGGAAACTACAAGATCCCCTTCATCATTTATTCCGACGCCTATTATTCCGAGACTGTGCCGTTCGCCGATCTCGTGCTTCCCGACACCACCTATCTCGAAAGGCATGACTGCATCAGCCTGCTCGACCGGCCGATCAGCCATGCCGACGGCCCGGGCGACGCCATCCGCCATCCCGTCGTCGAGCCGGACCGCGATGTCAGGCCGTTCCAGACGGTGCTAATCGAGCTCGGCGCGCGGCTCGGCCTGCCCGGCTTTGTCGACGACGACGGCTCGGCCAAATACCGCGACTATGCCGATTACATCGTCAATCATGAGCGCACGCCGGGCGTCGGCCCGCTCGCCGGCTGGCGCGGCAAGGACGGAACTTCGACCGGCAAGGGCGAGGCCAATCCTGATCAGCTTCAGCGCTACATCGACAATGGCGGCTTTTGGCACCATGATTTTGCGGACGACCAGCGCTACTACAAGATGGCCAACCGCTCCTATCTCGACTTCGCCGAGAACATGGGCTTCATCCCGAAAGCCGAGCCGATCGTCTTCCAGCTCTATTCGGAACCAATTCAGCGGTTTCGCCTCGCCGCGCGCGGCCATGGGCGGGTGCTGCCGCCGGAGGCGGAGCGCAGCCGCATCGAGACCTATATGGACCCGCTGCCGTTCTGGTACACGCCTTTCGAGGAGGCGGCTGTCGACCTCGAGAAATACCCGCTGCACGCGCTAACACAGCGGCCGATGCACATGTATCATTCCTGGGGCTCGCAGAACGCCTGGCTCAGGCAGATCACCAGCCAAAACCGGCTGTTCGTGCACAACCGGACCGCCGCCGGCCTCGGCCTTGTCGACGATGACTGGGTGTGGATCGAGAGCATCAACGGCAAGGTCAAGGGACAGATCAAGCTGGTCGACGGCGTCAACGCGGATACGGTTTGGACCTGGAACGCCATCGGCAAACGGCGCGGCAGCTGGGGGCTGAAGGACGACGCCGCCGAATCCAACCGTGGCTTCCTGCTCAATCACATTATCGGCGACCAGACTTCTGCCGATGCGAACGGTAAGCGCTACTCGAATTCCGATCCGGTCACCGGCCAGGCGGCATGGTTCGACCTGCGCGTCCGCATCGTCAAATGCGCGGCTGAAGAAGCCGGCTTCACCGAGCCGCAGTTCGAGCGCTTCCGGCAGCCACCGCATTTCGAACCCTCGCCCGACAAGCTCAGTTTCGGCGCCGAGTTTCGCCGGGAAAGAGAAGCCGCCAGACCATGACCTGTCTCCCCGCCCATACCGACAAAAAGCTCGGCCTCGTCATCGACCTTGACACCTGCGTCGGTTGCCAGGCCTGCGTTACCGCCTGCAAGGAATGGAACACCGGCGGTCACATGGCGCCGCTGACCGACATCGATCCCTATGGCGGCGATGCCGACGGGGTGTGGTTCAACCGCGTGCACAGCTATGAGCACATCACGGAGATGGGTGGGCGCACGGTCAATTTCCCACGCTCCTGTCTGCATTGTGAGACACCGGCCTGCGTCACCGTCTGCCCGACCGGCGCCTCCTACAAACGGGCTTCGGACGGCATCGTGCTGGTCGACGAGGACAAGTGCATCGGCTGCAAATTATGCAGCTGGGCCTGCCCCTACGGCGCACGCGAATTCGACACCGATGTCGGCGTGATGAAGAAATGCACGCTGTGCGTCGACCGCATCTACAACGACAATCTGGCAGAAGAAGACCGCGTGCCGGCCTGCGTCGCCGCCTGTCCGACCAGCGCGCGGCATTTCGGCGATCTCGGCGACCCGGCGTCGGCGATCTCGCAACTGGTGGCCGAGCGCGGCGGTGTCGACCTGATGCCCGAACTCGGCTATCACCCGACCAACAAATATTTGCCGCCGCGCGCCAATACCACACGCGCCGCATCGGTGCCGGCGCCGGCGCTCGAACCGGTGCGGGCCGAAGGCGGTTTCCTCGGCTGGGTCGACCGCATGCTTTCGAACTGACCAGCAACCAATCTCATGCATCCAGCCTTCTCCGTCGTCTTTTTCACCACCGCCACCGGCGCCGGTTACGGCCTGCTTGCGCTGCTCGGCGTGCTGGCCGGACTGGGGTTCGTCCCGCCCGATTTCTGGCTCGGCGCCATCGGCATGGGGCTGGCGCTCGGCCTGATCTCGGCTGGCCTGTTGTCGTCGGCCGGCCATCTCGGCCGGCCCGAACGCGCCTGGCGGGCCTTCTCGCAATGGCGCAGTTCGTGGCTGTCACGCGAAGGCGTCGCGTCGGTCGCGACCTTCGTGCCGGCGGGGCTGTTCGCCATAGGCTGGGTGGTCCTCGGCCGCACAGAGGGCTGGGTAGCCGTCGCCGGGGTGCTGGCTGCGGTCGGCGCGGTCGCTACCGTCTGCACCACCGGCATGATCTATGCCTCGCTGAAGCCAATAGCCCAGTGGCACAGCCGGTTCACTCTGCCCGGCTACCTGATCTTTTCGGCGATGAGCGGCAGCGTGCTTCTCAACGCGCTGCTGCATGGTTTCGCCATCGGCTCGACCGTCCTTCTGGCAGGTTGCATGCTGCTGACCTTGCTCGGCTGGGGCTGGAAGGTGGCAACCTGGCGATACAATGACAGGCTGGAAATCCCGACCAACGCCAACACCGCCACCGGGCTTGCCGGCGGTACGGTGCGGTCGCTGGAATGGCCGCACACCGAGGAAAACTATCTGCTCAAGGAGATGGGCTTTCGCGTCGCGCGCAAGCACAAGGCGCGGCTGCGCCAGATCACGCAAGTGCTGGCCTTCGCCTCGCCTGTTTTGCTGCTGGTTGCCGTGCTCGCCTTGCCATGGCCCTACGCGGCGGTGCTGTCGACACTCGCTGCAACCGTCCAATTCGCCGGCATGCTGGTCGAACGCTGGCTGTTCTTCGCCGAGGCGAAGCACACCGTCACCCTCTACTATGGCAGGTAGAGCAGCTCAGCCCGGCCTGAGCATCGAGCGGGAAATCGCGAAGATGCGCTCAGCGCCGAGCATATAGGCCATCAGCGTTTCGCGGCGGAACAGCCCGGCATAGGCGCGGTCGAGCACATTAAGCGAGCCAGTATAGGCGCCGAAAGCTGGCATGATCATGCGGCCGCCGTCACCGGCAAAGCAGCGCCGCCGCACCGAGCGGCCTTGCTGCACGATGCGGGCGCAAGGGTGCAGATGGCCTGATATTTCGCCTTCCACTCTCACTGCCGAAGGCTCATGCCGGAATACCAGAGCGCCGATGGCCAGCTCGCGCACCGTCTCACCAGGCAGGTCGGCCGGTGCATCGGGGTCATGATTGCCAGCAACCCAGAACCAGTCGCGACCGGCCATCAGTGCCTCCAGCCGTTCGCGAAAGCTTGAGTGCATGCGCGCCGCGCCGCCACCATCATGAAAGCTGTCGCCCAGGCTGATGACGATCGCAGGCTGGTAGTCGGCGATCACCGCCTGCAGCCGGAGCAATGTCGCACCCGTATCATAGGGCGGGATCAACGTACCGCGCCGGGCCAGCGACGAGCCCTTTTCCAGATGCAGGTCGGAGACAGTCAGCAGCCGAAGCTCGGGAAAATAAAGCACGCCGCGCCGATCGCAGATCGCGCGCTCGCCGGCGATGCCGATAGAGTCTGCGCCCGCCAGGGGCAAAGTCGTGGCCAGCACGCGCGTCATTTCGTCCCCATGGCCTCCTCGACCAGCGTTGCCGCATCCATCAGCAGCGTATCATCGGCCTCGCCATGCACCGGCATCTTGCCGATCTCGAGCATGATCGGCACGGCGAGCGGCGAGATCTGCTCAAGGTGCTTATGCACGATTCGTCCCTGGATACGCGAGAGCATCTCGGCAAGTCTGCTGACATCCAGCAGACCCGTGGCCGCATCGGCACGCGTCGCCTGCAGCAGGATGTGATCGGGCTCATGGCTGCGCAGAACGTCGTAGATGAGATCGGTCGACACGGTGACCTGACGGCCGCTCTTCTCCTGGCCCGGATGACGTTTTTCGATCAGTCCCGAGATAAGCGCGCAATTGCGGAAAGTGCGCTTCAACAGCCAGCTGCCGGCCAGCCAGGCTTCGAGATCGTCGCCCAGCATATCCTGGTCGAAAAGCGCGGCCAGCGACGGTTTCTTCGCCCTGAACATCCTGCCCATATCGGCCAGCGACCATATGGCAAGTGCATAGTCGGTGGCGACGAAGCCGAGCGGCCTGGCTCCCGCCCTGTCGAGCCGGCGGGTGAGCAGCATGCCGAGCGTCTGGTGCGCCAGCCTGCCCTCGAACGGATAGGCCACCAGATAGTGCCGGTTGCCGCGCGGAAAGGTCTCGATCAGCAGGTCGTCGCGTTTCGGCAGCACCGATTTGTCGGCCTGGAAGCGCAGCCAGTCGGCGACCTGCTCCGGCAGCTTCTTCCATCGCTGCGGGTCATCCAGCATGATGCGGACCTGTTCGGCGAGGTAGGTCGAAAGCGGGAATTTGCCGCCGCCATAATAAGGCACCTTGGCGTCGTTGCCGGGCGCATTCGAGACGAAGCACTCATTCTCGCGGATGCCCTCGAAGCGTAGCACCTTGCCGGCGAACATAAAGGTATCGCCATGCGTCAGCGTTTCGAGGAAGGCCTCCTCGATCTTGCCGAGAACGCGGCCGCCGCGCGACGCGGACCCCTTGCTGCCGGCCTTGATATAACGCACGTTGAGCGCCGGCACCTCGATGATGGTGCCGACATTCAGCCGGTATTGCTGGGCAATGCGAGGATTGGACACGCGCCACAGCCCGTCCTTGTTCAGGCGGATACGGGCGTAGCGTTCATAGTTCTTCAGCGCATAGCCGCCGGTGGCGACGAAATCGATGACGCGATCGAATGTCGGCCGATCGAGGCTGGCATAGGGTGCAGCTGTTCGCACTTCCTCGAACAAGGTATCGGCAAGGAATGGCGCGCCGCAAGCGCAACCCAGAACATGCTGCGCCAGCACGTCGAGCCCGCCATCGACCAGCGGCGGCGTGTCCTGGGCGCCCAGATAATTGGCGTCGAGCGCCGCCCGGCATTCCAGCACCTCGAAGCGGTTGGCCGGGATCAGGATGGCCTTTGACGGCTCGTCCATACGATGGTTGGCGCGGCCGATACGTTGCGCCAGCCGGCTCGCGCCCTTGGGCGCGCCGACATGCACGACCAGATCGACGTCGCCCCAGTCGATGCCGAGATCGAGTGTCGAAGTGGCGACGATGGCGCGCAAGGTATTCTCGCCCATGGCTTTCTCGACGCGCCGGCGCTGGGCGACATCGAGCGAGCCGTGATGCAGCGCGATCGGCAAGGTGTCCTCATTGACCCGCCACAATTCCTGGAACAGCAACTCGGCCTGGCTGCGCGTGTTGACGAACAGCAGGGTCGTCTTGTGTCGCTTGATCTCGCTGTAGATCTCCGGTGTCGCGTAGCGGGCCGAATGTCCGGCCCAAGGAACACGCTCTTCCGAGTCAAGAATGGAGATGTCGGGCTTGGCGCCGCCGGTGACGACGATCAATTCGGCCATACCGCCGGGTGGATTCTGGCTGACCAGCCAGCGGCGCAATTCATCGGGCTCGGCGACCGTCGCGGATAGGCCGATCGTCTGCAAGCCGGGAACAAAGGATCGCAGCCGGGCCAGCCCGAGCGACAGGAGATGCCCGCGCTTCGACGTCACCAGCGAATGCAGTTCATCGAGCACGACATAGTGCAGATCCTCGAAGAAACGCCTGGCGTCGGGTGCGGCAATCAGCAGCGCCAGTTGCTCGGGCGTGGTCAGGAGGATGTCGGGCGGCACCAGCTTTTGGCGCTGGCGCTTGTGCGCGGGCGTGTCGCCGGTGCGCGTCTCGATGGTGACAGGCAGGCCGATCTCTTCGACCGGCTTGCCGAGATTGCGCTCGATATCGACGGCCAGCGCCTTCAGCGGCGAGATGTAGAGCGTATGGATGCCGCGATGCGCCTGCCCCGGCCTTCTCCTTGGCGGGCCGGCCAGCTCGGTTAGTGAAGGCAGAAACCCGGCCAGCGTCTTGCCGGCACCGGTCGGCGCGATCAGCAGCACCGATTGGCCGGCTTGGGCGATCGCCAGCAATTCGATCTGATGCGCGCGCGGCGACCAGCCCTTTTCCGCAAACCATTTGAGGAATGGCTCGGGCAAGTGAACGGCGGCATTCTGTTCGGCGAGACGCGGCTGCTCTGTCACCCGCCAGAGGTAGCGCGGCGGCGCGCAATCGCCAAGAACAATCGGAACAAAAGGTGATCATTTTCTTTCCTTCCCCCTTATGGGGGAAGGTGGATTGGCGCGTTAGCGCCAAGACGGATGAGGGGTGTTCCAGCTTGGCGCCAACTTACCCCTCACCCGGATTGCCAACCGAATTGTGAAGGACAAATCGGGGCAATCCGACCTCTCCCACAGGGGGAGAGGTAAGGATGCCCTAAGGCCGCCGGAACCCTGTCGGACCGCCATAGAGATAGCCGATGCGGGCGAGGGCTTCCTTGAACCCTTCACGCGAGACCAGCATGGTGTGGCCGTTGGCATGGATCATGGTCTCTGGGTCGGTCATGATAGCGACATGGCCTTTCCAGAACACCAGGTCCCCGCGCCGCAACCCGGCGAAATTCGGCCCCGGGTCGAGCGGCTCACCGATGGTCGCCGCCTGCATGTCGGAATCGCGCAGCACTTGCCTGCCGGCCATGTGCATCGCCAGTTGCACGAGACCGGAGCAATCGATGCCGAAGCCGGAGGCGCCGCCCCACAGATAGGGCGTGCCGAGAAAGGTTTCCGCGACCGCGACGTAGTCGGCAGCCGGTTTGTTTACGGGCTGCAAATGGCCCGATATGACCGCCTCGCCGGACGGTAGCAGCGCATAGTGCGTGCCGCGCGTTTCGGCCGCGCCGGTCACCGTCAACGCCGATCCCATCGAGAGCTGCCCGCTCAGCGGAAGCCGCAAATCCGGTCCGGGATAGAGGAAGGTGCGCGGCACGGAGACGACATGGGTAGTCGCATGGTCCCGCCCGCCCAGCACGGTGTCGGCGACATAGCCGACATAGCCGTCGCGCTCGGCCTGGATCCAGGCCCAGCCTTCGGCATCCTCGAAGACGAGGACGTCGTCGCCGAACAGAAGCTGCGTATTGACGCCGGCATCCGGCCGCGGCGCCTTGCGGATATCGGCAACGGAAGCGGCGATACGCGCTGGCCGCCCGGCGACGAAGCGATCGGCGGCGACCTCGCCTTTCAGCCTTGCATCGGCGAGATCGGAACGGAAGGCGTGAAGGCGGGCATCCCTGGCGGTCAAATCGGCAACTCGGCTCTATCTTGGTGTTGGAGCATGATCTCTTCCGAAAACCGGTTCCCACTTTTTTGCTTCGCTGGCCTACGGTTCGGGACCTTGCTCTAGATGGGCAATTCCTGGGCTCTGGCGATGATAACATCGCCGAAGCGCTCGACAAAGAGCGCGCCTTCTACGGTTCGCTTGACCAGCACGTTGCGCTTGTCGAGCTCGTCGCGATGGCGCGATACCAGCTTCAGCGCGCCCATCGTATCGAGCGCGCGGGTGATCACCGGCTTGGTGACATTGAGCCGGGCGGCGAGCCCGCGCACCGTGTGCGGCGGCGGGTCGAGATAGATGGTGAACAGGATCGCCGTCTGGCGCATGGTGAGATCGGGCGCATCGTCGCGCACCTGCGACAGCGTCACCTGCTGCCACAGTCGCAAGGCCTGGCTCGGGCGCATCGCAATCGACATCCTGCCAGAATGACGGCAAATTGTTTCGGTTCCGTTTCAGTCTCGATAATTTCCTGTCGAGCGCAAGAGTCAGGCGTAGCGTTTCGAGATAACCCTTTCCAGTGCCCGGATGCCTTGCGCCTCGCCGCCGGCGAGACCGTACGGACGATCGGACGGGTTCCAGGCGAAGATGTCGAAATGCACCCAAGCGGCGGTCTTCTCGACAAAGCGCTTCAGGAAAAGCGCCGCAGTGATCGAGCCGGCGAAACCATCTGACGTGACGTTGCTGATGTCGGCGATCTTCGACAACAGCTTTGCGTCATAAGGTTTCCACAGCGGCATGCGCCATAACGGATCCTCGACCGCGGCGGAAGCCTCCGCCAGATCGGACGCCAGCGCTTCATCGCCGGTGTAGAAAGGCGGGAGATCGGGACCGAGCGCGACGCGAGCAGCCCCCGTCAAGGTCGCCATGTCGATCAGCAGCTGCGGCTCGTCGTCGTCTGCCAGCGCCAAGGCGTCCGCCAGGACAAGCCGTCCCTCGGCGTCGGTGTTGCCGATCTCGACGGTGATGCCCTTGCGGCTCACCAGCACATCGCCGGGCCGGAAGGCGTTGCCGGCGATCGAATTCTCGACCGCCGGGATCAGCACACGCAGCCGGACCTTCAGCCCGGCGGCCATTATCATCGAAGCGAGGCCCAATACGTTGGCCGCGCCACCCATGTCCTTCTTCATCAGGAGCATGCCCGAGGACGGCTTGATGTCGAGGCCACCGGTGTCGAAGCAGACGCCCTTGCCGACCAGCGTCACCTTCGGGGCGTTCTTCGGTCCCCATGTCATGTCGATCAGCCGCGGCGCACCGACGGAAGCGCGGCCGACGGCATGGATCATCGGAAAGTTGTTCTTGAGCAGACCGTCGCCCTTTGTCACCGACACTTCTGCCTTGTACGTCCTGGCCAGCGTCCGCACCGCTTTCTCCAGTTCGTCAGGTCCCATGTCGCTGGTCGGCGTGTTGACCAGATCGCGCGTCAGGAAGACGCCATCGGCAGTTCGGCGAACACGCGCCGCGTCGGCGCCGGACGGCAGCGAAAAACGCAGCGCCTTGCCAGGTTTTTTGCCGTAGCGGGTGAAGACATAGCCGCCGAGCGCCAGTGCGACGGCAACCAGTTCCGGTTCGGCGGGTGCCGAGGCGAAATGCCAGTCGCCTTCGGGCAACGCTCTCGCCAGCGCACCGATGGCAAGCGCGCCTTCGCCATCGCCCGTGCCGAACAGGGCGCCGGCAAGCGCACCGTTTTCGTCGGGTAGGATCAGCGTCCTGCCGGCCTCACCGGAAAACCCGTTGGCCTTGGCCCAGGCGAGCGAGGACGAGGCAAGGCCCGCTGCATCCAGTCTATCCTTCGCCACCAGGTGAACCGGCAGCGTGGTCTTCAGTTTCCCCTCGATGAGTTCGACTGGCATTCGATGGCCTCCGGCTTCCGAGTCGGCGCTTTTTTAACTGTCCGTTAGGGTTAACAGAATATTTCTGCGGGAGGGAAGATGGCCATGCAATGGCCCCGTACACGAATGGAGGCCCTGGTGCAGATGCCGACCAACCGCATGACGAACGCCACGGGGAAGCGGCTGATCACCACGGCGCTCATAATAGCGCTCGCTGCAAGCGTTGCAGGCTGCGGGACCAGCAAGTTGACAACCGGCTCGATCGGACGCACCAGCGGCAGACCCTTGGAAACCATGTCGGCCGGCGAGTTGCACAAGGCGACGATCGCGCTCGGTCAGTCCTACGCCAAGAACCCCAACGACAAGCGGATCGCGACGAATTATGCCGCGGCGCTGCAAATGGATGGCGACGCCGACCAATCGCTCGCCGTGATGCGCAAACTGGCGATCGCCCTGCCGAAGGACCGCGACGTGCTCGCCGCCTATGGCAAGGCACTAGCCGCCAATGGGCAGTTCGAGCCGGCGCTCGACGCGGTGCGCCGCGCGCAGACACCGGAATATCCCGACTGGAAGCTGGTGTCGGCGGAAGCGGCGATTCTCGACCAGCTTGGCCAGAGAGACGAGGCGCGCCAGAATTACCGCAAGGCGCTTGACCTCAAGCCGAACGAACCTTCGATCCTTTCAAATCTCGGCATGTCCTATGTGCTGGAAGGTGATCTGCGCACGGCTGAAACCTATATGCGCTCGGCCGCCCAGCAGCCGAACGCCGACAGCCGCGTCCGCCAGAACTTGGCGTTGGTCGTCGGCCTGCAGGGCCGCTTCGACGAGGCCGAGAAGATCGCCTCGCAGGAGCTCTCGCCCGACCAGGCGCAGGCGAACGTGGCTTACCTTCGCCAGATGCTCGCCCAGCAGAACGCCTGGAGCCAGCTCAAGGACCAGGACAAGGCAAAGCCTGCCACCAACTTACTACGCCTCGTCCCGGCGCCAGACGTACAGACCTCGACAGAGTGATTTTGACAGATCGGCGATCGGCAGCGAATGTCGATAATTCGCGTCAGTGGCAAATCGCAAACCTTGGAGCTTAGCCGAAACACCCCTCCACTTCGTCATCCCAGGGCAAGCAAGGAGCGAAGCGACGCGGCGCAGACCCTGGGATCCATGCCGTTACCTCGGAGCGCTGCTGCGGTGCAGAACCTTGTGATGGCGGAGCGAGGCGCCCCCCTCTGTCCTGCCGGACATCTCCCCCACAAGGGGGGAGATTGGCAGCTTCGCGGACACCGTCCTTTTTGCAAGGTTGGTGGTTGGCGAAATCAGTGATGAAGGCCAATCTCCCCCCAAGTGGGGGAGATGTCCGGCAGGACAGAGGGGGCGCGAAGGATCGCTACAGAGCGCTTTTATTCTGGTCCGCTGCATTCTTCGGCTTGGGTAACGGCATGGATCCTAGGGTCTGCGCCGCGTCGCTTCGCTCCTTGCTCCGCCCTAGGATGACGAAGGCATGGTGGCCTGTGGCTAATCCCCAGCGTCAGAGATGTGGCTGCGCGCCGGCTGGCAGCGCGACTCGTCAGTCAAAGAACCAAATCCCCTGTGCAGAGGCCGCCTGGCTATTGGCTGCTCGATGTCGGTTCGTCGCCGAAGATGCCGCGCTGGCTCACCTGGATGCCGGCGGGGCCCAGAATGATGGCGAACAGCACCGGCAGGAAGAACAGAATCATCGGCACGGTGAGCTTCGGCGGCAAGGCCGCGGCCTTCTTCTCGGCGGCGTTCATGCGCATGTCGCGGCTTTCACCGGCAAGCACGCGCAGCGCGTGCGCCACCGGCGTGCCGTAGCGCTCGGCCTGGACCAGCGCCTGCGACACCGACTTGACCGATTCCAGGCCGGTGCGGCTTGCAAGATTTTCGTAAGCCTGCTTGCGCTCCTGCAAGTAGGAAAGTTCGGCATTGGTCAGGATGAACTCTTCGGCAAGTGCCACCGATTGCGCGCCGATCTCGTCCGCGACCTTGCGAAAGGCCGCCTCCACCGACATGCCGGATTCGACGCAGATCAGCATCAGATCGAGCGCGTCCGGCCACGCCATCTGGATCGACTGCTTGCGCTTGGTGGCGCGGTTGTTGACATAGAGTACCGGCGCGTAAAAACCGGCATAGGCCACGACGATACAGACGAACAGTTTGATGAGAGGCGGCTGCTCCGGCAAACCCCCGAGCACGAACAGATACATCGCAGCCAGGGCAAAGCCGACAAAGGGCAGGACCAGACGGAAGAAAAGGAAACGCGTCAGCGGATTCTGCCCGCGAAAGCCGGCCACCTTGAGTTTCTGCAACGTGCCTTCATCGGCCAGGGCGCGCCTCAGGTCCAGCCGATCGACAATATTGCGCATGCCGATCGACTGTTCCTCGCGCAGGCCCTTGCGGCGGCGATCGGCCTCGGCGGCAAGCCGCGCACGCTGCTTGGCGCGCAATTCGTCGCGCTCCAGCGCCACGGATTTCATGCGCGCCTTGAGCTGGTTTCCGCCAAAAGCAGGCAGCAGCGTGAAGACGGTCGCAAATACCGCGATGCCGACCAACAAGGCAATCAGGAACGCCGGGTCGGTAAGGGTCTTGACGACGTTCTCAGTCACGCTCGAAATCCTAAACTTCGAAGTTCATCATCTTGCGCATCACCAGGATGCCGATCGACATCCAGGCCGCCGAACAACCGAGGATCAGATTGCCGACGCTGGTGGTGAACAGAGGCATGATGTAGTTCGGGCTTGTCAGGTAGACGAGAAAGGCGACAACGAACGGCAACGCGCCGATGATCACGGCGGACGCCTTCGCTTCCATGGACAGCGCCTGGACCTTGGCCTTCATTTTCTTGCGGTCGCGAAGCACGCGCGAAAGATTGCCCAGCGCCTCGGAAAGATTGCCGCCGGCCTGGGACTGGATCTGGATGACGATGCCGAAGAAGCTCGCTTCCGTGCACGGCATCGTTTCGGCCATACGCATGCTGGCGTCGGGGATCGACAGGCCCATCTGCTGCGAATCGACGATGCGGCGGAACTCGGTCTTGACCGGTTCAGGGGCTTCGTTGGCGATCAGGCGGATGGCGTCGTTCAGCGGCAGGCCGGATTTGACCGCACGCACGATGATGTCGAGCGCGTTCGGAAATTCGTTGAGGAACGCCTTCACCCGGCGGGCGCGGCAAAACAAGACGAACCAGCGTGGCAGGCCGAGGACGCCGACCAGCAGCGCACCGGGCAAGACATAAAGCGGCGCGCCGAGGAAATAGGCAAGAAACGTCAGGACGACGCCGCAAACCGCCGAGTAGAGATAGAAGCGCTCAAGCGACATCTTCATGCCCGCCTGACGAATCTGGGCCTTCAGTGGCGGCTTTTTGACGACACTCTGGTTGGTTTTTTGTTTCTGTTCGAGGTCCTTCAGTGAATCCTGAACCGATTTGCGCCGCTTGGCCGCTTCCGCTACGCGATCGCGCGAGGCCTTGACGACGGCGCCATCCGTCTCGGCGGTCTTGATCGTTTCGAGCCGCCTGCCGACTTGCTTCTCGGTGCTGATCTGGTTGAACAGAAAAGCATAGGCCACCGCGCCGGCGCTGAAGCCGGCGAGCACGATGAATGCCAACACGGTGCCGTCAATCCCGAACATCGACCTTGGCCCCTACGCCTCCAAATGCATCAGTCAGCGCGTTTCTCCATCGCCTCGAGCGCGTTGGCGAGGCGCTGTTCCTCGCCATAGTAGCGGGCGCGGTCCCAGAAATGCGGGCGCCCAATACCTGTCGACACGTGCTCACCCAGCAGCCTGCCATTCACGTCCTCGCCCTTTATGTTGTAGAGGACGATGTCCTGGGTGATGATGACGTCGCCTTCCATTCCGATCACCTCGGTGATGTGGGTGATGCGCCGCGATCCGTCGCGCAGGCGTGCGGCCTGGATGATCACGTCCACGGAACCGACGACGATTTCACGGACGGTTTTCTGCGGCAGCGTAAAGCCGCCCATCGCGATCATCGATTCGATACGGTTCAGGCATTCGCGCGGGCTGTTCGAGTGGATCGTGCCCATCGAGCCGTCGTGACCGGTGTTCATCGCCTGCAGAAGGTCGAACACCTCAGGTCCGCGCACTTCGCCGACGATGATGCGCTCGGGCCGCATGCGCAGGCAGTTCTTGACCAGGTCGCGCATGGTCACCTCGCCCTCACCCTCGAGGTTGGGCGGGCGGGTTTCCAGACGTACGACATGCGGCTGCTGCAGTTGCAGCTCGGCCGAGTCCTCACAGGTGATGACGCGCTCCTCGCGGTCGATATAATTGGTCAGGCAGTTGAGCAGCGTGGTCTTGCCCGAACCGGTACCGCCCGAAATGACGATGTTGCAGCGGACGCGTCCAATGATCTTGAGAATCTCGGCGCCGTGCGGCGAAATGGCGCCGAACTTGACCAGCTGGTCGAGCGTCAGCTTGTCCTTCTTGAACTTGCGGATGGTGAGCGCGGTGCCGTCGATGGCGAGCGGCGGCGCGATGACGTTGACGCGGGAGCCGTCGGGAAGGCGTGCGTCGCAGATCGGGCTCGATTCATCGACGCGGCGGCCAACCTGGCTGACGATGCGCTGACAGATATTGAGGAGCTGCTGATTGTCGCGGAAACGGATGCCAGTCTGCTCGACCTTGCCGTTGACCTCGATGTAGACGTTCTTGGAACCGTTGACCATGATGTCGGCGATGTCGTCGCGGGCGAGCAATGGTTCCAGCGGCCCGTAACCCAGCACGTCATTGCAGATGTCCTCGAGCAGTTCTTCCTGCTCGGCGATCGACATCGCGAAATTCTTGATCGCGATGATGTCGTTGACGATGTCGCGGATTTCCTCGCGTGCGCTTTCGGGATCGAGTTTGGCGAGCTGCGACAGGTCGATCGTGTCAATGAGCGCGGAAAAGACCTGGCTCTTGGTATCGTAGTAGGTTTCGCTCCTTTGGCGCTGGACCTTTTTCGGCTCCGGCTCCAATGGCGGCGCCTCGACCGCACGGCGCACGGGCGGCGCAGCAGACGCGCCAAGCGACGGCGGCGGTGCGGGCTTGGCAAGTACCGACGTTTCTGCAGGGTTTGCCGCCGGTGAGGCAGGCGCAGGTCCCGGCTGACGGAATTCCGGGGTGAACCGGCTGCCGTCGTCGCTGCCTCTTTTACCAAACATGATCGACTACCAATTCCGCTCCGAAAGCATCATTTCTTGCTGCGCGAGAGCTTGCCAAGGAGATTGCCAAGGCCCGCTTTCTTTCTTGCCTTGATTTCGCTGCGCCCGGTCAGCACATGTGCAATCTCGTTGATCGTGCCGACAACCGGGTTCTTGGCATCCATTTCGCCGAGCATGCGCCCGTTGTTGGCGGCGTTTCCGAACAGCATCGGCTCGAAAGGAATAACCGACATCGGCGACAGTCCGAGCGAGTCGGCGAAGTCGGATGACGCAATCTCCGGACGCTTTGGCACGCCGGCCTGATTGATGATCAGCTTCGGCGGTGGATCGTTCGGGCGAAGCCGCTTGAACATGTCGACCAGATTCTTGGTGTTGCGCAGATTGGCCAGTTCCGGCGTCGCCGTGATCACAATATCGTCGGCCTTGATCAGTATGCTCTTGGTCCAGCCTGTCCAGACGTGCGGAACATCGAGCACCAGAAGCGGCACACTGCGCTGCGCCGTGTCGATAAGCTGCGTGAAAGCGTCGGGATCGAAATCGTAGACCCGCTCGAGCGTTGAAGGCGCTGCAAGCAGCGACAGATGCTGGGCGCACTGGGCGAGCAGCCGATCAAGATAGACCTCGTCGATGCGCTCCGGTGAGAAAACAGCTTCGGCAATGCCTTGCGCCGGATCCTGATCGAAATTGATGTTGGCCGTTCCGAAAGCCAGGTCCAGATCGGCGACAACCACTTCGGACTTGAACAGCGACGACATCGCCCAAGCCACATTGTGGGCAATGGTCGAGGAGCCGACGCCACCTTTGGCGCCGATGAAGGCGATTGAGCGGCCGATCGGCTCGGCTTCCGGATCAACGAAAATCGACGATATCACGCTGACGATGTCGGCCATCGACACCGGCGCGATGACATATTCGGAAATGCCGGAGCGGATGAGCTCGCGATAAAGCCCGACGTCATTGTAGTGGCCGATGACCACGACCTTCGAGGTCGGATCGCAATATTCGGAGAGCCGCGTGAGCTGCTCCAGCAATTGCGTCGGCTCGCTGCGCGATTCCAGCAGGATCAGGTTCGGCGTCGGCGCCGATTGGTAGAATTCGATGGCGGTGGCGATGCCGCCCATGTGGACCTTCAGATGGGCCTTCGCCATGCGACGATCCTCGCCGGCGCGCTCGACCGGATTGGCAACGCCCTCGGTCTCGCAGAATGCCTGGATCGAGATGCGCGGAATCGGCCGCAACGCCTGCATGGCGGCGACATCCTGCTGCGAGGTTTCGCCGCCATCTACCGCTGTGTCGTAGGCCAGATTGCTCATCGTCATTTCTTTCCGTGACTTGCGCGGCTCAAGCTCAATACTCAACTTCCGAATTGCCGAAGAACTCTTCCGAAATGCCTCTCTGGCGGTAGACGTCGATCACCGCGCCGCGATTTTCCGCGTCGATATCGGATTGCTTGCGCGGTCCGAGCAGATCGGTCGGATTTGCCATCTGGGCGGCAAGATTGTTCTGATACGAGCAGCCGAAATCGGCATGGTGCTTGTTTTCCGAGGTCTGCAGCAGGTCTTCGGGCCAGCGTCCGCATCTGTCGGTCTGCGCCTTCACCGAGACATAGGCGACGCGGATTGGCGCCGACGCTTCGGCCGAAACCGACTGGTAGCTGGTGATGACGATCCGGTTCCGGCTGATGCCGCTGGCAATCGCAAGTCTGGCGAAATCGCGACCGGCCACGGTCGCGGCGATCTCGTTGGCCGAACCGCTCGGGATCGAGATCGTCAGGGTCGGAGCGGCGCTCTTGTCATAGCCGTCCAGGAAGCCCAGAAGGGTGTCGCGCTGAGACCCGGTCATGCCGCGATCGCCGGCGCCCACCGGAAGATCGATCTTCTCGTTCTTCTCCGCAATTACGATCGGATGGTTGGTGCGATAGTCATCCGGAACAGCGCCGACCGTGATGCTGTCCCTCTTGGCGCAGCCCGCCAGCAATGCCGCAACCGCCAGGACCGGCAGGACCGACCGGCAGATCCGCGAACGGCCGGATCGTATCGCCGCGGTGATCCGCCTTGGCTTCAACGCTGACTGAGACATGTCCGCTTCCCCGCTTACTTGTAAATGAAGCCGACGACGCCGTGGTAACGGCCGTTGGGCTTGTCGGTCTGCATGGTGCCGTAGACGCGATTGACACGGCCAAGGAACATGCCGGCGCCATCGCTGGCGGCGTTGAAATTATCGTCCGGCTTGGCAAGAGCGTTGCGCGCCACCGGCTTCACCAGGTACGGCGTGATGATGATGACGAGTTCGGTCTCGTTGCGGACGAAGTCCCGGCTGCGGAACAGCGTGCCGAGCACTGGGATTTTGGTCAGCCCGGGCAGCCCGGCGACCGCCTGCCTGATGTCGTCCCGAACCAGGCCGGCGATCATCATCGAGCCGCCGGAAGGCAGTTCAACGGTAGTATCTGCCAAGCGCTTGCGGATCGACAGCAAAGTGGTGCCGGGCAAGTCACCGGCCGCTTCGAGCACTGTAGCGCCTTCCGTCGTAGGCTCCGACACCGACGTCCTCACTTTAAGGCTGATGCGGCCGGCCGAGAGCACGACAGGCTGGAATTCAAGACCAATTCCATATTCAAGGCGTTCGTTGGTGTAAGTAACCTGGCCCGTTATATTGTCGTCTGAAACGTTGCTCGTCCGGCTTGTGATAAGATTGAATTCGCCGCCCACTTTGAATGTCGCTTTCTCGCCCGAAACCGCGGTCAGCGTCGGCTCGGCCAGTGTCTTCATGACGCCGCTCTGCTCCATGGCATTGATATACGCCTGAAGTCCGTTTCCGAGCGCATCACCCAACCGTAAGTTGGAGAACTGCGAAATCGGCTTGCCCAGGCCATAGGGAGGAGAACTCATCGCGCCAAAGGAGAAGCCGTTGCTGCTGCCGTTGCCGATCAGGTTGACGCCAAGCTGCTTCATGACCGAGCGGCTGACTTCCGCAACCGTCACCTTCAGCGTCACCTGGTCGTCGCCGACGATCTGCAGCAGGTTGACGATCTGGCTGACGCGACGCTCGGAATCCGGATTGTCGATGTCGACACCGGCTTCGGCCGAGCCGCCGGAGGCGGTCTGCGAATATTGTCCCGTGGTCGCTTCACCGCCGGACACGAAGATGGTGGCCAGATCGACCGCGCGCTTGGCATCCAGGGGAGTGTCCACGGTTCCGGTCAGGACGACGTTGTCGTTCAGCAGTTCGACCGTGATGGCCGATGATGGGATGAAGCGCCTGATATAGTCTTCCAGTCCGGCAACGTCGCGCTCGACTGCCAGATCCAGGCTGACGATCTGTTCGCCATTGGGGCCGAAGACGAAGATGTTGGTGTCGCCCACCGCCTTTCCGAACAGATAGATGCGCCTGGCGGTGCGGGTCACCGCATCGGCGACCGCCGGGTTGGCGACGAGAATATCATAGGCATCGCTGGGCAGATCGATGACCACCGATTTGTTGAGACCGAGCTTGACGCGCTGGGTGGCGGTCGAAGCCGACACCTCGGCGTTCCTGCCTGCCGCATTCGCCTCGACGGGGCCTTGCGCATTCGTCCCAACGAGGAACAGGCCGATAGCCGCAGCCAGGGCGACCGGCAGTCTAGCGCTTAGCCTCATTGCCTTGCTCCCACTTCGGAAACTTCGCCCGACTTGATCAATCGCACCGTGCCGCGCCGCCCATTGCCGGAAACGAGATAGTCGGCCTCGCTCACATTCTTCTCCTGGGTGTCGCTGATCGACCGCAGCGCCAATGTCAGGCGATCGGCCATCTGCTGGGCGACGGTGATGATTTCCGCCTGCTGCGGCGTCAGCTCCAGCGTCGCGGTCTGGCCGACCCTGGTCCTCTTGCCTTCCTCGTCCTCCTGGATGGTCTGGTCGATTGCCAGGACGCGAATGTTCTTGAGAATGGTTTCGGTCGTAAAGCCGCTGCCGCCGCCCGCGGCATCGGCTCTGCGGGTCATGATGACGTCGACGAAATCGTTGGGAAGAATGAAGCCGCCGGCCGAAGTGTCGGCCGATACGGCTGTGGCAACGGCCCGCATGCCGGAGGGCAGGATCGACGACATGAAGCTCTGTCCCTCGCCGATCAGCTTGGAGCGCCGCAGCGGCTCACCGGCATACATCGCAACACGGGCGACGCCGCCTTTCAGCTTCTCAAGCGCATCGGGCTCCGCAGCGCGGGTTATGAAATTCGCGTTGATGCCGTCGGCCGGCCAGGACTGCCAGCTGATGTTGTTCTCGAGCGGGCTGCCCATCGGAACGTCGCCGGACAGGACAAGCACGTCCTGCAGCGCGATTGCCGGCGCCTTGGGGCCGGAATCGACGATTTGAGGCGGCGGAGCCGTGGCCATGTTTTTTGCGACATAGCCTGCGCCACCTGCCGCGGCCACCGCCACGCCCAGAATGATCAGTCGGGATGCTGGCATCTGTCCGAACCTTGTCTTGGCAAATCCACTAGCCAAGCCGGACCTTGCATCGGCAATCGTCAAAACAAGGTTAATTTAATACTTACGATCGTGATTAATT
Organism: Mesorhizobium sp.; assembly: GCA_004020645.1. Lineage (GTDB taxonomy): Bacteria > Pseudomonadota > Alphaproteobacteria > Rhizobiales > Rhizobiaceae > Mesorhizobium. Next base: position 101,919 of record SAQL01000009.1, on the reverse strand, counting down.
TAAGGTTTACATAAATTTGAGGCATCCGGTCCGGCCCGCAAAAAGGCGGCCGAGCCGCCTGCTCAAATGCCAAATCGAAGAAGGGAAGGCTGGCCTGACGAGGGAAGAATGGTGGCGAGAATTAAGCCGCCAGCCTTGCCAGCGCCCACGCCATCAACGGCGAGTTCGGAAAGGTGAGCAGCCCGCCAATGCCAAGCGCGATGCCATAGGGAACGCCGGTCGTCTCGTCGGCGAAGTGGCGTAGAAACGGATTGTGGCTTGTGACGGCCGCAAGCGGCGATTTCCGATAGACGAGGATGGCGAGCGTCAGCAGGCCACCGATGAATGTCGAGGTGACGAGATATTCGACGAGATGGATGTTCAGTCCCATCCAGATGGCTGTGGCAGCCAACAGCTTGGCGTCGCCGCCTCCCATACCGCCGAGCGCGAACAGAGCGAAGGTTACGGCGAGAACCAGGCCGCCGGCGGCGAAATGCCAGCCATAGGTTGCCCAGTCCATGCCAGTCAACGGCGCGACCAGGGCGAAGACGGCCACAAGCAGCACCGGCACGCGATTGGCGATCGTCATCGACAGCATGTCGGAGATCGCGGCGAACAACATGCAGAATGGAAAGACGACGAAGATCAGGGCTTCAAGCATTGGCGCGGGCCTATGGTCACTGTACCTGGCCCCAGCTTAGATATGTCCGATTAACGATTGATGAGGCCGAAATTTCAAAATCGCCTGACACATTCAAAATCGCCTGACACAATGATCAAGGGCCGCAACGAGGCGGCCCTTGCTCCGAAAAAAACGACCAGACGCTATTAGCCGGCACCATTGAGCGTAGTGGCAATCCCGTTGAACTTCGCGTTCAGCGCGTTGCCCAGCGAGCCGGCGCCGACCATGATGGCGAGCGCGATGAGAGCGGCGATCAGACCGTATTCGATAGCGGTTGCGCCGGATTCGTCCTTCACAAAACGTGCAATGAGATTAGACATTCGAGAGCTCCTACTCCAGGTGTTACAGCAATTCCGTCAACTTCTCTTGGCGGCTGATCGGATGCTGCAAATCTATGGAGAAGCTCTTTCGATCGGCTTAATAAACAGCCTTACCGATTCCTTTCCGGCTTCGATGACATGGCGTGGTTAACCGTAAACTAAGTAACGCCTAGCGGAACCCGCCGGTACGTCAAAGGGCGCGAAAGCCGCAATCCGGCGATTGGGAAAGGGGCGACCCGCTTCAGGCGATCACGATGCCGATCCCGACATCATCACGCCCCCCATCCGCTTAACCGTCGGTTCACCAATCTCGTTCATGTTCCGTTGAGCAGTTTGCCGCCGTGGAGCGCTTCAATGACCGGGCCGAGATCGTCCTTTCCGATTGCAGCACTTCTTGCCGCCACGGCCTTTGTCGTGCCGGCCAAGGCTGGTGCCGGCATCGAGGTCACTATGAACCAGGCGAAGATCGTCAAACTGTCGCGCGCCGCCGATACGATCGTCGTCGGCAATCCGGCGATCGCCGACGCCGCCGTGCAGGATGCTTCGACGATCGTGCTGACGGGCAAGGGCTTCGGCGTTACCAACCTCGTTGTCCTCGATCAAGAGGGCCGTCCGATCGTCGACGAGCAGATCACCGTGGTGCGACAGGACGCGTCGTCGGTGCGCATCTATCGGCGTGCCGAAATACAGACCATGTCGTGCACGCCGTATTGCGAAAGCTCGTATAAAAGCGATGCGGAAAAAGCCTCGGAAGCCGAAATGAGCGCCGGCCGGTAACGAGCGAATTGTTCTCGCCCCGCTGATATGCCGCTTCGGTTATCGGCCCGTTAAAACCTTTCCCTCGAATTTAACGATCATCCAAACCGCACTTCAATGGGCTTGCGCTAATGTTCCCTCCGACACCCCTTCAGGATCGGCAGGCCCGGGATATGAGCAAAGCAGGACCAGCAGGCTTTTCCGCGCGCTTCCTTGGCGACCGGCGCGGCAGCACGGCTTTGGAATTCGCGATGCTTGCGGTGCCATTTGCGCTCCTCGTCTTTGCCATACTGGAGAGCTGCATTTCATTTGCCGGGCAAGAGGTGATGGCCAATATCACCGACGATGTCGCGCGCCAGCTGCGGACGGGCCAGATAAGGAAGGCCAATGTAACCGAGGCCACGCTGAAGACCATGATCTGCAGCCGGCTGGAGATCATGGTCGCCAAGGACTGCCCGGGATTGGAGGTGGACCTGCGCGAGTATCCGACCTTCGCCGCCGCGGCCCAGGCAGGCTTCAAGATACAGGACCGCGAAATCGTGCTGACCGGCACGGACCCCGCGGCTTTTACGGTATCCCCGGGCTTGGCTGAATCGATAAACATGCTGCGGGTTTTTTACAAATGGCCCGTCATGACCGATTTCATGGCCAAGTCGATGGCCAATCTGAAAGACGGCAACACGCTGCATTTCGCATCGGTGACCTGGCAGAACGAGCCGTTCGACAACTGAAAAACGCACCGTTGCGCGGGTGGGAAGGACAAAGGCATGGGGCGTACGGGGGCACATATGAGGATCGCTGGGATCTGCACGAAAGCCATCCGGTTCTGCTGTGATCGCCGCGGTGTCGCGGCGGTTGAGTTTGCTTTCATCGTGCCCGTCCTGCTGATCATGTACTTCATGACCATGGAAGCCTCGCAAGCCATCGAAACCAGCAAGAAGGTCAGTCGCATCGGCAGCATGGTGGCGGATCTCGTTACCCAGCAGCAGACCATCACGGCAGCCGATCTCGATGCGATCATGCAGATCGGCAACTCCACGCTTCAGCCGTACAACCGATCGACCCCGGAAATCATCATCACCGCAATCCAGGTCACGGACGAAGCGACGCCGAAGGTGGTGGTCGTTTGGTCACGCAAGATGGTCGGTGGCGCCTTCAGCGCCGGCGCCGCCAAGAACTCCATCACCACGGTTGCACCGACGCTCGAGATCAAGGGCACCTTTCTCATTCGCGTCGAAAGCAATCTCGCATACCAGCCGATCATCACCTGGTCGGCGGACAGTGAGAAACGGCTTGGATTGAGTTCGGCTTTCGACTCGATATCGATGGGCGAAACCTATTATCTCAGGCCCCGCAGAAGCCCAACGATTCCCTGCAGCACCTGCTGAAACGACGCGCCAAACTCCGGCCGACATTGCTATCGGTCGTTGCCTGACACAAGGCGCACGATGGCTGCAGCCATTGCGTGATCCTTCGGGGCGGCGACGGTGAAGCCGCCGGAATATTTCGAGTCCAGAAGATTGTAGACGTCCGGCGACATCGATCTGAGATTGATGAGAAACACGATGAGCCGCCGTTTGGCTTCGGGGTCGAGATCACTGCTGACGGCATGCGAACCATACCGCAGCAGGCCGGACGTCCACACGACCTGAAGTGCTGCTTTCGAAAGCCTTGCCACTTCCAGCCTGGCGACCGTGCCGCCCGGAACATCCGGCTGGCCATCGGCCACCGCCGGCATCCAGCCGAACATGGCATCGGCCTCGCCATTGACCAGCATCGTTTCAGCCGCCGCAGCCGAATTGGCGCGTGTCAGAAATGCCGCATCCTCGGCGATCAACTATCGCGCCAAGCCGTCTGCTTCCGAATTGCCAATGGCGGCGCGGCCGCCTATGTCTGGGCGGACAGACAAACGATAATAATGAACCCCTGCAATGGCGCGCGCCTTTCTTTTTGTTCTCGATTCCTTCGGCATCGGCGGCGCGGCTGACGCCGAGCGCTATGGCGACGCCGGTTCCAACACGTTCGGACACATCGCCAGAGCCTGCGCGGAGGGCCGGGCGGATCGCGAGGGGCTGCGCAAAGGCCCGCTTTTCGTACCCAACATGCTCTCGCTCGGCCTGGGTCACGCGGCGAAAACCGCGGCGGGATCCAGCATCGACATCGGCAGCAAGGTCCAGCTCGCCTCCGCGTTCCATGGCGCGGCGCAGGAGATTTCGAGCGGCAAGGACACGCCATCGGGCCATTGGGAAATCGCCGCCTTGCCGGTCCGCTTCGACTGGGGCTATTTCCCGGACACAGTTCCCGCCTTTCCAGCCGACCTGACCGAAGCGATCATCCGCGAAGGAGAGGTGCCGGGCATTCTCGGCAATTGCCATGCTCCGGGCACCGAGATCATCGAGCGTTTCGGCGAGGAGCATATCCGCACCGGCAAGCCGATCTGCTACACTTCGGTCGACTCCGTCCTGCAGATCGCCGCGCATGAAGTTCACTTCGGCCTGGAACGGCTCTACGAATTCTGCAAGGTGGTGCGCAGGCTGGTCGATCCGCTGAACATCGGACGGGTGATCGCGCGGCCTTTCATTGGGGAAACCGCCGCCAGCTTCGAACGGACGCACAACCGCCGGGACTATTCGGTGCCGCCGCCCGAACCGACCCTGCTCGACCGGTTGACGGCGCGCGGCAGCCGGGTCATCGCGGTCGGCAAGATCGGCGACATCTTCGCCCATCGCGGCATATCGGAAGTACGCAAGGCCGCCGGCAACATGGCGATGTTCGACAAGGCGCTCGGCGCGATGGATGACGCGGGCGACGGCGATCTCGTCTTCGCCAATTTCGTCGATTTCGACACAGAGTTCGGCCATCGGCGCGACGTTGCCGGCTATGCCGCGGCGCTCGAGGCCTTCGACCGGCGGCTGCCGGAGGCGCTTGCACGGCTGAGGCATGGCGACCTTCTCATCCTCACGGCCGACCATGGCAACGATCCGACCTGGCACGGCACCGATCATACACGCGAACGCATTCCGGTGATCGGCACGGGACCGGGTTTTGGCGGCGACATTGGGCTCAGAACGACGTTCGCCGACATCGGTGAAACCGTCGCCGAGCATCTTGGGCTGGCACGCGGCCGTCACGGCACCTCCTTCTATGCAGCGATAGGCGGCCATGCCTGAGTTGCCTGAGGTCGAAACGGTGCGGCGGGGCCTGCAGCCGGTCCTGGAAGGCGCTCGCATCGCCCGCGTCGAGGCACGCCGGCCCGACCTGCGCTTTCCGTTTCCCGAAAAATTCTTGGAGAGGCTGACCGGCAAGACGATTACGGCGCTCGGCCGCCGGGCCAAATACCTGACGATGCATCTCGAAGGCGGTCCGGTGCTGATCTGCCATCTCGGCATGTCGGGTTCGTTCCGTATCGAAACGTCCGATGACGGCGAAATGCCCGATAGCAGCGAAATGTTGGGCGCGTTTTATCTCGAGCGCTCGAAAAGCGCAGTGCACGACCATGTCGTCTTCCATATTGTCTCTCCCGAAGGCGCCCGGTCCCGCGTGACCTTCAACGATCCGCGCCGTTTCGGCTTCATGCTGTTTTCCGAAGGGGCGCCCGACACGCATCCGATGCTGGCTGGGCTGGGCGTCGAGCCGACAGGCAACGCGTTGGACGGCGAGCTGCTCGCCTCGCTGCTGAAAGGCCGGAAGTCGCCGCTGAAGGCAGCACTCCTCGATCAGCGGCTGATCGCCGGTCTCGGCAATATCTATGTGTCGGAGGCCCTGTGGCGCGCCGGTCTGTCGCCGTTGCGCGAGGCGGGCACCATCGCAAAGCGTGGAAAGAAGGCCAAACAGCGGCGCGACGCCCTTGCCGAAGCAATCCGCGCGGTGATTGCCGATGCGATCGCCGCCGGCGGATCGTCGCTGCGCGACTATGTGCAGACCGACGGGTCTCTGGGCAATTTCCAGCATTCGTTCGCGGTTTATGATCGCGAGCGCGAACCCTGCTCCAAGCGCGGCTGCGGCGGCCACATAGAGCGCATCGTGCAAAGCGGGCGTTCCACCTTCTATTGCCGGACTTGTCAGTTGTGAGCTAGGTGCCGGGTGTGACCTAGATGCCGAGCTGGACGCCAGATGTAAGCCAGATGACCGAGTGAGGAGATACAGTCATGGCCTATGAAACGATTATCGTCGAAATCCGCGGCAAGGTCGGGCTGATCACGCTGAACCGGCCGAAGGCGCTCAATGCGCTGAACTCCCAGGTCCTGACGGAAGTGGTCGCGGCCGTGAACGGCTTCTGCGCGAATGCCGACATCGGCGCGATGGTCATCACCGGCTCCGAAAAAGCCTTCGCGGCAGGTGCGGACATCAAGGAAATGCAGGCGATCTCCTTTGTCGACGCCTATGTGCAGGATTTCTTTGTCGGCTGGGAAGAGTTCACCCGGGCGCGCAAGCCTGTTATCGCGGCGGTGGCCGGCTATGCGCTCGGCGGCGGCTGCGAACTGGCGATGATGTGCGATTTCATCATCGCCGCCGACAACGCCAAATTCGGCCAACCCGAGATCACGCTCGGCGTCATGCCGGGCATGGGCGGATCACAGCGCCTCACCCGCTTCGTCGGCAAATCGAAGGCGATGGACATGTGCCTGACCGGACGGATGATGGATGCGGCGGAAGCCGAGCGTTGCGGCCTGGTGTCACGTGTCGTGCCCGCCGTCGAGCTGCTCGAGGAGGCGTTGAAGGCGGCAGCCAAGATAGCCGATTTTTCGCTGCCGTCGGTGATGATGGCGAAAGAGGCCGTCAACCGCGCCTATGAAACGACACTGGCCGAAGGGCTGCGGTTCGAGCGCCGGCTGTTTCATTCTCTGTTTGCCCTCGATGACCAGAAGGAAGGCATGGCGGCCTTTGCCGAGAAGCGGAAGCCAAATTTCACGAACCGATAGCCAAATTTCTCGAATTGGTAGATGGGGACGACAGCGGCCAGAAGCGAGCGACAGCAGCGGCCAAAAAGAAGGCCAAGCAGCGTTGACGCGCCGGAAAAGCTGAACTATAAGCCGCACCAACCGAGGCGGCCCTGTGGCTGCCCGTTTGTTTTTGCGCCCTGCGACATTCCGCATGCGCCCACCAGATCAGAAGAGAGGCATCATGGCCAATACCTCCTCGGCCAAAAAGGCAACGCGCAAGATCGCCCGTCGCACGGCGATCAACAAGAACCGCCGCTCGCGCGTGCGGACCTACATCCGCCAGGTCGAAGAGGCGCTCGCCTCGGGCGACAAGGCCGCCGCGCAGGCTGCTTTCAAGGTGGCGGAACCGGAATTGATGCGTGCCGCGACCAAGGGCGTGGTGCACAAGAATACGGCATCCCGCAAGGTGTCGCGCCTGGCCCAGCGACTTAAGGTGCTGTCGGCCTAATATACCTCTACTGATCTTGTCCTGTTCAAACCCGGCCACTCGTGCCGGGTTTTTTTCGTTTGCCGGCAAGTACTTAAAAAGAAATCTCGCAAACGGACACTCCCGCACGATTTCAATGTTCGAAATGCTTTGCCGGCATATACATGCCTGCTGATAGGCGCAGCCGCTGAAAGCGTTCACGGCCACAATATCAGCTGTCAAAAATCAGCTTTATCTTTCAATAAGTTATTGACGGTCATCCACAGCTTGTTCACATCGGGCGCGAGGGACGGGGAACATTTGCCTGTCAAGAAAATTATTTCAGAAAATTTCGCGCGATGCGGCCTTTTTCATATTCGCCGGAAAAGGGTTTGAATCACAATGGCTTTGTCAAAACATGCCAGTGCAACGCAGGCTCCGAACCCGTCTGCGCTAACCACATTCCTTAAAAATCCGTTAGTCGTGGCCTTGCCCTATCCACAGCGATTTCGTTAATGTCGGTCTATCGAGAGGGACGGGCCGTTGGCCCTTAACCCAGCCTGTATCGGCCAGCAAAAAATGGCAGAATTCGTGACGTGGATCATTTCCGCGTACGGGCTTGGTTTGTCTTTTCGATACGGTAGGGGATTGGCGTAATTTGTACATGGCAGATCAATAACGCGCCGGCGTTTTCGCCGGACGGAATTGTATGCCCTGACATGACCAAAGCGGGCTGGCTCTGATGAGGCGGCGCCGGTTCCCTGACAATGAGGCGACATCATCTGCCGGCGGCGGCGATGGTGTCGCAGCGAGGACACGGTCGCCGGAAACATGGATGCAGGAGGCGCATTCCCGGCGGAAAAAGGTACAAAAGGACAAGGAACTCGATCATGCAGAGCGGCATCGAAAGGGAGCTTACGGGCGACCTCCCATTCCCTGGAACCTTAACCGAAGGGGACGATATGTCGGCTTCCATCGACGCGGAACAAAAGTTCGACCGGGTGAAGGCCCAGTTGAAGGCGCGTCTTGGAACCGAAGTCTATTCGAGCTGGTTCGGACGCATGAAGGTCGCCGAGGCGTCCCGGGGCATCGTCCGCATCTCGGTTCCCACCGCCTTCCTGCGCTCGTGGATCAACGGCCACTATCTCGACCTCATCGCCGAGCTGTGGAAACACGAGGATCCTGAAATCCTCAAGATCGAGATCGTCGTGCGCAACGCTACCCGCCCGGGGCGCAACGGCGTCGAGCCCGAAGTGGCCCCGGCGCGCAAGATGACCAGGCAAGCGCAAACGGCGCTGGCCGCGGGGACAGCAGGCCCCGGCAGGCTGGAGCGGGTACCGGCACCTCGCCCGGGAACGCCTGCAGAGACCGATTTCCGGCACAATGTGCTCGGTTCGCCGCTTGACCCGCGCTACACGTTCGGCTCCTTCATCGAGGGACCGTCAAACCGGGTGGCCTTCGCCGCCGCCAAAGCGGTGGCGGAATCGCAGTCGAGCGCGGTGCGCTTCAATCCGCTGTTTCTTCACGCCACGGTGGGGCTGGGCAAGACGCACCTGCTGCAGGCGATCGCGGCGGAATCGCTGAAGCAGAATCCGAAGTCACGTGTCGTCTATCTCACCGCCGAATATTTCATGTGGCGGTTTGCCACCGCGATCCGCGACAACAACGCGCTGACGCTGAAGGAACAGCTGCGCGACATCGACCTTCTCATCATCGACGACATGCAGTTCCTGCAAGGCAAGTCGATCCAGCATGAATTCTGCCATCTGATCAACATGCTGCTCGACAGCGCCAAGCAGGTGGTGGTCGCAGCCGACCGGCCGCCGTCGGAACTGGAATCGCTGGAGCCTCGCGTCCGCTCGCGCCTCAACGGCGGCGTCGCGCTCGAAATGTCGGCGCCAGATTTCGCCATGCGGATCGGCATGCTCAAGCTGCGCCTTGCCACCGCCAAGGCCGATGATGCGTCGCTCGAGATCTCGGAGGAGATCCTCAACCATGTCGCTCGCACGGTGACCGGCAGCGGGCGCGAACTCGAAGGTGCGTTCAACCAGCTCCTGTTCCGCCAGTCGTTCGAACCGCAGATCACCATCGACCGCATCGACGAGATCCTCGGCCACATCTATCGTTCGGGCGAGCCGAAGCGGGTGCGCATCGAGGACATCCAGCGCATCGTAGCGCGCCACTACAATGTGTCGAAGACAGAACTTCTGTCTAACCGGCGCACGCGCACGATCGTCAAGCCGCGGCAGGTCGCCATGTACCTGTCGAAAGTGATGACACCGCGCTCCTTGCCGGAGATCGGACGGCGTTTCGGTGGCCGCGATCACACGACGGTGCTGCATGCCGTGCGCAAGATCGAGGATCTTTCAGGCGTCGACAACACGCTGGCGCAGGAGCTCGAATTGCTGAGAAGACTGATCAACGATCAGGCCTGACCGGCCCGAAAAACAAAGCGCGTCGCATGTGGATGGCTGCGACGCGCCTGAAATCTTTGTTTTTATGCATGTCGTTGCCCCAAAACCGCTGCGCACCCTCGGGTCGGGCCCGAGGGCATGCTTTTGGGCGACAAGCATTGGCATGCGGACTTCGCCAGTTTTATCCCCAGAAAGCCCGTGTAACCGGCCCGAACCGGTAGCGCGGGCTTGCGCTTACGGGTTTTTTCCTGTCAGTTTGTGCAGATTCTGAGCCTGTTCAGAGCTTTCGCGGGTTGCCGCTTGCCGGAGACCCGCTCATTCATTCAAGCGAGCCTGTTTCGTCATGCGTGTTATCCTGGAACGGTCAAATCTCCTGAAGTCGCTCAACCACGTTCATCGTGTGGTCGAGCGGCGCAACACCATACCGATCCTTTCGAATGTGCTGCTGAGCGCCGAAGGCGCCACCCTCGAAATGAAGGCTACCGACCTCGACCTGGAGGTGACCGAAGCCACGCCCGCCAAGGTTGAGCGCGGCGGGGCGACGACGGTTCCGGCGCATCTGCTCTACGACATCGTCCGCAAGCTCGCCGACGGCGCGGAAGTCATGCTGAAGACCGACGAGGACGGCAACGCCATGACGGTGACCTCGGGCCGCTCGAGCTTCCGTCTCCAGTGCCTGCCGCAATCCGATTTCCCGGAGCTTTCGGCCGGATCGTTCTCGCATATCTTCCGGCTCGATTCGGTCGCGCTCAAGGGCCTGATCGAGAAGACCCAATTCGCCATCTCCACCGAAGAGACGCGCTACTACCTGAACGGCATCTATCTGCACACGCATGACGCCGACGGCAAGCTGAAGCTGCGCTCGGTAGCGACCGACGGCCATCGGCTGGCGCGCGCCGAGATCGACGCGCCGGCAGGATCCGAAGGCATGCCGGGCATCATCATTCCGCGCAAGACGGTCAGCGAGTTGCAAAAGCTTGTCGACGACCCTGATATCGCCGTGACCACCGAATTGTCCGACACCAAGATCCGTTTCACCATCGGCAGTGTCGTTTTGACCTCGAAGCTGATCGACGGCACCTTCCCGGACTATCAGCGGGTCATCCCCACCGGCAACGATAAGAAGCTGATCATCGACCGCCAGAGTTTCGCCGCCGCCGTCGACCGCGTCTCGACCATTTCGTCCGAACGCGGCCGGGCGGTGAAGCTTTCAATTGGAGAAGGCCAGGTCACGCTTGCGGTCAACAATCCGGATTCGGGCAGCGCCACCGAGGAACTGGCCGCGGATTATTCGTCCGACGCGATCGAAATCGGCTTCAACGCCAGATATCTGCTCGACGTCGCCGCCCAGTTGACCGGCACTGAGGCAAAATTCATGCTGGCGGACGCCGGTTCGCCAACGCTGATCCACGACATGGCCGACGAAACCACGCTCTACGTGCTGATGCCGATGCGGGTATAGGCCGGAACGAGGCCATCTTGCTGTCATGACCAGAGTTGCGAAGCAGCCTGAGCACGATCAGCAGACTCATATAAGTAAGCTGTCACTTACGAATTTCCGCAATTACGCAACGCTGTCGATCGGCCTCGAACCCGGCGCCGTGGTTTTTTCCGGCGACAATGGCGCCGGCAAAACCAACCTGCTGGAAGCGATTTCCCTGCTGACACCGGGTCGCGGCCTGCGCCGTGCACCTTATGCCGATGTGGCGCGTGAAGGCGGCGACGGCGGCTTTGCCATCCATGCCCGGCTTGACGGGCCGGATGGACCGGTCGAGATCGGCACCGGCGTTGCAGGCGGCGATGCCGCCGGCGAGAGCGGCCGGCGGGTGCGGATCAATGGCGCGGCAGCGCGCTCGGCGGAGGACATGCTGGAATGGCTGCGCGTCGTCTGGCTCACACCGGCGATGGATGCATTGTTCACCGGGCCGGCCGCAGACCGCCGGCGCTTTCTCGACCGGCAGGTCCTGGCGATCGATCCCGGCCACGGCCAGCGCGCGCTCGACTACGAAAAAGCGATGCGCGGCCGCAATCGGCTGCTCGCCGAAGGCTCGCGTGACGGCGCCTGGTTCGATGCGATCGAGACGCAAATGGCCGAAACCGGTGTGGCGATCGCCGCGGCGCGTGCCGAACTGGTGCGCCTGCTCGCCGCCATGATCGACAGGCTGCCAGGTGCCGGTCCGTTTCCGCAAGCCGACATCGGCCTGTCCGGCGCGCTGGAAAGCGAAGTCGGCACCTCCGCGGCTGTCGATGTCGAGGAGCGGTTCCGCCAAGCGCTTGCCGAAGGCCGCGATCGCGACCGCGCCGCCGGGCGCACGCTCGACGGCCCGCACCGTTCGGACCTCGTGGTGCGGCACCGGCCCAAGGCGATGCCGGCCGAACTCTGTTCGACCGGCGAGCAGAAGGCGCTGCTGGTCGGCATGGTCCTGTCGCATGCCCGGCTGACCGGCGAGATGTCGGGCATGACGCCGATCCTGCTGCTCGACGAGATCGCTGCCCATCTCGACGCAGGCCGGCGCACCGCGCTGTTCTCGATCCTGGAAGAGCTGAATTGCCAGGCTTTCATGACCGGGACCGATGCGGCGCTGTTTTCCAGTCTCAAGGGACGCGCGCAGTTTTTGACCGTCGATCACGGGACGGTTCGGCCGACCATAGTGAGTAGTGAGTAGTGAATGGTGAATGGTGAATGGTGAATGGTAGTGAGAGGACCTTTATTTCACTATTAACTACTCACTACTCACTACTCACTACTCACTACTCACTATTCACTATTCACTACTCACTATTCACTGCCGCGCACCCCGATGGCCAAGCTAGATGGCAGGCTTCGGCAAAACATGCATTGGCGCCTGACAAGGTTTTTCTCCCGCTATATGGTCCGGCGATGATCACCACCGCGCTCACCAACGAAGAACTCGAACGCTACGCCCGCCACATCGTGCTGCCCGAGATCGGCGGCGCCGGCCAGCAGCGACTGAAGCGGGCTCGAGTCCTGGTCATCGGCGCCGGCGGCCTGGGAGCGCCGGTGCTTGAATATCTTGCCGCAGCCGGCGTCGGCACGCTCGGCATCGTCGACGACGACAGCGTCTCGCTGTCGAACCTGCAAAGACAGGTGATCCACGGCACCGACGCTGTCGGCATGGCGAAAACCGACAGTGCCAAAGCGACCATCGCCCGCATCAATCCCAACGTCGCCGTGGAACTGCACAATCTCAGGCTGACGGCGGACAATGCCCCTGCCCTCGTCGCCCGTTATGACATCGTCGTCGACGGCTCCGACAATTTCGAAACACGTTATGCGGCGGCCGACGCCTGCGCCGCGGAAAAGCGGCCGCTGGTACATGCCGCCGTCGGCCGCTTCGACGGTTCGGTGACCGTGCTGAAACCGTTCGAGACCGGCGCGGACGGCAGGCCGAATCCAAGCTATCGCGATCTTTTTCCGGAACCGCCGCCACCCGGCCTGGTGCCATCCTGCGCTGTGGCCGGCGTACTCGGCGTGCTGACCGGTGTCGTCGGCACGCTGCAGGCTATGGAGGCGATCAAGCTGATCGCCGGCATTGGCGAGCCGCTGGTCGGCCGGCTGCTGCTTTACGATGCGTTGACAGCGCGCTTCGACACGATCCGCTACAAGAGAAACTAGACCTTGGGCCGCCTGGTTTCCGTCGAGCAGCTTCCGGCCGATTTCGACCGTTGGGACGAGGTGCTGGCGCTGATCATGCGCGCCTTCGCCCCAATGGACGGTGTCATCGCTCCGCCATCCTCGGCGCATCGGCTCACGGTCGAAAATCTCCGGGACAAGGCCCGGCAAGAGACGGGCTTTGCGGCGCTGAAGGACGGCAGGACCGTCGGCTGCGTTTTTGTTCTGGAGCGGGCCAACGATTTCTATATCGGAAAGCTCGCGGTCGAACCGGACTTTCAGGGACAGGGCATTGCCAGGCAGCTGATGCAAGCTGTCGAGGATCTCGCCCGCAACCGCGGCAAGCCTGCGATCGAGCTTCAGACGCGGATCGAACTGAACGGGAACCACGCGGCCTTTGCCCGGCTCGGCTTTCGCGAAACGGAACGGACAGCGCACAAGGGCTATGACCGTCCGACCTCGATTACCATGCGCAAGGTGATTTCGTAAGCCTTCGCTAACTTAAGATGGCATCACGTCCGCAGTGGCAGTACGCGATCCGGTGGACGGTGGCCATCGAAGAAGGCGCGGATGTTGATGATCACCTTCTCGCCCATGTCGATCCGGCCTTCGAGCGTCGCCGACCCCATGTGCGGCAACAACACGACCTTGCCCTTGGCGGCGAGCTTCAGCAATTTGCTGTTCAGCGCCGGCTCATGCTCGTAGACATCAAGCCCGGCGCCGGCGATCTTGCCGTCCTGGATCAGCTTGACCAGAGAGTCCTCGTCGATGATGTCGCCGCGCGCTGTGTTGACGATGTAAGCGGACGGTTGCAGAAGCGCCAGCCGCCGCGCCGAAAGCAGGTGGAAGGTCGCCGGCGTCGACGGACAATTGACCGATATGATGTCCATGCGGGCAAGCATCTGGTCGAGGCTTTCCCAATAAGTCGCCTCCAGCTCGTCCTCGACCGCCGGCAGCACGCGATGGCGGTTGTGATAGTGGATCGACAGGCCAAAGGCCTTGGCCCGTCGGGCGACAGCGGTGCCGATGCGGCCCATGCCGACAATGCCGAGGCGTTTGCCCCAGATACGCCGGCCGAGCATCCAGGTTGGCGACCAGCCGGCCCATTTCTTGTCGCCGGTCAGCACATTGGCGCCTTCCGCAAGCCGCCGCGGCACCGCCAGCATCAGCGCCATGGTCATGTCGGCCGTATCTTCGGTCAGCACGTTCGGCGTGTTGGTGACGGTAATGCCCTTCTTCGCTGCTGCTGACACGTCGATCTTGTCGACGCCGTTACCGAAATTGGCGATCAGCTTGAGGTTGTCGCCAGCCTGAGCGATCAGCGCCGCGTCGATATGATCGGTTATGGTCGGCACCAGCACGTCGGCTTCCTTGACCGCCGCGACCAGTTCCGGCTGCGTCATTGGCCTGTCTTCGACATTCAGCCGGGCGTCGAAAAGCTCACGCATGCGGGTCTCGACCGGGTCGGGCAGCTTGCGCGTGATGACGACGAGGGGCCTTTTTCTGCCTACCATTGTTTCCTCGAACCCGACCTCGTTGAGACCTCTTTAACCAAGACAGGCGAAACTGCAGGCCGGTCGCGGTGCCAATTCATCATGTAACAAGAGGTTCCGCCGAAGACAAAGAAAAAGGGGCGCCAAGGCCGATGAGCCGGCGCCGAAAGGATGAAAGTGTCTGGTTTCGCGTCGCTCCGCCTGGCCCTCAGCGCAGCATTTCTCGGCGCTCTCCTTCATTCCCCGCATGTGGCGGCACAGAATGCGGCAGCACCCGCCCAGAGCACAACGCTCGGCCCGAGCGGCCTGCCGCTGCCGCGTTTCGTCAGCCTGAAAGCGGGCCGCGTCAACTCCCGCGTCGGACCCGGCGTCAACTATTCCGTCGACTGGATGTATATGAAGCCCGGCCTGCCGATGGAGATCATCCAGGAATTCGACACCTGGCGTCGTGTGCGCGATGCCGACGGCTCGGAAGGCTGGATCAACCAGTCGCTGCTTTCAGGCCGCCGGACGGCGATCGTAGCTCCCTGGCAGCGGGGCAAAGATGCCCGAGTCAACCTTCTCGACGACCCGGAAAAGGATGCCAGCATCGTCGCGATCATCGAGCCGGGCGCCATGGGGACGATCAAGTCCTGTGACGGCCAGTGGTGCGAGATGACCTTCAACGGCCACACCGGCTGGCTCGCCCAGTCGCTTGTCTGGGGCGCTTATCCGGGCGAACGGGTCAAGAACTGACCTCATCTTGTCGGTCGGGATCACGGTCTAAAGGCCGATACAGGCGAGACGGTATCTCGCGGCCTTATGAAGCGCGGATCAATCGGAGCGTTTGGGGCGCAGCCTCACCACGATGTCGACATTGGCGATCTCCATGCCTTCCGGCGGCTCCGGCAGGTTGGAAACCGTGACAGGACCGCTGGCGATGTCGAAGATCCTGTTTTCGCCCTCAATGTAGAAATGATGGTGATCGGAGGTGTTGGTGTCGAAGTAAGTCTTCGACCCCTCGACGGCCAGGATGCGCAGAAGGCCCGCCTGGGTGAATTGATGAAGGGCGTTGTAGACGGTGGCGAGCGACACCGGCACGCCGGCGGCGACCGCCTCCTCGTGCAGTTCCTCGGCCGACAGATGGCGGTCGCCCTTGGCGAAAAGCAGATCGGCCAGCGCAATGCGCTGTCGCGTCGGCCTCAGGCCAGCTTCGCGAACTCGCTTGTCCACAGCGATATTTTCCTTCCGGCAGCCCAGATCCATCTATCCGTCCAAGCTCACAGTTTCGCCTCAAGATATGCCCAAGGTGCCAAAAATAAACATTGACCGAACTGGACACCCCCCGACATATATTCTGTCGCTCGAATACGATCAATAGCGCGCATTGACCCAGGCAGACGGGCAGGTTAAGCGCAAACGCCGGTTTCCGGCCTGAAATAGATTGTGTTAGGAACCAACGACAAGGGCGCGCTACCGCCCGGACGATTACGGGGATGAGATTTGATGGCGGTTTCGAAATCCAGCTACGATTACGAAGAACTGCTTGCCTGCGCCCGCGGCGAGCTGTTCGGACCTGGAAACGCCCAGCTCCCCTATCCGCCGATGCTGATGTTCGACCGCATCACCGAAATCAGCGAGACGGGCGGCGCCTTCGACAAGGGTTTCATCCGCGCGGAATTCGACATCAAGCCGGACCTGTGGTTTTTCGCCTGCCACTTCATCGGCAACCCGATCATGCCGGGGTGCCTGGGCCTCGACGCCATGTGGCAATTGACGGGATTCTACCTCGGCTGGCTCGGCGAGCCGGGCAAGGGCATGGCGCTCTCGACCGGCGAAGTGAGATTCAAAGGCATGGTGACGCCGTCGGTCAAGAAGGTGGAATATGGCGTGGACTTCAAGCGCGTGATGCGCGGGCGGCTGGTGCTTGGTATCGCCGATGGCTGGCTGAAGGCGGATGGCGAACCCATATACGCAGCAACGGATCTCAAGGTGGGTCTGTCCAAGCAGTCGGCCGCCGCCTGACCGGCGCCTTCACAGCGCCGCCGCGAGTCCGCGGGACGCGCAAGGAAGCTGGAGAACTTTTAATTTGCGCATGATCCTTGTCCGACAGGTTTCGGGTTCATGTGCTGGAAGGAGTTGCGAATGAGACGGGTCGTAGTGACAGGCCTCGGCATCGTGTCGTCGATCGGCAACAATGCCAACGAGGTGCAGGCCTCGCTCCACGATGCCAGATCCGGCATCAGCTTCTCCGAATCCTTCGCCGAACACGGTTTCCGCTGCCAGGTCTGGGGGGCGCCGACGCTCGACCCCTCCGCGCTGATCGATCGTCGCGCCATGCGCTTCCTGTCACAAGGTGCGGCCTGGAACCATGTCGCAATGGACCAGGCCATCGTGGACGCTGGACTTGGCGAGAACGACATCACCAATGAGCGCACAGGTATCGTCATGGGATCGGGCGGACCATCGACCCGAACCATCGTCGAAGCCGCTGAAACCACGCTCAAGAACGGCAGCCCCAAGCGCATCGGTCCGTTTGCGGTGCCGAAGGCGATGTCGTCGACTGCTTCGGCGACGCTCGCAACCTGGTTCAAGATCCACGGCGTCAACTATTCGATCTCTTCGGCCTGTTCGACCTCGGCGCATTGCATCGGCAATGGCTACGAACTGATCCAGTGGGGCAAGCAGGACATGGTCTTCGCCGGCGGCCATGAGGACCTCGACTGGACGATGTCGGACCTGTTCGACGCTATGGGCGCCATGTCCTCCAAGTTCAACGACCGGGCATCGGCCGCCTCGCGCGCCTATGACGTCGATCGTGACGGCTTCGTCATTGCCGGCGGCGCCGGCGTGCTGGTGCTGGAAGAGCTCGAGCACGCCAAGGCGCGCGGCGCAAAGATCTATGCCGAGGTCGTCGGCTATGGCGCGACCTCCGACGGCTACGACATGGTGGCACCCTCGGGCGAAGGCGCGGTGCGCTGCATGCGGCAGGCGCTGGCGACCGTTTCTTCGCCGGTCGACTACATCAACACGCACGGCACCTCGACGTCGGTCGGCGACTCCAGGGAAATGGGCGCAATCCGCGAGGTCTTCGGCGACAAGATGCCTTTCATCACCTCGACGAAATCACTGACCGGCCATTCGCTGGGTGCGGCCGGCGTGCAGGAATCGATCTACTCGATCCTGATGATGCAAGGCGGCTTCATCGGCGAGAGCGCCCACATCGAGCAGCTCGATCCGGAATTCGAGGGCATGCCCATCGTGCGAGAGCGCATCGACGATGCCAGGATCGACACCGTTTTGTCCAACTCGTTCGGTTTCGGCGGCACCAACGCAACGCTGATTTTCCAGCGCTATTCCGCATAAGGATTGCCGACCATGGACGGATTGATGAAGGGCAAGCGCGGGCTTGTCATGGGTGTCGCCAACGACCATTCGATCGCCTGGGGCATCGCCCGAAAACTGTCCGAACATGGGGCAGAACTCGCCTTCACCTATCAGGGCGAAGCCTTCGGGCGCCGGGTCAAGCCGCTTGCCGACAAGCTCGGCTCCTCGCTGGTCGTGCCTTGCGACGTCGAGGACAGCGCATCGGTTGCCGCTACTTTCGAGACCTTGGGCAGGGCCTGGGGCGGGCTGGACTTCGTCGTCCACGCCATTGGCTTTTCTGACAAGAACGAGCTGAAGGGCCTTTACGCCGATACCAGCCGCGATAATTTCGTCCGCACAATGGTCATCTCCTGCTACTCCTTCACCGAGGTCGCCCGTCATGCCGCCGCGCTGATGAAGGACAGCGGCTCGATGATCACGCTGACTTATGCCGGTTCCGTTCGAGTCATGCCGAACTACAACGTCATGGGCGTCGCCAAGGCCGGGCTGGAAGCCAGCGTCCGCTATCTCGCCAACGACTATGGCCCGCGCGGCATCAGGGTGAACGGCATATCGGCCGGCCCGGTGCGGACATTGGCGGGCGCCGGGATTTCCGACGCACGCCACATGTTTTCCTACCAGCAGCGCAACTCGCCGCTGCGCCGCACAGTGACCATCGACGAAGTCGGTGGTTCTGCGCTCTACCTCCTCTCCGACCTGTCGTCGGGCGTCACCGGCGAAATCCACTATGTCGATTCCGGCTACCACATCGTCTCGATGCCGACGCTCGACGAGTTGAAGCGGACCGACAACGGACGAGAGTAATTTCGGCCTTTAGAAGTTGCCTTGACCCCGTGAACGCCGCCTCAACGGCGCGCCGCGAGAATCTTGAACATCCCGTCGCGGGCGATCTCGGCATGGCTGGAGAAGGCGGCCGCCAGCACCGGCTCGTAGGGAAGCTGGCGGTTCGCCACCATGAACAGCCGCCCGC
Organism: Mesorhizobium sp.; assembly: GCA_004020645.1. Classification (GTDB taxonomy): domain Bacteria; phylum Pseudomonadota; class Alphaproteobacteria; order Rhizobiales; family Rhizobiaceae; genus Mesorhizobium. Next base: position 82,956 of record SAQL01000009.1, on the reverse strand, counting down.
CCGGCTTCAGCGCCTTTGCCGCGGCGCGGATCATGCCGGCACCGACCTCCGGCTCGGCCGCCCGGCTGCGATGGAAGGGCGGGTTCATGACGATGGCGTCATAGCGCCGCTCGACCGGCTCGCTCAAAAGATCGATCCAGAAGAAATCGGGTTCCGCCGCTGTATTGCCGATATTGCCTTTCGCCGCCTCCAGCGCATCGAACTCGGCCTCGTAGAGATCGAGCGCCGATATGCCAGGTGAGCGGGCGGCGACTTCGGCCGCCACATAGCCCCAGCCGGCACAGAAATCGGCAACTTTGCCACGCAGGTCGCCGGGCAGATTGTCGACCAGCAATTTCGAACCTGTGTCGATCTTGTCGAAAGAGAACATGCCTGGTGCAGTGCGGAACCGGCCCTCAAGCAGAAGGGTTGGATTGGCGGCGCGAAGCGCTGCCGCGGCCGCAGCATCGGCAGGTCGATGGAACCAGAAGGCGATGCCGTGATGTTTCGGCAAATGTCCGTCGAGGGGCACAAGCTCGCCGATGCGCTTGCGCAGGCTGGCAATGCCATTGTCCTTGGCACCGGCGACAATAATCGATCCGCCCGGCCTCACACGCTCAATCGCCTCAGCGATGCGCAATTCGTTTTGCCCGCGATGACGGCCGGCAAGCACCAGGGCCGCATCGAAACTTTCGCCTTCCGGGCGCGGCGTGACCGTGAAGCCCGCCCCCTGCAGCGCGCGAAAATGCGGGCGGAAGCCTTGCACCAGATGCAGTGCCGCATCGAAACCTGCGGGCAGGCGGAAGCCGGGTTCAGCGCCGAGAAAGAGGACACGCTCGCCCTTACGCGGCAGGGGGACAGCCTCGGCCTCGAATGGATGGAGCAGTGTCTTCAGCGGCTCGGCGGACATTCTTCGATCTCGAAATGCAGCTGGATTGTCTAGAAAATGAAGACGGGCGCGACCTGTCGGCGCGCCCGTTTCGATTGTATCGCTTCGCATCGGCCCGAATCGGAATCGATTTCGGAAAGCACGATGCGAACATTCAAAGCCTTAGAGCGTCCTATGTGCGTCCATTTGGACGCACGTCGCTCTAAATCGCTCAGGCGGCGTCTTCTTCGCCTTCGGCCTTCTTGTCGCGGGCGATTTCCTTGCCCGTGGCCTGGTCGACGACCTTCATCGACAGGCGGACTTTGCCGCGTTCGTCGAAGCCCATCAGCTTGACCCAGACCTTGTCGCCTTCCTTGACGACGTCGGAGGTCTTGGCGACGCGATCGGCAGCGAGCTGCGAGATGTGGACGAGGCCGTCACGCGGACCGAAGAAGTTGACGAAAGCGCCGAAGTCGGCGGTCTTGACGACCGTGCCCTCGTAGATTTCGCCGACTTCCGGCTCGGCGACGATGGTGTGGATCCACTTCTTCGCCGCCTCGATCTCCTTGGCATTGGACGAAGCGATCTTGACCGTTCCGTCGTCCTCGATGTTGATCTTGGCGCCGGTCTTTTCGACGATCTCGCGGATGACCTTGCCGCCCGAGCCGATCACGTCACGGATCTTGTCGGTCGGGATGTGCATGACCTCGATGCGCGGCGCGAATTCGCCGAGTTCGGCACGCGCGCCGGACAGCGCGTGGCCCATTTCGCCGAGGATATGCTGGCGGCCGTCCTTGGCCTGGTCCAGCGCGATCTTCATGATCTCCTCGGTGATGCCCTCGATCTTGATATCCATCTGCAGCGAGGTGATGCCGTTGGCGGTGCCGGCAACCTTGAAGTCCATGTCGCCGAGATGATCCTCGTCGCCGAGAATGTCGGAGAGCACCGCGAAGCGCTCGCCTTCCTTGATGAGACCCATGGCAATGCCGGCGACCGGCTTGGCCAGCGGAACACCGGCATCCATCAGCGCCAGCGAGGTGCCGCAGACGGTGGCCATCGATGACGAACCGTTGGACTCGGTGATCTCCGAGACGACGCGCAGTGTGTAGGGGAACTGGTCTGATGTCGGCAGCATCGGGCGAATCGCGCGCCAGGCCAGCTTGCCGTGACCGATTTCGCGGCGCCCGGGCGAACCCATGCGACCGGTTTCGCCGACCGAATAGGGAGGGAAGTTGTAGTGAAGGAGGAACTTCTCCTTGTACATGCCAGTCAGCGAATCGACATACTGCTCGTCCTCGCCGGTGCCGAGCGTGGCGACGACCAGCGCCTGGGTCTCGCCGCGGGTGAACAGCGCCGAGCCGTGGGTACGCGGCAGGACGCCGACTTCGGAGACGATCTTGCGGACCGTTTTCAGATCGCGGCCGTCGATGCGCGAACCGGTATCGAGGATGTTCCAGCGCACGACCTTGGCCTGGAGCTCCTTGAACACGGTGCCGATCTGTTCGGACGTGTATTTTGCTTCCTCGCCTTCGGCGGGTGCGAACGCAGCCTTGACCTTCGCCTTGACGGCGTCGACGGCGGCATAGCGCTTCTGCTTGTCGGTGATCTTGTAGGCATCGCGAAGCTCGCCTTCGACGATCTTCAGCATCTCCGCTTCAAGCGCCGAATAGTCCGGCGCGGTGAAATCGCGCGGATCCTTGGCGGCGACCTCGGCCAGCTTGATGATCGCGTCGATCACCGGCTGGAAGCCGCGATGGCCGAACATGACGGCGCCGAGCATCAGATCCTCGCCGAGTTCCTTGGCTTCGGACTCGACCATCAGCACGGCGTCGGAGGTGCCGGCGACGATCAGGTCAAGCTTGGATTCCTGCATCTCGTCGACATGCGGATTGAGCACATATTCGCCGTTGATGTAGCCGACGCGGGCGCCGCCGATCGGGCCCATGAAAGGGACGCCGGACAGCGTCAAGGCCGCTGAGGTGGCGACGATCGACAGGATATCCGGGTCGTTTTCGAGATCGTGCTGGACGACGGTGACGACGATCTGCGTGTCGTTCTTGTAACCGTCAGCGAAGAGCGGGCGGATCGGACGGTCGATAAGGCGGGAAACCAGCGTTTCCTTTTCGCTCGGACGACCTTCGCGCTTGAAATAGCCGCCCGGGATCTTGCCGGCGGCATAGGTCTTTTCCTGATAGTTGACGGTCAGCGGGAAGAAATCGAGGCCGGGCTTAGGTTCCTTCATCGAAACGACGGTGGCGAGAACCTTGGTTTCGCCGTAGGTGGCGAGCACCGCGCCGTCAGCTTGACGCGCAATCTTGCCGGTTTCGAGGATGAGCGGACGGCCGCCCCATTCGATTTCCACTTTGTGGTGATTGAACATGTCTTGTCCTTCATATGCGGAAAGGGCCGCGCCGTTTCACCGTGCGCGAGTGCCCCTTTCCCTTGGCTTCGTTTCTCGGGCAGCCACGGGCAAGACAACGGGAAGCTCGGGTAAATCCGGCGCGGTGCCGGGCGAGCGTCCTGCAATCCTGCCCCATGACCGTCCATGGGCGGTTTCGAATGGCCCTGTGCTATCTCGAAACCGGGTCTGGCCAATCGATCCGACTGGCCTTGCGCATGACCCCGAAAACCGCGGCTCTCGGAAAATGCCTTGCGCAAATTCAAAGTTTCAGAGCGTCCTATGTGCGCGTCCAAATCGATGCGCGGCGCTCTACTTCCTTCATTAGAGCAATGGACTGCTCCAATGCGCGACCGGCGGGCTCTCGAAAGAACCCGCCGGTCAATTCGTCAACGGCGCAGACCGAGCTTCTCGATCAGCGTCTGATAGCGCGCGTCATCCTTACGCTTGAGATAATCAAGCAGGCTGCGGCGCTGGGAGACGAGAGCGAGCAGACCACGGCGGGAATGGTTATCCTTCTTGTGGTCCTTGAAATGGTCGGTCAGGTTCTTGATGCGCTCGGAAAGGATGGCCACCTGAACTTCCGGGGACCCGGTATCGCCCTTGGCGGTTGCGAATTCACCCATCAATTCCTTTTTGCGCTCGGCAGTAATCGACATCGTGTTTTTCCTTATCTGTTTGAGGAAACGGGACGCCCTCGGCCGGGATGTCGTCCAGCAGGGGCCGGTACAAGCAACGTGTCATTGCACGATGCTGCGGCGCATATAGTGCAATTCAGGCAAAAACACCAGCCCAATTCACAAGCCGGCTTTTTGCTGCACAAACGAAGATTTGTCTTCGGCTAAAGCCATTTCTTCCATCTGAAGAAGGCGACAAGCCCGAGCGCAACAACGGCCATGAATACGAGCGCTGCCGGATAGCCGTATTGGGCCTTCAGCTCCGGCATGTTCCATGGCGAGGTTTCGGGATCGAAGTTCATGCCCCACACGCCGGCGAGAAAGGTGAGCGGGATGAAGATCACCGAGACGATCGTCAGATAGCTGATGACATCGCTGGTGCGCGCCTGGCTCAGCGACAGATGCATCTCGATCAGGCCGGTCAGCATGTCGCGCTGGGTTTCGACCAGTTCGATGAGCCGAAGCGAGTGATCGAGCGTATCGTTCAGGAAGATCTTGGTCTCAGGCTTCACATAGGGCACGTCATTGCGGATCAGCGTCGCCAGCGCATCGCGCATCGGCCAAAGCACCCCCTTCAGCACATTGGCGTCGCGCCGCAACTCGTGAAGCCGCCGCATCTGGTGCTTGTCCGCCGCGCGCAGCATCTGATCCTCGATGCTGTCGACCAATTCGCCGGCAGTTTCGATCGGCGGGAAATAGCTGTCGACGATGGCGTCGATCAGCGCATAGGCGAGGTAGTCAGCGCCGCGTGCGCGCAGCCGGTTGGGCATCGAGCTTTCGATGCGCTTGCGCACGGGATCGAACGGATCGCCTTCGCGCTCCTGGAAGGTGACGACGAAGTTCCTGCCGAAGAAGACCGCGATCTGCTCGTAACGATGCGCGGTGACATCGTCGATCATCCTGACGACGACGAAGGCATGGTCCTCGAAGAAATCCACCTTCGGCCGCTGGCCGGTGTTGACGACGTCTTCCAGCGCCAGCGGATGCAGGCTGAAAATCCGTCCGATCTCCTCGATCAGCGGGATGTTGGCGAGACCGGTACAATCGAGCCAAATGACCGGCCATGTTTCGCAATGAGCGTTGACGTCGTCGATACTGGCATTTTCGATTGTCTCGAATTTGTCGGGCGACATAAGCGTCAGTCGCAGTTCGCTGCGCCGCGCCGCCGGGTCGGCGATCAGCGTGCCCGGTGATGCGCCGACCGGCGGCCGCCGTGCTGTCACCGGCGCCCGCTTCTTGATCGTCTCGGCCTTTGCCATGTGCCCCTCGGATGTTACGTCTGATCGAGATTAGACGACGGGACTCACCCGGCAAAAACCCGCTTCGGCTTGAACATGCCTTGTTCGACGGCGCCGATGGCGACCAGCTTGCCGCGCGCCGTAGCGCAGGCTTCCTCGGCTTCCACCGGCGCGTCGCGGCCACGGATGATGACCGGATTGCCGAGGCGGATTTTTGTTGCAGCGTCGTCGCTGATCGCGATTTGCGGCAGGCAGTCGAGCGCGGCTGATGTGTCGACCAGAAGCGCATCGATGGCGTCGAAATCGACCGGCATCGTGTCCGCTGAATCCGAACGTTCATCGCCCTGTTCGCCGAAGCGAGCGGCTTCCAGCTCGGCGATGGTGACGAAGTCTTCTTGCGTGAACGGCTCGACTTCGATCCGGCGCAGTTCGGCGATGTGACCGAAACAGCCGAGGTCGCGGCCCATGTCGCGGGCCAGCGAGCGCACATAAGTGCCCTTGCCGCATTCGACCTCGAAAATGGTGCGATCAGGATTGTGCTCGATCAGGTCGAGACGGCCGATCTCGACTTCCCGCGCCGGGATGTCGACCGTCGCGCCGTCACGGGCAAGGTCATAGGCGCGCTCGCCTGCGATCTTGATGGCCGAAAATTGCGGCGGCGTCTGCATGATGACGCCGGTATATTTCGGCATCAGCAAAAGCACATCGGCTTCCGCCGGACGCTGGTCGGAGCTTTTCGTCACCGGCCCTTCGAGGTCATCGGTCGAACGCTCCTCACCCCAGGCAACCGTGAAGCGGTAGACCTTGGCGCCATCCTGGACATAGGGCACGGTCTTGGTCGCTTCGCCGAGCGCAATCGGCAGCATGCCGGAAGCGAGCGGGTCGAGCGTGCCAGCATGGCCGGCCTTTTCCGCCTGGAACAACCATTTGATCTTGGAGACGGCTTCGGTCGAGCCCATGCCGACGGGCTTGTCCAGCACCAGCCAGCCGGAGATCGGCCGGCCCTTCTTCTTGCCGCGACGCGCCACTATTTTTCGTCCTTGTCGTTGTCTTTATTCTGATCGTCAATCTGGGCGTCTGGGCCGAGATCGCGCGCCACTTCGGGCGAGTGCAACAATTCGTTGATCTTCTGGAAATTGTCGTAGCTGGTGTCGAGCCGGAAGCGGAATTCCGGCATGTACTTCATCTGCCGGAGCGCGCCGGAAACGCGGCCGCGGATGAATTTCGCATGCTTGTTGAGCGCCTCCACCACCGCATCGGCATCACTGGCGCCGAGCGGCGAGACGAAGGCGGTGGCGATTTTCAGATCGGGTGACATGCGCACCTCCGAGACCGAAACCACCGCATTCTCGATCAGCGGATCGATGATCTCGCCGCGCTGCAGCGTTTCCGACAGCGCATGGCGCACCTGCTCGCCGACGCGAAGCATGCGCTGGGATGGACCTGACGTGGTTGAACGGGGCATTCTTCTCTATCCTGAAATCGTGAGGCACGGGATGGGACCGCGCCGCATGTCTCATATGCTTTAGAGCCTGATTCCATCCCGATAAGAATCGGAATGGATCAGGCTCTATCTTTTTGTTTGACCATGATCTTCTCCGAAAACCGGATTCCACTTTTCGGGATCATGCTTTGGGCGGCAGCCTTTCGACCACCGCCCGGTCTCAGTAGATGCTCGAACTCAAGTTGCTCGAAACTCAGAGCGTCCTGGTCACCATCTCTACGCGGAAGCACTCGATGACGTCGCCGACGCGCATGTCTTCGTAGTTCTGGAAGGCCATGCCGCATTCCTGGCCGCCCGGGACCTCCGCAACTTCGTCCTTGAAGCGCTTCAGGGTCTTCAGCGTGCCTTCGTGGATGACGACGTTGTCGCGGATCAGGCGAACGCCCGCACCGCGCTCGACCTTGCCTTCGGTGACACGGCAGCCGGCGATCTTGCCGACCTTGGTGATGTCGAAGATCTCGAGGATCTCCGCATTGCCGATGAAGGTCTCGCGACGCTCCGGCGACAGCAGGCCGGAGAGCGCCGCCTTCACGTCATCCACGAGGTTGTAGATGATCGAGTAGTAGCGGATCTCGATGCCCGCAGCCGCGGCAGCAGCACGCGCCTGCACATTGGCTCGGACGTTGAAGCCGATGATCGCGGCACCCGAGGTTTCCGCCAGCGACACATCGCTTTCGGTGATGCCGCCGGCGCCCGCATGGACGATGCGCGCACGCACCTCGTCGGTGCCAAGCTTGTCCAGCGCCGCGCTGATCGCCTCGATCGAGCCCTGCACGTCGCCCTTGATGACCAGCGGGAATTCCTTCAGGCCGCTCGTCTGCAGTTGCGACATCATCTGTTCGAGCGAGCCACGCTGGCCAGCATGCTTGGCCACCGCCTTCTCACGCGCCAGGCGCTGGCGGTATTCAGTGATCTCGCGGGCGCGGGCCTCGTTGTTGACCACGGCGAAGCGGTCGCCGGCCTGCGGGGTTCCCTGCAGGCCGAGCACCTCCACCGGCATCGCCGGCGGCGCTTCCTTGATCTGCCCGCCGCGGTCGTTGACCAGCGCGCGCACCCGGCCCCATTCGTTGCCGGCAACGAGGATGTCGCCTGGCATCAGCGTACCGGTCTGGACCAGCACGGTGGCGACGGGGCCGCGGCCCTTGTCGAGCTGGGCTTCGATGACGACGCCTTCGGCGGTGCGGTCCGGATTGGCCTTCAGGTCGAGGATTTCGGCCTGCAGCAGGATCGCTTCGAGCAGCTTGTCGAGATTGGTGCCCTTGGTCGCCGACACTTCGACGTCCAGAACCTCGCCGCCCATCGATTCGACGAAGACTTCGTGGCGCAGCAGTTCCGAGCGCACCTTCTGCGGGTCGGCGTCATGCTTGTCGATCTTGTTGATCGCCACAATGATCGGAACGCCGGCCGCTTTGGCGTGGCTGATCGATTCGATCGTCTGCGGCATCACGCTGTCGTCGGCCGCCACCACGAGGATGGCGATGTCTGTCGCCTGGGCGCCGCGGGCGCGCATCGCCGTGAAGGCGGCGTGACCGGGCGTGTCGATGAAGGTGATCTTATGACCGTTCTTCTCGACCTGATAGGCGCCGATATGCTGGGTGATGCCGCCGGCCTCGCCGGACACGACATTGGCATTGCGGATGGCATCGAGCAGCGACGTCTTGCCGTGATCGACATGGCCCATGATGGTCACCACCGGCGGACGCGGCTCGAGATCTTCGGGACGATCGGCGATGTTGAACAGGCCTTCCTCGATGTCGGACTCGGCGACGCGGCGAACCGTGTGGCCGAATTCGGTGGCGACCAGCTCGGCCGTGTCGGCGTCGATGACGTCGCCCGGCTTCAGGATCTGGCCCTGTTTCATGAAGAACTTGACCACATCGACGGCGCGCTCGGACATGCGCTGCGCCAGTTCCTGGATGGTGATGGTTTCGGGCAGTATCACTTCGCGCATGACTTTCTCGCGCGGTTCATTATGCAGCGCGCGCTTGAATTTCTCCTGGCGCCGACGCATCGACGACAGCGAACGCGCTCGCGCATCCTCATCGGAAAGTGCGGCATTCAGCGTCAGCTTGCCGCGGCGGCGATCTTCCTCGCCCTTGGTCGGCTTGGCCGGACGCGCCACTTCGGGCGTGACCGGACGGCGCACCGGCGCTCCGGCGCCAGTGCGCTTCGGCTTGACGTCCTCGTCGTCGACCGTCGCCAGTTCGGCAGCCAGCGGCGCCCGGCGGCGCGCCTCTTCCTCGGCACGTCGGCGGGACTCCGCTTCGGCCTGCAGCCGGGCTTCTTCCTCGGCCTGACGGCGCGCGGATTCCTCGCGCTCGCGACGGCGGCGCTCTTCATCCTCGGCGCGGCGCTTGGCCTCGTCGATGGCGCGCTGGCGATCCTCGACGTCGCGCACCTTCGAGCCCTCAAGGGCCCGGCGGCGCGCCTCCATCTCATTGCGCGACAATTCGTTCAGCACCATGCCGCCGCGTTCGACAGGCGGTGGAGGCGGCGGCGCCTTGGGCGCTTCCTGCACAGCGGGCGCTGCCGCGACCGGCGGCTTCGGCGTGAAGACCGACGGAGCAGCGGCCGGCTCCGGCTTGTCACCGGGCAGCGAGAACTTGCGCTTCTTGGTCTCGACCACGACCGCCTTGGTGCGGCCATGCGAGAAGCTCTGGCGCACGGTGCCCTGTTCCGTACCGGGGCGCTTCAGCGTCAAAGTCTTCTTCGGCGTAACACTCAACGTCTTGTCGTCGCCCGATTTCGTATCGTTCATTCCATATCCTCTGCGGCATCATCTTCGTCAGCAACAGCCGCAAGCATTGCCAGATCGTCCGGGGAACCGCCCCGATATCGGTCGAGCGCAACCATGCGCTTCTGGACCGCCCTGCCCGCGTCTCCAGCGAGAACGGCAGCATGTATCACATTTGTGCCCCCCAATGCCAAGCTCAACTCGGCCTCGGAGAAAAGTTTGTAGGCAGGGATCGCGGGGCCGCCAAGGTGGACGGTTGCCCGTCGCGCCTGACTGATCTTGCGGACGCCGTCATCTGACGCCTCGGTCGCATGCAACACGAAAAGCGCCAGTCCACTGCGCACCGCGCTCTCGACCTTAGTGGCGCCGAGCGCGATCGCGCCTGCCTTACGGGCAAGACCGAGCATGCCCAGAGCGGATCTGGAAAGCAGCCCGTCAACCATGCCGCCGAGATCGGTCGGCACGGTCACCTGCGCCTTGAAGGCGCGAGCGAACAGGTTTTTCGCTGCCGCCTTGTCGATATGTAGGCGGTCGGCGGTCACCCAGCAACCGCGGCCGGGCAGGTTTTTCTTGATATCCGGAACGACGGCCGAATCCGGGCCGACGACGAAACGGATCAATTCATCCGGTTCGGCCTGCCTGCGCGTGACGATGCAAGTGCGATCGTTCATCTCGTCCAAGGGCGGGTTGTGTGCGATGCGGTTTCACCTCACGCACCAACGGCTTGGTCAGCCGGCACGTCTTCGGCTGCAAGCTCGTCTTCGGTGATCCAGCCGGCCTTGAGGCGGGCGGCCAGAACCATCTGCTCGGCATCGGCACGCGACACGCCGTGACTGGCGAGCACGCCGGGGAACACCTTCGTCTCGCCGTCCTTGCGTTCCTTCCAGCCGGTCAGGTCATCGGCCGCATAGCCGGCGAAATCCTCGATCGTCTTCACGCCGTCCTCGCCGAGCGTCACCATCATGGCGGTGGTCACGCCAGGAATCTCACGCAGCTCGTCCTTGACGCCCAGCGCCTTGCGCTTCTCGTCATGCTCAGCTTCGATCTTCTCCAGATACTCGCGGGCGCGGGCCTGGATTTCCGAGGCGGTGTCCTCGTCGAAGCCGTCGATCGACGCGATCTCGTCGGCATCGACATAGGCGACTTCCTCGACGCTGGTGAAGCCTTCGGAGGCGAGCACCTGGCCGACCATCTCGTCGACGTTGAGCGCATCCATGAACAGAGCCGAGCGTTCGACGAACTCCTTCTGGCGGCGCTCGCTCTCTTCCTGCTCGGTCAGGATGTCGATATCCCAGCCGGTGAGCTGCGAGGCGAGCCGGACGTTCTGGCCGCGGCGGCCGATGGCCAGCGACAGCTGGTCGTCCGGCACCACGACCTCGATGCGTTCGGCGTCCTCGTCGAGCACGACCTTGGCGACTTCCGCCGGCTGCAGCGCGTTGACGATGAAGGAAGCGGCCGAAGGCGACCACGGAATGATGTCGATCTTTTCGCCCTGCAATTCGCCGACCACCGCCTGAACGCGGCTGCCGCGCATGCCGACGCAGGCGCCGACCGGATCGATGGAACTGTCACGCGAGATGACGGCGATCTTGGCGCGCGAACCCGGATCGCGGGCGACCGACTTGATCTCGATGATGCCGTCGTAGATTTCGGGCACTTCCATGGTGAACAGCTTCGCCATGAACTGCGGATGGGTGCGCGACAGGAATATCTGCGGACCGCGCTGCTCGCGGCGCACGTCATAGACATAGGCGCGGACGCGATCGCCATATTTGTAGTTTTCGCGCGGGATCAGCTCGTCGCGGCGGATGATCGCCTCGCCGCGGCCGAGATCGACGATGACATTGCCGTATTCGACGCGCTTGACGGTGCCGTTGACGATCTCGCCGATGCGGTCCTTGTACTCGTCATACTGGCGGTCACGCTCGGCCTCGCGCACCTTCTGCACAATGACCTGCTTGGCCGACTGGGCGGCGATGCGGCCGAAATCCATCGGCGGCAGCTGTTCGGCAATGAAGTCGCCGAGCTGGGCGTCGGGATTGCGCTCGCGCGCCGAGGAAATGGCGATCTGCGTTGCATAGTCGTCGACCTTCTCGACCACCTCCATCAGCCGCTGCAGCTTCATCTCGCCGGTATTCGGATTGATGTCGGCACGGATGTTGGTTTCCTGGCCATAGCGCGAGCGCGCCGCCTTCTGGATCGCATCGGCCATGGCGGCGATGACGATCGACTTGTCGATCGACTTTTCACGCGCGACCGCATCGGCGATCTGCAGCAGTTCAAGCCTGTTGGCGCTTACAACCATCGTTTTTCTCCCGAGCTTGTTGCCGAGCCTTGCGCCCGGCAGCCCAATCACATTTCCTGTTCGGTTTCATCTTCCGCGCCCGCTTCTACGCACTCTGGCGCGTCTTCGGGTTCGCCGCGGCGCTTCTTGGCTTCCTTGCGCGCCCTGTTGTCCTTCGACAGTGCGTCGCGGATAAGGTCGTCGGTCAGGATCAGCCGTGCTTCGGCAATCGCATCGTAGGGCACACGCACCGTCGGCTGTTCGCCATAGGCCGCCTTGTCGCGCTCGATCAGCACGCCGTCCGCGTCGCTCTCGGCGATCTTGCCCTTGAAGCGCTTGCGGTCGGCGACAAGGACCGAGGTTTCCATCTTCACCAGATGACCCGTCCAGGTCGCGAAATCCGACTTGCGGACCAGCGGCCGGTCGATACCCGGCGACGACACTTCGAGATGATATGCCTTTTCGATCGGATCATCGACATCAAGCGCAGGCGACACCGCCCGGCTGACCTCTTCGCAATCCTCGACGGTCATGGTGCCGTCCTCGCGTTCGGCCATGATCTGCAGCGTCAGCCCGTTCTGGCCTGTCAGATGCACCCTGACAAGGCGGTAGCCGATGGCACGCAGCACCGGCTGTACGATCAGCGCGATGCGCGCATCGATGCCGCTTTCGCGGATGATGCGGTCGTCGCTGTCGGGTACTGTTGCCGTCATTCTATTCCTGTCGCTTCATTGGCGGTCGGAAGGTAATAAAAAAGAGCGGGACCGGGTGGACCCACTCTTCGCCATACCGACCAAGAATTTGAGGTTGATATAGACGATCGCGGCCGTCGTTTCAAGTCCGGATGCGTGGCCCGCATGCAGGGCCGGGCGAAACTGCCGGAGGCGGCAGCCTTGCACAGAACGCATAGCGGCCATGCGGCGACATCCCTGTGATATCAGGCAATACGTGCCTATCTATGTTGCGCTGCACAAATTCAACCACGCATTGCAGCGGTGAAAGGGCATAATCATGACCAACCGCAAGGTTTTCTCGGCCATCGGCGATTTCTTCACCGTGTTCGGCAGCGCCGTCGCCGCTTCGCACGCCGTCGAAGCCGGGCGCAAGCCGCGCGCGCACGATCTGCGCAATCTCGGCATGGATCCGGCCGCCTTCAACAAGATCGGCCGCTTCTAAGACCGGCGACGCAGGGCGAGGACATCCTTGGTCCTCGTCGACGGCAAAGCGCGCGATGCGCGATGCTTAACGAAACATGCCTATCTTCGGACGAAGGTGAGATAGGCCGGCCGCCGGCCTTCGCGAATGGCCTTGGCCTCGTAGCGGGTACCCGGCCAACCCTCATAGGGCCGCTGCCAGTCGGCTGCCTCTTCAGCCTGCCACGCAAACGCATCATGTGCCCGGCAGTGCAGCAGCGTCCAGTTCACATAGCTGTCGATATCGGACGCAAAGCGGAATTTTCCGCCTGACTTCAGCACGCGCGCGAAACGGTCGAGATTGACCGGACTGACGAAGCGGCGCTTCCAGTGTTTCTTCTTCGGCCAGGGATCGGGATAGAGCAGGTCGATGCCGTCGAGCGAGGCTTGCGGGAGCCAGTCGAGCAGGCGTGTGGCGTCGTCGTCATAGACCCGAAGATTGGCAAGCGGGCGTTCCCTGACCGCCATCATCATCTTGGCCATGCCGTTGACGAAAGGCTCGACGCCGACGAAACCGGTCTCGGGAGCCGCCGTCGCCCGATGCAGCAGGTGCTCGCCGCCACCAAAACCAATTTCGAGATGAATGGCGCGGACATCGGCTTCGAACAGGCTGCGCAAATCGGCCGGTGGTCCAGCCGTCAGATCGAGCCGGTAGGTGCTGAAGCCGCTTTCCAGTGCCGCCGCCTGCTGCGGGCGGATGGTCTTGCCGCGCCGGCGACCGAAAAATGCTTCGGTCGCACGGCTTGGCCGGTCTTTCGGATCCATGGACGCCGCGGTTAGGCCGCGACTGCTTCGGCCGGCGCTTCGGCGAGTGCATCCTTGAGCGCCTTGCCGAGGTCGGTCTTTTCCCAGGAGAAGGACCCGTCGCGGCCGGCCTTGCGGCCGAAATGGCCATAAGACGACGTCTTGGCGTAAATCGGCTTGTTGAGATCGAGGTGACGGCGGATGCCGGACGGCGATAGGTCCATCACTGTGCGCAGCGCCTGCTCGAGCTTTGCCTCATCGACCTTGCCGGTGCCGTGCAGGTCGACATAGACCGACAGCGGCTGGGCGACGCCAATGGCATAGGAAAGCTGGATGGTGCAGCGATCGGCGAGCTTGGCGGCTACCACGTTCTTGGCGAGATAGCGTGCCGCATAGGCTGCGGATCGGTCGACCTTGGTGGTGTCCTTGCCGGAAAACGCACCGCCGCCATGGGGTGCAGCACCGCCGTAAGTGTCGACGATGATTTTGCGCCCGGTCAGGCCGGCGTCGCCGTCTGGCCCGCCGATGACGAATTTGCCCGTCGGGTTGATGTACCAGTTGCAGCTGTCGGCGATCTTCAGGTCGCCCAGCGCCTCGCGGATATAGGGTTCGACGACGTTGCGGACCTTCTTCGAATCCCAGCTGGCGTCGAGATGCTGGGTGGACAGCACGATCTGCGTCACTTCCGCCGCCTTGCCGTCGACATAGCGGACGGTGACCTGGCTCTTGGCGTCCGGCCCGAGCCGGCCGGCATCGCCGTTGCCCTCATGGCGCGCCGCGGCCAGCAATTCGAGGATCTTGTGGCTGTAGTAGATCGGCGCCGGCATCAGATCCGGCGTCTCGCGGCAGGCATAGCCGAACATGATGCCCTGGTCGCCGGCCCCTTCCTCGCCTTGCCGGTCGGAGGCATTGTCGACGCCCTGGCCGATATCAGGCGACTGGCCGTGCAGCAGAACCTCGATCTTTGCCGTTTTCCAGTGGAAACCGGCCTGTTCATAGCCGATTTCGCGGATCGCCTTGCGGGCGGCCGACTTGAACTTCGCCGGATTGACGAGCGGATGACCGGCGGCATCCATCAGGATGTTGCCGGCCTTGTCCTTCTTGAGCAGGGTCTCGGGGACGCGCACCTCGCCGGCGATAACGACGCGATTCGTGGTCGCCAGCGTTTCGCAGGCGACGCGGACCTTCCAGGGGTCCATGCCGGTCTTTCTGGCCTCGCGATAAACCAGATCGACGATCTCGTCGGAGATACGGTCGCAGACCTTGTCGGGATGACCCTCGGCAACGGATTCCGAGGTGAATAGATAGTTTTGCCGCGTCACGGGTGTCCCCTCTTGAAAAAATATCGGCACGCTGCCGATTGGCGCGCCACGTGTTAGCTGTGCCGGGCGGCGCTCGTCAAGCGGTGCGGTCATTCTGGTATGAAAATCGCGCTATTATCTTATACCAACTGCGACTGGCTGTGACCGGCGGCAGGATGCCGCCGGCGTGCCCAGCTCCAAACCCGTGCTCAGCTTCAACACGTTGATGAAAAGGACTTTGAGCATGGGCGTCGAGCAAAATCGATGCGCTCTCCGGCATGCCTGTGGGATGTAAATTCCACGATGCGCGAGATCGCGAGAATTTGCCTGCCCCGCTATGACGGCCTCGCCATTTCCGGCTTTTCAAGGGCCGCCAACTAGTCGGCCCAAATCAATCGACTTCGTCGGTGGAAAGGGCCTTCACAAGCTCGATGATCTTGCGGCGTATCTTCACGTCGGCGATCTTGACGAAGGCCCGGTTGAGTTGAAGACCTTCAGGACTGCCGCAGAATTCGACGGCAGAAGCCATTGATGCATCCTCGGCAAATCCGCGGTTGCCCACGGTCTCCTGGCCCGGCGCGTCCTCGAAAAAGAAAGCGACAGGAACGCCGAGTATCGAGGCGATTGCCTGCAAACGGCTGGCGCCAACGCGATTGGTTCCCTTTTCGTATTTCTGTATCTGCTGAAACGTTATGCCGAGATTCTCGCCCAGCTTCTCCTGACTCATTCCCAACATATTGCGACGAAGCCTGATGCGACTTCCGACATGGATGTCGATAGGATTCGGCTTCTTCTTGTTTTCTTCTGCCATTTTTTCCTCGCCGAATTTTTCCGGCTTTTTGTGTTTTTCTGCCCAAACGAAGCCGGCGGCCAGTGCCCCAACACAACGTACCGACTTCGAGAAATTTCAGGCCGTTACAGTATGAGTTTCTAATGTGTCGACTGTCAATTCGCCCGTAGCTTTTGCCTTACATTCAATGTGAAAGCGGCCAGAGCAAACAGCAACAAGATCAGCAGTCCGTTAATGCGTCTTTGGCTGGAAGAAACGATGGCTTGATTGGAAATCGGAACATGAACATCGACGGCTCCGCGTGCGTCGATCGCCAGTGCATCGAGGATGCGCCCGCGCGGATCGACGACAGCGGAGATGCCGTTATTGGCTGCACGCAACAAGGGCACCCCGTTCTCCACAGCACGAACCTGCGCCTGCCTGAAATGCTGGTATGGACCCGGCGTGTCACCGAACCAGGCGTCGTTCGTGACATTCACAATAAGCTCAGCTGACGTAGCGTCAATCTCTACCAGATCGGGAAAGATGACTTCATAGCAAATGAACGGAAGCACGCGGATGCCACCGGACAGCGTGATCGGATGCCGCTCATTGCCGGCCGCATAGGTCGTCGGCCCGGCGACGAGCTGTTTGAGCCCTATGCGGCCAAGCATGTCGGCAAAAGGCAGATATTCGCCAAAGGGCACCAGATGAACCTTGTCGACAGCATCTGCGATTTCACCTTTGTCGTCGATCGCCACCACCGAATTGTAGTACCGCCTGTCGGCATCTGCCGCCGAGCCGCCCTCCTCCCGGACGACGCCGGCGATCAGCATCTGGCCGTCGCCAAGCATCTCTCCCAGCGCGGTCAGCGCATCGGGACGTTCGGCGAAAAAAAACGGCACGGAGGTTTCCGGCCACAGAATCAATTGCGGCTTGTCATGACCTGTCTCTGGGCCAGTCCCTGGGCCGGCCTCCGGCGCCTTGGCCGAAAGCCCCATCAGCGTGGCGAAGATCCGGTCGGGCAGCGAAGCGTCCCACTTCTCGCTGAGGTCGACAGCCGGCTGCACGATGCGGACGTCGATTGCGCGCGTTGCGGGCTCGACCTTGGCAGCAAGCCTGATATAGCCGAAGCCGACATGGGCCGCGACGAGAACGGCAAGCAGTGCAGCTCCCAGGCGGACATGCCGGCCCGCCGCAAGCAGGGCCGGCAGTGCAAAGACGAAGACCGCCAGCGCGTTCATGCCGACCATGCCGGTCACCGACACGCTCTGCATAAGCAAGGGCACCGGCATCGCCGCGTAGCCGACGGCATTCCACGGGAACCCGGTGAACAGAAAATCGCGCAGCCATTCCGCCAGCCCGAAGCCGAAGGCAAGAGCAGCGATGCGGCCGATGTCGTTGCTCCACAGCAGCCGGGCAACCGCTGTTGCGAAGCCGTAGAAAAAGGCGAGCGCCAGCGGAATTCCGACCACTGCGAAAGGAAGCGCCCAGGCGAAACTGTCGGCCTCGACCAGAAGTGCCGAGCCGATCCACCACAGGCCGGCGAGAAAATAGCCGAAGCCGAACCACCAGCCGATGGCGAAAGCCGGCCGCAAACGCCGGAACCAACCATCGGAAGCTTCGCCGGTCGCGCCGTCGAGAAGCCAGACCAGCAGTGGAAACGAAACGAAACCGACGGCGAAGAAATCGTAAGGCGCCTGCGCAAGAACCGCCAGCGCCCCGGCAGAAAACGCCACAAGCGCGCGACGCCAACCCCACAGCAGAATTATCCGGCCGGCCAGGCGCTTCATCAATGCTTCCGAGTCGTTCGAATCACGGCAGAAGATTTATCAGGCTGCGGTCCACGTTCCAAACGGCCACGCTTCAGCCTGCGTGCCGGATTGAATTTCGGCAATCGAACCGTTGCTGTCATTCGCAATCGTCGAGCCAATGGCAAAACACTGGATGTCTTCGGACCTTGGTAATACGCCCGCTCTCGGCATCAGTGCTTCGAATTATGTGAATTTCAGGCGAGTGGTTCGATCGGCAATCCGGCGGCTTTCCATTCCGGATAGCATGAGAGATATGGAGTTTGTTCACGTCACACGCTGGCGGTGCGGTGCCGCATCGGGAGGCCGCATCCGGAATGTCAACCTGCATGATTCGTGGCGGTGCGGGCGACGGGCAGGATGTGGGCGAACATGCTGCGGGCGTTCCAGGTCGGGAAGGCTCTTGCGAGCGACAGGTCGCCGTCGAGCCGGATGCGGTCCTCGCGGGTGACTTGGGACCAACTGAGCTGGCCGGCGTGCCATTTGACGAAAGCTTCGGCTTCCGCCGTGATGTAAAGGTCCTCGTCGAAGCCAGGGTAAGTCTTGCAGATCTCTGTGTCTCCGAGCTCGATGAGTAGCCAATAGCGCTCCCGGTGTGGGCGGCCGGTGAAGTCGAAGCGGATGACGACGCGTCGATCCGGGAGCCGGTCCCGGCGGAGCGCCTTGCACATCGACCACAGGGCCACAAAGGGGTCTAGGTGCTGGGGGGCGATCTCGAGCCAATGCGCGCCCCACTCGCCGAGCGACTGGCAGACCGTGAAGAGGTCGTGGCCCGCCGACGTGAGCTCGTAGTGGCGCCCGCGCCCGTCTGGCTTGGGATTCGACTCGACGACACCGACCCATTCGAGCTGCTTGAGCCGCTCTGAGAGCAGGGTACGGGAGAGTCCGGGCGCGCCCTCCAGGATCTCGCTGAAGCTTCCGCAGCCAAGGTACAGGTTGCGGATGATCAGCGGCGTCCAGCGCTCGGCGAAAATCTCGGCGCCACGGGCGATGGGGCAGTACTGGCCGTATGTCCTCATGACGGACGTCCTCACAACAGCAGTGTTGCGCATCCGCCTCCGATTGTGGAGTCCAGATTGTTGACTATACGGCAGCGGCCCGCCGTGGTCCGATGTGGCCTCTCTCGACGTGAGGAGGACACGATGACGACACCTATGACGACAACAACGCACGCAGAAGCCCACCACGGGAGCATGCAGCCAACCGTCGTGGAAATCGACGGGTTCCGAGGCCGGCTGATCAATGCCAGCCACGCCGACTACGATGTCGCCCGTGCAATCTGGAACGGCGCCATTGACCGGCGCCCGCATCTGATCGCCCGATGCATCGGGACCGCCGACGTGGTCGCGGCCGTGCGCTTCGCTCGCGACCACGATCTGGAGATCGCCATACGGGGCGGAGGCCACGGCGTGGCGGGCACCGCCGTTTGCGACGACGGGATCGTCATCGACCTCTCGGCGATGCGGGGCGTGCGGGTCGATCCCGCCGGCCGCAGGGCGTGGGTGCAGGGTGGCGCGCTGTGGGGCGACGTCGACCGCGAGACGCAGGCGCACGGCCTGGCCACCACCGGCGGAATCGTGAGCCATACCGGAGTCGCCGGGCTCACCCTCGGCGGTGGCATCGGCTGGCTGATGCGCAAGCATGGCCTCGCGGTCGACAACCTCCTCGCCGCCGACGTCGTGACGGCCGACGGCGAGCGGCTGCGGGCGTCCGAGGACGAGCACCCCGACCTGTTCTGGGCGTTGCGCGGCGGCGGCGGCAACTTCGGCGTGGTCACCTCGTTCGAGTTCCGCCTCCACCCCGTAGGGCCCACCGTTCTGGCCGGGCCCATCCTCTGGGACGCGAGCGACGCCGGGGAGGTCCTCCGTTTCTACCGCGACTTCATCCGCGACGCTCCCGACGAGCTCGGCACGGTCGTAAAATTCTGCACCGTGCCGCCTCTATCGGTCATTCCCGAGGAACTGCACTGGCGCCCGGTGGTGATGGTGGGCGCGTGCTACGCCGGGCCGATCGAGGACGGTGAGAAGGCGCTCCGCCCGCTCCGCGCATTTCGGACTCCGCTCCTCGATCTGGCCGGGCCCAAGCCGTACGTGGTATTCCAGAGCGCGCTCGACTCGACCGTCCTCCACGGTTGGAACTACTACTGGAAGGCCACCCACCTCCCCGCGCTCCGCGACGACCTCATCGACGTGATCGCCGGGCACGCATTCTCCTGCTCGTCGCCACGGTCGTATGTGGCAATGTTCCATCTGAAGGGGGCGGTGAGCCGAGTGGCCGAGGGCGCGACGGCGTTCGGGAACCGGCAAGCGTCGCACGCGATCATCGTCCACGCTGCGTGGCGGCCCGGCGAGGACTTCGGCGACCGAGAGACGGCCTGGACGAAGGGGTTCCTCGCCGCTCTTGGCCGCTTCCGCGAAGGCGTCTACGTCAATTTCCTCGGCGGCGACGAAGACCCGGGCCGGGTCCGGGAGGCGTACGGCGACTCCGTCTTTGACCGGCTGGCTGACGTGAAGTCCTCGTACGACCCCGACAACGTCTTCCACCATAACCAGAACATCCGCCCGGGGCTGAATGCCGGTGTGAGCGGTTCCGACGGCGCGGGCGATACTTGATAAATTTGGGGTGGTGTTGGATGGGTGCGACGCTGCCGGAGGCGACTGGGCGAGTGCATAACCGGGCGCTACGGCTGCGCGGCCGTGAATGACCGTATCGGCGCATCTTCCCAATTGAGCACAGGCGTGGGAACTTCCGCTCACCAACCGTAGTGGAAATTCGCAGAAAAGATTATGCGCTGATGCACGACTACAATGTTGAATATCGAAGGCTGCGCGAAGCGGGTCCGGCTGGTCGGGAGCCACCATTGATTGCTGGGTAACGAGACGCTATTGGTGCCAGCCTTCGATCTGTAGATCGCCCAGCCGCTCAGCCTCCTCGCGTGGAACGGAGCGTACGGTCTGGGAAAAGGTCCAGACGTGACCTTCAGGATCACGCACCCTGTACTGCCGTTCACCGTAGAACTGGTCAGCAGGCTCCTGGACGATCTCGGCTCCCGCCGCCCTTGCACGATCGCAGTGGGCATCAATGCCGTCCTTGAGGCGCACATAGACCGACTGCGTGTTCTTGCCGGCGACCGACGCGGGGCTGGCGACATGGTCGGCCCATTCGGCATCGACGATGACATAGCCGTCACCGAACCGCATCTCGGAATGGACGAGCCTGCCATCAGCGTCGCTGACCACCATGCTTGGCTCGAATCCGAAAGCCTTTTCAAGCCAGATCAATGCGGCGCGCGGATTCTTGTAGAATATGCCGGAGCCTAGGGTTGAGTGCTTGAAGGGATCGTCGACCGTCATCGGGCGAGCGGCACCTCTTAGGCCTGCTCGGCGCGCACCGCGCGCCGGCGGCGCTCGCCCTTCTGGGTCTCCACGATGCGCACGCGTTTGACGCGGCGCGGATCGGCATCGAGCACATGGAATTCGAAACCAGGTATGGCCTGCACCACTTCGCCGCGGGCCGGAACACGGCCAAGCGTGTTGAAGATCATGCCGCCGATCGTGTCGACATATTCGCCATGCTCGCCGGCGGCGAAATCCTCGCCGATCATCTTGGTGACTTCGTCGATCTCGGCCTTGCCGTCGACGACGAACACGCCCTCGCCGGTCTGGGTGATCATCGGCTCGTCCTCGTCATGCTCGTCCTCGATGTCGCCGACCACCATCTCGACGATATCCTCGAGCGAGGCCAGACCATCAGTGCCGCCATATTCGTCGATGACCAGCGCCATCTGGGTGCGCATCGCCTGCATCCGCCCCATGAGATCGGAGGCGAGCATCGACGGCGGCACGAAAAGCACCGGGCGGATCAGGTTCAGGTCGCCGATGGTGCGCGCGAGATCGACCTTGGCAAGATCGAGAAGCGTGGTGGCGGCGGCTTTCCTGGTCGTCCTGCCCTTCCTGACGCGGGCGATCTTGGTGATGTGAGCGAGCACGTCGCGGATGTGGACCATGCCGCGCGGGTCATCGAGCGTCTCCGAATAGACCGGCATGCGGGAATGGCCGGACTGCTCGAACAGTCCCAGAAGATCGCCCAGGTTCGTCGTGATCTCGACCGCCTCGATATCGGCGCGCGGCACCATGACGTCCTCAACGCGCACCTCGCGCAGGCGCAGTATGTTGTTGAGCATGGCCCGCTCGCCGGGCGAGAAGGACCCGGGATCGCTCGCCGTTTCGGCAAGCGCGTCGGCGATCTCCTCGCGCAGGCTGGTGCCGTTGCGTTGCCTGAACAGGCCGAGCACGCGATCGAACAGGGAAGGACCGGCAGGCGATGGCTCGCTGGCGAAGCTGCCGGTCGTGGTACTCGGACTAGAGCCCTCTTCCGTCTGTTCGGATGGCTTGGTCGCACTGCCGGCGTCTGGGCGGGCGGCAGTCTCTGGTTTGTCGTTCATCGTCGTCCGGTCATTTGATCTTTTTAGTTACGCGTAGGGATCGGGAATGGCAAGCCTCGCAAGTGCTGCGCGTTCGACGGCTTCCATTTCCTCGGCCTCGGCGTCGGTCTCGTGATCGTAGCCCAGCAAATGCAGCAGGCCATG
Source organism: Mesorhizobium sp. (assembly GCA_004020645.1). Classification (GTDB taxonomy): domain Bacteria; phylum Pseudomonadota; class Alphaproteobacteria; order Rhizobiales; family Rhizobiaceae; genus Mesorhizobium. Next base: position 60,868 of record SAQL01000009.1, on the reverse strand, counting down.
GATGACGAGATGGATGATATGGTTCTCGACAGGCTTGTCTTCCAGTGCGGCTTCCCGCGCGACCGTCTCGGCGGCCAGCACGATGTCGCCCAGCATGGGGGGCAGCGGACCGCCCTTCGCGAGCGGAAAGGCCGGGAAAGACAAGACGTTGGTCGGTTTGTCCTTGCCGCGCCAACCGGCATTGAGGCTGCGGATATGGGCATCGTCAGAAAAGACGATGCTGAGCTCGGAATGGCCGGCCGCGCCGGTTTCGGCAAACGCAGCTGCAACGGCGCGATCGACCAGCCGCGTCAGCGCGGCCTCATCCGGCCAGTCGCCCGCTTCGACCGCTATATCGATGTCGACGGGAACCGGAAGGTCCCCGCCTACCGACTTTTCGTCCTCAGCCATAAGGCCGCATCATCAGCCTTCGGCGCCCAGGCCCCGGGCCAGCTTGCCGTCGCGGTCGTAGGCCTTGACGATCTCGGCGACCAGCGGATGCCTGACGACGTCGCCTTCGTTGAAGCGCACCGTCACCATGCCGGTGACGCCGTCGAGGATCCTGAGCGCCTCGACCAGTCCGGATTTGGTGTTTTGCGGCAGGTCGATCTGGGTCGGATCGCCGGTGACGATCATGCGTGAATTCTCGCCGAGACGGGTCAGGAACATCTTCATCTGCATCGGCGTGGTGTTCTGCGCCTCGTCGAGGATGACGGCGGAGTGCGCCAGCGTGCGGCCGCGCATAAAGGCCAGCGGCGCGATCTCGATCACCTCGGCGGCTATCGCCCGCTCGACCTTGTCGGCCGGCATCATCTCGTAAAGCGCGTCGTAGAGCGGCCGCAGATAGGGATCGACCTTCTCCTTCATGTCGCCGGGCAAGAAGCCGAGCCGCTCGCCGGCCTCGACGGCCGGCCGCGACAGCACGATGCGCTCGACCATGCCGCGTTCGAGCAGCATCGTCGCATGCGCCACCGCGAGGAAGGTTTTTCCCGTGCCAGCCGGGCCGATGCCGAACACGAGTTCAGACCGTTCCAGCGCGCGCATATAGGCGTCCTGGTTGAGCGAACGGGCATAGATCGTCTTCTTGCGCGTCGATATCTGGGCGGCGGACACCTTGCCCTTGCGCTCCAGCGTCGGCAGCGTCAGCTGGTCGTCGGCGGCGATCGCCATGCGCACGGCGCCGTCGACGTCCGACTGGCCGATGTCAGCGCCTTTCTGGAGAATGCCGTAGAGATTATCCAGGGCGCGGCGCGCCTGCTCGGCGGCCGAGGCGGAGCCCTTGATGGTCAGCTGGTTGCCTCGCGAGCGGATATCGACGCCAAGCTTCTGCTCAAGCCTGGCCAGATTTTCGTCGAACTGGCCATAAAGGGCGCTGGCAAGCTTGTTGTTGTCGAAAGTCAGAACGATGTGCGCCATATCCGAAGCCCCCGATGGTAGGTTCTGGGGCAGGTTCTTCACTTCCGCAGCGCTCAACCGTCTCTCCTCATCTGCCGAGACCTTCAGGCCAATTCGGCGAACAGGCTGTTGTAACCCGTCTTCGTGATTCGTACCTGGATAATCTCACCGATTTCGCCGGACATTTCATCAACAATAACCGGCTGCAGCCACGGCGAGCGGCCGACCTTCTGGCCGGCCTGGCGGCCCGGCTTCTCGATCAGCGTGTCGATGGTGCTGCCGACCAGGCTCGCGCCGAAATCCTGCTGCTGCTTCAGCAGCAGCGCCTGCAGCCGCTGCAGGCGCTCGTCCTTGACGGCTTCCGGCACATGATCGGCCATTTCTGCGCCCGGCGTGCCGGGGCGCGGCGAATATTTGAACGAGAAGGCCGAGGCATAGTTCACCTGGCGGACAAGGTCCAACGTCGCCTCGAAATCCGCCTCCGTCTCGCCGGGAAAGCCGACGATGAAATCGCCCGAAAGCGCTATATCGCTCCGCGCGGCGCGGATCCGGTCGAGCAGCGTCAGATAGTCCTTGGCCGTATGCCTGCGGTTCATCGCCTTGAGTATGCGGTCGGAGCCGGATTGCACAGGCAAATGCAGATAGGGCATCAGCGCCGGCAAGTCACGGTGGGCGGCGATCAATTCGTCGTCCATGTCGCGCGGGTGGCTGGTGGTATAGCGCAACCGCGCCAGCCCGGGAATCTCGGCCAGCCGGAACAGCAGACGGCCGAGACCCCATTCCTCGGTCTTGCCCCCTTTGGCTTCGCCCTCGCCATGCCAGGCATTGACGTTCTGGCCAAGCAGCGTCACCTCGCGCACGCCGGCTTGCGCCAGCCGCTCGGCCTCGGCGACGATCTGCACCACCGGCCGCGACACTTCCGAGCCTCTGGTATAGGGCACGACGCAGAAGGTGCAGAACTTGTCGCAGCCCTCCTGCACGGTCAAAAATGCCGTGACGCCGCGCCTGATGATCTCGGCGCGTTTCGGTTGCGGCAGATGCTCGAATTTGTCCTCGATGGCATAATCGGTCTCGACGATCTTTTCGCCGCCGCGCACCCGTGCCAGCACGTCGGGCAGCCGGTGATAAGTCTGGGGGCCGATGACCAGATCGACGGCCGGCGAGCGGCGGATGATCTCGGAGCCCTCGGCCTGCGCCACGCAGCCGGCGACCCCGACCAGCATCTCGCGACCGGCCCGAGCCCGTTCGGCCTTCATCTCACGAATGCGGCCGAGTTCGGAATAGACCTTTTCGGCGGCTTTCTCGCGGATATGACAGGTGTTGAGCAGCACCAGATCGGCCTCGGCGATGGCGTCCGTCGCCACATAGCCGTCGGCGGCCAGCGCGTCGGTCATGCGCTGCGAATCGTAGACGTTCATCTGGCAGCCATAGGTCTTGACGAAGACCTTCCTGCTTGCGGCAGACGGCGCAACCGCACTTTCGGCGGCAGTATCGATGTCGTCCCGTTCTATCGTATTCAATTCCATCTGGCGGCTTCTAACGCCTTTCCCCGACAAAAAACAGACGATTCTGCTCGTAGAGCGGGATGCATTTGGATTGAACGGGGCATCCCGCTCTATCTGTTTGTTTTAGCCGCATTTTGTGCGACGCCAAGTGATTCCACTTGGCTGCAAAATGCTCCAGCACCGCGTCCTCTTGGACGCGCAAAGGATGCTGGTGCACTTGAATTTGCGCTGGAGCTTTTCCGGCCTACCGGCTCGGGTGCGGATCGGCGAGCGCCGCCTGCACCATATCGCGCACCTGACTCTCCATCAGCCTTGCCGTTTCCTTGCGGTTGGAGCCCTTGGAAAAGGCGACCGGCTCGCCGAAATGCACTTCGACATCGAGCCCGCCCTCCGCCATCAGGACCTTGAGATGCGGCATCAAATCCTCGTCACCGATCCAGGCGGCAATCGGCCGGTGCCTGCGGCCGAGCGGCACCCCGTGCAGGCGCGTATAGACGATCGCCACCGGCTGGATGAAGACCTTTTCGGCCGCCCCTTCGGAAATCGCCATCGAGGCGGCGCCGAACAGCGTGCTCTTGAACGGCAGGATCATGTTGCCGTCGGAGGTCGACCCTTCGGCAAACAGCACCATGGCGTCGCCCTTGGCCATGCGGGTGGCGATCTCGCTCGCCTGCTCGCCCGACGAACGCTTGCGCTCGCGCTCGATGAAGACGGTTCGCTGCAGCTTCGACAACATGCCGATCAATGGCCAGCCGGCCATGTCGGCCCTGGCAATGAACGTCACGTCGGCCATCGACCCCAGCACCATGATGTCGGTCCAGGAGATGTGGTTCGACGCAACCAATAGCGGGCGCTGATTGGACAGGGTCCCCTTGACATGGATGCGCATGCCCAGCGCCCGGATGATGAGCCGGTGCCAGATCTTCAGGATGAAAGTCTCGCGCCAGAGCCCGGTCTTCATCGACAGGATCTGCAACGGCACCAGGATCAACGAGCCGACGACAACGAGGCCCAGCGCCAGGAAAATCCTGATTTTTCCGATCATGTTGCTCCAGGCCCTGCCGCGCGCTCTGGCTAGCGAAGATCGCGGCGCATGACAAGCGCCCCGGTCGGGCCGTGCTCGGGCGATCTGTAATAGTTGGCACGTTTGCCGACCTCGCGGAATCCCAGCCGCCGGTAGAGCGCGATCGCGGCGACGTTGGTCTCGTCGACCTCGAGGAAAAGCGCCTCGGCGCGTTGTGCGTGCAGTTCGCGCAGAACAGCATCCATCAGTTGCCAGCCGAGCCCCTGGCGGCGATGGGAGCGCGCCACCGCGACAGTCAGGATCTCGCCTTCGCCGGCAGCCAGGCGCGCCAACACGAAACCGACCGGCGGCTTGGCACCCTGTCCGGTCTCGCGCGCGGCAAAGCCGAACACCGTGTCCTGCTCGAGCAGTGCGGCGAATTCGTCGTCGGTCCACGGCCGGACGAAATCCTCGCGATGCAGCACCGACATGGCCGCGCTGTCGGCAATCGTCAGCGGCTCGAGCGCAAAGTCCCTGCGGCGCGGCTGGAGGAAAGGAATGCGCATCAGTTTTTCTTCCCGGCTTTCTTCCTGGACAGGATAAACCCGGCCTGCGGCTTGGCGTCCGCCCCGCGCAAATAAAGCGGTTTCGGCTTTTCGCCCTCACCCTTGGTAGCGGCCAGCCGGGCATAGATTGCGATATCCGCAGTGGCACTCGTCGGGCCGATGTCGAAGGCGCGCCCGACCGAAGCGGCAATTTGCGATGTCGCCGTGCCGGCCATGACTGGAGACCTATCCACCGCCATGGCGGCGGCTTGCGAAAGCGTGGTCACCACGGGACCGTAAATCAAAACGGATGCTTCGTCGTAAAGTGCCGCATGGATTTCCTCGCGGCCGGCGTCGAGCGCGACCAGCACGGCGCGGCCGGGAAATGTCTCTTTCGCCTGCGCAGCCAGCGCTTCCAGCGTCGTCACCCCGATTGCCGGAATTTTCAGTGCCAGCGCCAGGCCCCGCGCCGCCGAGACACCGACGCGCAGGCCGGTGAAGGAGCCCGGACCGGTGGAGACCGCGATGGCGCCGAGGCCGGCATAGTCGGTCCCGGCCGCCTTCAACGCCTCCTCGATCACGGCCATCAAATGCTCGGCATGGCCCTTGCCGAGATCGAACACCGAACGGCCGAGCTCCTTCCCGACCGCCGCGTCGTAGACGCAGGCGGCGCAGAGATTGGCGGCGCAGTCGATGGCAAGCAACTTCATGAGGCGGCCGGTTGGAGCACCCGATTGGGCGCAGAGGTTCGAAAAACAATTTCCCTTTGCCTGCCATGGCTCCTCCCCGCAAGGGGATAATGCATAAGTCGTTTGGCGGCTTCGCTTCGATCTCGCCTGAAGGCGGTACCTTCTAACGAGCGTAGCCGTTTGGGAACCGGTGCCGGACGCCCTTATCCGGCCTGCTCGATGCGCAGCATGTGATTGTCCCAGACATAGGCCGGTTCGGACCTTATCGCGCCATCCGCTTCGACGATTTCGCCGGTGCCTGTCGTCGCCATGAAGCTCGCCCCGTCGGGCGCCACGCCGCAGACCTCGGCCAGCGCGCTGGTGGCGACGATCCGGCCGCTGGCCGCATCGATGACGGCAAGCGAGTTGCCTTCCGGCGAGGACACGGCGACGGTACCGGCAGCAGGGTTGGCAGCGATCGAGCCGATATAGTTCCTGAAGCCGGACAGCACGTCGCCCGGCATGTCGAGCAGTTGCAGATCCTTGCCGCGGGCGGCGCGGCCGACCAGCAGCGGACGATCGCTGCCCGGCCCCCTGTACTGGCAGCCGAACCAGACCGTCCCGGATTTTTCGGCATCCATGTGCCGGATCGACAGCTGGTGCAGCGCCGGCGGCAATTCGTGCTTTTCGACGAGGTCACCGGTGAGGCGGTCGACCAGAACATAGGATGGCTTCATCGTTGCGATGTTGAGCTCGGCGCGGCCATAATCGGGATGCGTCTCGATGCCGCCATTGGCGACGGCAATCGTCCTGCCGTCGCCCAGCAACAAAAGTTCGTGCGGGCCCATGCCATAGGTCGGGAACTCGCCAACCCGCTTGAATTTCGCACGCGCGTCATAGACGCCGACCACGCCGGCGGCATTGTCGAAATCGTTCTCGGTGGCGTAGAGCAGCGCGCCGTCGGTCGAAAATACGCCATGGCCGAAGAAATGCCGGCCACTGACACTGGCAATGGTCAGCGGCTCGTCGCGGCCTGTGTGGTCGAAGACCACCGCGAAGGTGCCGGGCTGCCTGGCAAAGACCACGGAGCGCTTCGACAGCGGATCGAAGGTGACGTCGTGACCGCGGGCGGGCAGGTCGATGGCATGCAGCACCTTGCCGGCCTCGGACAGGATCGCCGCGCCATAGCTGCCGTCGCGCTTGACGAAAGCGGTGGCGAAGACGGCGTCCGTGCCAAGCGTCTTCGCCCATGCGGACGGCGCCATCGCGGCAACAAAGCGTGCCCCGGCAGCCCTCAGGAAGTCACGGCGGTCGATCAGCGGCGTTTTCAAGAGACGGTCCTCTCGGACACGGTCCCATTCCTCGACACGGTGATTTTTTCAAATGGGAGGACCTGGTGGCGCCAGGCACCCAGCGATCCCGGATGGCGGAATCGATCCACATCCAGCTCGTCAACGGGGCCGCCGACGTTCGGGATTGGCCGAAGCCTCCCCAACTTCGTCATCCTTGGGCGAAGCAGGAGCGAAGCTCCGTCGCGGAGACCCAAGGATCCATGCCGTGACCTCAGCGCGTTGCTCAGGTGCAGAATTCTGCTTCGCCGTGCTCTTCGGCTGAAGTCACGGCATGGATCCTGGGGTCTGCGCCGCGCCGCTGCGCTCCTTGCTCCGCCCCAGGATGACGAAGCGATGGGTCTGCAGCTTTTCGAGATCATGCTCAGTCTCCGTCGAGCGACGAGAAGCCGGCGGTCAGGCCGAATTCGGCGGTCAGCCTGGTGCCGATCAGGGTCGACAGGCTGGATGTCACCAGCGATAAGTGAACGAGCTTCTGGCGCAGCGCCGGATCGGCGAGCGCCTTATCGATCGGACCTCTGATGGCGGTGGCGTCGGCGGCCCCGTTGACGAGTTGGATGTGGATCGATTCCGCCATCCAGCGTGCGTCGGGCGACAGCGCATCGCCAAGCTGCGAGGCCTGGAACAGCGCGTCCATGCCTGCAAGATTTCCGGTCAGCGAACGCGCGGTGTTTTGTGAGCGCCAATAGATCGCCTGTCTGGGCTTGTCGGCCTCCGGGCTACTGCCCAGAAAGCCTTTCAGGCGCAGGTCACGGACCACCTCCAGTTCGTTGATGAATACGCCGACCAGTTCGGTCACCGCTTCCGTGCCGTCGCGGTAGAGCGAATTTTGCGGTCCCGGATTGGCCCAAAGGGTGGCAAAACCGTCGGCCCTGTTCCAGGCGTCGCTGACCTCGGCAGCAATCGTTTCTATGTTGCCGGCGACGGCCGCGCCGTAAGCGCAACGATAGGGATCGTCCTTGCCGGCGAGCCGCTCGGCGCCATCGCCGTAAAGCACGAATTCCAGCGCGCCGAGCCCTTGCATGGCGACGCTCTTTGTCGCCAGCTGGACCGGATCGGCGGCGGTCCGGTCCCTACTGGCCAGCGCCGCCTGCACCTGCCTCAGGCCGATGCTCTTGCGGTCCGGCCAGAACAGCATGCGCTCCAACCGGTTTTCCTCGGTGATCGGTCCAATGCGGATGACCTCGACGATCGACCAAGCATCCACGGTGCCGGAGAACTCGGCGCGCGCTGCATCGAGATGGTCCTGCGAGGGTGCGTCACAAAGCGTGCGCATTGCCTTGGTCAGGCTGTCCGCATGATCATGCAGGCGCGCATAGGCCGGGCGGACAAAGCCGTCGATCGCCCGCTGGATCACATCGGATGCCTTGACCGCTGCGGACGCCGGCGATGCGCCAGCGAGGACCAGCGGGAGAACCAGAGCAAGCGCAAGACGCTTCGACATCACAACGACTCCAGGAACTTGACCAGTGCGTCGCGATCGGCCGCATCGGCGGCGGCAAAGCGGTCGCGCGCCTTTTGCCCCTCGCCGCCATGCCACAGGACCGCCTCGGTCAGGGTACGCGCGCGCCCGTCGTGCAGGAAAAAGCTGTTGCCGTTGACGGTCTGGGTAAGACCGATGCCCCACAGCGGCGGCGTGCGCCATTCGCTGCCGGTAGCCTCGCCCACCGCTTGTCCGTCGGCGAGGCCCGGCCCCATGTCGTGCAGCAGAAAATCGGAATAGGGCCAGATCAACTGGAAGGCCTGCGCCTTGTTGGGCGTGCCGCGACGGGTGACAAATTTCGGCGTATGGCAAGAAATGCAGCCCATGTCGTAGAACAGCTTCTTGCCGGCCAGCACATCGGGCTTGTCGAGATCGCGCCGCGCCGGCACGGCGAGATTTTGCGAATAGAAGGTGACGAGGTCCATCACCGGCGACGGCGCCTCGACTGGGCCGAGGCGCTCCTGTGTGCCGTTGGGCATGGCAAGACATGCCTTTTCGGCCGCGGTGCAATCGCCCCAGTGGTTCGGCACTTCCGGCGTCGAAATGCCGATGTCACCGGCGAATGCGTCCGCCGCTTGCTGGCGGATCGATGGCGTCTGCGCCTTCCAGCCGAAGCGGCCGAGCGTCAGTTCGCCGCTTTGGCCGTCGCGCACGATGTTGGGCCTGCCGGAGATGCCGTCACTATTCCGATCGTCCGGATCGGCATGGGTGAGAATGTCCGCCGGCGCGATCTGCTCGACCAGGCCGAGGCCGATCATCGGCGGCGTCATGCGCGGCGAAAGCGTGGTCTGCGGATCGAGCGGCCCGTTGGCAAGATCATCGACCGAATAGCTCGGCTTGCGCAGCGAAACCACCGTGCCGTCCGGCAGCGTGACTTTCTGCTCCTGATAGTCGACACGCATCCTGCCTTCGCCCCGTAGCCCCGGAACGGCCAGGTCCTGCAATTGCGAGCCATAGACCGGATCGGGGAAGTTGAGCACCTTGCGGGCGGCCAGCGCCGCCTTCTCCTCCTCGGTGCTCGCCTGCCGCGCCAGCCGCAGGAACATCGAGGTGGTACCGCTGTCGGCTTCCGGCGGATGACCGCGACCGTCCTTCAGATGGCAATTCTGGCACGCCCGCTCGTTGAACAGCGGCCCAAGCCCGTCCGATGCCTGCGTCGACGAGGGCGACGACACCCAGTTCTTGCGAAAGAGGGCATTGCCGAGCTTGAAGATGCCTTCTTCCTCGAAGGTTATATTGGCAGAGGATTGCGAGAAAGCGTCCTTGTTGGCACCTTTTCGCGACGTGCCGGCGCCGCCCTGCATCGGCTCGAACTGCTCGGGCTTGGAAAAATCTTTGGTCGGCCTGGTGATGGCGATGACGCGCGCCAGATCCTTCGGCGTCAGATCGGTACGGCTGGTGGTGGCGAGGCCCGCCGGTTCGGGCTCGCCGGCTAGCGCCGAGGCGGTCAGCGCGACCACTACGGCAAGCGAAAGCCCGCTAAGCCATCCGTATCGCGGGTTTTGCTGGGACGGCAGGCCGCAATCCTCGGCCCACCGCAAGCGGCGCAAGAAATCTAAGGGGCGCCGCATTCCCGCATGTCCCTATTCCGCCTCGTCGGCCGATGCGGCGTTGAGCTGGCCGTATTTTTCCTCGCCGATCGAGGCGAGCAGGTCGAGTTGGGTCTCAAGGAAGTCGATGTGACCTTCCTCGTCGGACAGCAAATCCTCGAACAGCTTCATCGTCACGTAGTCGCCTGCTTCGTTACAAATCTCGCGCGACCGTTTGTAGGCAGTGCGCGCGTCATATTCGCCGGCAAGATCGGATTCGAGCACTTCCTTGACATTCTGTCCGATGCGCAGCGGCGCTACCGACTGCAGGTTCGGATGACCTTCAAGGAAGATGATGCGGGCCACGAGCCGGTCGGCATGGTGCATCTCCTCGATCGATTCCGCGCGTTCCTTCTTCGCCAGCTTGGCGTAGCCCCAGTCTTCCAGCAGCCGGAAATGCACCCAGTACTGATTGACCGCTCCAAGTTCCAGAAACAGAGCCTCGTTAAGCCGCTCTATGATCTGCTGTTCGCCTTTCATGGGTTCTGCTCCCGTATTGGACGCGCAGGCCTCTGACGCGATCCAGGTGTGAAACGACATCCACGCCGCTCGCCTCCGAGCGGGTGTGGTAATTTTCGGTTACCCGAATGATCGTTTCGACCACATTTGGGAAGCAGCCGCAACAGCGACCACGCTTCTGCATGGCATGATAGACCTTCGCCGGCACGATAAGCTGCCAGGGATCCTGATCCAGCAGCCCGACGATCGTCTGCTCAATCTCCTTTTCGGTGATGATGTTGCAATGGCAGATCAGCATTATTTGCTCTGTATGGCTGACGGCACTTGCTCGGCGCCGTGTGGCTTATTTTCTCAATCGAACCGAAAGCCGGTTTCCACTTTTCTTTACACGGACCTTCGGGTTCGGGATCGTGCTCAAGGCCTTGACGCCTTACTGGAACACTTTGTCTGGCGCATCGAGGCTGTCCGAACCCTCGAAGGCGATGGCATTGAGTTTCAGGGTGCCAACGGCGCGTTCGATCGATTTGGTCTGGTCGACCAGCGCGTCGATCGCCGCCTGCACGGTGGCATTGCCTTCCGCGTTGCCTTCGCCGATCTGCTGGTCATAAGCCTCGTCGGCAAGCGCCCGCGCCTTGATGGCTTCCATCCTGGTCACGGTGACGTCCAGCTTGTCCGACAGTTCCTTGTCGATCGCCGGATCGGCCTCCTTGACCATGTCGGATACCGAGGGGCCTTCGACGACGGTGCCGTCGAGGCGCGTGTAGTTGCCACGATAGGCGGCGCGAATGCCGACGGCATCGTAGAGATGGGAATCGTAGGTGTTGTCGGAGAAGCAGTCATGTTCCTCTTCCGGATCATGCAGCAGCAGGCCGAGCTTCATGCGCTCGCCGGCGAGTTCGCCATAGGAGAGCGAACCCATGCCGGTGAGAATGGTCGAGATACCTGTCTTCGGCTCGCCATCGAGAAGGTTCTTGCGGGCGGCGCCGCCCTCCTTCCAATCGTTGACCATATCCTGCAGATCGGAAACCAGAAGGTCGCTCGCCGACTTCAGATACTGCGCGCGACGATCGCAATTGCCGCCGGTGCAGTTGGCGAGATCGTAGTCCGTATAGGGCCGCTCGCCGGCGCCCGGGCCGGTGCCGTGCAGGTCCTGGCCCCATAGCAGGAATTCGATGGCGTGATAGCCGGTCGCCACATTGGCCTCGATGCCGCCGGCTTCCTGCAGCGTGCCGGAGAGGAACTCCGGAGTAATGTTGGTGGCGTCGATCTTCTTGCCGTCGATCTCGACCGACTTGTTGGCGATCACATTGGCGGTGTAGAGCGCATTCGAGTCCGACTCGGTGCCGTAGTTCTCGGCGACATAGTCGATCAGGCCCTCGTCCAGCGGCCAGGCATTCACCTTGCCTTCCCAGTCGTCGACGATGGCGTTGCCGAATCGGTAGACTTCGGTCTGCTGATAGGGAACGCGCGACGCCTTCCAGGCCTCGCGGGCGGCAGTCAGCGTTTCCACCGAAGGTTTGGCGAGCAGCGCCTCGACGGCCTTGTCGAGCGCCTGCGCCGCGGTCAGCGAATCTTCATACTTGGCGAGCGCAATGTCGGAATAGGTCTTGATGACCGCCTTGGCATCGGTTTCCGCCTTGGCCGGCAGCACGAATATCGCCGCCGTCAATGCCGCCGTAGCGCCGATCGCGGCGAACCTGCCATATCGTGCCGTGATCACCGCTCTCATGATTGTCATCTCCTCGGAATTCAGTGAAATGCCGGCGCCAAAGGCGCGTCGGCAGGCAATCGGCGCCAAGGCAGGTCCATGCCATTGGGCGAGAAACAGGCCGCGGCATAGCGCGGTTTGCGGAAGAAAGACATCGAAATGCCTCCAATCGAAAGGGTTCAAGGCCCAGACATCAAAGGGATGCGCTTGACGCGCAAGCTTCCATAAAGCGATGAAGGCACCGGAAGTCAACCAATTTCAGAGAGAAAAGCCAATCGAAACAACAGTTTAGAATTATTCTAAACTGCAAGTGTCAACTTTAGTCGTATTTTATCGTGTCGTCGTTAAACGGCACTGTTGACGGGCCGCCATTCCGGGTGCGACCCGAAAAGGCGGTCTTGCGGCGGCGTCAGACAATTGCCATTTGGCGAGACATCCTAGACTTGGATTAAGGAATTGGGGCTGCGATGAAAAACGGTGTGGTCATTGTCGGTGCGGGTCATGCCGGCGTGCAAGCGGCCGCGAGCCTGCGCGAGGACGGGTACGACGGACCCGTGATCCTCGTCAGCGACGAGGACGAACTGCCCTACCACAAACCGCCGCTGTCGAAGACCTTCATCAAGGATCAACAGGCGAAACCGCAGCCGCTGCGCGGCGAGGCGTTTTATACCGGCAGTGCGATCGACTACCGGCCGGGCATTCGCGTCGATCGCATCGATGCCGGCGGACGCAGGCTGGAGATATCAGGTGGCGGCGTGCTGCCTTTCGACCGGCTGATCCTGGCGACCGGTTCGCGGCCGCGCATTCTGCCGCTGCCTGGTTCGGATTTTTCAGGCGTTGTGTCGCTGCGCTCGCTCGCCGACGCGCGGCTGATCCGCGAATTGAGCGCTCAGAGCGAGGATGCCGTCATCCTCGGCGGCGGCTTCATCGGGCTGGAGATCGCCGCGACGCTCAAGGCGGCCGGCCGCAAGGTCACGGTAGTCGAGGCGGTCGACCGACTGCTCGGCCGGGCAGTGGCGCCGGTCATCGCGCGCCATGTGCGTCAGCGGCTGGAAGCGACCGGTGTGCGCATCCTTACCGGCACCACGATTGCGCGGCTCGAAGGCGAGAGCGGCCGTGTCGCGGCCGCGGTCACCTCGAGCGGCGAGCGCCTGCCGGCGCAGATGGTCATCATCGGCATCGGGGTCGTGCCGAATGTCGAACTGGCGCAAGCCGCAGGCATCACCATCGCCAACGGCATCCGCGTCGACCAGCAGATGCGCACCTCGATGCCCGAAATCCTCGCCATCGGCGACGCCGCCTCCTACCGGCACTGGCTCACCGGCGGCGATGTGCGGCTGGAATCGGTGCAGAATGCGACCGACCAGGCGCGCCTCGCCGCCCGCACCATCGTCGGCCATGCGGACGCCTTTGCGGCGGTGCCATGGTTCTGGTCTGATATCGGCGACATCAAGCTGCAGATGGTCGGCCTGATTTCGGGTGGCGACAGCCATGTCGTGCTGGGCGATGTCAACGAGAACAGATTCTCCATCTATCACTATGCTGGAAATCGTCTGCTCGGCATCGAATCGGTCAATCGGCCGGGCGACCATATGCTTGGCCGCAAGATGCTCGGCGCCGGCTTCTCGCCGATGCCGCAGACGGTTGCGACGGGGCCGGACGGACTGAGGGCGGCGCTCGCCGCCTTCCAGCAGGAAGAGCCTGTCCGCGCCGCTGAATAGGATATGTTGGTATTCAGGTACGGCGCTGCCCTTGCCTTCTCCCCTTGTGGGAGAAGGTGGATTGGCGCGAAGCGCCAAGACGGAAGAGGGGTGTTGGACGGAGTGCGGCTTTGCCAAACTGGAACACCCCTCATCCGGCCGCTTCGCGGCCACCTTCTCCCACAAGGGGAGAAGGGAAGATCCGCTCAGGTGGCGCGGACCTCGTGGATCGAGCTTTCCAGGATGTCGAGCGCTTCGTTCATGACGCCGTCCTGGATTGTGATCGGCGCCAGGAAGCGGATGACATTGCCGTAGACGCCGCAGGTGAGCAGGATCAGGCCCTTGTCGAGCGCCTTCAGCCGGACCGCATTGGCGATCTCGGCCGATGGCTGGCCCTTCTTCACGTCGTTGAACTCGACAGCGTTCATGAAGCCGGGACCTCTGATATCGACGATCTCCGGCGTGTCGTCGCGGATCGATTGCAGCCGCTGCTTCAGCCGGTTGCCCAGCGTGTTGGCGCGGTCGCAGAGCTTTTCCTCTTCGATCACGTCGAGCACGGCATGCGCCGCGGCAACGCCGATCGGGCTGCCGCCATAGGTGCCGCCGAGCCCGCCGGGGTTCGGCGCATCCATGATCTCGGCACGCCCGGTGACCGCCGCCAGCGGGAAGCCGCCGGCCAGACTCTTGGCCATGGTGGTGATGTCGGGCGCCACTTCGTGGTGATCCATGGCGAACATCTTTCCGGTGCGAGCAAAGCCGGTCTGCACCTCGTCGGCGATCAACAGCATGCCGTGCTGGTCGCAGATCTTGCGCAGCGCCGTCATGAACTCGCGCGGCGCCTCGTAGAAGCCGCCCTCGCCCTGTACCGGCTCGACGATGATGGCAGCGACGCGGGCCGGATCGACATCGGCCTTGAACAGCCGGTCGAGCGCGGCCAGCGAATCGGCGACCGAGATCCCGTGCAGCGCCACCGGGAACGGCGCGTGGAAGACATCGGCCGGCATGGCGCCGAAGCCGACCTTGTAGGGCACGACCTTGCCGGTCAGCGCCATGCCCATGAATGTGCGGCCGTGGAAGCCGCCGGCAAAGGCGATGACCGCCGGCCGGCCGGTGGCGTTGCGGGCGATCTTGATGGCGTTCTCCACCGCCTCGGCGCCGGTGGTGACGAAGATCGTCTTCTTGTCGAACTTGCCCGGCAGCATGCCATTCAGCCGTTCGGCCAGCCTGACATAGCTCTCATAGGGCACCACCTGGTGGCAGGTGTGAGTGAAGCGGTCGAGCTGCGCCTTGACCGCCTCGATCACCTTGGGATGACGGTGCCCGGTGTTGACGACGGCGATGCCGGACGAGAAATCGATGTAGCGGCGGCCTTCGACATCCCAGATTTCCGAGTTTTCGGCGCGGTCGGCATAGATTTGCGTGGTCATGCCGACGCCGCGTGAAATCGACTGGTTCTTGCGTTCGGAAATGGCTGAATTCTTCATGATGTCCCTTACCCGGCGGCGCCGGTTCTCGTTTGGATGACTGCCGGGAATTGTTCTGACCTTATTTCACGTTTTCCTCAAGTTGGCACTGGCGGTAGGCGATTGGGCCTGCCGCCATTGGCGTCGTGTTCCTTCGCGCCCCCCTCTGGCCTGCCCTCTTTGCCAAAACTTGGCATCTCCCCCACAAGGGGGGAGATCGGCAGCTTCGTCGACGGCGCTCCTTCTGCAACGTTCGCGATTGGCGAAATCAGTGGTGACGGCCAATCTCCCCACCCGTGGGGGAGATGGCCGGCAGGCCAGAGGGGGGCGCCAAGGAATGCGACATATGGAATAAAAGATACTCTAGGCCCGCACAAACCCCTCGCTCGCCCTGAGCAAATTGCGCGTATAATCCTTGCTGACGCGGCGCTCGATGAGGTCGCCTGCGGTGAGGTGCTCGACCGCCTCGCCGTTCTGCATCACCATCAGCCGCTGGCACATATGGGTGATGATGGCGAGGTCGTGGCTGACCATCAGGAAGGTCAGCTTGCGCCGCCGCCGGATCTCTTCCAGCAGGTTGAGCACTTCGGCCTGCACCGAAGCGTCGAGCGCCGAAGTCGGCTCGTCGAGCAGCAAGATCGACGGTTCGAGGATCAGGGCGCGCGCAATCGCCACGCGCTGGCGCTGGCCGCCCGACAATTGATGCGAATAGCGGAAGCGAAAACCTGTTCCCAAGCCGACCTCGTCCAGCGCCCGCTGGATGCGCTTTTCGCCATCGCCAAAGCCGTGGATGGCGAGCGGCTCCTGCAGCAGGCGGTCGACGGTCTGGCGCGGATGCAGCGAGCCGTAGGGATCCTGGAAGACCATCTGCACCTCGCGATAAAAGGCCTTGTCGCGGCGCGCGCCGAGCTTTTTCCCGTTGACGGTGATGCTGCCCGAAGCGGCCGGCGCGAGGCCGGCGATTGCCCTCAGCAGCGTCGATTTGCCTGAGCCGGATTCGCCGACCAGGCCGAAGGATTCGCCCGATTGAACCTCGAGGCTGACGCCCTTCAGCGCGCGAAAACGGTCGAAGACCACTTCCAGCCTGTCGACGGAAAGTGCTGCCGTCATGCCGCCCACTCCGGCTTGCGGTCGAGCACCGGCAGCGGGTGACGGTCGGCGCCGATCTTCGGCATGCAATTGAGCAGGCCGCGCGTATAGGGATGCTGGGCGCGGCCGAGTTCCGATGCCTTGAGCTGCTCGACCACCTTGCCGGCATACATGACGATCACCCGGTCGCAGAAGGATGAGACCAGGCGCAGATCGTGCGAGATGAAGATCAGCCCCATACCACGCTCGCTGACCAGCCGGTCGAGGATGCCGAGCACGTCGAGCTGCACGGTGACGTCGAGCGCCGAGGTCGGCTCGTCGGCGATCATCATCTCAGGCCCGGCGATCAGCATCATGGCGATCATGGCGCGCTGGCCCATGCCGCCCGACACCTCGTGCGGATGCAGGTCGAAGACACGGGCGGGATCGCGGATCTGCACCGCCTCCAGCATGGCGAGCGCACGGTCGCGGGCTTCGGCCTGGCCGACCTTCTCATGCGTGCGCAGCGTCTCGACGATCTGGCGGCCGATGCTCATCACCGGGTCGAGCGAGTATTTCGGGTCCTGCAGGATCATGGCGATGCGCTTGCCGCGCAGCGCCCGGCGGTCGCGGGGCGAGGCCGCGAGCAGGTCGATGCCGTCGAAAGCAAGTTTCCTGGCGGTGACCTCGGCCTGCGGCGGGGTCAGGCCCATAATGGCGCGGCCGGTCTGCGACTTGCCGGAACCGCTCTCGCCGACGATGCCGAGCCGTTCGCGGCCGAGCGAGAACGAGACGCCGCGCACCGCCTCGATCCGGCCAGTGCGCGTCGGGAAGGTGACGCGCAGATCGTCGACCTCGAGAAGCGTGCTCATTGGTCGCCACTGCGGGGATCGAGCGCGTCGCGCAGGCCGTCGCCGAGCAGGTTGAAGCCGAGGCTGACGATGAGGATGGCAAAGCCCGGCGCGCCGGCCACCCACCATTGGTCGAGCACAAAGCGGCGGCCCGAGGCGATCATCGCGCCCCATTCCGGCAGCGGCGGTTGTGCGCCGAGGCCGAGGAAGCCGAGACCAGCCGCGGTCAGGATGATGCCGGCCATGTCGAGCGTCACCCTGACGATCAGCGAGGAGATGCAGAGCGGCATGATGTGGCGAAGCACGATGCGAAACGGCGAGGCGCCCATTAACTGCACCGCCTTGATGTAATCCGAATTGCGCACGGTCAGCGTTTCGGCACGGGCAATACGGGCATAGGGCGGCCAGGAGGTAATGGCGATGGCGAGCACCGCATTCTCGATGCCGGGGCCGAGTGCGGCGACAAAGGCCAGCGCCAGGATCAGCTTCGGAAAGGCCAGAAAGATGTCGGTGATGCGCATCAGGATCGCATCGATCCAGCCGCCGGCATAGCCGGCGACCGTGCCGACCAGCAGGCCGATAGGGGCGGCGATGACGGCGACGAGAATGACGACGTAGAGCGTCCAGCGTGAACCGAAGATGACGCGCGAAAGGATGTCGCGGCCGAGGTCGTCGGTGCCGAACCAGTGCTCGGCACTTGGCGCCAGCAGCCGCGAGCCCTTGAGGTCGCCGAATGTCGGCGAATAGGGCGCCAGCACATCGGCAAAGGCGGCGACCACCAGCAAAGCGATGAGGATGAGCAGACCGAGAAACGCCAGCCGGTTGGCGGAAAAGCGCCGCCACGCCACATAGGCACGGCCGAGCCTTGCCTGCATGCGCGAAGCCGGCCGCTCGCTGAGCAGCCAGTCGCGACGGCTTTGTATCGCTTCTGCGCTCATCGTACCTTGGTCCTTGGGTCGAGCACCCGGTAGAGCAGGTCGGACAGGAGATTGATGCCGATGAAAACCGAGCCGATGATGATGGTGCCGCCGAGCACCGCGTTCATGTCGGCGTTCTGCAGGGAATTGGTGATGTAGAGGCCGATGCCCGGCCATGAAAACACCGTCTCGGTGAGCACCGAGCCTTCGAGCAGACCGGCATAGGAGAGCGCGATCACGGTGACCATAGGCACCGCCGCGTTGCGCAATGCGTGGCCCCAGATGATGCGCGTTTCCGACAGGCCCTTGGCGCGCGCCGCGACGATATATTCCTGGGCAAGCTCGTTCAGCATGAACGATCGCGTCATGCGGCTGATATAGGCGAGCGAGAAATAGCCAAGCAGCGAGGCCGGCAGAATGATGTGGCGGAAGGCATCGCGAAACACATCCCACTGTCGCTGCCACAGCGCATCCAGGAGATAGAAGCCGGTGATCGGCGTGAAGGTGTATTCGTAGACGATATCGAGGCGGCCGGGAAAAGCCACCCATTGCAGCCTGGCATAGAACAGCACGAGCGCCAGCAGTCCCAGCCAGAAGATCGGCACGGAATAGCCGACCAGGCCGATGATCCGCACGATCTGGTCGATGATGCTGCCGCGCCGGACCGCAGCCAGCACGCCGAGCGGCACACCAAGGAATGCACCGATCAGCGTTCCCAGCGTCGCCAGCTCGATCGTCGCCGGAAAGGCGCGGCGAATGTCGGTCATGACAGGGTTGGTGGTCAGCACCGAGGTGCCGAAATTGCCGTTCAGGGCATTCTTCACATAGATGTAGAACTGCTCGATCAGCGGCAGGTCGAGCCCCATCTCGCGGCGCGTCCGCTCGACGACATTGGCCGGTGCCCGGTCGCCGAGCACCGCCAGCACCGGATCGATGGGGATCACCCGGCCGATGAAGAAGGTCACCGCGAGAAGACCGAGATAGGTGGTTATCGCGATGACCAGGAAACGGGCGATCGACGACGCGACAGCGACAGCACGGGCGCTGCCGCGCCCCGCTGTCGCTTCGCTTTCAACAGTGCTCATGCGGCGCGTCCGCCGGCATCACTCCTTGGAGATCTGGCCGACGAAATTGGTGTCGAAGCTCGGGCCGAGCGCAAAGCCCTTGAGGTTCTTGCGCAGGCCGGCCACTTCCAGCTGCTGGTGGATGATGATGAAAGGACTGGTTTCGAGAATCTTCCTCTGCAGATCCTGGTACATTGCGGCGCGCTTGGCCGGATCCTTCTCGAGCAAAGCCGCTTCCGTCTGCTTGGTCAACTCCGGAATATCCCAGGCGTTGCGCCAGGCAAGCGTCTTGACCTTGCCTTCATCCGAATTGTCGGGATTGCTGGCGAAGGTCTGGGCATTGGAGTTAGGATCGAAATAATCCTGGCCCCACTGGCCGATATAGATGTCGTGGTTGCGGGCGCGGTATTTGGTCAGCGTCTGCTTGCCGTCGCCGGGAATGATCTCTAGCTTGACGCCGGCCTGGCCGAGCGTCTGCTGGAACGATTCCGCCATGCCGGTCACCGGCTGGGTGTTGCGCACGTCCATGGTGACGCTGAAGCCGTCGGCCAAGCCGGCCTTGGCGAGCAGTTCCTTGGCCTTGGCGAGATCGAATTTGAACGGATTTTCGTCCAGTTCGCCGAGCACGCCTTTCGGCAGGAAGGTCTGGTGGATCTCGCCGATGCCCTTGAGGATGGTCGAGCTCAAGGCATCATAGTCGACAAGATATTTGAAGGCCTGGCGAACCTCGGGCTTGGCGAGGTTCGGGTTCTTCTGATTGAGGCTGATGTAAAAGACCGTGCCCTTCGGCGCGCTGGTGGTGGTGAGATCGGCGTTCTTGGCGATGGCGTCGAGGTCGTTCGGCTCGAGATTGCGGGCAACGTCGATGTCGCCGGCCTCCAGCGCCAGGCGCTGGCCCGAGCTTTCCTTCATGTTGCGATAGATGACGCGGGCAAGCTTGGCCTTTTCGCCATAATAATTGTCGTTGCGCTCCATGACGACGACCTCATTGGCCCGCCATTCGCGCAGTTTGAAGGCGCCGGAGCCGGCATAACCAGTCTTCAGCCAGGCGTTGCCGAAGTCGTTGTCGTATTTGTAGTCGGCACTCGGCGTGACCGCGGCGACATGCTCCTTGACCAGCTTGGCGTCGACGACCGAGGCGACGGTTGCCGACAGGCAATTCAGGACGAAGCTCGGTGCATAGGCCTTGTCGACGGTGAACTGGAACGTCGTGTCATCGACGGCCTTGGCCTTCTCCGTGACGTTGTCGCCATTGATGCCGAACTGCCCGATGATGAAGGCCGGGCTCTTGTCGAGCTTGATGGCGCGCTCGAACGAATAGGCGACGTCCGCCGCGGTGATCGGATTGCCCGAGGCAAATTTCAGGCCGGGCTTGAGCTTGAACGTGTAGGTCAGGCCGTCGTCAGACACAGTCCAGCTTTCGGCGAGATCGCCCTTGACCTTTGACGTGTCGCTCAAATCGAGGCGGACAAGAAGATCGTAGGTGTTGCCGGTGACCTCGGCGGTCGACAGCTCGAACGCCTCGCCCGGGTCCATGGAGATGATGTCGTCGATGGCGAAACCCTCGACCAGCGTGTCGGCGGGCGTGACCGCAAAGGCAGGCGCGCCGGCCAGAAGCAGCGCAGACATGGCTGCGCCCGCGAGCAGGATGCGGGAGCGTCGAGCAAACTTTTCCATCATCATTTTGATTGTTCCCTGTTTTGTTGACCTGAGTTCCCGGCCCAGCTTTGTGGGGTTCTCCATGCCAAATCGAACGGTGTCCCCTGAACCGTTTGTCTTGGCAATTTTTATCCAGTTCCGCCTCACCATATCCGGCGGTTTCGAGCGCGGCAACGAGCATTTGCAAAGCTGTTTGTTGGACCAGATCAGACAAGCCACCACCGCCGAAAGCGACACCCGGAGGGCAGCTATTTCAACGCGGTGACCAGGTCTGCGTCTGGAAAACAGGTGGCGGCGCGACCGTTCTTCGCCTGCCATTTGCCGATCGACCGGCGTGTCTTGAAACCGGGCAAACCGTCGGCGCTGCCGACATCGTAGCCCTCGGCCTCCAGCGTCCGCTGCAAGGTGGCGATATCGGACCTGTGGAGCCCGCCGACCGCGCCCCAGCGCCCCGAAAAATCACTGTCCCCATTCGCGATGCGGTCAGCGCCATGACCAATGAACAGGGCGTAGAGATCGCTGGTGTTGTATTGCTTCAGCACGTAGAAATTGGGCGTGACGATGAAGGCTGGACCGTTGCGCCCGGCCGGCATCAAAAGAAAGCCTTCGGCCTTCAACTCGCGCGCCGGAAACGGTCTTGCCGCGACGCGCTTGATGCCCATGTCAGCCCATTCGGAAATCCTCTTGCCCTGGTCCGGACCTTCGAGCGAGCAGGAGACCGCTCCCGGCACCGTCACCTCGAAGCCCCAGCCGCGGCCTTTCACCCAGCCATAGTGGACGAGATAGTTGGCGATCGAGGCCAGCGTGTCCGGCACCGAGTTCCAAATGTCGGCCCGACCGTTGCCATCGAAATCGACGGCATGTCTGAGGAACGAACTCGGCATGAACTGTGGCTGGCCGAGCGCGCCCGCCCAGGACGATTTCATCGCGCCGACCGGGGCCAGCCCACGCTCGACGATTTCGAGCGCCGCCATAAGCTCGGTGCGGAAGAAGTCCTTTCTGGTCGCCATGAACGCCTTGGTGCCCAGCACTTCGAAGGCGTCGTAAGGCATCTTCGCCGCGCCGAAGCCGCTCTCGCGGCCCCAGATCGCCAGCAGCACCTCGCCCGGCACGCCGTAGCGCTTCTCGATCGCGGCGATGGCCCTGGCATTGGCCGCTGCGCGCGTGCGGCCACCAGCGGTCACAGCGCGAACCGTCCTCTCGGCGAAATAGGCGCCGGGCGAACCGAACTCCGCCTGATGCTGTTTCCGCGGTGTCGTCGCCTTTTTGCCCGGCATCACCAGGTCGGGCAGTTTGAGGTTCGGTTTGACACCGTCGAAGGCGGCGTCAAAGGTCTTTTTGGAGATGCCTTTGGCGCTGGCTTCGGGCCAGAGGTCGCCGTTGAGCCAGGCGTGGAACTGGTCGTCGATTTTTGCGGCGGAGGCGGGGGTGGAAATGAAAAGTCCGGTTAGCGCGGCCAGAAGAAATGCAAAGACGAGATTGCGAAGGTTGCGTTCTGTGGCGCCCCCCTCTGTCCTGCCGGACATCTCCCCCACTTGGGGGGAGATTGGCAGCTTTGACCACGGCGCTTTTTCTCCAACGCTGGAGGTTCGCGAACGCCGGCGTAACGGCCAATCTCCCCCCTTGTGGGGGAGATGCCAAGTTTTGGCAAAGAGGGCAGGACAGAGGGGGGCGCCACAGAACGCAATCATCTCAAGAATACCTCCCCCCAACAGCCTCAAAACGCCGTTCGCGAGCGCAGCGCGGCGGCCAGCGTGCCTTCGTCGAGATAGTCGAGTTCGCCGCCGACCGGGACGCCATGCGCCAGCCGCGTTACTTTGATATCGAAGCCGGTCAATTGATCGGTGAGATAATGCGCGGTGGTCTGGCCCTCGACCGTGGCGTTGACGGCAAGGATCACCTCCTTGACTTCGCCACCGGCGACGCGGTCGACCAGCGAGCGAATGTTGAGCTGCTCGGGGCCGATGCCGTCAAGCGGCGACAACGAGCCGCCGAGCACGTGATAGCGGACATTCATGGCGGCCGCCCGCTCCAGCGCCCACAGGTCGGCCACGTCTTCGACGACGATAAGCGTGCCGGCGTCGCGGCGCGGATCGGTGCAGATCATGCAGGGGTCGGATGTATCGACATTGCCGCAGGTCGAGCAGATGCGCACCTTGTCGACCGCCTCGCTCATGGCGGCGGCCAGCGGCGACAGCAACTGCTCCTTCTTCTTGATGAGGTGAAGCGCTGCTCGCCTGGCCGAACGGGGCCCAAGCCCCGGCACCTTGGCCAGAAGCTGGATCAGGCGTTCGATCTCGGGACCGGCGATTCGCTTCGACATCGCATCGGTTTAGGATTTTTCCGCACGCTTTGGAACACTCCAGCGGGGAGCGGCCTGTTCAACGCGTAAGGATGCTGCTGCCGTCAGTAGGCTTCCAGCGGCCTGCCCTGGCCGGCGATCATGGCGCCGATGGCGTCGGTGTTCTCGGGCGTCGATTCAAATGACATCGTCGGCTCGGCCGGCGCCGCCGGGAATGACGTTGCCGGTTGCGCGCCGGCAGTGCCGCCGAAACGGGCCGCGTCCGGCTCTTGCATCGCCACAACTATCGTCTTCTCTGGCGTCGCCTTTGCCGGTTGCGATGCGATTGCGGTCACGTAGGTTGCCTTGGCGAATTCTGCCTTGGCGGCCGGCGCCGCGGAGGCCACGAGCGTCACCGGTGCGGCGCGCGCCGAAGTCCGCGGTGCGGACTGTGCCATGGCGACCGTGGGCTCGTCCGGCAACGGTTTCCAGTTCCGGCCGCGCTTTTCGTAGAAGGCGTTGCCGCCGGCGACCATGGTGTAGTGCATGTTCTTGTAGGGGAAACGCAGGCCGGCGGTGTGAAAGAACATCGAGTTCTTCAGCTTGGCCTTGCGCTCGCCCTTGAGCACCGCCTCGGCGGCTTCCTCGACATCGGGCATCGCCTTCGAATTCATCCGCCGTGTCATCACGCCCGGCGCAAACTGCCCACGCTCGCCGACCACCTCACAGATGGT
Organism: Mesorhizobium sp.; assembly: GCA_004020645.1. Taxonomy (GTDB): domain Bacteria; phylum Pseudomonadota; class Alphaproteobacteria; order Rhizobiales; family Rhizobiaceae; genus Mesorhizobium. The sequence goes on along the minus strand of SAQL01000009.1, from coordinate 37,448 downwards.
GTTGCCGTGCTTGCCGGAGCGCAGCCGGTTCATCACCACCGTGCCGACGGCAATCATGCCGTCACGGCTCGACCGGTTGGATTCGAAGAACATCGCGCGCTGGAGGCACTCCTTGTCCTTCGCTGTGTGACTGTAGGGCCGGGACCTGACGGTATCGGTCCGGCTGGCCAAGCCGTGCGACGTGGTCTGACTGCAAGCGGCCAAAAACAGCGGAGAGGTGATGACGCCGAGCAGCAACGGCGTCTTCCATCGGGTCGCGATCAAAGATATCCCCTCATTCTGTCGCCGGCCCGCCCCCGGTTGCGGCAAGAATGAGACACTTTCAGGCAAAAAGATGGCTAAAGCGTTATTAAGTGCGCGGAGTTGCAGAATGGACACAGCGGTGGAGCAAGCGACCGCCGGATCGCGGCATGGCACTCCATGGCCACTGTAACTGCATGGATCCTAAAATTTAAGGGTCTCCGCAGGAGGGCTTCCCCAAGGCTGGAGCGATGGGCTCAGTCGACCGGCATAGCTATCAACACACCTTAGAACGGCAGCTTCATTCCCGGCGGTATCGGCAGTCCTGCGGTCAATGCCTGGGTCTTTTCCTGCATCATCTGCTCGACCTTGGCCCTGGCGTCATTGTGGGCGGCGAGAAGCAGATCCTCCAGAATCTCGACCTCGTCCTCCTTGAACAGCGACGGGTCGATTTTCAGGGACTTCATCTCGAATTTGCCGGTCAGCGTCACGCTGACCAGGCCGCCGCCCGCCTGTCCGGTGGCTTCCAACGTGGCGATCTCGTCCTGCATGGCCTGGAACTTGGCCTGCATTTCTTTCGCCTTGCCCATCAGGCCGAGAAGATCTTTCATCGCGTGGTCCTCTACGATTGATATGGTTTCTTGTTTAAGCATGATCTTCTCCGAAAACCGGCTCCCACTTTTTGCTTCGCTGACCTTCGGTTCGGGATCATGCTTAGGTTTCGTCGTCGTCTGTGGCCGGCTCGATCGGAACCTCGGCCTCCACCGCATCGGCTTCCGGTGCGTCGGGAATGCGCACGTCGATGATCTTGGCACCGGGAAAACGCGCCAGGATGGCGGCGACGGTCGGGTCGCTCCTGGCATCGAGGAGCGCGTTTTCGCGTTTGGTCGATTCCATCTCGGCCAACGTCTGGCCGCCCTCTTCCTTTGACAGCGAGACCAGCCAGCTGCGGCCGGTCCAGGCGCGCAATTTGGCGGTCAGATCGTTGAGCAGCATCTTCGGCGCGTTATCGGTCAGGCTGACGTCGATGCGGCCCGGCTCGATGCGCACCAGGCGCACGCAGCGCTTGACCAGTACCTTGAAGGCGATGTCGCGCTGGGCGTCGGCAAGGGCGACGATGTCGGCCAGCGACTTCACCGGCACCGGCACCGGCGCATCCGCGACCGGCTCCGGCGCCGGAACGAAAGCCGCAGGCATCGGCTCGGGTTCAACCAGCCGCATCGTCTGCGCGCCGCCATTGGCCGTTGGCATCCGCGTCTGGGCCACGGCGCTGGCGCCGCCGTTGCTGGGATTTGCGGGGCCGGGACTTGCTGGGCCGGGACTTGCCGGTCCAGAGCTTGCCGGCGCACCATTCAAGCGTGGCGCTCCACCCGACGCTCCGCCCTCCAGCGATTTCAGCGCCTCGTCCAGTGTCGGCAGGTCGGCGGCATGCGCCAGCCGGATCAGCACCATTTCGGCGGCACTGACCGGCCGGTTGGAGGACTGCACCTCGGGAATGCCTTTCAACAGCATCTGCCAGGTCCGCGACAGCACTCTGACCGACAGCGCCTTGGCGAAATCCGCGCCGCGTCGTCGCTCGTCCTCGGACAGCGAGGCGTCCTCGAGGGCGGTCGGCACGAAGCGCAACCGGGTAACGAGGTGATTGAACTCGGCAAGATCGGTCAGCACCGCGGCCGGATCGGCGCCGGTGTCGTATTGGTTGCGGAATTCGGCCAGTGCGGCCGCCACGTCGCCCTTCATCACATATTCGAACAGGTCGACGATGCGGGCGCGGTCGGCGAGCCCGAGCATGGCGCGCACCGCTTCGGCGCTGACAGCGCCGCTGCCATGGGCGATCGCCTGGTCGAGAATGGACAGAGAATCGCGCGCCGAGCCTTCGGCCGCGCGGGCGATCATCGCCAGCGCGTCGTCGTCGACGGCAATGCCTTCCCTAGCGGCGATCGAGGAGAGATGCGCGACCAGTGTGCCGGCATCGATACGCCTGAGGTCGAAGCGCTGGCAGCGCGACAAGACCGTGATCGGAACTTTTCTGATTTCGGTGGTGGCGAAGATGAATTTGACGTGCGGCGGCGGCTCCTCCAGCGTCTTCAGCAGACCGTTGAAGGCCTGGGTCGAGAGCATGTGCACTTCGTCGATGATGTAGACCTTGTAGCGCGCCGATACCGGTGCGTAACGCACGCGCTCGATGATGTCCCTGATATCATCGATGCCGGTATGCGAGGCGGCGTCCATCTCGATGACGTCGACATGGCGCCCTTCCATGATCGCCTGGCAATGCTCGCCCAGCACCGCAAGATCGACCGAAGGCTGGTCGACGGTCGATGTTTTGTAGTTCAGGGCCCGCGCGAGTATGCGCGCCGTAGTCGTCTTGCCGACACCGCGCACGCCGGTCAGCATCCAGGCCTGGGCTATCCGGCCGGTGGCGAAGGCGTTGGTGAGGGTGCGGACCATCGGCTCCTGGCCGATCAGTTCGGAGAAATTCGCAGGACGGTATTTGCGCGCCAGAACGCGATAGGCGGCGGCCTTTTCCGTTCCCGAATTTCCGGCTTCGCTCATTCGCCCGTAAAGCTCCAAGGGCCGCGCCTGCAGGCGGCCGATTCCTGCGCATAGTTTCGCCCGCAGGGCTTGGCGCCGTCAATGTCGCGGGAGAAAGGCGAAGAGGTGGGAGGCTGGAACAATGACCCGTTCCGGGCTCGTTAGGGCTGCTTCCTTCCGGACCTGACCCGGTTGGCGAGTGGACCGTCCACCACCAACCTCCCGCTTTCCATATCGGCAATTCGCCGATGAAATGCAAGGGCGCAGGATCAATCAGCCGGGAGTGGCGTCGAAAGCTGAAACAAAAAACCCGCCTCGAGGCGGGTCATTGGCGCAAATCAGCACCATGCGCAAACCATTAGCATAACTGCCGTCACAAAGCAACGATTCGCTTGCCGCCTCTTGCGGGCCACCGGCAGCCGCTTTAGCGTTCAAAAGTCTAAAAAACACGACAAAAGTGAAGGAAACGCCGATGTCGCCGGGCCTCGAGGCCGGATTCACGCTGGATGCTCGTCTGGAGGCGGACAGCGAGCAGTTGATGTGGCTCGGCTTGTGCGAGTTGCGGGTGATGAACGACCGCCGCTGGCCGTGGCTGCTCCTGGTGCCGCAGCGGCCGGGCGCGGAGGAAATCCATGATTTGACGCCGCTCGACCAGGCGATGCTGACCTTCGAGACCAACATGGTGGCGCAGGCGCTGAAAAGCGTGACCGGCTGCACCAAGATAAACAGCGGCGCACTTGGCAACATCGTCCGCCAGTTGCATGTCCATGTCATCGCTCGCTCGGAGGGGGATCCCGGCTGGCCGGGCCCGGTGTGGGGGCACGGTATGCGCGAGCCCTACGAGCGCTCGGACCTCCGCCGGTTTGCGCAGAAGATAAAGGCGGCGCTATAAGCCTGTCCCGTGTCCATCCTGAAGTTGAGTCTCGATGAGCTTCCGCCTGTTTGACGCGCCCTTGCGCGAGCCGAGCCAGTTCGTCGGCTTCGCCGGCAACATGATCGACCGGCAATCGGAAAACCGCGCCGACGATTCCGTCGAAAAGGCGCTCGCCGATCCGTCGGTCAGGCTTTTGCTGATGCATGGCGGGCGGATCTACCTGAAGCTCAGGGATGCCGGCTTCGACCCGTGGTTCGGCGCCGGAGAAAGCCGGCCGCTCCGGGTGTCGCTCGACCATGGCGTCCTGCTCGGTTTTTCCGACAGCGGCCCGGTGCTCGCCGTGCCGGCCGGGCTCGATCCCGAACAACTGCCGGAGACGATCAAGGCCATCGACTATCGCTCGGTCTATATGCAGGGGCTGATCGACGAGGCGGCCGCCGGCGCGATGGCGCAAGGCGCTGCATTGCTCGCCTGGCATGCCAGCCACCGCTTCTGCAGCAAATGCGGCGCTGAAGCCGAGATGCGGGCCGGCGGCTACAAGCGGCTTTGCCCGGCCTGCGCCACCGAGCATTTTCCGCGTACCGACCCGGTGGCGATCATGCTGACGGCGACGCGTGAAAAATGCCTGCTTGGCCGCGGTCGGCACTTCGCCCCAGGCATGTATTCGGCGCTTGCGGGCTTCATCGAACCGGGCGAGACGATCGAGGCGGCGGTGCGCCGTGAAACGCTGGAGGAAGCCGGCATCCGGCTTGGCCGCGTTGTCTACCATGCCAGCCAGCCCTGGCCATTTCCCTATTCGCTGATGATCGGCTGCTTCGGCGAGCCGCTCAACGACGACATCCAGGCCGACCTCAACGAATTGGAGGACTGCCGCTGGTTCTATCGCGACGAGGTGCTGTCGATGCTGGCCCGCGAGCATCCGGGCGGCCTGGTCACGCCGCCGAAGGGGGCGATCGCCCATAACCTCATCCGCGCCTGGGCCGACAGTACATAGAACCTACAGGGGGAGCAAAATGATCCGTCACACAGTGGTATTCAGGCTGAAGCACAAAGACAGCTCGGCCGAGGAGGCAAAATTCCTCGTCGACGCGAAAATACTGGCGGCGATACCGGGCGTCGAAAAGTTCGAGCAGCTGCGGCAGGTCAGCCCGAAAAACGATTATCGCTTCGGCTTCTCGATGGAGTTCGCCGACCAGGCCGCCTATGCAGGTTATAACGACCATCCCGACCACGTCGCCTTCGTCCGCGACCGCTGGATCCCAGAAGTCGAGGCGTTCTTGGAGATCGACTACGCGCCGCTGAGCTAGGTTCAGAGTTCAATCAATATCCAGAGAAGCTTACTATAGATTGCTTATCAAACAGGCTAAGTGTCGATCTGAACCCAAAGGCAACGCTGAAATCACCTTCTGCAGGAAGACCGGTGACGGCGCTCACTCCGCTCTAATTGGTAAAATTCGTAGAAGTACATATACGCCGTCCCAAACATCAGTAAAATTAAAAAGAAATGTCTTATCCCCAAAGTTTCGGAAAAATTTTCTTGGCTGGATACAACTAAGTAACCACCACCGCCGTGCGACAAAGAAAACAAACATGATAACTCAAAAACAAAGACAAAAACTATCAAGACTTTTATGAGTCTGCGCATAAACGGCGGTTCTTTCACGAGATTGCATCTTAATAGAATGGCCCATGCTCTTTCTGAACGAGCAAGTTCGACCGTTGCCCAACCCTTATCAGCCGGTCTGTGATTTGCCAGTGAAAACCGCCAGTTGAGCGGCGAAAGCACGCTTGTAGGCGGGCCGGGCTTCGCCGCGGGCGACATAGGTGGAGAGGTTCGGATATTCGTCCAGTATACCCGACCCGCTCAACCTTAGCAGCACGTGCACCATCATCAGGTCCCCGGCGCTGAACGCACCATCGAGCCAGTCGGCATCGCCAAGGCGACCGGAAAGTTCGCCCAGCCGGTCACGGATGCGATCATCGACGACAGGCAGGCGCTGCTCGTACCAGGTCTTGTCGCCCTCCAGAAGCCTGGCGGTTTGGCGCTCAAGGATCGGCGGCTCCATCGTATTGAGCGCGGCAAACATCCATGAGATTGCGCGCGCCCGGGCATTCGCATCGTCTGGCAGCAGGCCACCATGGCGCTCCGCGATATGGAACACGATCGCCCCCGACTCGAACAGGGCGAGATCGCCTTCTTCATAGGTCGGAATCTGCCCGAAGGGATGAAGCGCGAGATGCGCGGGTTCCTTCATCTCGCTGAACGAAACAAGACGAACCTCGTAAGGCTGGCCTACTTCTTCAAGCGCCCAGCGAACGCGCATGTCACGCGCCAGTCCCCTGCCGCGATCGGGCGACCGTTCAAATGCGGTGATGGTGGGGGTCATTGGAAGGCTCCGGATCATTGCATGACGCCATCGTGCGTGACGTCGTCGATTGAGATCAGTTTCCTCATCTCGTCGTCTCCCTTCGTCGATTGTGGCAACCAAAGGACGAATGTCGAGCCGGAATTCCGACATCTGGGAATTGCTCGTCAATCGCGCGTGACCGCCGCAACGGAGGCGCGTAGCGCGCCGGCGAAGTCGGGATGGCCATAGAGATCGTTGTGGCCAGCCGCTATGGCGATGTGGCTGCGCAGGTCACGGGCGGCCGCGCGCAGAGGTGCCGAACGTGCTGCAGGAACGATGGTGTCGTTCTCGGCGACGATGACGGCCGTAGGCACATCGAGGTCGCGCAGCGTTTCTGCCGTCTCCATGCGGTGCCGCAGCAAGAGGCGCACCGGCAGCCAGGCATAGTGGTGAGCGGCGAGTTCTTTCAGCGAATCGAAGGGCGTAACCATGACGATGCCGCGCAGTGGCCGGGCCGTCGCCAGATCGACCGCGACCGCAGCGCCGACGCTAAGGCCGATGGCGACGATGCCGGCTTTGGCATCGGTGGCCAGGTGGTCATAGGCGCGTCGGGCGTCCTCGAACAGGGCGGCGGCCGACGGGCTTCCGCTGCTCGGCGCATAGCCGCGGTAGTGCAGCGCAGCGACCTCGTGTTCGGGGAATAGCTGGTGCAGCAACAGGGCAAGTGCGTCGGCGTTCCAGGCATTGCCGCCGAATCCGAGCAGGAGCGGGCGTGGCTCGGCCGCCTGTCCTGCCGGCAGGCGTACCAGAACGACGCGCTCGCCATCCTCCGTCGCCAGTTCGACATGGCGTGCCCCGGCCGGCAGATCGGGTCCGAACGCCGCAAGGCCGGCCGGAAAGATCAGCCAGGACTGAAGCACATACACGACGGCGACAAAAACCGCATACAATCCAGCGACTGCGAGCGTCAGTTTCAGAAGCCACATCGCAGGAATGTCGCCCGACGCTCGTCACCTGGCAAGGCGCTGGGTTCAGGACGCTGCAAGGGTCCTAATCCGCCACCTTCCATTGCTCGCGCGATTCGCTGGCCGGATAGACGCCGAGGATCCGCATTTCGCGCGAGAAGAAGCGCAGCTCATCAAGCGCCAGCTTTACCAGCGGATCGTCGGGATGGCCCTCGATGTCGGCGTAGAACAGGGTCGCCGTGAACGCGCCGAGCTGGTAGCTCTCCAGTTTGGTCATGTTGATGCCGTTGGTGGCAAAGCCGCCCATCGCCTTATAGAGCGCGGCCGGCACGTTGCGGACGCGGAAGATGAACGTCGTCATCATCCTGGCGTCGGCGGAAGGGCGTTCTGCCCACTGCCTGTTCCTGGTCAGCACGACGAAGCGAGTGACGTTGCTGTCGGTGTCCTCGACATTCTCCTCGATGATGCCGAGCCCGTAGAGCGTCGCGGCCAGCGCCGGCGCCAACGCCGCCATGGTGCGGTCCTTCAGCTCGGCGACAAGCTTGGCGGCGCCCGCCGTGTCGCCGGCGACCACCGGCTTCCAGCCGTTCTTGCGGATGTATTTGCGGCACTGGCCGAGCGCATGGATGTGGCTGTGTACGGTCCTGATCTCGTCGCGCCTGACGCCCGGCAAGACCATCAGCTGGAAATGGATCGGCAGGAAGTATTCGCCAACGATGTGCAGCTTCGATTCCGGCAGGAGATGGTGGATGTCGGCGACGCGCCCGGCAATCGTGTTCTCGATCGGGATCATGGCGAGGTCGGCCTTGCCGGTCTCGACCGCATTGAAAGCATCCTCGAAGGTCGGGCACGGCAACGGCTCCATATCAGGGAACATGTTGCGGCAGGCAGTATCGGAATTCGCGCCCGGCTCGCCCTGGAAGGCTATTCTGTTGGTTTTTTCAGGCATGCCAAATGTCTCGAGTTGACCAGATGTCTCAGGTTGAAAGGATGGTTCTGGCGCGTTCGAGATCGTCCGGCGTGTCGACGCCGAACGGCGCCGACTGCACGATTTCGGCATCGATGCGCATGCCGACCTCCAGCGCCCGCAACTGCTCGAGCTTCTCGCGCCGTTCCAGCGGCGACGGCTGCAGCGCGACGAAGCGCTCGAGCGCTGAGCGGCGATAGGCATAGAGGCCGATGTGATGATAGAGCGGCCCCTCGCCCCAGGGCGCCGTGGCGCGGGTGAAGTAGAGCGCCCGCAGCCGTGTCTCGGACAGCGGCGAGCCGACGATCTTGACGACATTCGGATTGGTCTTTTCCTCGTCGCGGACGATCTCAATGCCGAGCGTGGCGATGTCGACCGTCGCATCCTCAAAAGGCCTCAGCGCGGCATTGATGATATCGGGATCGATGGTCGGCAGGTCGCCTTGCACATTGACGATCGTTTCGACCTTACGCCCGGGATCCAGCGTGACCAGCGCCTCGAAGATGCGGTCGGAGCCCGATGCATGGCCGACGCGCGTCATCACCGCCTCGAACCCGTGCGCGCGCACCGCCTCCGCCACGCTCTGGGTATCGGTGGCGACCACCACCCGGCCGAGCCCGGCCTCGGCGGCGCGGCGGGCGACATGGACGATCATCGGGACGCCGGCGATGTCGGCCAGCGGCTTGCCCGGCAGGCGGGTCGAGGCCATGCGGGCCGGGATGAGAATGAGCGTGGACATCGGGTGATGAAGCGTCCGAAAAAGAGGAAGGGAAAAGTGGCAAAAGGTCTCACTGGAAGCGCCCTTATAGGTGTTGCAACGCCAGAGCAAAAGACCTAGTTTCCGCCCGATTTGACCGCCTCGCGGGGTGGTTCACGATTACCGACGGACGGAGTGGACAGATCGGTCCGCCGGAAAAGGGAGCCTGGGGCGTATGGACTCTTTCGAAATCAACAAGCTGATCGGCGGCCTGCTCGGAACCGTGTTCGTCGTCTTCTCGGTCGGCATCATATCCGACGCGCTGTTCGCCTCCCCCGCACCGGAAAAACCCGGCTACGCCATCGAGGCGACCGAAGAGCCTGCCGAGGGCGGCCCGGCAGCCCCCGCCGCAGAAGCCAAGCCGATCGCCGACCTCCTGGCCAACGCCAATGTCGAGTCGGGCGCCGCCGTGTTCAAGAAGTGCCAGGCCTGCCACACCGGCGAAAAGGGCGGGCCGAACAAGGTCGGCCCCGACCTCTGGGATATTATCGACCGTCCCATCGCCGAGCATGCGGGCTTCGCCTATTCGGCCGGGATGAAGGAGTTTTCCAAGGGCGGTGCCGAGAAGTGGACCTACGACAACCTCGACCATTTCCTCCTCTCGCCGAAGAAGTTCATAAAGGGCACGGCGATGGGCTTTGCCGGGCTGCCGAAGGACGAGGACCGCGCCAACGTCATCGCCTATCTGCGCACGCTGTCGGACAGTCCGAAGCCGCTGCCGACGGCTGGCGCTTCAGCAGCCGCGCCCGCCGAAGGCGCGGCGCCGGCCAAGCCGGCAGAGGGTGAAGCACCGGCCGCCCCTGCGGCGCCTGCTGCTCCCGCACCAGCTCCGGCGCAATAACGCAATTGTAATCGAAACATTCCTTGAAAAAGCCGGGTTCAGCCCGGCCTTTTTCAATGGGAAAAGCGCATGTGCGGCGACAAAGCCGACCTGTCGCGGTTTTCATGAGCGTCAAATGAACTAGATTGTCCGCTAACAGCTATCGCGCAGAGGAGAAGGCATGACGGTTGGCCGAACGTTTCTCAGATCGATGCTGGTTGTGGCGGCTTTTGCCGGCGGCCTGCAGGCAGCCTTCGCGGACGAATGGCGCACCACCTCGTCGCTGATCGGCGAATCCAAATATGGCAATAACTTCCAGCACTACGACTACGTCAATCCGAACGCGCCGAAGGGCGGCACGCTGAATTCGGTGGTGCTCGGCACGTTCGACAGCTTCAATCCCTATATCGTCCAGGGTTCGCCGGCAGCCGGTTTTGCACAATTCGGCGGGGGCTTGCTCTACGACACGCTGATGGAGCAGGCGACCGACGAAGGCAGCGTCAGCCATCCGTTGATCGCCGACGCCTACAAACATCCGGACGACTATTCGTCGGCGACCTACCGTCTTGATTCGCGGGCCAAATGGCATGACGGCAAGCCGATCACCACCGACGATGTAATCTGGTCGTTTCAGGTGCTGAAGGCCAACAGCCCGATGTACAGCCGCTATTTCGAGAATGTTACCGATGCGGTCGCGGTTTCCGACCGCGAGGTGGAATTCCATTTCGACCAGAAGGGCAACCGGGAGTTGCCCAAGATTCTCGGCGATCTGGTTGTGCTGCCGAAGCATTGGTGGGAAGGCACCGACGCCAACGGCAAGAAGCGCGACATCACCAGGCCGACACAGGAGCCGCCGCTCGGCTCGGCCGCCTACAAGATCGCCAGCTTCAAGCCGGGCTCCGAAATCATCTGGCAGAGGGTTCCGGACTACTGGGCTGCCAAACTGCCGGTGAAGATCGGCCGCGAGAATTTCGACAGGCAGCGTTTCAGCTATTTTCTCGACGACAATGCGGCCTGGCAAGCCTTCACCAAGGGCGGACTGCATGACATCAGGCCGGAAAACAGTTCGAGGCGCTGGAACACCGCCTATAGTTTCCCGGCGGTCCAGGCAGGCGACGTCATCAAGCAGGAATTCAAGACCGCCTCACCCGAACCGATGCAGGCCTTCATGCTCAACACAAGGCGTCCGCTGTTTGGGGATCGTCTGGTGCGCGCCGCGCTGACTTACCCGCTCGATTTCGAGACTATGAATCGTACCTTGTTCTTCGGTTCCAACACCCGTACCAGCAGTTACTTCCAAGGCACCGAACTGGCATCGAGCGGCCTGCCGCAAGGCAAGGAGCTGGAAATCCTCGAGCCATATCGCGACAAGCTGCCGCCCGAAGTCTTCACCCAGGAATTCAAGCTGCCGGTCTACGATTCGCCACAGGCGGAACGCAAGTATCTCAAGACCGCGGTCGATCTCTTCGCCAAGGCGGGCTGGGTGATCAAGGGCGGCAAGATGGTCAATGCCAAGACGGGCGAGCCTTTCAAGTTCGAAATCCTCGGCTGGAACGATACCGACCAGGTCCTTTCCAGTCCCTACATCGCCAATCTGCGCAAGATCGGCGTCGACGCCACGCTGCGGCTGATCGACCAGACCCAATACATCAACCGCATCAACAATTTCGATTTCGACGTCACCATATCGCAGTTGGGGCAGTCGGATTCGCCGGGCAACGAGCAGCGCGACTTCTGGAGCTCCAAGGCCGCCGACACGCCCGGATCGCGCAACTATGCCGGCATCAAGAACCCGGTCGTCGATGCGCTGGTCGATCGCGTCATCTTCGCCACCGACCGCGACGATCTGGTTGCTGCCACCCATGCGCTCGACCGGGTGCTGCTTTGGAATTACTATGTCGTGCCGCAACACCATCGGTCGGTGGTCTGGATAGCCTATTGGAACAAGTTCGGCATCCCGGAAAAGCAGCCGACCTATAGCGGCGTCGACCAGAATTCCTGGTGGATCGATGCGGACAAGGAAAAGGCGCTGGCGGCAAAATACAAGAGTGGCAATTGATGGCGGCGCTCCCCCGCCGCGTCTCTCTAGCCCGCCGCGACTTTCTGGCCCTGGGCGTCGCGGCCACGGCGGCAGCTTTGCTGCCCGGCCGTGCCTTCGCCGCCATCCCGACCGGCGTCAAGCTGCACGGCCTGTCGGCCTTCGGCGATCTCAAATATTCCCCAGGTTTCACGCATTTCGACTATGTCAATCCGGACGCGCCCAAGGGCGGCCAGATGAATTTCGCACCGCCGAACGCCACCTTCAACCAGAGCTTCCTGACGTTCAACACGCTGAATTCGCTGGTGTTGAGGGGGGAATCGCCGCCGCGCACCGAACTCTGTTTCGATTCGCTGATGGCAAGCGCTCTCGATGAGCCGGATGCGGTCTATGGCCGGCTTGCCGAGTCCGTTACCTTGTCGCCGGACCGCAATGGCTTCCGCTTCAGCCTGCGACCACAAGCGCGCTTCCACGACGGCTCGCCACTGACCGCGGAGGACGTCGCCTTCGCATTGAAGCTTTACAAGGACAAGGGCCATCCGAACCTTTCCCAGGTGTTGCGTCATATGACGGAGGCGGTCGCGGTCGATCCGGCAACCGTCAACCTCACCTTCAACGGCAAACAGTCCGCGCAGAATATTCTTGCGGTCGTCGCAATGCCGATCGTGTCCAAAGCCTTTTATACGGTCAATGATTTCGATGCCTCGACAATGAAACCGCCGCTCGGCTCCGGACCCTACAAAATGGGGCGCGTGGCCGCGGGACAGACCGTCGAATATGAGCGGGTCGCCGACTATTGGGGCCGGGATCTGGCCGTGAACCGCGGCCTCTATAATTTCGACCGCATCCGCATCGACTTTTACATCAATCGCCAGGCAGCGTTTGAAGCCCTGAAAAAGGGGGACACGCATTTTCGCGAGGAATTTACCTCGCGGGTATGGGCGACCGGTTACGACTTCCCGGCGCTGCAGGACGGCAGGGTCGTCAAACGCGAATTTCCCGGCGAGAAAACGCCGTCCATGCAGGCTGTCGCGCTGAACCAGCGTCGTCCGCAATTCCGCGATGTGCGCGTCAGACGCGCGATCGCCAATTGCTTCGATTTCGAATGGACCAGGCGGGTTCTGTTTTACGGCGCCTACGAGCAATCGCAATCGAACTTCGAACGGTCGGATTACAAGGCCGAGGGCCTGCCCTCGCCCGAGGAATTGGCCCTGCTGGAGCCGTTCCGAGCCGAGTTGCCGCCGGAAACCTTCGGCGAAGCGGTGATGCAGCCTGTCTCCGACGGTTCGGGCCACGACCGCAAGCTGCTGCGCGCGGCTTCGAAACTGCTTGCCGAAGCCGGCTGGAAGCGAGCCGGCAATTTCGTCGTCAATGAAAAGGGCGAGCGCCTGCGGGTGGAAATGCTGGCTGAGGACGATGGCATTGTTCGCCTTTTCTCCCCGTGGGCCGAGAACATGAAAACGATCGGCATCGACGCTTCGATCCGGCAGGTCGATTCGACGCAATATGAACAGCGGCAGAGCAATTTCGACTTCGATTTCAACCTGCTCGCATGGTCGATCGGGGCGACGCCGACTGCCGACGGCCTGGAAATCCTCTATGATTCGCGGATGGCGAAAACGCCGGGGATGCGCAACTATCCCGGTACGGAAAGCAAAGCCGTCGACGCGCTGATCGAGGCAGCCGGCAAGGCGCAGAGCCGGGTCGAACTGGTCACGGCGCTCAAAGCACTCGACCGGGTCTTGCGCGCGCGGCTAGACTGGATTCCAACATATTATCTCGCGAATCACCGAGTCGCCTATTGGGACATGTTCGGCTTTCCCGAGCAGAAGCCCGATTTCGGCTTTCCGGTCGAGGCGCTGTGGTGGTTCGACAAGGACAAGGCGGCAAAGATTGGCAAAGGGTGAGATTTTCGCTCAAGCAAGGCAGAGAGCCTGATGGGCGCCTATATCCTGCGCCGCATCCTGCTGATGATCCCGACCCTGTTCGGCATCATGGCGGTGTCCTTCGCCGTTATTCAGTTCGCGCCGGGCGGGCCGGTCGAGCAGGTCATCGCCAGGCTGACCAACCAGGGCGGCAGCGATCGGCTTGGCGGCGGCGGTGGTGACGCCGGCGCCACCAATGTCGACGTGGCCGGCGACGTCGGTTCGAAATATCGCGGCGCGCAAGGGCTCGACCCCGAATTCATCGCCAAGCTGGAAAAGCAGTTCGGCTTCGACAAGCCACCGCTCGAGCGCTTCGGCATGATGCTGTGGAACTATATCCGGTTCGATTTCGGCGACAGCTATTTCCGTGACATCTCGGTGATCGAGCTGATCCTGGAGAAGATGCCGGTGTCGATCTCGATCGGGCTGTGGATCACGCTGCTGTCCTACCTGATCTCGATCCCGCTCGGCATCCGCAAGGCAGTCAAGGACGGCTCGGCATTCGACGTATGGACCAGCGGCGTCGTCATTGTCGGCTACGCCATTCCGGGGTTCCTGTTCGGCATCCTGCTGATGGTGCTGTTTGCCGGCGGATCGTTCTACGACTGGTTCCCGCTGCGCGGCATCACCTCCGACAATTGGGACCAGCTGTCCTGGCCGGCGCGGATCGTCGACTATCTCTGGCACATGACCTTGCCGCTGACGGCGCTGGTGCTGTCGGCCTTCGCCACCACGACGCTGCTGACCAAGAATTCGTTCCTCGAGGAAATCCGCAAGCAATATGTGGTGACCGCGCGCGCCAAGGGTCTGTCGGAACGGCAGGTTCTCTACGGTCACGTCTTCCGCAACGCCATGCTGATCGTCGTCGCCGGTTTTCCGGGCGCCTTCATCTCGGCCTTCTTCACCGGCTCGCTGCTGATCGAGAACATCTTTTCGCTCGATGGCCTCGGCCTGCTCGGTTTCAGGTCGGTGGTCGAGCGCGACTACCCGGTGGTGTTCGCCAACCTCTACATTTTCTCGCTGCTTGGCCTGATTGTCGGCCTCCTGTCCGACCTGATTTATACCTGGGTCGACCCGCGCATCGACTTCGAGCGGAGAGACGTCTGATGGCCGGGGCCGCAGCCGACACGGCGCCGGGCCGGATTGCCCGACCCTGGCTGTCGCCGCTCAACCAGCGGCGCCTGCAGAATTTCAGGGCCAACCGGCGCGGCTACTGGTCGTTGTGGATATTCCTCGTGCTTTTCGTGCTGTCGCTGTTTTCCGAATGGATCGCCAACGACAAGCCGGTCCTCGTCTCCTACAAGGGCGAAATCCTGTTTCCGGTCGTGGTCGCTTATCCCGAGGAGAAGTTCGGCGGCTTTTATGCGGTCACCGACTATCGCGACCCGGTCATCCAGGACGAGATCAATGCTCATGGCTGGATGATCTGGCCGCCGGTCCGCTACTCCTACCGGACCGTCAACAACGCCATCCCCGAGGCGGCGCCCACCAAGCCGTCCTGGCTCTATGACGCCAAGACACGCTGCAACCAGTATCCGCAAGGTGCGGCCGACCCCAATTGCGTCGTCGGCAACTGGAACTGGCTGGGCACCGACGACCAGGCTCGTGACGTGCTGGCGCGCGTCATCTACGGATTCAGGGTCTCGGTGCTGTTCGGCCTAATCCTCACCGCCGGCTCGGCGCTGATCGGCGTGACGGCCGGCGCATTGCAGGGCTATTTCGGCGGCTGGACCGACCTTCTGTTCCAGCGCTTCATAGAAATCTGGTCGGCGATCCCGGTGCTTTATCTCTTGCTGATCGTCGCCGCCATCCTGCCGCCCGGCTTCTTCATCCTGCTCGGGCTGATGCTGCTGTTCTCCTGGGTGGCGCTGGTCGGCGTGGTGCGGGCCGAGTTCCTGCGCGCCCGCAACTTCGAATATGTCAACGCGGCGCGCGCACTGGGCGTACCCAACGGTACTATCATGTTCCGGCATTTGTTGCCCAACGCCATGGTGGCGACGCTGACCTTCCTGCCCTTCCTGCTCAGCGGCTCGATCTCGACGCTGACCTCGCTCGACTACCTTGGCTTCGGCCTGCCGCCCGGCTCGGCGTCGCTGGGCGAGCTCCTGAAGCAGGCGCAGCGCAACCTCAACGCGCCATGGCTGGGCATTTCCGGCTTCGTCGTCATCTCCCTGATGCTGTCGCTGCTGGTCTTCGTCGGCGAGGCGACCCGCGACGCCTTCGATCCGCGCAAGACGTTCAGATGAGCGAGGCCCCTCTCCTCTCCGTGCGCGACCTCAGCGTGGCCTTCGCGCAGGAAGGCCGCCAGTCGATGGCGGTCGACCACATCTCCTTCGACATCGCCAAGGGCGAAACGGTGGCGTTGGTCGGCGAATCCGGCTCCGGCAAGTCGGTCACGGCGCTGTCGGTGCTGAAGCTGCTGCCCTATCCGGCGGCTAGCCATCCGTCGGGAAAGATCCTGTTCCAGGGCGCCGACCTGCTCGCCACCGACGAGAAGGCATTGCGCCGCGTGCGCGGCAACAAGATCACCATGATCTTCCAGGAGCCGATGACCTCGCTCAATCCGCTGCACACGATCGAGCAGCAGATCGTCGAAGTGCTGACGCTGCACCAGGGGCTGGGGGACCGCCAAGCCAAGGCGCGCACCCTGGAGCTGCTCAACGAGGTCGGCATCCGCGAGCCGGAGAAGCGGCTCGACGCCTATCCGCACCAGCTTTCCGGCGGCCAGCGCCAGCGCGTCATGATCGCCATGGCGCTGGCCAACGAGCCGGAACTGCTGATCGCCGACGAGCCGACGACCGCACTCGACGTTACCGTGCAGGCGCAGATCCTCGAACTGCTTGCGGAGCTGAAGAGCCGCAAAGGCATGTCGATGCTGTTCATCACCCACGATCTCGGCATCGTCAGAAAGATCGCCGACCGGGTCTGCGTGATGACCAAGGGCAAGATCGTCGAAACCGGGCCGACGAAGGAAATCTTCGCCAAGCCGCAGCACAGCTATACGCGGCATTTGCTTGCCGCCGAACCGAAGGGCAAGCCGCCGGCCGCCAACGCAGCCGCCAGACCAGTGATGACCGGCAACGACATAAAAGTCTGGTTTCCGATCAAGAAAGGCTTTTTCCGGCGCACCGTCGACAATGTGAAGGCGGTCGACGGCATCGACGTCACCGTGCGCGCCGGCCAGACGCTCGGCGTCGTCGGCGAATCCGGCTCGGGCAAGACGACGCTCGGCCTGGCGCTGGCCAGGATGATCTCGTCGACCGGGACCATTCAGTTCAACGGGCGCGATATCAACGAGCTGTCATTCAACGCCATGCGGCCGCTGCGGCGCGAGCTGCAGATCGTCTTCCAGGATCCGTTCGGGTCGTTGAGCCCGCGCATGTCGGTCTCCGAGATCGTCGAGGAAGGGCTGAAGATCCACGAGCCGAAACTGTCGCCCGATGAGCGCGACAAACGCATCGTCGATGTGCTCGGGGAAGTCGGGCTCGATCCCGCCACGCGCAATCGCTATCCGCACGAATTTTCCGGCGGCCAGCGCCAGCGCATCGCCATCGCCCGCGCCATGGTGCTCAACCCGCGCTTCGTCATGCTGGACGAGCCGACCTCGGCGCTAGACATGAGCGTGCAGGCGCAGGTGGTCGACCTTCTGCGCAGCCTGCAGGCGAAGCACGACCTCGCCTATCTGTTCATCAGCCACGATCTGAAGGTCATCCGTGCGCTTGCCAACGACGTCATCGTCATGCGCAATGGCAGGATCGTCGAAGCCGGCCCGTCCGAACAGATTTTCGAACGGCCGCAGACCGACTATACCAAGGCGCTGATCTCGGCCGCGTTCAGGATCGAGACGGCGCCGGTCGGCATCGTCAGCGAGTAGGCTGAACCCGCATAAAGGAAAAAGAACCCGCAATGGAAAAAGGCCGTGTCCTGCTTGCCCTCACCGGTATCCATCCGGGCCGTTGGCGCGAACTCTTGTCGGCCGAACGCGAGGTTGTGCTGGAGCCGGACGGCGCCAGCGACCCTTCGATCACCTATGCGGTGGTGTGGAAGCAGCGGCCGAACCTTCTGTCGTCGCTGCCCAATCTGCGCGCTGTCTTTTCGATCGGCGCCGGCGTCGACCACATCTTCGCCGATCCGACTTTGCCCGACGTGCCGATCGTCAAGGTCGTGGCCGACAATTTGACCCAGTACATGACCGAATATGTCGTCTGGCGGGTGCTCGACCACCATCGCCAGGGCATGCTCTACCGGTCGCAGCAGCAAAAGAAGATCTGGCACGAGCCGCCGCAGCGGCCGGCCGGCGACATCTCCGTCGGCATCATGGGGCTCGGCACGCTTGGCCGCGCGGCGGCGTCGGTGCTTTTGTCGCTCGGCTTTGCGGTCAACGGCTGGTCGCGCAGCGAGCGGCCGATGGACGGCGTTTCGACCTATGCGGGTGAGGCCGGATTGATCCCGTTCCTCAACGCCACCGACATTCTAGTGGTGCTGTTACCGCTTACGCCGCAGACGCAAGGCATCGTCAATTACGGCGTGCTGAAGGAGTTGAGGAAACGCAACGGCCTCGGCGGCTCCGTGCTGATCAATGCCGGGCGCGGCCGCCTGCAGAAGGATGCCGACATCGTGCGCGCGCTGGACGACGGCACGCTCAAGGAAGCGAGCCTCGACGTATTCGAGGTCGAGCCGCTGCCGAAGACCAGCCGGCTGTGGAACCACCCGAAAGTGTTCGTGACGCCGCACGCGGCGGCGACATCCGATCCCGTGCATCTGGTGCCGATCATGCTGCGCCAGATGGCCGCCTTCGAGCGCGGCGAAAAGCTCGAGAACGTGGTGGATCGCAAGGCGGGGTATTAACCCGGCTTGCCACATTCGCGGCGGGCGATCGACCGGTTCATGGCGTCGATCCGGCCGCTTGCCTGTTCGACGTCGCGCTGGGCCTTGGGACGGACGTCCGGCGTGAACGGGCCGAGGCCCACCCCCGGATCGGAGAAAGACGGCTTGGCATCCTGCGGAAGGCGAAATCGCTGCGCCAGCCGGTTGCGTTGCGCCAGCAACTGATCGCAAGGCACGCTATCATATTGCAGCGAGGACTGGACATTCGCGTCCTGTCGCTCGGCAATCGAGGTGCCGACGCAACCGGCCATTGCCAGGCAAGGTGCCAAGACCACCAAGTTCCAGCGCATGCAAGGTCCTCCGTGTTGGTGTCCTGCCCTTTCGGGGCATGTGAATCCAGGCTTTTTCGCAGCCGCCGCCAGGTGTGGCGCAGATGAACGAAAAGCGTCGCCGGACGAGGCCTGATGCGGTTTCGTGATGGAGATCCCGCCGGCAGTTGCCTGTATGCCGAGTCAGCAGTCACTTGCAACAGGCTTCCCGCGCCGGAATTAGCAACTATCTTGGAGCCATGCGCGCCAGCGACCTGCTTCACCCCCGGCCCGAGGGCCTCTATTGCCCAGCCGGCGATTTCTTCATCGATCCGGTGCGGCCGGTCAACCGGGCGCTGATCACGCACGGCCATTCCGACCATGCCCGTTCCGGCCACCGTTCGGTATTGGCCACGCAACAGACGCTGGACATCATGGGGCTGCGCTACGGCGAGGGCTTTGCCGGGACCACGCAAGCGGCAGCACTTGGCGAGACGATTGCGCTGAACGGCGTCGCCGTAACCTTCCATCCGGCCGGCCATGTGCTCGGCTCGGCACAGATCGAGGTCGTGCATCAGGGCTCATGCATCGTCGCCTCAGGCGACTACAAGCGCCAGAGGGACGCAACTTGCGAGCCGTTCGAACCGGTCAAGTGCGACGTGTTCATCACCGAGGCGACCTTCGGCCTGCCGGTGTTCCGCCATCCGCCCGATACCGAAGAGATCGCCCGCCTGCTGAAATCGACGGCGCAGTTTCCCGAACGCGCGCATCTGGTCGGCGCCTATGCGCTCGGCAAGGCGCAACGCGTCATGCGGTTGCTGCGCGATGCCGGCTACAACAGGCCGATCTACATCCATGGCGCGCTGGCCAAGCTCAGCGACTACTATCAGAGCCAGGGCATCGACCTCGGGACACTGGAGCCGGCGACCGTCGAAAGCGGTGGCAGGGACGACTTCACTGGGGCCATCGTAGTCGGCCCGCCATCGGCCTTCGCCGACCGCTGGGCGCGACGCTTTCCCGATCCGATCTCGTGCTTTGCGTCCGGCTGGATGCGCATCCGCCAGCGCGCCAAGCAGGGCGGCGTCGAGCTGCCGCTGATCATTTCCGACCACGCCGACTGGGACGAGCTGACCGCCACGATCAGGGAAACCGGCGCCGGGGAAATCTGGGTGACGCATGGTCGCGAGGAAGCGCTGGTGCGCTGGTGCGAACTCGAAGGCATCGCCGCCAGGCCGCTGCATCTCGTCGGCTATGAGGACGAGGGCGATTGAGGATGGAGCCAGCAACCGCCGGTGTAGCGCTCAACGGCGCCCCCCTCTGGCCTGCCGGCCATCTCCCCCACTTGGGGGGAGATCGGATGTCGCGCCGGCTTTCGCCAATCACTGACGTTGTAGGACGGGCGGCAAGAACGAAACTGCCAATCTCCCCCCTCGTGGGGGAGATGTCCGGCAGGACAGAGGGGGGCGCGACAGAACGCGACGCTGGCTCACGGCGCACACCGTCATGAACCGCTTCGCCGAGCTCCTCGATCGCCTCGTGCTGACGCCGTCGCGCAACGGCAAGCTGACGTTGCTGACCGATTATTTCCGCAGCGTCGAGGATCCGGATCGCGGCCTGGCGCTGGCCGCCATTACCGGCGACCTGACGATCGCGGCGGTCAAGCCGGCTATGCTGCGCATGCTGGTCATGGAACGCATGGACCCGGTGCTGTTCGGCTATTCCTACGACTATGTCGGCGACCTGGCGGAGACGGTGTCGCTGGTCTGGCCGCAATCGCCTGGGGATATCGCCAACCATGAGCCGACGCTCGCCGAGGTCGTCGCGAAATTACAGGCGGCGAGCCGTTCCGACGGACCGAAGGTGCTGGCCAGACTGCTCGACAGCGCCAGCATCTCAGCGCGCTTCGCCATCATAAAGCTGGTCACCGGCGGCCTGCGCATCGGCGTCTCGGCGCGGCTGGCCAAGCAGGCGCTAGCCGATCTCGGCAAGGTCGACGTCGCCGAGATCGAAGAACTCTGGCATGGGCTGACGCCGCCCTATACCGAGCTGTTCGCCTGGCTGGAAGGCAAGGCAGAAAAACCCAAAAAGACAGCGGTGGCACTGTTCCGGCCGGTGATGCTGTCGAACCCGATCGGTGACGGCGACCTCGAAAAGCTCGACCCGGCCGACTACGCCGCCGAGTGGAAATGGGACGGCATCCGCGTCCAGGCCGTCTCGGAAGGCGGCATTCGCCGGCTCTATTCGCGCACCGGCGACGATGTTTCCGGGGCCTTTCCGGACCTCGCAGAGGCGATGGATTTTTCCGCCATCCTCGACGGCGAGCTTCTGGTCGGCGATCCCTTGCAGGCGACCGGCACGTTCTCGGACCTGCAGCAGCGGCTGAACCGCAAGAGCGTGACACCGAAGATCCAGCAGCAATACCCGGCCTTCATGCGCTGCTACGACGTGCTTCAGATCGGCGACGAGGACTTGCGCGCGCGCTCTTTCCGCGAGCGGCGCGGCCGCCTCGAAGCCTTCGTGCAGACGCTCGATCCGAGCCGCTTCGATCTTTCGCCCCTGGTCGAATTCACCGACTGGCAGGCGCTGGAGGAATTGCGCCGCAAGCCGCTGCATCCGGTCATCGAAGGCGTAATGCTGAAGCGCTGGGATTCGCCGTATGTCACCGGCCGGCCCAAAGGTCCATGGTTCAAATGGAAGCGCGATCCGCACACTGTCGACGCCGTGCTGATGTATGCCCAGCGCGGCCACGGCAAGCGTTCGAGTTTTTATTCCGACTACACGTTTGGCGTGTGGTCCGGCCCGGAAGGATCGGAGGAACTGGTGCCGGTGGGGAAAGCCTATTTCGGCTTCACCGACGAGGAACTGAGGCAGATCGACAAATATGTCCGCGACAACACCATCGAGCGCTTTGGCCCGGTCCGCTCGGTACGGGCCGACCGCAGACAAGGTCTCGTGCTGGAGGTGGCGTTCGAAGGGCTCAACCGCTCGACACGGCACAAATCCGGCGTTGCCATGCGCTTTCCACGCATTTCACGGCTGCGCTGGGACAAGCCGGCGGCCGAAGCCGACCGCATCGAGACGCTGCAGGCGCTGCTCGATTAGGACGGATGAGGGAAGGCAAAAGGGTGCCGGGTCAACGTGCTGCTCTGCCATTCATCGCTGCGAGGCTCGAAGGCCACGGCATGGATGATCCATGCCGTAACAGTGGTTACGGAGTGCAGCGGTCCAGCGGTTTCGCCCCAGAAATCACGGAACAATCGAGACGCGGATCTCGTAGATGTCGACCGACTTGCCCTGTTTGTCGAAGTCGGAATTGATGGCGATGGTGCCGGCAGCACCCGGACGCTTGTCGGGAAACGGCACGTCGAACAGATATTCGTTGCGCTCCTGGCCGACCGCGTAGCGCTTGCGGCCGCAGTCGCCGAGTTCGCCGAAGTTGCAGTCGACGGAGATCTGCGTCTCCTTGCCCTCCTCGGAGCGGGCGATGATGTCGAACGTGGCGTGCTTGCCGGCGAGTTTTTCCAGCACGCCTTGCCCGACGTCGAAGCTGATCGCCGAACCGGAGGCGCCCGACCGGATGCGCAGGAAGGAACCGCTGTCGTCCTGCATGACTTCGGCTTTGGCATCCGAAGGCGCACTGACAAGCGCCGGGTCGCTCGGCGAAAACACATTGATCCAGTCGCGCGCCGCCTCCCCGGAGTCCAGCGGCGAGGCGATGTCGCTTGGCGGCGTGAAATCATCGTCTTCCACCGTCGGAGGCGTCTGTGGCGGGGCCGTGTCGAGTTCAGCCGCCGACTTGAAGACGCCGGTCTGCGCAGCGAAATAGAGGCCGATGCCGACAGCTGCGAGCAGCGTCACGCCGAGGAAGATCGCGGTAAGAGGCAAGCGGGGGCCTCTCGCCCGCCTGTCGTCGCGGTCGGGCATCACCTCTGCGTCGTCTCCGGTCGATGGGCGGGACGACAATTCGATCTCCGGCGCACCGGGAAAAGCCGCTTCCGGCATGATATCGGGAACGACCGGCAAGACGCGCGAGCGCGGCGCGTCGGATGCAGGGGGCGCGTCGGATGCAGGAGGCTCCTCCGGACCGTCGACAACGACGTCAGGCGGCGGCGCGGGTTCGGCATCGGCTTCGACATCGGCTTCGGCTTCGACGGCGCTATCAGCCGGCTGCTCCACCGCCGGTGCTGCAGCGTCATTATCGGTCTGTGGGCCGACGCCGGCAACCGCCGGCAGGAATTCGGATTCGATTTCGGTGATCTTGGCCTGCACCGCCTTGCGGCGCTTGATGGCGAGTTCCACCGTCACGCCCGGGTTGGCCTGCAGGGCACGGTCGAGTGCGGCGAAGGCCGATCGATAGACCCGCTCGCGAAACGCGCGGTCTTCGGCATTGCCTTTCTCCAAGGCATTCCGGATCGCTTTTTCGATCGCGTCCAAGCTGGATCCCTCTGCACCTACGGTCACATGTCATGATCGTTAGCCGCAGGCGATCAATCAATCAACGGGCCAGCGGCCGCATTCTGCCTTCGTGACCCATCCAAAGCTCATTTCGGCGGTTTTCGGTAAAGGAATCAACATTTTTCGCCGATTTCCCGATGCAGCGCCAACGCGATGTCGCGCAACCTGCCGGCGAGTCATCGCGCCACCGCATGGCGGATCGGCGCGGCCGCCGCTTATAGGCCGGCATGAGCCCACACGAAATGCCAAGTCCCATCTTGAATTTGTGGCGGGTTGCGTCTATCACCCAGCGCATCTTGGAGGCCCCGGCTTCCCGGGCCGCTTTAGCTCAGTTGGTAGAGCACATCATTCGTAATGATGGGGTCAGGTGTTCGAGTCACCTAAGCGGCACCATTCCCCTACTAAAAATGCTTTATTTCCAGTAGGATATTAGAACTTGACGGATTTCCATCCACCCGAGTGTCCACCTTAGAGTGCTTCGTTGGGCAGCCCTGTGAGGGTCGCGTCCTACCTGTACCATGGCCGTCCAGGCGACGGCATCAGCCATCAGATTGAACCAATCCCGCTTTGCAGCCCGTATCAAGGTTGTTCCAATTGTTTGCCCTTGGTCTCAAGCGCTATCATCACAGATAGATTCGTTTTCGGTAAAATTCGGAAATGAAATGAAACTTGGCGTACCAAGTCAGGGTAGCCTAGTGACGCAGGCTGCATGAGCTGAAAAAAGGTAATTGTGGCTCGGGGCTGCCCGCTTCAATTCGGGAGACGGTACTCGAAAGCGAGCGCGCTTAGACGGTCATCCTCGAGTCTCCAGGGTGAGAACACAGCCAGATCACCACCTTTCGGACTGGTCTCTCCTTCCAACAACCTTATCCCATGCACCACCAATAGGGCGTTCAGCGGATGGCTGGCACGATGGAGTGCGACCTCATTTCGTGTCAGGAGCACGCTGGTTAATCCCCCCGTCGTCCCCTTGACCTCATTAACCCAATCTTCGCCGCCGCGCCGGGCGCGGAAATCACAACTGTCGGTCGTCGAGACGTTCTTGTATTGGAAACCTTCGTCTCTTAGCCATCGCTCTGCGATCGTCATGGCGTGAAGCTCGACTAGCTTTCGCAGTGGCGCGCTTAGGCGTCCCTGGCCCTTAGGGCGATCCTTAATGGGCGAAGCCAATTTCTCTAGGTCATCATAAAGCCCCTGCATTTCCGCGCTGATGCTGCCGGGGGCGATACCGGCTTCCTGTGCCGCGTACAGCTTAGCCAACGGGCCCATGAAACGCATTAGGTCCGCGAACAGCACGTCATCGGGCGGGATACGCCCTTTCGGATAAAACTTTGAAGCTACTGTTGTGCGCTCGTAACCGCGAGCGAGATCGAAAGTCCCGAGTTCTACGCCAAGGCGAACACCAGGATCGGCCCCAAACTCGGAGCCAAGGACGCTCGCCGCCCATCTCATGAGTTCGGCAACTTCGGCGTCACTGCGATTGACGAAGCCAGTGCCAACGATCTGTGTGGAACCGTGACTAAGGCAAAGCGATACCCCAGACCCATCCGGATGGAAGAGATAGACCACGTACCAGCCACTTGTCGCGGAGGGCGAACGAGAGGTCGAGAACCAACGCACCCACGGGATGCGAGACATTTGGCCCTGATTGTCCTTTCCCTCAGCTTTGGCGTCCAAGCCGAACTTGCCGAGTGCAGCTTGTAGCGCGGTCCTACGGGCCTCCATTTCTGCCGGCAGTGTCCTCCGAATTAGGATACCACGCTGCTCCATTTCGGGCGTCTGGTTGGCAGAATACTTTGCTTGGAGCCCAACAATCTCTTGCAGTGTTTCTCGCACACCGTTTCCCCCTGCCTGCTTGATCGCCGTCGCTACTCATCATGGTACGGCGAAGCCGGCAACCCACAATTCGGCGGAAGCCACCGGCTTTCTACATGGTCGCTGAGGTTTTGCCGCTACTACGTCAGCCACTTGGCAGGCGCCCCTGTCCAGCCGTTTTGTCGGCCAGATCGACACCACTAGCCCGTCAATGTCACAAAGCGTGGATCGACAAATACGCCTTTGGCCGGAATGATCTTTTCGCCGTCGAACGGGAGCAGCAACTCTAGCTGATCCTTGTCCTTCCGTCGGATGGAAGGCGTCAGTTTCCTTTCAGGGATCGGCAGCGGAGGGAGTTTTGGCATACGTCCGGAAAGCATGTCTTCGATTGTCGCGATCTGAATTCTAGGCAGTCGACCATGAGCAGAGCGAGTGACAAAACCGGCGTCAGCGGCTTCGCGGATCATTGGTTGAGTTGGTTCGGCAAGTGAGACGAGAATACCCATTTCCGCTTCCTCACGCTCGATCACGCCGCGTAGATCGCGCACCATTTGCGCGCCAACATGCTCGCCACCTTTAACCGATATGATAATTCGACCGTCACCGTAGGGACCATTCTTGTAGAGAATGTTTCCATCAATGCCGCGATCAGCCCCACGTTTTTCTTCCCGATAGGTTTGCGCGCCGACGCGCCATGCTGCCCACCATTGGAATTGATGTTTATCCCGCCTAGCAAGGTCACGTGCACTCGCGAGATCGACCGGCCGACCATGCACAGAGAAAGATGCTTTAGGATGATTGGCCTTTAGTCGGGCTTCGATGAGCGTTACCGCATAGTGCGTTACATCAATGCCGATCCACTGACGCCCGATCCGTTCTGCCGCTTCAACAGTAGTGCCGCAGCCACAGAAGGGATCAAGCACAACGTCGCCGGGGTCTGAGGATGCCTGAATGATACGTTCAAGAAGGCTGAGAGGCTTCTGTGTCGGGTACCCCAGCGCTTCTCTGCCAGATGCCGCTTTTATATCTGCCCAGTCGTTCTGAAGAGCTACGCCGGGCATTTCGTCAAGATAGCGCTTCTGAGCCGGGACGGTGCCGGGTTTAGTCTGAACGACTCGCCCTTGCGAAATTAATAGATCCATCTTCTCTCGGCTGAACCTCCAGTGCCTCTTAATCCCCATCACTTCATAAAGTGGATTGCCTTTGGCGGCTCCGCCAGGGCCAGTGAGGTCGCTCAACCTATATGCGCGGCCTGTTCCTGGCTCTCTGTGTTTATAGAAATCCCGGACATACCCAGGATCATAGGGGGTATACTGAGTGTTCCATTTCCACTTATCTGACTTGGTGTAGAAAAGTATCGTGTCACGAACGTTTCCGTATTGCTTTCGTCCTTGCTTCGCGTCGTTGTGTGCCGACTGGCGTCTCCAACTTATCTCCGTCCGGAAACCTGAAGGACCAAACAGCGCGTCTAGGATGATTTTCAAATAATGGCTGGCGTTGGGATCGCAGTGTAAATACAGCGATCCGGTCGGCTTCAGAACATCCCGTAATTCTTGCAGCCGTACCGCCATCATCGCTAAGTAGGCCATCATCGCATTCTGGCCTATCCAAGCTCGCATTCCCTTTAGGGCCAGAGCAACATCACCTGACGCGCGCATAACGTCTTCGTATGCTTCAGCGGCATGCTCACCCCACTCCCATGTATCCCTGAAAGCTTCAGCTTGCGCTTCGGTAGGGGCTCCGCCATCTTCGCGAAAAAGCACATTGTAATTTGCATTCGAATTGAATGGCGGGTCTAGATAGACCAGATCAACAGATTCCGGATTAATCCTTTCCCGAAGAACATGGAGATTGTCGCCAAAGAATAGCTTGTTCATCGCCGCCGCCCTCGCTACGTCGAAACAAAATGCGCCACAGGTGTTAATTAACCTTGTGGAGCAAATTACGAGAAAGTTAACGATGGGGATTCGTTATCTAGCGGCGTGCTTACCTTGACTGCGATAGCAAGGTTGTCCATGGGTCGCTCCTTGGCCTCAAGCACAATCACCCTGGATAGATTCGCCTTCGGTAAGATCGCGAAAATAAGATCGGGGCCGCGTTAGTCAGAAGAGAGGAACATTCCTTCTTCTATGGCAGCTTCCTTGAAGGCCTGTGGACGACGGTCGTCCTCCATAGTATCAACGCAGGCTTCCACGGCTTGTTTGCATTTGGGGCCACGCTTGGTCCAGGTCAGCAGTTGTTCAGCAGCACCTTGAACGTGATTGATGCCAGCGCGCATCCCGATGCGATTGGTCTTGACGTAGACCGGAGGTGAGAACCAAAGCAGCATTCGTCTTTCCCCGCGACCGTCGATAACCATTAGGAAGGCGACAGGTTCCCGGTAGCGCCCGCAAACCTTGGGCGAAACGGGCACACTAGCTTCACAATTACTAGGTTGCGCTGTACTCATGTGAATGGGGAAATATTAGACGTGGGCGCAGCAAGGGGGCGAATATCGTGGCAGAGCTTACCGAAGCGGGTGCCATAGAAATCATCCCGATCCACTTCGACGTACCCGAACACCACCTTGAACTGAAAACCTTCATTGAGACTGCCGCACAGACAGAGGCGATTATAGCAGGTCTCAATGAGTACCTATTCGACGGAAAGCTTGACTATCAAGTTCTAGTACTACCCCCAGAAATCGGAACATTCAAAACCAGATTGGCAGTAGTAGCAACGGCCGGAGTGATATGGGCTGCCCTCGAAAGCAACATCGGGGCGGCATTTGTCAAAGGGCTCACCGGACATGAACCGGCCTATTGGTCCGAACTCGCTGGTGGCTATGTAGGGGAGTTGCTTGCTGACGAGGGGAAAGCACCCCCTTCCGCCACTGACACTCGCATAGAATGCCGCACGGGTGCGCTGATCTTAAGCGAGAGTACAAAATCATTTTTGCAAAAAGACGTTTCAGAACTCAACAAGATTGGCATCCGTCCAACGCAATTCCGGGAGGGGTATGGGGCTCGCAACAAATTCTATGAAGCATGTGCTGAAGATACTAAAATAAAGGGAGTTGGTTTCACTAATGCTGATGAATTTCCAATCAGGCGCAGTGACTTCGGGCGGTTGCAAGTGGCGCTTCCACCGAAGGAAAAGGATCTCGATGACCGGCCATGGCATGTTGCAATTGATACCGTCAAAGTGACGTCGCCCAATTGGGAGCGCGGCGACAAGCAGCGACAATGGAAGGGCAGGGACAGCTCAGGCCATGAGCGGCTTTTCAGGATCGAAGACGAGCAGTTCTGGCACCTTGTCACAAATCAAAAGCTGAATCCGCACATCTTCGATACCATGAAGGTGCAGTGGGCTTTCCGTTCAGAAGCGGGCAAATTGAAGGACACTCGCGTTCTGCGGGTCCTAGAATACAATGAAAATACCCTAGCACCGCCGCTCGATGGCAACGCATTGGATGCACTCCTCGGCCAGTATGGAGATACGGTTGGCAGCGCAGCCGGTTCGGGAGGCTTATTCGACGGACTCTAACGACTCGGCGGCGCTCGGTTCATCACGAAGAGTGAGTCGGGTCCAAAGGCTGGGAGGATTTTTCTTTAGAAACCCATACTGATCGGCGGATCATTCTTAGTCTGGATCGTGAGTATAAGAGCCTCTACGACTGGCCCTGCCGGCCTCAAGGCCGTTCACCCGGGCGACTCGTAGGAAAAGCGGAATCTGCAGCCTAGCGCTCACTCAGGCGAGGTAGGCTGTCGATATCGCTCCCGCAGATGAACCGCCGTGCGGTCGATGCTCGGGTATACCGTGGTGGCGTTGATGTTAATGCTGTCTAACTGGTCAAGGATGTGCTGCTTATTGGCAATCGTTATACGAGCAATCTCTATGCCTTCCTGCCCCGACTCAGGCAGCGCAGCCTCGTGACCAAAAAGCAGAAATGCGCCTGACTGTGATTTGATCCGTGTATTGGTTTGTTTTGCCTTGACGCAAACGATCGATCCGAGATCATCCGGGACAATGCGTGGCTCGAAGAAGCCCTTCTCGGATTTGATATGGTGCAGCAGTTTTAGAGCGACACCCGTCTCGTTGAACGCTTCTATTTCCAACTTTAGGTCGATTTCACTCTTCTGAGCGTAGGTGAGGTTTGAAAGATTGGCCAGGCAGCTGACGGTGTCGGAGTCGTAATACTTCACGTTGTCTGACGACACCCGCAAGACGATGACTTCACCGGCCACTTCAAGCAGTTCCGGCCCGCCGTAGCAGGCGAAGAACAACGCAACCAGTGGGTTGCCCGAAATGTCGAGAAGCCGGGTAGGCAACCCGTAGTGCTGCATTCGGACAAGGCGGTCGAGGCAGTACTGATCGGCCTGGAATTCATCATAGTGAGCAATGAGCAGCTCCTTGCAAAGCCGGTGCTCGTTCGGCATGAATTGCCACGCTCCGTCAGGCCATTTCCTCAACAGAGATGGTGTCAGCTCAAACCGCTCGTCCTCGTGCCCGCGGAAGAAGGTCTCGGTCGATCCCTTAGCAGGCAAGCCATACAGCAGTTGAAGGAACGCCTCTACGCTGTCGGCGACGCCGATCGTATTCTTCGTGCGCGGCGGCGGTTCGGCTGCGCCGGCTGCTAAATCCGGCTCCATTGGCCCTGCTACCGCATCCGCCAATTCTGGCTTGAGTTGCGCCAGCTTGGCCAAGATTTCCTTTACGTCGCCTTCTCTGACTGCCCAGTGCGTGCGGTAAAGCTGAAACCCATCAGCGCCGAAAAGGCCTCGTGCCTGGTCAACGTCAGCGAATTCAACGTCGCCAAAATCGATTAGGGTTTTGAATGTGGTCGAGACTTCCTTCCGACCCGGTGTCGTGTTTTCAATCCTCCCGTACTTGACGACCATTGACGCCGCAGTGCCCGAGCGGCTGATTTCGCTGCAAAGGAAAGTGGGCAACTTTTCAAGAAAAGCGATCGACGTCGGCCCGAGGTCTTCAAGCCGCTTCTCGATGTCTGTGGGCGTGTATTCAAACATGCGCCCCCGGCTCATCTCGATGATGTCGACCGCCCCCTCGACATAATCCCGGTTCCCGAAGGAGATGTAGTTGAAGCTCTCTGACATGCGCCTTCGTCCATCCACTGGTGACAATCACCAATCATACTCACCATGGACCCTGCAATGGGTTACGCCAGGATACTAGGCTCCGGGTCTGACCTGCTGTCCGCCCGCAAGGCACTGACCTCGTACCAAATGCCATATCAGGCCGTTTTTCGGGGCGACAACGGCAATTGTTACCTGACCGCATGCATTGGTCGCCATAGCCGGCAGCCGTGCCGTAATCAGGACCCACCCCTCCAGATACGTTTTCACGCTAAATGGGCAATTAATGAAACGCTTCGTCGAAGCAATACCCAGGGCGCGCGCCAACACCGACCCGCTCGGACGACCATGGTCATGACGTCCCAGTGCAAGGCGATTTCACCGATGTCCGATTGAAATCTTCGGCATATCGCCGCCTTCGCCCTGCATCAGAAATTGCATGAGGACGGATACCAGTTCCTCGGCGCTATCCTTATCGAGTTCAAGGTCGACGTCGTTGTCTTCATCATCCACTAACGCAAGCGTTCCTCTCAGCGGATTGCGCGATTTCACGTCCACCTCGCCATCTTGATACTCAACAAGTTTAGGCATGACCTTCTCCGTTACTCTAAGAGCCGCAACGCCCGTCGCGGGCGGCAGGCCGGTTTGTTGTTCAGGAGTTATGTCGGGCAGTCGCGCTGCTTCTTGCTTCTCTTCGACGTAGAGTCGTCGGTTATCATGCGGCTTGTCCAAGGCGCCAGGGGCCGCTTCTCTCAAGGCGCACTCGAAAGGTATCTAACTCACTGGTTCAGTCAAGTCTGTTGGGAAGGCGCGCAACCGCCACGTAAGAGGTGGCAAGATTGTAGACCGCCCCTGTCGGTGCCGAGAAAGCCCGACAACCGTCGGTGAGCGATGCGGCGGTCGGAGAATGCCGACAAGCGGTATGCCGCTCAGCGGCCAAATCTCGCACTAAAGGCCGCCGTGAGGAAGTCAGAAAACCTGCCGCGATTTCGAAGCAGGGTCACTCCAGAAGGCTACCCCTCCCGACCGGGCCAGCCAAAATGGGCAAGCTTTTCTGCGCCCGTACAAGGTCGTCTGGCTGTCTGGGGTACAAAGCACCGGCTAACGGCCACATGCCACTGTCGGGTCATCTGTCGCCAAGACAAGGCTGTTTCTGGTTGGCGACCTATTGGCGCTCCAGGTCGCGTTTGACGTGAACGGTGAAACAACAGGAAGTCGGAAAAAATCTGCCGCGATTTCGAAGCAAGGCCACTACAGAAGGGTACCCCTCCCGTGCCGCAAATCAGGACCAGCCCCTCCCAACGCGTTCAGTGACTTGGACGGGGCGCATTAACCACCTGTCTTCGCAGCAGCCAACGTATATGCTTAAGTCCTGATTTTGGGGGAAGGTGGCTTGGCAGGCGTCGTCGACTTTGGCAGAAGGCACCGCGGATCATTCGGGCCGCCAATATTTCTGGCGGCTCTGTTTTCCTCGTCAGTGCTCGCGCAAACGACCTCATGGCCGGAAGCTCAGATATGCAGTGCCGGTACGTACACATATTTCTTCCTGGATTCGCCGCCTCGTCTCCTTGACCACCCAGGAAGGGCATATCGCTTCCAAAGTGCAGCCGGGCACATCTATGATTGCGAACTCAGCGGCGATAGAGTCAATTTCACCTGGAACAACGCAGTTTCAGGCGCAATGTCCAGCCACCGCACAAAATATCGGGTTGCTGGCGACGAACTCACAATCGTCACTGATTTGGTCACAAATGTTTTTGTGTCAGCGGGGAATTCCTGGACCTTGATCACCCGATAAGTTGTCCTGGCGGACCGCCTCAGACCCGTCCCATCACCTTATTGACCTTGCCTGGGAGTGTTGCCCGTGAGCCTGGACGAATTTGAACGTGAATTGGTTGCCTTGATCAGACGCCCCACCGACCTAAGACCGTTTGTCTGTGAAGGCTCACCGCTGACGTGCGAAGTGTTCCTCGTCGGCTTCAATCCTGCCACTGAGATGCGCACGGATTTCTGGGAGTTCTGGCGCCCTGGATACGGATACGACAAGGTCGCATGGTTTCAGCGATATCTCGAAGAGCGGGCGGCAAAACCGCTTAAGCCGGGGAAAACCCGCAGGCAGAGAATCAGTGCTACCCGTCGGAACATAGAATGCTTCGTGGAGGGCGCGGCCGGCGCTCAGGTGCTTGAGACGAATATTTACGCAAAGGCCAGTGACGATATGAAAAGCCTAGACCTTGCCAGCCGTGAGATAGCGCCGTTCCGGTTCCTGCTGGAGACCGTCAGACCCAAGGCGATGGTGGTGCATGGCAAACCTGCCGTGGAGGCCATCAGGAAGTTTGGCGTGTCGACCATTGTGATAGAGGCGGACCACCATTTCTCTCGCCAGACCTCCAAGGACACTGCTCGTGGTTATGGCATGCGGGCTGCCCAGGAAAAGCGGGGCAACGGAGCCATGCAAGCCCCTTACCAAGAGCAGCA
This sequence comes from Mesorhizobium sp., assembly GCA_004020645.1. Classification (GTDB taxonomy): domain Bacteria; phylum Pseudomonadota; class Alphaproteobacteria; order Rhizobiales; family Rhizobiaceae; genus Mesorhizobium. Next base: position 5,021 of record SAQL01000009.1, on the reverse strand, counting down.
TATCTGATAAGGAGGGTTGAAGGATGCGCCACCAGCTGACTGGCAACTCCGGTCTCTACCACGTGGCGCGGGAACTTTCGCGGCGTGGCTGGCATGTCATGCCTACCGTGCGCAACGCGCGGGGCGCAGACCTCTATGCCGCAAGCGACGACGAAAGCCGCGTCCTACCGATTCAATCAAAAGCTCTCTCCAAGAAAGATCCAGTGCCGCTTGGCGGCTCACTTGACACCCTTCGCTCAGATTGGTGGGTTGTAACGATCTATGCGAACACGGCAGCGCCAACCTGCTATGTCCTCACGAAAGACGAAGTGAAAGCTGCAGCCCATCGCGGCATGAGCGAAGCCGGCAAGGTGTCATATTGGCTGCCGCCCAAGTCATATGCGCTGCCTCAGTATCAAGAAGCTTGGGATCGGCTTGGCAGCCCCGCCCCTACTGCAAACCTTGAAACTCAAACGACAGCTGTCGCGCTCGAAAGCCTAGGAGGAAGTCACATGACGGTCTTGGACGACGTCCGGGAGTTCATACAAAGGAAAGCGCCCAGCGCCGTTTGCGACGACTGCATTGCCGACAATCTCAGGCTGTCAGTTCGCCAGCACGCCAATCACAAAACACGGGAGCTTGCCGGCGCATTCGGATTCAGCCGGCGACAGGATGTTTGCTCAATGTGCAAAAACGTGAAAAAGGTCATTGGCTACGTCCACCGGCATGACGGACAGGTCTAGACTGGGGTGTGTGACTGCTTAGCCAATTGCCCAGGCACTTGTCCAAAGCTAGTCACGCAAAATGGACACGATGTATCGCGAACGTAATCGGACTAGGTGTTCCTGCAACCCACTGGGCAACCCACCATCCTCCCAGGAAGCCCACAAGTCCGGATAGGACAAGGCCGTAAATACTGGACCGCCATTCCCATTAACCGCGTCTGCGAATTGCCGGATTTCCTGTCGGTGTTGTTCAAACACTGGGTGGGCGTCAGGGTTTAGCGGCTCCCAAAAGAGATAGAGCAGCGTGGTAGCGCGGTCTGGGAACGTGAAGGAGATGCCAAGCGCATGTTTGATCAACTGCCCTGCGTCCAGCCAACGGTATGCGCTTGGATTCAGAGTCAATCGCGTCATTTCTGCAAACCAGGCGGTGTCGCGCCTGCTATCTGTAATCTCCCGGAAATACGCCGGGGCGAACTCTGGCTTGTGCGGCGACAACGGTTCCAGAAATTTTGATTCCACGGCCACGATGCCGCCTGGGTGTTCGGCGACCAGGTCTAAGTTAGGCGATCTTCGTCCGCGAAGGCCATGTGGGCATTTCCGCTCAAAGCTTAGATGTGTGAAGCGATCGCCACCTGGCAACCGAAGGGCGCTGGGGTCTGCCTTGAACGGCGCGAACGTGTTTACAGCTAGAGCAGAGGATGAATGTGCGGCGCGGAATTTCCCGCCAAGTTCGTTGCCATCCCCTTGGATAAGGTCGCTGACAAAATCTTCCGGTCGCACTCCGGAAATCAGGTTCTCCTCCATTTCCAGGGTATAGCCGTTCTTGTCCAACTGGACATGCGGCGCATAGCGCAAAAGGGCGCTAGCAAGGGCAGTTCGACATGCGGCCGACGCCGCGCTGGCGGGTAACGGTCTGACTTTGTCGGCTTCTATCGTCATGTTCCCCCTCGTGGTCTGATCTGCTGCCCGCTCGATCGCTATCGTACTGGAGTTCTTAAGTGTCCCTCATCTTGCGACTCCAGCGGAACGGCCGCCCCCGGCGCGGAGGAAAAGCATAGCCCCAACGGCCGGCCTCCCGCACCCGCTCATTCCTGAATTTGGTGGCGACCATTTCCACTATCGTTTGACTAGGAAAGATTTGCGCACGCTTCCGAGCCGCATCCAAAAATGCATTTGGCGTAACAGCCGCAACTATCGCCTGCCCTTCGACGCGTTCCGGCAACAAACACCAGAGCATGCTGCCATTTGGTCCCAACGGCTCATTGGTTGCCGCGATACCCTCGAAGTCGAAGAACACCGGCGTAGTGCATGTAACCCAAGCAAAGGGGAAGCTCTCCTCTGGGCTACGCGTAGTGAAAATGCTTGTCCCCGGTATGGGCTTGAAAAGCCTTCGACCTTGCAGAAACCGCGATCGATCTCTCTTCAGCCTCGCTCCGTCCACTACCCAGACCATATTCCGATGGAAAGCCTCGCGTGCTGCCTTCTCCTGCATCGGCAAATGCGAGTGCTGGAACTCGATAGCCAAGCCATACTCGGTCTTCACATCTGCAATATGTTTCTCACCTGCCTCGTCACGCTGGATCACCTCCTGCCATCCCGCTGGAAATTGATCCTTCCAGCCGCGATGCCACGGGGTTTCTGGCTCCCACCACGGATCGCAATTCCTGTTGCCGCGATGCGCCCAATGCCGGACCCTTTGCATTCCGCACCTTGCAGTCATCGGCTGCGAACAGCCCGGGCAGAAAGCGATCGTTCCAGGCGATGCCTCACACCGAATATTGTTCACCAATGCAAACCGCATGTTCCTCTCCATAAGTGTTCATGGCCACACACCCATCGCAGGCGGCAGCCAGATTCTTGTTTGGGAAGCTATGTCGGCAGCGCGGCCAGCCTAAGCTGGTGCTGTTTCTTTTTATCTTCGACGTGAGGGGCCAACCGTCGTCGGTTATCACGCGGCTCAGGAAATGCCCGGCGCCGCTTCTTCTCAAAGCACGCACTAAAAATTATCTAACCCGCTGGTTCAGTCAAGTCTGTGGTTTATCCGCAGGAAGTGAGAAAGAATCTGGCGCGATTTCGAAGCAAGATAGATGAGAATGGGTAGCCCTCCCGTGCTGCAAATTCGGACCGGCCCCTCCCAACGCGTTTCGCTCAGGGCAAATCAAGGAACGGTCAGTGTGCGCCTAATTCCTAGCTTCTAACCTTGCGATGCTTCCTGAGATATACGGTCTAGACTACTCTATGTGAGCCGGCGCCGGGCAGGCGTCCAGACCGTACACATGAAGCTGCTCGCCCAGCTACCAACGACCCACCGCACCTGGCCCGTTAGTCTGATGCACCTGGACACAAGGCTGTCGGGTAGGTTGGCACGCGTCGCCGGTATAGGCGCACCCGTCAGGCGTGAAGGGGCACTGTCCGGTCATTTGTCGGCCACGACAACGCCATCAGCTGGCTTCGGCGCGTGGTAGCGTCGCCTCTCCTATGACGGTTTCTTGTTTGCGTTCTGTTGTTTCTGATATTCTTCGTACATGATTGCCGTGATAGCGGCGGTCGAGTATTTCATGATCGTGGTACGTAGCTGGCCTTGGTACAAAGTCACCTGTGCGGGCTTGACGCCGGCCTTCTTGAGTTCCGCGCCGAACTTGTCCATGTAATCGCCGCAAGCGTCGTCAACGGTTGCCCCGATGTCAACGCGTTCGAGGCTGCTTAGGTTCTGCGCCATGGTCTTCACGGTACAACTGCGGTAGCCCTTGATTGTGCTGGTGATGGTGGAGGCGGCGTCCGTGCCGCCGCTGGTAGTTGAACAACCAGCAAGCGCAACCAGTCCTACAAGTGCAGAAAGAGTCTTTTTCATTTATGCACTCCCTTCTGTGGTCGCGTGTGACAACGCGCCCCCCTCTTCTGGGTTACTGTTGGTCTTACTTCACCTAGATGTCCTTCATCGGGTTGATGACCCCGTCGTCCAGCCACTTCTGTATATCTTTCTGAAGAGCATCTCGCACGTTGCCCACACGCTCACCGACGCCCCAGATACCTTGCTTGAGGTTCAGCATGGCGTCGGCTGCCTTGTCTGCTAAATCCTGCGTCTCGGCGGTGCCGCTTCCGAACGTGTCGTTGACCCAAGCACCTAAGGTGCGCTTGGCGGCGTCGTTGGCCATCCCTTCGGCGACGCCCTTCTGCACTTCCCGCGTGTCATCCGTCGTCCAACCGACGTTCTTCGTGAACTTGCCCCATGTCGTGCTGTCGGCCGCCAGCTTCGCAGCGTTCTCGGTTTCAATCTGTTGTTTGACTTGCTGTCGGCGGAAAGCGTCGAGCTGCCGTAGTCTGAGTTCCTCGGCTGACGGCTCGATCGGCGCGTAAGTCGTCGGCCGCGTGTTAGGCATGGTCGGGCGCCATTTGCCCTGTGTGGACTGCGATGGCTGGCGCGGTTGTGGGTTGCTAGTTGCCTGTTGGATTACTTGGCCCAATAGGCCAATTCCCACACCGATGAGGGCTGCCTCACCGGCGCTGAGCCCGCCGCCTCCACCCCCGCCGCTCGGTACGGAAGGGACATAAACATTGGCGCCGCCTGATGATGAGGGAGAAGCGCGACATGCCGCCGGGTTCTGTTTGCAGTACTGATACTCATTGAAGGCATCTTGGGCGTACGATTGATGAATCGTCGACATAGTTAGGGCGACGACTAGCCCTATTGTACGTTTCATGACCTGTCCCTCCCCTTATAATGTCCACGTCTCTGTTGCGGTGCGTCCCATTTTCCTCTCCTGGTTTAGTCCTTAGTTTCCCGTTCTCTTCTGGGTGAGCGTGCTCACGGCGCGGCGATGACGACGGATATGGCGGACGGCGTGCCATGCCTCACGGCGATAGTTGTGGCCAGGCTGCCGGCGGTGTCCGGGTACCGGCTTGTTCAGACGCCCAAAAGTAGAGTGGCGCCCATAATTATCCCTTTCGCGTGAAAACAAGTTGTTTTCAGGCGATCCACGATGCGCAGAAGTCTAAGGGTCCCACAGATGCTAATGGCGTATTTCAGCATCCTCTAAGATGTGACTGTTGTAAAGTCCCTCATTCCGGCTTTCAACCTGGAAGGGTCTAGACCTGTCGGCCTTCACGGACCGCCAAACGCGGCGCCGCCAAGTAAGGTCCTGGCTGATAGGCGCCATTTGCTGTCCATGCAGGGAAGGAGAAAACTCTGCTGCGCTTCATCGGCTAGGTAACTCTGAAAGGGTACCCCATCCCACCGCAAATCGGGACTGCCCCCTCCTAGCTGTCAAGCGAAGTGAGGATTTGACCCCTTGGGCGAAACGAAGAACTGACCCCCTC
>SAQL01000099.1 GCA_004020645.1 Mesorhizobium sp. | reverse complement strand
GAGGGGGTCAGTTCTTCGTTTCGCCCAAGGGGTCAAATCCTCACTTCGCTTGACACCGTGATCCCGTAATAGGCATAGTGGCCCCACATCACCTTACCAAGTACTCGTGCTGCTGCTTGAGCGTCAGGTGCCGATAGGTCTTGCACCAGCGCCAAATCGCCTTCAGCGACCGCGCGTAACGATCCTTGGCCGTGACTTGGCGAACAACGCGGTTGCCCTTCCGCGACCTTCCCCAAACATGGGTAAAGCCAAGGAAGTTGAACGTTGTTGCGTCCGTCGCAGGGTGTTGTAGCCCCTTCAATCGATGGGGCCGGAAGTCCACGTAATGCGTCTTGTCCACATGGAGCGTGAGCCCGTACTTGGCAAGACGTCTGCCCAGAACGCCAAGCATGCGCTTGCCGCTCTCCGGGTCTTCTAGGGGTATGACGAAGTCATCAGCATAACGCACCAGTTGGGTCCGCCCGGAAAGGCGCGGTTGCGCCACCTCCACGAAACATTCGTCCAGCACATGGTGCAGAAAGATGTTCGCGAGAAGCGGGCTAATCACGCCTCCCTGCGGGGTCCAGTCACCGAGTTTTGCAGGGAACCTCCTTCGAGTACTCCTGCTTTCAGCCATTTGTCGATCATGCGTCGAATGACGCCGTCTGTGATCCGCAGATCGAGGAAGGATCGCAGATGCTTGTGATCGATGCTGTCGAAGTACTTCGAGATATCCGCATCAATCACCCAATACTGTCGCTGTCCCATGATGCCACGCACAATCGGCGCAAGGCATCATGAGCAGAACGGTCCGGCCGAAAGCCGAAAGAACAGTCCAGAAAGTCCTGCTCGTAGATCGGCTCCAGAACCATCAAGATCGCCCGTTGCGCCACCTTGTCTTCAATGGTTGAAATGCCCAGAGGACGTTTCGACCCATCTGCTTTCGGTATGTAGTGACGCCGCACCGGCGGCGCGCGATAGCTGCCCGACTTGATCCGCGACAGGAGGCTTTCAAGGTTCACCTCCAAATCCCTCTCATAGTCGGCAGCCGTGCGCCCGTCGATGCCCGCCGCCCTATCCTTGCGCGTCAGGGCCCACGCCTCGAACATCCATTCAAGGTCGATCAGGTGGTGCAGGGACGTAAGCACCCGGTCCGGGTGCTCCCTCGCCTGTTCGGCTATCCACTGCTGTTTTGTGGACATGTTTGTGGGGCTCAGGGTCCCCTCCGATGTTTCCCGTCAGTGGGTCTGACATGTGACGCCCCCCTTCCCTCGACCGGGTTCCGCTGGCCACGGTTCCCCGCTTTCGACGGTACTATGAGGGCGCTCCGACTTCCCGCACCGCATGCCCTTCGGCCTATTGTTTTCGCCAGCCGGGTCCGAAGGGTCCTGCATGTTCGTGTTCGCCGTAGCGCTCCCGGGGGATTGCAGGTCCTGCCCCCGCGTGTGCCACACCGAAGGCGTCATCACGTTCGCATTTCGAGGCTTACATCACCGCTTTATCACCTGCCGTCTACGCTTCATGGGCACCGTTGCCGACGCCCACGCAAGACTCGCTTCCGGCTGGCGGGCTGCGCCTTTACCGGGCAGGAGTTGAACCTGCTGGATCGCTGAGAAAGGTTTCAGGTTGTATCGTTCTCCTTTCCACGGCTTATCCTGGCGCACGGCACATTGCGATGCCGTCGAAGAAGGCTGGCATCCACATGGGGTAATCGCGGGAGCGAGTCGCCAGAGAATCAATCATATCCTTGGAAGTTGGCTGTTCCCCGATAAGATGGAAATACGGGCTCACGACCTGACGCCGGGGCCAAGCATCTGATGGAGAACAGCCATGGAAGAATATATCGGTCTCGACGTGTCGATGAAAGAGACGGCGGTGTCGATTCCACGTGAAGGCAAGCGCGTCTGGCGCGGGAAGTGCGCCTCTGATCCGAAGATCATTGCCGAGCTTATCCGTAAGCGGGCGCCAGCCGCCAAACGCGTGGTGTTCGAGACTGGCCCCCTTTCCGTCTGGTTCTATCACGCGCTACGTGCGGAAAGGCTGCCAGCGATCTGCATCGATGCTCGCCCTGCCAAGGCTGCGCTCGATATGGCGCCGAACAAGACCGACGCGAACGACGCCGACGGTTTGGCGCATCTTGCAGGTGGGGTTCTTCCGTCAGGTGCGGGTGAAAGGATTTGACTGCACGCTGACCCGCACGCTCGTGGCGGCACGCACCCGGCTGGTCCGGATCACCACCGAACTTTCCAACCAGGTTCGTGGACTCATGGAAACGTTCGGCCTGCTCGTGCCTGCAGGTAAGGGAACCACATTCGATCGATCACGAGGGACTTGCTCTTATCGTGCTGCCGATGTTGGAGACATGGCGCGGCATTCGCATCCGTGCCGCTGAGCTTAGGCGCCAGCTCGTCGCAGATGCACGTCAGAGAGGGGCATGCCGCTACTCATGTCGACCCCCGGCGTCGGCACCATCACCGCCACCTCGTTCGCCACTGCCATTGAATATCCGGACAACTTCAAGACGTCCCGATCTGTTGGCGCCTGGATAGGCCTCACGACGCGCCGCTACCAATCCGGAGAAGTCGATTATGACGGCCACATATCCCGACGCGGCGACCGCCATTTGCGAGGGCTTCTCTACGAAGCGGCGTCGGATATTCTGACGCGTAGCTCAAACGAGAGCACCCTGCGGACATGGGGTCTCCAGCCCGGGAGAGGATCGGCTTCAAAAGAGCTGCCGTGGCTGTGGCGCGCAAACTGGCGGTGATAATGCATACGATGCTTAAAACCGGCGAGCTCTTTATCCGAATGCAGGAGCCACAACGTAAATCCGGATAGCGTTCAGAATCTGAACGCCTGAGGCGTCCCTGCCGGGACGTGAGCCGAGCCATTCCGCTGATGGGGTTGCACCGCTGACTCAGCAAAGTGCTAATCCACATTGAAGGCTCGTCCCGCGAATCTCCATCATGCGGCGACCGATGTCGACCGCGAAGACAACCGTGTACCCGGCCAACGCATTTCCGAGCGCAAAGATACTTGACGTGCCCACCGCGATTAGACAACCCCATCAGCAAAAATGGAGTGGCATTCACGATGACGTTGGCGTGTCCGCGCGCAAACTACCCGAGCCTTGATAGCGAGGTGGGCTCGCAGACCCGATAGAGCGGCCCGCCTGCTGTCGGGGGCAACCAGCAGAAGATGTATCTCGAAAACGGCTGCATCGCAGGCCTGATATCCTGCTGTTCGACGAGCCGACTTCGGCATCGCGCGAAGGCGGAAGTTTATGGGCTTTGCGTGCCGAACGAGACCGTTTCGAGCCTGATGGTTTGGTCCGATCTCGGAGGGATGACACCATTGCCGACATAACAGAAGTGATGGATCAGGCCGGTTGGTCGCGCTCCAGACGGCAGCCAAAGCTCCGTGGAGCCGTTCGCCCTGACTATCCTGACCGCGCATGTCCTCGGCTAGCGGAGGCCGGCAGCCTGTCGCCATCGTGACGTTTTCGGCGCCTCGGATGCGACACGTGTACCCGCAAAACTATGAAGAACCCCAAACCGCTTGTAATTTAAGCCTAGCTGTGCCGGGCATGTTTTTTGCTTCGCATCTCGTGACCGTTAACTGAACAGAGTTTTTGATGCGAGTCGTGCGGCGCGAGAGAGAAGCCACCGGCCGCCGAGAAGACTGGTGCGGAATGCTAGAACAAGGTCGGCAGGCTTGCGCGAGAAGCGGGGTGCGGCTAGGGCTGGAACGTCCCCTCCAACAAATCGGCGATCTCTTCAACCAAAGCCGGATCGATCCACCAAGGTCCTCAAAAGCGCACACGCTACACCATTGTTGCAGAATCCAGCAAGAAACTCGCCATGAGGAGACGCATGATTCAGCCTGGTAGAACTCCACTTCATATTCAGCTGGCGGACATCATTCGGTCTCAGATCGAGAGCGGTGTCTTCAATGCTGGCGATCAGCTTCCCACTGAGATGGAGTTGATGAAGCAGCACGCGCTCAGTAGCAGCACTGTGCGACAGGCGGTGCTTGCCCTTGTCGGTGAAGGCTTGCTCTATCGACGCGCTGGCAAGGGGACGTTCGTTGCCAGGCGTCACATCGGCCGCGACCTGCTCACTTTTTCAGGCTTTTCGGAAGAAGCCGTAGCACGCGGCTTCCGGCCGGGTACTGGGCATGTGACGGTCGACTGGCGATCCGCTGACGCCTTGGTCGCAGCCGCACTAAACGTGCCGACCGATGAAAGTGTGCTGACTATCGAGCGCCTGCGCACGATCGACGACGAAGTCGTAGCGGTTGAGACAGTTTCGTTCGTCGCGGCAATCGGGCGCCACATGGAAACACTCGACCTTGCCGACACCTCTC
>SAQL01000098.1 GCA_004020645.1 Mesorhizobium sp. | reverse complement strand
CCCGCGCAACGCCTGCCCCGCCAATGCAAAGCTCGCCCACCGCCCCGAACGGCACGGGCCCACCATGCCCGTCCAGCAGATACACCCGCGTGTTCGCAATCGGACGCCCGATCGGAACAACTGGCCCATCAAAATCATCGGGACAACTCCAAACCGTCGCGCAGACCGCTGCTTCGGTCGGGCCATAGGCGTTGACGATAGATGCCGAGGCTAGACTTCGGACGAGTTCAGCCTTCGGCAGTTCGCCAGCAAGAATGAGAACTTGCGATGCCAAACATCCGGGCTCCCTGCTTGCCTGAAGCAAGGCTGGAGGTAACGTCGCATGGGTTATGGCTTCGCGTCGCAGGTAGTCCGATAGTTTGTTACTCGCCTGGCGGAACTCGTCCGCGGGCAAGTGCAATGCGGCGCCTGCGCCAAACGCCATGACAAGCTCCCAAGCACTTGCATCAAAACCGAAGGAGGCGAACTGCACGACACGGCTATTTGAACAGACGCCAAAAAGCACGAGCTGAGCCAACCCTAGATTGACGAGGCTGTGGTGCTCGACCATGACGCCCTTTGGCGTTCCGGTTGAGCCGGAGGTGTAGATGACATAGGCGAGATGGCGCGCGGTGAGGCCAAGCGCGCGCGGCTCGGGATCCGAAGCGGACAGTTCGGCCCAGGCTGGTGTCGCCGTCTCCAGATCGACCACGCTCACATCGACAAGGGCCTCGGGGCCGAGCGCGGCGCGGCCGGCCGCATCGGCCAGCAGCAGCCGCGGCGCGGCATCGCCGAGAACCTGCCGCAGCCGCGCGCAGGGATAGGCCGGGTCCAGCGGCAGATAGGCGCCGCCCGCCTTGAGAATCGCCAAAAGCCCGACCACCATCGCCGGGCTGCGCTCGACGCAGATCGCCACCGGCTGGTCCGGCCTCACCCCGAGCGCGGCGCCGGCGCCGCAACGCCGCTGCAGCGTTGCACCAGCGCCAGCGCCAGCGAGGCATGCTCGTGCGCCAGCAGCTCGGAAAGGTCCGGTGATGCTCGATCAAGTCAGGGCAACGGCGGAGCTGCTTTCGGCCGAGCCCGCCATTATGGTCGTCGGCCCGCCGCTGGGGGCAAAGGATGAGCCCGGCACCCATTTCCTTCTCCCTTTTCTCGGGGAGTGAAATCCGGTTCGGTGTGGAAAGGGAATTTTTCTAAAGGCCGGCGGAGCTGTTTTCGCGGGCTTTGCGAAGCACGTGCCGGTTCAGTCGGCCGATCCGCCGGATCGTGGACTACCCCGCTCATGAGCGCGACGCCGGCAGCATTCCCATCTCCTGGAGCAACCAGCCAGCGCCGTCAATCTTGTCCATGGTCCAAAGCATGAAGCGACTGTCGACATGGATGGTTCGACTGCGGTCTGCGGCATATGCCCAATCGGAGATCACTCCATCGAGCGTGCCATCGAAGGCGAGACCGACGAACTCGCCGCGCCCATTCAGCGTTGCCGAGCCGCTATTGCCGTTGGTAATGTCGACCGTGGACATGAAGTCGACCGGCAAAGTGCCCAGCTCCGGCGCGACAAAGGGGCCATAATCCTTGGCCCGGATCGCGGCGACGGCGGCGGCCGGCGCATCGAACTCGCCCTTGCCAGTGTGCTTGGCCAGAAGTCCCTCGGCCGTGGTGAATGGCGTCCAGATCTGCCCGTCGCGCGTTCGTCCCGACACCTTGCCCCAGGTGATGCGCAGCGATCCATTCGCGTCGGGATACACCGGCCGGCCGATCGCCTGCCGGTAGGCGCGCAGGCCCTGCATATAGGTCGCGCGCGCCGCCTGCGCTCGGCCAGCGCGGTCCTTCGCCGCGCGCTCCGCAGCTATGTCGCCGGGATAGAGCGCGACCGCCAGCTTGATGAAAGGATCGTCCGACGCCTCGAAGGCAGCAGCCGGCTTGTCGAGCCAGCCGAGCCGCGTGGCCGTGTCGGCGAGTTTGGTTTCTGCATAAAGTCGGTCAAGGCCGATTTGGTCCAGAGCGGTTTCGAACGCAGTATCGCGGTCCTTTGCGTCCAGCCTGCGATATTCATCGAGCGCGGCCTCGAATAGCTTGCGATCGATGTCGGGCAGGTAACCGCGTTCGATCTGCGTCAGTTGATCCACGGTCTGGTTACGGTCACGATCCTGAAAGCCTTGTTCGCGGTCTTCATCGAGCTTCTCGTGCTCCTTGGCCCAGCGATACAGAGTGCGCGCGGATGAGAGCATTTGCGCGCGGTTCAGCAGCGCCTGGCGCAGCCCCTTGAGCGAGGCCCGGCTATTCTCGGCCACCATGGCGCCCAGTTCGCCGATCGCAGCGCCATAGCGCGCCTGCCGCGCGGGATCGTCGGCGACCCAGTCGCGATAAGCTTTCTCCTCGATAGCCTTGCGCGCGTCGAGCCCGATCGCATTGGCCCCGGCGAGATCGCCCGCCAGCTTCTTCTTGTAATTTTCCACGCCTTGCAGGATGGAGGCGTAGCGGATCTGCGCTTCTCGATTGCCTGCCGTGGCTTGGTTTATCTGGGCCGCTTGATCCGACAGCAAATGCTGCAACAGCGGTTCGTAGTGCGCGAAGTTGAACCGGACTTCATCCGCGGTGAGGAACCGATTGGTTGCCCCGGGAAAGCCGGCGACCATCACGAAATCGCCTTCTTGCACGCCTTTAGAGGCGATGCGCAGCCAGTTCTTCGGCCGGTAGGGCACGTTGTCGCGCGCATAAGGCCGGGATGAACCATCAGGGGCGACATAGGCGCGATAAAAGCCAAAGTCGCCTGTGTGGCGCGGCCACATCCAATTGTCCGTTTCGCCGCCGAAGTTACCTATGCCGAGCCCGGGCGCATAGACGAGGCGCACGTCCTGAATTTCGAGCTTCTGCTGGAGATAGTAGGAGGCGCCGCCATAATAGGACCCCACGCCGCAGCGGCGATTGGGCTGTTCTTCACATGCGGCGATCAGCGCCTTGCGGTTCGTGTCGAGCCGCTCATAGCGGGCAAAGCCGTTCAGCTTGTCCGATACGCCCTTGAGCATGTCGGCGGTCACATCCCGCATATCCTCGATCACATAGATGCGGCTGCCGGGCACCGCGGGTAATTCCTCACCCAGGCTCTTCGCCAGAAAGCCGTTGGTGAGATAGTCTTGACTCTCCTTGCTGTTGTACTGGATGGATTCCAGCACGCAGTGATGATTGGTCGCGACCAATCCTTGCGGGCTGACGAAGGAGGCGGAGCATCCGCCCAGTGATACGATCGCGTTAAGCGGGGCAGCGTCCAGTCGGCTCAGCTGCGCGGGATCGATCTGGAGCCCATCCGCGCGCATGGCCGCGCCCACTTCCGCAGTCTGGCCCGGCATCCACATACCTTCGTGCGCCGACGTAGCGGTGACCGTCCAGAGCAAGCTCATAGCGGTTGCTTGAGCCAAACGATTCAAATTCGAGTTCATGCTGATCTCGTTCCCATTCTGTTTATTGTTCTCCGCTGATCTGGATCGATGAGCTATCGGCTGACCGACGTCCGCAAGCGCCTGCGCGGCAGCCACTGGGTGAAGACTGAGTGGACGGTCAACACAAAAATCTGAATGACGCTCCCCTCACATTGTATCGGTGCAACGTTTGCGGATCATCCGTTGCACTAATCGTGCCAAAGGAATAAAGCTTTCAATCGCCTGCGTGGTAAGCTGCCTTGCGTGTCCGACCTCCGACATTTGGTTGTAGACCCGACACTCTCGTCCTCGCTCGGGACGAAGCCCACTGCCGAACAGCCGTCCCCTGGCCATTAGTTGGGTTCTTCCGCAATTTGTGTGGCGCGGTGGCAGTCTCAGCAGTTCGGGGCCTGCCCTGCCGTACATTGCGCGCTTGAGGGTCTTGAGGCGGTTGATCGACCTTCGGCCTGTCCATTGCTCCAGGGCAGCTCGATGGCGCCGATGACGTTCCTTCGATGGCGATCAGCTTGGGACCCGTTCGAGATCTGGGTACCGGCCACGCGATTTCGCCAGTTGTTGCCGCGGCGCTGTGCATAAAGCCAAGAGGCCTGCTGACGCCTATTCCGATCATGCGATTCGCCCGTGTTTTGCGCAGAGACATCGATGCCGTCAACAACGCGCACTCTTTCGGCCCGCCGCCAAGCTCCCAGCAGTCGCTCCAGATTGGAGAAGCTGCCGGTGTGGCCGAGTTGCTGGACGTCATGAAAAGATGCCGTCCGCAGCGGTTCCTTCCTTCCAGCATTGGGCAAGGAACGTTTCAAAGCACGATGGTGATGTGGGGTTCAATGCTGCTCGCCGCCTATCTGGCGGGCCTTGAACTTGAGCCACTTCGCTACGCTGCGACGCTCATACCGCGGGCGACCTCGCTGTAGGATAGACCCTCCTGGCGTAAGGCGTAGAGCATCTCGAATATATCTTGGCGAGACTGCCTATGCGCGAGACGGGGAAGCAGGGCTATCATGGGAAGATCACAACTCAGTTGATCGGATCTGTAAAATTGACGGTTTTCGGCTTGAGCACGAGAGCAGCGCCACCGGCCGTCTTCCCGAAGAGCCTCTTTGTCTTCCTAATTGGCGGGTGTTAAATTTAGAGGGGTTCGGCTTGCGGGAAATTAGGGTCCCAGTGAGATACCAGGCTCCTTGTAGGAGTGCTTGCAGGAAGACCGATGCGGGGGCGTGGATGGATCAAGGCGTTGCGTCAGGACGAGGCGCGGCAGGTGCGTGCGCGCATTGCCGAACTGGAACGCGACCTCATGGCGACCACACCTATGGGGCGCCATCGACGTTTCGAAGCCGGACATGAACTTCGCAATGCGAAGTTCCGCCTGGAGCGTCTCGAGGAATGCATCGCAGAAATGCCAAGAAATGTTGCGGCTCGGTCAGACTGACGCGTCGGAGGAAAATCAGCGACCGAGTTGTTGAAGGATGGAGAAGGGCTACCATGCTTGGCGCATGTCGCTTCCAGGAGAAATGGGGAACCGGAATGATCGCAGGCATAAAGGGACGGCTTTGGGGCCGGAAGCTTCGGGCCTGGAACCAGACCCCAGTTGGGCGCAA
>SAQL01000097.1 GCA_004020645.1 Mesorhizobium sp. | reverse complement strand
AAGAGAATCCGCCGCCCGGTCGCGAGCCGATCGACTGGAAGCTGGTGACCAACTTACCGGTCGAAGATCTCTCTGCGCATTTCGCTGATTGTGAGCAGCCATTTCACTCGATTGCGAGCGCTCATTTCATTTGATCGTGAGCAGGTATTTCACGCGATCATGAGCGGCCGCTTCGACCGACTTGTTCATTGATTCAGGTGTTTGCGGCTGCGTCAAGAGCGTGGGCGCGAGCGCTGTGTTTTCGCATGCTTTCTCCGGTAAGTTGAAGGCGGTGAGCCTTGTGAACGAGGCGATCCAGAATCGCGTCGCCGAGGGTGGGATCACCAAACATCCAATGCTGCCACCATTCTCGACGGGGTGGTGTCTCATTTGACAGTCATCGACCCGCGTCACGGGCTCTCGGGTCAGCGTCTGGAACTCGTGTCGTCCCATTCTGCGCGCGGTCCGGCTTTCGTCGTTGTTCGACTGCCTGACGGCCGCCGCCGTTCAATTCGGCGCTCGGTGACCGACCTTGCAGAGGCGTCGCCGGAAGAACAAGGCGCGTCGAAATCGTTGGCTCGCATCAATGGCCGAACGCTGCTCACATTGCTGCACCATTTGAACAGCACGTTGACCTCCCGTGTCGAGGAGGTGATTCGCGATGAACATTCAGTCGAATCCGTGCCGCGTTGCGTCCCAGACAGTCATCAGAGTTCCAGTCCCATCCGTAGCGAAACTACCACGCCTGTGGTTCGACCTGCCGGCGGAAACGCAGAAGCAGATCACGCAAAGCGTCGCGCGGCTTCTTTTGCGGATGCGATCAACGGGCGTGCCGATAGCGGCGGATCGGCATGTTGAGAGCGCCGAATAGACCGGTCGAATGTGTGACGGCCGCGCATCGCGGTAAGCTCGCTTACATCTATGTCCGCCAGTCTTCCGTGAACCAGGTGCGGCATCATCAGGAAAGCACGGAACTGCAATACCGCCTCGTCGACCGTGCCGTCGCCCTCGGCTGGCCGCATGAACGCGTGCACGTCATCGACGAAGATCTTGGCAAATCCGGAGCCGGGACCGTCGAGCGATTGGGGTTCAAGAAGCTGATCGCGGAGATCGGATTGGGCAATGCCGGCCTAGTCCTCAGCCTTGACGCTTCCCGGCTTGCCCGCAACAACCGCGATTGGCATCAGCTCCTCGATTTGTGCGCGCTCTTCGGCGTTATCATTGCCGACGGCGAACGTCTCTATGATCCCTGCGCCTACCATGACCGCTTGCTGCTCGGCTTGTCCGGCATCATGAGCGAGGCGGAGCTTCACCAGATCAGGCAGCGGCTCCATCAGGGCGAACGTCAGAAGGCGGCACGCGGCGAGCTGCGCCGTCGCGCCGGACTGAGTTCTGCGGTGCGTCGGTCGGTTCCGGTGCGCACCTTCGGCGACTGGAACGATCCGCCGCCCGGATATGTCGAGGTCGACTTCGTTGCCCATTCCGGTACCTCTTCGCCCGGCAGCTTTGTGCAAACGATGGTCTTGACCGATATCGCCACAAGCTGGACCGAGTGCGTTGCCGGTGCGGACGCGAGAAAGTGGTCTTCATCGCTGCCATCAAGCGGGCTAGGTCGTTGTTCCCCTTTCCGCTTCAAGGCGTGGACTTTGACAATGACAGCGCCTTCATGAATGAACTCGTGGTCTCCTGGTGCAGAAGTCAAGGATTGGAAGTGACGCGTTCCCGTGCTTATCGGAAGAATGATCAGGCATGGGTCGAGCAGAAGAAGGGTGCCATCGTTCGTCGCCTGGTCGGCTATGGCAGGTTCGTGGGTGCGGAAGCCACGGCGGCGCTTGTTCGTCTCTATGACGCAGTGCGGCTGCACGGCAATCTCTTCCAGCCCTCGTTCAAGCTGCGAGAGAAGACCCGTATCGGCGTGATCAAGCGCTATCATCCACCAGCGCCGCCGGTCGAGCGTGTATTGGCCCGTCCCGAGGTGGCGGAGGTCGACAAGGAGCTGTTGCGTGCGATGGTCGCAACGGCGGACCCGGTGATGCTGTTCACCGGCATCCGTGCGGCGCAGGAAGATTTGGGAAGACGCGTCGATCGTCGTGGAGGGCAAGCAACGCCACAGGAACCGGTCGTCATCGATCTGCAGCGCTTCACTGCAACTCTGAAGACGGCTTGGCAGGGCGGTGAGGTGCGACCCACCCATAAAAGGCCGTATCGGCGGACAAAGCCTTATCCCAAGAGACCGAGCATGCTTGAGCCCTATGAAGCTCAGATTCTGGCATGGTTGGAGGCCGAGCCGACACTCTCGGCAGCCCTCGTGCTGCAGAGGCTGATGAACATCGATCAAGCACGGTTCACGACCAAAAGCCTGCGGACGGTGCAAATAGCCGTGAAAGCCTGGCGTGAGGAGACAGCCGTTGAAATCATCAATGGCGACTGGATGGCGATCTCCCCGATTCTTCAACCCGCCATCGTTAGGTAACATTCTTCGGTGAGGCAACAGGAGGGGTCAAATCCTCACTTCGCTTGACAACGGGCGGCGCGGAGATCTGGCAGAGCTCCTTGCGCCACCGGAAAAAGCTGGCTCACATGAGTGCCGGCCGATCGCGCAAGCTCCGAAACACCTGGCCCCCAGCTCAAACGTTGCCCCGACAGCCGCTCCTTCTCCTCCCGGGACCAGCGCCGACGCCGCTCCACCGAGGTGATCACTTCAATCTGATGCGCTGTATTTCGCCGAGGACTGGCCATGCGTCCCGCCGGAGAAGCTGCAGCCGGCGGGGCTTTTGCAGGCGTTCTACTCCATTCTTTTTAGCGGTGGAATACGACAGTCTGTTCTGCTGGCTCGCGTCGGCATTGAGAAAGCTTAACGGACCCGGCGGCCAGGCTTGCACTTTGAAGGAGGTTGGCATGCCGGGAGCCAAACGCGCCAGGTGACCGAGTCGAACGATAACGGTAGCAGGCTCACAGATTTGGAGGATGGTTCGAGACCGCGGGACGAATCCGTCCTGCGCTCAGTAAAGATTTATCGGACCAGCCACGGGGCCCGTCAAAACGCGGTCGAAGGCAGGGAGATCCGCCCTCAAGACGGCACTTGAGACCTTGAGTTCTTTGACCTGTCATTACGCACCTTTGGCAGCGCATGAGGGATGACATCGAGTGCGCATCCTCGCGCTCAAGACCCGCCGCTAATAGCAGGTTTCGCTGTTTGCACGTCACTTCGGCAAGTCGCCGGACTATCTGGTGGCGCCGATGTCGCGAATCCGACAACATGTCGCGGCCATTTCAACGGTTGCGCGTGCTCGCTCTAGCTAAGTAACGAGCACCGCATGCCACACGTGGCACACCGATTGCTGGGATGAAACCAAGAGCCGCCGCGGCAAACTGTCGTAACGGCCCGTCCCAAGATCGCAGGTTACATTGGAGTGCTAGCTATGTTGTCTCAGTTTGAAAACCAGTCCATAAACCAGGAGGTGGCTAGGCTCAATCTGCCGAACTCTCGGATCAAGCACTTCGCTCCGGCTAGCTACGCACAAGCTGGAGAAGACGTCATTGTCGAAGGAATATTGGCTGCAAAACTCTGGAAGACCCAAAGGTCTTGGGCCGATGTCTTCTATGTCGAGATTGGCGCTAATCACCCCATCTCCACCTCAAGCACCTATCTTATGTACCAAAGAGGCGCACGAGGTGTTCTGGTTGAGCCCAATCCTGAGCTGGAAGCGCTGATCCGCACTGCGCGCCCTGAGGACGTTCTCGTGCAATCCGTTGTCTTGCCCGCTCCGCACGCGTCCGCCACGCTCTTCATCGGAAACGCCCATGAGCTTTCCTCTGTGGATAAGGCACATGTTGAAAGCTTCGGCGACTTCAACGGTATAGGAGGTATCAGAGGAGATATCGAGGTGAGCGCGATCGGTATCAATGAATTGTTGTCTCCCTATGCCAATAAGATCGACTTTTTGTCGATTGATTGCGAAGGACTGGATTACGATCTCGTGAAGGCTATCGACTACGAGCGCATCAGACCTGCTGTCATCCAATGCGAGCCAAATGAGCATTATCTAAAGGGCATCAGCGCCAAAATCATTAATCTGATGGAATGCAGATCATACCGGCTTGCTGCAATGACTGATATCAACGTCATCTTCGAGCGATTGACCTGATACAGCGGCCTGCGTATTCGAATGATTTCGGACAGTGATTCCGAGACGAAACTGGACACCTATTCCGATATAATACCGGACGCGGACCGTGCGGCTGTGGAAGCGAGGTGCGGACCCGCTCACTGCACCGGCAATGTTTGAGACTGGTTCCGAGTCCAACGGCGTAAATGGATATGTGGACCGCATAGCCGACAGCGAGGCGCCTCGAGAGGCCGGGCTTTTTTCGAGGTGATCGGCCGAATTGGCGACAGGAGCGTGCAGAATATTGAGGTCGAGCTTCCTCCGGAGGGCCACTGGCTGGTGGCAAGGCCGCGCAAAGCGGGAGGGGTTGACGGGACGACCCATGCCGCCGACGCGCTGATCGGCATCTCTCTCACCTCCTTCATTGGTCAATGATCGTGGAATCGGGACCCCGTATTTTCGCGTAAAGGGACCCCGGTCGGGGCTTTGAGAGGCACGATGTGGAGGCCGGATCAGGCGGAGCTGGTCGGGGTTGCGCAGCCTGATCGGGCGCGGCTGATTGGCTCGGCTTTAGCTTTGCGAGCGGCTTTTGAAGCGCCAGGACTCGTTCCCGGTTCGATGATCTCGCAACGGAGCGGGTTAGTTTCCGCAACCATCCGGGGCTCAGGGCAGCGATCCGCGAAGTCCTGCCCGAGGCAGTCTGGCAGCGCTGTTACGTGGGGCTGTTGAAGAAGTCTCGTCCTGCTGATTCAATTGAGAAATCGTTGATTCTCTGGAGGGGTTCGCGATGCTGGGACGGAAGGGAGCGCGATCAGCTTGAGCTATTCATGACTGGCTCGCTGCGACAGCTTCTCCCTGATGATCATATTCTCGCGCGGGTCGATCGTGTGCTGGATCTGTCCCTGGCTGCGCGACGAGGTGGCGAACCTCTACTGCACCGACAATGGCCGCGCCCCGGCATCGATCCCGAGGTGGCTGTACGCCTGATGCTCGCGGGTTTCCTGC
>SAQL01000096.1 GCA_004020645.1 Mesorhizobium sp. | reverse complement strand
ACGACACGATCGCCAACGATCAAGGAACAGTACAGTTTCACCTCATTGGTCAGAAGACCGATGACCCGGCGTACAGCGGCATCATGAAACAAAATCAGGACAACCTTCTGGCTATAGGAGGACTCATTCACGACTACATGCATACCCATTATCCTAACGTTGATGCGAAAAAACTTGACATCAACACCTGGACGAACGTTGTGGCCAACATTCCCGATCTTTCGATGGGAGGGCAAAAACAGAAAGGTTACTCAAACAAGTTTGCTGGCACCTCCGTTTCAGCCACGTTCCTCTCCTTGATCGCGAAGGCGATCGTCACTGACGGGGCGTCTCTGCTAAGGGATTTCCAGTCCTTCCTCACTGAGATGGGCAACCTGACCTTCAGCGCCAACAGCAAGTCGCAGCAGTACAAGGCTCTGACATGCACCTACCAAAGCTACCTTCTCGCTAACGGGGCAGGCGGATATTACGACTACGGAGCAATTGTTCTACGACAAATCGAGTTCAATGAGTACTTCCTTGATCTAAAATCTTCTTGCTCGTCGACACAATACGTCAACGTCGACATAAGCTATAACGAGGTTACCAACATCGTTCAGACTCGCCGGATCCGCAAAGGCGGCCCCGATTACAAAAACTTCCAGGAGATCGTGAATAAGAACGCCACCGAGCAGTTTACGAATGCCAAGAACTTCTTTAACGGCGGCTCGACCCCGCAACAAGACATCACGCCCCAGGTCTGATCCTCATGATTGGTCTCGAAAGCAGCAGCGCACCAACCGACGGTGTCAATTCATTCGGTATTACGCGAGATCCGCGAGGCCAAAAACCATCATACCGGAGGAGGCGAAACTGCTATCTAGGCAGGGTTTCGGAATTCTACCGATTTTCCAGGACAGCAGCCGCCATATTTCCAATTTCTCGAGCTCGATCGGCACTGCAAATGCAAAGAGTGCTATGGGGTTCGCAAAGCGCGTCGGCCAGCCGAAAGATAGAGGCAGTACGATTTTTTTCGCCGTCGATTTGGACTATCCAGCTACGCAGATCGATGGCCCCATCCTCGCCTACTTCCACGCGATTAAAGAGGAGATCAACGGCACTTTCGTCATCGGCGCGTATGGTAGCGGTGCCGTGCTCTCAAAATTGTTAGCGGAGGGACTGATCACGGTTCCATGGATATCTATGTCGCGACTGTTTCTTGGAACCGAGCAGTTCTTCTATTCCAACCGATGGTCGATGCGGCAGGTACCTCCAGAGGTTGCCCATGGCCCCTCTGGGGTGGGCTATGATCGCAATATCGTTCGGGTTCCTCGGAGGGAGATCGGGGCCTTCCAAGTTGATGAGTCGGGCAAAGGCTCGCTGGCCTAGGATGGCGAGGGACGCCGGCTCGTAGACGCGGCAAGCTGAAAACGTTGTCGCATTTATGTTCGTAGAGGTCTCCGACGTCAACAGCTAGTGTAAAGTTGTCGCGGTATCTCGTAAATCGTCTCTCCACGCGCTCGCCCGCTAGATCGAGCGGCGCGGCCGCCATCATCATCCCCGGAAGTACCTGCAGCGCCGTCGACCGACGCCCAACCGGCGGCCGAGATTGGGCACCAGTACCACGCCGGTTATGAGACCGAGGCCGTCCGCCGCTGGAGCTGAAAAATCTCGCGGCTCTCCCGGTAGTACCCCGCGCAGCGAGCAGGTTGGCGGGTTTGCCGTTTTTCGGCCTTTCGGGTCAGGGTAGGTTCCATAGACAATTCGCCTTGTTGGACATCGTGTTGTCATATCGAGCGGCATCGTCGCACGCTCGTCAACTAAAGACAGCTAAAGGCTTGTGGTCGTGGCCGTCCCATGCAGGACGGTGATCTGGAGGGGATGAGAATGCCTGAAACGATGCTCACGGCGCTTTCCAACATTCGGACCGTTGAGGAAATGATCGTGGCCTTCCGGGATGAAGTGCATTGCCGGCCACTACAAAACCATGGTGTGGCCAGAAGATCAGAACCCGTCCGGCCTGTGGTTACAAGCGTTCGATCGCGCTTGCCGGCCGCGATACGTACAGGCAAGCGGCTTGCGCGACCGGGTCTTTATCAATGCTCCAATGGCGCTTGCCGGTTCCAGTTCACGAGACGACCATACCCAAGTGCATTCGACCAAGCTGCCCTTGCGTGCTTGGCTGAAAGCCATGTGGCTAATGCTCCAGTCGGACAAGGGCTTGTACTCGGTCCGGCTCGCCGAGATCCTTGGCGTGAGCCAACCGACGGCCTGGCGCATGGGTCACGCCCCGCGGCTGATGACGGCGCGGGAAAAACATGCTCGACGGCACGGTCGAGATCGACCATTTCCACCTCGGGGGAAGTCCCGAAAGCGGCCGGATGACCACCTCCGGGACGGGGCCGGAAAGGTCAGGCGAATACGGAGAAAGCGCCGGTCATGGCGATGGTGCAGCGGCCGACGTCACGCCCGGCGCTCCGGCCGGTGACGCACGTGCCGCGGTCGTGACCGGTCTTTCGTTGCGTGCTGCCGAACGTGCGATTGAAATACAGATCGAAACCCACTCGCATTTGATGATTGATGAGGCGAAGGCATTCATGGCTATCGGCGAGAGTTTTGCCAAACATGAGACCGTGAAGCATTCCAGCCACGAATATGTTCGCGACACGGTCCACGTTCGGTGGAGGGTTTCAATTCCCGCGTCAGGCGGACGATCGCCGGCGTCTTTCACCATATCAGCCGCAACATGCTGACCTGTATTTCCTTCCGCTGGTCTCATCGCGTCGTGTCTGGAAGCGCCGTTCGGAAAACTCGGCACGGCCAGGAAATCATCCGAACCCTCTGGTCACGGGTGTCTTTCGCGCCGCCACGGGACGTCAGGTGCGCCGAAGCCCCGATGGCGGCATCACCATCAAATCGGTTCTTTGGTTGATAAAGGCCGCGTGTCTGCGGGAACAGTTCGTGTTCCGGCTCCCTGTACTCGCGGGCTGCCAAAGGACTCTGCGGGCCAAGTTGGCTCGTTGCCCGCAGGCAGTTGGCTTCTGGCGCGGCATCCTTCAACGCGGCATTGGCGAGCATGGCGTCGGCCAGAAGCCGCTTCAGCCGCGTGTTCTCGTCCTCCAGAGCCTTCAGTCGCCGAGCCTCGGCGACATCCATTCCGCCGAAGCGGCCCTTCCAATTGTAATCGAGGCGTCGCTGACCCCGTGCTTGCGGCACAGATCGCGAACCGACACCCCGTCCTCATGTTCCTTCAAAAATTCGGATGATCTGCTCTTCAGAAAAGCGGCTACGTTCATGTCCTGGTCCTCTCGATGGGCCAGAACGAACGTCAACCGGATTAGATCAGCGGGGCAAGGTCACCGCATGTCGGCCATGAATACGCCAACCCGATTATATTGTTGGAAATAAGTAACTCGAGGGAAAACGTGCAATTTGCCTTCGCAACGTACCCTAATCGCGCAGAGATATCAATTTCCACGTCCTGGAACTCAAGAAAGTCATCGTATAGTGGAAAATAGGCTTTATATACAGCCTCCTTCAAAACAAAGAGGTCCCGCCGCTTGAGCAGATGTAGATCGTACATGCGTTGCTCGTTAGGGGTTGCAATCAATTCGATCAGGTTCTCCGGCAGAGGTTCATTAGGCTCAATGTCGATGCCGAGAGCCGCAATCCTTTTCGTCCCTGCAATGGCGGCGGCTGCTACGGTATCGTGGTGCGCCAAAGATCCGACGACGCCGGGTGGCCAGATCGGAACACCAGAGCGCGTCTTCAGGATCGGCAGTGGTGGGAATGCCAGTTGCCCAAGGAGTGTTCTGGCGACTACTCTTGCAGCACCGCTTTGGCGGAGAACTTTGGTAACAGAGCGTCCCAACGAGGTAACTTCGGAATCGTACAAGGTGGATTCGTCGCCCGGTTCTATTGGACGGATGCCGACGAGGATGTTTTGTTGATCAATGGTGATAGTCTCCATTCTATCTGGTCCCTTTGACTTTTCGGATGAGAAGCTCAGCCAATGCAGCTTGGCCTTGAAATTGCCCGACTCGGTCGTCGATCAGCAGCGGCGGCAGACCACATATGCTTCCCATCTTTGGATCACCGAGCCAGAACTCTCCGACATTTGGCGATTGTCGCGATCCCAGACTGAACCTCGTCTGGGTGCCAGAACCTTCGGTGCAGTTCGCTAGGAATCTTTTTCAAGAACCCCGGTTAAAGGTGTAGAAATAGCTCGGGCCAGAGCCTTGCGGTTTTCCATAACACTCATCATCGTCACGTGGTCGCCTACAATCGGTACGGCAGTAATAGCCTCCGGACTCAAGACCCGGTCCCAGCCGCGCATAGGCGAACGAGCCTCTTGGCCTGTTGAGGCTTTATCAGGTGGTATCCGACGGCTGATGAGAGGCTCCATGGCATAAAACTGATATATCTCGATTGGCAGGGACGGAACTTGATACGACTGCAATGCCCTATGAAATTGGGCGGTTCTTTCCGACATCAGAATGTCATCGTGGAGATCACGATCCGGAGGTATCGCCCCAATTCTCTTTGCCTTTTCAATCAGCTGAGCAATTGAACATTGTCCAGCAAAGCGTTTCAAAACTTCGAAGGTTTCATCATTCAACGATTCGAAACGCTCCAACACCATGTTTCGGACGATCAGAGAGGGGGACATGCTCGATCGATTCGCAAATAACGTAACATCGATGAACGCCATGAAGGACACGGTATCATCCAGGGCCAGTAAGCGCTGGGCTATGGCGTAGGCGAGGATGCCGCCCGATGAGTATCCTGCGAAGCGGTATGGACCGTGGGGCTGAATTTCTTTGATTGCCAAGATGACCGTGTCAGCAATCGCTTCAAGGGTCAGTGGACGAGCTTCATCGAAAGACGGCCATGGCAAAGCAAAGACGGGACAGTCTACATTCATTTCCTTAACCAAACTGACGACATAGGAACAATCGCCGAAACCTGTGGGAACAAAGAACAGCGGTGGCTGCGATCCGGTTGCTTGAACGGAAATCACTCCCGCACTGCTGGGCTGTGGTTCCAAGCCAACCTTCGATGCAAGGTCCTTCAGAACTGGGGCCTGGAAGGCATCGGCAGCGCTAAAATTCAGTCCAAGATCTGATGCTCGGCTGAGTAGCTGCACCGCCAGCAGCGAGTGGCCGCCCAGTTCGAAGAAGTGGTCGTGGCGTCCGACCCGCTCGACCCCGAGAAGCTCCGCCCAGATCTGCGCCAGCGCCGTCTCGACCGCGCCGCGCGGCG
>SAQL01000095.1 GCA_004020645.1 Mesorhizobium sp. | reverse complement strand
GCCTAGTCTCATAGTTGCTAACACCTATAGATACGATGAGCACAGCGCCGGCTTGGCGATTCCGGGGGAGCCTTATCGATCGGTTGAAGAAGTAGAGGCTTTCAAACGAGACCGTGATCCCATCTCGCTATATCGCGCTGTGCTCCTCGAAGAAGGCATAGGAGAAAAGAGTCTGGCAGCAATCGAAGGTGAGGTCGCAGAAGCCGTCAAGCAGGCTGTCGAATTTGCTTTGGCTAGCCCGATGCCTCGGCCGGAAACTTTGCCTGACTACATGTTCAACTCGCCCCTTGTTAACAATTACAGCGCCGCAGCTGATCTGGGGAGGAATTAATAGACATGCGAACTGATGCGCAGAAACTTGCTCCGACGCCCGGCCCCCATATTCAGATGACCTATCTTGACGCGCTCATGCAAGCGCAGATGGAAGAAATGGATCGTGATGATCGCGTCGTCCTGATGGGACAGGACATCGCGGTTTATGGCGGCACCAAACTTATTGAGCGTTTCGGGAGGAACCGGATTTGGGATATGCCAATTTCAGAAGGCAGTTTTACCGGCCTGGGAATCGGTGCTGCCATCAACGGATTGCGACCGATAGTCGACCTCGAATTTGCTAGCTTCCTATACCTCGCTTCTGATCAGATCATCAACCAAGCCTCAAAATTGCGGTATATGACTGGCGGCCAGATCGACGTTCCGATCGTATTTCGCTGCTGTATGTACTCGACCGGGTCTCTTGCTGCGCAGCATGCCGACCGGCCCTATCCGTCTTTCATGAATGTGCCCGGTCTCAAAATCATCAGTCCCACCAGCGCCGCCGATATCAAAGGGCTTCTGAAGTCGGCCATTCGCGACGGCGGTCCCGTGCTCGTGTTCGAAGAAAAAGGCCTGTGGCCGCTCAAAGGCGATGTGCCCACAGACCCCGACCATTTAATCCCGATCGGTAAAGCGGATGTGAAGCGCGAGGGAAAAGACGTCACCCTTATCGCTATTGCAGCCGCCATCCGGCCAACGATGGTAGCTGTCGACACGCTCGCCAAGGAAGGCATTTCCGTCGAAGTGATCGATCCACGTACGTTGAAGCCACTCGACCATGAGGCCTTCAAAACCTCGGTCGCAAAGACTGGAAGGCTTCTAATCGTTGAGAATGCGCATAGCGTCTGTAATGTCGGTAGTGAAATCGCTGCGGTGATGGCAGAAGAAGCTTTCGATCTGCTGAAGCGACCGATCCTGCGCCTTAGCGCTCCGGACATTCACGTCCCTTTCAGTCCGGCCCTCGAGAAGGATTTCTACCCGACGAAGGATCGAATCATCGCCGCCGTACGGCGGCTGCTCTAACGCTTCGTATGTTTTGATAAAAGGTGAGCGAAAGTGACAACCGAGATTATTTTACCCTCGAGCGGAATGGGAATTGAGGAAGCGACGATAGTCCGGTGGCTAAAAAGCGTAGGAGATGCCGTCAGTGAGGGCGAAGTCATCGTAGAGGTCGAGACAGCTAAATCTGTAGTCGAGGTGGAAGCACCAGCGAGTGGGGTACTTGCCACAGTCGTTGCACCGGAAGGCACGACTGTGGAGATCAACGCGGTTATTGGAACGATTGCAAGCTGATGTCCCAACCATTCACCGAGGTACCACTGACGCCGTTGCGGAAAGCCATAGCTGCACGGATGACGCAGGCGAAGCAGACGATTCCTCACTTCCGCCTCGTCGCTAACCTGGAAATTGATGCTCTTTTGCGTTGGCGGGCAGCCTTCAACGAGGTGGATCCGAAAAAAAAGATATCGGTCAATGACTGTCTCATAAAGACAGTTGCAATGGCGTTGGTCTATAATCCCGCCTTAAACTGCCAGATTACGGACACTGCGATCCACAGATTCCAGAGCGCAGACATTTCGATAGTGATAGCCCTGGAAGGTGGTCTTGCGACTCCAGTTATTCGTGGTGCTGAAGCCAAGTCGGTGATGAAAATATCCGAGGAAGTAAAGGATTTCGCCGAGCGAGCAGGTAGCAATGCGCTTAAGCTTAGTGAAATCTCTGGCGGCTCTTTCAGCATATCTAACCTTGGCGGCTTTGGGGTCGAACAGTTCGACGCAATTATAAACGCGCCACAATGTGCTATTCTGGCAATAGGGAAGGCAGAGCCGCGAGTGGTTGCAGATGGTCTCAAGAGAACGAAGGTCGCAACAATGCTGACCTGCACGCTCTCAGTCGACCATCGCGCTGTCGATGGGGTCGAAGCGAGCAAATTCCTGCAGGGCTTGCGGGACGTCATTTCAGATCCAAAGAGGTTGGAATGCGCTTGAGCCACCTCGTTTCGGTTGGCGAGCGTTGCAGGGCTGCGTGATCAGCTTCAAAGAAGAGGGCGCCAAGCTCAGTTGCACCTTTGTGATAGTGAAGCCGGGGGCGCGGGGCCAAGAATTCAGGGTATTGCCGCATAACATCATGGTGAACGGCGCGGCGATCCCGGTAATCGCGTTTGGGACTTGGACGTTCCAAGGCGAAGTGCTTGGAGTTGGTCGCGCATGTGAAGGACTGTGATTTTGAGGCTTACCGCGCGACGACGTCTTCGTCACGACCAAGGCCGGGAGAACCATATCGCACAGGGAGACCTGGAGCGATCGGCCGAAGCGAGCCTGAACGGCTTGGTTTTGGTCGGTCTACGCCAAAAGGATAGCCGGCTGCGACTTTGGGGACTTTTGATGAACGTAAGCCTAGCCATATTCACACAACAATAGGGAGACAATCTGGTGACAGAAGCAGAGAACAAGGCTCTCGTGCTGAGGTACTTCGGTGGGGAGATGGAAATCATCGATGAAGACTGCCGCTTCTTTCTTTCAGGTCACATGCCATGCTCTGGATGGATGACAAAACGCGAGAAAGAGGCCCTGAGTGGATCCATCATGGAGACGGTTGGACGGTGGACAACAACAATCGGTGACATGGTCGCCGAGGGCGACCGCGTCTGGGTCGAGTGGGAGAGCAATGCAAACCTGACCAACGGAAAGCGATACAATAACTTTTACGTTTACATGTTCAAGTTCCTCG
Source organism: Mesorhizobium sp. (assembly GCA_004020645.1). Classification (GTDB taxonomy): domain Bacteria; phylum Pseudomonadota; class Alphaproteobacteria; order Rhizobiales; family Rhizobiaceae; genus Mesorhizobium. The sequence continues at coordinate 2,732 of SAQL01000095.1, read as the reverse complement.
ACGGAAAGATCGTTGAGCTCAAGTTGTTCGTCGACTCCCTGCACATGTATCGCGTGCTGGATGCGCCGCAGGTACGCGGAGAGCCCCGCGATCGCCAGAGTCCCCTCACTCACGTTACCGAGCGCTTTGAATTCGCAGATTCAAGCTGGCGTAAGCTTCTTGAACGGCAATCTAGTGAGAGAAGCAGAGAATAAAGCCCTCGTGCTGAGGTACTTCGATGGAAAGCGGGAACTAGTCGATGAAGACCGCCGCCTTTTCTTTTCAGGCCACATGCCATGCTCCGCATGCGGCTTCAGTGGTGCGAGGTGCCGAAACAAAGTTGGTGATGAAGATATCAGTGAAAGTAAAGAATTCCGCCGGCGACCAGGCCGAACACGCTTAAGCTTTGTGAGATATCCAGGCGTTACAGGGCTGCTTGATTAGCCTCAAAGAAGTGAAGCGCCAAGCTCAGGTGCATCCTGGTAGATAGTAAAAGCCGCGGCGCGGCGGATAGAATTGAGGGTCTTGTGCATAAAGTCATGGCGAACGGCGCGGCGATCCCGGTAATCGGGTTTGGAACTTGGACGCTCAAGGGCGAAGTGTGCTCGGAGTTGGTCGCGGAAGCGCTTTCGCTCAGCTACCGCCATCTCGACACTGCAGCGTACTATGACAACGAGAGCGCGGTGGGCGAGGGATTGCGTTTTTCCGGCGTACCGCGTGATGACGTCTTCGTCACAACCAAGGTCCGGGAGACGGATATCGCGCAGGGAGAGCTAGAGCGATCGGCCGAAGCGAGCCTGAAACGCCTTGGCCTCGACACAGTCGACCTGCTGCTGATCCACTGGCCGAATCCTGCCATTCCACTGGCGGAATCCATCACGGCGCTGAACGCGGTTCGCGATTCCGGCATGGCGCGACACATCGGCGTGTCGAACTTCCCCTCAAAGATGCTTACGGAGACTGTACGCCTGTCGGATGCCCCGCTTGTGGCCAACCAGGTCGAATATCATCCCTACCTTGACCAGACCAAAGTTCATGCCGCCTGCCGCGCGGCCGGCATCGGGATGGTCGCCTATTGCCCGCTCGCCCGAGGCGGAGCGTTGTTCGAGGAGGCGGCGATAGACGACGCCGCCAAGCGTCACGGCAAAAGCCCAGCGCAGATCGTGCTACGATGGCACGTGCAGCAGGAAGGTGTGGTCGCCATTCCGCGGGCCGAGTGCAAGGATTGGGTGGCGGAAAACATAGACCTGTTCGATTTCGAGCTTTCCTGCGAAGACATGACGGCGATCTCGCGACTCCGCTCACGTAACTATCGCATCCACGATTTCAACTCGCTGCAGCCCGACTCGCTGCAATGGGATACGCCTGCCTAGGTTTGAGAGTCGACTCCACAAACACTTCGATGAATTCACATTTGGAGCAGCCGCCGTACGGCGGCGATGACGTGATCCTTCGTCGGGTAGAAGTCCTTCTCGAGGGCAGGACTGAATGGGACGTGAATGTCCGGAGCGCTCAGGCGAAGGATCGGTCGCTTCAATAGATCGAAAGCCTCTTCCGCCATCACCGCGGCGATTTCACTACCGACGTTGCAGACACGATGCGCGTCCTCGACGATCACGAGCCTTCCGGTTTTTGCGACCGAGGCCTTGAACGTCTCATGGTCAAGCGGCTTCAACGTGCGCGGGTCAATCACTTCAACGGAAATGCCTTCCTCGGCGAGCGCATCGACAGCTTCCATCGTCGGCCGAATGGCACCGGCAATAGCTATAAGGGTTACGTCTTTTCCCTCGCGCTTCACATCCGCTTTGCCAATCGGGATTACATGATCCGGATCTGTGGGCACATCGCCCTTGACGGTCCACAATCGGTTGTCTTCGAAGACAAGTACAGGATCGTCGTCGCGGATGGCTGATTTCATAAGACCCTTGATGTCGGCGGCGCTGGTCGGGCAGACGATCTTGAGGCCCGGCACATTCATGAAAGACGGATAACACCGGTCGGCGTGCTGCGCCGCGTTGTTCCCAAAACCGAACATACAGCAACGAAACACCACAGGAATTTCGATCTGGCCGCCAGTCATAAACCGCAATTTCGAGGCCTGGTTGATGATCTGATCGGAAGCGAGATAGACGAAGCTGGCAAAACCAAGGTCTACTATTGGTCGCAGTCCGTCGACGGCAGCTCCGATCCCCATCCCGGTAAAACTGCCTTCTGATATCGGCGTGTCCCAGATCCGGTTTCTGCCGAATCGCTCAATGAGTTTAACGCCGCCGTAGATCGTTATGTCTTCTCCCATGAGGATGACGCGCTCATCACGAGTCATCTCCTCCATCTGCGCCTCCATGAGCGCATCAAGATAGGTCATCTGAATATGGGGGCCGGGCGTCGGAGCAAGTTTCTGGACACTAGTTTGCATGTCAATTAAGTCCTCTCCAGCCCGGCCACGAAGTTGTTGTCTCCTGCCCAGGGGCGATTTGAACATGTAGTCGGGTAAGGTTTCGGCGCGAGGCATGGGGCTGGCCAAAGCAAATTGTACAGCCTGCTTGACGGCTTCGGCGACTTCGCCCTCTGCTGCCCTCAGGCTCTCTTCTTTGACACCTTCTTCTAAGAGGATGTTACGATAAAGCGAAATCGGATCACGGTCCCGTTTATACCTCTCGACTTCTTCAACCGCTCGATACGGCACGTCCCGAACAGCCAAGCGGAAATTGTGATCATCAAATCTATAGGTGTTAGCCACTATGAGCGTGGGT
>SAQL01000094.1 GCA_004020645.1 Mesorhizobium sp. | reverse complement strand
CCGCCGGCGGCCATGGTATGTGCAGGAAAAAGCCGATCCGGTTGCGGCAGCCGCGTTCGCGCAGTTCTTTCCCTAGAGGGATCAGGTGATAATCCTGCACCCATATGACGTCGTCCTCGCGGTGGAGCGGCATCAAAGACTCTGCGAAGAGTCGGTTGACGCGGTAGTATCCTGACTTTCTAGCGTCGTTGTATTCGGCGAGGTCGACACGGCAGTGGAAGACCGGCCAAAGAACCCTGTTGGCGAAGCCGTAGTAATATTCGTCCAGATCCTTCTGCGAGAGATCCGCAAGGGCATAGGTGATGCCGTTGGCCTCCTGCATGGTCGGTGACACCTGGTTCTTCTCGGTTTTCACCTTCCCCGACCAGCCCATCCAAAGCCCGCCTCGTTGCTGGAGCGCGGCGTTCAGCGCAATGGCCATCCCGCCCGGGGGCAGTGACCCGTGCTCGTCGGGCAACGCAACCCTGTTGGAGACAATGACCAGTCTGCCGTCTCCACCGTCCCCAACACTCATAATGTTTTTCATGGTCACTCCTGTTGCCTGTCAGCTTTTGGCTTCGTCTCTGCCAAGTTAGTGACGGTCATCAGGTGGGACAATCTCATTAGGCGTATGGTAGAATAGCGCACACAAATAGGCACTAAGCGGGACAGGAACTGATCTCGCAAAGCTTCGGTTTTTGGATCATGTTTCTCCTAAGTTTTTAACCGAGAGCGTGGACCCGATTCCCTACGACCACTAGTTTGGCAGACCGGCGCCCCCGGCTCGCGATGAGCGCATCAACCTCCCAATTTTCCCCGCCCGCGCTCTTGTAACCGTCGGCGTGGGTTGGGTGTCGGTCAAAGCCGAAATACAACGCCGCGACCCCGACCATTTGGCCAGACACGCTTTCATTGGCTGCGATCGGCGGCGGATGCGCCTTGTGCCTCAAACCTGGCCGGCTGACCGAACGGATTGCCTTCCTGCGCAAGCTGGAAATCGACCTTCATCTGGCGGGCATCGATCAACACCGGTGCGGTTGTGCCCTCGACGATTTGAAGAAGCTCTCGGCATCACCGGAAGGAAAGCCAACTGGGCAAACTCTTCGGGAACTCGGCCGCGTCGAGCGGTCGCTCTCCATGATCGAATGCTATTCGAGTCCCGCATTGCGCCGGCGATCTCAGGCCCGGTCGTCCTTGATGGCGCTCAGAGCAACGGCTATGTGAAACGCGGTCGCAAACCCGGCAGGCCGCCGGTTCCACCCGGCCTGAGCAAGCACCCACTCAGGCGTCCCTACCGGAAGTCGGGCGCGCCGTTCGCGGACGTCGATCTGCGGCTGACGGAGAGTGACAAGAATCCTATCGCTGACGTCGTCACGATGCTTAGCGATCCCGCTGCAGCCGGCCCCGGCCAACGAAGCTAGTTCATAGCGGCGGCTCTCTAAGCCGAGGGGTGCCTGACTGAACGGTACCTGGTCGGGCTGGCAATCCCGACCAGGTGACGCCCGATCGGGCTCTCTCGTTGTGGCCGTCCCCACGGCCATGCAACATTTCAACTTTGCTGGCGCCCGACACATCGGCCGAGCGCTAGCCGCCCTGCGTCGAACTGCGCCTGGTCAATCAAGAACAGCGCGAAAGCGGTTACAGGGGGGCATGTCGCGATGCGTTCGTTCGCAGATAGTGCAGTGTTCTGCAAGTCAGCAGCTCCTATGTCGAGATGGCAGCGCCTCGCGGTAGCGCGGGTTCTGCGGGCCGCATCGACCGCCGCGCCTCGCCAGATCGAGCGGCGTAGAGCCTCCAACATTGGGTTCGCGGTGCCGCAGTCCTAGCCAGCGAAGGTCGTGTTCGTCATCCCCGCGGTTCGCGTGCATCCGCCGCTGGCCCATCTAATGCGCCTCGCCCCCGCGGACAGCAAACAGCGAAGCCGCCATGGCCGCGAAATCTCGCAATGTCAGCTTGATTCCAGGTCCCACCCTCCACTTTTGCGAGGTGATCCGTGCAGGTGCCGGTGGATCATTTCTCACCGAGTTTCAGCCTTTGCTAGGGCCTCCTGCCCTCCCTGCCGCGCGTCACTCTACCCTGCTCGCATCGCTTCACCTCACGCGGGAAACAATGTCGTTACGGGCATCCTGTGCGGCAAATGGCACAGCGATAAGACAGAACGCAGAACGCCATAATGGCGTCCGCCAAGCAATGGGCCTCGAGGATGCGGAGGCTTCGGTCAGCCATGAGTTCGATTCCTGCAAGCGGGCCGGCTCTTTAACCAGCCTTCCCTGGCGCTCACGCGCCGGCACTTTTGCCACGGTTACCTCCGGTGTGGAGAAGTTGCATGTCGCAATCCGCTGTCGGTCAGGGACTGACACGGCGCGTTCCGGGCCTGACACCGTCAAGCTCGGAGGGCATTCCTAGTCAAGTGGTTGCAGTTCCAGTCGGCTTTATGAAGTCGGTGACCGGCCTAAGAAGCTTCCTGATCCCCGCACTGCGACATTATTCCTGACCCGCTCAATTGGATCAGGCTACCCTAACAAAAAGACTCGGCACAATCTGTGTGCCGGGTCTTTAAGGTCACATGTGATTGGGTAGGTGATGTGACGCTTCTTGGCTACGCCCCGCATGATTAACGAGCCGTTAACTGCGCGGCATTCCTCAGCTTCTATTCGGCGAGAAGAGCGACCACATAGGTCTCTTGGCGCCGGGACTAACCCATATGTCCCGGACAATGTGCCGGCGTTATTGCGTTCATGGGTCACTGGATGACGATTTCGCCGTTTAGGGTGTCAGTCACGAGGGCGCGCTGCATTTGCGTTCGCAAGCTGTCCCATCAGCGAGATGTAATGGCGGAATTTCCTATCTAGGAATCAATGCCCGACCGCACAAACGGGAGTCTGCTTCCGATTTGCTGCCGCCTTCGCCGCGATCTTCGCCATCCGGCTGATTGCCGCCGCAAGCCTGCGCGTGCCATGGCTCGACAGGTCAGAAACTCGGGACGGCTTATGGATGATGCGTAAGCGGTCAGCCGATAACGTCAGGCCTAAAGTTCCAAGGCATGAGCATTTCGATTTCGGATGCCGGCCAGCCTTGAGCGATGCGGGTCAAGGTCTGCGAGAGCCAGTCGAGCGGATCGACGCTGTTCATTTTGCAGGTTTGCAGCAAGGTGGCTACCGTCGCCCAGGTTCGTCCACCGCCGTGGCTGCCGGCGAATAGACTATTCTTTCGCGTGATCGTCTGGGGCCTGATTGCACGCTCGACGATATTGGAGTCGATTTCGATGCGACCGTCCATCAGAAAGCGTTCCAGCGCCTCCCGCCGGGTGAGCGCGTAGCGGATCGCCTCGGCGGTCTTGGATTTTCCGGAGACTTTGCCCAGTTCCGCTTCCCATAGATCGAAGAGGCTCGCGACAATGGCCACGGACTTTTCCTGACGGAGCGCGGCGCGGCTTCCGGCATCCTTGCCGCGAACCTCGTCCTCGACCTTCCACAATTCGGTCATGGCGATGATCGAATCCGTCGCGGCCTGCGAGACCCCGCTGATGTGCAGGTCGTAGAATTTGCGCCGCAGGTGAGCCCAGCACCCGGCGAGCCGGATTGTTTCATTGCTGCCGGCTTTGGCCCGTGCCTTGACCAGGTTGGTATAGGCCGAGTAGCCATCCACTTGCAGGATACCGCTGAATCCGGTGAGGTGGCGCGCCACGCAATCCGCACCTCTGCTGTCTTCAAAACGATAGGCAACCATTGGCGGACTGGTTCCGCCATAGGGTCGGTCATCCCGTGCGTAGGCCCACAACCAGGCTTTCGTGGTTTTCCCGGAACCAGGGGCAAGGGTGGGCAAGGTCGTCTCGTCGGCGAAGACCCTTTCGCCCTCCTTGATGCGCTCCAGTATGTAATCAGCAAGCATCTGCAGCTCGAAGCCCAGATGCCCCATCCATTGCGCCATCAACGACCGGCTGATCTCGACGCCGTCGCGCAGATAGATCGCCTCCTGCCGATAAAGCGGGAGGCCGTCGGCGTATTTGGAGACGGCGATATAGGCGAGCAGCCGCTCCGTCGGCAGGCCGCTTTCGATGATGTGCGCCGGCGCCAGAGCCTGGACCACGCCGTCACGGCCCCGGAAAGCGTATTTGGGACGGCGCGTGACGATGACCTGGAACTTCGGCGGCACGACGTCCAGCCGCTCGGATCGATCCTCGCTGATCAGAACCTTTTCAAGCCCCTCGCAGTCGGCCGGGATTTCCGGCTCGACGACCTCCTCGATGCGTTCGAGGTGGGCAGCAAAGCCCTTGCGCGGACGCGGGGCGCGCTTCGGCTTGTTCCCGACCGCGCGGTCGAGTTCGCTCCGGATTTCCGAAAGGCCGGTCTCGACCTCTTCGAAGGCAAAGGAGGCCTGCTCGTCGTCGATGGCCATGCGTAGCCGCTCGGAACGCGTGCCATGTTGCGTGCGCTGTAAAACTTTCAGGATTGACGTGAGATTGGCGATCCGCTCGCTGGCGCTTTTCTCGACAGCTTTCAGCCGGGCGACCTCCGCCTCAGATGCTGCGATCCGAGCGTCGGCGACTGCGATCCGGGCCTCGCTTGCAGCCTGCTCGCGAGCCATGGAAAGGATCATCGCCTTCAGCGCATCAACGTCGTCGGGAAGGGCAAGACCCGGTAGAACCATGGCAAGCAACAGAGCACAAAAACAGCCGCTTTCCCAACCGTTCCAGCCGCATGATTCATCTTGCCGCAGGCCGGTTTCAGCCCGTCGATAACGGCCGCCTGACCCTGGCCGGACGAATCTTTTTCCAGTCCAGTCCGGCCAGAAGCGCCATCAACTGGGCGTGGTCGAGACGCATGCGCGCGGCCGATATCCCCGGCCAGCAGAAGCTGTGATCTTCCAGAGTCTTCGAATAAAGACAAACCCCGCTGCCGTCCCACCACACGATGCGAACCCGGTCCGCACGCTTCGAACGGAATACGTGAAGTGCCCCCGAGAATGGGTCCAGGCCGCCATCCCTGACCAGCGCCATCAAAGATGCCGCGCCCTTGCGGAAGTCGACCGGCTGGCACGACACGTAAACCACCACACCGGAAGCGATCATGCCTTACGAACCGCGCGGATGATCCTCGCCAGGCGATCGGGATCGACATCGCCGCCGGCGCGCACCACTGCGTCGCCAATGACGATTTCCACCGTGTCGCTGCCCACCGCTTCAAAGCGCGTGAACTTCGCCGGCTTGCTCGCTCCCTCCGTCAGTGGCGCAACCATGCCCGACGAAAGCGCCTTGCGGCGCCACGCATAGAGCTGCGAGGGGTCCAGCCCCTCGGAACGCGCAACCGCCGAGACATTGCCCCCTGGCGAGAACGCTTCGGCGACAAGCCGTGCCTTCTCTTCGTCCGACCGATGGCGCGGCTTGCGTCGGGACGGCACAGGCTCCGCCGTCAAAATCTCGAATGTTCGATGATGGCTCATACTGTCGCTCATAGGATTCTCCGCATGATTCATGCTGAAAATGAGCGATCAACCGCCTGCACGCTACGTGGGGATGCCTACGCGCTTACGATGATGCTGGGGACACATTGGCAAGGCTTGTGGTAACCCTATTGCAGAGTCAACCGGGCCAGGGTGACGCAATCAGGGGCTCTCGCATACAACCGGTGTTTGGTTCTCCCGGGTCATCTGCGATTTAAATCAAATCCGTCTGTGGATATTGACGATTGCGTGACCCTCACCTCGTAGACGGCTAACGCGGGCGGCAACTGAGAGGGTCATATGACAAGCGATTTTTCCGCCGCGCGAGTGCATCTAGATCGAGCATATCATTACCTGCGAGGCGATGACCCGATCAGCCAGAGAGGGCGCGAAGCCTTGGATCTGCTAATTGAGGCAGTTGCCGTCG
>SAQL01000093.1 GCA_004020645.1 Mesorhizobium sp. | reverse complement strand
CTACAACTTCAGCCTCCTGCTCAACTGGCTGAGGCTTTTGTGTGCCTTCTTCCTGGCGCTGTTCGCCACCCCCGCAGCGCCGCCGATCCAGCCACGATTAGCCTGATCACCTCTGGACGATCCAACCGGCGGGCGCCCATTTGCCAGCCCCGTCTTTCCGGCCCTGATCGCAACCGCCGTCAGCGAAATCGACGTTCTTCACAGCCGACAAACTAGCCATCTGCGAACGCGCGCTGCCGCTGCGCTGGCTGACGGATGCGCCAAGGGTGATTATGGCCGATGGTGACTGAACGTGTCAGCAAACCTAAAGTCGGGGGATGTTGGACATCGAACTGTGCCAGAAGGCGAGAATTTGGTTGGCTTGTCCGCACCGCATGGCGGGTGTCATCGTGGCAGAGGAGCCCCGCCGTCATACAGCTCCGACGCAGCATTCGCGCGTCATTGATCCACACCCCGATGTCAAATCGAGTGGTGTCTGCCTCGTCCCTTCGACTGCCGCTTTCTGCTCTGTTAGCGCCCTGCGCATGGCCACATCTATCACGACCACAGCCGATCTGCGCAAGGGCCTGTCCGACCAATGGCGTTGGAATACCGACAAGATCGATGCCGGGGTTCTGGCGCAGCTCCATGCCAGCGGCTTTCTGCCGGAGGTCTGGGTTCCCGATGAGCGGACTGAGCGGCTTCGCCGCCTCGTTGCTCGCCGCAACCAGGTCGTGCGGCATCGCACGCGAGTGAAGAACGAGGTGCATGGCATCCTGCAGGCGCACCTCGTGCCGAAGTGCCCGCATGCTGATCTGTTCAACCGTCGGGGTCGCGCCTGGCTCGAGCGGTAGGTGCTTCCCGACGACGAGCGGGCCGCTATCGCCCGCCACATCCGCGAGATCGACCGTCTGGCCGAGGATCTGGCTGACCTCGATCGCGACATCGCCCGGGAAGCGGTTGATTGTGCAAGTCCGGCGGCTTCGGACGATCACCGGCGTCAATGCCATCGTCGCGAGCGGTATCATCGCCGCCGTCGGCGACATCCGGCGGTTCCGCGAACCCCAGAAGCTGGTGAGCTACTTCGGCCTCAATCCGCGTGTGCCCCAATCCGGTCTTGGCTTGGCGCAATATGGCCGGATCAGCAAACATGGGCGTTCCCATGCCCGCGCCATGCTGGTCGAGGCTGCCTGGGCGGCGGCGAAGGCGCCCGGACAGCTCAGGGCCTTCTTCCTGCGCATCCGCAACAAGCGAGGCCCATCAGGTCGCAGCCGTGGCGGTCGCCCGCAAGCTCGCGGTGTTGATCTAGCATCTGCTGACAAAGGAGCAGGACTACTTCTGGGCTCGCCCGGCGCTGGTGGCGGCAAAGCAGAGGCAGCTCGCTCTCAAGGCTGGCGCGCCGGGCGAGCGCGGTTTCGGTCGCCGCGGTTCGGCTTACGCCTACAACGTGAAGGAGTTGCGAAACAGCGAGAAAGCCGCGGCCGAGAATGCCGCACGTGCCTACGAGCTGATGGTTCGGCATTGGCGGTCACGCGGGCCGAAGCGGCGCACGGACGCCACAAACGAGGAACGACTATAACAGCTGCGTGGCGGCACTCTCATCCTCTCGCACCACTCTTTGCCACGTGGTCATCTGTGCCGGACAAATATAGCATAAGGAATGTGGCGGCACGACCGACGCCTCGGTCCGCTCCAGACTGGCGCCGTGCTCGACGCCGTCAAGGCGTGGCCTGGAAACCCGCAGCCGGCCGTGGCGCCATCGCACCGGCCAGCCTTGACGGCGTCTCGACACGCTCGCACGGGAAATCCTGTAGGCCGGGGCGAAGAACAGCTCACCTGAAGCCGAACAAAGAAACGCACAGGAGGTCGAAAAAGCCGAAATCACGCTTGTCGATGTCATCCCTGGTATCGAGGTCGCGTGGCCCAAGGCAGCCGCTACGCGAAGGGTCTGAGGCAGAGCACGCCCGCAAGGAACACGTTGGAACCTGGAGATCTCCTGTCCGGCTGGGTGGCGATAGGCGCGCCGGTCCGCAGCGGGAAGGCGAGGAGCCGTAGCTGATGAAAACGGACAGGAGAAGGGTGACTCCGGCATAGTGGGAGACCATAAGGACCTGCGGGGCGCTCAGTAAGACCGTATGTCCGCCTCTGTCGGTGAGGTGGCTCGCCCTACACTGCGCGTCCGAGGGTTGCTTCTCTATTCGGCGTGTTGAAGTCAAGCGCTTTTCGAGCTTTCTCGCTTCGCCGGCATCTGAGGTCTTTCGCAGGGTCTTGCTTCTCTGCGGGATCGGCGCTCGGCCGTCCCCTTGATGGGATCAGAAGAATGAGGCGGAACAATCTCGGACGCGTGCTGATCGTTGTGATGCGACCGGTACTGCAACCCTCGCGAACTCACCTCATTCATCGTCCCGCGAAGGACGCTCTTTCCACCGACTGGTGGAACCTTATGGGTGATCCTTGTCACGCTCGCTCTGCGATCATGTTTCATCTCCCGTGTTCGCCCGTCCCGACCTGGTTTCGGCTCGGCCGGCGCCCGCAGTGGGCCGGTCAAGGGTGGCCGAAGGTCAGCGCGCCGCGATTTGCCCTTGACGGGCGCACTGCGGGCGCCGGCAGGCTGCAATGGTCGGGCGCACGATCAGGCGGATCTCGGCACGATGTCTTGTCGCGTCCAACGAAACTCTGTGCCATCGCGCCACATGCGATGCATGATCACCGCCAGCCGGCGAGCCAATGCGACGATGGCCTTCTGTCGGCCGCGCCGCCTGGCAACATTCATCGCCCACGCCCTCAGCAACGACCATTTCGTCACGCGCGTTAGCAGTGTCTGCGCGGCTTCGTAAAGCAGCGTTCGCATCATGCCGTCGCCGCAGCGGGATATCCGGCCGATGCGGCGGCTTTCGCCCGACTCATGGAGCACCGGCGTCAGCCACAAGATCGGTCCGACCGCCTTGGAGTTGCGGAAGCGGGCCGGAATGTCGATGGTCGCCGTATAGGCCAGCGCCACCACCGGACCGACGCCCGGTATCGTCGTCAGCGCCGGCAGACCGCATCATCGCGAACGATGGCCAGGAGTTTGCGGTGAAGCGCGGCAAACGTCTCGCGCAGCTTGCTGCGCGCCTCGAGCAGCGGTTCGATGATTTCGGCCAGATCGGGCATCCCTTCGGTGAGCTCGCGGATGCGGGGCTCGAACTTGACGGCGCCGACCATCCCAACCTTGAGACCGAAGTTGCGCAATAGCCCGCGGATGTCGTTCTGGATGGCGATCGCCTTGTCCTGCAAGAGTTTGCGCGCCATCAGCAGGGCCCGGCGCTTCTGGCTCGTCAGCGTCTTGACATGGACCGGGCGAAACAGGTTGACCCGCATCATCTGGGCAATGCCACGGGCGTCAATGCGGTCGGATTTGTTCGGCTGCGCCTCTAGGAAGGCCTTGGTGTGGCGGGTTTTCGATGCACACCACCGGCAGGCCGGCTTCGGCCAGGCCGCTGAACAGCCATTGCGACAATGGCCCGGCTTCAAGCCCGATCCGCTCAAAGGTCCAGGCAGGATCCGAGAGCACCCGCACAAGATCCTCGGGATGGCTCTCCCCCTTCATCTCCCGGCAAATCTTGCCGGTTTCGTCGACGATGCAAATCGCGCTCTCTTTTACCGCCACGTCCAATCCGGCATAATGTTTCATGCTGCGCTTCTCCTTCTGATGCTTGTGGCTGTTCCAACAGATCCACGTTTAACCATCAGCTCGAAGCGCAGCATGAACAACCTATCCACCATGCATTGTCGCCCGAAGATGAGGCTCAAGCCGAATACCCCATCTCGGGCGGGCCGAGCCGATCCTCATCACAAGAGGACGAGCCGTGGCAGATTATAGGGAAGCATTTGTCGGAATCGATGTCGCAAAGCTGAGGAACGCCATCGCGGTTGCGGATGCCGGGCGGGAGGGAGAAGTTCGCTTCTTCGGCGAGCTCGACGCCTCGGATGAGAGCCTGCGCCGAGTTATCCAGCGGATCGCCACCAGGTTCGATCGAGTCCATTTCTGCTACGAGGCCGGTCCGACCATGGTCTCTATCGGCTGATCCGTTCGCTGGGTCACGAATCCATCGTAGTCGCTCCGTCGCTCATTCCGAGGAAGCCCAGCGATCGGGTGAAGACGAACCGCCGGGATGCCCTCGGATTGGCCAGGTTGCTGCGCGCTGGCGAACTGACGGCGGTATGGGTTCCCGATGAAGGCCACGAAGCCATGCGGGATCTCGTCCGCGCCCGGGCGGCCGCAGTTGAGACACTTCGGGTCCACCGGCAGCATGTGAGCGCCCATGCTCAAGCACGGACGTATCTTTCCGCGCAAAAAGGGCTGGACGATGCGCTATCTCTGCTGGCTGCAGGCGCAGCAGTTCGATCATCCCGCGCATCAGATCGCGCTTCAGGAAATGGTCGAGGCGGTGCGCGTCTCGAAAGAGTGGGTCGAGCGGCTGGAGCGCGTGATCGAGGAGTTCGTTCCGGCCTGGTCGCTGGCGCCGATCGTGCGGGCGCTCAGAGCCCGCGCCAGCTCATGGGTATCTCGGCCTCGTCCCTGGAGAGCGATCGACTGGCCAGACAGTCAGACGGGGCGGCATCACCAAGGCGGGGAACGGTCTGGTTCGCCACATGTTGGTCGAGAGCGCATGGACCTATAGGCATCCGCCGAAAGTCGGCGCGAAGAAGCTGTATCGTCTGGAGCAGGCGCCGCCAGGGGTGAGAGAGATCGCCTGGAAGGCGCAGGCCCGACTGACGGCCCGCTATCGAATGTTGAGCGGACGAGGCAAGAAGACGACAGTGGTCTGCACGGCGATAGCCCGCGAACTGGTCGGCTTCATGTGGGCTGTTGCCAGGGAGGCGCACGCAACCTGACCTAGTCGCTGCACGCGACACACATCCTTCGCTCATGGGCGGGGGCGGGACCACGGCAGGGGAATGCCCGTCAGACGCTTTGTGGCAAATCGACAGACCGACGCCCGCAGTAAGCTAGGAACAGCCCCGGACGCACAATCGGGAATGCGGAAACCAATCCGCGCATCAGAGCTTGATCACCGACGTCCTTCAGTTCCGCCCCACCCATGCGCGATCATCAGAATGAACAGCCGACCTCTCGATCGGCCGGACCCCCACGTTCAAAACCTTGACAGCGGACATCAGAGCGCTGTTCCGGCGGCACCTTTCGCGCGTGGATGTAAGGGACGATGTTCGATGCCTTTGAGGGCTTCGACATATGACGATTTCAGAGTTTACGCTTAAGTCCAGGGACGAGGAGCCGGTCCGTCGGCTGGAGATCTTCACTGGTTCGGGTCGGCGGCGTGAGTGGCCGCCGGAGGAGAAGGCCCGGATAGTGGCGGAGAGCTACGAGGCGGGCGAGACGGTTTGTGCTGTGGCACGCCGGTATGGACTTTCCCCGCAGCAATTGTTCACCTGGCGTCGGGCTGCTCGCCGGCCGATGGGGGAGGCAGCGATATCGGAATCCATGTTCGTGCCGGCGGTGGTGACGGCGGCGCCTCCGAAGCCTGCGGCGAAGCATCCGCCACAGCCAAGGAAGCGGGAGCCGGCTCGAGACGCTGGTGTGATCGAGCTCGAGATCGACGGCATCGCAATGCGGGTGGGTCGTGGCGCGGATTCGAAGACGGTTGCGGCGGTGATCCGTGCGATGAGGGGCAACGTCGTGATCGGGCCGACGGGAGGGGTCAAGGTCATGGTGGCGACGAAGCCGGTCGACTTCCGCAAGGGAGCGGAAGGTCTGGCAGCGCTCGTGCGCGAGGCGATGGGCTCGGATCCGTTCTTATGCGTCGGGCGAGATTATGTGGCGGAGTGGAGTGCACCCCTCGACTGAGACAAATAAATAGGGGACAGTTTCTGGATTGCA
>SAQL01000092.1 GCA_004020645.1 Mesorhizobium sp. | reverse complement strand
CCGCCGCCGTCCGGTTCAGCTCCTCCAGCAGATACGCACGCTCCGCAGCCGGCAGGATGGCCAACTCGCGCACCGGCTGCCCGGCATCGGCCATCACACCATGTAACAAAGTTTGCAAATGCTGCGTCATGCGGTCGATCTGCTTCGGCGCTAATCGACTGGCATCAAAATGCCAGCGAAAGCTCCCATCCAGAGCGCAAACCTCAAAGGTCAGCAAATCGCCACATAGGGCTGGCCCAGCTCTGTGGCTCGTCTTCAGATCGCCAGCGACGGAACAGCTGTCTGTCGTGAGTGTGATGCCAATCGGCCAAGGCCGGTGCGAACGTAGCGCCTCCACACCTCGCAATGTCGGGCAGCGCGCGACAAGATCCCGGGCAAAGCTACCGTGCTCCCTCAGCTGAGCGAATTCGGCTGCCACCGCTTTGCGCATTTCTTCAAAATCACGTGCAAGATCAATGGTAACTTCCATCGGTACGGCAGGAGCGACAAGCACCTCCACCGCTTTCAAATCGGCTTGCCATCCATACGATGCAGGCTTCCATCCCAGTTGCAGCTCTGTTTCTCCCGTGATGCGGGCGAGATAGATCAGCCAAGCTGTTACCAAGTATTCCGTGCAATCATTTTGCGACAGCTTAGCCAAAGCACTTGGAATGACCCCCGAACTCGACTGCCATCTGGGCGGTGCGTCAGACAGGGACGACGACAGGAAAGGAAACTTCAATGTTCTAAACTGCTCAAGCCGCCGTCGCCAAAAATCCTCCCGAGGCGCCAGCAATTCATGAGCGGCAGTTATGCTCCGCGCCTGTTCATCGCCCAAAATTAGAAGGCGACTACCTTCATCCAGATTGGAGTGCCTGGCGAGGGCTCGCGCGTCCAGCACCCGCCCATCGGAGCTGCCAAAGCAAACCTCGACATCCTGCGTACCCGTCGCCACACGCCAGTGGCTGAAGTGGATTTCAAGCAGGGAACCCGCGGGAAAGCCCGAGCGTCGAGGCAACACCTCCAAGCGTCTGATTGCGACAGCCTCATCACCGACGAGCGCCTTGGGCAGACACAATGGATTGGCATGATACGGGCCAAAGTCTAGGGCACGCGTCATCGCTGACAAATCTTGCGCGGATCGATCCCATCGCAGATAGCCTGCCGCATCTGGGCGCCGACGCTTCGGAAAATAACTTCTGTTCACTAGCGCCTGCGGATAGGCAGTAAGTTTCCCGATCTTGAGGCCAGTTAAGAGTTCGCGGAAACCCTCGATCGCGGCTTCATAACACTTGAGGTTCAGGGTCATTGCCGTGTCGGTGGGCGCAATCAGGACTTGGCGCTGAACCACGACGTCACCCGTATCAACACCATCATCGATCCGATGCCAGGTGACGGCGTGTTCGGTTTCTTGCGCCAGCAGCGCCCAGGACGTCGCATGCGTTCCCGCATATCGTGGCAATGGACCGTCGTGGTAATTAAATGCACCTTGTCGCGCTCGCTCAAACACGTCCGGTCGCAATATAAGCGGATTGGCAACCGAGAATATCCAATCCACTGGCTCGGTGTTCAGTAAAGTGGAGAGTTCTTCAACATTCGCAATGCACAAGATGTTGGCGCGAGCCGCCCAATCCGCGAATATCGCGTCAGTACACAGGGCCGCGCCAATGACGTGGCCCATCTCCATTGCCAGCTGTGCGCACGCGATAGCTAGCGTACCACTGCCAAGAACGATGCTGGAAAAGATTGGCCGGGCTGCAGGATCCATGCCCTGCTCGCCTAGTTGACAGGCATGGCCGCGCACCGGAGAAGACCGATATACCATTTTCATCCCTCAGCCAGTCCCAATCTGGGCCGTTCCCGCCCTAACCGCCGCGCCGCATAGCGGCCTAAACCCGTCACACTGGTTCGGATCTGCTCAAGGGAAAGCGCGCTTGATACCAATCGAAATCGGCGGTCCTGAGTGTCAACCAACACAAAGAAGGTCATCGGCATAACGATAACATTGTCACGCCTTGCACCCCCCTATCTGCACGCTCCCCGGCGGCCCCACTCATCGGATCGCACCTGTTGTGCAACGGGTTCGCTGATGATGCCGGCCGTTGTCGATACTGCAACAACTGAGAGTGTACTTGCCCACCTCCGTTATCGCCGGCTGAATACCCTTCATACACCATTAGCACATTCAACAGCGTGTTTTCGAAGCTGAGCCGCTTACCTGCGTCCACGGACACCTTGAGCTAGCAGGCCTACCGATGGGCGTAATCATGAGACGATTTCTCCTCAACCGGGACCCGTATACATATGAACAAGCATGTACCGTGCCAGAGAAGAAAACCATGTCACAACAAATGCCTGGCGCGAATCACACCATGACAAATGTCCGACAATGTCGGACACTGGACGTAAGCAATCTGAGGAGGGCTTCGAGTTTCGCGGCTTGCGGGTTGTCAGGCAGGAGTTGCCAGGTTCAGGAGCAGAAGCTCCTAACCCGAAAAATTCATGGTGGGTTGACGGATTTGGTGCAAGACTTTGAAATGACATAGGATTTGGTTGCTAAGCCCGATCCGAATCATTTCCGGAGATCACACCCGCCATGAACGACTAGGCTGCCGCTGAGCTGTTTGTCATCAGTGGGCGGCAAGTCCGTCGTCGTCCGTTTCGACGGCGAGATGCTGTCGTCCAACAGCGGCTTTCTGGCTCTGGCCGAGGTGGAAAATCGGCTGCGGGTGGCCGAGCGTCTGGCGCGCTGCATCGACCATCCGCGCTGTCCGGACCAGACTGCCCACAGCTTGGCCGGGTGATCGGCTTTCGCATGAAGATGATCGCCGCCGGCTACGAGGACGGCAACGACGCCAAACCGGCTGCGCCCCGATCCGTTCTTCAAGATGGCCCAGGATGCCGCCGTCGGGTCGGGATCTGGCCTCCCAATCGATGATGTGCCGGCTGGAGAACCCGCCAGCGTGCGGGAGCTGGTCGCCATGGGGCGGGCGATGCGTCGATCTGGGCCGGCATCGCTAACGATGGTTGCGAAAGCGCACACGAAAGGTGCGGTCGCCGAGGCGGCGCCGCAGCCGATTGTTCTTGGCGAAAATGTTTCTCAGCCCGTGTTAACCACCGCTGAAGCAGTCGCCAAGGACATGACCATGCCCGACCATCGCTTCCTGGCCACAACGGTTGAGGAAGCTCCGGTTCCGGATGCGCCGCACGCATCGCCTGGCGATCGCCGAACTCGCCGCAAGAAGCTGCGGCAGAAAGATGGTACTTTGCCCCGAGATGAAGGATAGTAGCGGCGCCTGCGATGGCCGCTGCGCCACAGATGGCGGCATAACTTACGGTGAAACCCAGTCCAGGCCGAGCACATTACTTGCTGGTCCGGTGGCAGGTACCCTCCGCGAAGTTTCTCTAGAGGCGGCCGAAGTGACATGAGCTACGGAGCTTCGCCAGCAGGATGGTAGCCGTTTCGCAGTGATCAACGCTCGCTTGCTCCCTCAGCGGAGACGCATTCCAGGCAGCCAATTCTGCCACCAAGGAGCGGTGTCTCCGTCTATGGATGCGCATCTGAGTAGTCCGGTCTTCTGCATCACGACTATTGCTATGGCCGGTCACGCCCTATCCGATCGCAGCCATCCGTTGAACGCAGTCCGTCTACCACGAGACGATCTACCGCCTTGCCTATTCGGCGGACGGTCAGGAGATGAGCTTTGGCGCTCTCTTCCGGAGAGCCGCGCCCGACGTCGAGGCACGTCAGGCGGCGACATGGCCGTCGGTTCGTCCCGGAGCTAAGCATTTCGCGGACATCGTTCGGGACAGAACTCAGCTCGGACACTGGGAAGTGCGATCTGATCCAGTTCCGCAAGAATTTTGGCAAGGCGAACGTCACTTCGCTGGTCAACGGGTGAGCCGCTTCCCGATCTTCTTGCGCAACAACGACTGGCAGTCACGCGCGATCATGGACGGCTTGGTGACGTGCTTGGTCCCTTTCCTCATTCGGCCCGTTGATCCATCACTTCGACCGCAGCATGGAGCTCACAGACTGCCCTTACCCTCAGGCCGATCTCGGCGTTCAGACATGGTTCTACGATCTGCAGGCGTATACCCTGATTCGACCCTCCGGAAGGGTTTCATTTTTGGCGTTGCTGCTCGGCTCGGCTCGAACGTGACGCAGATTGGTATGCGCGGATGCGCGCAGATCCTGACGTGCGTGAATTGATCGAAAGTTTCGCCTGCACGGTACTGCCCACGGACCAAACCAGCTTCCCGAGAGGCTCTGCTCGCGACCTTGCAGAGCTCGCGGGTGACGTGACAGGTGCTTTCCTGGCAGCCGCCCAAGAGTCCGCGGGCTATGGTCATATTCGGAATGACGATGTCATCGCTGCCGGTGCGCTAGTTGATCTCGACCGTTTCGAACCCGTCGTCGATGCCTCAGTCGCTGCACGCCAGCCAACCCAGGCTGAGCTCGACAATGCGGCGCGAAACCACCTGCTAATCCTCAACAACGAAGTCAGCGACGATTACGCCGAGCATCTAGCCAACGATGATGATGGCGCAACCGCCGATACCTATCTCGAAGCCTATGTGCGCAGATTGCGCGGCGAGCGCGGATGGAAGGAGGTGGTGCAGCATCGTCACCATGAGACGCTTCGCCAATACTGGCTGCGCGAACTTGACCATCCGAAAATGCAGCTCACTGCCGGTGAACTCGAGGCGGCAATTGAGGCAAGCTACGGAAACGATGATGAGGGGCAGCTCTGGAATCTGCTCACAGACCGCTGGGACGGCCACGCTGAGGACCGTCTCATTGTACGGCTGGTCGAAGGTCACGATAATTCCGGCGTTCGCGTATCGGCGTTGGATTGTCTGGCCGGTCATGTCCCTGACGAAATAAAAAAATATTGTCTCGACGCTTATCGCCAGCAAGGCCAACGGCAGGCTAGCCGAGCTGGCGTCCGACCTTGCCCATCGCGGGAGTGCTGGTGGTGAACACGCCAAGGCCCGCCACGACCAGTACGCCGCGATGATCGCGGCGCTGCCAGACGACTTTCTAGAGCTGGCACTGGCTGAACGTGCCATCTTGGATGAGAAGACGCCAGCGCTTTCGCCTGCGGCCGCCGCGACGCTGCTCGCGATTCCCGAAGCTACGAGCGACGTGCAGACTATGCGGGTGCGTCTTGCGCGCCATATCGATCTCGATGTTACCGAGGACGTCACGCGGATCCTCATGGATAGCGATGATCATGATACGGGCGCTCGAAGCGATCGAGATTGCGATTCATCGGGGTATGCGCGCACAGATTCAAGGAGCGCTCGACCATCGCTTCGCCCATGTCGCGGCGAAGGCGCTCACTGCACTGGCCGATCCCCTTCCGGCACCGCTGCCTGCGTTCGTACTTGACCGGGCCGAGCGGACATCGAGCCCTGTGCGCAAGGCAGTGCTTGCTCAGCTTGCGACCAAGCCGCACGCCGACCATCTCGACATGTTGCGCCTCCTAACGGCGGATGAGTGGGCGCAATGGGCGCAACGCGAGAATGACGAAAGCGATCGAGGAAAACGGGCTGATTGCGCTCGCACCGATCGATCTATTGGGGATCGCTCGTCTTTGGGACCCGCTCAAGCAACGTGCAGCACTCAGCGCCTTCCAATGGGTTGTCGTCCATATTGAGCAGTCACCAGGACTGATCGAGCGTCTAGACAAGTTCCTCGTCGAAATCGGCTATAAGGTCGCTTCGACGTCCGAAGCCGCACGCGCGGTCGTCGAAGCTGAGGCCGTGAAGGAGTGATTTCGCGGACCAGTGCATCCATAGACTGGGCCATTTATTCTCATAGCACATGGACTTCCTTGGTGACGGAAATCCGCTGGCATAGGGAGCTGCAGGTCCAGTCCCTCCACTTACCAATGCCGTAGCACGTCTAGAGCACGTCCTGTGATCGATGAATCGATTGTGATGTGACAGCTGCGTCTTGT
>SAQL01000091.1 GCA_004020645.1 Mesorhizobium sp. | reverse complement strand
ATGAAGGTCAGCTTCAGGTCAAATATCTTCCTTATTTTCTTTTAATAAGAGAATTCAGACATACCTCAACCTCACTCAAGGGATAGAAAAGGGCGATGAGAGCTCAGTGGACTCGTCGCTCAGCTTTAGGCCTTATTAGCTTCGCAAAGCTAGGATTTACATTCTAAGTTAGGCGGGATGGTGCCCTTGGTATACTACCGGGAACAGCTGTGAAACCTTCGATCGCTCTAGCTACAACCGGCTTAACTGCTTGGGAAAGCTGATACGACTTCTGAGTCGAAAGCAAGGATTGACTGGATGGGATCGGCCCTAGTACCGAGAACAACGAAAGGGGGAACTACACCGTCCGCCCACTAATCCCCGCCCTCATCCTTCACTTCCTTTCCTGAGTCATCGTTTGCTAGTACCAGAGTTGGATGCTTACTTCGCTTTCTTTCCTTATTTCTTCTTGCCCCTAGTCTCTTTGCCTCCTCAAAGGAAAACCATAGCATCATGGAAGACTTTTCTATATATCTTCTTCCCATCGGTCCAAGGCTATCGTCTATTCGGTCTGTGCTTGCCGGTCTAGCCTCAGTCCCGTGGCGTGGTCTTGCATTCTTCTAATCCGCATGTCCGTCCAGTCGATCAGTTGATAGTCTAAGCGAGGGTAAGAGTTCTAGTCTCATCCCCGTATTGTCCACGCCTATTGGCAACAGTGGTCACAGGGTGTACTCTGGCATAAGTTCATATCCCGAAGATAGTCATTTCAGTCTGTTGGGCCCGTTTTATAGAAGTGACGGAAGCCCGAGCAGTATATTTCACTCTTCTGTAGAGTTTGTTTACCGATCACTGTTTCAGCATTGCACCTCACTAGGACAGCTTTCTTCCCTTAGAGTCCTTCTAGCGGGTCTTAGTGCCTTCCTATCTTCCACAAGATAAGATCTTACCAAACTTCAAATACATACTGAATATTCAAGTCACCTCAAGTCTTTGTATGGACAATATCTATTGTTGTAGAGGTACTTTCTCTGGGTTCTTCCCCGGGGGTCCAACCATCTTACTAGCTCGTACTTCCTTGATCCCTTTTGGCTTGAGCAAAGGACTTTCACGAGAAGAAGGCTTCCGTTAATGGGTTAATGTATGTATATGTCGTGGTGAACGGTTAAAACCCGAGAAAGACAAAGACAGGCTTTTGATCAATTTCACCAGCTGTAGGACTGGAGCTGATTCCAGTAAGTCTCGTACTATTGAGCAGTTCTGGAACAATTTCTACAGTCAGCTGTCGGGGATTGCTAAGTCTTTAGGGTTTACCAAGACAGAGTTGATTGATTTACAGAACCATATTGAAGATCTGACATTAGCTATTCGAGTATAATCATAGGAAAGAAAGCCGATTGCAACTTTCTTGCCTTGGGGCATCGCATTCTGGATAACGTAATAAAAAGTATTTCTCTACTCTCTTCAGTCTGGTTTGCTTTAGAAGTAAGCAAGCAAAGACAAGTGGTAGGCCTAAGATAGTTCGTTAGTATGCCCGTTTTTTCCTTAGTAAAAGGGCGTGTTAAAAGAAGCTTCTAGGTCAGTGGTTATTAGCATGCAAAAATATAAGCTAAAGCTATAAAAGGGATGCGCTTTCGCGCTAGTCGCTCATCCGTAGCTTGGTCTTGACGCATGCCAAAACATTCTTTGGGACGTAGAAAGGATATATCCTAATTATCTAGAGGACGTAGCTGGCGCACAAGACGAAGGAGGACAGAAGGGGTTCGGGGGAGGAGCTCTCGGCACATAGTCAGTCGGCATGGTCTTGAATGACCCATAGGCTTTGGGCTTCGATGGCTGCTTGAAAGACGCAGATTGGGAAGTTGGCTATGGTCCGTCGTGCATTGTGCAGACGACTGATGGCTTACGTTGCCAAGAGGGTATTGTGAGACAAAGGAAAGGGCTGAAAAGGATGGTGCCCAGGATCTCACTATTACCTATGCATGTGCAAGAATGCTATACGGTAGAGGTCGATGTGTCATTGGGACACTTAGCGTGGTAGACCGGGTTAGAGTGCTGTTACCACTCATACGGAAGAAATGCCATGATGCTCTCTTGTGGCAATTGAAGTGGAACTTAACTTCAAGGGGATGTGATGTCTGGTGTGGCGAACCGTCATCACTACTGCAGGAGAGAGCTGCAATGAGACTCGCTGCGGAAGTCGAGTTAGACGACCGCGTCCTGTTGCGTTCACGGGCGAAGACAGGACTCAAGCTTCGTAGTTAGGGCAAAGTACTGGCATGCTGCTATTGGTAGACTGATGAAGTCACAAAGGCTGAATTGGAAAAAGTCGGATACCTTCATAAGGGTTTGGCATTTGTCCTGAGAACAGCCTCCTTCTCCGTCTTTCGTAGTAAGGGCATCGGAGTTCATGCTTTCCCGGCTTTCCAGTCTCTTTGCTAGCCTTTTAATCGCATCAGCCCCAGGAGGGCGCAATGTCTATGTCCGGAAGTGGTCCATCCCGCATTCTTAGTTAGCACATTCCCGAATGGCTTTTTAGGAAAAATTGTCCTATTACCTTACCTGCTGCCCGGGTTCAATTCCCGTCGTTCGCCCGATAGCAATCGTATGTCCAATCATTGTGGGTATAATGGTAGATGCTCGGGACCAAGCCCTCAATTTTAGACTTTGGAAAACTTCAAATAGTAAACTTAAACTATCAATTATATTAGGTAGAGGAGCAATTTCATCGAAATCACAGGCATAACTCATTCCTTCATGGAAAACAAGTTTATTTCATATACCTCTGCTTGAAGAGAAGTAGAGCGGCTCAGGAACATCTTGGTAGAAGTACCGATATGGAGCAATTGTTGCCGGTCTAGACAATTTTTACGGCTGCCATGCTGAGATAGTACAGCTAGGCAACTAATAGGTAATCCATACCAGTGTGTCTGATGTATGTGAGAAGGATCTTGACAATATTTCCAGTAAGTATGTGGAGTCCAGATGAGATCTGGCTGATCCCGTGTCAAAAGGCCTTGGCAAGGAAAAAACCAGAGCATAGTTAGTTGTCTTGTACTTTACGGTAACCCAACCTGTTCTCCTAGGAAAAATTAGAAATATAAGCACATGAATTAATTTAAATTCTTCCATACCTATGGTCTATGTGCTTATTCCTGCATTTAAGTTCTATTAATGAATCCCGGAGGAGGAGAAAGAAACCTGATAGATTCACCGATCTGAGTGTGGTATTTCAATTCCTATAGGATTTGGACTTTAATCCTTAGAGCACTCAGGGGATCCTAGGCACATGGCCGTAAGGTGCCGAGCTTATCTGTAAATACTTTAGTGGGTGTGTGTGTCATTTCTGCTTTGTCAACATGCTTCTTAGAAAAAGACCTTGTTCACCTAGTCTTAGGAAGCTCCATTCTTTAGAGGTAAATATGATGATGTTGAAATAGCACATTATATAAGCATCACTTCAGCCTGGCAAAACTGGCTTGTTTGTGTAATAGCTTTTCCTGCCCTACGACTAGTAGGTAACTCACTACCTTTATGGAGTAAGAATAATTCCTGCTTCCAGACTTAACCTTCGCCTGCACAGAAATTATAGGAACTTAACTGAGACCTGGTTAAGGGAAGAAGGTTTATCATCCTGTTGTTGCCATATCTGTTGCCGCTGTTCTCTTTGCAATTTAATTTTCTGTGGGAATAACTGAAATAACCGTTGTTCAAATTGCCGTAAGCGGTGGTGGTGAAGTCAGTTAATCAGACTCGGTTGTGCTAGAATCTGCTGTGGGACTTGAGCTTGTGGCATATCGATAATATGAGTATGCATCGAGAAATATAACTTTCGATTTCATGTCCAGATGAAATGCAATTTCCAACTAATGGCACTACTTCCTCAATAGGAAATTTACTTCTAAGCTGGCTAAGGTAAGATAATCCTGTTCTTGCAATAACTGGTCTTTCTGGTGAGTGAATAAGAGCTCTTCGTAACCGCAGCTAAAGGCTTAGCCTAGCCCTAAAGCAAGCAACTGACATATAGAAATAGTAGGCATCGCATGCCCTTGCCTTTTTGCTTTTCTTACCTTCTTTTCTTCCTTTAAAGCAACTGACATCCATGTAGAAGAAGGTTCACAGGTGGACAAAGAGGGCTGTCCCTTGGTTTGCGGCGAATAGATTGTCGATCTTTAGCCAATAGCAGTAGGAGTAGCTGGCACAGGCTTTCGGGATATCAATAATACATATGCAATGTGCCGCATCTACTTGACCCGCCGGCGCGAAGGCCTTCCCCCTCTCCTCAGATGTCCACAAAAGGAATTGACAGTGAATCCTATGACTTTCCTTCTAAGACATGGTAATTGCTTTCAAGGGCTAGATGCTGCAAGTGAATCAAAAGTCGAGAAAGGGTAAGCTCCTTCACTTCATTCTCTCGCTCTCTCTCTCTTTCTATTTTTCGTATAGAAAGATGACACACTTGAACTTGACTGATTTTCTTAGTAAGAAATAAGAATCAGAAATCATCCATCTCATAAGCTTTTCAAAGCACATTCTAAACAAACGAATGCTATATGCTTAACACAAAGAAATCTATTTGAGATTCCGTAAGTAAGTCGGTGAATGCTTTCTTTTTGCTTGCGCATTCACGGATCTCTGCCTACCTATTCTTCCCCCACCAAATCAGTACTTGGCTATGTATGGGAAGATGCCTAACTTACCAGAGAAGTCAAGGATGGTCAAGGTGCCTATTCCACCCAAGGATCCGTGGTGTGGTCCGCAAGCCAAAATAAGATAAAAAAGAAGCATCAGCAGGGTCACAGTCTCCAAAAGTAGAGTGACAAGGGCTCAGCCTTTGATTACACGTATAGTTTAGTTCAAAGTGCCCTTACCAATGAGACTTCTTCCCCTTTTTTGGAGAAAAAGCGAAAGCGAAGGCAGCGAGCATAACAACCGGTCCGAAGGAGAAAGACTGTCTTTTCCCGATCGTCGAATGCGAAGAGAGGTAGTACAAGTAAGCGAGAGGTTTAGATAAATACTCGACCATAAGGAGAGGGAGAGAAGCTAACCCCCGTTCCCAAGTCTTCTTCCACCTCACTCCTGGCTTTGGAAGGTCGTTTCTATATTCGTATATAGAGATAGACGTAAGGTTGGGGCTGGACCGGGCGGACCCCGGCTCCCGACGTACAACAAGATCAAGCCCAAACGTCGTTCAGTTTTTTCCTCCTCTTCCTGTTCTATTGATCAGAAGCACCCAGCAGCGCCACGCCGCTACTCCTCAAATAGGTGGCGGTTGCTTTGAATGAACTCTACAGTTGACTGTAAGAGTTCTTCTTTTTGGACGCGCGCTGCTTCATCTCTATGGGCG
>SAQL01000090.1:0-2500 GCA_004020645.1 Mesorhizobium sp. | reverse complement strand
GCTGGTTCTCCGCGAAATCTATTTAGGTAGAGCGTCGACCGAATACCCCAGGGGGTAGAGCACTGGATGGGCTAGGGGTCCTCACCGGATTACCAAACCTAACCAAACTCCGAATACCTGGGAGTACTAGTCGGCAGACACACGGCGGGTGCTAACGTCCGTCGTGAAAAGGGAAACAACCCTGACCTACAGCTAAGGTCCCCAAGTTATGGCTAAGTGGGAAAGGATGTGAGGATCCCAAAACAACCAGGATGTTGGCTTAGAAGCAGCCATCATTTAAAGAAAGCGTAACAGCTCACTGGTCTAAATAAGGGTCTTTGCGCCGAAAATGTAACGGGGCTCAAGCCATACACCGAAGCTTAGGGTTCGTGAGCAATCACGAGCGGTAGCGGAGCGTTCTGTAAGCTGATGAAGCCATACCCGTGAGGGGTGGTGGAGGTATCAGAAGTGCGAATGCTGACATGAGTAACGTAAGGGGAGTGAGAGACTCCCCCGCCGAAAGTCCAAGGGTTCCTGCTTAAAGCTAATCTGAGCAGGGTTAGCCGGCCCCTAAGTCGAGGCAGAAATGCGTAGACGATGGGAACCACGTTAATATTCGTGGGCCTGGAGGAAGTGACGGATCATTGAGGTAGTCCAATCTTATCGGATTGAACGGGCTGCTGCGTGGTTCCAGGAAATAGCTCCTCCTTATAGACCGTACCCGAAACCGACACTGGTGGACTGGTAGAGTATACCAAGGCGCTTGAGAGAACTATGCTGAAGGAACTCGGCAAATTGCACGCGTAACTTCGGAAGAAGCGTGACCCTTTTCCACGCAAGTGGAGGAGGGTGGCACAGACCAGGGGGTAGCGACTGTTTATCAAAAACACAGGGCTCTGCGAAGTCGCAAGACGACGTATAGGGTCTGACGCCTGCCCGGTGCTGGAAGGTTAAGAGGAGGGGTGCAAGCTCTGAATCGAAGCCCCAGTAAACGGCGGCCGTAACTATAACGGTCCTAAGGTAGCGAAATTCCTTGTCGGGTAAGTTCCGACCTGCACGAATGGCGTAACGACTTCCCCGCTGTCTCCAGCATAGACTCAGTGAAATTGAATTCCCCGTGAAGATGCGGGGTTCCTGCGGTTAGACGGAAAGACCCCGTGCACCTTTACTATAGCTTTACATTGGCATTCGTAGTGGCATGTGTAGGATAGGTGGTAGGCTTTGAAACCTGGGCGCCAGCTCAGGTGGAGCCACCCTTGAAATACCACCCTTATCACTATGGATGTCTAACCGCGGCCCGTCATCCGGGTCCGGGACAATGTATGGTGGGTAGTTTGACTGGGGCGGTCGCCTCCTAAAGAGTAACGGAGGCGCGCGATGGTGGGCTCAGAACGGTCGGAAATCGTTCGCTGAGTGCAATGGCATAAGCCTGCCTGACTGCGAGACTGACAAGTCGAGCAGAGACGAAAGTCGGTCATAGTGATCCGGTGGTCCCGCGTGGAAGGGCCATCGCTCAACGGATAAAAGGTACGCCGGGGATAACAGGCTGATGACCCCCAAGAGTCCATATCGACGGGGTTGTTTGGCACCTCGATGTCGACTCATCGCATCCTGGGGCTGGAGCAGGTCCCAAGGGTATGGCTGTTCGCCATTTAAAGCGGTACGTGAGTTGGGTTCAGAACGTCGTGAGACAGTTCGGTCCCTATCTGCCGTGGGTGTAGGAATATTGAAAGGATCTGTCCCTAGTACGAGAGGACCGGGATGGACGGATCTCTGGTGGACCTGTTGTGGCGCCAGCCGCATAGCAGGGTAGCTATATCCGGACGGGATAACCGCTGAAGGCATCTAAGCGGGAAACCCACCTTAAAACGAGTATTCCCTGAGAACCGTGGAAGACGACCACGTTGATAGGCCGGGTGTGGAAGAGCGGCAACGCTTGAAGCTTACCGGTACTAATAGTTCGATCGGCTTGATCGTTCTCATTCCTTATGCCCATCGCCAACGCAATCCAAAGGATTGCGCTGAGATGTGAGAGCACAACAAAGACCAGCGAACAGCTCAGAGAGAGCAGAAAATAGGGTTCCCTATTCGCTACTCACTATTGGCTATTCGCTCAAAAAGCTTCTCGAGCAACGTGCGCTTTGCCGACCTGGTGGTTATGGCGGAGCGGCTGCACCCGATCCCATTCCGAACTCGGCCGTGAAACGTTCCAGCGCTGATGGTACTTCGTCTCAAGACGCGGGAGAGTAGGTCGCTGCCAGGTCTGCAAAACGCACGTCGAAAAATCCAAATCTTCTCCTTACCAACAGGCCCGCCAATCGGGAGCTCGGGCCGCGCAAGCGGCCCTTTCATTTGGCGGAACTCGTACCTAACTAAGCGCTGACTTGCTTAAAAAGTTGACGCGGGGTGGAGCAGCCCGGTAGCTCGTCAGGCTCATAACCTGAAGGTCACAGGTTCAAATCCTGTCCCCGCAACCAAATCCACAAAACGGCCCGCCTCAGTGCGGGCCGTTTTGCGTTTG
>SAQL01000008.1 GCA_004020645.1 Mesorhizobium sp. | reverse complement strand
CCCCTACTCCCCTACCCCTAACCGAGCATCATGCCCTACCAATCCCCAATCTCCCCCGGCCGCTCCTGGTATGAGGACACGGCCGGGCCGCGGCCTGAATACCCGGCGCTCGACGGCGACCGGACATGCGATATCGTGATCGTCGGCGGTGGCTTTACCGGCCTGTCGGCGGCGGCGCACCTCGCCAAGGCCGGCAGCAATGTCGCGCTGATCGAAGCGCATCGTTTCGGCGACGGCGCATCGGGCCGCAATGGCGGCCAGCTCGGCACCGGCCAGCGCGCCTGGGCCGAGGAACTGGAGGCCGAATACGGCTTTTCCCGTGCCAAGGCGCTGTTCGACCTCGCCGAAGAGGCCAAGGCGCATCTCCTCGAATTCGCCGCCGCCAACAAGATCGAGATCGACTACATGCCCGGCCAGATGTCGGTGGCGCACAAGCAGCGCTATGTCGAGGATTACAAGGCGCATGCCGAGATCATGGCGAACCGCTTCGGCTATCCGCATATCACCTTCATGGACGCCAAGGAGACGGCGGAGCGGTTGGGCTCGACGCGCTACTTCGGCGGCACCCGCGACACCGGCACCGGGCACATCCATCCGCTGAAACTGGTGATCGGCACGGCAAAGGTGGCGGCGCAGGCTGGCGCGCAGCTGTTCGAGCAGACGCCGGCGACCGGCATCGCGTCCGTTGGCGGCAAGGTCAGGGTTACGACGCAGAAGGGCACGATATCGGCCGAGAAATGTCTGATCGGCGTCAACGCCCATGGCGGCACGCTCGAGCCGATCAGTGCCGCGCATATCATGCCGATCGGCTCCTTCATCGGCGCGACGGTGCCGCTGGGGGCTGACACAAACGTGCTGCCGGGCGGTGAGGCGGTCGATGATTCCCGCTTCGTCGTGCGCTACTTCCGCAAATCGACGGATGGGCGGCTGCTGTTCGGCGGGCGCGAGATCTATGCCGTCAACGATCCGAAAGACATCCATGTCCACATCCGCCGGCAGATCGCCGAGCTTTACCCAGCGCTGAAGGACGTCGAGATCACCCATGGCTGGGGCGGCTATGTCGGCATCACGATGCCGAGAAAACCGTTCGTGCGCGAGGTGATGCCCAATGTGATCTCGGTCGGCGGCTATTCCGGCCACGGCGTCATGCTGTCGAACTTTTTCGGCAAGCTCTATGCCGAAACCGTTGCCGGCAACCAGGACCGGCTGAGGCTGATCGAGGACCTGAAAATCCCGGCCTTTCCCGGTGGCCGGCGCTTCCGCGCGCCTCTGCTGTTTCTTGCGCTCAACTGGTATGCCTTAAGAGACCGTGTCTAACCATAGGTTGCAAAATCCCTTGCAAGTTGCAGAATCTCTTGCAAAGGTGCAGAATCCGCCCGGCAAGGGCGCAGTGATGACACAATCGCCGGCAAAGGATGCGCACTCAGGGCAGTTGAACGGGGATTTTGCGGGCCTGCCCGCGTTGGTTTGGGACCGATGCCGACCAAATGCCGGTTTTCCCGGCACAGGTCGTAAGAACGTCGGCCCGCAAATGGAGGTTGCAAGAGTGAGAGAGCCCTTGAGTTTCGGCGCGCCGAAACGACGGCGCTTTGCGATGCAGTTTGGCTACGACATGCAGCCCAGGTTGTGGCGGCAAATCCGGTCGAACCTGCATCTGGTCATCGCCGGGTTTGGCACAGCAGCACTGCTTGGCGTCGCCGCGGTGGCGCTATGGCTGGCATTGCCGGCCACCGAGAGACAAGCGGTTGCGAGTCCCGAGCAGATCGTTTCAAGCATTGCGGTAAAAACAACAAGGATCGTGCCGGCCGCGGCCTCGAAGGTCGCCGCGGTGCAGCAGGGCACGGGCAAGACCGATGCGGTTTCGCCGGCGGTGGTTGCGGCGAAGGCCGAGATACCGGCGCTGGCGCCCAATGATCCTCGCTGGACAGGATCGGGACCGAAGACCACACCCGGCCAGATGGCAGGCCAGGCTGAAAAAACGGCAGACAAGCCGTCCGCTGCGGCGGCACTCGCCGATCCGGCAGCGAAAACCAAAGTGGCAGCATTGGTTGCCAAAGTCGCCGCTCCCAACAAGGCGGCGACGGACGGTGCGCAAACCGCCGCCATTCCCTCCCCGAAGCCGGAAGAGTCGGCAGCGACACAGAACGATGGCACCCAGGCCAAAGTCGAGGCCAAGAAAGCGAGCGCGGCAGACACCGGACGCATCCTCAGGGCCGTCACCATGCGCACCGGCCCGAACAACAATGCGGCCGCCATAGTCACCATTCCAGCCAAGACCTCGGTTCAGGTGATGGGCTGCAAGAAATGGTGCCAGATCGTCCACAACGGCAAACGCGGCTGGATCTACAAGAGCTTTCTCAAGACAGGCGCCTAAAGCGCTTCGCGTTTGACTGGATTCAGGCGACGCGCTTAAGTTCTCGCTTTTATGCATGTCGTTATCGCAAAACCGCTGCGCACTTTTGCGCGACATGCATTAGGGCTGGTCAGGCGATCCTTGACGTTGCACCACGGCTCGGATGGGTTCTGTAATACAGTCGGCCGCCGCGTCCAGCGAGTGCGATAAACGATCGAGTCAAACTTGACCCGACAGCGCCGGACGGCTCAGATGCAACGTCCACCGTCGACTTCCAGCGCCACGCCAGTGATGAAAGCCGCCTCGTCCGAAGCCAGCCAGAGCGCCGCGTTGGCTATGTCGAGTGGCGTCGAAAGTCGGCCAAGCGGGATAGACGCGCGGAATTTCTCACGGATTTCGGACGTGTCGGCGCCCATGAATTTTTCCAGCATGCCGGTCTCGCCGGCGACCGGGCAGAGGCAGTTGACGCGGATGTTCTTCGGCGCGAGTTCCACCGCCATGGATTTGGTCGCAGTGATCGCCCAGCCCTTCGAAGCATTGTACCAGGTGAGGCCGGGCCGCGGCCTGATGCCCGCGGTCGAAGCCGTGGTCAGGATAACGCCGCCGCCTTGCCTATTCATGACCGGCACAACCGCCAGAGCGGCGTGGTAGATCGCCTTCATGTTGACGGCCGTGATCAGGTCGAAGGTCGTCTCGTCGACCTCGAGCATATCGCCATTGCGATGGGTATAACCGGCATTGTTGACCATGATGTCGATGCGGCCGAAGGCGCTCATTGCGGCATCGACCATCTCATCGAACTCGGAACGCAACGAGACGTTCGTCTGGGTCCAGATCGCCGCCCGGCCGATTTCGTTGGCGACGCGTTCGGCGCCCTTGGCGTTGAGGTCGGCGACAACGACCTTGGCGCCCTCCTCGGCAAAGCGCTTGGCGATACCCTCGCCGAAACCTGACGCGGCACCGGTAATGATGGCAACTTTGTTTTCCAGGCGCATGGCTTTCTCACTCATGATTGAAGACGATCGCTCGGGCAGCCGCCGGCAATGGCTGCCGAAAGATCAATATACCCTCGATTTCTCCTTTGGCTTTCGCCTCGATCCCGCTCTATGCTGCAACTGCGAAGGCCTCCCGGAACACGTTGCCGACAAGCCGCCGGGTTGCGCCAGTGTCAAGGGGCACACCTCAGGACCAATCGGAAAAACCCGATTGGCCTTGGGGTGTGACGCCGTGGCACTGGAAAATCTAAATCGATTAGATTATATCGACCGGGTCACAGCGACCGGCGTCAAAGCGGACAGACCATGACCAGCCAGATCATTCCCGTCGACCCTTTCGACTTCATCATTTTCGGCGGCACCGGCGATCTGTCGGAACGCAAGCTTTTGCCGTCGCTGTATCACCGCCAGCGCGGCCATCAGTTTTCCGAACCGACGCGCATCATCGGCACCTCGCGCTCGAAAATGACCGACGAGGAATTCCAGGCGTTCGCCAGGCAAGCGATTTCCGACCATGTGAATCCGGCCGATATCGACGCCATGGAGCTGAAGACGTTCCTTGCCCGGCTTTCCTACGTCTCGGCCGACGCGACCACCGGCGCGGGCTTCGACAAATTGAAGAAGGCGATCGGCGACAGCGAATGCATCCGCGCCTTCTACCTGGCGGTGGCGCCGGCGCTGTTCGGCGAAATCTCGCACAAGCTGAAAGAGAACGGGCTGATCACGCCGAACTCGCGCATCGTGCTGGAGAAGCCGATCGGGCGCGATCTCGCCTCGGCGCGCGAGCTCAACGATCTGGTCGGCGACGATTTCCATGAAAGCCAGATTTTCCGCATCGATCACTATCTCGGCAAGGAGACGGTGCAGAACCTGATGGCGCTGCGCTTTGCCAATGCGCTCTACGAGCCGCTGTGGAATTCGGCCAATGTCGACCATGTGCAGATCACCGTGGCCGAGACCGTCGGCCTCGAAGACCGCGTCACCTACTACGACAAGGCCGGTGCGCTGCGCGACATGGTGCAGAACCACATGCTGCAGCTTCTCTGCCTCGTCGCCATGGAGGCGCCGTCGTCGATGGACGCCGATGCCGTGCGCGACGAAAAGCTAAAGGTGTTGCGCGGGCTGAAACGCATCAACGGCAACGAAGCGCCCAAGCACACGGTACGCGGCCAGTACCGTGCCGGGGCCTCGGCCGGCGGGCCAGTGAAAGGTTACGTCGAGGAGCTCGGCAAGAACAGCAGCACCGAGACCTTCGTTGCGCTCAAGGCCGAAATCGGCAACTGGCGCTGGGCGGGCGTGCCGTTCTACCTCAGGACGGGCAAACGGCTGGCGACACGCGTTTCGGAGATCGTCATCGAATTCAAACCGATCCCGCATTCGATCTTCGGCGACAGCGCCGGGCCGATCTCGGCAAACCAGCTGGTCATCAGGCTGCAGCCCGACGAAGGCGTCAAGCAGTTCATCATGATCAAGGATCCGGGGCCTGGCGGCATGCGGCTGCGCCAGATCCCGCTCGACATGAGCTTCGCGCAATCCTTCGACGGCCGCGCGCCCGACGCCTATGAGCGACTGATCATGGACGTCATCCGTGGCAACCAGACGCTGTTCATGCGCCGCGACGAGGTCGAGGCGGCGTGGAAATGGATCGACCCGATCCAGGACGCATGGGAAAGCGCCAGGCAAGAGGCGCAGGGCTATACGGCCGGCACATGGGGCCCCTCGGCTTCGATTGCGCTTATCGAACGCGACGGGCGGACATGGCACGAGAGCAATTGAACAGCGCCGCCTATAGCTGGCACGCGTTTGCCGAACGCCAGGACCTGGCGGCAGCACTTGCCGGCCACGTCGCCGGCCGCCTGACCAATGCAATCGCAGAGCGCGGCACGGCATTGCTCGCCGTTTCCGGCGGCACGACGCCGGCGAAATTTTTCGCATCGCTTTCGAATATCCCGATCGCCTGGAACAAGGTCACGGTGACGCTGGTCGACGAGCGTTGCGTGCCGGCCTCTTCTCCGCGCTCCAACGCCGGGCTGGTCGCCGTCAATCTTTTGCAGAACGCGGCAGCGGCGGCACGTTTCGTGCCGCTCTACCAGGAGGCGGAAAGCATTGAGGATATGTCTGAGGCCGATAGCAGGATGTTGCGATCGCTGCCCTGGCCGCTCGATGTGGTCGTGCTTGGCATGGGAGCCGATGGCCATACCGCATCGTTTTTTCCGGATGCCGACAATCTGGAAAAACTGCTCGACCCGTTCTCGGAAAAGGTTGTGCTCCCGGTTCACGCAGCAAGCGCCGGCGAGCCGCGCCTGACGCTGTCGCTGGCGCGGATCGTCAGGGCCGGCTTCCTCGCACTGCACATCGAAGGTGACGACAAGCGCAAGGCTTTCGAAAGCGCGATGGCATCGGAAACGCGAAAACCCATTCGTGCCGTGCTCGACGCAGCCGAGAGGCCCGTAGAGGTTTTCTGGGCACCCTGATTTCAACTTGCCGAGGGTCCCGGCAGATAGCCGGAAGATGTTTGCGGGACCTCGCCTGAAAGGACCGACGCCATGACCGCGAGACGCGACATCGAAGCCATCACCGAGCGCATCCGCCAGCGCTCCAGACCAGGGCGCGAGGCCTATCTCGGCCGCATCGCCGAGGCCTCGAACCGCACCGCAAACCGGGCCGTGCTTTCCTGCGGCAACCTCGCCCATGGTTTTGCCGTCTGCAGCCCTTCGGAAAAGGTGGCGCTGGGCGGCGACCGGGTGCCGAACCTCGGCATCATCACCTCCTATAACGACATGCTGTCGGCGCATCAGCCTTTCGAGACGTTTCCAGCGCTGATCAAGGACGCGGCGCGCGAGGCCGGCGGCATTGCCCAGGTCGCCGGCGGCGTGCCGGCGATGTGCGACGGCGTCACGCAAGGCCAGCCCGGCATGGAGCTGTCGCTGTTTTCGCGCGACGTAATCGCCATGGCCGCGGCGATCGGCCTGTCGCACAACATGTTCGACGCAGCCGTCTATCTCGGCGTCTGCGACAAAATCGTGCCGGGGCTGGTGATCGCGGCACTGACCTTCGGCCATCTGCCGGCGGTGTTCATCCCGGCCGGGCCGATGACGACGGGCCTGCCCAATGACGAGAAGGCCAAGGTCCGCCAGCTCTATGCCGAAGGCAAGGCAGGAAGGGCCGAACTGCTCGAGGCCGAGTCCAAATCCTATCACGGACCGGGGACCTGCACCTTCTACGGCACGGCAAACTCCAACCAGATGCTGATGGAGATCATGGGACTGCATACGCCGGGTGCCTCCTTCGTCAACCCCGGCACGCCGCTGCGCGACGCGCTGACCCGGGAGGCGACGAAGCGGGCGCTGGCAATCACCGCGCTCGGCAACGCCTACACGCCGGCCGGCCGGATGATCGACGAGCGTTCGATCGTCAACGGCATCGTCGGCCTGCATGCCACCGGCGGATCGACCAATCACACCATCCATCTGATCGCCATGGCGGCCGCGGCCGGCATCGCCATTACCTGGCAGGATATTTCGGACCTTTCGGAAGCCGTGCCGCTGCTGGCGCGGGTCTATCCGAACGGCCTTGCCGACGTGAACCATTTCCATGCGGCCGGCGGTCTCGGCTTCCTGATCCGCGAACTGCTCGACGAAGGCATCCTGCACGAGGACGTCCAGACGGTCTGGGGCGAAGGGCTGCGGCCTTATGCGGTCGAGGCCAGGCTCGGCGCCGACGGCGGCGTGGTGCGCGAGGCCTCGCCCCGCGAAAGCGGCGACGAGAAGGTGCTGGCGCCGTTCAAGAAGGCGTTCCAGCCGACCGGCGGACTGAAAATGCTTTCAGGCAATCTCGGCCACGCCGTCATCAAGACCTCGGCGGTGAAACCGGAGCGGCGCATCATCGAGGCGCCGGCAAAGGTTTTCGACAGCCAGCAAGGGCTCAACGAGGCGTTCAAGGCCGGCACATTGACCGGCGATTTCATCGCCGTCATCCGCTTCCAGGGGCCGAAAGCCAACGGCATGCCGGAACTGCACAAGCTGACCACCGTGCTCGGCGTGCTGCAGGATCGCGGCCAGCATGTGGCGCTGGTCACCGACGGGCGCATGTCGGGTGCCAGCGGCAAGGTGCCGGCGGCGATCCATGTGACGCCGGAGGCGGTCGAGGACGGGCCGATCGCTAGGATCCATGACGGCGACATCATCAGGCTCGACGCCGACGCCGGAACGCTGGAGGTGCTGGTGCCGGCAGGCGATTTCGCCCAGCGCCGGGCGGCGGACAGCGATCTTGTCGCCAATGAATTCGGCTTCGGCCGCGAGCTTTTCGCTGGATTCCGGCAAATGGTCGGGCGTGCCGACCACGGCGCCAGCGCCTTCGGAAACAACGCAGCGGAATTCGCACTGCAGTGAAAAAGCGCGGCTGGCTGTCGATTGCCACGCAATTTTGCCATTTTGGCCACTATGTTACCTTTAAGTCATTATTGACCTATCACTCGTGAACGGTCATTCGTAGCCGATGCAGCGGGGAGCGGGATCGAGCGCTTCTGCATCTTCCAGAAACGGCAAAGTCCCACCCTAAGCGGAAACTCGTTCGCCCCGGGCCGAATTCACGCACTTGACCCGAAGCTGCCCTTCCTTCGGAGTGGTTTGTACGACAGTCCTCACCACATTGCTGACTTTCGGAGAGGCCATCATCAAGGCCGATAGACGCTCGGAAAGGAAGTAGCCGGTACCATGCGAAAATCTTGGTTCGATCCCGTTCTCCGGGAACGCGCGCTGTTGGCGTAATTAGACGCCTTCGTTTGAACCAGCGACGGAACCCTACCGACAATCCTGCAAGCGCTGTCCCTTCAGAGAAGCCGATGCTCTGTTTCCAGGATGGGATCAGCCAGCGCATTGCTTTTCGACACTGCCTTGTGTAGATACCGGGCCCGGATCCACCTGGCGGGCCCGGTCGCGTCGGCTCAGGGCGTAAGATCGAGCGCCGGTACGATTCTGTGATAGGGCAGCCCCGCATCGTCGTTTAGACGCTTCACGTCGGTATCGGAGGCAGCGTCAAACAGGCACATGCAGCGCCCGTCCTCCGGTGCGAAGGTCGAGCGCAGATAGCTGATGTCGGTGCCGTTGGAGGTCATCTCGGCGGCTTTGCTGATCGCCGCCTTCTGCGCGCCTCCCAGAGCTTCCATGCTGATGCCCTTGAGGTCGCGTTCCACCATGTAGACAGTCATTTCCGGATCTCCTCCTGTGAACAGTGACAACAGGAGTTGAATGCAGCGGCGGGCGAAAGAGAACGACATTTTTTCTATCGATCGATAGCCGACAGTTATCGATGAAAGGGTTACAATTCGTTTCGTGGAACCGCCTCGGGAGGGCTCGCCATGGAGATGTTTCAGGTCCGCTACGTGCTTGCCGCGGCGAAGATGCTGAACTTCACCAAGGCCGCCACCGATTGCAATGTGTCTCAGCCGGCGCTCACCAAAGCGGTCAAGACGCTCGAGGGCGAGCTTGGCGCGCCCTTGTTCCACCGCGAGGGAAAACGCGTTCTCTTGAGCGAGTTCGGCCGCTCAATCCTGCCTCATCTTCAGCAGATCATGCAGGAGGCCATGCAACCAGGACGACATCCTTTCGCTCGCGCGTAGCCATGTTGACAACGGTAGTCATGTTATGTAGCGGCATCGTCTGACTACCCTCACCCAGCTCTCCGCCAGGCAAGGCAAAACATTCTTGGTCCGTGGCATGAGGGGACTTGCATGAGGAAATCCGTTGGGCTGTGCGCCGCACTGGCCGTGGTCGTGGGTCAGGACGCCGCTGCGCAGGAGACGACGGTGCTTGAGCCCATTGTGGTGGAGGGGCTGGGTGGTGTGCCCCTGACCTCAACGATCGGCAATCTGCCGGAAGCGTATCCGGGCGGACAAGTCGCGCGAGGCGGGCGCCTGGGCCTGCTCGGCAATCGCGACATCATGGATACGCCGTTCAACATAGGCAGCTACACGGCGCAAACCATCGAGGATCAGGGTGCACGCACCGTGGCCGACGTGATGATCAATGATCCTTCCGTGCGGAGCACCCATTCCACCGGCGGGATAGTGGATTCCTTCTACATTCGCGGCTTTCCGATCAACGAAGGCAATTTTGGCGAGGTCGCGTTCGATGGTGTGTTCGGGGTCGCGCCGACCTATCGTCTGTTCACGGACTATGCCGAGCGTATCGAGGTTCTCAAAGGACCCGCGGCGTTGCTTTACGGCATCGCGCCGAACAGCAGTGTCGGCGGGACCATCAATATCGTTCCCAAGCGCGCGGCCGAGGTCGATCTTACACGGTTTACGGCCGATTACGCCTCGAACCTGCAGGGCGGCGGGCATGTCGATGTGAGCCGGCGTTTTGGCGCCGAGCGTCAGTTCGGGGTCCGCTTCAACGGCAGCTATCACGGCGGCGACACACCGATCGACGACCAAACGCGGGACGTGGCGGTCGGGGCCTTGGCGCTCGATTATCAGGGCGAGAGGCTCAGGGCGACGCTCGACGTCATCGGACAGCGGGAAGATTTCCAGGCGCCGCAACGCCCGTTCTTTCCGCTTTCCGGTTTCGCAATACCGCAGGCGCCCGATGGTCGGCTTAACGTTCAGCAGCCGTGGGAGTGGTCCAAGAGCGAAGATCTGTCATGGCTGGGACGCGTCGAATATGATCTTACCGATCAGGTGACGGTGTTTGCCGCTGCCGGCGGGGGCAACTCGCGCATCGAGCGACTCTTTGGGACGCCGGTCATCTTGAACTCGGCCGGCGACGTCAGCATCACGCCGCAGAACTACGTCTTCGATATTGACAGGACCACAGCGGAAACGGGCCTGCGCGCCACCTTTGAAACTGCCGCAATTGCGCATTCCGTCACGCTCCAGGCAAGTCATTTCAATCAGAGTCTCGGCCGGGGCTTCAATTCGGGGACGGCTCAACTCACCAATATCTACAATCCTGTCGCCCGGCCCTGGCAGGACATACCGGCACCGGCTTCGGTGCCGAAGGTATCGGAGAGCGAGTTATACGGATTTGCCCTCGCCGACACCTTGTCGATTTTTGATGAGCGGGTGCAGCTAACCGTTGGAGCGCGGTGGCAGCATATCGCGTCGGAAAATTTCAACTCGACCACCGGCGTCGTCACATCGTCCTCCGACGAAGGCGCATTCACACCGCTGGTCGGCCTGGTCGTCAAGCCGTGGGAGAACGTGTCGCTTTATGCCAACTATGTCGAAGGGTTGAGCATCGGCGATACAGCGCCGACGACGGCCGTGAATGCGGGCGAAACGCTGGCGCCTTACAGGTCCAGGCAGATCGAGATTGGAACCAAGATCGATCTGGGCCGCCTGGCCGTGACATTCAGCGCGTTCCAGATAGAAAAGCCTTTTGGGCAGCTTGAAACCCGCGGGAGCGATCTCGTGTTCGTAGAAGGCGGCGAGCAACGCAACCGCGGCCTGGAATTCAACGTTTTCGGGGAAGTGACGCCGGGTGTGCGACTGCTTGGCGGCGTTACGCTGCTCGAAGGCGAGTTGACGAAGACAAACAGTGCCGCAACCCTAGGCAACACGCCTATCGGCGTGCCGTCGGCCCAGTTCAATCTTGGCGCGGAATGGGATACGCCCTTCCTGCAGGGGCTCACACTGGCGGCCAACGTCATTCACACGGGCAGGCAATATGTCGACACGGCGAATACGCAGGAGATTCCTTCTTGGACAAGGCTCGACCTGGGTGCCCGCTATCACACGGACATTCAGGATCGTCCGGTCACCTTCCGGGCCTCCGTCGAGAATGTTTTCGACAATGACTACTGGGCTAGTGTTGCCAGTTATGGCACCCTGGCGCAGGGCGCGCCGCTGACCGTGAAGCTGTCAATGACCACGGATTTCTGATGCAGCGCTGGCGAGGCGCCGCATGTCATGCGTCGTCGAGATCAGCAATGGGGTCCTGAGAGCAGCCTGCAACACATGCCCTGAGGTGGTAGGTGGCGGCAAGGTTCTCCATTGTGAGGAACTGGGGCCGAATCATGCAAGATTCCACCTGACAGAATGGCGACCTGATCCGCGAATTTCAGGGCGATTGAGGTCGTGCAGAGCGATCACCACGACATCCCGGCGGTCGTAAGCAAGACCGCACGCGGTGCCTCTCCACTGCCGGTTCATATCGAGCGCGCTGGTTGGTTCTTCGCGAAGCAGGACTTGCGGGTCGCGCACAAGACATGGGCAAGGCCGACAAGCTGGCGCTGACCGCCGCTCAAACTGTCGCCTGAGCCAGGCGCTCTATAAACGCGGTGCCCGAGCGGGAAGCCGCTTCGGGCCGGACATCGGTCGTCACGGGCTATCGGAGAGACTGACGCTGTAGCCGGGCTGGTAATCGATGGGCAGGAATCGGCGGTGATATTCGGCAAAGGTTGCATTGGGGTCGAGATCGTCGAACAGGTCTGGGTGGAACCACTTCGCGAGCTGCTGGACTGCGATAAATTCATAAGGACTGTTGTAGAACTGGTGCCAGATGCCGTGGAAATTTCGCGTCTCTTGTGCCGCAATGCCGGTATAGGCGTTGCGGGTTGGGAACCATTCGAGCTTTTTGCGCGCCACCTGCGGGTCTGCGCCGGGCCCGAGGGGAATCCAGTGGCCGCCGGGGACATAGGCTTCCCAGTCGGCGCTGGTAATGACCACGTGATCGGGGTTGGCGGCGATCACCTGTTCGGGGTTAAGCTGCCCGAATGTCGCCGGGACGATGTCGCTGCCGATATTATGACCACCGGCGAGCTCGACGTAGTTGCCGAAATTTTCCGCGCCGAAAGACAGGCAGCAATCGTCGGAATAACCACCGATACGCTCAATGAAGACCTTTGGACGCGGCGGTTTGTGCTCGGCAAGGACGTCCCTCACCTGCGCCATGGCCTTGTGGCGAAACGCGATGATCTCCTCCGCGCGCGCCTCGCGCCCCATAATCTTGCCCAGGAGGCGGATGGTTGGCTCGGTGTTCTCCAGCGGATGATGGCGGAAGTCGATGTAAAGAACCGGAATGTCCAGCGCCGCCAGCTTCTCGACAAATTTGGCGTCCTCATTGGCCCGCATGGTTTCAAGGTTGAGCAGAACCACGTCGGGTTTCTGGATGATGGCTGACTCGATGTCGACCAGGCTGTCTTCCGAACCCTTGAAAGCGGTCACCTTTGCCAGTTCGGGAAAGGCTTTGAGATATTGCGCGTAAGTCGCCGGATCGGCCTCGATCAGGTCGTTCCGCCAGGCAACGATACGAGCCAGCGGATCTTCGGGCTCCAGCGACGCTATGAGATAGAGCTGACGGCCCTCGCCCAGAAGCATGCGCTTGATGGGCGCATTCAGCTTTACCTCGCGGCCGGCGATGTCGGTGACGATGAGTGGCGCCCGCGCCTCCATCATCGCCCTCTCCCCAGCAAATGCCGGCGCCGGGCCAGCCACGATCACTGCAAGGGCCCCGATCGCGGCATGTAACAGCGGACGATATCTCTTCACGATCAACTTCCTTCGTCGGGTGAATGGCGCGCTTTGAGCCATATGCCGAGCGCCACTAACAATATAAGGCGTAGAGGGTTGAGACGAGCGGGAACGCGGCTTCGAGACCAAAAAACTGAGTGACCGCAACGCCGGCGACAGTACCGACAACCGAGGCGCCCTGCTGGCAGCTTTGCGCAAGACCCAGCACCGAACCCTGCGGTCGTTTTTGCGTTGCCGCCGAAATGAGTGACAGGAGAGCCGGCGTTGTTCCTCCCAGTAGAGCGCCCCAGATAAAATACAGCATTGCCAAAAAGCCTATGGACCCGGTGATCCCGGCCAAATGGGTGATTGCAAGGCAACCGGCTGAAATCAACACACTCCAGCACATAGGATTTCGCGCGCCCCTCGAAGAGCCGCCCCCCACAAGGGCGCGCCCACGACAAATCCTAGCGCCAGAAGTCCGTAGCTCAAGCCTGTGACCCAGTGCTGTGCGCCAAAAACTTGCGTCATGTACAGCGAAAACGGAACCTGCAGCACCATGCGGCTTGCGAGCAGCATGCCCATCAGCACAAGAAGCCCCGACACCGGCGCACTCCCCGCGAGCGCATGGGCAGTAATTATCGCCGTTGCTGACCGTACGGGAATAATCCCGTTTGGCGGCACGGGCAGACTTGTCCAGGCGGTGGCGGCGCACAGATCACGCCGGCCGTCAGATTGATGGCGGCAAACGACAATTCATCCAGGATCAGCCCGCCCAAAAACGCCCCGCCAAGCGAGCCGACATTGGTGGCCACCTGAAGCCACGCGAACAGGCCCGCGCGATCGCGTCCCCCGGTGACCTGCACGCCATAAGCCTGCGCCGGAGCGATGTAACCGGCAAAGGCGCCCTGCAGAAAGCGCAGAGCCAAAATTGTCCAGA
This sequence comes from Mesorhizobium sp., assembly GCA_004020645.1. GTDB lineage: Bacteria > Pseudomonadota > Alphaproteobacteria > Rhizobiales > Rhizobiaceae > Mesorhizobium. The sequence goes on along the minus strand of SAQL01000008.1, from coordinate 220,735 downwards.
CGTCTTGCGCAAAGGCGATGAGCAGCTGCGTGATCGCCAAACCGGCTAATGCGCGAACCATCATCAGCCGGTTGCCGTAGCGATCCCCCATGCGCCCCCAAAAAGGCGCTGGTGAGCGATACGCCGAGCATCGGACAGACATAGACGCCGACTCCGGCGAGACCGAAGACACTGTCGGAGGGGCTCAACGCCTTGATATGGATTGGCCAGTGGTACCAATTGCTAGCGGTGTGCTCGCAACGGGAGCTGCCGAATTGTCGTCAAACCGGTTAGCCTGATTGGCACCTTGATAACGGTGGGCTTTGCTCACGCCCCTTCTCCCCGTGGGGAGAATGCGTCCATTGCGGGCGAGAGTCCAGAAGCCTTAGCCGACTGGCGCGATCAGTCGAGGGCGCGCTCGGCTCGACGGGGCCGCACGGAACGACAGGGCAAAGCGGAACATTAGTGCATTCTAAATTATTGTCTGTGAGCAGCGGTGCAAGCCTCCTCCGCTTGCTCGCTGCAGATCGGGGCCCTAAACCCGATCGGGCCCGCGCTCTCCGCCAGAGGCGCGGGCTCAAGGTGTTGTGGGCTTTGTGGAACAAAGGCTTGAGACAAAAGTTTGGATTCTGCAGCATGTTTTCGCAGGCACATGCTGCGAGATCGGTGTCCTCCGATCAGCCCGCGTCCTCTCCCAGGAAGGCGTGGGCTCCTGATTTTTCATCGCCTGGAGATCGTCGCTCTGATCAGGTCGATGTTGCCGGCTGACTTATGAATGGGCCGGCGCCGCTTTAATTCCGGGTCATGAAGTCCGCGCCACCCGTTGCGCAAGTTCGAGCGGCCCAGCGGCTTGGTTGGGGGGAACCGCTGGGCCTGACCAGCGAGCCTTGGGGGTGCTCGCCTGGCTGGCGCTATATGAACTCAATTGTCACTTGGCCAATGTTCGACCCCACATAATCCTTACTAACGACCCACGGATGAGCGCAAGTTTGGTTAAGCAATGGTTGATGGATCGGTGGCTCGATCTTGGCGGCCCTTCGGCTTGGCCAACCTGACGCCGGCCCCGCCGCCATTCTCTGGAATGAACTGAACCCCGGCCGCCTCCAGCGCCTTTTGAACGGCGCTAACATTCTCGGCAGAGCTTCGGCCTGGACCTATCGCCGAATCTTCCATGCGCCTGACTGTCGTTAGTGACAGTCGCGTTTCCGCTACCAAGTCATTTTGCGCCGTTCCCGACGAGGAGTTCGGCTCGCCACGGTGCAAGGCCCTTGGCCAGATCGTAGACGAGAAGCGGCGGGCCCTGCTGGAATATCGGCCGACTTCGTTGGCCGAGGTCGCTCGCAAAGCCGCATTTATGGGCTCATGCCGTACGCTTCCCCGGGAAACCCGCTGCCTCACGGCGGGCTTTTGCTGGGGCGGTCAGTTGCCGCGTGGTGCTGTCATGCAGGGAGTCAAAAGTAATACCGAAAACAGGATGAAATGGCGCATATCGATAACCTCCTATGGTAGGTAGGGTGTTCTCTATCGACAACGTCTCAGGTCCATCATTATTCCGCGAAGTTTGATCGGAAACCCGCTGCCTCACGGTGCGGGCTTTGCATTTGGTGGGGGCTAATAGCAGGATCAGTGGGCATAACCATAACCTAGCAGGTACCATGGCAAGCACACTGAAAGTTCTACAGCCTAGTGCGCTAAATTCCCGCTACCGACCCTTCTTCGTTCGGAGAACTTCTACGGCAAGCTCTGACCCAAGGCGGCTGTTCGGAGCGACACAGACAAACGGCAACATTCGTTTAATGCGGACTTTCAGCCGTTGCGGGACAGAACTTCGGGAATGGACGGAGAAAGTGAATCTTGCTCAAGGTGTCAACCTGCTGATCGAGGACCGTTACAATGACCTAGGCGATGGGCAGGCTGAGGTAGCGCTGCGCGCCGGACCTCCTGGCAACGACTCGCTGATCGGACGCAAACTGTCGGACCAGTCCTGGGCGGTCTACGGCAGCCGCAGCTATGTTGAACGTTCCGGCAGGCCGACCACGCCCGACGACCTCAACGGCCGTCAGTTGATCGGATTCGAAGGGCCGATCGAAAACATCACACCGGCGCGCTGGCTGCGTGCAATGGCTCCGGACTGCGAGATCGCCTGCCGCAGCAACAGCGTTCTGGGGCTCCTGTTTGCTATCCAATCGGGCTTTGGGCTGGGCTTGCTGCCGTGCCAGATCGGCGATGCGGAAGAGGATATCGTGCGCGTCATTGATCCGCAGCCGGGCCTTATCGGCGGCTTCTGGATCCTCACCCATCCCGACCTGCACAAGCGGCCGAAAAATCCGAGCGTTCTTCGATTTCATGCTGGAGGAGATCGTCAAGTATCGACCTCTTCTGCTCGGCCAGACACAACCATCGCGTGGCAATCAGGGGCGATCTGAGACGGCGGCCGCGTCTAGTTCCACCGTGGAACCGGAACTGTCCAGCCCTTCCGGTGGGGCTAGTCGTGGTAGTCCCGCTTGAAGCGGGCTCACCAGCGTATGAGCGCATCACCAATTTTTCTCCCGCGCGACGGCACCAGCACCGCGCCACGTTCGGCGAGAATCGAAGCTGAGCATGTGATAAGATAAGCGGCTGCCACGGCGTTGCGAAGGATAGATCATTACGCTTCCCGGGCCGCTTTGGCTCCGTGATTGAAGGAGTGCATAAGCAAATCGCGGGAGGTATCCGATATGCAGCCCACCACGCATTATGCCAAGAGCGGCGATGTCCACGTTGCCTACCAGGTTTTCGGCGAGGGCCGCGACCTCGTCATGGCACCGGGATTCGTATCTCACATCGAAAATTATTGGGACGAGCCGCGTTTTGCGCGCTGGCTGGGCAAGCTCGGGAGCTTTTGCCGCGTTATCCTTTTCGATAAGCGCGGCACCGGACTCTCCGACCGCGTCGCACACCTGCCGGTCATGGATGAGCGCATGGACGACGTTCGCGCCGTCATGGACGCGGTTGGCATTGAGAGCGCGGCCCAGTTTGGAATTTCAGAAGGCGGATCGCTTGCCGCGCTCTTCGCCGCCAGCCACCCTGAGAGGACCCAATCGCTCGTGCTCTACGGCGCTTTTGCGCGGTTTCTCCACTGGATAGCGACCGATGAGGAGTTCGAAGCTCTGATCAGCTACATCGACGAGCACTGGGGCAGCGGCGCGAGTCTGCCGAACTTCGCCCCTTCGAAGGCCGATGACGCTGCGCTGCAGCAGTGGTGGGGCAAATTCGAGCGGCTCGGCGCCAGCCCGTCTGCCGCGATGGCGCTCATGCGCATGAATCGCGAGATCGATATTTCCGGAATCCTGCATTCCATTCAGGTTCCAACCCTGGTTCTCCACCTGACGGACGACACCTTGATCAGCGTCGAAGGCGGTCGCGAGTTGGCCGCTGGCATCCCGCATGCCCGGTTGGTTGAGTTCCCGGGAACCGATCACATCCCATTCCTCGATGCCGGTGACTGGATACTGGCGGAGATGCGGGAATTCTTGACCGGATCACGGTCGTCCACTGTCATCGACCGCGTGCTCTCCACAGTCGTATTTACCGACATCGTCGGTTCGACAGCGCGCGTGGATTCCAGAGGCGATCTCGGCTGGAGCGACCTACTTAAAACCCATGACAAGACGGTGCGTCAGGAGCTTTCAAACTTCCGAGGGAAAGAAGTGAAAACCCTCGGCGACGGCTTTTTGGCCACCTTTGATGGTCCGGCACGGGCTATCCATTGCGCCAGCGCGATTCGCGCTTCTTTGCAGCGGCTGGACGTTCCAGTGCGAATAGGCGTGCACACAGGCGAGGTTGAGCTGATCGATGACGACGTGCGCGGGATCGCCGTGCACATCGCGTCGCGTGTAGCGCATCTCGGTCGTGCCGATGACGTGCTCGTTTCGCGTACTGTGAAGGATCTGGTCGCGGGCTCTGGCATCAAGTTCGAGAACTTCGGAACCCACACCCTGAAGGGCATTCCAGAAAAATGGCAGATATTTCGCGCCATCAGCTGATAGTCCTCCGGCGGATCGAAGGTGCCGCCTGACCCTCACACTCAGGCCTGCCGAACTTCCGCTCTGGGACGGCTTCCCGTCGGCCGTCCTTCGGCAAAGATCCGCAAAGCAGCCGTGATGCGACCTTACTCGTTTCCGATCTCTGGGTCCGGTTATGGCGCGATCGAGCCGGCCGGAGCATCGGCTCGGATTATACCGCGATGGAGCGTTCTACGTCTCAAATGGGTGGTTTCCTGCCGTCTGTCTCACCGATCGGAACGAGCAGGTCGCGCCACCTCCGGACCTTTGCAAGCGATGCCGCGAAGGTCGCGTCTCGCGCATCGTGCTGCGCATCGGTGTCGATCTGGATAACGTGATTGTCGAGGGCAGTGATCTCTACGGCGACGGGCGTGGCGAGAGCAGGATGCCGCGGCGATAGAAGATCGGGACAATCGGTTGCGGGGCGGCTATATTAATTCCGAGCCTGCGCGGGCCGGAGAAAGTATCGCAGTCGGCTAGGCCTACAGCGGCAAACCCGCCTTGATGTAGCCGTCAACGAAATGCTGCCGGTCCTCATCGCGTCTAAAAGGCTGCGTAGCTGCCCAACGAGATGCGAGGAAGCCGGGATTTGTCTCAAGGAACCGACAGGCTTCCTCGTGAGCTTCGGTGAGCTGACCGAGCTGCGCCAAGCTCGCCGCAAGGATGCGCTTTGCCGGTAGCCGGCCAACCTCCTCCTTGCGGAGAACCCTGACCGCCTCAGTATAATGGCCGGCGGCATAGTACGCGAAGCCGAGGTCCCAGTAGTACCAACCCGGCGGATAGGGGTTGAGGCGGAGAGCATGCTCGGCCAGTTCGATGGCATCGTGGGGCTGACCTTGCAGGACCCTCAAGCCCGCCATGTTCGCCAGAGTGTCGGCATGGTTCGGATTGATCCGCAGCGCCGTTTGGAATGCGGACTCCGCCTCTTCGAGTTTGCCCTCACAGAGCCGAGCATACCCAAGGGCGCGATGCCCCAAATCGCTCATGTCGAGCGACATGGCGTTCTGAGCGTAAGCGAGCCCGAGAGCCTGGTTCGCTTTAAAGTCCTCCCCATAGTTAATCGCCGCGCCGTAGTGCGAGATGGCGAGCCATGCGTGGGCCTCCGCCAGATTCGGATCGAGGTCGATGGCCTTGGCGAGGAGAGTACGAGCAAGATTGTTTCCGGCGGGCGAGTGCATGACAAGAACGCGCCCGCGAACGAGGAAATCATACGCTTCGATAATCGTCGTCCGGCGCGGGGTAGACGGCGCGTCATCGAGCACTCGTTCAAGCGGCAGCACGTTCGCCAGAGCCGCGACGACCTTGCGTACTACTTGGTCCTGCAGCCGAAAGACGTCGGCCAGATCGCCATCAAACCGCTCGGCCCAAAGACATCTGTTCATCGTCGTCTCAGTGAGATGAACCCCAATTCTGACCTGGCCTGCGACGCGGCGCACGCTGCCCTCGATGACATAGCGGACGCCGAGTTCCTTCGCGATCGATTGACTATCGGCGGACCTTGCTTTGAAAGCGAACGATGAATGGCTTGCGATGACCAGGAGACCCGGCACCTTCGACAGGTCGGTGATTAGATCGTCCACCAAACCGTCGGCGAAATGCGCCTGCTCCGGATCGAGGCTCATGTTCGCAAAGGGCAAGACAGCGATCGAGGGGTCCGCTTCGAGCGCCGGGCCGGCTTCGACGATTGGAGCCTCGGGCTCTTGGATGGTGAGCGAGCCTGCGAACCGATAGCCCACGCGCGGGAAAGTCGCGATCCACTCTTCCCCGTCGGGCGAGACCCGCAGCCGCCTGCGAAGGGCGGCGATCTGGACCGTCAGATTGCTTTCTTCCACGTTGGTATTCGGCCAGGCAGCGTCCATCAAAGCCGCCTTGGGCACCACTTGACCGCGCGCCTCCACCAAGGCCTGCAGCAGCGCGAGGGGTTTGCTTCCAATCGCAACAGGCAGGCCGTGCTCGATTAGTGCGCTGCTGCCAGCATCGAGCATAAAGGGACCGAATGTGAAGCGCTGAGGCGCCATGGCCTATCATACGACCTTCGGAAAAATTTTGCGATCAATTCGGAGCTTCTTCAGGATTGGCGCCGCGAAATCGCCGATGCTCTCCACCTCGGGCCAACCTGAACGGAAATCGGTCCGTAGCTTAGCACAGCACCAAGGGAGTTAATGATATGACGAAACTAACATTGGCGATGAGTGTTCTAGCCGGCGTGACCGCGCTTTGCGGCGCTGCCGTAGCCGATTCCTCAATGGTCGGTCCTACATACATAGGAGATCGGGCGGCGGACCCCGAGGACGAGACGTTCGCCTATCTAGTGAAGACTGAAAGCGATCGCCCGCTCGCTTTCATCGGTCCAGCCCGCAATATCGGTCCCGTCACGGGCGACGCGGAAAGGGACACAATCGCGTACCGGCCGCTGCTCGGAGTGCAAAGAGATGGCCTTTGGTCATTCGTGCTCGTGCGCGAGTGGTGAGGTTCAGATGCGGTGAGGCCTGTGGAGTGCCGACTGTCGCCGTCCAGTTGTGACGGTTTTGCCGCAGCGAGCCGAGGTCGGGTGCGACTGATCGACTGACCATCATCATTTTCGGACGTTCAGCCGACTAGTTCGCGTCGACGCTGCCTGCGAGGCAGAAATGCGAATGCCAGTCCGATCTGTACGACACAGCGCCGGCCGCAATCCAATGCCAAGCTCGGCAATTGTGGGGCGTATGCTTATCTAACGATCAGTTGATCGCCTCGATACCTTGCGCCTTCAAGGCCGGGCGGGTTTCCCCCCGCGAGCAATCGACACTGGTGTCGAATTACGCTTCTATTGAACCGTCAGCTCGGCTCGCTCGCCGGCCTTGATGGTCACCGTGCTTTCCTTTGAGCTGTTGTCCAACCTCTTCGAGACGACCGCGTAGTCGCCGGCCGGCAGCGCCGCCTGATATTTCTCGTCATAGGCGTAGCCGAGGGATTTGCGGTTGCCGTTGATGTCCTTCTTTGGATCGAAAATCTCGATCTTCGAGGCCCCTGGCGCGGTGATCGCCAGCACGCCGGCATCGATGGCGATCTTCAGATCCTGATGCTCACCGGCTTTGACGCTGAACGGCTGCTCAACGACGGCAAGGTCGACCGTCGCCGTCAGCACATAGTCATCGGGCGGCAGATCGAACTTGCTGTCGGGACCATAGGCATGAGCCACCTCTTGCCTCGTCCCGTCGATCTTCTTTTTTGCCTTGAACACCTTGAAGCCGATACCCGAACCGTCGACCTTGTCGCCGCCGGCAGTGTAGTAGGCGTTGGCAACGACATGGCCGACGCCGACGATGATATCCCTGTCGACGACCTTGCCGGCAGCGAGCGGGATGGTTTCGGTGACCTCGCCCTGCCCGATCCTGACCGTCACTTTCTGGTCGCCGGCCGGCAGTACGACCTTCGTGTCGCCATAATAGGTCGCGGGCGTATCGACGCCCGGATAGGCGATCACGACAGCCGCGCCATCGGCCACATCCGCGCCCTCGCTTGGCCGCGGATGGATGAGGAGCGTGCCGGCATTCAGCGTGAGCAGGGGTTTGTAGGCCTGGCCTGGCTCGACCGTGATCTTCTGTTCGGTCCTGGCCTCGCCATAGCGTGCGACAATTATGTAGCCGCCCGGCTCCAGATCGCCCTTGTAGGCTCCGTATTCGGTGGTGACGTAATCGCCGCGCGTGCCGTCGGACTTTGCCTTGTAGATCTTCCAGGAATTGCCGTCGGTGACGGGATCGCCGCCGTCGGCGAGCACCACGGTCGGCATGAAGTTGAACTCCGGCTTTTGCGGCTCGGGAGCCGGCTGCGGCGCAGGGGCTGGTTCGGGTGCAGGTGCGGCGGCGATGGTTTCGACCAGCGCGTCCCGCAGCGCTTGCTCGTCGGACGCCTGGATGTATCTGCCGCCGGTGTTGTCGGCGAGGCAAGCAACCTGCCTGCCCTCGTCCGCGCTCAGGCCGAAGCCGACGACGTCTACGGTGAAGTCGACGCCGGCAGCCTTCAGTTCCTTGCCGAGCGCACACGGATCGCCATTGCAGGTCTCGAGCCCGTCGGTGATCAGGATGACGGTGGCCTTGTCCTCGGTGTATTTCAGCGCCTCGGCCGCTTGGCTTACGGCTGATGTCAGCGGCGTCTTGCCTAGGAATTTCAGGCTGTCGGCGGCAGTGGAAACAGCAGCTGCCGAGCCGGCCTGCGGCGGCACGATGAGCTCGATATCCTCGCAACTGCCCTTCTCGCGATGGCCATAGGCCATGAAGCCGATTTCCCTATCGGCGGGAACCGATTGCAACACCGTTCGCAGCGATTCGCGGGCGATTTCGAGCTTGGGCTTGCCGTCGATCTGCGCCCACATCGAACCGGAAGCATCGAGAATGAGGATGACCTGGTCGGCGGCAAGGCCGAGCGTCGTCATCCACAACAGGAGGATCGCCGCAGCGACGCTCCGTGCAAGTCCCGCCATGAAAATCTCCCCCAGTCAATCTCTGCCAGTAAGGGGCGAAGCTATTTGACGCCGCGTCAGGAAACAAGCCCGGACGCCGGGCGTGGGAGGGTTGGCCACAACCCTTGCGCCAAGCCATTCAGTACGTCGTGCGACGCTCTTCGGAAGGCGGCCGGCCGAACTGCAGCCGATAGCTCTGGGCAAAATAGGAGTGTGAGGTGAAGCCGGTGGCGATCGCCACGTCGAGGATCGGCATGTTGGTCTGGCGCAGCAATTCGCGCGCCCGCTCGAGCCTGAGCCGCATGTAATAGCGGCCGGGCGTCACCGTGAGGTGACGCAGGAACAGGCGCTCGACCTGGCGCACCGACAGGCCGGCCGACTTGGCGAGCTGCACCGCCGACAGCGGCTCGTCGAGATGATCGGCCATCAGCTCGACGATGCGGCGCAGCTTTTCCGATTTGCCGGTCAGGTCGCGCTCAGGACCGACGCGCTGGCGGTCTCCTGCAGAGCGGATGCGCTCGTGCTGGAACTGGTTGGCGACGCCGTTGGCGAGGCCCGAGCCGAAATCGCCGCGCACGATCTCCAGCATCAGGTCGATCGAGGTGGTGCCGCCGGCGCAAGTGTAGCGTTTGCGGTCGATCTCGAAGACATTGCCGGTGCAGTTGATGTCGGGAAACCGCTCGACGAAGCCGGCGCGGTTTTCCCAGTGGATGGTGCAGCGATAGCCTTCGAGCTGGCCTGCCTCGGCGAGCAGATAGGAGCCGACCGACAGTGCGCCGAGCGCATTGCCTCGCCTACCCCAGCTGCGCAGCGCCGCCAGCACCTTGCTCTTGCCGGGAAACTCCGTCGTCAGCCCGACCGAGACGAAAAGGATATCGACCGGCGGCAGATCGGCGACAGCGTAGTCGATCTTGAGCGGCAGGCCGTTGGAGGCCATGACGGCATCGCCGTCGGCCGATACCGTCGTCCAGCCATAGAAGTCGTGGCCGAGCAGCCGGTTCGCCGACCGGAACGTGTCGATTGCGGCGGCCAGCGAGAACATGGAAAACTTGTCGACCAGCAGGAACCCGAACTGCCGGCCCCCTTGAACGGGATCGTTCGTGACCAGCCGCTCAGAGGGAACAGTGAGGTTCGGCAAAGCTGAGGCTTTCCAGGTTCAGAAAGACGGCCGTTTCAATCCGGCCGCGAGGTAGGCGGAAGCTAGCGTGTTGGCCATCAGCATGGCAATGGTCATCGGTCCGACGCCGCCAGGCACCGGCGTAATGGCGCCGGCCGTCTTCGCCGCTTCCGCATAGGCAACGTCACCGACGAGGCGGGTCTTGCCTTCGCCCTTTTCGGGCGCCGCAATGCGGTTGATGCCGACGTCGATGACGGTGGCGCCTGATTTGACCCAGTCGCCCCTGACCATTTCGGGTCTGCCGACAGCGGCAACGAGAATGTCGGCGGTGCGCGCCAGTGCAGCCAGGTCCTTCGTGCGGCTATGCGCGATAGTGACAGTGCAGTTGGCGGCAAGCAGAAGATTGGCCATCGGTTTGCCGACAATGTTGGAGCGGCCGACGACCACCGCATTGAGCCCGGAAAGATCCTTACCGCGCACACGCTCGATCAGCAGCATCGAGCCGGCCGGCGTACAAGGCACGAACGCCGTCTCCAGTTCGCCGGTGCCGAGCTTGCCGACATTGATGAAGTGGAAGCCGTCGACATCCTTTTGCGGCGCTATTGCCTGGATGACCTTGCCCGCATCGACATGGCCAGGCAGCGGAAGCTGCACCAGGATGCCGTTGATGCCGGGATCGGCGTTGAGTTCGCCGATGATATCAAGCAGTTCCTGTTCGGAGGTCTCGGCCGGCAGCGTGTGCTGGACCGAATGAAAGCCGCATTCCTTGGCGGTGCGGGATTTGGAGGCGACATAAACCTGGCTCGCCGGATCCTCGCCGACGATGACCACGGCAAGACCGGGCTTGTGCGCGCGCTTTTCCATCAGTTCGATCGTCAAGGCCTTGACGCGCCGCACCACGTCTTCGGCGACGCTCTTTCCGTCAATCAACTCGGCCATGAACCACCCTCATCATCGTTCTACTTCGGGCGGCATTTTCACGAAAACCCGACCGGGCAATCCCGTCAAAGCGCCGTCTTATGCCGCTAACTCGAAACCGGTGGCTTTTATTCTATTCGGCGCTCAGAAATAGCGCCGCGATCGGCTTTCGGTGAGTTCGCGAACCGCTTCGCGGAATTCGCGCAAGCTGGCTCGAATTTCCTCGATGGAGGCTTGCTGTTCAGCGGCATCCGAAGCCTGATTTGCCTTGTCCGACGAGGCTCGGGGATAGACCGGCTGCTGCGGGTAAGGCCCGGCATGGGGCGCCATGGCCGGCGAATAGGGGTAGCCGGCCGGCGGCGGCTGCATCTGCCAGGAATAGCCCATCGGCGGTTGCGCATGCGCCTGCATAGGCGGGGCCGGGTACATCGCCTGCTGCGGAGCATAGGCGCCTTGTTGGACTTGCGGCTGCCTGTAGCCGGTAGTTTCCGGATCCCGCTTTGCGCCTCCGGCGACTGTCGATGCGCCGCCACTGGCCGGTGAGCCGCTGGACCACGTAGCGGCAGAGTCTTCCCTGCGCGCCTTGCGCGGCACGATCCTGCTCACCGCCGACAGCAGCGCACTGATCGGACCTGAACGCCTGGTGGCCTCGACTGGCGGAACGCGCGGCGGCGACGCCTGGTATGCCTGGTCTCCAAAACCGCGTTCGTCCGTCCGGCGGCCCGGCCGCGAATTGGCGGTTTCGCGAAGGCTCGCATAGGCGCCGCGCATGGCGCCGAGGCCGACACCAGAGGCGAGGCCCGCCAGCAGGCCGGCAAGCACCGTCACGGCGCGCGACGGTCCGTTCGGCTCGAGCGGGGCGAAAGCCTTGGAGATCACGTTGATATTGGCGGTGTTGATGTCCTTCTGCTCGCCGGTTTCCTTGGCGCGCAGAAGATATTGCTCATAGACGGAGCGTTTGGCGGCAGCCTCGCGCTCCAGTTCGCGCAGGGTAACCAGGTCGCTGTTGACGTCGCCGCTGCGGACCTTCAACTGCGCCAGTCGGGAGGCCAAATCCTGTTCGAGCTGCACGGCGCGCCTCAGGTCGACCTGCAGCGACGAGGCGATGCGGCGCAGTTCCCCGGCGATACGCTCGCGCGAGCCGGCAAGCTGGGCATTGAGCGCCTGGAGCTCGGGATGGCGCGGCCCGAACCGGATCGCAGCGCGGTCGGCCTCCTGCTTGAGCGTCGCATATTGCGAGCGCAATTCGCTCATGGTGTTGGAGTTGATCTCCTCCGGCAAGGTGCCGCTCAGAACCGAATTCACGTCGATCGAGCGCGCCGACGCAGCGCGGGCGTTGAGTTCCAGCGTGCGCGCGCGGGCGATGGCAAGCTGCTGGTTGAGCTTGAGCATCTCGTCGTCGCTGATCAGATGGCCTTGTGCGTCGACGAGGTCGTGCGCGGCCCTGAATTCCGCGACCTTGCGCTCGGCCACTTCCACGCCCTTGCGCAGTTCGTCGAGCCTGCCCGTCAGTTCGTGGGTCGCGCGGCCAGCGGTGTCGGACTGGATCTGACCGAAGGTCTGCAGGAAAACGTCCGTCATCGTGTTGGCGATGAGCGCCGACTTCTCGCCATTTTGCGTGGTGGCGCTGACGGAGATGACGAAGGTCTTGCCGCCGCGCTCGACCGAAAGGCTCTCCGCCAGATTGGTGACGGCCAGCGCACGGCGGCGGCCCTCATCGGCACCCGGCCCGTCATTGCGCGACAGGATCGACCGGATGAGCGTCATCACGCCCAGGCCGTCGGTACCTTGCCCGTTGAACTCCGGATCGTTGACCAGATTGAGCTTGTCCACGACCTTGTTGAGAACGGTGCCGGAGGTGAGCACGCGAACCTGGTTTTCGACGATGGCCAGCGTGGCGTCGGACGCAACCACCGATTGGGTGAGATCGCGGTCGGTGAGCTTCAGGTCGCGCGGGTCGACGATCAGCTCTGCAGTGGCATCGTATTTCTTCGGCGTCGACAATGCGATCGCGACGCCAAGCGTGGCGCCCAGTATCGTCATGGTAACAATCAGCAGCTTCGACCCGGCAACGCCGCGGACCACCTGCATCGGATCGATCAACGGCTTCCATCCGCCGTCGGCCTCACGGGAAGACCGCTGCTCGTCACCCGCGTATTGAGGCTCGAACGTTGCATATCGTGGATCGGACGCGGGATACCGAGGTTCGAATGCGTATCGCGGATCGAACGCGGCATGTCGAGGATCGGCATCGGAACGGCGGTCCTCGGAGGCGCCGGCAGCAAACGGCTCCTCCCGCAGCCTGGCGTCCGCATAGCCCGCGTCAACGGCATCGTCGGTCTCAGGCGGTATCCGGGCGGTCGAAGCGGATGCATGATCGGCTTGAAACTGGCTTGTTTCATCGCTTGCCGAGAATTCCGGGGTTATCGGGCGTTCCGGGATCGCTGAGGGCTCCGGGATTGCCGAAAATTCCGGATGCGCTCGCCCCTCGCGGCGTGAGCGTGCGAGACGATGGCGCGTTGCGGCGTCTTCGCGCCATGACGGGTCCGCCCGATCCCCGAGCGAAACCAGCGATGGTTCTTCTTCGCCGCGCATCGCCTGGCCGAGCGCCAGCAAGGACCGCTTGCGCTTCCAATCTTCACGGTGTTGCCTGTCGACCATTGTCGTGGAGCTTGCCCTTGCCGGCTTGGACGCGCGCGGTCAGCCATTCGTTAAGCCACGCTAAACAAGCATAGGAAACAAAAGGTTAATTTCCCTGCCTTGAAGACGAGCTTTCCCTCTTCGGTTGTGTTCTTCTTGAACGCAACGAAAGCGTCCAGAACCGCGCGTTAAACTTTCCAGCCTATGCTTCTCCGACACATGACCCAGGCTGGCAACATCTCGCAAAGGCGGCCCCTCGCCCGGATCGGCGCTTTCGTGGCCGAGCGACGCGGGCTGGTTCGCGACTATCTTTCGGCGATCAGCGGCGCGGGCGGGCGGCTGGTGTTTTCGCTCGCCTATTTCATCGCGCTGGCCAACACGCTGTCGATCGCCGAGTTCGGCATGTTCGCCACCGCTTCGGCGGCCGGCGTGATGCTGTCACGCATCCTGGCCTTTGGCTTCATCTCGGCGCTTTACCGAACCGCCACCATCCGCCCCAATCTGATCGGCACCTTCACGGCCGGCTTCCTGCTGCTCGGCGTGATATCGCTGCCGCTGCTGGCTGCCGCCTCCTTCGGCGTCTACCTGGTCTTCTTTGCCGGCACCGTGCCGCTGTCGGTCTTTGCGGCGATCGTGTTTGCCGAGGCGTTCTTGTGGCGGCCGGTCGAGGTCGCGCTGATCGTCAACAACGGTCTCGGCAAATTCGGCCGCGCCGCCCTGCTGACGATCCTGGCAACGGCCCTGCGGGCGCTCGGCGCCGTGCTGTTCATGTTCGCGGCGCAGCCGACCATAGGGGTCTGGTCCTGGTACTATATCGGCGCCAACGCCGCCTCGCTGCTCATCGCCTTCGGATTTTTCTATCCGCGCCAGCGGCTGCGGCTGCGGCTAGAGCTCTATCTGAGGCGGCTCGCCGATTCCGTCTACGTGGCCGGCGCAGAGGTGCTGTTTTACCTGCAGATGGAATTCGACAAGCTGCTGGTGCTGGCGATCGGCGGGCCGCACCTCGCCGGCATCTATGCCATCATCATGCGGCTGGTCGACCTGACGGCGATCCCGATCCGCACCTTTTCGATGATGCTGGTGCAGCGCATGATGCGAAAGCCGGAACTTCTGTCACGCCTTTCGGTCAAGAGCGGCATCGAAGGCGGCGTGTTCCTGGTTTCGACGCTGGCGCTGGCGGCGCTCGGCATCGTGCTGCATTTCTTCCCCAATGCGCTGGGCAGGAATGTTGCGGAGGCCGCCCCGTTGGTGGCGCTGGCGATCTGCGTACCGGGCCTGCGCAACTTGGTCGAATACCAGGCCGAGCTTCTGTTCGCGCGCGGCCAGACGCTGGTGCGGGCGATCAACCTGGCGCTGCTTGCCGGGCTGAAGGCGGTCCTGCTGACCTATGTGCTGACCACCATCCTGGACACGCCCGATCTGGTGCTGTCGCTCAATGTCGTCTTCCTGCTGCTCTATCTCGCCTCGGCGCTGCTCACCTATTCGGCGATGCGCAAACCGGCCAAGCCGGTTTAGGGTCGATCAGTTGGCTGCCGTCAATGGCGAGATGGGATGGAAAGTTGCCCTCTCGACATGCAATATCGGGCATGACCGAGTTATATCTCCGGCACCTGAACCCTGACTGGAACGCCGAGCCTAATGCTCCTGACGTAGAGCTAACCGTCGAGGGCGATACAGTTGAGCTTTCCTTTCTTTTAAACCCATGGGCCCACGACGCCAGAGAGGGAGAGATGGCAACGCTTCGCTTCGGTGGCTGTAGTCGCTGGCGATGGGACGCTACAAATGATCACGCGTGGTTTGCAGGTGACGGCCGTTACAGCAATCAAGCCCCAAAATGGGGGGAGTTCTACGAAGTGATCGGCGACGGCCGGGCAGTCGACGATTGGGAGAGGTTCTGTCGCCAGACAGTCCGAATTCACGGCATTTCTTGTTCTATTTTCGAGACGAGACCATCGAGGTTGTCGCCCGAGACTGGTCGCTCACTCGAAAAATGCCGGATGCCGGGTAGCGGTGGAATGTTGGCGTATGGCGTAGCCGCCGGTACGACTTGGTTGCGCCAGAAGCTGTTCCGCGACAAGCCTCGACATGTCGTGTCCTTGCGACCCGAGTCGGTCATCTGATGGAGGCCCCAGAGCCCCCAAAGGCGGACGATCGACAGCTTTTTGAGGTGAGCGCAACGAGATTATCCCGAAAGACGGCACCGACCCGAGGACAGTCGCTTTATCATATTTTTGAATCCTGCGCGGTAAGGTTCCGCGCATGTGGTTGAAGACTTACTTGATTATCACCGGCGTCGGCGCGTTCGCGGCGCTGACAATGCCATGGCTGGTCATCATCGGCAGTTTCCTGATCATCCCGGGGCTCATCCTCGCGTCGATGCCAACGGCCTTCATGTATGGCGTCGCCTTCGCGCTGTTCCGCTTGCTGCTCGGACGTTTCCTTTCAGGGGTTCCTCTGAACGTCATGTCGGGCGCCGCGACGCTGGCACTGTTTTGGACCATCTCCCAGCCAGGCCTCACCTGGGCGAGGGGCATGCTGGCCAGCCTGAAGGAGCCGGACATTCAGTCGAGCGCACCGATTGCGCTCAAGGGCGACATTCTCCTCGCCCGCCCGTTCGATGGCCGTTGCGATGCATTGTGCGCGGCCTTGCTCAAGACCCCGGGCGTCACTTCGGTCCGCGTCCGGACCCTTCGCGGTCATTCCAATACATATCGCGTCGTGCCGGACTCGACGCCCGGCAAACGAAGCACCGTCATCGGGCATGGCCTGCTGGAAGAGCGGCGCTACAATGCCTCCGATCCGCTTGCCCCTCAGCGCGCGCTGGAAGCCGAATGGAACCTGATGATGTCAGAGGGCAAGGCGCTGCTACAAAGCGACGACGCCCCCGAACCCGACTTCACCATCGCGATCGAGGACGGCCCCGCCGTGCCCGATGCCAAGCCCCGATCGGGACGGGTGGGTTGGTCGCTCGAACCCTCCGCACCCCACCGCAAGGCGCTCACCATCACGGACGCCGGTGAGCAGGTGCTGCTGCGACAGTCGATCCTGTCGATCTTTGCCCCGGCGGCGCCGTTGCTGATCGGGACTTCGGGCGGGATCGAGAACTTCCGGTTCGGCTGGGCGCGTCGGCGGCTCGGTGACGGAAGGATGTACGCCGAGGTTCCCGTCAACCGGCTGCTACTCGACCACACCAGCGTTTCGCGCGGCGTGAATATGGAAGTGGCGAAAACGAGAACGCGCGAGGAACTTGCCAGAGCGCTCGAGGATCCGCGTAAGCCGATGAGCGATCCCGCGTTCGCGCTCGCCAATCAGTGGATGGACTCGTTCCGCGCGAACGACCAGCCGCTCGGCGAGAGCGACCGGCGTCTGCTTGTTCGCATCTTGGAGGACCCGCGGGTGCGATCCTCAGATGGGCTGTGGGCGATCATCAAACAGGTCGATGGCGACTCCGCCGATCTGCGGCGGCTCGCCGCCCGCCGCTACCTCGCGGCCACCGACAAGAAGGAGGCGCGCCACTGGATCAATGCCCTGGCCGGCCTTCCTGTAGGTGCATACGCCGATCCTCTGCCGGAAGAGCGCGCGATTCTCGCCGATCCGGCGGTCAGCCGCTTTGCCACCGGCCTGATCAAGCGCCAGGGCGACCGCGGCGTCGATGCCGTGCCCGACCTGTTGCGGCTGCTGCGCGAGTACTCCGTCTACGATCCGGGCAAGTATGGCTTCAGCGACCTGACCGCGGCTACCGATGCCGTGCGAAGCGGCTTTCGCCGCATTGGCCCTGCGGCCTCTTTCGCGCGGCCTGAGATCGAGCAGCTCCTGGCTTCGCTGGGTCTGGAGTACCGCTACAAGACGCTCGGCCAGGAAGAATGGGACACGCTGCTGGTCGTCCTCGGGAAGTCTGTCGAAACGCTTACCAAGCCGGAAAACCGAAGTGGGACCGACGCGAGGTACCGCGAGCGCGTCGCTCAACGGGCCGCCAAGCCTTACGATCCGCGCCGGGATTGATCGCCGAAACGGGAAGAAGAATCTTCGGGGACAGAGCTACGTCCGGCGACAGGATAGATGATGGGCTGGCCCGTTCGGGGTGTCGCGATGAATGTCCGGATCGTTTTTCAGTGTCGATCAATAGCTGCCATTCCGCTTTCCACCATTAGCAGGCTTTCCAACGCAGGTAACGAACGGCCGCTTTCAGGATCGACGCTGAAAATCTCGAATGACCGGATTGGGGCGCATTGCGGCCGGAGGTCCAACAGCAGCTTCCGACCTATCCCGGTCGTCCGTGTAGGCAATCGTACTCCTGAAAACGGACGTTGCAGCCGGTACACCCACCGCCTTGGCCTTCCCGGCAAGATTGCGGACCTTCAAAAAGCGAAGAACTACGCTCGTGTGAGACTCTGCTTCGGGTCACAAGCAGAACAGCAGCGGCCTACGACTCGTCCCTCTCATCGCGCAAATTAGACACAACGCGGCGGTTCTGCGACCTGCAGGCGGTGTCGGGGCAGTC
Organism: Mesorhizobium sp.; assembly: GCA_004020645.1. GTDB lineage: Bacteria > Pseudomonadota > Alphaproteobacteria > Rhizobiales > Rhizobiaceae > Mesorhizobium. The sequence continues at coordinate 203,096 of SAQL01000008.1, read as the reverse complement.
GCGGACGAGCCTGTCCTTGCCGTAGCCCTTGGCCCACATGCGGTTGCGGTCTATGCCGCCGGCGGCGAGGTAGTCCATCACCGCATCGGCGCGCTGCTGCGACAGCGCCGTTTCACTTGCGCCGGGATCGTCGGCGAAACCCTGCAGCTTGAGCAGCCAGCGCGGATGCTTTGCTAACCAGGCGATCTGGGTGTCGAGGGTGGCCTTGGCGACAGAATCGAGCGCGGCCGAACCTTGCGTGAAATAGGTGCGGCGGCCGACATTGAGGATAAAATCCTCCTCGCTGCCCGGCTGCACGTTCTGGAAGCCGGCAACCTCGGTGTTAGTGACGTCGGGCGTGGAAGGGGCCAGCGTGTTGCTGGTCGAGCAGGATGCGGCCAGCACCAGCAGGCCGGCGGCGAGCAGCCGGCGCGTGTTTTCAATCATGCGGTTCATGAGGCGCCAATCATTCGACAGTGGTGGAAGCGGGCGCCTGGTCGGCGATGTGCGGCAGGACCTGCACCGCGGTGCCGATCGGGCAGCGCTGGTAGAGGTCGATGATGTCTTCCGGGAACATGCGGATGCAGCCGCTGGAAGCGTCGGTGCCGATGCTCCATGGCTCCAGCGTGCCATGCAGGCGGTAGCCGGTGTCGGCGCCGTTGCGGTGCAGATAGAGCGCGCGCGGCCCGAGCGGATTGTTGGACGCGCCGCCTGCGACCATGTGCGGTAAGTCCGGCCTGCGCTTACGCATTTCGGGGGGCGGGACCCATTGCGGCCACAGCGCGCGGCGGTCGATCGTCGCGCGGCCGTACCATTTGAAGCCGTCCTTGCCGACGCCGACGCCGTAGCGGATGGCGGTCTTGTTTTCCATGATGACGTAGAGGAAGTGGTGGCGGGTATCGACCACGACGGTGCCGACCGGCTCGCTGCTGAAATACTTGACGATCTGGCGATGCCATCTCTTGTCGATCTTGGCGAAGTTGGTCTTGCGATAGACAAAATTGTTGTCGCTGGCGGTACCGGCGAAAAAGGATTTTGCCGCCGCGGCTTGAGCAATATTGCTGGTTGCACCCACCGCGACCAGCGCCAGGCCGCCGAGCACGACACCCCTGCGTGATAAAACCATCGGCAATATCCCCCCCATGCCAAAAGCCTGGCGGACCATAGTTGAGAATTACTTCGCCTCAAAGTGGAAAATGCTGCGTTGCTTCAGTCCGCCGTATCCGGACATTCGGCAATTTGGCGGCGAGTGACCAAATTGTGACAATCTTGCCGAGGACGAACGTCTAACCTAAACCCCATTCAGGACCTTAACCAAATTGGCGCGACTGTTTGGGACCGGGCGTAGTTGCGACATTTGCCCTATCCGAACGTGTGAGCAATGCCGTGGGCAAACCGTGATGCATGCTTTTTTTCGTTCGGTTGCGGCGATGATTGTGGTGTCCGGCGTGGCAGGTTGCACCAGCATTTCCTACTACGCACAATCCTTGAAGGGTCACGTGGAGATCATGGCGGCGCGCCAGGATGTCGGAGAGCTGATCGACGATCCGTCGACCCCTGGGACATTGCGCGCTCGAATGGCATCGGCGAGCGCCATCCGACAGTTTGCGATAGATGAACTGGCGCTGCCGGACAACAATAGCTACCGCAGCTATGTTGACGTTGGTCGGGACGCGGTGACATGGGCCATCTTCGCAGCGCCGGAATTCTCGCTGACGCCACGAACATGGTGCTTTCCGGTGTTCGGATGCGTTCCGTATCGAGGATACTTCTCCAAAAGGTCTGCGATTGAAACCGCTGTCGAACTTCAGAGACAGGGCCTGGACGTCTATGTGACGGGCATCACTGCATATTCCACGCTCGGTTGGTCAAGTGACCCGCTGCTAAGCACCATGCTCAGCCAAGATGAAGCGGGTCTTGCAGGGCTGGTGTTCCATGAGCTGGCCCACCAGCGCGTCTACGTACAGGACGATTCCGCGTTCAACGAAGCATTCGCTGCCGCTGTCGAAACAACCGGTGTAAGAAAATGGCTGCGCGCGAATGGGGATACTGCCGGTTTGCGCCGTTACGAAGCCGACCGGAGGCGTAGAGCTCAATTTCTTGCGCTGGTGTCGCGGACCCGAGACCAGCTAAGGCACGTCTATGACGACAGCGCTACCTCTGAGCAGAAGCGGGCCGCAAAGACAGCCGCGATCGAACGGCTGCGGATGCGCTACCGAGAGATGCGCGACAGTCGCTGGCGTGGATACCGGGGATATGATGTCTGGTTCGATTCTCCGATCAACAACGCGAAGCTTGCCGCGACTTCCATCTACGGCGATCGGGTGGCGACGTTTCTCCGCTTGTTCGATTTGTGTTCGGGCGACTATCCACGATTCTTCGCATCGGTTCGACGGCTAGGAGCGTTGGACAAATCTGGCCGCGCCGAAGCGCTCAAGGCGGCAGATTCATGCGATTGAGCCGGTCAAATCCGAAGGCCAGAAGCGGCGGTCGCTGATGTACTCGGCAGCCGGAGCAGGTGATTGAATTGACCATTTGTCGGCCGATTTCCAAGGTACTTGACGTCGGCGGGCCGGAAGCCGCATGTCGGCCCACAGAAGCCAAAAGCGGACTTGCCTGAACTCCCCGCGGGATCTTGGATCACAATGATTGCCGGCAGGTCGTGGCGCCTCAGCGTGCGCCCCTACGAGGCCGAAAACCTCACGCTCACGCCGCGCTGCCGAAAATAAGCCTGCATCAGCTTGCGGCCCGAACGGTTGTTCTGCGCCAGCCTGGTCGGATCGAACACCGCTTGTTCTATCCCCTCTCGCGTCAGCGCTGCTTTGAGCGCCGCGATATGTGCGTCGATGTCGGCATTGTTCGCCTGGAGCGATGCATAGATGCTGTCGGTCGCCTCGGCCACGGTCGGCTCGCTCACTGGTGTACTCCTTTGGCTATTCGGGCGGCGGCTTAGCACAGATCAGCGGCTTCGCCGATACCGATAAGACGGCTAGATGTGGCGGCAACAGCGTTCCTTGGGGTCGGTTGTGAATCATGGGTTCCGCCTGAGTCGGAGATCGCAAGCCATGTCGACACGAACCAGTGGACGCGGCAGAACTCCTCCGAGCAGTGGAAATGGCCGACGCCGTCAAGCACGTCGTCCACATAGCGGCCGTAGATCATGGATTCGGAGAATTTGCGCGCTGCACCGACGATTTCGACCCAGTTGCGGCCATGGATCTTCTCGATCCGCGCACATCGCCGTGATCATCCACGAGTGGCAGCCGATCGCCGACCGGTAATCTCAACCTTTCCCGGCAAAAAATGGCCATGATTACAAACAGACAGCTAACGAAACGAATGGAAGCAGAAACAATGACAGAATTGACTACGTGAATGACATGATCCTGATAAGCGTAAGGCGATCGCAGCTGCTTTGACCAACAGGTGCATCAAACACAGAGCGAGTGCCATGGCCGGTGACAATAACGATCGGATGCTGTTTGCGACTGCGTTGGCGCGGCGCGGCGGCGAGCTCGGCCTGCAATATTTCCGGCAACTGGAGACACTCACAATCGAGAGCAAGGGTCATCAGGATCTGGTCTCCGAGGCCGACCGGAACGTCGAGACGTTCATCCGGCAGGAGCTTGCGGCGCAATATCCTGAAGACGGCGTTATCGGAGAGGAACACGCCGCACTCGCGGGCGGATCGGGTTACACTTGGGTGATAGATCCGATCGACGGCACTGCCAACTTCCTGCGCGGCATCCCAGCCTGGACGGTCGTCATCGCCTGCGTCAAGGAGGGTGTGACGGTCGTGGGCGTCATCCATGAACCGTCTACCGGCGAGACTTTTTATGGACGACGCGGCGGCGGAGCTTTCCTCAACGACCGGCCCATCAAGACAAGCCCGACGACCAGTCTGACGCAAGGCTCGGTCGGAACCGGCTTCTCCAATCGTCGTGAAGCTCGTGCCGTCGCCAAACTGATCGATCTGCTGCTTCAGGAGGGCGGCGTCTTTTTCCGCAATGCATCTGGTGCGCTTATGCTTGCCTACGTCGCGTCGGGCAGGCTGCTCGCCTATGTCGAGGAGCATATGAACGCTTGGGACTGCCTCGCCGGCATGCTTCTGGTCGAAGAGGCCGGCGGATTGGTCATCCCTCCCGATCCGAAAACGGTCCTGGAAGAAGGAACACTGGTCATCGCGGGCGGTAAGGGCGTGTTCGACAAGGTTCACGCGCTTTGCAAAGAGGCGTTCAGTCTGTGATCAGCACGGGTCCGCGTTCGGGAAAGCCGATGCTCACCGGCTGCCCCGCTCGAAACGCCGTATCGACATCCGGCGAGATCACGAAGACTTCGCCGAATTCCGTGGCGACTACGAATTCGAGATGGCTGCCGACATAGGTCACTTTTTCAAGCGTGCCGGGCAAAGTGCCGGGTCTATCCGGTTCGCCAATCTCCAGGCGGCCCGGTCGCACCGCCAGCTTGGCTGGCCCTGGTTTGCGGCCGCGAGCCGGCAGCTTCAGCACGGCGGATCCCAGATGCACTGTGGCGCCGTCGCCTTCGACCGACACCACCTCGCATTGGAACATGTTGGCTTCGCCGATGAAGTCGGCCACGAAAGCATTTGCGGGCTGCTCGTAGAGCTCGCGTGGCGTGCCGTCTTGAGCAATCACCGCATTGTTCATGACAATGATGCGATCGGAGACGGCGAGCGCTTCCTCCTGGTCGTGGGTGACATAGACGACCGTAAGGCCGAGCTTCTGCTGGATCTCGCGGATTTCCTCGCGCACGCGCCGGCGCAGCTTGGCATCCAGGTTCGACAAAGGCTCGTCGAAGAGCAGCACCTGCGGCTCCAGAACCAGCGCCCGCGCCACCGCGACACGTTGCTGCTGTCCGCCAGAAAGCTGGCTCGGCAGGCGGTCGCCGAAATTGCACAGTCCGACCAGCTCAAGCCCTGCTCTGGCCCTCTCGGTCGTCTCCTTCTTCCCGAAGCCGGAAAAGCCCAGGCCGTATTCGACGTTTTGGGTCACGGTCATGTGCGGGAAAAGCGCGTAGGATTGAAACACCATGGAGACATCACGATCAGTAGCCGGCAACCGGGTGACGTCGGCGCCTCCGATCAGGATCTGGCCGCTCGTCACCATTTCCAGTCCGGCGATCATGCGCAAGGTTGTCGTCTTGCCGCAGCCCGACGGTCCAAGCAGGGTGACCAGCTTCCCGGCCTCGATGAACAGCGAGACGTCGTTGACGGCGGGCGCCTTGCTCCTGCCGTAGATCTTGGTGACATTCCTGAACTCGACTGAGGCGGCATTGCTGCGAATTTCGGCCATCATCCGCCTCCCGAGATCGCCGGCTGTGGACGCGTCACGACCGCCTGGCTGACATTGGTGCGCGACTGAGCCAGATCGCCGTCGAGACCACGCCTGCCAATCATGCGGCTGCCAACCGCAAGCTGCATCAGGCCGATAACCGCCAGCATCACGCCGATCAGGACTGCGGAATAAGCGATGGCGATGCCGTATTCGTTATTCTCGACGCGGCCGACGATGTAGCTGGTCGACATGTCGTACTGGGCGCTGACTAAAAAGATAATGGCGCTGATGGCGGTCATGGCGCGAACGAAGGAATAAACCAGCGCCGCGAGGATGGCCGGCCGCAGCAGCGGCAGCACCACCTTGCGGAAGGTTTGCCAGGAGTTAGCCCCGAGAGTGAGGGACGACTCGTCAAGGCTGCGGTCGATCTGCGACATCGATGCGACACCGGCACGGACCCCGACCGGCATGTTGCGGAAGATGAAGGAGAGCACCAGGATGATGCCGGTGCCGGTGAGCTCGATCGGCGGTACGTTGAATGCGATCACATAGGACACGCCGATCACAGTGCCGGGAATGGCGAAGGACAGCATCGTTGCAAATTCGAAGGTGTCCTTGCCGGCAAAATTCTGGCGGACCAGCAAATAGGCGGTCAAGAGTCCGATGGCCGCGGTCAGCGGCGCTGAAATCAACGCTATTTCCATGGTGGTCCAGAACGAACTCCAGGCCGAGCCGCGCCAATGGATGCCAAACTCGTTCCACCCGATGGAGAATGCCTTCACGTAGTGTTCAAAGGTCAGAGAGAAATCGACGCCCCACAGCTTGACGAAGCTGCCGTAGAAGATCGTCACATAAATCAGCAAGGTAAAAAGCGTCCAGACGGCGGCCACCGCAAAGACGAGGTTGCGGAATGTTGCCGGCAGATGCGGGTGGACGCCGGCGTCGCCTTTGCCGGAGACGGTCGTGTACGACTTTTTGCCGAGCCAGAATCGCTGGGCGTAGAAAGCCCCGAGCGTAAAGAACAGGAGTACGAGGGCGAGGATCGCCGCCTGCGCCTGGTCGTATTGTGCGCCGACGATGGCGAAGAAGATCTCGGTGGACAGCACGTCGAAATTGCCGCTGAGCACCAGCGGATTGCCGAAGTCAGCCATGCTCTCGATAAAGCTGAGCAGAAAGGCGTTGGCCAGACCCGGCCGCATCAAAGGCAGAGAGACGGTGATGAAGGTCTGCCAGCGATTGGCGCGTAAGGTCTGGGCGGCCTCCTCCATGGACGGGCTGACCCCCTCGACCACACCGATCATCACCAGAAAAGCGATCGGCGTGAAAGCGAGCACCTGTGCGATCAGCAGGCCAGGCAGGCCATAGACCCATCGCGTTGGTTGGACGCCGATTAGCTCGGCGAAACCCAGGTTGATGGCGCCCGAGAGGCCGAACAGAAGAATGATGGCGAGGCCGATGACGAAGGGTGGTGTGATGATCGGCAGCACGGTCAGCGCGCGCAACAGCGCGCCGTAGCGAAAGCCGGTACGCGTCACCACCAGGGCAAAGACCAGGCCGAGTGCGGTGGTCATCACGCCGACGAGGATGGCGAGAAACAGCGAATTCCAGGCGACGCCGCAGCGCGGGCCGCCGAAGAGGCAGCCGAGACTCCAGAGCCGGTCGCTGGAGAGTTTCGCGAGAAAGATCGGAAGCGAATAGTCGCCCTCTTGTGTGAGCAGCGCGCTCCCCAGCATCTGGCCGATCGGCATGAAGATGAAGATGGTGACCACAGCGACGACGAAGCCGATCGAGCCGACGACGAATTCGTCGCCGGCCACCGCGCCGCGCGCCGCAAGCCCGAGGGTGAACAGGAACAGGAACGCGCCGCCTACCAGCAGTGCTCCCCAGCCCATGCCGAACTGCCGGTCGTCAAGCTCGCCAAAGAGCGAGGTCAGCCATTGCCATTGGAAACCACGCAGACCAATGCCGAAACCTTGAAGCAAGAAGTAGGCGACGCCGGTCGCGCCGACGACGATTAGCAAATTCCCAAAGAAAGGATCGGACTTCCGGCGCCCCCACAGCAGGAGCGGTGCGAGAAGCAGCGGGCCGAGGGGTGCGAGCCAGAATTTCTCGCCTTGCAGCACAAGGAAAAGCGCCGGCGCGACGTCATCGTCAAGCGGATAGCCGTCCAACAGCCAGGACAAGGTGAACAAGTTGCCGTCCAACCCGTACCAAGGCAGCAGCGTATAGCCGACCAAGCCGACCGCCATCCACAGGACAACGGTCGGGTGAAGCGCGCTCGTGGCAGTGCGGACGCGCATGATTACTGCGGCAGGGTCGAGACCTCCGTATCCCACTTCTGCAGCAGGCGCTTGCGCTCGGCGCTCGATCCATACTTCTTGAAGTCGTAGTCGATGAGCTTGATGGTCGACAGGTCGGGCGACAGTTCGGACGCGGTGGCGTTCTTATTCGAAGGCAACTGGAACGACTTCACGTCCTTCGCCTTCGACTGCATCTCGGCGGTCAGCGCCCAGTCGTAGAACTGCTTTGCTGCTTCCGGGTTGCGGGCTCCCTTGATCAGCGACATCGAGCCGATCTCATAGCCGGTGCCTTCGCAAGGCGCCACCGTGACGATCGGGAAGCCGGCTGCGGTCTGCGTCACCGCGTCATGCATGAAGACGATGCCGATGGTCGTTTCGCCGAGACCCGCGGCCTTAATCGGAGCGGAGCCGGACTTGGTGTACTGGTTGATGTTGGCGTGGAGCGCCTTCAGGTATTCAAAACCCTTGTCCTCGCCCATCAGCTGAACCATCGTGGCGAGCATCGTATAGGCGGTGCCCGATGAGTTCGGGTTGGCCATCTGGATGTGGCCCTTGTACTCCGGCTTGGTCAGATCGGCCCAGCATTTCGGCTCCGGCAGGTTGCTCTTAGCCAACAAATCCTTGTTGTAGCCGAAGCCGAGCGCACCGGAGTAAACGCCGATCGTCTTGTTGTTGGCGGCTTCCGCCTGCTTGATCGCCCAGTCGTGCAGTTCGCCGCGCATCGGGGACGTATATTCCTCAGTCAATCCTTCCTCGGCGGCCTGGAGGTGAGGATCGCCGGTGCCACCCCACCAGACGTCGCCCTTCGGGTTTCCGGCCTCGGCGCGCACCTGGGCGTATGTCTCGCCGGAGCTCTTGCGGGTCATGTCGACAGTGATACCGGTCTTTTCCTCGAAGGTAGTTTTGATCTGCTGGCACCAGGCCTCGTCGGCGGAGCAATAGAGGGTGAGGCTGTCGGCGTAAGCCGAAGTGGCGGCAGAGACGAGCATTGCAGCCGTTGCCGCCAGACGGACATAGGTCTTTTTCATGTGCGAATTCCTCCCACTGTTTCGCCGTCTAACAAGTATAAGGCTCTGCTGCGGCGGCAACCAGATTGGGAGCTTTTGTGCCGATTTGCAAATTGAGTCGGTGGCGGCTCGAACAGGGCTGGGCATGAGCGGAAAGAAGGCAGCAGTCACCCAAGCCGGGAAGAGGCCGGCGTTGTCGGCGAGGCGTTGAAGGAGCCACTGGGCGTCTACGCCTATTGGAGCGTCTTTCCGGCCACTTCGTGCGGGTGACCGTCAAGGTTTATCTGCTATCGGTCGTCGATGTGCAGCCTGACTGGAATGAGCGTTCCCAGCGGCAACGCGCCTGGCTCTCGCCGGCCGACGCAGCGGCCCTAATCGATGAACCGCAATTGGCCAGTCTCGTTAGATCGATGACTCAGGCTTGTGTGCTCTGAACCACCCGTCGGCTACATCTATCGGCGAAAGTCCGGCGGATGCCGCATCTCGCCCACAGGGCGGACCCTGCCGCGTTTACGCTAACGTCGGCAGATGGCGCGACCGAGCCGGCCGGGGCATCGGCTCGGATTATACCGCGATGGAGCGTTCTACGTCTCAACCGGGTAGACAGCAGAAGTTCAAAGCGAAACCGCTGAAAAGCGCGCCCATAGGGCTATATTTCACTGGTTGTACGCTGTCAGGAACCTGGAGTACTCGTCAAAGAACTGTTCGAAGGCAGCCGTGTCCTCCATGAGCACATGATTGTTTCCAGGAAGCTCAACGAAGGTCGCGTTAGGAATAAGCGTAGCCATGAGGCGCCCTTCCTCTATCGGCGCGACGCGATCGCCGATGCAATGCAGGACCAACGTCGGAACATTGACCTGCTTCGCCAACTCCGTGACATCGACCGTGCTGTTCATTTTCCAGATCCGCATGGCCGCTTCCGGACTCGTAGCGATGCGCTGAAGTTCGTCGAAACTCGCGGCCATCTCGGGCTGAGCGTCTGGCATGAAGGTTGTTGTAAAAAAGTGCCTGAAGATTGGATTGGTCGAGCCCCAGCCGTCGCGGATCATCATCGTCCCGACTTCATAAAGGTGCTTTTGGTCCGGTTGCGTCCGCTTGAGCCGACCCCGAAGAAATCCGCCCAAGAGGACGAGACAGGTCACCTGCTCGGGATTCTCCACGGCGTAGCGGATACTGAATGAGCATCCTTGCGAAATGCCGAGAAGCGCGAACCGGCTCAGTCCAGCAGCGGCTGCGACGGTCGACATGTCGCCAGTCATTGCCTCCTCGGATACAGCTTCGACGCCCCAGTCCGATAGGCCATTTCCCCGCTGGTCGAATCGTACCAGCCGGCACAGCCTCGCCAACCTGACCAGCCATGGGTGCCAGATTGGACTGCGCCATTCATACTCCAGATGGTTCAGCCAATTCGGTGCCTTCAGCACCGGCATCCCTTGGCCAATACTGGCCCACGCGATCTGCACTCCGTCTGGGGCAGTGGCGAACTGTACCTGTTGTTGCTGCGCAGCTTTGGGAAGCTCCGGGCTAGGCAGCGAAGCGTCGGGTGTCCACTGCCAGACGCGGATGGGGCGGGAGATATTCTTTACTCGCTGGTTGCCCATGTCGCGAAAAGGCACTTTGATCTTATCCGCGACCGCTTGATGGACAATGTCGGAGATGCAGATGCCGCCTGGCTTCGCCAGCCCCTCAAGGCGGGAAGCCACGTTGACGCCGTCGCCGAAGATATCTCCATCCTCGAAGAGGACATCCCCGAGATTAATCCCGAGGCGATAGAGAATGCGGCGTTCTTCCGGTGACGCTCCCTCGCGGTCTGCCATAGCCAGCTGGATGTTGATGGCGCAGCGGACCGCATCCTGTGCTGAAGCGAATTCGACCAACATCCCGTCGCCCGTGGTCTTGACGATGCGGCCTGCACGACTTGCGATCTGCGGATCGAACAACTCCCTGCGGTGCACCTTCTGACGCGTAACGATATCTTCCTCATTTTGCTCCATGAGGCGGCTATAGCCTGCCATGTCGACGGCCAGAATCGCGGTCAAGCGGCGTTCCACAGAGCGCGTCCCCAGAGTTTCAGCTAAATATCACACTACCACATGTCGGCGATCGGATTTAGGGCGAGCGCAGCGGAGAAGGAGCGGCAGGTTGCGGCGACGTTCGAGCCCGGCGTCACGGTATCGGAGGATTCGCAGTTTCGTGTGCCGGCTACATCAACCGATTTGCGACTTCTCCCAAATTCCTCGTGAAGCGTTGGGGATAACCGCACTGAGCCCATTTGCGGCGGAATCGCTGTCCATTACCGTTCCGTTAACAAATGGACGATTAGATCTTGGTGGGGGATCAACCGCGAAAATGTTGCGAGAACGAGGAGCCCATCAATGGCTGCGATTGCCCTTCCTGGCGATTGGACCGGACAGTACAAAGGATCGGAGCTGAACCTCTCAGGTTTCAAGCTCTCCTTTTCCGACGAGTTCAATACGCTTGATGTCGTGCCGAACAACGGCACCGGCAAGTGGTTCGCGCCGGTACACGCCCCCTATGGGGCCGCCACGTTCATGTCGCCGGTGGGGGCAACGAATCCGTTCTCCGTCTCTGACGGGCAGCTGACCATTACCATGAAGCAGGTGGACGGCGTCTGGCAGTCGGGAACGATGCAAACGGTTAACAGCGCCGGCCAGGGTTTCGCGCAAGAGTACGGGTACTTCGAGATGCGCGCAGCCTTTCACGGCGGGGCGGGAGCCTGGCCGGCTTTCTGGATGCTGTCGCCCGATCAGACTGTGCCACGCGTCGAGGTCGACATCGTTGAAGCGTATGGGGGCGATCCCGATGGTCATCACCATGTGGTGCACTTGAGCAATAAGGAAAGCCACGCTTCGAAAGGCAACTATACGGGCCTCGCCGGCACGATGTTCGACGGGACGTTTCACACCTACGGCGCGAGGATCACGACGGACTGGATCACCGTGTACTATGACGGCAAGGAGCTGAGCCGCTTTCCAATGAGCGAGTCCTTCCGCACGCCGCTCTATATGTTGGCCTCGCTTGCCATGAATCCCCTTGAATTCGAGCGGGCGTCCGGCACCTACAAGATGGTCATCGACTACGTGCGCGCCTATGCCGCGCCGGACGTTATGGAGCAGCACCTGACCGGGACGGATGCGGCGGATATCCTGAACGGCGGCAGCTTTGATGACGTTCTGGACGGCGGAGCTGGTGCTGACAAAATGTCCGGCGGTTTGGGCAACGACACCTACCGCGTCGACAACGCATTCGACGCAGTCATCGAGGCTGACGGAGCCGGCATCGATCTGGTCATCACCTCGATGACGTATTCGCTGTCCGGCCAGCAAATAGAGCAGCTCACGCTCACCGGCGTCGCCGACATCGACGCGATGGGTAATGAACTCGACAACGCGCTGGTCGGCAACGCTGGCAGCAACCTGCTCGACGGTGGGGTCGGAATCGACAAGATGGAGGGCGGCGCGGGCGACGATACCTACTATGTCGACAATGCGCTCGACCGTGTGGTCGAAGCCGATGCGGCGGGCAACGATTCGGTGTTCAGCTCGAGCACCTATTCACTGCCATCCTATGTCGAAAATCTGACCCTCATCGGCCTTGGCGCTATCAATGGTCGCGGCAATTCTTCCGACAATGAGCTGACCGGGAACAATGGGAACAACACGCTGTACGGCCTTGCCGGCAACGACACCATAAGGGGCGGGGCGGCTAGCGACCGGTTGGCGGGCTATGATGGCACCGACCTTCTCGATGGCGGGACCGGGGCCGACCTGATGAATGGCGGTGCCGGCAACGATACCTATTACGTGGACAATGTACTGGACAACGTCATCGACGAAGCGGGCCTCGACCAGATTTTCAGCTTGGTCACGTACTCACTGGCGGTCGATCGCAGGCTGGTAGAAAATCTGCGTCTGACCGGAAACGCCAACGTCGGAGCCACGGGAAATTCCCTCGACAACGTGCTCGACGGCAACGACAGCGACAACAAACTGGACGGCGGCCGAGGCAATGATACCGTGCTTGGGCACGGTGGCAACGATGCACTAACGGGCGGCCTTGGCATTGACCGGCTTACTGGTGGCGCCGGCAACGATTCCTTCGTTTTCAGCGCGCCGCTCTCAGTGGCCAACCGCGACATCATCACGGATTTCAACCATACGGCCGATACATTCAGGCTCCAGAATTCGGTAATGCAGGGGCTTGGAGCCACCGGAGCCCTCGAGCCAAGGTACTTCTTCGCTGGGACTAGCGCGCACGACGCCGACGACCACATCGTCTATGACCAGGTTACGGGTGCGTTGTTCTACGATTCCAACGGAAACGTCGCAGGCGGCGTGACACAGCTCGCGACGCTGACGAACAGGCCGACGCTGCTGGCCGACGATTTTTTCGTGATCTGATCCGGCGCCTACAGCGGCGCGCGTGAAAAAGAGATCGAGCGGTCGTTTAGAGTGATTGGGTTTTGCCCAAGGACTGGTCGAGCCCGATCAGGCGGCGGATGCGGCCGATATCGGTGCCGATGAACGACTGCACGCCGATGGCCACCTGTTCCGGCACCGTGGCGGCGACGAAGCGGCGGAATTCGGCATCCGACAGCGCTTTGCCCGTCCAATGGACGCGGCAGAACTCCTCCGAGCCGTGGAAATGGCCGGCGCCGTCGAGCACGTCGTCGACATAGCGGCCCGCGATTGGTCGCTCACTCGAAAAATGTCTGATGTCGGGTAAGGGCGGAAGCGGTCATTCAATCTGTTCTGGCAGATGTTCGCGACGCAGCATGTGCGATGAACACCTCAATATCCCCCTTTGGGTAGCCGAGAAGAGTGCCTTCTAGCCTCGCCAAATCATTCGATGTGAAGACGTCAAAGGCTTCTCCGCTGCGGCACATTCGAGAGATCAGCAGGCTGAGTTTGCAGCGCCATTCCTCTGTTGGCAGGCAGTAGCGACGTTCTTCTATAGAGGTTGCTGGGTCAAAGTGGCAGAACTTGAGAATATAGCCTTCAGCGACAGGGCGTGAACCGCGCGTCACCAATATCTTCGGCGTCCATACCCGGTTCCGCTGCGAACAAAGCCATTGGCTTCTCGCCCCGAAGCATCATTTCCAATTCGCGGCCGTTGTGCGGCCCAATACCCCGCGGGGAAGTGCGTTTTGGCATGAAGTGTCTCCAAATTTTAAAGTGATCGGGTTTTGACCTGGGCTAATCGAGCCCGATCAGACGGCGGATGCGGCCAACGTCCGTGCCGATAAAGGACTGCATGCCGATGGCCACCTGGTCCGGCGCCATGGCGGCGACGAAACGGCGGAACTCGTCATCCGACAGCGCTTCGCCCGTCCAGTGGACGCGGCAGAACTCCTCCGCGCCATGGAAATGGCCGGTGCCGTCGAGCACGTCGTCGACATAACGGCCGTAGATCATGCATTCGGAGAATTTGCGCGCCGCACCGACGATTTCGACCCAGTTGCGGCCATGGATCTTCTCGATCCGAGCGCACATCGCCGTCACGGTTTCGCGGCGCCAGGCAATCAGCGTCGAAATGTAGTCGTGGGTCGAAACCTCCGATGGTTCGATGCCGAGCGCCAAGCCGGCATTGCGCGACCAGATGCGATGCTCCTCATGGCCTTCATCCGACAGCACGCCGTCGCGGCGGAACAGACGCACCTTGCCATCGCGCCAGAAGGCGCTGCAGTCGAAAGGTTTGAGGAAGGCCACGTCGGAATCGCAGAAGACCAGCACGTCTTCGCCGGCGTGCGCTGATATCGCGATGCGGCGAAGCTGCTGCACATGCCAGCCGCGCAGCGGCATGGTCCAAGGGCTGAGCCAAATGCGCCGGCGGAACAGGCTGAGCGGATCGTCGAAGGCATGCAGCCAGCGCGGCAACAGGTCCCGCTCGTCGACAATGGTGCGGCGGCTGTTCTCCAGCTGACGAAACAGTGCCACGTCGCGATGCTCGACAAGAATATAGTGGTGCGCCACGCCGGAAACGTAGCGGTCGAGGGTCTCGCACAGCAGGCGGCAACGCTCCAAATCCGGCGCATAGCTTGCCGTCACGACCGCCGCCGTCGGCGTCCGGCGAAGGACATCGCTTTCGGCATCGGGGCTCGGTATGAACCGGCTGTTCAACGGTCTGCTCCGCGGCCTGCTCTGGCAGGAGCGGGCTTGCGCAAGAATTTCTGGCCGATGACGCGCCACAGGAACAGGGGATTGCCGACCACATAGCGGCGCCAGAGGCGGCCCGGTTCGATCCACAGCCGAAACAGCCATTCGAGCCTGAGCCGGCGCATCCACAGCGGCGCCCGCGGCACCGTGCCGCTCATGAAGTCGAGCAGCGCGCCGACGGCGATCGGCAGCGTGCAGTGGCGCGCATCGATGTGGCGCGCGATCCACAATTCCTGGCGCGGCACGCCCATGGCGACAAGCAGCACGTCCGGCCGCAATCTGGCGATGCGATCGACGATTGCCGGCTCCTCGGCGGGAGAGAAATAGCCGTCATGGATGACCACGAATCGGTGCTGCAACGCGAGCGCCGCCAGCTTCTTCGACGCCGCTTCGGCGTTGACCTGCGTCGCGCCGAGCAACCCCACGGTCAGCGGCCTGGCGGACGCCTGCAGGAAAGCAGGGATGAAATCGGTGCCGTTGAGATTGTCCGGAAACGACGCCCCATAAAGCAGCTTCGCCGCCAGATCGACGCCGACACCGTCCGGCAGGATGAGAAAATCGTCGAGCGCTTCGGCAACCACCGGGTCCGTATAGGCGACATTGGCGTTGTGAGCGTTGAGAAAGCTAACCTTGGTGAAGCGCCGCTCTGCAATCAACCGGGTCAGCAGGGCGACCGCGTCGTCCCAGCGTATGGCAAGGACCGAGATGCCCAGGATCGATTTCAAAGTGTCGACCCCGAACGCGACGCGGGCGGTGTGCATATTCATGCAAACACCTCCTGGCTGACGGGCTCGAGCTTATCCAGGCCGCGCCTGATTGCGGCATCGAGCGCCTTCAGCTGCCGGCGATGGAAAGCGCTGCCGTCGACGTCCCCGACATCGGCTGCTGCTGCTTCAAGGGCGCCGGCGAAGGCGACCGGATCATCCGTCACCACGCAATTGACCGGACGATGGCCGATTCCGCGCAGCGAATGGCTGGTGGCGACGGAGGGTAGGCCGAGCTCGAAGGTTTCGATGGTCTTGAGCTGCACGCCGCTGCCGGAGGTGCTGATCAGCGGGATGACGGCGGCGCTGCGCACGAAAGCCTGCGCGTCCGGCACGCGGCCGACCAATTCGACACCGGAATGCGCGGACGTGAGGCCCGATGGGAGGCCGCCGGCAATCCTGACCCGGAAATCGGGCCTGAGATGCGGCACCACCTTTTCCAGGAACCAGTCGAGGCCGATGCGGTTCGGCTGCCAGGTCCAGGTGCCGATCAACGCCGCGTCGCAATCGATGCGGCGCGTTTTCCTTTGCACCGGCGGCTCGGCGCATGTCACCAGCGGCAGCACCGCCGAACGGGCGTCGGAGGCGACGCCGAGTGCGGCCCGATCTTCCTCGGCCAGCGTGAAGACGAAGCGTGCCCGGCGGCAAAGCCGTTCTTCCACGGCCTTGAGCAGCCTGGCCTCACGGCGAAACAACAGGCGCTGGAAAAGGCCGCCCGCGGCAGCGGCGTTCTCCTGCGCCGAACGATGCTCGACATTGTGGGCGACGAAGATCGACGGCCGGTCGCCGAAGAGCCTTTCGAAGGCGCCGGCGAACTGCACGGAATTCAAGACATAGCCGTCGAAAGGGCCGGCGCGTTCGATGGCGGCGCGGATCTCGCTGTCGGTGACCACGCGCAGCTTGACCGACGCGAAAGTGAGGCCGGAGAGCATCGCCTTTGCAAGCCAGCCAAGCTTTTGCAGCGATGATGCGCTTTCGGTGCGCACATCGATGGCGCCGAGCACAATGGTGTTTTGCGGATCGCTCGCAGGCTTGCCCGGCCAGGTGAAGCCGATCACGGTGACGCGCACGCCGGCGCGCCGCAACGCGGCGATGATCGCGGCATTGGCGATCTCATAGCCCGAGGCAAGAGCACCGTCGGGCACGATCGATGTGGCGAACAGCAGATGCATCTCACCTATCCAGTGCTGACCAGCTATCAAAGCGCGGTGAAGCCTTGATTAAGTGAAGGTATTTGGTGGCCCGGCGTTGCGGATTTGCGGGCTTGTCCGCCAAAGGTGATTAACGAAACGTTATCATCACGGGTGCTATCGAGAACCAAACTCACCATCCCGGGCTGGACACGGATGATCCCTTTGCCATCGGACGGTTCGGTATCGATCGCTGGGCGGTCGCCGGGCCTTGTCGCCGCGGCCGTCGAGGCGGTCGTCACGCTGCCGACCTTCAAACGGCCCGAGCAGCTGCTGGCGACGCTGGCATCGCTCAAGGGCCAGCAAACCGGCAGACGCTTCGCAATCATCGTCATGGAGAACGAGACCGAGGCACGCGCCGGCGCCAAGGCGGCGCTGCCGCTGTTCGAGCGCGGCGACATTCCGGGCATGGTGATCGTCGCGCATGAGCGCGGCAATTGCAGCGCCTACAATGCCGGCTGGCAGACGGCGATCCTGCACTTTCCTGATTTCAGGTACCTGCTGGTCATCGACGACGACGAGATCGCCGATCCGCAGTGGCTCGAGCGTATGTGCAAGGCGGCCGAGACGCTCGGTGCCGACATCGTCGGTGGCCCGCAAACGCCTGTGTTTGCCGACGCGGCCCATGCCAGATGGGCTGAGCACCCGGTCTTTGCGCCACCTTACCGGGAGACCGGACGTGTGCCGGCGCTGTATTCCTCCGGCAATCTGCTGGTCGGCCGCAACGTGCTCACCGCCATGGGGCCGCCCTTTCTCGACCTGAAATTCAACTTCATGGGCGGCGGCGATTCCGATTTCCTGAGCCGTGCCGCACAGAGAGGCTTCGTGCTTGGCTGGTCCGCGGAGGCGCAAGTGCGGGAAAGCGTCCCGGCCCGACGCGTCGAAGCTGACTGGATCCGCGCCCGCAGCCTGCGCAACGGCGTCATCTCGACATTGATCGAGAAGAAGAAACGGGCCGGCACGCCGTTCGCCGGCACCAAGGTCTTTCTAAAGAGCCTGGCGCTGCTTGCCGCCTCGCCGTTTCGCGGCGCGGCCAGGCTGGCGCGGACGGGGTCATTGGCGACGGCCTTATACCCAATCCATGTAGCTGTCGGCCGCGTGCTTGCCGAATTCGGATATGCCAATGAGCAATACCGGCAGCCTGAGAAGAACTGAACGCGCGCCGCTCAGCGCGGCGTTCACACGCGACGGCGTCGCGACCGCGATCGCGGCGCTGCTGTTCACCGCCATCCTGGTGTCGTTCAGGCCGTTCCAGCCGGCCGGCGCCGAAATGCCCGGCGACGGCGGCGACATTGTCAACCAGCTCGGCTTCGGCTCGCTTGGCGCCATCTCGGTCTTCTCGCTGCTGGCTTTCGCCGACCCGCGCGTGGTGCGCTCGCTGCTCAGCCCGTCCTGGCTGCTGATGCTGGGCTTCCTCATGCTCTCGGTGGTGATGGCAACCGACCCGCCGTCGGCCATGCGCGCCGCCTCCTTCACGCTGATCGGCATGTTGACGATCGCGACCATCCTGGCGCTGCCGCGCGACGCCGAGGCTTTCTCGAAAGTCATCATCTTCACCATCGTTGTCGTCATGGGCCTGTCCTATATCGGGCTCATCGCCTTTCCGAACGAGGCGCTGCACACCACCGATTCGCTCGAGCCGGAACATGCCGGCCTGTGGCGCGGCGTGTTCACCCACAAGAACATCGCCGGGCCTGTCATGGCCTGCTTCAGCTTCGCCGGGCTGTACCTCTACCGGCGCGGACGGCGGCTCTGGGGCGCAACAATTTTTTGCGCGGCGATGATCTTCATGCTGCACACCGGTTCCAAGACGACGGCCGGACTGGTGCCGTTTTCGATTCTGATCGTCGTGCTGCCGAGTCTGATCGGCATGCGTCTCGGCACGCCGATCCTGTTCGCGCTGGCCATTATTGCCGCGGCGATCGGCACGCTGGGCATCGTCTTCCTGCCGCCGGTGAAGCATCTGGCGGCAATCTATTTCCCCGACCTGTCCTACACGGGACGCACGACGCTGTGGGAGTTCGCCGGCGAGATGCTGGCGAAGCGGCCATGGACCGGCTACGGCTTCGAGAGCTTCTGGGGCACGCCGCTGCTGTTGAACCAGGACCAGCCCTTCGACCGAGCCTGGGACATCAGAACCATCGTGCATGGCCATAACGGCTATCTCGACATCGCCGTGCTGATGGGCATCCCGGCGCTTTGCGTGGCGGTCTACACATTCCTGATCGCGCCGCTGCGCGATTACATGCGGATTCCCTTGCGCAAGGAAAACATCTATCTCGGCGATTTCTTCATGATGGTGGTGCTGTTCGCAGCGCTGAACGCCTTCCTCGAAAGCTTCTTCTTCCATCGCGCCGATCCGGTCTGGCTGTTCTTCGTGTTCGGCATGTTCGGCCTCAGGCAGGTGTCACTGCGCCCGATGGCGGTTCGTGGTCCGTCCTGATCCTCCGTCCCAACAGGGCTTCCCTGCCCCGCCACGAACGTCTATGGGAAGCCATCTTGTTGTTTGAGCATCGGATTTTCCCAAAACCGGTACCCACTTTGGGGTCCGATGCTCTGCGGAGGCTCCAATGACGATCAAGCTTGTTCTCGCCGGTTGCGGCAATATGGGTTACGCCATGCTCTCGGGCTGGCTGAAATCGGGCAAGCTGCCCCCGGCGGCGGTTTTCGTGGTCGAGCCCAATTCCGATTTGCGCAAGCGCGCCGAAGTGCTGGGCTGCAGTGCTGCGGCGGACGCCGGCGGCATTCCAGCGGATGCCGTTCCGGCCCTCGTCGTCATTGCGGTGAAGCCGCAAGTGATCCGCGACGCGACTGCCGCCTACAGGCGCTTCAATGATGGCCGCACCACCTTCGTCAGCATCGCCGCCGGAACGCCGGTCGCCACATTAGAGGCCATTCTGGGCGATCGCGCGCCGATCGTGCGCTGCATGCCCAACACGCCGGCGGCCATTGGCAAGGGCATGATGGTGGTGTTTTCCAACCGGCTGGTCTCCATCGATACGAAGCGTTTCGTTGCCGATCTGCTTTCGGCGAGCGGCGAAGTGACTGATATCGACGACGAAGGCCTGATGGACGCGGTGACGGCGGTGTCAGGGTCTGGACCCGCCTATATCTTCCATTTCATCGAAGCACTGACCGTGGCTGCCGAGAAGGCCGGCCTGCCGACCAAGACCGCCAGGATGCTCGCCATGCAGACGGTCTATGGCGCCGCCTCGCTCGCCGCCGAAAGCGGTGAAGATCCGGGCGTGCTGCGCCAGCAAGTGACCAGCCCCAACGGCACAACAGCCGCCGCACTCGCCGTGCTGATGGGCGAGGACCGGCTGACAAAACTGCTCACCGAAGCGGTGGAAGCGGCACGGCTAAGGTCGATCGAGTTGGGGAAGTAGCTGCTTGAGGCGTTGCAAGCCGGTCGGCGGCGAAGGTCGACGATCAGTTGCAATAGCAAACGTTCCGTAGCGATCCTTCGCGCACCCTCTGTCCTGCCCTCTTTGCCAAAACTTGGCATCTCCCCCACAAGTGGGGAGATTGGCAGCTTCGGCGGTCCACTCACCACTGCGATGTTGGAGATTGGCGAAAGCCGGCGTGACGTCCGATCTCCCCCCAAGTGGGGGAGATGCCAAGTTTTTGGCAAAGAGGGCAGGACAGAGGGGGGCGCTGTCCCGCCGGCATCAAATTTCTGCGCCGCACTACCCCGCTCCGTACAGCATCTCGTCCTGCAGCCGGCGTAAGGCGAACAGCCTGGTGCTCGGGTCTGGTGCGGCATTGCCTGATGTCAGCAGTTCGCCCTTGCTGACCGGTCTCAGCACCTTGCCGCCTTCGAGCAGGCCGACCGGCACGGCGCGGTTGGCGCGGGCCTCTTCGACAGCCATGGTCCAGGAGCGGTAGCAGGTCTCGCCGATCGCGTCGAATGTCTCTCCCGCCGCCAGATCGCGCTTGGCCACGGCGCAGACCTCGGCAACCGGCCTCGGCAGCGGCACCATGTCCGGCTTGCCATAGAGCGCGATGCGCGCGGCGGTGAGCGGCACTTCCAGCGAGGTCAGATGATACGGCCGGAAGAAGCTGTAATAGGGCCCGTGGCCGATATGCAGGTCGTCCATGCGCTCGATGATGCGCGGATGGGTCGCCTCGACGATGACGAAGACGCCGGGCGCCACGCCCTTGCCGATGGTGTAGTCGACGACGCCTTTTCTCGACAGGATGCCGCCATCGGCGCGCGGGATGAGCACCTTGGCCAATTCATCGCGGTCGGCCTTGGGCCCGTGCATGCCGGCAATGTCGGGCACCAACCCGGTGGCGTTGGCGATGGCGCACATCTCGACCATAGTCTTCGAGCCGTCGACGAACTCGACCAGCATGCGCGGGTTCATGTTACGGCGCAGCGCTTCCGCGCGATAGTCTTCAGGGACGGCGTCATGGTTGAGCGGGTTGTTCTTGCCCTTGCCGGCGCAGACGATGGTGTAGCCGAGCGCGGAGGCGAACTCGATCAGTTCCATGCAGCTCGACGGCTCGTCGCCGGCGCCGACCGAATAGACGACGCCGAGCCGGTCGGCCTGCTGCTTCAGATAGCAGCCGATGGTAACGTCGGCCTCGACATTCATCATCACCAGATGTTTGCCGTGCTCCATCGCCATCAGGTCGAAATCGGCGGCGACGCCGGGCTTGCCGGTGGCGTCGATGACCACGTCGATCAGCGGATTGGTGACCAGCATCTCGTTCGAGGTGATGGCGATTTTTCCGCTCTCGATCGCCTCACTGACCTTCGACGGCGTATCGGCCTCCCGTGCCATCGCCTCATCGCCATAGGCGATGCGGACGGCATCACGCGCGGTGTGCGGGCGGCGGGTCGAAACGGCGCAAACCGAAATGCCCGGCATCAGCATGCCTTGCGTCACCAGGTCGGTGCCCATCTCGCCGGAGCCGATCACGCCGATGCGCACCGGACGGCCTTCCGCAGCGCGCTTGGCGAGATCGCGGGCAAGCCCGGTCAGGGCTACATTGGTCATGCGCAAGTCCACTGCTTCTGATTTGAAGGGGGAATAGCAGGGAACGGTAACCTTTTGCCAACGAAACCGGACCTCGTCGGTAATTTCTTGCGCATGACCCGGGGGCTGGAAGAAGCTGGTTCAGCGTCGGCGGATAGCGGGGAGCGCAGCTGACAAATCGAGTGAAATTCTTAGTCATTCCTTTATGCATTGCTGCTTGAATAGGCAAATGGGATGGGGTGGCGGTACCTTCAGGCGTTTTTTCAGCTGTCCGCGACGAATCGGCCAGAGCGGCAACGTTGCTATTATTTTTGCCCTGTCTTTGCCGATTGTTGTCGGCGGAGCGGGGCTCGGTGTCGAGACTTCCTATTGGTATTACAGCAGCCTGAAGTTACAGGCGGTGGCGGATGCGGCAGCCTATGCTGGCGCTTTGGAAAAAGTTTCGGGATCCGACAAGCCAACGATTGTCTCGGCCGCGACACTGTCGGCGATCACGAACGGCTGGGGATCATCGACAGGCACAATCGAGGTCTTCACGCCTCCATCGTCCGGACCGAATGTCGCAAAAAAGGCCGTTGAAGTAGTCGTCCATCAGACGCTCGATCGATTTTTCACATCGATATTCAGTCAAAGCGCGGTCGGCGCACAGGCAAGGGCCGTGGCTCTTATCACGGACGCGTCAAAAGCCTGCGTTCTGGCGCTCAATCCTTCCGCTTCGAGAGCGGCGCTATTTTCCGGCAGTTCGAACCTCAAGCTGACCGGCTGCTCCGTCATGTCGGATTCAATCGCCGCGGACGCCCTCAAGCTTCAAGGGTCGGCATATCTGGAGGCCGATTGCCTGATATCGGCAGGCGGTGTTTCATTGAGCAACGTTGTAAAAACCGTTTGCGCGAACCCGCTTACCCAGGCGCTGCCCGCTGCGGATCCTTTTGCCGACTTGCCGGCGCCGCCAGCCACGAACCCCTGTCAAAACGACAATCAGTCGACCTTGGCACCTGGAACATACTGCAAGGGGCTCAGCTTGAGCGGCAGTGTAACGCTCTCGCCTGGGGTGTATGTCGTTGAGGGGGGCGATTTCAAAGCAAGCGCGAACGCAAATATTTCCGGCGACGGAGTCATCATCTATCTGGCCGGCAGCTCCGGCGTCAGCATGAACGGCACGGCCACCGTCAAGCTTAGCGCACCGACGTCAGGCACCTATTCGGGTGTGCTGTTTTACGGCGACAGAGCAAACTTGGCGGGATCGAACTCGTTTAATGGCACGGCGGATTCGCTCTTGACCGGTGCTCTGTATTTTCCAACGCAGGAGGTTAAATATCTCGGCAATTTCTCGGGCCAAGGTGGTTGCACACAGGTCGTCGCCGATAAGATAGAGTGGTCCGGCGCTACAAGCATCAAGCAGAATTGCACGAGCCTCGGAATGCGAGAGATTCCGGCCGCGCAATCCGTTCAGCTTGTCGAGTGACCGTCATGGAACGGAGGTCAGGTCGGATTTTCCGGAACGATTCGGGTGTTGCTGCGGTGGAGTTTGCCCTGATTGTGCCGATCCTTTGCCTGGTGCTTTTCGGCATCTTTGACGGCTGGTCTTTCGTATCAAGCTCGCTGTCAATGCGCGCAAGCGTCAAGACGGCGGCAAATCTTGTGATGGAGGGAGCAACCGACGACGCGGCCACCCAAGCCGTTGCCCTTTCGAGTTGGGAAAACCATCCCGAAGGTGCACAGGTTACACTGGGCCGGAAATACATGTGCGGAAGCACCGTGGTCGATGCATCGAGCCTGTGCAATGGGGGGACGAAAGCTCCCTCGGTCTTCGTGGAAATAAAGGCGACGGCGACCTGGTCCCCGCCCTTCATTTTTGGCGCGTTTTCTCTTTCTCGCGAGATCGGCCATCAAGAGGTGATCCGTGTCCGCTAAGCGGATCGCGAGAGCGTTCAGCCGTGATGCATCAGGTGGGACTGGGCTGGAATTCGCGCTGATCGCACCTTTTCTGATAATGCTTTTGTTCGGTATCTTCGCATTCGGCTGGGCTCTGAATGCCATGTCCAGCGTTCGCTATACGCTGGAAACGTCCTCACGTGCGCTGCAGTTGAACAACTCGCTGACCGAGGCCGAAATAGAGGCCATAGCCACAGAAAAATTGCTGGGTTTGGGATTGAAAGATGTCGATGTGACGATAGCAATCGACCCTCCCAGCGGCGGCTTCCGCATGGCGCATCTCACGGCCAGATATGCTTTCGTGATCGAGTTCCCGTACTTCGACCAATATCCGATCAATTATGCGACAACCGTCACAGTTCCGTTGGTTGCATCGTGAGAGCGTCCAACAGCGCCTTTACGCAACAGGCGGTGGGGTGTCGATCGATTAACACCGCCGCAGGGTCGATGGCGGCGATCGGTGGCGTGAGGGAACGGGTCGTCGCCGCTACAAAGACACGTTTCTGGACAGGACAGCCATCACCGCGCTAGGCCGGACCAGGCTCGTCACGCTTGTGCAGTCATGCCGTCAGAGCGCCGGCAAGCGGCCGGGTATCGCGAAGCGGCAACTTGACAACGGCCCAGTCTTTCAAATTGAGTGAAATCACGATCAACAGAGAGTCGGCACAAGACAAATGGGCGAGACAGATATGGCGTGGAGCGAAAGAAAGATTGGTCACGGCAAAGGCCACTATTTCATTCAAATGGGCCTTGCCCTGCTGGTGCTCGTCTTTCTCATCGCCCTGCCGCTCGCTTTTCTTCCCGAAGACATCAGGAAGTTTTACCTCAGCGAGGGCGGTCCAATTGAAGTCTTCTCGGCGGCCGGCTACCTGATCGTCGTGGCAACGCTTGTCCGGGAAATGTCATATCGGGACCTGCTCAAGCGGTGGTATCTCGTCGCCATCCTGATCGCGATGTGCCTGCGCGAGCTGGACTTCCATGCGCATTTCACCACCCACAACATCACCAAGACCACCCTCTATATCTCGCCTGACGTTCCGCTGCTGGAAAAGCTAATCGGCGCGACGGTCGTGATTGCCCTCGGCGCTGCCTTCTATTTGCTCCTGAAGAACGGCCTCCGCAGTTTTGTGCACGGGCTTCGCCACGGCGAGGCGACTGCCGTTGCCATTGCCGCCGCTATCGGCTGCGCCGTCCTCTCCAAGGTCATCGACGGGGCGCCATCAAATCTCACATTTCTCGGCCTCCACCTCACCCGGATCTATACCTCCACAGTGTTCGAAGAAATTCTCGAACTGGGGATTCCGATCTTTCTAGCCATCGCGGCATTCTCGGCCTTCCCAACGCAGGATTGTCTCACAAGAAGGGCCTCGGGACAGGTCACGCCAAACAACCCAAGATCCGTCACCTAGTTCCTCTGCACAAGGGATTTGGTTCTTAGACTGAGCCTGGAAGGGACTGTCGACGGACGCTGCCGCCGGCCTCCAGCCGCCAATCTCGACGGTTTGCGACCTGCCACGCTCTGGTCCGCTGTCGTGTCGCCTCTACTTGCTTGCGAGCAGGTGAGGCAAACCATGTGGAATGTCGCGAAAGAGGGCTGGACGCTCCTTAGGGAAAGCATTGTCGGCTTCATCAATGACAATGCCCTCAGTCACGGGGCAGCGATGGCGTTTTATGCCACGACCTCGCTTGCGCCGATCCTGCTCATCGTTGTCGCCATCGCTGGCATGGCCTTCGGAAACGATGCAGCGCAACTGGCGCTTTCGGCCCAGCTGTCGGGGCTGATGGGTCCGCAGAGCGCCGAGCTTTTGCAAGCGACACTCGAGAACGCGTCACACAAAAAGGCGGGAACTCTCGCCAGCATTTTGGGGCTCGTCACGCTGTTGGTTACCGCATCCGGCGTGTTCGGCGAAATGCAGGTTGCCCTGAACGAAATCTGGAAAGTCAAACCGGGTAAGACATCGATTTCCAGCCTTGTGCGGGCCCGCGCCGCAAGCCTTGGGCTCGTCGCGGCGCTTGGCTTTCTGCTCCTGGTGTCGCTGGTCGCGAGCGCTGCAATTTCGGCGCTTGGCGAAATCATCAACGCATACCTGCCCTTCGGTGCCATTATCCTGAGTGCAATCAACGAGATCGTCTCGTTTGCGCTGATCGCGCTGTTGTTCGCGGCGATCTACAAGGTCCTGCCCGACCGCACGCTGCGATGGCGCGACGTTGGCGTCGGCGCCGTGCTGACGGCGTTTCTCTTCACCGTCGGCAAGTCGCTGATCGGCTGGTATATCGGAGCCAGCGCGACCGCGTCGTCATACGGCGCAGCCGGCGCACTGCTCGTCGTGCTGCTGTGGGTTTTTTATTCGTCCGAGATCTTTCTGTTGGGGGCCGAATTTACCCGAGCCTACTCGGTTCGACACGGCAGCCGGTCCGATCTGGAGGCGACCATCCAAGCAAGTGATCGAAAACAGCAGCTGGCGACGGCGGCCAGGATCGAAAAGTCTGAGAACGAAGTCGTCGGCTGGATTGTTTTCAGCAGTCTCCTCACCGCGTTTCTAAGCCATTTCTGGCATCAACGCCGGCGCTGAGACGTCCGGGGCGCCCCGGGGCGAGCATGGCCTTGGGAACATCCGGCCGGAGCGACGTGCGAAGTTCCTTCGCCGCAGCCACCAGCCTGGCGCGGTTGCTTCCGTATCTCTTGATCAACTGATGGACTTGCGCTGGGGTGATGCCGTTCTGCCGGGCAAAATGCCTTACTACATAATCCTCGCTGCCGGAGATCCGATCCCGGTGGCGGGGATAGAGCTTCGCCGCGTCAGCTGTCATGCTTACTCTCCTTTAGTCACGTTTGCTCTCGATGTATGATTGGCCAACGCAAAACGGGCGAATTCGTTGCCGCGTGCGACACCAAAGCGCTTTTTCGCCGCAGGCCCGAACACATGGCCAGGCAACCGGACCGGCGCACGCCTTTGGTTAAGCCCACACGTCGATTTTTCGAGACTCAGCCCCCTGGCACGCGCATGATATGAGCAGGGAGGAAAAGCCATGCGCGAATTGCCAAAGAGCATTGACGCAGACGTTGTAATCGAAATCAGCAGGTTGCTCGACGACCGTGCGAAGTCGACACCAGTGCCAGTCCACAAGCTTGCCTCGATGATCTCGAATAGTGTCGAGACCGATCTGCCGACGGCTTCCATCGAAGAGTTGATCGTTGAAATGGCCATGACCCGCCAACTTCCGATGCTGTTCGATCTACCGGGGGCGGATGCAGACAACGTCATATCGATCGCCTTGGCGCGCGCCAGCTGATCCGGCTGAGGGACGTTTCTGCCGAGTGTGATTTCTAGACGCGGATCGTTCCCATCCTGCTCCAAATTTGCGCCCGCTGGCTCCGGCCGGCGGCCTTTTGCTGCGTCGCCAAAGATGATTGTCATGGGCAATAATCGTCATGGGCGATCCGCTGTCGGGAACATGTGGTGTCCAGTTGCATTTCCTCTAGACAACAAAGGAGGAATTCATGAACTGGGATCAAATCAAGGGAAAATGGATGCAGTTCAAAGGCAAGGCCAAGGAGCAATGGGGTGACCTTACCGACGATGACCTTGATCGCATCGAGGGCAATCGTGACCAACTCGCAGGACGCATTCAGGAGCGGTATGGAATCGCCAAGGAAGAGGCAGAGCGCCAGGTAGACGACTGGTCGAGGAGCCTTACCTGAGCGTTCAGAACCAAGGCAGCGCCGTCGATCGGCGCAGCCTTGACACCGTCCAAAGCCTGCCGCTCCGAATGAGCGGCGGGCGATGTGTATTGCGACGGTGGCGGGGTTGATCTGCGCCACCCGTCGCTCCAGGATTTTCGGAACGAGAGCTAGCGCGCCGATTGTCGCTTGGCTTGTGCGGCGACGGCCGTGAGGAAAGCCGTTGCGGCAGTATCACACGCCGCTCGGGACGGGCTATAGGCGAAAAGGATCAGCTCGGCAGCGCGTAGCGTAAGGCCGTGCTTTTTAGCGAAAGCAGCTATTTCGTAAGGCTTATCGTGGTCTGTGGCCAGATCGTAGTCTTCGTGCATTTTGCTTCCTCCCGTTGCGACGTTCCTCGCCTTGGCCCCTCCTTGGCGCAAAGATTAACTTCCCTGGCGTTGAGAGAGTCTACCAATTGGAGATTGCAAAAGGCCTACGGTGCACGACCGCTGCTTTTTGGCGGACACGCCCCAACGGGAACCAAGAGCAACGGGCCAGTGTGCATGGTCACTTCGGCGATAGCATGCCGGTTTGCTCAATCAATCCGCCTGATACGACCCGTGTCGCGGCGGGAGCCCCATTTTGTCCGCTGCACATCAAAAAAGATTATATGATTGCGCTGATATCGCAGGTGGTCGACGCAAGCCAATGCCGATTTTTTCAGTCAAGCACACGACCGTCTATCGCTACACGCAACCGGTGACGTTCGGCGAGCATCGGCTGATGTTCAGGCCGCGCGATAGTTTCGATCAGCGACTTCTGGATCACGCCCTGTTCGTGGACCCCGAGCCGAAAGAGGTTCGCTGGATCCATGACGTTTTCGGAAACTGCGTTGCGGTAATCGACTTCAAGGGCTCGGGTGACGAACTGCGTTTCGTGACAGATATTCGGCTCGATCACACGCCGCAGCATGCGCCTGATTTCCGCATCGATGAAGCAGCGCTCAGCTATCCCTTTTCCTATGATCCCGATGAGGCGACCGACCTCGCCCAGACGATCGAGCGCCATCATCTCGATGACGGCGACGAGATCGGCAAATGGGCCCAACAGTTCGTGAGTGCCAGAGGGCACACCGAGACGGGCAGATTGTTGATGACGCTTTGCTACGCAATCCACGAGAGCTTTGTGTATTCCCGTCGGACTGAATCAGGGACGCAACCGCCTCTCATGACCTTGCACCTGCGTCGAGGCACATGCCGGGATTTTGCCCTGTTCATGATAGAAGCGGTTCGTTCGCTCGGTTTTGCCGCGCGTTTTGTGACTGGCTATGTCTATGTGCCGAACCGCGACAGTGCTTCTGTCCTCGGCGGCGGTTCGACACATGCCTGGTGCCAGGTCTATTTGCCTGGCGCGGGTTGGGTCGAGTTCGACCCCACCAATGGCATTGTCGGCAACCGGGATCTGATCAGGGTGGCTGTGGCCAGGCATCCTGGGCAAGCCATTCCTCTTTCCGGTAGCTACTGCGGCAGTGCGTCGAGCTTTCTCGGCATGACGGTGGGGGTCAAGGTGGTGAAGGAAGCCGGCACTGATAAAAATTAGTGTCTTCTAATGTGTTTCGGTTCGCGGCAATCCGGAGTTTGCTCGCCGGCGTCGGTCGTGATTTTGCACGCAATCACGCTGCGGTTGTATGCACATTCCGGGGCGAAATTGCACCGGCTATCTCGGCGATATCGGCATACCGCCGATGCCGTATCCGATGGATACAACGCATGGTTGAAGGCCTATCTCAGCGGCCATTGGTTCACCTTTGACGCACGGCACAACCATCCTCGCATAGGCAGGACGAGCCGAGCCTGAGAAAGCGCCGGCCCGCCGCACCTTTCGGCATGACGGGCTTCAGCGTAAGGGGTCACGTCAGTCGTAGACCTTCACAATCTTGCGGGTACCTGGGTCGACCAGGACGGTTCGGCCCTCGATGACGACGTAGCGGTACTGAACGTCCGGCACCTCGTAAAGCTCGACTGTTTCGGGCAGGGCTGTGCCGATGTTGAGCTCCACGCCGGGAAGGCTGAGTGATGCCACCGGTTTCTTTTTCACGTATTCGCGGATCACAACGTCCTGCTCGGGTTGAATAATGACGTCCTGAGCGGCGGCGGCGCTGACACTAACGAGCAGAAGGATGCCTGCCGCAGCCGATGTAAGTTGCTTTCCCATATTAGCCTCCGAGCAACCTTCAGCTGCGGTGCTTGATTGCTGCCGCCACGGGTTGCTTACTACCTGAACGGTGAGGAGCAATTCTTGGTTCCACTGATTGGTGGGGTCGGTTTCTTTGTGATCGGTATCGGGCTGCCCTGCATCATGGCCGCCCCTACTACTATGCTTGGGACAAACAAGTTTCGCAAAAAGTGACGGGCAGGCTGCCGAGCGCGAACAGATGTGGGGTCAATCCTAAGCGGGATCCTGCTACAATCCCGTATGGCCGCTCGAATAGTGGTTATCCTGGCGCTTCTTGCCGCCTTCGCCTACGGATTCGCAAAACTCGTGGAACGTTATGGCGACGCTAGCGACAAGCCCTCTCCCTGTGAAAAATGGCCCCACCCTGATTGTCCGGTTCCAAACGCGCCTCCTCAGGAAGAAACTAAGCCGTGAGCGGGCGCGTTCGCTGATCGGAAATGGCAGACTGTGAGCCTGCGGCCCCTGTCCCGAACGATGTGGTTCCGCCGTGAGAGACCGAGGCGACTGCGCGAAACCGTAACGCCACACTGCTGCTACAGGCGTCTACGGGGCCGCATCGAAATCGATCGCAAATCCCGCGTCGATGGCGCTTCGCGCAACAAGGTCGCCAATTTGCCAATCCGTGAGTTCGCAAAGTGGAAACATCTTCCTCACGGCGCTGGTCACTTCGAATATCGAAACGCTCGGGTTGTCGACATTATCGATCAGGTAGCGGACAATCGCTTGCCGAATATCCAATGAATTTGGCTTCTGCACCAGCGCGGACATTTCCGGGCTACGAATGGAGCCGTGGTTCTGGGCCATCGGCTGTTTTGGCGTCGAAAGCGACGGGCACCCCGTGAACCACGCATGCTGCCGCCAGCATCTCCTCCAACTCGTGGTTCGTGGCCTTGCAAGCCGGCATGAGTGTTCGAATGGCGCGGATCGCCTGTGCGATCGAGAGATACCGAGCCTTGCCTCTGGAAAGGACATAGGCCTCCGCCGCCCCTTCAACCGTGACTGTGTGAAAAGTGTTGCTCATCAACAGTTCCTCCCTGCCAACCAATACGTCCCTGCCAACCAATACGACTTTCGTCTAACATGTGGCGGCCTTCAAGCTTATGTCTGATATCGGACAATCAGGCGGAGCGCGCCGCGTTTGACCGGCCTCATACGACGCGCTTTAGGTTGTTGTTTTTATGCATGTCGTTATTGCAAAACCGCTGCACACTTTTGCGCGACATGCATTAGCCGAAGTGACGTTGCTCTTCGTCGCCATAGGCGCCATGTGTGAGTTTTATCATTCCGGCCCGGTCGACGATCGTGATCTCGCCGCGCCTGGCGTGAACCAGCCCCCGATATTCCAGCATTTGGAGGGCGGTGGTAACCCCGGGGCGCCGGGCGCCGAGCATGGTCGCAAGAAATTCATGCGTCAGGTAGATCTTATTTCCTTCGGTCCGGTCGTGGACCATCAGCAACCAGCGGGCCAGCCGTTCCTCGATTTTGGAATGACTGTTTACCAGTGCCGTCCGGGACGACTGGACAAGGAAGGCGTGGGCATAGCGAAGCAGTGACGCGCGAAGGGACTGGCTCTCTGCAATCACAGGACGAAGATTTTCAACCGGCAGGCACCAGCCATTGCCTGCGACCTGGATATAGGTCTCATTGGGAGAGCTGTCTTGGCCGAGAATGACGGCAACGCCTGTCATCCCATCATAGCCAACGATCCCAACTTCACTTTGCCGCCCTCCAGTCATGGTGGCGACCACCGATGCGATACCTGCCTCGGGAAAATACACATGCTCGATTGGCTGATACGGGAGTTCCAGTTGGGCTTTGAGGTTCAGTTGGACACGATGCATTGACGGCCGCAACAGCGCGAAATCCTCTGGGGAGAGGGCTTTCAATAGATCATTGCGAGGAAGGGACTTGGGCACGGCTCTCTCCCGAACGGGCAAGAGCACGTACCCTCTCACTGTCGGCTGCATCCGCAGCACTGGCGGCCGATATCGAAGCATAGGCTTCAAACGCGCGATTGGCAAAACCTTCGCCGCCCGTGGCCGAGCTTAAAATTGAGACACGGCCCCGACAGCAGTCGATCCGGCCCCCTTTGCGCATCCCCTGAGCGCTCGCTTCTTCAGCGGCAGAAGCCTAGCGGACATAATGTGCCGGATTTGTGCCACAACCGGGCGCGCTACCCTGCGCAGCTGGACACAGCGCGGCATAGAAGCTCTGCTAGAATCCTTGGTGACTGGTGCTGCGAGAGAGGATTGAACTCTCGACCTCTCCCTTACCAAGGGAGTGCTCTACCACTGAGCTACCGCAGCCGCTGATGGCGGGGCTTCTGCCATATCGAACCGGCAAGCGCAAGGCCAAGCGCAAGCCCATCCGTGAAAGCCCGCTCCGACGGCTTTTGCGGACATGGCAGCGCCACAATGTTGGCTATCCCTTGATAGCGGGCTGGCCGGGACGGAACCATGAACGACAAGACAATCCCACCTGACAAGGGCGGGCCATCGAAAAGGGACAGCTCACCGAAAAAGGCTGACCGCAAGAGCCGGCTTGCCGAGCAATTGCGCGCCAATCTGCAGAAGCGCAAGGCGCAGTCGCGCTCGCGGCGCACCGGCGACGCCGACAAGCGGCGCACCGGCGACGCTGACAAGCGGCCGGACGGGCTCGGCGTTTTAGGGGAAACGCAAAAGGATTGACCTATATCAACAGGCTGGCCAGGGCGGGAATCCTGTTTCTTGAACCAAGCCGGCCAATGGTTTAGACGGGCCGGGTCTAGACCGGCCACAACAGACTCAACCGATTAAAACCGGCCTTTCGGCCGAGGGGACGTTCTTCCATGGATCGCATCAGAATTGTCGGCGGCAACAAGCTTGCCGGAAGCATCCCGATCTCGGGCGCGAAGAACGCCGCGCTGCCGCTGATGATCGCCTCGCTGCTCACCGACGACACGCTGACCCTGGAAAACGTGCCGCATCTGGCCGATGTCGAGCAGCTTATCCGCATCCTCGGCAATCATGGCGTCGACTATTCGGTCAACGGCCGCCGCGAAAAGCAGCAGGAGGGCTATTCGCGCACCGTCACTTTCTCCGCCCGCAACATCGTCGACACCACCGCACCTTACGAACTGGTGTCGAAGATGCGCGCCTCGTTCTGGGTGATCGGCCCGCTGCTTGCCCGCATGGGCGAGGCAAAGGTGTCGCTGCCCGGCGGCTGCGCCATCGGCACGCGCCCGGTCGATCTCTTCCTGGAAGGTCTTCAGGTACTGGGCGCCGATATCGACGTCGACACCGGCTATGTCATCGCCAAGACCAGGAACGGCCGTCTTGTCGGCAACCGCTACGTCTTCCCGAAGGTGTCGGTCGGCGCCACCCATGTACTTGTCATGGCGGCGTCGCTGGCCAAGGGCGAGACGGTGCTCGAAAACGCCGCCCGCGAGCCCGAAATCGTCAACCTCGCCGAATGCCTCAACGCCATGGGCGCAAGGATTTACGGCGCCGGCACCGAGACCATCACCATCGACGGCGTAGAAGCGCTGTCGGGCGCGCGCGTCCGGGTGATACCCGACCGCATCGAGACCGGCACCTATGCGATGGCCGTCGCCATGACCGGCGGCGACGTCATGCTCGAAGGCGCGCGGGCGGACCTGTTGCAGACCGCGCTGGACGTGATTTCCCAGACCGGCGCCGAGATCACGCAGACCAATTCCGGCATCCGCGTCAGGCGCAATGGCGCCGGCATTGCGCCGGTCGACGTGACGACAGCGCCCTTCCCGGCGTTCCCAACCGACCTGCAGGCGCAGTTCATGGGCCTGATGACGATGGCCAAGGGCAAGTCGCGCATCACCGAGACGATCTTCGAAAACCGCTTCATGCACGTCCAGGAGCTTGCCCGGCTCGGTGCCCATATAACCCTGTCCGGCCAGACGGCGATCGTCGACGGCGTGCCGAAGCTGAAGGGCGCGCCGGTGATGGCGACCGACCTCCGCGCTTCGGTGTCGCTGGTCATCGCCGGCCTGGCGGCCGAGGGCGAGACCACGGTCAACCGGGTCTATCATCTCGACCGCGGTTTTGAGCGGCTGGAAGAAAAGCTGTCCGGTTGCGGCGCGGTGATCGAGCGGATTTCGGGGTAGGGGAATCGGCAGAACCCAAGGGCCTCAGACCAATTATCGATCTTGGCGCCGCACCTCATCTGCCTGCCGGCATCTTCTCCCCGTATAGTGACGGGGAGAAGGGGCTGGCCGCGACCTTGGCGCCCTTTCTGCAACGCCGGATGTTGGCGAAATCCTTCGCGAAGGCGTCCTTCTCCCCGTCACTATACGGGGAGAAGTGCCCGGCAGGGCAGCGCACACTTGGCGCGATTGCCTTGGTCGGAATCCGTGGCGCGGTTGCACGGATCGCCAAGACCGCCTAACAGAACGTCGATTGTAAACCTTCGCAGGGTGCGAAATCCGCATGAACCTTCTCAAGCTTGTCGCGCTCGACGATCAGGATCTGAGCATCGTCTCGGCCCATGTCCAGGACGCCGTGCTGAAGGTCGGCGATCTCGAATACATGCCGGCGGTCAAGCGCTTCGTGATGACGATGAACCGCTTCGTCTGGGAGGCGAAATCGGGCCTGTTCCGACAGCACAATGAGCGGCGGCAAAGCGTGCTGCATTTCGACCGGGTGCTGGGCGCCAAGACCAGCGGCATTGCCCGCGACAAGCCGGATGAGGTGCTGTCGCTGCTGGCGATCAGCTTCCTCGCGCTCGACAAGCCGGCCGGCATTGTCGAGCTGATCTTTTCAGGCGGGGGCGCGATCATGCTCGATGTCGAGTGCATCGAGGCGCGGCTCGCTGACATTGGCGGCGCATGGGAAGCGACGTCACGCCCCTTCCACAGAGCCTGAGCGGCACAAGATGGCCATCACCCTTCGTCTGTCCGATGCCGATTTCGAGCAGCGTTTTGCCGCGTTCCTTTTGACCAAGCGCGAGGTCTCGGCGGACGTCGACGCCGTGGTGCGCGCGATCATCGCGCGGGTGCGCGCCGAGGGCGACGCGGCGCTCATCGAGTATACGCAGAAATTCGAACAGGCCGATCTGAATGACCTCGGCATAGCCGTGTCGCAAGACGACGTCGCCAAGGCCTACGACGACGCCGACCCGCAGACGATCGAGGCGCTTAAATTCGCCCGTGACCGGATCCGTTCCCATCACGAGCGGCAGCGGCCGAAGGACGACCGCTACACGGACGCTGCCGGCGTCGAGCTCGGCTGGCGCTGGACGGCAATCGAGGCGGTCGGGCTCTATGTGCCGGGCGGCACGGCGAGCTATCCAAGCTCGGTGCTGATGAGCGCCGTACCGGCCAAGGTCGCCGGCGTCGAGCGCATCGTCATGGCGGTGCCGGCGCCCGGCGGCATCGTCAATCCGCTGGTGCTGGTGGCGGCGGACCTGACCGGCATATCCGAAATCTACCGCGTCGGCGGCGCGCAGGCGATCGCAGCACTTGCCTATGGCACCGAGACGATAAAGCCGGTCGCCAAGATCGTCGGGCCCGGTAATGCCTATGTCGCCGCGGCCAAGCGCCAGGTGTTCGGCACGGTCGGCATCGACATGATCGCCGGGCCTTCGGAAGTGCTTGTCGTGGCCGACGGCAGCAACGATCCGGACTGGATCGCCGCCGACCTGCTTGCCCAGGCCGAGCATGACGTGTCGGCGCAGTCGATCCTGATCACCGACGATGCTGTCTTCAGCACGGCGGTCGAACAGGCGGTCGAGCGCCAGTTGCAAAACCTGTCGCGCGCCGAGACGGCGGCCGCGAGCTGGCGCGATTTCGGCGCCGTCATCCTCGTTTCGACGATCGAGGCAGCACTGCCGCTGGTCGACCGCATCGCAGCCGAACATGTCGAGCTTGCCATCAACGAGCCGGAAGCCTTCCTGGCGCGGATGCGCAATGCCGGTGCCGTCTTTCTCGGCCGCCACACGCCGGAAGCCATCGGCGACTATGTCGGCGGCTCCAACCACGTGCTGCCGACGGCACGCTCGGCGCGCTTCTCGTCCGGGCTTTCGGTGCTCGATTTCGTCAAGCGCACCTCGATCCTGAAGCTCGGGCCGGAGCAATTGCGGGCGCTGGCGCCGGCGGCCATCGCGCTGGCCAAGGCGGAAGGCCTCGACGCGCATGGACGCTCCGTCGCCATACGGCTGAATATGTAGACTGGCATGGCGGACTACGATCGAACCCGTGCCAGGCTGATCGATGTCGAACTCGACGAATCGATCGGCCGTTCGACGCCCGATGTCGAGCATGAGCGGGCGGTGGCGATCTTCGACCTGATCGAGGAAAACAGCTTCCAGCCGGTCAATGACGACGGCGCCGGACCCTACCGGCTAAAACTGTCGCTGGCCGAATCCCGCCTGGTCTTCGCGGTAACGCGTGAGGACGGCGCTGCCGTGGTCACCCACATCCTGTCGCTGACGCCGCTCAGGCGCATCGTCAAGGACTACTACATGATCTGCGAAAGCTACTACGACGCCATCCGCACCTCGACTCCCAGCCAGATCGAGGCGATCGATATGGGCCGGCGCGGCCTGCACAATGAAGGCTCGCAGACTTTGATGGACCGGCTGGCCGGCAAGATCGATATCGATTTCGATACGGCGCGCCGGCTGTTCACGCTGGTCTGCGTGCTGCACTGGCGAGGCTGAACTGCCAGCCCCTCTGCCCCGCTCGATGCTGCCCCGCTCGATCCTGTTTGTCTGCGGTATGAACGCCGTGCGCTCGCCAATGGCCGAACTGCTGGCGCGCCAAGTGCTTCCGGCGACCACTTTCGTGGCGTCGGCCGGGGTGCGCGGCGGCGAGCGCGACCCGTTCGTCGACGCCGTGCTGGCCGAGGACGGGCTTTCGCTGGGCGAACGGCACCCAAGGACACTGGACGATCTCGAGGACGGCTATTTCGACCTGATCGTCACGCTGTCGCCGGAAGCTCATCACACCGCGCTCGAGCTTACCCGCTCGCTTGCCGTCGACGTCGAATATTGGCCGATGCCGGACCCGACCGACGTCGGCGGCACGCGCGAGCAGATCATGGCCGCCTATCG
Organism: Mesorhizobium sp.; assembly: GCA_004020645.1. Lineage (GTDB taxonomy): Bacteria > Pseudomonadota > Alphaproteobacteria > Rhizobiales > Rhizobiaceae > Mesorhizobium. The sequence continues at coordinate 166,505 of SAQL01000008.1, read as the reverse complement.
CGAGGTGCGCGAACGGCTGAAGGCGCGGATCGGCCGCCGTTTTCTGGCGCCGGAAGGCAAAAAACCGCGCTGATTAAGCATGTTCACAAGCGCACGATTATCATATAGGTTCCGCGCAAATTCCGGCCGGGCGCTGGGAATCCCATCCAAGCAAAGGTATCGAATGCCGAAGGAAGAAGTCCTCGAGTTTCCGGGTGTCGTCACGGAATTGTTGCCCAACGCGATGTTCAGGGTGAAGCTCGAAAACGAACACGAAATCATCGCCCATACGGCCGGCCGCATGCGCAAGAACCGCATCCGCGTGCTGACCGGCGACAAGGTCCTGGTCGAGATGACACCCTACGACCTGACCAAGGGCCGCATCACCTACCGTTTCAAGTAAGATCGTCAGAGCTCCCGGGATCGCGATGCGCATTTTGCCGAAGCTCGTGCTTGCCTCGGGTTCGCCGCGCCGGATCGAACTGTTGCAGCAGGCCGGCATCGAGCCGGACCGCGTGCTGCCGGCAGGTGTCGACGAGACGCCGCTGCGCGCCGAGCATCCGCGCTCGCTGGCCAAGCGCCTGTCGAAGGAAAAGGCCGAGAAGGCGCTGGCCTCGCTGCAGACGGAAGCCGATTATGCGCCGAGCTTCGTGCTGGCCGCCGACACGGTGGTCGCCGTCGGCCGGCGCATCCTGCCCAAGGCCGAAACGTTCGACGACGTCGTCAATTGCCTCGGGCTGCTGTCCGGCCGTTCGCACCGGGTCTATTCCGGCATCTGCCTGATCACGCCGGCCGGCAAGCTGCGCCAGCGGCTGGTCGAGACCAGGGTGCGTTTCAAGCGGCTGCCGCGCGCCGAGATCGACGCCTATGTCGCCTCGGGAGAATGGCGCGGCAAGGCCGGCGGCTACGCCGTCCAGGGGCTGGCCGGCGCCTTCGTCGTCAAGCTTGTCGGCTCCTACACCAACGTCGTCGGCCTGCCGCTCTATGAGACGGTGGCGCTGCTGACCGGCGAGGGGTTCAAGGTGCATGCCAACTGGCAGTCAGTTCGGCCATGAGCTCGGGGCGGTCATGAGCTCGGACGACAAAGTCACGCCGCTGCGCCCCAAGCGGCCCTGCCCCGAATGCGGCAAGCCGTCGGCGCGTGAGACCTACCCGTTCTGCTCCGTGCGCTGCAAGGAGATCGACCTCAACCGCTGGCTCAAGGGCGCCTACGTCATTCCGGGCCGCGACGACGAGGACGAACCGGACAACGATCCTCCCAAATGAGGGCTGTTCAGAGCAGCCTGCGGGCCCCGACCGCGTCCCATGAATCCGCCCGTCGAGCAACTGCTGGTTTCCCGCTTGAAATCAGCGCTTAAGCGCTGGACAGGCCGGATTCCCGTGCTATAACCCACCCGCTTTCAAGGGGCGCCTGCGGCGCTTTCAAGAAATCCGGCGTGCAGAACTGCTCGCGTGCCGGAACAGGCCCAGATAGCTCAGTTGGTAGAGCAGCGGACTGAAAATCCGCGTGTCGGTGGTTCGAATCCGCCTCTGGGCACCATCCCCTCTTCTCCCGACACTTCCTTTCATCGCAGCTTCTACGCTCCAGGCTCTTTAGACCCTTGGAATCGCAGCTCTTTTTCGCACTGAGGGCGCACGAGAGCGCGTTTCACGGAGTCTCGGCGTATTTGGTCCAACGAGGCGGAGGGGTGGTATTTTCGTTGGTATTGGACATCCTGATGGTATCGAAGCCGCCAATGGGAGGTTCCAAAAATGGCCCTTTCTGACGTGAAATGCAGAAACGCACGATCCTCTTCAAAACTCTTGAAACTGTCTGACGGAGGTGGGCTCCAGCTCTGGGTGCAGCCCACTGGATCCCGCCTATGGCGTCTCGCCTATCGTTTCGACGGCAAGCAGAAGCTCCTGGCCTTGGGCAGCTATCCACTCGTTTCGCTGGCCGAGGCGCGCCAAGCGCGCGACGACGCCAAACGTCTCTTACGAACTGGGATCGACCCTGCGCAGGACCGCAAATCGCGAAAGGCTGGTTCGGCGGAGGACACGTTTCGTTCAATCGCGGAGGAGTATGTAGACAAGCTGAAGAAAGAGGGACGTGCCGACCGGACAATCACCAAGGTCAAATGGCTGCTCGATTTCGCCTATCCCACGTGTGGCGGCAAATGCATCCGGGAACTTGATGCCGCCGATATTCTTGCCGCTCTTCGCACCGTGGAGGTCCGCGGTCGATACGAGTCGGCCAGACGACTGCGCTCGACGATTGGCAGCGTCTTTCGATATGCCATCGCGACCGCACGCGCGGACACAGACCCAACGTCCGCGCTAAGGGGTGCGCTCATCAGGCCAACGGTGACGCCACGTGCCGCCATTACTGATCCGAAGGCATTGGGCGGTTTGCTCCGTGCAATCGAGTCATTTGACGGGCAGCCCGCAACCCGAGCGGCTCTGAAGCTAATGGCGCTGCTGTTTCCCCGTCCCGGTGAGCTTCGCGCCGCTGAATGGGACGAGTTCGATTTCAAAAGTTCGGTGTGGACCATTCCGGAAGCACGAATGAAAATGCGACGACCGCAGCGCGTGCCTCTTTCAAGGCAGGCAGTGTGTATCCTGGCGGAGCTTAGAAAAATTTCCGAGATCGGCACGCTGCTGTTTCCAAGTGTGCGATCGGCTGCCCGCCCGATTTCCGACAATACACTTAACGCCGCCCTGCGTCGCATGGGGTATAGCAAGAATGAAGCAACGGCCCATGGCTTCCGAGCAACGGCATCAACTCTGCTAAACGAATGCGGCAAGTGGCATCCAGACGCCGTAGAGCGACAGCTTGCTCACATTGAAAATAATAACGTTCGGCGCGCCTATGCCCGGGCGGAGCATTGGGAAGAACGTGCCAGGATGATGCAGTGGTGGGCAGATTATCTGGAAAAAATTGAGAACGCAGGAAGGCGCGGGTAAACTCGATCTACTATGCGGGCAGCGATTGTCCTTCTGGGGTGCTCTGAGATCGCCAGACATAATATCGGGTGGCCTACGCGGCTCTATACTGACCTTGGCCCCTAACACTTCACGGCTTTTCGCCTTGCGCCTTATTCAACAGGCTTCGGGACGCGCCTGTCTTATTGCCTCGCGGAATGCGTTTCTTGTGGAGACACTGAATGATGAAAGCGACCAAAAAGATTTCAAGGCGGCGGAGGTCGAAACCCATGAATTCGTCTGCCGGTCGCCATTCAAGCTGCGAAGTTGCCGGCAGCCACCGGCAAGCTGTGAATAAATATGAGTTGTTCTTGACTTGTTCTATAAGCGCCAGTCACTTAGCGTTCTAATTTGCGGGAGCGGTTGATGAGCAATTTGGAACTACGCGAGTTTCACTCTTTCCTTGAACGGTTGATTGAGAATTCGTCTCGGGAACAGCGCTTTTCCGTCGATAAGATCGTTAACACGGTTCTTAGTGAACATCCTCAGCGCCTCGAAAAGATTCAAAACCAGGTCATAGGTTTGGGTCTGCGGGCACTTATCAGAAACAACTGTCGCGCCAAAACCAGCGCCACCGACAACGGCTCCGATATGTTCGGTGATTATCGCATCGGCAAACGAGTCTCGGTGCCTTATAAGGACGGCAAGGGCAAGCTACGCTGGGACAAGAAGCGGCGCGGCGAACTGACTTTCGACGATTTCGACGAGATTATCGCACGCTGGGATGATCGCCCCGCCCGGCAGTCTCAGGATAGGAGAGAATTCGAGGACATAGCCAAAAGGATTCGACCGTATCGTGACCAGGCACGAACTGTTGGCGAAGCCCTCGGGTTGGCTGCGCGCGACAGTCTATGAGCGCTAGCGAGGCTCCTGACGGGCACCTAGTTTAGCGGCAGCTGGTACCTAATTCCGAACTTCCGTGAACACTTCATTCGGTAATTCTCCTCATGTTGTCAGTTCCGATTAGGCCAGTCGGAAGGTATGAGCTTCACGCCCGATGCTTTTGTCCATCGACCCTTGACCGCCGCGACATATTCCGGATCCTCTTCGATGTAGGCGTGCTCGATCAGGATGACCTGAAGTCCGGCCCTGCGCGCGGTTTCTTCGAAAAGGAACCGGACTATTTTCTGCATCGCAACTTGGTCGTCGTCCTTTTCCATTTCCTTTAGTCGCTTCTCATCCCCACCCTTGGGGTAGTAGGGGCGGCTGATCTGATCAATTACGAGAAGGCCCGGGACGGGCGCGCGCATAGTCTCGAAGAGCTTCTGGAGAGAGAACGACAGCGCGAGGTGCATCGCGAGATAGTTCTGGTCCGAACCGACCTCCGCCATCGCGAGTACCGCTCGTCGCGTCGGCTCGATAAGCGAAAGGCTGGGCGCGGACGAGAAAACGACGCGCGCGCCGGTGGCCGGCACCTCTGTGGGAAGGTCTGCCAACATGTCCGTCGCAAAGTTGCTCACCATGTTTTCGGCGTCGCGCAGACGCTCTCGCCGCGCCTGTGGATCCACTTGGTCCCTGAGATTTTCGATCTCGGATTCAAGCGAGGCTGTATTCGTCGAAGATATCTCGTAGTCTCTAGCGGTAGTCTCCAGAAATTGGTCGATGCGTCCTACTACCCTCGCACGTTCCTGCAGGAGCGATGCTGCGCCTGCGGATTCCTCCTCGACCCGGAGCAGCCCGCTGAGTTGGGCCTCGACCTCCCTGAGGCGGCCGGATCTTGAACCGATCTGGTTTTCGACGTGGCCGGAATGGTCGTCAAGGCGAGGGCGCATAACGTCGACCGCAAGGACTTCGTGCGCCACGATTGTCAAGGAGTTTTGGATCTGCTCTGCCATAGCCAGACCCGCTGCATTTTCCGCATCGCACACGGGGCAGCGCCCGTCGCCCAGCTTGAGGTGCTCGACCAGCTTGAGTTTGTGAGACTGTCCCGACACCGCAGTGCCGTAGCCCGCCGCTTCACGAATGGTTCGCCTCAGCATCTGCCGCTTTTCGCGCAGTGTCTGTAGTTCGGACACGAGCTGCCTTCGCTCCTCCTCCAATACGGCGCGCGTTTCGCTGTCCCCGGAAGCGGGCGTCAAGACGCCGTTCTCGGCGACGCCCCTCAGCTGATCGAGCAGGAGCTGGTCGGATGCGTCTGACGAAGGTAGCTCGGCGATGAGACCGATGCCTTCGGCCTGGGTGAGAAGGGCTATGGAACGCTGCGTCAGAAGACCTTGGCTTCGCTCCTGGGCTTTGGCTTCCCGTTCTATCCTGCCGAGGGCAGCCTCTAGTTGGCGGAGCCTCCGTGCGGCAAGAACGCTCGTCTGATTCACCGCGCCCAAAAAGTACGGCATTGTCGCTTTGATGTCCCGCGCCTTCTCGGGGCGGTGCAAATCGTGCAACAAGGTCTCTCTGCTGATGATGATGTCGCCCGACAGGAACAGGTAGGGTGTCACGTCACGAATAGTCGCGCGTCCTTTCTCGGATTTGGCTGCGACGGCAGGATCGTCCGTATCCTGAATCCCGAACGACTTCTCGATCATCGCGCGCGCCGTATCGCGGTTCGTCGGACCTTCGAGTCCTTCGGACGTATTCGGAAGCCTTAGGTTCTTCCCGGTCCTCACGAACGTCTGGTTGGTGCCGCTCCCGGACTCCGGAATCTTTCTGCCGACGATGAGATTGCTGTCACCCAGCACCCAGTGGACGGCGACGGCCACAGCATGCCCGCGCACGAAGAACGGGAGCCGGCAATCTGTTGACCCCAGGCAGTAGTCGATAGCGTCGATGATCGCGGACTTGCCCGTCCCGGAAGCGCCCGTGATGACGTTCACCTTATCGATATCGAACTCGATCGTCCGGCGTCTGGCACCAACGCCGTAGAGTGCGATTTCACGAACGTTCCAACGGGTCACGGCGTCACTCCGAATGCTGAAAAAATAGATCCTGCCGAACCGGCCTTGCCCATCCAGCTGCCGAGCCGCTCGGCTCGTTTGATCGCCCGTTTGGGGTTCTCTGGTAAGTTGTCCACCGGCGTTGTCGAGGGCGCCCGGGGACCAGGCTCGATGGTCCCAGCATTTCCAAGAGCGAGAGCCCTTGAACAAAGACCAAACCGGATTGCGGCGGAGACGATCTCCTTCGAAGCGTCGAGACGGACGCTCAGATCGAGACGTACGTCCGGATAGCGGTTCAGCCAGGAGAGAAGACCAGTTGTGGCGGCGGTCTCCAGGAAAGACGTCTCCAGGTCATCGGACAGTGCGATAGGCAGGGCCAAGTAAGCCAATGCGAGAGTTGGTGGCTTCCCTCTCGAAGCCGCCACGTATTTCCGGCAAAAGCCGAGGAGACCGAACGTGCCGAATGCAGGGTTGGTCTCTGCGAACAGGTCATACGCAATGTTCATTACTTGAATCCCAGAAGCGCGACATAGTCGGGATGCCAGCCCACCCGGCCATCGATCGAAAGGACCTGGTAAGTGCCTCTGATGTAGCTCGGCGTGGTAACGCTCGGGGCGATGGACTCGATCTTGTCCGGCGCCTCATAATGGCTCCACTTTAGTAGCGCGCGTCCCTTCGACTGCTTCGTCTCTTCAGAGAGTCCGTTGCACTCGTGGCAAATGTCAACGTGGCGGTCGCACCATTCCTCGGCCAGACGGTCGTCGTATCTGGCAATCAGCTCCCGTCGCCAAGGATTTTCGGTCGACCAACGCGAACGGGTTTCGCGAGCCCGCCATTCGTTCGTGACGGCCCTTCTAAATTCCGCTTCGGTGCCGCCCACCAAACTTATCTGGTTCGCGACCATGGGGTGCGACTTATGGGATTCGGGAGGGAGTTCGACCGCAAAATAGTCGACGAGGGTGTCATGCTCGATGTCGGCGACGATCTCCATGTGCCGCTTCACGAGCTCAAAACGAGGGATAGCCTTGTCCCGCTTCCCGCAATGCGCATGGATGATTTGACGGTTCCACCATTCCACCATCAGGGCGGCTACCTGCGACTGATCTTTCGAGAGCACCGATGTCAGCGTTTTGGCAAGTTCGTTCTCGATTTGCCTGATGTTCTGCTGGCCGGGCATTATGCGCGCCCTCGACAGGATCTCGGCCTGGACGTCGTCGGAAAGTTTTAAGAATGCTTCGCATGCAGGAGCTCGTTTGGTGTGCGGCAGGAGCGTCCGATTAGCAGCGGCGGATGTCCTTTCCTGAATGACGCGTCGAGCTTCCTCCTTAAGTGCAGCGACGAGTTCGTCCCTGCTTTCGGTCTCGCTTAGAAGAACTTGGAGGGGGGAGTTTGGCGAAATTTCCGCGACGGTGACGAGGTGGAGCCATGTCCGGGGAAGGTCCAGGTTCGGAAGCACGTCGATCCACGCCTTTAACGTCTTCCATACATTGAGACTGGCCACCGTGATCGCGTCCGGCTTTTCGGAAAGCGAATGCTTGAGTTGCTCAAGGATCGTCTCTCCGTTCGTCTTTAGAACGACATCGTCGAGCGTTTCAAGAAAGACCACAGCGTCGTCGCTCTGTTCCTTCCACAGTCTCAGGAGAGCGTATTGCGCCTGATAGAGAAACCCCAGGGCTGAGGCGTCGGCGCTGTGCGGGTTCGGATAGTCCAATTTTCGGCCTCGCGGATAGTAAATTGTGTCGTCGGCCTGATCGCGCGTTATTTGTGATTCCAATGATCAGCGCAGGCCTTGTATGTATATTTAACGCAATCACAGCGCTCAAGGTGCAACTCACGCGTTCCTGAACTTAAGTTGGACTTTGCTATCGAGGCTCATCTATCCTAGTTTTTGACGGTCTCGTGCAGGGGGAGCGTTGCCGAGTGTCAATGGACGGGTGACAGCTCTGCACCTCCCAGTGAGTGGTATGGGGAACGGACTGCGTTTGCCAGATGCGTTCAAAAAGCGGACGAGCCGTGTTCGGCCCCACGCGCGACGTCTGAGCAGCGGCTCGTCGGTCGCCACTCCCGGCACAAAGCTGCCGATCGCTGTGCGGCGCCCGAAATCGCGTTGGTTACCTCAACGTCGGAATGAGCATATCGGTTTTGGCACATAAGAGGGCCAGTTCTGTGGCGGCCGTTTTCAACGGCAACCCTCGGAATACAGAAGGGTGCGCAAGAGGCCCAGCGGGGCAGTCGCAGGTGGTTAGCCCCGATCTGCACAATGCAACGTAGCGGTCCACAACTTGCCCCACGAGTCCGCTTAGAAACGCTCTCCTAACGTGATCCATCCGGTTCACACGTTGCTGCCAGTTTGCGCCGAACGGACCTAGTCAGGCCGCTTCCGCTCAACGGGGCTCCTCTTATTTAACTGAGCACGATCTCGTCACTTCGAAATGGCAACCAGGATGCGGCTTTGTGCTTCGACACCAACACGCTCCGGAGTATCAGGGACAAGCCAGCGTCCATGAAGAGTGACGCATTCTCATATCCGCCGCGAGGTCTCTCTCGTGAGGAAGCAGCTCGTTATATCGGTGTCGGATCGACGCTTTTCGACGAAATGGTTGCCGATGGGCGTATGCCGAAGCCTAAGCGCATCAACAGTCGCACCGTCTGGGATCGTGTAGCTCTGGACATCGCTTTCACATCGTTGCCGGACAAAGACGGCGGTCTCCAAGAGCTGTTAGAGCGAAGCAAACGAGACGGGCAAAAAGATAGTGCTACGTTCATTGCGTATACGCCAAAGGCGTAGTAGGCCAATGGGCTGTGGGGGAGGCGTGACGTGGACGAGAATGAGAAGATTGCCCAAGAAGTTAAAGCTTGGCGGGCCAAGGGAGGATTCACTGCCGAAGCCGCAGCTAAGGTGCTGGGAATACCGAGACGCACATTCGAAGGCATAGAGCAAGGCAGAGGCTTCCCTTACCCGGTGCTCCTGCGCGTTGCCATCGAAAGCGAAGCCCTTTCGCTACAGGCGATGCTGGAGAACTCCCCGCGCGTTGAGCACAGGCGGCAGAAGACTGGAAGGAGCATTTGATGGCTAGGCCCTTCAAGGATGCGCGATACCCTGGGGTCTCTTCGCGTCTCAAGAACGGCAAGCTAGCTTATCGCTACCGCGCAAAAGGCATGCCCGAAATCCGCCTTCCCGGTAAGCCCGGCCATCCCGAGTTCGAGGCGGCTTACGAGAAAGCCACGCAGGGGCAAGGCAAGAAGGCAGTTATCATCGATTTGCCCGGTCGGGCACTGCCAAAAACCTTTGGCCATGCCGCGCGCCGGCTTGAAACAACAATGGAGTGGCTGGATTTTGATGAAGCCACGCAGCAGAAGAATGCGCGACTGATTGAGCGATTTCTCAACCTGCGGGTCGATCCCAACTACCCACTCACCTGGCGCGATACTCCTGTTGAACATCTCGACGCGGATCGACTTCGCGCCATCATTGAAGGCATCTTCAGGACAAACCGCACAGTCGCCAAACACATGTTGGTCGCCATCAAGAAACTTCTATGGGTCGCGACCGATGTCGAAAAATGGATCAAGCCGCAGGATGATCCATCGCTATCTGTCCGTGTGCGGGTGCCCAAATCGACGAAGAACCCAGCTTGGCCAATTGCGATGCGCGAAAGGTTCGAGGAGCGACACCCCATCGGCACAGCCGCACGCACCTGCTATGCACTCGGCTTCTGGCTTGGAAATCGGCGCGGGGATATCGCTGCTCTTGAGTGGGACGATCTTTTAACCGAAGAGATCGAACTGTTCGACGGCTCACTGGTGCTCATCGAGGCCTTTGATTTCCGCCAGAAGAAGAACCGCAACCGCCATGGCGGACGGGAGATGTTCATTCCAGTCGTAGACAAATTAGCAGCGGCCTTGGACCCGCTCGATCGCTCGAAAGGCGGCACTGTCTTAAAGAACGCCTATGGCAAGTCATTCTCGGAAAAGAGCCTGACCGGCATGATGCAGCACTGGACGCGGCAGGCGGGAATTCCTAGCGGCTACACGCTCCATGGCCTGCGCCGCACCTTCGGCACCTACCTCGCTGAATGCAACATCCAAGCGCGGGCCATTATGGATGCGATGGGCCATTCCTCAATGGCCGTGACGGATGAGTATGTCCGCGAGGCCAATAAGAAGCGGATCGCGGTTGATATTGCTCGTGCCATCAACGAGCGCGAGGCCAAACGCGACGCCATGAAGCGGCGGACAAACCTCCGCATTGTCAAATAACCAAATCGAGTCGGAACCAACCGGGGCCACGGCCTTTCCTTGGGCCCATAATGGGCCCAAAACGTTTTGGGCCGAGGGCACTTTTCATCAATGAAATCAAAGGTTATGGTGGGCCCGGAGGGACTCGAACCCCCAACCAAGCGGTTATGAGCCGCCGGCTCTAACCATTGAGCTACAGGCCCCACACGCGGCTGGATTAATGTTTTTCCCCGAATCGCACAAGGCTTTCCGAACTGGCTGGCCGAGATCGTCCAAATCAGCCCATATTCAGACAGTAGAGCGACGTGCGTCCACTTAGACGCGCAAAGTACGCTCTAACGCTTTGAATCTACGCATCGGGCCTTCCGAAATCGATTCCGATTCTTGGGCCAATGCGGTAGTCGACAGGCGCGACTGGATCGCAGACCGAGGAGTTTTTTTATGACCAGACATCTTTTGCCCTTGGCGCTCGCCGCCGCAATCGCGTTTCCGGCGATGGCCGGCGCGACCGATTCGCAGCCCCCGCCCCGTATCGTCGTCACCGGCGAAGGCGAAGCCACCGCGGCCCCCGATCTGGCGCTGCTGACGCTCAGCGTCATGCGCGAGGCCAAGACCGCGCGTGCCGCGCTCGATGCCAACAACGACGCCATGGCCTCCGTGATCGCCGCTATGAAGTCGGCTGGCATCAAGGAGCGCGATCTGCAGACAGCCGGCATCCAGATCAGCCCGCGCTACAACTACACCAACAAGCCGGACGGCAGCCAGGAAGCCGAACTCATCGCCTACCAGGTGACCAACACGCTTTCGGTGCGCATCCGCGACATCGACAAAACAGGCGAGATTCTCGACAAGGCGGTATCGCTCGGCGTCAACCAGGGCGGCGGCATCTCGTTTTCCAACGAGGATCCGGCTGCAACCCTCACCGAAGCCCGCAAAAAGGCGGTCGCCGACGCCATGGCCAAGGCAAAGACGCTGGCTGAAGCCGCCGGCGTCAGCATCGGGCGGGTGCTGGAAATCACCGACCAGAATGTCGCGCCGCCGCCGATACCGATGAACGCCAAGGCCTTCGACGCCGCCCGCGAATCGGTTCCGGTGCAGGCAGGCGAGAATTCCTACACGGTGCAGGTCAACGTCACTTTCGAGTTGAAGTGACCGCCGTCTGAAGCGGGGGTAATAGGCAACATCGATCTTGCTGCATGCAGAAACCCCCGGAGGACCGATCCCCCGGGGGTTTTTCGAGCCGCACCCTTGCCGGTAGATGAACGCTTACCGGTAGAGGACCGGGCAGCCGCGCTCATTGGCGAACACGACCAGCACGCGGTCGCCATACTGGCGGCCCGCGACTTTCACCGTGCGGCGGCTGACGTCGACGATACGGGCGCGGCGCAGACCCATGCGCTCTGCCTTATTGAGGGCACGGTTCGGCGAGCAGGACCGGCGCCAGTCGCGTTCGCGGCGGCGTTCGCGATAAAAATAATCGTCGTCGCCGGTATAGACGCCGACGCGCGGGTCGTCGTTATTGCCGAAGCCGAGATAGATGCTGTCTGCCTGGGCAGTGGCGGGGATAGCGGCAAGCGTGCCGAGGCCGATAAGCGCCGAAAGGGCCGCCGTCTTGATCGTGTTGAACATTGTATTTTCTCCTTGTTCAGGGCTTCCGCCGTCTTGATCGAAACCGGTGTGTCTTGCTCGAAAACCGGTGTGTCTTGATCGAACCGATGTGACTTGGTCGAACCGATGGGGAGGAGAATGCGCCTGCGTATCTGAACTTTCTACGAACCAGCCGTTCATATTGGGTTCATGTGGCAACAAGAGGTAATTTCGCAGTTTCTCCGCTTTCCGGTTCTGAACAACTGGCCGGTTCTGAACGATCTAGCCGGTTTTGAACAATCTGGATAGAAAACGCCCTGTCGCGCAGCCGGTTCCGGGTCCTGGCCTCGAGGTCCCTAAGGCTCGTCGTCCAGCATGTGTTCGAAATAGTCGTCCGGCTCGGCAAGATCGGTCTCGCTGGCGCTGACCCGGCCGCGCATCGAGATGCCGGCCTCATGCACCGTCTCGGCACTGCCCGACACCAGCCTGTGCCACCAGTAGAGATCGTGGCCCTCGGCGACCAGTCGATAGGCGCAGGTCTTGGGCAGCCAGCTGATGGTGCGCACATTCTGCGGCGTCAGCCCGACGCAGTCCGGGACGCGCGCCAGCCGGTTGGGATAGTCCGAGCAGCGGCACGTTTCGGCGTCGAACAGCCGGCAGCCGACGCTCGTCCAGTAGATCTCGCCGGTGTCTTCGTCCTCGAGTTTCGACAGGCAGCATTTGCCGCAGCCGTCGCAAAGCGATTCCCACTCGGCCGGGGTCATCGCTTCGAGCGTCTTGGTTTTCCAGAACGGCGTTTCCATTGACGGGATGTGGCCCCCGCCGGCGTCAAGGTCAAGCACCGCAACAGACGCAAATCCGGCCGGCACCATAGGCCGGCACCATAGGAATGACACGAAGTCGCCTTCAAAACGCCGGCCAATCGCCGTTCGTGGCCGTTAGTGCCTGCTAACCGGAACCAATCCGGTTGATGAACAGTTTGGGCCGGGATGGGACGCCAAAAGGAGGATTTCTAATGAAACGCCAACCACGGATTCTGGCAGGCACGGCGCTTGGCCTGCTGATGGCGTCCGCGCCGTTGGGCGCATTCCCGCTGCAGGGCAGCGCCGCGTTCGAACCGCTGCAGCGTACCGCAACGCCCTTGATCCTGGCGCAATCGAATTGCCCCGAAGGCGAGTCGGCGGAAGGCTGCCCACAGCAGGGGGAACCTGAGCAGAAGCCGCGCAAGAAGCGCGAGCGGCAGGCTGAATCGGCTCCTACGGAACAGGCCGCGCCTTCCGGGGACGAGCAGGGCAATCAACGCAGGAAGAAGCGCGAGCAGCAACAGCAGACCGAATCAGCCCCGGCCGAACAGGCCGCCCCGGCCGAAGAGCAAAAACCGCGCAGGAAGAAGCGCGACCAACAGCAGATCGAAGCAGCGCCGGCCGAACAGGCCGCCCCGGCCGAAGAGCAGCCGCGCAGAAAGAAGCGCGACCAGCAACAGCAGATCGAAGCCGCACCCGCCGAAGAACCCGCCGAACAGGCGGCGCCGCGCGAAAAGGCCGCACCTGCAAATGACAACGAGCAGGTCACGCCGCGCCGGAAGAAGCGGGACCAGGATCAGCAGATCGAAGCTGCGCCAGCTGAACAGCCGGCCAGGAAGGAAACGCCCGCCGGCGAGCAGGCCGAGCCGCTTCCGACCGACCAGCAAACGGCTCCCGCCGAGGGCGAAAAGCCCCGGGAGCAGGCTAAGGAACGTCGCAAGAAGCCTATCGACGAACAGCCGGTGACGGGAGAGCAGCCCACAACCGGCGAGCAGCCCGCCGAGGACCAACAGGCCGCGCCCGCCGAAGGGGAAGGTCCGGCCCAGGGCGAGGCTCCCGTGTTCGACAGCCAGAAGGATGCCAGGCGCAAGAAGAAGGGCGGCAGGGACAACGCGCAAGAGACGGGCGGCCAGGACGCGGGTGGTCAGCCCACCCAGCAGAACGGCGAGCAGGCGGAAGCCCCGAAGCCGGCTCCGGTCGACCAGGGACCGCCGCCCACCGACGACAGGACGGCCCAGCAGGCGATCAAGCTTGAGAGAATGGTTCCGGTGACGGAGGAAAAGGGCAAACGCGTTGAGCGTGTGCCCGACGTCGAGGACATTCGCCGCCGTCCGCGTCCGCAAGGAGTCGACGTCGTCAGGGAACTCGGCGACCGCGTTATCCTCCAGTTCAACAACCAGACGATCGTGGAAAGCGACGATACCCCGCGCATGCGCCGTGGCGCGCGGAACGTCTACTATGAGGAACTGTCGGGCGATCGCACCCGGGAAATCGTCGAGCGTGACAACGGGATCCAGATCGTCACCATCCGCAACCGCTACGGCGACGTCATCCGGCGTTCACGCATCGCGCCCGACGGACGCGAATACGTGCTGAGCTATGTCGACGAGCGGTACTATGAGGACGATGGCGACTGGCGCGATCCGGGTGACGACCTGCCGCCGATTCGGATCGACATTCCGCGCGAGGAGTACATTCTGGATTCCGAAGAGGTCGAGGATCCGGACGACTACTATGCCTTCCTCGAACAGCCGCCGGTGGAGAGGGTGCAGCGCCTCTACTCGATCGACGAGGTCAAGCGCTCTGCCCGTGTGCGCGACATCGCCCGCCGCATCGACCTCGACACGCTGAACTTCGAATTCGGTTCAGCCTCGATCCCCGAGACCGAGGTGCAGAAACTTGAAGGCGTCGCCAGCGCCATGGAAAAGCTGCTGGAGAAGAACCCGGCGGAAACCTTCCTGATCGAAGGCCATACCGATGCCGTCGGCAGGCCGGAGGCGAACCTCGCCCTGTCCGACCGTCGCGCGGAAGCGGTCGCCGAAGCCCTGACCAATGCCTTCAACATCCCGCCGGAGAACCTGACGACACAGGGCTATGGCGAGGAGTACCTCAAGGTCGACACGTCGGAGCCTGAGCGCGAGAACCGTCGCGTCGCCATCCGCCGCATCACCTCGCTGGTGGCGCCGGTCGCCAGTGCGAATTAACTCGCAATTCCAGAAACCTGACCCGGTTTCTGGAATCTATGCGGGAAGACGTAGCCCACCCCGGTTTCACCGGGATGGGCAATTTCCGGCAATGAGCCGAGCTTGAAGGAGAATGTATGTCGCGATTTAACCAGGCATTGAATCGCGAGGTCGTCCACCCCAGATTCTGACGAGGGCTTCCCTGCCCTGTCCCGACTCCAGCGGGACACATGAGCCCCGCCGGTACCCCCTCGCCGGCGGGGTTTTTGTTCCCCGGTTCGGTGTTGAACTGAAGCCTAGGCCTAGACAATTCTGCACGGTCGCCTCAAAGCCAGCAAGGCTGAGGAGTGAGAACGGCGTCTGGTGCCGTCAGTAGATACTTTTGATGTTGGTTTCTGAATTCGCAAACACCTCGTCGGGCACGAAGAAATCGCCGGCAAGCGGGCCTGTTGCATCAGGCGCATAGATCGAAAAATCGCTGACGCCCTCGGCGCGCAGCACCTCCTCGTCGATGTAGAAATTGCCGGTCGCTTCGCGCGACGGCCTGAGAAGGATCGCATGCGCGGCATCCGCCATGATATCGGGCGAACGGCTCATCGCCGCCACTGTCGCCCCGCCCAGAAGATTGCGCACCGCTGCCGTATCGATCGTCGAGATCGGCCACAGCGAATTGACGGCGATGCCGTCCCTGGCGAACTCCGCGCTCATGCCCAGCGTGCACATCGACATGCCGAATTTGGCCATCGTATAGGCGACATGGTTCTTGAACCATTTGGCCTTCATGTCGAGCGGCGGCGCCAGATTCAAGATGTGAGGATTGTCAGCCAACTTCAGGTGCGGAATGCACATTTTGGAAACCAGGAACGTGCCGCGGGTGTTGATCTGATGCATCAGATCGTAGCGCTTCATATCGGTTTCAAGCGTGCCGGTGAGTTGGATGGCGCTGGCATTGTTGATGCAGATGTCGATGCCGCCGAACTTTTCGACGGTCCGGGCGACCGCCTTGGCCACCTGCCCCTCCTCGCGTATGTCGCACAACATCGGCAACGCCTTGCCGCCTGCCTGCTCGATCTCCTCAGCCGCCGTGTAGATCGTACCCGGCAGCTTTGGATGCGGCTCGGCGGTCTTTGCCGCGATCGTCACATTGGCGCCGTCGCTCGCAGCGCGCAGCGCGATCGCCAGCCCGATGCCGCGCGACCCGCCGGAGATGAACAGCGTCTTTCCTTTGAGCGACATGTCTTCCGCGCCTCCCTTTCAACATTGCAGGCGTGATCCTTGCGCGGCGGTCGCGTTCCGCGCAAGGCCCCAACACGCCGGATGTTGATTACGCTGCGTAGGCTTTGGAACGACAAATTAGACCAGCACCAGGCCTTGCCGCATGGCGATGGCGATCGCGTCGGTGCGATTGGCCGCACCTAGCTTGATGAGGATCGCCGCGACGTGGAACTTCGCCGTGTGCACGGAAATGTTCAAGCGCCGCGCGATCACCTTGTTGGGCGCACCCTCGGCCAAAAGCGCCAGCACTTCGCTCTCGCGCGGCGAAAGCGCCGGCCGCTCGGCCCTGTCGTCGAGCGGCTCCTCGTCGGAGAGGTCGTCGTCATGGAAGGCGAAATCGTCATGCCGATCGGACAAGGGGCGTCCCTCGCCCGAGATCCGATAGCCAGCCGCCGCCAGCCGCGCGGCGGCAGCGACCAGCAGATCGTCCGCTGCCGCCGGCAGCACGGCAAACACGGTATCGACCGGCCGCTGCCGGCTCGCTCGTTGAGACAGGAGCACCTGAGGTATCGCTGGATCGTTGGCCCCGCCTTCCAGTCCCCCTCTTTCCAGGTAATTGTCATCGACGACCGCGACATCGGCTCTGTCGCCGCTATCGGCGCTGCCGGTCACAAGCGGCAGCAGATCCTCAGTCGCGGCAAGGGTCGTCGACAGGTGTTCGGCGCGCACGGCGTCATCGAGCGCGATCAGCACCGTCAGCCGCCGCCCCATGATCCCGTGACTTACCATCGATCTTCTCAGCTCAGCGGCTTTTCGCCGATAGTCAGCACGACATCGCGCCGTTCGCCGCCGCGCACCACGCCGAGCGTCACCGACGCGCCGGCGCTGTCCGGCCCGAGCCTGCGGATCAGGTCGCGCGGACCATAGACGGCCTCGCCGTTCCACGACACGATGATGTCGCCAAGATGCAGGCCGGCCGCTTTCGCCGGGCCATCGTCGTCGAGGCTCATCACCATCGCGCCATGCGTGTCGCCATTGCGGATCGGATGCAGGCCGGCGCCGAGATAGCCGCGCGCGACATGACCCTTCTCGCGCAGCGCCGCCACCGCCCGTTCGATCGTCTCGTAAGGCATGACCAGCGCCCGCCGGCGCGGCCCGAACAGCAGCATGCCGATCAGGGCGCCGTTGGCGTCGAGAACCGGGCCGCCCTCGAAACGGCCGCCGGCATTGACGGCCAGATTGATGCGCCGGTCGATCGTGCCGCCGCGCATCGAGCGCCAAGCCGGACCGACCTCACCGACCGTGCCGAATGCGACGAGCCCCGCACCGTCGCTATTGCCCACAGCGATGGCCAGATGGCCTGGCCGCACCGTGCCCGCCTTGGCCAGCGGCGGCACGTCCGGCGCGCCGGTCGGCTTCAGAAGGGCGGTACCAGTGGATGGATCGCGGCCGACCAGCTCAGCCGTCACCTTGGCGCCCGAAGAAAGCGTCAGCTCGATCTCCTCGCCGGCCTCCACCGCCTCCTCGGCAGCGACAAAATAGCCGTCGCGCCAGTGGAAGGCGGTCGCGGTGCGATGCTGATGCGTGGCGAAGCTCGCGGTCGCCGGCGCTGCTGCCGCGCCAATATCGGCGATGGCGTCGGAAAATGCGCTCAGATTGAAGTCGCTCATGGTGGTCTCCTGGGTTTTTTTCGCATCGGCCCGAAAATCGGAATCAATTTTCGGAAAGCACGATGCGAGAACTCAAAGTCTTAAAGCGTACTTTGAGCGTCCAATGGACGCTCGTCGCTCTAACCCAGATATCGCTCGGCAGCGCGTTGGCGGGTACTCGCCTGACGGCTAGTTGGGCGTTGGACTGGCCATCTGGTCAGGTCGCGGCCGATCCGGCCGCTCCGCACATATAGGCATCCTTCATCTTGCTCTAAAGACACGGAGCCCTGCCATGTCCCTCCCCGCCCAGCAATTGCAGTTCGACGATGCGCTGCTCGATGATTATTCGGCAACGGTCGCCGATGCCGTGGACCGCATCGGTCCCGCCGTCTGCCGCATCGAGCGCATCGGTGGCGCCGGCGGCCAAGGCTCAGGCTTCGTCATCACGCCGGACGGGCTGGTCGTCACCAATTTCCACGTCGTCGGCGATGCCCGCAGCGTCCGCGTCACCATGCCGGACGGCGTCTCCAGAGAAGGCCGTGTTCTCGGCCGCGACCCCGACACCGACATCGCGCTGGTGCGTGCCGACGGCAGCTTTGCCGATATCGCGCCGCTCGGCGATTCCAAGCGCCTGCGGCGCGGCCAGATCGCCATCGCCATCGGCAACCCGCTCGGATTCGAATGGACCGTCACATCAGGTGTCGTTTCGGCGCTCGGCCGCTCGATGCGTGCCTCCACCGGCCGGCTGATCGACGATGTCATCCAGACCGATGCAGCGCTCAACCCCGGCAATTCCGGCGGACCGCTGGTGTCGTCGGCGGGCGAGGTCATCGGTGTCAACACCGCCATGATCCATGGCGCGCAAGGCATTGCCTTCGCGGTTGCCTCCAACACCGCCAATTTCGTCATTTCGGAGATCATCCGCTTCGGCCGCGTCCGCCGCGCCTTCATCGGTGTCTCGGCCGATACGACAAACCTGCCGCGTCGCGCCGCCCTTCTGTCGCAAGTGTCGAGCAACACCGCCGTGCGCCTGCGCAGCGTCGAGGCGAACAGTCCGGCGGCCAGAGCGGGCCTGAAGGAGGGCGACATCATCGCCGCCATCGACGGCCGCCCGGTCACCGGCGTCGACGATCTGGTGCGCTTGCTCGATGCCGAGCGCATCGGTCGCGAAACACTGTGCACGGTCGTGCGGCGCTCCGGCATTACTCAGGTCACGGTGATGCCAGTGGCGCGAAGCTGACCTTTATCGCGGTGCAAAGATCTGGCCAAGCAGCGAAACCAGCAGCACCGCCAGCTCGCCAGTCGGATCGAGGTCCGGATCGAAAATGGTCATGTCCATTCCGGTACAGCGCGAATCCGCCACCAGCGCCGCGAGGATGGCGATGAGAGCGTCGGGATCGATACCGGGACTGCCTGGTGAATCCACCGCCGGCATCACCGTCTGGTCAAGCGCATCGACATCGAAATGCACCCAATAGGGCGAGCCGGTTCGCGCCAGCGTGTTCCAGGTCTTTTCCAAAACCTTTGCCGCGCCAAGCTCTCGCACGGCAAAGACGTCAATCAGCGTCATCGCAGTCGAATTGATGTCCGGCCAGGCAAAGTCGGGGTCGCGGTTCTCGCGTTCGCCGATCTGAATCACCTGTTCGTCCGCAACAAGCGGGCTTGCGATATCGGGCCAGTCGGTCAGCAACGGCTCGCCACGTCCGGTGGCGAGCGCAAGGTCCATGCCGGCCGCCGAGCCGAGTGAAGCGTTGATGTCGTAATTGCCCGGATGACGGAAATCGCTGTGGCCGTCGACATGGACCAGCGCCAGCGGACCAGATCGCCGTGCGCCAGCCAATGCGCCAAGCAGGACCGCGCAGTCGCCGCCGACGACCAGCGGGAATTCGCCTCGCCTCATCGCGCCGGCAACAACTTCGGCGAGTTCGAGATTGAAGCTGCGTATCGCGTTGCCGTTGCGCAGCCGGGTGCCCGGCTGCGGCTCCGTGCTATAGGCGGGCCGATCGAGATCAACCACTTTGAGGGGCGAAAGCGTCTCGATCAAGCCGGCTTCGGTCAATACCTGCGGCGCACGCCACGTCCCCGGTATATGACCCGGCCTCAGCGGGCGCAGGCCAAGGTTTGAGGGTGCGCGGACAAGGCAGATTTCACGCATCGAGTGGCCCAGGCTGATGAGCCTCAGCATAGACCGCAAAGACGTGACCGGCCATGCGGCTGAAGCCTTCACGTCACATCTGCAGACAGTTCCTGCCAGCCGCTGTCGCGCTCAGGCCGCCGCGCCTTCAACAAACTGCTCCAGAAACTCGGCGCTTGGCGGGATCGGCTTGATCACGTCGATCAGCACGCCATTGGGATCCTTGGTGATGAAATGGCGCTGGCCGAAGGCTTCGTCGCGCAGCGTTCGCAGAATTGGCAGGCCGGCGGCTATGACCCGCTCGTACACCGCATCCGGGTTCTTGACCTCGAAATTGATCAGCAGGCCGGAGGTACGGCCGCGCCCTTCCTCAGGGATCGTTTCGTGATCGCCATGGACGATGCCGAGATTGACGCGGCGATCCTCGACTGATTGCAGATGCACGTACCAGTCGCTCTCGAATAACGGCCGGAAGCCGAAATGCGTGACATAGAAGACCTTCGTGCCGGCAACGTCGCCAGTCATCAGCACCGGATAATAGCTTGTCGTCCTCATCTTTTTTTCTCCCGTCATATAACATACAGTCTGCATGTGGATTGAATAACATACAGGCTGCATGTATGCAACAAAAAACCGCGCGCCGCTCCAACCGCGATCGCACCGAAGCAA
The DNA here is from genome assembly GCA_004020645.1 of Mesorhizobium sp. Classification (GTDB taxonomy): domain Bacteria; phylum Pseudomonadota; class Alphaproteobacteria; order Rhizobiales; family Rhizobiaceae; genus Mesorhizobium. The sequence goes on along the minus strand of SAQL01000008.1, from coordinate 146,216 downwards.
CGCGCGGCGACCTGATCGCCGCGGCGCGAAAATTGTTCACCGAAAAGTCCTATGCGGAGACCGGTACGCCCGAGATCGTGGCTGCGGCCGGTGTAACGCGCGGTGCGCTCTATCATCACTTTGCCGACAAGCAGGCGCTGTTTGCGGCGGTGGTCGAGCAGGAAGCGGCGGCCGTAGCGGAAGAGATCGAGCGCGCCTCGCCGCCCTCGCTGCTTGCCCGCGACGCGCTGATCGCCGGCTCGGATGCCTATCTTGCCGCCATGCGCGCACCTGGCCGCACCCGGCTGCTGCTGCTCGACGGACCGGCCGTGCTCGGCCGCGCCGCCATGGACGAGATCGACGACCGCCACGGCAACCGCTCGCTGCGCGAAGGCCTGGTTGCAGCGATGCGCTCGCAAGCCATGATGAGATTGCCGGTGGAAGCGCTGACCGCGCTGCTCGCCGCCGCCTTCGACCGCGCGGCGTTGGCCGTCGAAGCGGGCGCTTCGACCGAGGACTATCGCACCGTCCTCGTCGCGCTCATCGACGGACTATCCCCAGCTAATCCTAGCGCATGAACCCGAACCAAAGGTTCGGAAAGGATCACGCGCAACTATAAAGCGCTACAGCGTCCTTTGCGCGTCCGAGGGGACGCGCGGCGCTGTAGCCACCTGGCCCGGCTCGAACTCGTTGAAGCAGCCGAGCTGGCGCTTGAACTGGTCGATCAGCCAGGCAGCCGCCGGCTTCGGACTGCGATCGGCGCGGTGCATGGCAAACAGCGGCGAACGCACCTCGCTGTAAGGTTCCAGGTCGAGTTCGACCAGACGGCCGCTCGTCAGATCGTCGGCGATCAGCCAGCGCGGCAGCCCGCCCCAGCCCAGCCCCTCGCGCATCAGCATATGTTTGGTGCGCAGATCCGTCAGCCGCCAGGTGCGGTAGGCAAAGACGCCAAAGTCGCGCCCCTTGGTGCGCTCGGACTGGTCGGTGACAACGAGCTGGGTGTGTTCGCGCACCTCCTCGATCGCCACCGGCTTCGGCAGCAGCGCCAGCGGGTGGCTGGGCGCGGCGGCCAGAACCATCGACATGAAGCCGATGCGCACAAGGTGGACATCGACCTCGCCCAGCAGGCCGCCAACACCGAGATCGGCTTGCCCACTGACGACATGATCGGGGATCAGGCCGAGCGTGCCGATATGCAGGCGCAGCATGACAGTCGGAAACTGAGCCTCGAACGCCTTCAGCACCCGCACCAGCACCGGTGAGGGCAGCGCCGCATCGACCGACAGCGCCACTTCGGCCTCCAGCCCCTGATGGTGGCCATCGACGCGCGAGCGGATGCGCTGCAGCACACCGGTCATGCGTCGCGCGTCCTCCAGCATCGCCCGGCCGATCTCGGTCAGTTGCGGCTCGCGCGTGCCCTCGCGCTCGAACAGTTTCAGCCCGAGCTGCGCCTCGAGATTGGCGATGGCATAGCTGACGACCGATTGCGCGCGGTTGAGCTTGCGCCCGGCGGCGGAGAAACTGCCGGTATCAGCGACGGCCACAAGGATCTGGAGTTGGTCGAGCGTCGGGTTGGGCTGCATCGTTATATCCACAATCTAGATAGGTAGTATAAAAAATATACCAGTTTTTTAAATGGATCGCCACATCCATATTTGCCGGGACATTCAACCCCACCTGCCCAACCCACTGAGAGACACAGCCATGTCCATCCTACTTGTCACCTCCAGCCCGCGCGGCGCTGCTTCGCATTCGACCCACATCGCCACCGAACTTGCCGAGAAGCTGCTTGCCGCCGATCCTTCGGCCAAGCTGGTCGTCCGCGATCTCGTGGCCAACCCGCTGCCGCACATCGATCCCGACTATTCGACCGGGATCTATACGCCCGTCGAGGCCCGCACCCAGCGCCAGGCCGAAGTCGTCGGTGTTTCCGACGGCGTGCTGGACGAGCTGTTTGCGGCCGACACCATCATCTTGGCCACCGGTTTCATCAATTTCGGCATCTCGTCGACCCTGAAATCCTGGGTCGATCACGTCGCCCGTTCCGGCAAGACTTTTGCCTATGGCGAGAGTGGCCCGAAGGGCCTCGTCACCGGCAAGAAGGTCTATATCGTGCTCGCTTCGGGCGGCATCTATTCGGAAGGCGCCGCCGTGCAGATGGATCACGCCATCCCTTACCTGCGCAGCGTGCTTGGCTTCATCGGCATGACCGACGTCGAAGTCATCCGCATCGAAGGCGTCGGCATGGGTCCCGACGCCGTCACCGCCGCCCTGGCCAAGGCATCGGCCAAGGTGGATGCGGTGGTAGCCTCGACCGGGGCAGTTGCCGCTGCCGCGTAGAGCGCGAACAACTGGTATCAGAACCGAAAAAAGGCAGGCGCCGGGCGCCTGCCTTTTTTGCGATCTGCTAGCGCGGCTGCGCCCGAGTCAAAGTGTTGGATGGCTTTTACCCGGATAGCCGCGCGGCACCATTGGTTATTCTGCTTGTCTGCGCTATCGGTCGCCGATGTTCGTCTCCGTCGCCACAACGCATCGTCCGGCCACAGATCTCGGCTTCTTGCTGCACAAGCATCCCGATCGTCTGCACGAGACCGACCTGGCCTTCGGCAAGGCGTGGCTGTTCTATCCCGAGGCGACCGAAGAGCGTTGCGAGGCTGCACTACTGCTCGACGTCGACCCGATAGGGCTCGTGCGGGGCAAAGGTCAGGCGGAAGGCCTGCTGGACCAGTATGTAAACGACCGGCCCTATGCGGCATCGTCCTTCCTGTCGGTGGCGCTAAACAAAACGCTACGGACCGCTATGACCGGCATATCAAAGGAGCGCCAGGAACTGGCCGACAGCGACCTGCCGCTGGAGGCAGTGGTGACACCGCTGCCGATGCGCGGCGGTGAGGCTCTGGTTCGAGGCCTGTTCGAACCTTTGGGGTGGACCGTCGATCTGACCCCGATCGAGCATGTCGGGTCTGGTGCAAGCCGCACCCAGTACGGCCATTTGAAGTTGACCGGCACTGGCCGGCTAAGTGCACTGCTGAACCACCTTTATGTCCTGATCCCGGTGATGGACGACGCCAAGCACTACTGGGTCGGCGAGGCCGAGATCGACAAGCTGCTATCCAAGGGCGAGGGCTGGCTGGAAAACCATCCCGCCAAAGACCTGATCGTACGCCGCTATCTGCGCAATCGCGGGACTTTGGCCCGTATCGCCCTGGAGCGATTGGCTCCCGAGACGGCCGGCGAGGCACTGCCTCCTGAAGTCCGCGTTGCGCCCGAGGAGGCGCTGGAGGTGCCGATCCGGCTGAACGACCTGCGTATGGACGCTGTGGTGCAGGCCATTCGGGCCACCGGCGGAACCACTATTGCGGATTTGGGATGCGGCGAAGGCAAGCTACTCTATCGGCTCGTGCGCGAACGATGGGTCCACAAGCTGTTTGGACTTGATCCTGCAGTCCGCGAACTGGAATGGGCTGCCAAGCGTCTCAAGCTGAACGAGTTCGGCGGGCCGCCCGAGGGTCGGGTCACGCTGCTACATGGATCGCTGACGTATCGGGATAGCCGCTGGGCCGAGGCCGACGTTGCGGTGCTGGTCGAAGTCATCGAGCATCTAGACGAGGACAGGCTGCCTCTGGTCGAACGCGTCGTTTTCGGCGAGACGGCGCCCAAGTCGGTGATCGTGACCACTCCGAATGCGGACTACAACACCCTGTTCGCCAACCTGGCCCCTGGCGCCTTTCGCCACCCGGACCACCGCTTCGAATGGAGCCGCGCCCAGTTCGATGCCTGGGCGGCCAAAATCGGTGAGACCTATGGCTATGCCGCCGCCATCAGCGGCATCGGGGCCGAGGACCCTGTCCTGGGGGCGCCCACGCAGATGGCGGTGTTCACGCGATGAGAGAGCCCGACAAGACTGATCTCACCATCCCTGACTACGCTCTGGTTGTGCTGATCGGCTCGACCGGATCGGGCAAGTCGACCTTCGCCGCCAAGCATTTCCTGCCGACCGAGATCATTTCCTCGGATCGCTGCCGCGGGCTCATTACCGACAACGAGACTGATCACGACGTCTCGGCCGATGCCTTCGATCTGGTGCGCGAGATCGCCGGCAAACGGCTCAAGCACCGCAAGCTGGCCGTCATCGACGCCACCAATGTGCGGGCCGCCGACCGCAAGGCCTGGGTCGAACTGGCGCGCAGGTGGCACGCTCTGCCAGTCGCGGTGGTCATCGATCCTGGTGTCGATGTCTGCGTCGCGCGCAACGCGTCGCGCCCCGACCGGCCGTTCGGGCCCGGGGTGGCCCAACGCATGACGAGGGAAATCCGCAAGGGTCTCGGCGGCCTGCAACGTGAGGGCTTCCGCCAGGTCTGGAAGCTCACCAGCGAGACCAGCATCGACATGGCCAAGGTCTCGCGCCAACCGCTGTGGACCGACAAGCGCAACGATCACGGTCCGTTCGATATCATAGGCGATATCCACGGTTGCGCCGATGAACTTCAGATCCTGCTCAGTCGACTCGGCTACAGCGTCGCTTGGTCCGAGGATCACCGGACAGTTGCCGTGACCCCACCGGAGGGCCGCAAGATCGTCTTTGTCGGCGACCTCGTCGATCGCGGCCCCAACGCGCCCGATGTCCTGCGCATCGCTATGAGCATGGTCGCAGCCGGTACTGCCTACTGTGTCCAAGGCAATCACGAACGCAAGCTCGGCCGATGGCTGGAGGGCCGCAAGGTCGCGGTCGCCCACGGCCTTCAGCAGACGATCGACCAGCTGGACGCTCAGGATCGCGGTTTGCGAGAGGCCCTGCCGGCCTTCCTCGACGGCCTGCGAAGCCATGTCTGGCTGGACGGCGGACGCCTCGCAGTCGCCCATGCTGGCCTTAGGGAAGAGATGATAGGGCGTGGCTCCGGCGCCGTGCGTGAATTTGCCCTCTACGGCGAGACCACAGGCGAGATCGACGAATTTGGCCTGCCCGTACGAGCGGACTGGGCCGTGGCCTATCGTGGCAAGACGGCCGTGATCTATGGCCACACGCCGGTGCTGTCGGCCGAGTGGGTCAACAACACCCTGTGCATCGATACCGGCTGCGTATTCGGCGGCAAATTGACGGCTTTGCGCTGGCCGGAACGCGAACTGGTCGATGTCCCAGCCGTCCAGACCTGGTCGGAGCCGATACGTCCGCTGGGCGAGTCCGGTGCGGGCAAATCGGCACAGGCCGACGCCGACCAGGTGCTCGACTACCAGGATGTCTCCGGTCGCCGTTGGATCGAGACCGAACTGAGGGGCCGGATCGTCGTAGCCGAGGAGAACGCCTCGGCAGCATTGGAGGTGATGAGCCGCTTCGCGCTGCCGCCGCAATGGCTGATCTATCTGCCGCCGACGATGTCGCCATCAGAGACGAGCAGCCAAGGCGGCTGGCTTGAGCGCCCCGAGGACGCCTTCGCTTACTTCCGCGAACGTGATGTCGCTCAGGTGGTATGCGAGGAGAAGCACATGGGTTCGCGGGCAGTGATCGCGCTGTGCCGAAACGCACAGACGGCGCGTGACCGCTTCGGGACGTTGGGCGATGGAACCGGCGCGATCTGGACCCGGACCGGACGCTCCTTTTTTAACGATCCGGCCATGACGGAAGGCCTGCTTGCCCGTCTCCGCGCCAGCGTCGAAGCGGCGGACCTGTGGAACGAATTGAACAGCGACTGGCTGCTGCTGGACACCGAGATAATGCCTTGGTCGGCCAAGGCCAGCAACTTGATTGAAAGCCAGTATGCGCCGGTGGCAACGTCCTCGGCCGCCGGCTTCCAGGTCAGTCGCGAGGCGCTTGCCCGTGCGATGGCGCGCGGCGTCGATGCAACCGCCCTCGACGCGCGCCTTGAGGACCGGGCTTCGCGTGCGGCCAAATACGCCACCGCCTGGGCACCCTATGTGTGGCCAGTCTCGGGCATCGATGACCTGAAGGTTGCGCCGTTCCACCTGCTCGCCAGCGAGGGGCGTGTTTGTTTTGACCAGGACCACGTTTGGCACATGAGGCTTGCAGACCGTCTGGCTGCCGGCGATGGCGTGGTAACGCGCACGCGATGGCACACGGTCGATCCGGCCGACGACAGCGCGTGTGCGGAGGCTGTCGCCTGGTGGGAGGCACTGACGGGCTCGGGTGGCGAAGGCATGGTGGTTAAACCGCGCGACTTCATCAGCCGGAGCAAGAAGGGGCTTATCCAGCCGGCGCTGAAAGTCCGCGGCCGAGAATACCTGCGCATCATCTATGGCCCCGATTATGATGCGCCGGACAACCTGATCCGCCTGCGAGAGCGTAGCTTGGGCGGCAAGCGCAGCTTGGCGCTCAGGGAACTCGCGCTCGGCCACGAGGCGCTGAAGCGATTTGTCGCCAAGCAGCCGTTACGCCGGATTCACGAGTGCGTTTTTGGCGTGCTGGCGCTGGAGAGCGAGCCAATCGATCCAAGACTGTGAGGATCTAACCGAAGATCTTCTCGCCCTGCTCGTCGACCAGTTGGATACCCTTCTTGATCGAGATGTCGACAGCGTCGTCGAGCCCGGCAAAACGATCGGCGCGGATGAATTTGTGTTCCTTCACCACGCCGTCGATTTCCTTCGAAACCACGCCGCAGGTCTGGTATTGGCCTTCTGCCTTGTAGGGCGTGGCGCTGATCAAAAATCCCTTGTGCTCGATCTGCTTTGCCGGTGCAGCACTCTTTGGTTCGCCCGCGTCACCGCCGCCACCGCCGAAAAGACGTTTCAGAAAAGACATGGGAGCGCCCTCCAACGGCAATCATCCTTCATCACATAGCGTGGTGCAGGATGATTTCACTAGCGGTCCTTAGGCAAACGGGCAAGGGCCGCATCCGGCCCGGACGTCAATCGCGCGACAGCGCTTCGAGGGCTTCGGCCGCCCCTATCAATATGGCGATCGCCTCGGCCTGCTTTTCAGCGGGCGCGTCGACGATGTCGCCGAGGGCTGCGCGCAGCCGCTGGCGCACGGCGCGGAATTCGTTGCGCTTTTCCGAACGGCCGCGGCCGCGACGTCCGCCATCCTCGTCCTCGTTCCAGCCGAACCAGTCGCGCGCCTTGGCCATCTTGCGGCCGAAACGCTCGAGATGGTCGAGCACATGGTCGATCATCTCGCGATTGTCATTGAGATGCGCCTGCCCTGCCTCGGTGATCGAAAACACCTTCTTGTTGCCTTCCGCCGACGAGACGGCATAGCCAGCCTCTTCAAGGAAGGTCAGCGTGGGATAGACCACGCCCGGGCTCGGGCTGTAGACGCCGCTGGTGCGCTCCTCCAGCGCCTTGATGATGTCGTAGCCGTGGCGCGGCGCCTCGGCCAGCAGCGACAGCGTGATCAGCTTGAGATCGCCGTCGGCCAGCATACGCCCGGCGCGGAACATGTCGCCCGGCCCGCCGCGCCCGCCGCCCCTCATGCCGTGGCCGAATGGGCCGAAGCCGCCGCCACGACCGCCGAATTTGCCGGCCATATGCATGAAAACGCGCTCGGCATGCTCGCCGAAATGATGATGTCTGTGCATCGTCTGCTCCTTGAGTTATGTCTTACGATATATCTTAATTAGGCAGGCGAGGCGATTGAGTCAAGATATATCTTAAGATGTAACGTAATTCCGCACGGGATTGAAAGAGCGCGTTTGCGGCTAAGGCAGTGGCTGAACCTCTCCGGAGTCCCAAAAGGCCCGGGACGGTTGTCTCTGCCGCTTACCAGCGGCCATTTCGCCGGTTCCGGGCGTAGAGAAGATCGGCGAAGCGATCATAGGCATAGCGCGTCAACGGCAGCACAGTGCGGTTGCCGAACAGCGCTGCCAGCCACCCCTCGCCCGGCGTTCTCAGCCAGACGGCAATTGCGACGTCGGCGCCGACCAGCAGTTTGCCGTCCGCATCGGTTGCGTGCAGCCGGCGGCGGATGTCCTCCAGCGAGACGCCGTATCCGGCCAGTGCCGCCGGCTCGGCATTGATGTCGCGAAACGTGATCCGCCCGGTCTTGATCGCCTCGACCAGCCGCCGCTTTTGCCGGCTGATGCCGGCATCGCAAACCGGACAACGAGTGTTGTACCAGATGGTCAGCAGAGGCTTGGGCATGTGTTTCGAGACGCGAGTTGAAGGGCTGCGCTGACTATCCGGGAAATACCTTCGCCTCGCAACATTTCGGGCCAGCCTGGCCGGGCGCCGTCAAGCGGCGCCTGACCGTGCCGGGCTCGGCAGCTTGCGCGGATCTGTAGCCGCGCAACGCCTCAGCCGAGCGAGGCGATGATCTCGCGATAGGCCAATTCCGGGAAAGCCTTGAGCGTCCGCGTCCTCACATTACCGCCTGACGCCAGCATCAGCGAGAAACGAGCGAGCACTGCATCGTCAGGCGCTTCGACGATCGCCACCATATCGTATTCGCCCATGGTGAGATAAAACGCCTTGAACGAGCCGCCCATGTCTCCCAGCAGCTTCTTGGCGGCATCGAGCCGCTTCGGCGACTCGCGCACATTTTTGGCGCCCTGCTCCGTCCAGTTGATCAGCACGATATAGTTTGTCATGCACACCTCCCTCCGGAGCCTCGGAGCACGGCGTCACTGCCGGGGCGGGCATCCGGGTTTGTCGCCCAAAAATGCATCCGACATGAGATTATCCTCCCACAGCAGGTGTGCTGCAACAACAACCGCACCGTCTGGCGGGACAATCGCTTTGCCACGAAAAAGGGCGCCGCAGCGCCCTTTAAATTGCTCATCCGTCACTCGGTATCAGCTATCGAGGAAGCTCCGCAGCTTGCGCGAGCGGCTTGGGTGCTTGAGTTTGCGCAGCGCCTTGGCTTCGATCTGGCGAATGCGCTCGCGGGTGACCGAGAACTGCTGGCCGACCTCCTCCAGCGTGTGGTCGGTGTTCATGCCGATGCCGAAGCGCATTCTGAGCACGCGCTCTTCACGCGGGGTAAGCGAAGCAAGCACTCGCGTCGTCGTCTCGCGCAGATTGGCCTGGATCGCCGCGTCGATCGGCAGGATCGCCATCTTGTCCTCGATGAAATCGCCGAGATGCGAATCCTCCTCGTCGCCGACCGGCGTTTCGAGCGAAATCGGCTCCTTGGCGATCTTCAGCACCTTGCGCACTTTTTCCAGCGGCATGGCGAGCTTTTCCGCCAGTTCCTCCGGGGTCGGCTCGCGTCCGATCTCGTGCAGCATCTGGCGCGAGGTGCGCACGATCTTGTTGATCGTCTCGATCATGTGCACCGGAATGCGGATGGTGCGCGCCTGGTCGGCGATCGAGCGGGTGATCGCTTGCCGGATCCACCACGTCGCGTAGGTCGAGAACTTATAGCCGCGGCGGTATTCGAATTTGTCGACCGCCTTCATCAGGCCGATATTGCCTTCCTGGATCAGATCGAGGAACTGCAGGCCGCGATTGGTGTATTTCTTGGCGATGGAAATGACGAGGCGCAGATTGGCCTCCACCATTTCCTTCTTGGCGATCGCGGCTTCGCGCTCGCCCTTCTGCACCTGGTTGACGATCTTGCGGAATTCCAGGATCGAGATCGCCGTTTCGGTGGCGAGGTTCTGGATCTCGGCGCGCAGGTCGCGGATCGCGTCCTTCTCGTTCTTGGTGAATTCCTTCCAGCCGCGCGAGGTCAGATTGCCGATCGAGCGCATCCAGTTCGGATCGAGCTCCGAGCCCTGATACTCCTTTAGGAATTCCTCGCGGCGCACGCCATAGCTTTCGGCCAGCCGCAACAGCTTGCCTTCGTTCTGCACCAGGCGCTTGTTGATGTCGTAGAGCTGCTCGACCAATGCCTCGATGCGCGCCGTGTTCAAGGATAGCGACTTCACCGCCTTGATCAGCTGGTCTTTCAGCTCTTTCAGCCGGCGATCCTGGCTGGGCGACAGCGTGCCGGCGGCAGCCAGCCGGTTCTCGACCTGCTGGTCCTGCAGCTTGCGCAACTTCTTGTAGGTGTCGGCGATGACGTCGAGCGTCTCCATAACCTGCGGGCGCAGTTCCGCTTCCATCGCCGCCAGCGACAGGCTGGCTTCGTCCTCGTCTTCCTCGTCGTCATCAGTCAGACCGCGCGTGTCGCCGCCGACATTGGTGATGTCGTCCTCGTCCTCGCGCGAACGGCGCGGCTTGTCCTCGGTCTTGGCTTCCTCGATCCGTTCGACCACTGGCGCCTGCTTGGCCTCCGGTCCGGCATAAGTCGCTTCGAGGTCGATGATCTCGCGCAAGAGGATCTTCGATTCGTTGAGCTCGTCACGCCAGATGATGATGGCCTGGAAGGTCAGCGGGCTTTCGCACAGGCCCGCGATCATCGTCTCGCGGCCAGCCTCGATGCGCTTGGCAATCGCGATTTCGCCCTCACGCGACAGAAGCTCGACCGAGCCCATTTCGCGCAGATACATGCGAACCGGATCGTCGGTGCGATCGGTCGGCTCTTTCTTGGTGGTCGTCGCGGCAACGGCGGTACCGGTCTGCTCGGCCAGTTCGTTGGCGTCCTCCTCGGCGTCGGCAGCCGCGTCGGCGGCTTCGGGCTCCTCGCCCTGCTCGTCGTCCTCGACCACATTGATGCCCATGTCGGAGAGCATGGCCATCGTGTCCTCGATCTGCTCGGAGGTCACTTCCTCCGAGGGCAGCACCGAATTCAGTTCGTCCATGGTGACATAGCCGCGCTTCTTGGCGGCTTTGATCATCTTCTTGACAGCATCGTCGGAAAGGTCGAGCAGAGGGCCATCGGTGGCGCCTTCACGTTCGGTCTCGACCTCTTCCTTTTCTTTTGTCGCCATTCTTTATTTTCTCCAAGCGGCCAAGTATCAAGCCGCATAAGTATCAAGCCGCGTAAGCTGCCGTGCCGGTTAAATCAGATGCGCTCGCGCTAGAACGCGTTTCCCCGGGCCAGTAACTGCATCTCTCGTTAAGTCCAGATTAACCCTGGTATCTGTGGCAGGCTGACTGCCTGTCCAGTGACCGGTACCTCACATCGCTGCATTTCCCGTCGACGCCGGCGCGGGTTAACGTTTCGAATCGTCCTGATTCCGTCATTCTGCCTGAAGGTCAAGCGCCTCTCGCATGATTCGCATGAAAAAAGCGAATCAATTACCCGACTTAAAGCGCCGCGCTGATTCGACGCGCAAGCACGGTTCTGCACTTTCACTCTTTCGTAAGCTTCGACCTACACCCGCCCGGCCCTGCCCGAAGACACGCCGAACCCTTCGATCAGCGCTTCCGTTGCCTGCACATCACGAAATTGCGCCTGGATCTCGACGAGATGCCGGTAGTTTTCGTCCGTGGGATCGCTGGCGAGCGCCGCTTCCGCCTGTTTCAGCTCCTTATGTAAGGTGCGCGCGCTGCGCTGCAAGTGGAGCGCCTGGCTGAAGGCGTCGCGGGCATCGTCAAGTCCGGCTGTTTCCAGCGCCGGCCATTGCCGCGCCCGTTTGATCAGCGCCACCACGCGCGCCCAGATCTCGCCGCAGCCCGCCCGTTCGATGGTCGCGATCACCGCGTTGCGGTCATTGGCCATGTCATGCGCCATCGCATCGAGAATGGCCGCATGCAATCGCTTCAGATCGGTGTTGGCGAGGTCGAGGAACTCGACATGTGCGAAATTCTCATCGATCAGCGCCGGATGATTGACAAGGGCTGCGATGATCGTCGCCTCGCGCACCGACATCCCCTCGCCGCCGCGCTTGACCAGCGCCGAGCGGCCAAGGCTTTCGGTAATCGCGGTGCGTCCACCGGCATTGCCGCCGCGTGCGAACTGTCCGCCAGGAGCTGAGCCCTTGCCCTGAAAGCGCCCGCCGGGCCGGCCATCTTGACGCCCCCCTGGATAGCCCTGGCGCGCGCCGCGCTGGGTGCCGAAAAAGCTTAGCACCCGTTCGCGCATCTCCTGTTGGTAGTGATAGCGCAAGCTCTCGTCGCGGATGCGGCTGGTCAGTTCGCGCAGCGTCTTTTCCAGTTCCGCCCGCCGCTCCGGCGTGTCGAAGATGCCGCCGGCCGTTTCGCGCACCCACAAAAGGTCGGCGAGCGGCCGCGCCTCGGAAAGCACGGCGCGAAACGCGTCCGGCCCATCGGCCTTGACCAGATCGTCGGGGTCCTTGCCTTCGGGCAGAAGCGCAAAGCGCACCGAGCGGCCTGCCTGGACCGCCGGCAGCGCCATGTCGGCGGCGCGCCATGCCGCCTTCAGCCCGGCCTGATCGCCGTCGAAGCACAGCACCGGCTCGCCGGCCATGCGCCACAGGAGCTCGAGTTGGTTTTCGGTCAGCGCGGTGCCGAGCGGCGCCACGACATTCTCGAAACCGGCCTGCGCCAGCGCGATCACGTCCATATAGCCCTCGACGGCGATGACCGTGCGGCCCTTGGCCAGCGCCCCCTTTCCCAGTGCCCCCTTTCCCAGTGCTTGGCGCGCCCGGGCGAAATTGTAGAGCACGTTGCCTTTGTGGAAGAGCTCGGTGTCGGGCGAATTCATGTATTTGGCAAGCGCATCGGCTGCCAGCGCCCGCCCGCCAAAGGCGATTGTCTTGCCTCTGGAATCCGGGATCGGGAACATGATGCGGTCGCGGAACCAATCGTAGGAGACCGGAACGTCGTCGCCATGGCGCACCAGCCCGCAGGCCTCGATATCGGCCTTGGGCACGCCCTTGGCGGCAAGATGCTCCTTCAGCGCATTGCGGCTGTCGGGCGCATAGCCGAGCCGGAACGACTGCTGCGTCGCCGGCGTCAGCCCGCGGTCGCGCAGATAGGCGCGGGCTTTTGCGCCTTCCGGCCCCTGCAGCCGCTCCTGGAAGAAGACGGTCGCCATTTCCATGATTTCGGTCAGGCTGGCGCGTTCCTTTTCGCGCCGTTCCTCCTCGGCATCGCGCACCGGCATCGGCACGCCGGCCATGTCGGCGATCTTCTCGACCGCTTCTGGAAAGCTCATCCCGTCGAGTTCGGTGAGGAATTTGAAGTGGTCGCCCGAAACCGAGCAGCCGAAGCAATGGTAGCGGCCCTTCTTGTCCTCGCAATGGAAGGACGGGCTCTTCTCGCCATGGAAGGGACAGCACGCCCAAAAATCGCCGCGCGGCGCGTTGGTCTTCTTCCTGTCCCACGCCACGCGCTGGCCGATCACCGATGAAATCGGCACGCGGTCGCGTATCTCGTCGAGGAAGGCAGGTGGAAAGCGCATCGGGAACGGCTCGTTTGTCCTCCATATAACCACGCCGGCGAAACCCGACGACTCCTAATGCGGACCGTACCCGGTTTTCACAGGGCAAAAGAAGGCGGCCGTTGCGGGTCGCCTTCTTTCCTGTTCCGGCATCGTGCCGGTTGGCATTTTGACGGTCAGTGCGCGGCGATCGCGCCGAAGACAATGCCGGAGACGACGCTGACCAAGAGATAGTCGTTGCCGACGCGGATCCATTCCTGGCCGCGGCCCGGACGACGCAGGCCATAGTGGCGATAGTCGCGGATCGGCTGGTGGCGCTTCCAGCTCGAATATTTCTGGCCGTTGCGCCAGTGGTTCCTCTTAACGACGACTTTCTTCTTCACCACGACGCGCTTCTTCACGTCGACATGCCTGTCCGGCTTCTTCCAGTCGACCTGGCTGTAGGTCGACCGCGGCGCGTTCGGTGCGTTCAGCGGCGCGGCCTGGCCCTGCAGGGACGTGGCAGCCAGCATCGAGACGGCGACTGCGGAAAGAATGATGCGTTTCATCACGGGGTACTCCCTGGTTGTCGATGCCCAAGCAATAGAGCCAGAAGAATGAACCGAAACTGAACATGAGAATTACGTTTTCGTAATGATTTCATACATTTAGAATACCTAATTCAACACTCCACTCAAACCGGATCTGAAGGTTTCGCCCGCACTTGACCGGGCGGTCATCCGGAAGCCGGCCGGCAATGCAACCATTTTGCGATCCATCCATTTCCGACACGCCCTGTCGCGCACCAACAGCCGGCCGAATTGGGCAAAATTTATTATCCGGCTAAAATTAATCGGAGTAGCATCAATCTTTATAATGCCCTTGATTCGCTCCCTCTTTTGCCCCTTTGCCGTCACGGTGCCCGTATCGCTGGCGCCCGTCGGGCTGCGAGCCTGATATGAGCGGTTCGGTCGTTTTGCTGCATCTTGCCGGCGCGGTGGCGCTGATGCTGTTTGCCACCCGGTTGGTGAAGACCGGCGTCGAGCGCGCCTACGGCGATGTGCTGCGCCACAAGCTGCGCGCCACCATGCGCAATCCTTTCATGGCGGTTCTGGCCGGCTGTGGCCTGGCGATCGCGCTGCAAAGTTCCACCGCCGTCACCTTGCTGGTCGGCTCCTTCGCCGGCGCCGGCATTGTCAGCGGCATATCGGGCCAGCTTGCCGTGCGTGGCGCCGAGATCGGCTCGGCGCTGGTGGTCAAGCTGCTCACCTTCGACCTGTCTCTGCTGGTGCCGATCTGTCTTGTCGCCGGCACTGTCATGTTCATGGCCACCGAGCGGCGAGATTGGCGCCAGTTCGGCCGTATCCTGGTCGGCATCGGCCTGCTGGTATTGTCGCTGGAGATGATCGGTCAGGCATCGGAGCCGCTGCGCCAGAGCACGCTGATGCCGGTCATCGTCGATTACTTCTCCAGCGACCCGGTCACCGCCTATCTCCTGGCGGCGCTGGTCACCTGGCTGTTTCATTCCTCGATCGCCGCGGTGCTGCTGATGGTGACGCTGGCCGGTCGCGGCTTCATCCCGCCCGAACTCGGCATTGTGCTGGTGCTCGGCGTCAATCTGGGCTCGTCGATCATCGCGCCGTTGCTCACCCGCAATGCAGACCCGGGTGTGCGTGTCGTACCGATCGGCAATCTCCTGATGCGCGGTATGGGCTCTCTGGCCATGCTGATCCTGCTTATGTGGTTGAGGCCGCCGGTCGCCTATCTCGGCGCCACCGTGCCCGACCAGATCGTCAACGCGCATATCCTCTTCAACATCCTGATCCTGGTTGCCGGCCTGCCACTGGCCGGCCTCGTCTACCGCGTTTCGGAAAAGATCGTGGCGCTCGGCACCAAACCGGCCCCGGCCGAAGCGCTCGACGTCGTCGAGCTTTCCGCGCTCAACGACAGCGCCCTGGACGTGCCGAGCCAGGCGCTGGCCAACGCCACCCGCGAGGTGGTGCGGGTCTGCGAGACGGTCGAGATCATGCTGAAGCGCATCATCGAGCTCTATGAGAGCGCCGACGCCGACAAGATCAAGGCGCTGGCTGCGCTCGACGACCGCGTCGACAACAAGCACGCGTCGATAAAGCTCTACCTGGCCAAGGTGACCAGGAACCCGCTGAGCGAAGACGAGGCGCTGCGCTGCCAGGAGTTGATCGGCGCCTGCGTCAAGCTCGAACAGGTCGGCGACATCATCGTGCGCAACATGCTGGTGCATGTCAGAAAGAAGCTCGAGCGCGGGCTGGAGTTCACGCCCGAGGGCTGGCGCGAGCTTTGCGCCTTCCATGCGTCGGTGCTCGCCAACGCACGGCTTGCCTTCAACGTGCTGGTCTCGCGCGATCCGGAGACCGCCCGCCAGCTGGTGCTCGAAAAGGATCGGCTGCGTGACCGCGAGAAGGAGACCAGCGCCAGCCATTTCGTGCGGCTGCGCGACGGCACCGCCAAGAGCGTCGAGACCAGCTCCATCCATCTCGACACCATCCGCGACCTGAAGCAGATCAACTCTCTGCTCGCCTCGATGGCCTATCCCGTCCTCGAGGAACGCGGCCTGCTCACCGGCTCGCGGCTGAAAGCCGGATAGACTGGGCCCTAGGCGGAAGCCAATTGCCCGACCATCAGCGCGGCAATAGCTTCGAGCCAGCCGCGAAAATTAGCCTTTGCTCAACCTCCCGTCTGTCGGCTAGAGCATTTTGCAGCCAAACGCGTTCATTTGGCGTCCGACAGAATGCCTCAACTAAGACGTGGGGCGCGGTTTTGATTCCACCAAACGCAAAGCGCTCTAAGGATCGGTCAAATCCGCCGGGAGAAAAGTAGATGGATACCCACTCGCGCAGTTTCGCCAAGGCGCTTTCCTGGCGCGTCACCGGCACCATCGACACGATGGTCATTTCGCTCGTCGTGACAGGCAGCATCAAGCTCGCTGCGGCCATCGGCCTGACCGAAGTCATCACCAAGTCGCTGCTCTATTATTTTCACGAGCGGGCGTGGCTGAAAATTCCTTATGGGAGGAAGACGACCATCTAGCGCTTGCCGGATGCGGCCGGAGCCTGGCTGAACCGATCAAGAAAACCTAAAGCGGCGTCGACAATTTCTGGATTGCTCGCGGCTCTCGCTCGTGATTTGAGGCCATCTCATTCAAGGATCGCCTCCCAGCGCCATGCTTCCCCTTATCGCCCTGTTCATCGCTGCATTCGCATTCGGCACCACCGAGTTCGTCATCGCCGGCGTGCTGCCGCAGGTTGCCGATGGCCTTGGCGTCTCCATCCCAACTGCCGGCTACCTCGTCTCCGGCTACGCCGGTGGGATCGCGATCGGCGGACCGCTGTTGACGCTCGCCACCAAGACGATTTCCCGCAAGGCCTTGCTGGTTGGCCTTGCCGCAGCCTTCACCATCGGCCAGGCCGCCTGCGCCCTTGCACCCGACTTCGCCTCCATGTTGCTGCTGCGGATTGCAGTGGCCGTGGCGCACGGCGCCTATTTCGGCGTCGCGATGGTGGTCGCGGTCGGCCTGGTCCGCCAGGACCAGCGTGGAATGGCCGTGGCGCTCATCCTGTCGGGCCTCACGGTCTCCAATGTCATCGGCGTGCCGGCCGGCACGGCGATCGGCAATGTCTGGGGGTGGCGCGCGACGTTCTGGGTGATGTGCGCGCTTGGCGTGGCGTCCATCGCTGCCATGACCGTGCTGCTGCCGCGCAAGACGGGATCGTCGCGCCAGTCCATCAGTTTCGGCAGCGAGGTTCGCGTGCTCGCACGCCAGCAGGTCTGGACCTCGCTGATCCTCATGCTGATGCTGATGATCGGTCAGTTCGGCCTCTTCACCTACATCACGCCGACGCTGCTTGAAGTCACCGGCCTCGATGAGGCTCTGGTGCCGTGGGTGCTGCTGCTCAACGGGGTCGGCGCGACGATCGGCGTCTTTCTTGGCGGGCGGCTCGCCGACTGGAAACTGATGCCGTCGCTTATCACCATGCTTTTCATGCAGGCGGTGACACTTGCCGTCATTTACGCCGTCAGCCCGTACCCCGTGCCGATGGTGGTGGCGATCATTGTCTGGGGCGGTCTCAGCTTTGCCATCGGCACGCCGATCCAGACCCGTATCCTGACCTGGACGGCGGATGCCTCCAACCTGGCCTCATCGCTCATCCCGGCCGGCTTCAATGTCGGCATCGCGCTGGCCGCCTCGCTCGGTGCCGCCATGCTCAATGCCGGGTATGGCTATCGCAGCCTGCCGGTGGTTGGCGCCATAGCCATGCTGGTCGCCGTGGCAGTCGCGCTTGCCTCGCATATCCGCGAGTGGCGCCGCAGCACGACGCCGCCGCTGCCGGCCGCAGCCGAATAGACGGCAGACTCTACAAATCGATCCGGTAGCGAAGGCATTCGGCGCCGGGTCGCCTGCGCGACGTCTGCCTTTTTTTGGAGAGAAGCCTCTGCTTGTGCGCTTGTGGGTTTGGCGGAGATCAATAGGATTCGGAAGTTGATCTTCAGGGGCGGCTATCCAAAATCGGGCATCATCGATTAGGTCTATCACTTGGAGTGAACACAATGGCCGACCACACGTCCGAGAAATCGGCGAAGGCCCCCGCCGAGCGGGGCGCTACGAAGGCGACCAAACCGCGCAAGGCGACGCCGAAGCTGCAGTCCGGCAAGGCCGCGAAGCCGACACTCCTCGCAGGCGGCAACCCCCAGATCGGGAAGGCTGAAGGCGACGCTCCCGTGCAGGCCTACATCGCGGCCATGCCGGGCTGGAAAAGCGACATCGGCCGCCGCCTCGACGCAATCATCGTGCGCACCGTCCCCGGCGTGCACAAGGCAGTCAAATGGAACTCGCCGTTTTACGGCATCGAGGGCCAAGGCTGGTTCCTGTCGTTCCATGTCTTCACCCGCTACGTCAAAGTAACGTTCTTCCGAGGCACGTCACTGCGTCCTGTTCCTCCCGGCGAGTCCAAGCACAAGGAAGTGCGCTACCTCGACATTTATGAGGACCAGTTCGACGAAGCTCAGTTTGCCGCTTGGGTGAAGCAAGCCAGCCAATTGCCCGGCGAACGACTGTGAGACGCATCGCGAATTAGCCAAGGCCGTCCGCAAGCACCTCATTCAAGCGTGCGAACGCCGCGGGCTCGTCTGGCGCATGGGCCGGATTAACTTCTGTGATGGTCAGGCCGCGCCATTGCTGCAGGGCGGTCAACTGCTTTAGCACGAAGGCGGCTTGCTCCAGTTTGAGACCGTCGCAACGGCGCACATTCTCAGCAATCGGAAAATCGATAAAGGAGAGTACATCGACATCGAAGTGAATAAGCACGCAGTCAAAGCGCGCCGCCCATTCGGCCGCGCCCGCCGCCGCCGCCTCGATATCACTCAAAGCCTCCTCACGCGATATAACCTTGACCGCATTATCCCTGATGGCGGCGGCTTCGGGCGGAGTGATATTCTCGACGCCGAAATAGAGGAGCTGCTGAGGCACGAGCATCGGACGCGTTGGGCCGAGCCCGGCGAGCGAAGGCTCGCATCCCGGGATATTGAGCAGATGAGCGACACCAGTCCAGTCCAAGGCGCCGTCGCTCGTGTCAGGTGTGTTGAGATCGGCGTCAAAGTCGATGTAGACGAGTCCGACCCGCGCGCCGGCCGCGTTCGCTCCAGCGATCGTTCCCAGTTCCACAGTACAATCGCCGCCTAAGACAAGCACGTCTTCCTGCGCCGAAATCGCCGTCGCCACGTGGCTTGCGACCAAGTCACAGGCTCCGCGCACGGCCTCCAGGTTCATGGCCTGCGGCCGCGAGGGATCCGGCCGCCATCGGAAAGATGCAACATCGCCGTGATCCCTGATGGTTCTGCCTCGGCTCGCGAGCGCCCCTGCGAGCCCATGTCGCCGAAAGGCCGCGGGGGCTCGTTCCTGCCCCGGCGAATAGGCGCCGGCGCTGGTGGCGGCGCCGATGATGTTCAACAAACGCGCCGCCAAATCGAAGCTCCATTTTCGTATGATCCTGGTTGCAAAACGTGTCCCGAGCGAGGAAAGTTCCTCCTCGACGTTGAGAGTTTGTCGCGCCATCGGCACGAGGCCCAATTGGCCAGGCGCTTCGCGCCGGACGCCGAACGTTCACAAAGCCACTGGGACCAATCATGACCAAAGCGATAACAGCCATGAAGAAGAGCGGCTCGATGGAAGGAGAAGGAGGAGACACTCCCTCTCAGTTGATAGATGCGAGAATCAACGAGCTGAGCGATTGGCGGGGCGAGACGCTCGCTCGGGTTCGAACCCTCATCAAGCAGGCCGATCCCGAAGTGGTCGAGGAGTGGAAGTGGAGAGGGGTCCCGGTGTGGGAGCACGCCGGAATTATCTGCACCGGTGAGACGTACAAGAATGTCGTGAAGATGACCTTCGCCAAGGGCGCTTCGCTGGAGGACCCTTCAGGCCTCTTCAACTCCAGCCTCGAGGGCAACACCAGGCGCGCCATCGACATCCATGAGGGCGACAAGATCGATGAAGAGGCATTGAAGGCGCTCATTCGCGCCGCCGTGGCACTGAACATGTCGGTGCGAGCTACACCGCGCTCTCAGAAACCAAAGAGCGCTTGAGGATCATCCACAACCGGCCAGCGCTGGCTCCTCGCGGTCGCCTTTCGACGCCTTGAGCATCGCTGCAGCGGGAAAATCCCTACTGCAGCAGTTCCTTGACGATACCGCTCGCCTTGGAGAAATCCATCTGGCCGGCGTATTTCTCCTTGAGCACGGCCATCACCTTGCCCATGTCCTTGACGCTGCTGGCGCCGGTCTCGGCGATGGCGGCGCGGATCGCCGTTTCGGTCTCTGCCTGGCCCAGTTGCGTCGGCAGGAAATCGCGGATTATGGCCATCTCGTCGCGCTCCTGCGCGGCAAGCTCCGGCCGCTTGCCGTCGTCGAAAGCCTTGGCCGACTCCTCGCGCTGCTTCACCATCTTGGCCAGTATCTGCAGAATCTCGTCATCGCTGGCCGGCTCTTTGCCGGCGCCGCGATTGGCGATGTCGCGATCGTGAATGGCCGCCTGGATCAGCCGCAATGTCGGCAGCCGGCGCTTGTCCTGCGCCTTCATCGCGCTCTTGAGGGATTCGGCGATTTTGCCGCGCATGATGCTTCCTCCTTCGAATGCGACGGACAATAGCCGTGCGCAAAGCCCAAGGCAATTCGACGCCGCCCGGCAAACCGCTGATATTGTTCGACGAAATAAATCGCGCCTGCAGACGTAGCGTCATTGACCGCTCTGGCGCCTTCCCCTATGTACTGGGCCTTGCATGAACTGAATTCTAGTGCACGTCGCCCAAAAGTGCGTAGCGGTTTTGGGACAACGACGTGCACATACGAAAAACTTGCGCGCGCTGGCTGCGAAATCGCCGCTGCGCGCGGTTTGCTGCGCAGAATGGTTCGCCGGACCGATTGAAGGGTGCAGCCTTTTAGGAGTGCCGCCATGGCAACGATGACCGCCGCGTCGACCCCCCCTTGGGCCACCGAGAAGCCGACCGCCTTGCTGGTGCTGGCCGACGGCACCGTCATCGAGGGCCGCGGCCTTGGCGCCACCGGCTCCGCCGTCGCCGAGGTTTGCTTCAACACCGCGCTGACAGGCTATCAGGAAATCCTCACCGACCCGTCCTACGCCGGCCAGATCGTCACCTTCACCTTTCCGCATATCGGCAATATCGGCACCAATGACGAGGACATCGAAGATCTCAATCCGGTTGCCCGCGCCGGCGCTGTCGGCGCCGTGTTCAAGGCCGACGTCACCAACCCGTCCAGCTATCGCGCCGCAGCTGGTCTCGACCAATGGCTAAAGAAACGCGGCATCGTCGCGCTTTCGGGCATCGATACACGCGCGCTGACCGCGCTGATCCGTGAAAAGGGCATGCCCAATGCCGTCATCGCGCACGCGCCCGACGGCATCTTCGACATCGACGATCTGAAGCGCCGCGCCGCCGCCTGGTCCGGCCTGATCGGGCTTGATCTGGCCAAGGACGTCACTTCCGGCCAGTCTTCGGTCTGGCGCGAGACGCCCTGGGTGTGGGACGAGGGCTTTGGCGAACAGATCGATCCGTCCATGCATGTCGTCGCCATCGACTACGGCGTCAAGCGCAACATATTGCGCCTGCTTGCCGGTCTTGGCGCCAAGGTCACCGTGGTGCCGGCCAACACCGGCGCCGAGGAGATCCTCGCCATGCGGCCCGACGGCATCTTTCTCTCCAATGGTCCCGGCGACCCGGAAGCCACCGGCGACTACGCCGTTCCGGTCATCCAGGACCTGCTGAAGACCGACATCCCGGTCTTCGGCATCTGCCTCGGCCATCAGATGCTGGCGCTGGCGCTGGGCGGCAAGACGGCCAAAATGCATCAGGGCCATCATGGCGCCAACCATCCGGTCAAGGATCACACCACCGGCAAGGTCGAGATCGTCTCGATGAATCACGGCTTTGCCGTCGATGCCGACTCGTTGCCCACGGGCGTCGAAGAAACCCATGTCTCGCTGTTCGACGGCTCGAACTGCGGCATCACGCTGACCGGCAGGCCGGTCTTTTCGGTCCAGCATCATCCCGAAGCCTCGCCCGGCCCGCAGGATTCGCACTATCTGTTCCGCCGCTTCGTCAACCTCATCCGTGAAAAGCGCGGCGAGCCGGCGCTGGCGGAGCGCGCCTGATTCAGGTTCGCACCGTCGCCGTCGTGACGTCTTTCACCGCGACCGGTCTTTCGACCCTGAGCACGAACGCGATCAGCGACAGAGCAAGAAAGATGCCGCCGAGCACAAAGGGCGCGCCGCCGAACGCCACCGGCGCGCTCGGCCCGGTGAACCAGGCGAAGATTCCGGTATAAAGCAACGGCGTGATGATGCTGGTGATCGAAAACACGCTCGTCATCGCACCTTGCAATTCGCCCTGCGCGGAGGGCGGCACCTTGGCCGCCGCCAGGCTCCGCAGCGGCGGGTCGGCCAGCGCCTCGAGGCAGGTCGCCACGATCACCGCATAGATCATCCAGCCCTTCCATGCCGCGGCATAGCCGAAGGCGGCGAGCGCGGTAAAAGCAAGCCCGATGGCGGCGGTCCGCCATTCGCCGAGCCGTGGAATGACGCGCGGCAGGACAAAACCCATCACCAGTGCTCCGCCGAGGCCGAAGACGCCGAGTGAGAGGCCGATCTGCTGTTCGCTCCAGCCGTAGCGGTAACTGCCGACAAACGACCACACGGCAGGGTACATCATGTGGCCGAGCGTCATCAGGAAGAACACCAGCCCGATCCAGCCGATGCCATGATAGTTGCGCATCTGCTTCAGGGCGCCGAGAGGATTGGCGCGGCGCCACTCGAATCGGCGCCGGTGGTGCTGCTCCAGCGTTTCCGGCAGGAAGAACCAGGCGACGATGAAGTTGATGAGAGCAAGCGCCGCCGCGCCCCAGAACGGCACGCGCGGCCCGAACTCGCCAAGCAGCCCGCCGAGCACCGGGCCGATGATGAAACCGACACCGAAGGCGATGCCGAGCAGGCCGAAATTCTTCGCCCTGTTCTCGTCGGTGCTGACATCGGCGATGAAGGCCGCGGCGGTCGAGTAGCTGGCGCCGCTGATGCCTGCCAGCACCCGGCCTATGAACAGGACCGAATACGACCAGGCCACCGCGCAGATCAGATTGTCGATGGCGAAGGTCAGCACCGAGGCCAGCAGGATCGGACGGCGGCCGAACCGGTCGCTGAGATTGCCGACCAGCGGCGCGAACAGGAACTGCATGGCCGCATAGACGAAGAACAGCCAGCCGCCTTCGATTGCCGCCTCGCTGACGCCGACGCCGGTCAGCTCCTGCAGATAGGCCGGCAGCACCGGCATGATGATGCCGATGCCGGTGATGTCGAGCAGCAGCGTGGTGAAAACAAGCGCAAGGCCCCGCCTGGCGGTTTTGGCTTCGATCATGACGGTATCGACTCCTGGAGCCACCTCGCAGCGAAGGCGCAAGGGGTTTTATAGGCGAGTCAGCCACACAGAACAATAAGGGAACAGGCCAGCAATTTTCATCCTGACATCAACTGTCGACGTGAGCGCGGCTGCATCGCCGCCGCTTTCAACGCCATTTCAACGAGAGTCCAAACACCTCAGATCGGAGTGTTGAACGTATCGCAATCCGACAGCTTGCCGCTCTTGTAGCCACGCGCCAGCCAGGTCTGCCGCTGCTGCGAGGTGCCATGGTTAAAGCTTTCCGGCACGACATAGCCCTGCATCTTCTTCTGCATCGTGTCGTCGCCGATCTGCTGGGCGGCGTTCAGCGCCTCGTCCATGTCGCCCTGCTCGAGGATCCCCTTCTGCCCGGTGAAATGCGCCCAGACGCCGGCGAAGCAATCGGCCTGAAGCTCGACCTGCACGGACATGTGGTTGGCCTCCGCCTCGCCCATCTGCTGCCGCATCTGGTTGAACTTGGGCAGGATGCCGGTGAGGTTCTGGACATGGTGGCCGACCTCATGCGCGATCACATAGGCCTGGGCAAAATCGCCAGAGGCGCCGAATTGCTGGTCGAGTTGCTGGAAAAAGGTGGTGTCGAGATAGACCTTGCGGTCGCCGGGGCAGTAGAACGGGCCGGCCGCGGAAGAGGCGAAGCCGCAGGCTGAGCGAATCTGGCCGCTGAACAGCACCAGCTTCGGATCCTCATAGGTCAGGCCCTCGGCCTGAAAAATGCCGCTCCAGGTGTCCTCGGTCTCGGCCAGCACCGTGGAGACGAACTGCTTCATCTCGTCGGAGGCCGGCGCACCAGTGCCCTGCCCGCTATTGTCGGTGATCTGACCGCCGCCCGGCCCCACGCCGCCACCGCCGCCGGCCAGGATCTGCAGCGGGTCGATGCCGATGGCCCTCAGACCGAAATACAGAACCACGAGAATGACGATGGTCGACAGCGACATTCCGCCGCCGGAACGGCCGCCGATCGGGATGCGGAGACGGCCGGGGCCGCCGCGCGGCAGGTTGAACCCGCCGCCCTGGCCGCGTTGGTCCTCGACATTGTCACTTTGACGACGACCCTTCCAGAGCATGGCAACTCTCCGCGACGCGCGTATCGGTAACCTGCCGATCTCATGGCCCGATCCGACCCAACAAACAATTATCTCAATGGTTGCGCCAAGTCACAGTATTTTTCGTATGAAGGGCCGCAGGTTCTGGGGTGGATCGATGCACGACCCGCGGCTGAGAAGCCTGCCGGCGCCTTTTTTGGACCGTACTTGGCGTTACGCTCAGATCTTCTGCTTGGTACCCGCGCTCTTGCCGTCCGAGCTTTTCGAGCGCTCCTCGAAGCGGGCCTCACCCTTCTTGAGCGGGCGTCCAGTGTCCGCTTCGGTCTTGCGTTCGTCCTTCGCCGATGCCTGCTTCAATCCCTTGGCCGCTTGCTTGCCCTTCGCTGTCGGTGCCTGTCCAACGCCCATGGTATCCTCCTCGGTCTCGCGCCAATCGCGTGGCACGATCTCAAACGCAGCGGCAACGCGGCGGTTCCGGCGGACTGTCGGCAATGGCGGTAGACTTAGCGTGTCGCCGTCATCGCCCTGCGAAACGCTTCAAGCGTTTCGGCGCTGACATGGTGCTCGATGCCCTCGGCATGGACGCGACAAATCGGCAGTCTGCGCTATCTTGATGCCATGACCGATCTTGCCGATGTGCGCCGCTTTTATGCACGACTGATGGCTGCCAATGCAGGTTGGGCCGATCCACGTCTCGAAGCAGCTTTCGCCGCGGTGTCGCGCGAAGCCTTCCTCGGGCCTGGGCCGTGAACGGTCGTCGCCGGCAACGGCAAGGTTGAAACGCCGAGCGCCGATCCCGTTCACGTCTATCAGAACGTGCTGGTGTCACTCGACGCCGACAAGGGCATCAACAATGGCGAGCCGTTCCTGCATGCCATGTGGATCGGCAAGGTGGCGCCAAAACCCGGCGAGACGGTCACCCATGTCGGCGCCGGCACCGGCTACTACACCGCTTTGCTGGCACAGCTGGTTTTGCCGGACGCGCAGTCGCCGCCTTCGAACTGGAATCCAGTCTCGCCGACCGCGCGAGAAAGAATCTCGAAGCCTATGGCAATGTGACCGTCATCCATGGCGATGCGGTCATCGGCAGCCTGCCACCGTCCGACATCATCTATGTCAATGCCGGCGTCGCAGCACCACCGGCCGAGTGGCTGAAGGCGCTGAAGCCCGGCGCCCGCATGGTCTTTCCGTGGCGTCCAGCCGAGCACGTTGGCCTGGCGGTGATGGTAACCCGCACCGAACAGGGTTTTGCCTGCGACCCGTTCATGCGGTCATGGTTCATCCCTTGCATCGGCGCCTCGGCGGCAATCCCCGCGGCGAAATTCAATCGCGACAAGGCGGCACGCAGCCGTTCGATCTGCCTGACGGCCGACAAGGCACCGGACCGCACCGCCATTGCCGTCATCGGCGACGTCTGGTTTTCGTCGCAAGTTGTTGGCGGCAGGCGGTCGCAATGACATCGCCGAGGCGAGGCATCCGATGCTTGCCTGTCGCCGGCTGCAGCGCAGGAACTTTTTTCCGGCCCTGTCGGACCGGCGTCCGCTCGCACGTCCTTTGGCCGAAATCCGGTGGCAACGGCACGGATGATGAAAAGGGAGAATCCAATGAGGAAGATCATCACTGCGACATTCGTCAGCCTCGACGGCGTCATGCAGGCGCCTGGCGGGCCGGAAGAAGACCCGGTCGGCGGCTTCGAATTCGGTGGCTGGACGTTCCATTACTGGGACGACGTCGGGGGCGCCTTTATTGGTGAGATCTTCGCAAAACCCTTCGCGCTGCTCCTCGGCCGCAAGACCTACGACATCTTCGCCGCGCATTGGCCCTACCAGGAGAACAGCCAGATCGCCGACCGTTTCAACGCCGTCACCAAATATGTGGCCACCCACCGGCCCGATACGCTGTCGTGGCAAAACAGCCAGTCGCTTGGCGACGACGTCGTGGCGGCACTGCGCCAGCTCAAGCAGGAGGACGGCCCCGACCTGCTCGTCCAGGGATCGAGCGAGCTGATCCAGACCTTGCTCGCCAACGACCTGATCGACGAGATCAGCCTGCTGACCTTCCCGCTGGTGCTGGGCAAAGGCAAGCGGCTGTTTGGCAGCGGCGCAATCCCGGCGGCCTTCAAGCTGAACCGCTCGCAGGCATCGACCACCGGCGTCATCATTGCGACCTATGAACGCGCCGGTGAGATCAAGACCGGGTCCTTCGCCCAGCAACAGCCGTCCGAAGCCGAGATCGAGAGACGCCGGACCTGGAAATAGACGACCGCACAAGCGCGTAACCGCGTTAACAACAGGGATGGCCGAGCACCGGCTGTCCCCTTGCTATTTTGCCGATTACGCCGCTTGTTGCCGCCGGGCCAGTCCGTCGCGGATACACACGGCAAATTCCCGCGCCGCCGGCCCGGCCCCATGCTTCGGCAGATGCAAATTGATCGAGAAATTCGGCAGGGCCGGCAGCTCCGGATCGGCGGACAGAATATCAAGATCGCTGGGCACCGTGGAGGCCAGCCAGGTCGTGACGGCCAGATCCGAACGCACAGTCGCCGTCGTCGCGTCGAGGTTGCCGTTCTCGAACACGGTCCGCCATTCAAGCCGGTGCTCGTTGAGCGCCGCCAGCACCGCAGGGCGGAAGGCACAGGTGTCGGCCACCATCGAAACCGGCAAGGGCCGCTTGCGGCGGGCTATGCCGCCTTTGGCGCCGACCCAGACCAGCCGGTCGATGGCGAGACATTCGCCGGCGGACGGACCGACCGGTTCCTCGATCACGGCAAGGTCTATCGTGCCAGCAGCCAATGCCGCCGCAAGCTCCGGCGACGAGGCGCAGACCAGCGAAATCTCGACCTTCGGATAGGCCTCGGCATAGGTCTTCAGCA
Source organism: Mesorhizobium sp. (assembly GCA_004020645.1). Lineage (GTDB taxonomy): Bacteria > Pseudomonadota > Alphaproteobacteria > Rhizobiales > Rhizobiaceae > Mesorhizobium. The sequence goes on along the minus strand of SAQL01000008.1, from coordinate 119,228 downwards.
CCGGCGCAAGCATGGTGCCAACCAGATCATACGGCACGCCGAGCCGCACCTCACCCGCGACCGCGCTGATCGCCATCTCGGCCCAGATCTCGTCATTCAGGGAGAGCAAGCGCTTGCCCTTGCCGAACAGTCGTTCCCCGGAACGGGTCAGTTTCAGGCCGCGCCGGTCGCGCTCGAACAGGCTGCAGCCGAGAACCTCCTCCAGCCGCTTGATCTGCTGGCTGACGGCACCTTGCGTCAGATGCAGCGCGTTCGCCGCCGCCGTCATGCTGGCCGTGTCGGCGACGGTGACGAAGGTCCGGATCAGGGCCGTGTCGAGATTGCGGATCATTGTTGCATTATATTCTCTAATGCCAACCATGACCAACATTTCATTTACTGATGGATTCCCATGCTTAGCATGATGATTCCAACCGAGGAAACAACATGTTTGAGACCATCTTTCCGCTCGTCCTGTTTGCCTTGGTCTCGACCTCCACGCCCGGCATGGCCACGACCTTGTCGACTGCATCCGGGGCACAGTTCGGCTTTCGGCGCTCTGTTCCGCTGATGGCTGGAAGTGCGGCCGGCCTGGCCACGGTGGCTGCGGCAGGTGCGGCCGGGCTCGCCGGCCTGTTGGCAGCCGCTCCGTCACTGCAGCTGGCGATGAAGATAGCCGGATCGCTCTATCTGATCTGGCTCGCATGGAAGATCGGCCGCAGCGGTCCACCCTATCTGGACGTGGCCATGTCCAAGCCGAACAGCTTTTTCGGTGGCGCGGGCCTGCAATGGACGAACCCCAAGGGTTGGGCCATGGGTCTGGGAGCGGCGGCATCCTTTGCCGCCCTCGCCAACGGACCGCTGCAGCTCGCCTTTCTGCTCGGCACGGTCTTCGGCCTGGCAGCCGCGCTGTCACTGTCGGCGTGGTGCGTGGCGGGCACGCTGCTCGCGCGGTTGCTCAGAACCGAGCGGCAGTGGCGCGTGCTCAACGCCGTGCTTGGGCTGCTGCTGGCCGCCTCGATCATTCCGATGTGGCAGCCAGCATAGATGCTGATGTTCAGGCGGCGTAGCCCGGCAGCGTTTCGAGGACAGGGTCGACAAGGAGCAGGCGGCAAGGCTGCGCGCGGCGCTGGATGGCATCGCCGCGCTGGATTTGGTATACCGCCGGCAGCGCCCTGAGATCTCGGACGGCCGGCGGTAACCAGACTTACTCCGCCGGCATGGCAATCGCCCGCGCCGCCCGGTGGCCGGCCAGCATGACGCCAAGACCCAGTATCGGGAACACTGCTGCGACCAGGCCGAGATCGGCTGGCGCGCCATAGCGTAGCACCGCGCCGCCGACGACGGCGCCCAGCGCCACGCCGAGATAGAGCGCCGAACCGTTGAGCGACAGCACGATGGGCGCTGCGTCGGGCGCCAGCCTGATGATGCGGCTGGCCTGCGCCGGAGGGAAGGCCCAGCCGACGATGCCCCACGGCACCATCATGGCCATCAGCGCCGGCCCGGCGACGCTTTGCGGCAGGAAGGCTGGGATGACCGAAAGCATGACCAGCATGACCGCACTCAGCGCCAGCGACCAGCTGACGGTGCGCGTCGCGCCGAAGCGATCGGCAGCCTGCCCGCCGGCGATGTTGCCGATGACGGCGCCGACGCCGAAGGCAAGCAGCATGCCGGGCAGCGCGATCGAGCTCAAGCCCCCGCCTTCGATGGCTAGCGGCGCGACAAAGGCAAAGACCGTGAAGGCGCCGGTGAGCGCCAGCAGCGTGGTCAGCAGGATCGATGGCACGCCGGGGCGAAGGATTGCGGCCAGCCGCTGCCTGAGCGGCAGCTTGGTGCCGACGATGCCGCGCGGCAGCCGGTACCACAGGATTGCGCCGGCCAGCGCGCCGAGCCCGGCGATGGCAAAGAACGTGCCGCGCCAGCCGGCAACGGTCGCGACAAGCGCGCCGAGTGGTGCGCCGACCGCCACCGCCACCGTAGTGCCGCCGACGACGACGGCAATGGCGCGGGCGCGGTGATGATCATCGACAAGCGCCACGGCCGTCCCCTGCGCCGTCGCCGCAAACAGGCCGGACGACAGCGCCATGACGATGCGCGCGATCAGCAGCAATTCGAAAGAGGAACTCAGCGCCGCCGCCAGATTGCCCAGAACGAAAAACACCAGCGTCCACAAGATGACGCGCCGCCGGTCCCATTCGCCGGTCAGCGTCGCCAGGATCGGCGTGCCGAGCGCATAGGCGAGCGCAAAGGCGGTGATCAGCGCGCCGGCGAGTGGAACGGAGATGGCGGCATCGGCCGCGATGTCGGGCAACAGGCTTGAAATGACGAAGCCTTCGGTCGCGATCGTGAAAGACCCGAGCGCAAGCCAGATGAGGCGCTTGTCCATAGCAGCAAATCCTTAGTTCAAAAGTTATTGAACAATTGTACATAATGGGGCATGGTGTCAATGAGGCCACCCGAGAATAGCGGAACCCTCCTGACAGCTCTATGTCAGGACGAGGTGACGGAAGGTGGAAACTGTGTGCATCCGCCAGGAGGAGATGCGTTGAAATCGACCCTGATTGCGCTTAGTTCTCCGGCATGACACTGCCCCACCCCACCGCGGACCAGATCAGCCTGTCGAACGTGCTTGCCGTGCTCGGCGATCCCACGCGGCTGGCCATCGTGCGCTATCTCGCCAGCAAGGAAGGCGTGCCGCTGAATTGCAGCCAGTTCCTCGATCTCGGCTCGAAGACCAATCTCAGCTACCACCTGGCCAAATTGCGCGAGGCCGGCGTCACCCGCACCGAGGTCGTCGGCACCAGCCGGCTGATCACGCTGCGCCGCGACGATCTCAATGCCCGCTTTCCGGGCCTGCTCGATAGCGTCATTGCCGCTGCCGTCGATGACCCAGCTCTGCCCGCAGTCGGCGCCTCCGAGATCGAAGTCCGCGCATAGCCTTGCAGGACTTGGGTTCCTCGCCCCCGCATAGCCGAGCCACCTCTCCTCCTCTTTCGTGGGGGCGAGGAACCCAAGTCCTGTAGGTCCGCGCTTTCCCGACCAGTCATTCGTCAACTCACGGAGCTTCCCATGCGCATTGCCGTCCTCGCCGATATCCACGGCAATGTCCTTGCCCTGGACGCCGTGCTCGAGGATCTCAGGCAGCGCGGCAGTGCTGACCTCATCGTCAATCTCGGCGACTGCGTCTCCGGCCCGCTCTGGCCGCGCGAGACCATGGAGCGGCTTGAAGCGCTCGCCTTGCCGACGGTGCGCGGCAATCACGACCGCCGCGTCGCCCGCGACACCGCCAACGAAGCCATGTGGCCGTCTGACCGCTACGCGCTGGAGCGGCTGACGTCGGCGCAGCGCGAGGCGCTGTTCGCCTTGCCCCTCACGTTGGAGATCGCGCCGGGGGTGACTGCCTTTCATGCCCGGCCCGACCACGACGAAAAATATCTGATCGATACGATAGAAGATGGCCGGCTGGTGCGTGCACCGCTGGCCGCCATCAAGCGAAGGCTGGCCGCGCTCGATCCGGGTTGCCGCATCGTGCTGTGCGGCCACAGCCACCGCAGCGAACTGATCCGTATCCCCGACGGCCCGGTCGTCTTCAATCCGGGCAGCATCGGTTGTCCCGCGTATGGCGACGACACCCCGCCGGCGCATGTCTCCGAGCAAGGATCTCCGCACGCACGCTACGGCATCGTCGAACTGGGCAAGCCTGGCCGCCCCGACCGTTTCGAGGCTATCGCCGTCGACTATGATCACGAGGCGGCGGCGCGGCAGGCCGAACAGGCGGGACGGCCGGAATGGGCCTACGCGCTGCGCACCGGATTCATGTCCGGCTGAACGCAACGCGTTTATGCCAGGCTGAACGCGGAACGCGTTCATGCCTCGGGCTGAACCAGGCACGAGCTCATGTCCGGCTGAACGCAACGCGTTCATGCCGCACGCGGAACACGTTCATGCCGCACACTGAACACGTTCACGCCGCAGCCGCATTTTCGGGCTTACATAGCGCCATGTCGTCCCTTATAAAATCGACTTGGCCTGCGGTCTCGTTTCCTGCCTGGCCGCGCCTTCGGTAATGAATCTATCGCCACGGCCAACATAATGAGGCGCACAGTTACGCTCCGAACGACACTGTACGCGCTCACTGCCGCCCCTCTCCTGCTGACGGCGCTGCTGCCGGCCAGGGCCGAGGAGGCGCCGGTCGTCTCCATCGTGACCGACCTCGCTCCAGGCGATCTCCTGAACGTCCGCGCCACGGCATCGGCGATGGGCAAGATCAAGGCTCGGCTGCCGAATGGTACGAGCGTGAACAATCTCGGCTGCAACGACGTCAATGGCTACCGCTGGTGCAAGGTTGCAGAAATCGACAACCCGCAACTGGCCGGATGGGCTCCTGCGCGCTACCTGAACCCCGAGAATCCGGTGGCCGTTTCGGATGCGGATACTGATCCGACCGGCGAAGGCACGGCCTCTGCAGCCGAGGCCGCGAACCCGGCAACCGCAGACCAGCCGCTGCCCGACCTGACAGCGCGCCTGGGCGCGACCGATCCCGAAACCAAAATGACAGCCGCTGAGGCAATCGGCAGGGCCGCCATCGAGGACGCTTACCGCCTGGCGCTCGCTGCCAGCGGAAATCCTTCGACCGGGGAGATGCAGACGCCCGCGGCTGCGGAAGCGAGCCAAAATCGCGCCGCCAATGCAGCGGCTCCGGCCAACGCACAAACCGTTGCGCGGCTGCAGCCGCCAGGGCGGCCCGCGCCGGCGCTGGGTGCCCTCAACGAGATTCCTTGTGCCCGCTATGTCGGCCAGCCGATGACCAGTTGCAAGGCAGGCGTTGTCCACACGGGCGACGAAGCCGAGGTGACCGTGACCTGGCCCGATGGCGGCACCCGCGTCATCAGCTTCCAGGCCGGTCGGCCCGCCGGTTCGAATGCATCAGGCGAATTCCGCTATACGCGCGAGGGCAGCCTGAACCTGATCCGTGTCGGCGTTTCCGAACGCTTCGAGATCACGGATCAGTTGGCGCTGGGGGATGAGTGGCTATGGGGAATAAGGCAGTAGGGCAGTAGGGCAGTAGGGCAGTAGGGCAATATGTTGAAAGGGCGCTCGAACCTCTGCCCTACTGCCCTACTGCCCTACTGCCCTACTCGCATTTTAGGGGGTTACATCAGGCAAAACTCTTCCCTATAAGGCCCTCCTAGCCTGATACCAGAATCGCGAGCACAACCGGCCGGGTCTTCCCGTCCGGTTTTTCGTGCAAGCCGCCTGCCGAACGGACCCTCGATATGCCAAGACGCACCGACATCAAGTCGATCCTGATCATCGGGGCCGGCCCCATCGTCATCGGTCAGGCCTGCGAATTCGACTATTCCGGCACCCAGGCCTGCAAGGCGCTCAAGGAAGAGGGTTTTCGCGTCATCCTGGTCAATTCCAACCCGGCCACCATCATGACCGACCCGGAACTGGCCGACGCCACCTACATCGAGCCGATCACACCCGAAGTGGTGGCCAAGATCATCGCCAAGGAGCGGCCCGACGCGCTGCTGCCGACCATGGGCGGCCAGACCGCGCTCAACACCGCACTGTCGCTGCGCCGCATGGGCGTGCTCGAGCGCTACAATGTCGAGATGATCGGCGCCGACGCCACCGCAATCGACAAGGCCGAGGACCGCGCTTTGTTTCGCGAGGCGATGAAGAAGATCGGTCTGGAAACGCCGAAGTCGATGCTGGCCAATGCCACCGACGTCAAGAACGCCGACCGCAAGACGCACGAGGCCGAACGCGCCGCGCTGAAGGCCGAGAAGCCAGAAAACCTCGACGCCGCGCTCGACGCGCTCGAAACGCGCTGGAACCTCGGCGAGGGCGACCGCAAGCAGCGCTACATCAGCCACGGCATGGCGATTGCCGCACAGGCGCTCGACCATGTCGGCCTTCCCGCCATCATCCGCCCGTCCTTCACCATGGGCGGCACCGGCGGCGGCATCGCCTACAACCGCGCCGAATTCTACGAGATCGTCCAGTCCGGCCTCGACGCCTCGCCGACCACCGAAGTGCTGATCGAGGAAAGCGTGCTCGGCTGGAAGGAGTACGAGATGGAGGTTGTCCGCGACAAGGCCGACAACTGCATCATCGTCTGCTCGATCGAGAACATCGACCCGATGGGCGTGCATACCGGAGACTCGATCACCGTCGCCCCTGCCCTGACCTTGACCGACAAAGAATACCAGATGATGCGCAACGCCTCGATCGCGGTGCTGCGCGAGATCGGCGTCGAGACCGGCGGCTCCAACGTTCAGTTCGCCGTCAACCCGGCCGACGGGCGCCTGGTGGTGATCGAAATGAACCCGCGCGTCTCCCGCTCGTCGGCTCTCGCCTCCAAGGCGACCGGCTTCCCCATCGCCAAGATCGCGGCCAAGCTCGCCGTCGGCTACACGCTGGACGAACTGGAGAACGATATCACCGGCGGCGCGACGCCGGCCTCGTTCGAGCCGTCGATCGATTACGTCGTCACAAAAATCCCGCGCTTTGCCTTCGAGAAATTCCCCGGCGCCGAGCCGGTGCTGACCACCGCGATGAAGTCGGTCGGCGAGGTCATGGCCATCGGCCGCACTTTTCAGGAATCACTGCAGAAGGCTTTGCGGGGACTGGAAACCGGCCTGACCGGCCTCGACGAGATCGAGATCCCCGGCATCGCGCACGGCGCAGCCAGCCACGCCGACGACCGCAACGCCATCCGCGCCGCCCTCGGCACGCCGACGCCCGACCGGCTCCGCATGGTGGCGCAGGCGATCCGCATGGGCACCTCGCTCGAAGACGTCCACGCCATGTGCAAGATCGACCCGTGGTTCCTCGAGCAGATCGCCGGCATCCTGGCCATGGAAGACCGCATACGCGAGCACGGCATCCCCGAGGACGCCGGCAATCTGCGCATGCTGAAGGCAATGGGTTTTTCCGATGCCCGCCTCGCGTCCCTGGTCAGAAAAGACGTCGAAGAGATTGAGAAGATTCGGCGAACGCTCGACGTTCATCCGGTTTACAAGCGCATCGACACCTGTGCGGCCGAGTTCGCCTCGCCCACCGCCTACATGTATTCGACCTATGAGACGCCCTTCGCCGGCGCGTTGGCCAACGAAGCGCAGGTCTCGTCGCGCAAGAAGGTTGTCATCCTCGGCGGCGGCCCGAACCGCATCGGCCAGGGCATCGAGTTCGACTATTGCTGCTGCCACGCGGCCTTCGCGCTGCGCGATGCCGGCTTCGAGGCGATCATGGTCAACTGCAATCCGGAGACCGTCTCGACCGACTACGACACGTCAGACCGGCTCTATTTCGAGCCGCTGACGCCGGAGGACGTGCTGGAGATCCTGCGCGCCGAACAGGCGTCGGGCGAGTTGGTCGGCGTCATCGTCCAGTTCGGCGGCCAGACGCCGCTGAAGCTGGCGGATGCGCTGGAGAAGGCCGGCATCCCGATCCTCGGCACTTCGCCCGACATGATCGATCTGGCCGAAGACCGCGACCGCTTCCAGAAGCTGCTGCACAAGCTCGGCCTCAGCCAGCCGAAGAACGGCATCGCCTATTCGGTCGAGCAGGCTCGCCTCGTCGCCGGCGAGCTCGGCTTCCCGCTGGTGGTGCGCCCTTCCTATGTGCTCGGCGGCCGCGCCATGCAGATCATCCACGACGAAAGCATGCTGCAGACCTACCTGCTCGACACCGTGCCCGGCCTGGTGCCGGAGGACATCAAGCAGAAGTACCCCAACGACAAGACAGGGCAGATCAACACGCTCTTGGGCAAGAACCCGCTGCTGTTCGACACCTATCTCTCGGGCGCCATCGAGGTCGATGTCGATTGCCTGTGCGACGGCAAGTCGACCTACGTCTCCGGCATCCTGGAACATATCGAGGAGGCCGGCATCCATTCGGGCGACAGTGCCTGCTCGCTGCCAGTGCACGCCCTGCCTTCCGACCTCGTCGACGAACTGGAGCGTCAGACGGCGGCCCTCGCCCGCGCGCTCAATGTCGGCGGGTTGATGAACGTGCAGTATGCAATCAAGGACGGCACGGTCTATGTGCTGGAGGTCAATCCGCGGGCGTCGCGCACCGTGCCCTTCGTCGCCAAGACGATCGGCCGTCCCATAGCGAAAATTGCCGCCCGCATCATGGCCGGCGAGAGCCTGGAGGACGCCTTCGCCCATTACGGCGCCATGCCCGACCCCAGAAACCCCGGCCATATCGCGGTCAAGGAAGCGGTGTTCCCGTTCGCTCGCTTCCCCGGCGTCGACATCCTGCTCGGCCCGGAAATGCGCTCGACCGGCGAGGTCATGGGCCTCGACCGCGACTTCGCGCTGGCCTTCGCCAAGAGCCAGCTCGGGGCGGGTGTTGATCTCCCCCGCGCGGGCACGCTGTTCGTCTCGGTGCGCGACGACGACAAGAAGGGCATCTTGCCAGCGGTCAAGCGCCTCGCCGGCCAGGGCTTCAAGGTAATGGCCACCTCAGGCACCGCCCGCTTCCTCGCCGAGAACGGCGTTGTGGCGGAGAAAATAAACAAGGTGCTGGAAGGCCGCCCCCATATCGAGGACGCCATCCGCAACCGCCAGGTGCAGATCGTCTTCAACACCACGGACGGCCAGAAGGCGGTGTCGGACTCGAAATCGCTGCGCAGGGCGACGCTGATGCAGAAAGTGCCTTATTACACCACGCTGTCGGGCGCGGCTGCGGTGGCGGAGGCGATTGCGGCGCTAAGAGCGGGGAGCCTCGAAGTACGGCCGCTGCAGGAGTATTTTGCGTAGGCGATTGGCCAATCTCCCTCCTTGTGGGGGAGATGGCCGGCAGGCCAGAGGGGGGCGCTGTCCCGCCGACGTATCAACACAAGAGCGTCTCATATATTTTAGACAACTATCAATCGGTGGAACTTGCCTCCGTCGCCTATGGTGCCGATGGCGTTGAACATCTCTTGGCCAAATCGGTAATCTTCCCGCATATATCCCTCATTGTCCTGAATCTGCTTCTCAAGTAGCGGTCCGTCTTGATTGGTTGTATCTAAGAATTTTTCATACATATCGATCAATTTTGAAATAATGTAATGTGATTTTTGAAGATCGCCGTTATTCTTGACAGACTCCAGTCTTTCTATTGGTGTCATCGAACACATGGAAAAGGCATCGCTAGGCGTAACAGTTCCATTTAATTTATACACGGCGAGAAGATATATTATTGCGGAATAGCAAGTAAGAATTCTGCTATGTTTTAATTTATAGTTTTTCACTTTTTTCTTGATTCTTAAATCGCCGACAAGTTTTCTTGTTCTGGCCTCGTAATTTATACAGAACGTGCGCCACAATCGAAGTATATCGTTCGTGAAGTAGGCAGGAATGAAGTTTTTCTGATAGCGGTCAAAATCAACCCAATAAGCTTCTATGATGCTCTTCATAACATCATAAAATATTTTTGAGTTTAGAATAGGCCTTCCCTCAAGGAGCATCAGCAATCGCGTAGAAAAAGTATTGTCTGAGTCGTCGACGGGAGAGCCAATTTCCTTCACCAATCTGTATGAAGTAAATTGCCCAAGGTATTTACCATCTCCATCGATCTCAGGGAGTCGAAATTCCTTTACGGCTGATATTATCTCGGCCTTTAACGCTATCTCTGACAGAAGAGAAAGCTTGCTTCTTTTGCCCCTGTCACACAAAGATACGATACATGGGTCCAAATCACTGTGAGCGCTAGCTTCAAGTCTACCGAAGGAACCGCTAGCAAATACGCATGCTTTTCCAGCAGATATTTCCTGCGCTCGCACAAGTAATTTGTTTAATTCCTGTATGCGTTCAAGTGAATAAATCTTTCGATCGTCGATCGCCCCCATTTACCCCCTCCCACTCGAATACGTTTGCAAATATCTCTGCCTGCTCAATGGCATCGTCAACTGCGTGATGTGTATGTTTCCTAGTCGACGCCAGATTAGCAGGTAAATGAGATCTCCCTGCCTCTGCAACTGGAATTCCAGCTTTGATAGCAAACGCCGTCTTAATGTCGAAGCAGCGAGAATAATCGAACGGGGACCCACTCTTTGAATACTTCGTAAAATACCAGTATAGCCAAGTCCAATCAAAACTTAAAGGATACGCGACCAAGACAGGATAAGCGCCACCAGAGTAGTTTTTTATCCATGTGGAAGCATCCGACATCGCCTGGAGCGGGCTGTCGCCTTCCATAGTCAATCTATTCCGATCTAAACCATTCACCTTAAGCGCATCGACTTGAAAGTCGCTTGAGATCGGAGAAAGCTCTCTGTAAAAAACTTGATCATAACTTTTTGGACGCTCAAACCGCTCCCCGTCATACCTACCAGCGTATACGATAGCGAAAGAGAGCATTGAAAACGGGCCAGGGATAGGGCCGTCTGTCTCAACGTCTGCGGAGAAATATACGTCAGAACGACGCAAGGGCGTCGCGCCCGGGGCCAAACTAGGATCGACGTTCTGGCGCACAGCACCATGCGATTTCAAAATCAATTTATCACCAAGCTCTCAGCCACTCTTACGAGCGTCGACCCAACATCACCACAATTGCGTCGGTGCCTGAAACTATCGCTACCGGGCGCCGGATGCCAGCAGGCATTTCATTCGATGTCGCCGAAAACTGTACGGCGCCTCAACGACAACCTCCTGGCAATGCTGCGAACCCAACAGCACGCTGATCTGGTGCTGTCGCGCTGATCCGTACAGAGCTATCGCGTCGACCCAAGGCACAGGTCATGCGAAATCCCTGATGAAGGGCGTCCCTGCCCGTCCGAGACTGACCGCAAAACAACTAACGTTGCCGTCGCTCAGTTGAGAAACCCAATAAACCGTCCGGCGAACAGCACCGACGTCCATAGCGCCAGCGAGAGCACAGCCAGGATGGTGACGGTCCCGCCGGCCGGCTCGTCACCGCCTTTTGCGCGGCGCATGAAGACGAGAAAGTTGGCGCCGGCGAGAAGGATAAGTGTCATCTTGGTGAGGAAAATCGGCATCGCCGCGTACTCGCTCGCCCTGACTGAAAAGAGCAGCGACCCCGTGGCAAGCGCGCCGGCGAACGCGGCAAATGCAGTGCGGCGCAGCAACGCGATGAACGCCGCGTGGGGCAGCGAGCGGAAGGCGCCGAGGACCCTGAGGTCCATCAGCCAGACGCTGGTCAGCAGCGCGCCGATCGACATGATGTGCAGCGCGTTGACTATGGGATAAGTGACGAATGAGGCCTTCAGTGCCCGCACCAGGGCGAGTTGCTCGATGCCGGAGAGGATCTCGTCCATTCAGGCCGGCGGGACGCGGTCGGGATAAACATCATAAGTCTTGCCATTGACGATGATGCGGGATGCTTTCATCCACTTCTCGGTCTCGTCGCGCGAGCGATGGCCGATCGCGGTCACCTCGTCGCCGACCTTGGCGACCTCCTCTGTGAAGCCGGCGGCGATCGTCCGGGACGGCGGCGCCAAATCCACTCGCCAGACCTCGCCCTCTGCGTCGACATCCAGCGTGGCATGCGGATTGCCGATATAGATGGCCGTGATCTTGCCCCGGAGTTCGAAGAACCCGTCCTGGGTCCACGACCAGCCGTGATGTGCATAGGCTGCGGTGGCGGCGGCAAGAATCACTGCCGCTGTCAGCGCGACCCTCCGAATCCCGTTGAAAGGTGACTGCATCGCTCGCCTCCTCGGGTTCATCCCACTATTCGAGAGTAGGTCACGGCGCGGCAACGTCAAATCACATCGGTGCGAAGGCCTTCCGCGACGGCCGCCATGTGCCGTTCGCCCAGGCGCTCGATCAATCACCGGCCCGATCAATCACTGGAATGAACGGTCCGGTCTTGCTTATGACATCTATGCGCGCCATGTTCGGGCCCCACCCGCCGCTCTTCTTCTCCATCGGATGAAGGTCGGAGACTAACACCTGAACGAGGCAAATTATGAGCAGTATGAGAGACCGGCAGGAAGGCTTCGAAAAGAAGTTTGCGATGGACGAGGACACGAAGTTCAGGGCCATGGCGCGCCGTAACAAGCTGCTCGGCCTATGGGCCGCCGAAAAGCTCGGAAAAACTGGTGAGGACGCCGACGCCTATGCGAAAGAGGTGGTGCGCGCGGACTTCGAAGAGGCCGGGGACGACGACGTGTTGCGCAAAATACGCGCCGATTTCGACGCGGCGGGCGTCGCCCAGTCGGATGTTCAGATTCGCGGCGTCATGGACGACCTGCTGGCGACGGCGGTCGAGCAGATCAAAAACACCTGAGAGAGCGCCAACGTAAAGCGCGTCGCGACGCGCTTTACGTTCTTGTTGTATGCATGTCGTTACCCCAAAACCGCTGCGCACCCTCGGGTCAGGCCCGCGGGCATGCTTTTGGGCGACATGCATTAGCTGTGGGCGGCCACCAGATCCTTTAGGCGCTCTTCGTGCGTGCGCAACGTCGGTAGCGTCTTCTTGGCGAATTCCTTCAGCGCCGGGTCTTCGCCCGACTGTGCATAGGTGGAAAACAGCGCCAGCGCCTGCTTGTGCGCCTCCGTCTGCAGGACGATGTATTTCGTCTGAAAGGCATCGCCGTCGAGCTTCTTGAGCTCGTCCAGCATCGCCTGATCCTTCGACAGCAAAGCGGGGCCGCTCGCTGTCACCGAAGCCGTGATCTGGCTCTGTTCGAGAGCTGCCTTGAAATCCTCGCCAGCCTTGGTGTGATCCCTAATCATCAGCGAGGCGAATTCCTTCACATCGGCGGCGACATTCTTTTGTTCGGCCAGCTTGCTGCTTTCAATCTCGAACCGGTTGGCGCTGGGGACCGTTTTGGTGAAGGTCTCGGTCTCGATCTTGGTTTGGCCGACAGCAGGTATATCGGCCGGCGTGGCGGATTGGGCGAAGGCCGCCGGCGCACCGGTAAGCAAGGCGAACATGGCAAGCGTGAGATGCGTTTTCACAGGAAATCTCCGGGTTTGTGATCCTTGGAGAGTTCAACGCCACACAAGCGGCGAAGTTGCGCGGAGATTCGAGCGCCCCTCCCTTCTCCCCTTGTTGTGGGAGAAGGTGGCCTCGCCCACGGGTCTTGCCTCCGGCAAGCCCGAGGACAGGCTCCGCGAGGTCGGATGAGGGGTGTTCCAGCTTGGCGTTACGCCAAATCACAACCGCCCATTAGCGCCGAGAGGCCGCACAATTTCCAACGCCTCATTTCTTCCAGCACCCCTTCATCCCTCTCGGCGCTGCGCACCGATCCACCTTCTCCCACAAGGGGCACAAGGGGAGAACGGAAGGCCCACTCAGTGGCAGCACGCGCCGTCATACTGCAACTGCTCGTCCCAGTCCGGCCGGCCCTCCGGCGTGAAATCCATCAGGTTCCACAAGGGCTCGCAAGTGCCGACGGCGCGCGGGTCCTGGCCGGGTTCGGACGGCACGAAGCCAAGCTCCGAACTCCAGAAATGCCGGATGCCGTCGGCGTCGCGATGGAACACCGACAGCATCGGAAGTTGCGCGCCGTCGTCGGCCTCGGCGTGGTAGTCGCGCTTGAAGCTGTTGCCGGCCGAGGAGACCAAGCGCATGTTCGTCCAGCCGCGATCGCGGCCAAGCGTGATCAGGTTTTCGAGCGCGGTCTTGCCCACCACCGCAAAATTGAAGCCGGCGGCCTCAAGATGGCCAATGGCGCCGTCGAACTGGTCGAGCAGCGCCGTGCAGGACGGGCATGGCTGGTCGGCCCGCGCGAGCTTCGCCGTACCGCCGCTTGTCGCCACGTCGCGTGTCTCCTGCGGATGGCGCGGAAACATCATCGAGTAGACGATCAGCGTGTCCTTGCCGGGCGAAAACAGCTCCGACAGTTTTATGCGGGCCGGCTTATCGTCAGGGCCAAGCCCGTCGAACACATAATCCTGTGGCAGCAGCCCGCCAGGCGGCAGTGCACGGCGGGCGACTGCTACATCCTCCATGGCGCGGCGCAGCTCGACTTCCTTTTGCAGCAGCGTTTCGCGGGCGGCGCGATATTCAGCGGATTCGTTGGGAAAGGTGATCATCGTCATCTCCATAGGTCCGTGCTTTTGGCGGCGCGCGCCCTACGCGGCAACGCACCTTGCCTCTCAAGGACGCAGGAAGGGAGGCGGTTCCGACATTTTGCGCCGGTCGCGATGCGATGAAAACCTGGGCTGCCGCCTTCAGCTATGGCGCTGTCGGCACCGGGCAGCTCGTGTCGCCCTCCTGGCAGTCGAGATAACCCTGAAAATCCTTCAGCCGGTTGTTCGTGAGGCTCTCCTTGCAACCGGCAATCACCATCGGATACATGCTGCCGGCCATATCGGGCGGGCCGCCCTGGAAAGCGCATTCGGCATCGCGGAATGCGACCCAGGCGCGTTGCGCACCGACCAGCAGCTTCTTCGTCGCCGCATCGTCCTTCAGCCGGCCCTCGATCTGCCTGTAGGCGTGGTTGAGCTTCTTGTCGGCTTCGGTGAACGACTTGCCGGCGCATTCGTTCATGGTCGTTTGATCCTGCGCGTTGGCGCAATCCTCGGCGTGCGCAACGCCGGTAAGAAGCGGAATGGCAAGGATGACCAGGCCCGTTTTGGCCAGACCCGTTTTGGAAAGCAAAAGCCGCATCGTGTTTCTCCGGTTTCGGTCGAGACCCCGCCCGCGGCACGAAAGCCGCAGGATCGCAGCTTAACGCCCGAGCGGTTGCCGGCAAGATGCAGCCTGCCGCCTTGGTGGACACTTCCTTCCACACTTTGCCCTCGGCCGCTCGCTCGCTGATCGGCTTCGCCGACCGCTCCTCAACCCGCCCAGTCGACTTCGAACATCCCTAGCCGCTCGTAGAGCCTGACGGCGGCGACGTTCTCCACTGTGTTGGTTTTGAGATCGACATGCACAGCGCCCCGTGCGCGAAAGGCGGCGAAGACGTGCCACATCAGCGCTTCGGCGATGCCTCGGCCGCGCGCCTCGGGGTGGACGGCAAGGTCTTTGACGAACGCCCTCGTCCAGCACAGTGCCGCGCCCGCCAGCCGACCCTTGCTGTCGATAACCAGGAAACACAAGGCAGGGTCGAATTCCGCGTCGCTTGAAATGCGCGGCCACCATTCCTCGAACGGCCCGTCGGCGCCGTCGTCGAAGACGGTGGTCAGCAGCGCATGCAAAGCGAGCGCGTCGGCGGCCTCGAAGCCGCGCATGACAAAACCTTCCGGCCAGCGCGACGGAGCAAGCGTGTCGTCGAGGATCTTGCGCAGCCTTATGTCGTTCGGCGCCGGCGGTCGCGGCTCAGGCATGGTGTTCAGGCATCGGGCTGCAGGCGACGCCGACCGCGGTCGCGGCCAAGGCCGGTTTCTCCCAGCATGCCCTTGCGCTTAGCGTCGTAATAATAGCCGCTCTGGTAGAGCCGGTCGGCGCGCTTGGCGTTGCCGCCGGCCACCAGCCAGGCGCCGCGCAGATATTTCACCGCATATTTCAGATTGGTCTCGGCATCGAACAACCCGCTCGCCGGCCCGTCATAGCCCATGCCGCGCGCCGTCGCATGCTTGATCTGCATCAGCCCCCAATGGCCGCGATTGTAAGCCTTGGGATTGAAGGTGCTCTCGCGGCTGACGACACGGCGCACCAGATCGACCGGCACCTCATAGAGGACGGCATATTTCTCGATCAGCCGCTCGATCTCGCCGCGCGGGCCCGCCGAATACTCCTTGGCAGGGCTGGTCGAAAGCAGGGCGGACGGATTCTCAGGCACGATATAGGCGGCCTGCTGAACGCCGGGCATCGTCCTGCCTGTCTCGCCGGTGACCGGCATGGCGACAGCGGCCGTCGCATAGACAGGTGCTGCGCCGGCTGGCGCGGCATCGGCCGTCATGGCTGCAGGTGCAGTTGCGGCCAGCGGAGTCGGGCCGGCAAAGGCGGCCGGCTGGGCAGGCATCGCGGTGGGGTCGACAGCCAGCGCCGCCGTCTGGACAGGCGCGATGCCGGACGATTCCGGCAGCACCGAAACCGTGTCGGGCAGCGCCAGCGTAAAACCGGCATCAGCGCCTGCGGCGGTGGTTTCAGTCAGGGAAGGCACGGCCTTCGTCTGCGAGGTCGAAGTGCAGCCGCTGAGAGCGGCCGCAGCGAGCATCACGCCGATCGCGGGAAAGATGGTTTTTGCTGGCAAGCCGCGCTCGGGTCCGGTTCGTCTGTTAAGAAAGTCCTTACACCAGCACCTTTCCCCCGGCAATCCGCCGCCAGTCGGGACCTCGAATGGTTTTTCGGGTGGCAACGGACGCCTGAAAATGCGATGTCTCGTTCTCGATATGTACTGGATTGCCATCCGTTTCTGCGGAAAGGAGCACATCATGGAAGGCACCTCTCAAGCCACCGCTGGCCACGCGGTCTTCGAAACCGTGATCGGCTTCATGGGCATCGCCTGGAGCGAGGCCGGATTGACCCGGCTCTGCCTGCCCCAGCGCAACCGCGACGCGGTGGAACGCCGGCTTTTGCGTCATGCCGGCAGTGCCGCTTCGAGCGCCCAACCGCAATGGATTAGCGAGCTGATTCTGTCGATACAGGCCTATGCAGCCGGCAAGGACGTCGATTTCTCCGGTGTGCCGGTCGATCTCACCGGCGTCGACGATTTCCGCCTCGCCATCTACGAAGCGGCGCGAAAGCTCGCCTTCGGCGAGACCACCACCTATGGCGAACTGGCCAAGCGCGCCGGCCATGCTGGGCTCGCCCGTGAGACGGGCGCCGCACTCGGCGCCAACCCGGTGCCGCTGGTCATCCCTTGCCACCGCATTCTTGCCGCCGGCGGCAAGATCGGCGGTTTTTCCGCGCCGGGCGGCTCGAACACCAAGGAAAAGATGCTGGCGATGGAAGGCGTGCGCGTCGGTCCGCCGCCGCCTGCACAGGTCTCGTTTGGATTCTGAGGCCCCGACGTAGCTAGTTTGGAAAGATGCGCCGGCGGAAACGCCGGTCTGTGTCCACCCGCTTGCATTTGTAGACGATGCAGGACTTGGTATCGGCGCTCGGCACCGAAGCCCGTGCCCTGACCTCGCCCATGTTGCAGAAACGCTGGCTCCGCACATAGCGGTCGTAGAGCGGCAGCCCCGGCGTGCGCGTCGATCGGTAACGCAGGATGACCGCGCCTTCCCGAGCGATCGTCGCCCGCACACTGTCGCAGGCCATGCGGCTCGGGTCATAGCGCGAGATCGCCTGCGCCTCGGCGGCCATCAGCGTCAGGCAGGCGGCAAACAGAACAGTTTTCATGTCCTCTCCCCAAACAGCACCGGGCGCTCAAAGGCGGCGCGATCCTTCCCCGCAATGCGCGATAAGCGGTCCAACCCTCCGCAACACGCGACTTTGCAAGGCTTTCACGCGATTGGGGCGGCCGTTGGGCAACGCCGCACCAGCGCCTTTTTCGCGCAGTCTGTCGCCCAGTCTTGTTTTTTGCGGAGAAGCAGACTATATGAGGTCCATTGATATTTCGGCCGATCGATCCGGGCCTCGCGATATTCGCGTTTGCTGACGTCTATCTCCAAAATCTCGATACAAACCGGCTGAACTTCGGTTCGGTCAAGCTAAAGCAAACGTATAAGGATTATCGAAATGGCAACAGGTACGGTCAAGTGGTTTAATTCCACCAAGGGTTTCGGCTTCATCCAGCCTGACAGCGGCGGCGCGGACGTTTTCGTCCACATCTCCGCAGTCGAGCGCGCTGGGCTGTCGACCCTGGTCGAAGGCCAGAAGATCAACTTCGAGATCGAGCAGGACCGCCGCACTGGCAAGTCGTCCGCTGGATCTCTGAGCAAGGCAGCCTGATTTTGCGAATGGCGCGCGCCGGGCGATAGCTCGGGGCGCGCGGCAAGTCACGGATGTACTGACGGTCGCGCGAGAAGCGCACCGGAGCGGAAAGACCCCGACAAGCCGAAGCAGCAGATTGCTGCCGGCCCGGACCAAACGCTCCCGATCAGGCTACCAAGCATGGGAAGGCGGGATTTTGTCCCGCCTTTTTGCTGTCCGGATTTCCGGATGAAACAGCCACCTTGGCCTTGTTGTACCAATCATGGTATTTTTAGCCCATGAGCAAGCTCGAACAGATCGAAAAATCCGTTGCCGAACTAAGCCCTGAGGAGCTGAAGGCGTTTGCCGCCTGGTTCGAGGCGCTGCAAGCGGACATATGGGATCGGCAGATCGAAACCGACGCCAAGGCCGGCAGGCTGGATAAACTTGCCGAGCAGGCCTTGGCTGACCATCGCGCCGGCCGGACCCGGTCTCTGTGAATCATGTCGCCACTCCCTCATTCTGGGAGGCTTATGCAAAACTGCCCTCGTCGAGCAGAACAAAGGCGGACAAATGCTTCGCCAAGCTGCGTTCCGATCCGTTTCACCCGTCGCTGCATTTCAAACAGGTCGGACGCTATTGGTCGGCGCGGGTTTGATCTCAACTACCGCGCCGTAGCTGTCCGCGACCACGATGACGTGGTCTGGTTTTGGATCGGCACCCGCTCCGAATATGACCACCTGCTGAAATAGCCGTAAGGACAGAACTAACCCAGCCATTCCATCGGCACATGCCCCGGATCGGTCTCGACGCGTTTCAGCCAGGCCGCCACCGCCGGATAGGCGTCGAGCTGAAAACCGCCCATCTCGGCCGTATGCGTATAGGCGTAGAGCGCGATGTCGGCGACGCTCAATGCCTCACCGGCAAAGAACGCACTGCCCGCCAGATGCTTGTTCATCACGCCGAGCGCCTTGTTGCCACGCTCCAGCGTCACCGCCAGCCGTTCCGGCGTCGCATCCTTGGCCCGCTCGGGAAAGGTCAGCAGCGCCTTGCGCACCGCGATATAGGGTTCGTGGCTATACTGCTCGAAGAACAGCCATTGATAGGCCAGCGCCCGCTCGTATCTGTCGGCCGGCAGGTACCGAGTGCCCTCGGCGAGATAGAGCAGGATGGCGTTGGATTCGGCAAGCCGCCTGCCGTCGTCGAGTTCGAGCAGCGGCACCATGGCGTTCGGGTTCTTGGCGACATAGTCCGGCTTGCGGGTGTCGCCGGTATGCGAACTCACCTCGACATTGGTGAAGGCCATGCCCAGCTTGGCCATCAACAGGCGCGGCTTGTAGCAATTGCCGCTGTCGATCATTCCGTAGAGTATGGTCATTGGCGCTCCGCTCGCTCGTGCAACGACAGCCCTTGGGGGTCTGAGTCCGGTCTCAAGGCTCTATCCCGGCAGCGACGGCTTCATCCAGTGATTTGTTTTGGCGCAACCATCAGCGCCGCTGATGGATCACCCAAACAACGGCACGACGTTGTTGTCCCTGCCCAGCAGCCGGTCAATGGGCAGCGGCTCTTCATCGAAGACCGTGCCGGCCAGCGCCGGCCGCGCCAGATGATAGCCCTGCAAAAGATCGACGCCGCCGTCCAGCGCGACGCGCAGATGCGTGGATTGCTCGATGCCTTCGACCAGCACCTTGGTGCCGCGGTCGTGCAGCGCGGAGACCAGCGGCCGGAAAAACCGCTCGGCGGCGGCATGGCGGCAGAATTCCGCGAACCAGGTGCCGTCGATCTTGACGATATCGGGCTGGACAAGCGCGACCCGTTCTTCCGTCGAATGCCCGGTGCCGAAATCGTCGATGGCGATGCGGATGCCGTCACGCCGCATCTCGCGCACCAGGCTGACGAGCACCTTGTCGTCGGCCGCCTGTTCGGTGATTTCGCAGACCAGCATGCCGGGGTACAGATCGAACTCGGCGAGATGCCTGGTCATCAGCCTGATCTCAGCCAGCGCTCGCCCGGGGTCATTGTTGATCAGCGGATTGTAGTTGAAGAACAGGTCGAGCCCGTCGACGCCGATGTTGCGGAAGTTCCGGAGATGCAGCACCCGGCACATCGTCTCGACGAACAGGCGATCCGCCACGGGGACGCCCTCGAAAAATACGCGCGGCGCAACCGACCTGCCGGCGCGGTGCGGCTCGATCAGGCCTTCGACCGCGACGGCCTTCAAAAACCTGCCGCGCGGGGCAAAAATCGGCTGATAGGCGCTCCTCAACCGGAACGCGCCATAGACGCCGTATTCGATACCGACCTCATCGGCAAAGATTGCTTCGCCGACATTGCGCCGCCTGTCGGGCCGCCCGGTCATGGCACCGCCTTGCGCCCGAAAGCCCGTTTCGGCCGCGGCGAAGGCGAGACAGTCGCAGGCGCCTCGCCGGCATCGGGCACTGTCACCGGCATCTGCCTGTCCTTGCCGAAGACGTGAAAGCTGGTCGGTGCAAGCTCGGGGCGCGCCAGCGCGAATCCCTGCACCATCGAGGCTCCCGATTTCTCGGCCAGTTCAAGCTGCCAGCCCTCCTCTATGCCCTCGAACACGGTGCGGATGCCTTGCTGTTCGAAACTTGCCACCATGGCGGTCAGCAGTGCGAAACCGGCGCCGGACTCCATCAGCTGCATGACCCAGTGGGCATCGAATTTGACGATGTCCGGCCTGAGCTCCTTGATGCGGTTGATGTCGGACTCGTCGGCGCCGTAGTCGTCGACGGCTATGCGAAACCCGTTGGCCCTGAGTGCCTCGACGAAATTGTAGAGCGTTTCCTGCGACGCCGATTTCTGCTCGGTCACCTCGCAGACGACGCGGTTCGCATCGATTTCAGCCTCATGCAGCACCAGCCGCATGTCGCGCAGCGCCTTGTCGGCGATGCTGCGATCGGTGAACACCGACGGATCGAAATTGATGAAGATGGATGCCTCTTGCGGCAGGCAGGCGCCGGCGTTCAAAAGATGCAGCGTCCTTGTCAGCGCCTCGATATGCAGGCGGTCGACCGTCGGACAGGTGTTGAAAAAACTCACCGGCGACTGCGGCTCGCCGTCGCGGAACGGCCGGATCAGCCCCTCGAATGCGGTGACGGACAATTTGCCGTTGCTGAAGGCGAAGATCGGCTGGAAAGCGCTCTGCAGCGTATAGATGCCCCAGACACCGGTGGCGGTGCCGTCGTCATGACGGACGATATGGGCATGCTCGATGCTGCGCGACACGGTTCCTCGCTCTGCGAGACTGGCGGAATGGGTCGTGATCCAGCCACTCGGGGTTTTACCGCCTGTAGGTGAATTTATTGTTGCCGGATTTACCGGGGTTCGAGATCTGGCTCCTCCGACAATGCTTGCGCTTGGCGGAATGATGCGACATGAGAAGCGGCCGCGGTTGGATGGACCGCTTGCATCCCCAAGGAGATAACATCGTCATGGCCTTTCTTGCTGACGTCCTTTCCCGCGTAAAGCCTTCCGCGACCATCGCGGTGACGCAGAAAGCGCGCGAGCTGAAAAATGCCGGCCGTGACGTGATTGGGTTGGGTGCCGGCGAACCGGACTTCGACACGCCGGACAACATCAAGAACGCTGCGATCGAGGCCATCCGCCGCGGCGAAACGAAATATCCTCCTGTTTCCGGCATCGTGCCGCTGCGCGAGGCGATCGCCAAAAAATTCAGGCGAGAGAACAATCTCGACTATCGGCCGGAGCAGACCATCGTCGGCACCGGCGGCAAGCAGATCCTGTTCAATGCCTTTATGGCGACGCTGAATCCCGGTGACGAGGTCATCATTCCGAGGCCGTACTGGGTCAGCTATCCCGAGATGGTAGCGATCTGCGGCGGCACCCCGGCATTTGCCGACACCTCCATCGACAACGGCTTCAAGCTGACGGCGGCGGCGTTGGAAAAGGCGATCACGCCGCGCACCAAATGGCTGTTGATGAACTCACCGTCGAACCCGTCGGGCGCCGCATACACCGAGACGGAGTTGCGCGCTCTGGCCAACGTGCTGCTCGAACATCCCCACGTCTGGGTGCTGACCGACGACATGTACGAGCACCTGATCTACGGCGATTTCGTCTTCAGGACCATCGCCGAGGTCGAGCCGAAGCTTTATGAGCGCACGCTGACGATGAACGGCGTGTCGAAGGCCTATGCCATGACCGGCTGGCGCATCGGCTATGCGGCCGGGCCCGTGGCGCTGATCAAGGCGATGGATATGATCCAGGGCCAGCAGACCTCCGGCGCCTGCACTATTGCCCAGTGGGCATCGGTGGAGGCGCTGAACGGTCCGCAGGATTTCATTGCGAAGAACAAGGCGATCTTCCAGGCTCGGCGCGATCTCGTCGTGTCGATGCTCAACCAGGCGCGCGGCATCACATGCCCGTCGCCGGAAGGCGCCTTCTATGTCTATCCGTCCTGCGCCCAGTTGATCGGCAAGAAGACCAAAGCCGGCAAGGTGATCGACAACGACGAAGCCTTCTGCTCGGAGCTGCTCGAGGCCGAAGGCGTGGCGGTCGTGTTCGGCTCGGCCTTCGGCCTCGGCCCGAACTTCCGCATCTCCTACGCCACATCGGAAGCGTTGCTCGAAGAGGCCTGCACGCGTATCCAGCGCTTCACCGCCTCGCTGACCTGATCAGCCGTATCGTTCAAGAACACCAAACCCGGCCGCGAGCCGGGTTTTGGTGGCGATAGGCACCAGCCTCATCCCTGCTGATTGGTTTCGCGTGCCGAACGTGCCTCGGCCGGCGCCAGAACGGCGACCAGAAGCCCGGCAGTGACAAACGAAACGATGGCCGCCGTCAACATCGCCGCATGGAAACCGCCGGCATAGGCGGCTGCGAACAGATCGCGCAGGCCCTCCTTGCCCATCGCCGCATCGGCTGCGAAATCGTGCCTTGAAACGGCGGCGCGGGCCACCGCTCCGGCATTGGCGACACCGGCATTTTCAAGATGCGCCGTCAGCAGGGCTGTTGCCCGCATGCTCATCAAGGCGCCGAGCAGGGCGATGCCGATGGCGGTGCCGCCCTGGCGGGTTGCGTTGATCACCGCCGACACCATGCCCGAACGCTCGCGCGGCGCAAACGACATCGCGGCAGCGCTGCCGGTCGGGATGGACAGCGCATTGCCGAGGCCGCCGACGGCAAACAGCAGGCCGATCGTCACATAGGGTGTCGAGGGTCCAACCCAGCACATGCCCAGCATGGAAAGACCGCTCGAAAGATAGCCCGATGTCATCAGCGCCGAGTGTCCGTAGCGCTGACTGAGCCTGCCGATCGCCGGCGACACGACCATTTGGACAAGGAACAGCGGCGCCATCCGCAGGCCGGTCTGTGTCGGCGACCAGCCCTGGGCCTGCTGCAGGAACATCGAATAGAGGAAGACGCCGGTGTAGGAGGTGAGGCCGAGCGCGAACGAGGCGACATTGGCGACGGCAAAGCGAATGTCGCGGAACAGGCCAAGCGGCAGCATCGGCCGCGGCGTGCGTGCCTCGAAGACAAAGAATGCCACTAGGCCGGCGAAGCCGACGACAAGGGCGATAACAGCCTCTCGATCGCCCCAGCCTTTTTCGCCTGCCGATATCAGGCCGAAGGTCAAGGCGCCCAGCCACAGAATGCTGAGCGCCAGGCCGACAAGGTCGAGATGGGCATGCTCGGGGTGTGAAGTCTCTACGATCGAAGCCGCACCGAGCACCATCGTGGCCAGGCCGAGCGGCAAGTTGATCAGGAAAATGCTCTGCCATCCGGCGGTTTCGACCAGGATGCCGCCGAGGACCGGGCCGACGAGCAGCGAGACAGCTGCGAACGACGCCCAGCCGCCGATGACGCCGGCACGCTCGCGACCGTCGGGAAACGCCTGCGTCAGAATCGACAGCGCACCCGGAATGATCAGCGATCCGGCTATTCCCTGCACCACCCGGCCCACCAGCAGCACCGGCAGGTTGGGCGCGATTGCACATATGGCAGAACCAGCCACGAAAATGCCGATGCCTGCCAGCCAAGAGCGCTTGCGCCCGTAGCGGTCACCGATCAGGCCTGCCGACAGCATGAAGGCCGACAGGCAAAGCGTGTAGGCGTCGATCACCCATTGCAGCCCGGCGAAATCGATGCCGAGCGCAATCTGGATCGTCGGCAGGGCGACGTTGACGATGCTGATATCGAGCAGTGCGACGAATGTACCGAGATAGACGGCGGCAACAAGAGGCAAGCGACGCTTCGACATGTCGACCCCCAAACCTGAGTATGGAAAATCACCTACAATGATCAGACGCGACGCGCTTTCAGGTCCGATCAACGCCGCCATACTGCTCGTCTGTCACCGTCTCCAGCCAGTCGGCATGGACGCCGTCGAGCGCCTCCTGCATGGCGATATGCGCCATCGCCGATTTCGGGCCGGCGCCATGCCAGTGCTTTTCATCAGGCGCGAACGAAATGACGTCGCCGGCCCTGATCGCCTGTACCGGCTCGCCCCAGCTTTGCGCGAGGCCGGCGCCTGATATGACATAGAGCGTCTGGCCCAGCGGATGCGTATGCCAGTGGGTACGCGCGCCGGGCTCGAAACTGACGATGATGGCGCGCAGCCGCGCTGGCGCTTCCTTCTCGATGATCGGCGTCTGCCACACACGTCCGGTGAAGTATTTTTCCGGCGCAATGACGGTCGGCACGCTGCCGCAGGCAATGATCTTCATCGTCGCAAGTCCTCAAGCTGATGGCGGATCGGTCGGCGACGGCCGTTCCTTTTTGTCGCAGGAAGCGGGCACTTTCGTCCGATAACCATCATGGCGCAACCGCTTTTGCGGCTGTTCGGCGACGGGCTCTGTCGCGGGATTTGATGGGAGGCTAGGCTCGCATAGGACGGCTTCGCCGATCACGGCTCAACATCCGCGACATCAGCGATCCTCAAATCCCTCAAATCCCTTGCCCTCCCGGCTAACCCGTGGGACGATGCCTTTGGGTAGGTGGCAAACTGAAAAAAGCCCCGCCCGCGACGGTCGACAGGCCGGCCGCCGCTCCCAGGGAAACGCCTGAGTGGAGGTCAGTCATGGGAACTCGCGCCGGAGGACGACGCACGGGACCGAAATGCATTGCCATAGTCGGTCCCTTTGCAAGCGGTAAGACGACACTTCTCGAAGCCATATTGGCCCGCACGGGCGCCATTCCCCGCCAGAATCCCGTTTCCTCGGGAAATACCGTTTCCGATCATTCGCCCGAGGCACGCGCCCACGCCATGAGCGTCGAGGCGACCTTTGCGACCACCGAATTCATGGACGAGCAACTCACCTTCGTCGATTGTCCCGGTTCCATCGAATTCTCTTTCGAGGCAGAGCCGGTGCTTGCCGCCTGCGACATCGCCGTGGTCGTCGCTGAAGCCGACGAGAAGAAGATCCCTGCGCTGCAGCTGATCATGCGCAAGCTCGACGATCTCGGCGTGCCGCGCATCATGTTCCTCAACAAGGTCGATAAGGCGATATCAGGCGTGCGCGACACGCTGAAGATGCTGCAGCCGGCAAGCTCGGTGCCGTTGCTGCTTCGCCAGATTCCGCTGCGCAAGAATGGTGTCGTCATCGGCTCGATCGATCTCGCTCTGGAACGCGCCTACATCTATCGCGAATATGCCGAAAGCGAGGTCGCCCAGATTCCCAGCGACGACAAGGCGCGCGAGCTGGAGGCGCGCTTTTCCATGCTGGAGACGCTTGCCGACCATGACGACCAGTTGATGGAGCAGCTCCTCGAAGAGATCGAGCCGCCGAAGGACGCGATTTTCGACGACCTCGCCGCCGACCTGCGTGACGGCGCGGTGACACCGGTGCTGATCGGCACCGCCGAGAAGGGCAATGGTGTGCTGCGGCTTCTAAAGACGATCCGCCACGACGCGCCTGATGTTGAAGCAACACGCAAGCGCCTCGGTGCACCTGACGGCAATACGACCGTAGTCCAGGTGATGAAGACCATCCATACTGCGCATGGCGGCAAGCTGTCGGTCTCGCGCATCCTGTCCGGCCAGCTTGCCGACGCCTCCGAGCTGTTCCTTTCGAATGGCGCCACGGCAAAGGTCTCCGGCATCTACAGGATGCTCGGCAAGGACCAGACCAAGCTCACCTCGGCCAAGGCCGGCGACACGGTCGCGCTCGGCAAGCTGGACGACGTCACGACCGGTCAGACGCTGAGCTCGGCCAAGGGCGGCATCAAGCCGCTGGTGACGCTGGCGCCGCCGCAACCGGTCTTCGCCTTCGCGCTGCGGCCGAAGGAACGCAAGGACGAGGTGAAGATGTCCGCGGCCATCCAGCGCCTTGCCGAAGAAGATCCTTCGCTCAGCCTGCGCCACAATCAGGATTCGGCCGAAACCGTGCTGTCGGGCCATGGCGAGATGCATCTGCGCGTCGTGCGCGAGCGGCTGGAAGGCAAGAACCAGATCCCGGTCGAAGGCCATCCGCCGGCCGTGCCTTATCGCGAGACGATCCGCAAATCGGCGCAGCAGCGTGGCCGCCACAAGAAGCAGTCGGGCGGCCATGGCCAGTTCGGCGACGTGGTCATCGAGATCAAGCCGCTGCCGCGCGGCTCCGGCTTCCAGTTCACCGACACCATCACCGGCGGCGCCGTGCCGAAAACCTATATCCAGTCGGTCGAGACCGGCGTGCGTGATTATCTGAAATCCGGCCCGCTCGGCTTTCCGGTGGTCGATGTCGCGGTCAACCTGTCCGACGGCTCCTATCATGCCGTCGATTCGTCGGACATGGCCTTCCAGATGGCGGCGAAGCTGGCGATGAAGGAAGGCATGGCCGCCTGCTCGCCAGTGCTGCTCGAACCTATCATGAAGGTGGAGATCGTCACGCCGTCCGACGCCACGTCGAGGATCATCGCCCTGATCCCGCAGCGGCGCGGCCAGATCCTCGGCTACGACGCGCGGCCCGGCTGGCCGGGATGGGATGTCGTCGAGGCGACCATGCCGCAGGCCGAGATCGGCGATCTGATCATCGAGTTGCGTTCGGCCACCGCCGGCGTGGCCAGCTATCGTGCCACCTTCGACCATATGGCCGAACTCACCGGTCGCCTGGCCGATGAGGCGTTGAACGCCAATGGCAAAGCCGCCTGATACCGGATTTTGACGCCGGTATCACAGGCTGCAGAACACAGGCAAACGGCGTCCGGAGTAATCCGGACGCCGTTTCCTTGCGGACCGTCTTCGTGGGAGGCGAAAACGGCAGGTCCGCCGCACATGCCGCCAGCGCCTGACGGCCTCAGCGGAAGAATGGTTCGGACGCGGTAGCCGCCTGAGCCCGGATCGTCCGAGTGATGCCCCCATCTCCCGCACGAACCACACCGCGTCCTATCATCTGCTTAGTCGATGATGGGCGCCTAGGATATGTTACCTGAGGTTACATGTCACTGTTACGTGACAATTTCGGTCGGCTTTCCCTGGGCGCCAGCAGGTTTCAGGCAACAAAAAAGCCGGATCAATGAAGATCCGGCTGAGTTTGATTGGAAGTGCCTGTTAAGGCTAACCTCCAGAGGGGAACACTCGAGGGCGCTAATGGGAGGAGAACGCGCCCAGGAGATGATCTATATATGTGCTCATCATGCCCAAGAAACAAGCATCTATTTTGCAACACACGCATGCAAAATGACACAGGCTGTGGTCTAACCCATTCCTTGGCCCCATAGGACCAGCAGAATCGTCGAAATGCGGTGCACAGCCAGGCAAAAAACCATTGCGAAATAGCGAATCAGAGCCAATTCTCGGCCCGGAACGCCGAAACAACGAATGACGTAGAATCAGGCAGCACGCGTTTATTTTTGCAGCAGCTGCGCATCGGCCCGAAAAATTGGCATCGATGATCGGAAAGCACCGTGCGCAGATCCAAAGTGCTAGAGCCTATTTTGTGCGTCCAAGTGGGCGCACGCCGCTCTAATGCATGTCGCCCAAAAGCATGCCCTCGGCCCGACCCGGGTCAGGCCCAGGTTCAGGCCCGAGGGTGCGAAGCCGTTTTGGGATAACGACATGCATAAAAAACAAGAACTTAAAGCGCGTCGCATGAATCCGTTCAAACGCGACGCGCTTTAGAACGACCAGCTGCGCGCCTTGGCGATGATAAAATCGCGGAAGACGTGCAGTTTCGCCTGGTTCTTCATCGCATCGGGATAAGCGAAATAGGTGTCGAAGGACGGCACTTCGGTCTCCGGCAGCAACTGCACCAGCCCTGAGTCCTTGCTGACCACATAGTCGGGCAGCATGGCGATGCCGGCACCACCCTGAACCGCGCGCTTGATCGATAATATGTCGTTGATCTGCAGCGTCGGCACCCTTTGCCCGCCTTCGAAATCGCCGACCGTTTCCAGCCAGTTCAATTCCGACAGATGCGCCGGCACCGGCACGCCGAAGGTGACGATGCGATGGCTCTTCAACTCGGCGATCGACGCCGGCTTGCCATACTTGTTGACGTAAGAAGGGGCGGCATAGAGATGGAAATGCACGGTGAACAGGCGGCGCTGGATGAGATCGGGCTGCTGTGGCTGGCGCAGACGGATCGCGCAATCCGCTCGGCGCATGGTGAGGTCGAGTTCCTCGTTCGCCAGGATCAACTGCAGGCTGATCTCGGGATAGAGCTCGATGAACTCCTGCACGCGCTCGGTCAGCCAGCCGGCACCGAGGCCCACCGTGGTCGTCACCCTGAGCACGCCGGAGGGCCGATCCTTGGCCTCGGTCAGCCGCGATTTGATCGTCTCCAGCTTCATCAGCACGTCATGCGCCGTGCGGAACAGCATCTCACCCTGCTCGGTCAGCACCAGGCCGCGGGCATGGCGATTGAACAGCGGCACGCCGACGTCATGTTCGAGCGCGCTGACCTGCCGCGAGATCGCCGATTGCGACAGATGCAGTGTCTCGGCGGCATGGGTGAACGACCCAGCTTCCGCCGCAGCGTGAAACACGCGTAGCTTGTCCCAGTCCAACGCCATGATGCCCCCGTTCTGTTTTCTGGCGTCTGAATGAAAAATCAGGCTTTTGCGCGGCTTTTCTCGGCCGCTTCCTTACTCCGCCGCTTCGCGGTGAACTTCGATCCCGGCAAGGTACTTTTCCGCCTCGAGCGCGGCCATGCAGCCGAGCCCTGCCGCCGTCACCGCCTGGCGGTAGATGTCGTCGGTGACGTCGCCGGCGGCGAACACGCCCGGCACGTCGGTGCAGGTCGAATCCGGCGCCGTCCACAGATAGCCGTTCGGCTTCTGCTTCAGCTTGCCGGCGAACAGCTCGACCGCCGGCGCATGGCCGATCGCCACGAACACGCCGTCGACCGTCAGATGCATCTCCTGGCCGGTCACCACGTTGCGCAGCTTCAGCCCTTCCACCGACGGCGGCAGCGGCGTCTTGCCGGACTGGCCGGTGATCTCGTCGACGACAGTGTCCCAGATGACGCGGACATTGTCCTTCTTGAACAGCCGCTCGCTGAGGATGCGCTCGGCGCGGAAGTCGCTGCGCCGGTGGATGACCGTCACACTCTTTGCCAGGTTGGAAAGGTAGAGCGCCTCCTCCACCGCCGAATTGCCGCCGCCGATCACCGCGACATCCTTGCCGCGATAGAAGAAGCCGTCGCAGGTGGCGCAGGCCGATACGCCGAAGCCCATGAAAGTCTGCTCGCTCGGGATGCCCAGCCATTTCGCCTGGGCACCGGTGGCGATGATCAGCGCGTCGGCGGTATAGGTGGTGCCGGAATCGCCCTTGGCGCGGAACGGCCGCACATTGAGGTCGACTTCGGTGATGATATCATTGATGACGTCGGTGCCGACATGCTCGGCCTGCTTCAGCATTTGTTCCATCAGCCACGGACCCTGGATCGGATCGGCGAAGCCCGGATAGTTTTCGACATCGGTGGTGATCACCAGCTGGCCGCCCTGCTGCAGCCCGGCGACAAGCATCGGCTTCAGCATGGCGCGGGCGGCGTAGATTGCCGCCGTATAGCCGGCGGGGCCGGATCCGATGATGAGAACGGGGGCGTGCTTGGCGATCATGGACGGGCTTTCACAACAACCGGACGCGAATGACGCGTCCGGTACAGGGTTCGATATCGGCCCTAATCTAGGTGTTGCAGGCGACGCCAGCAAGACGACCTGGCTTTCGTCCCCGGAAAGCTTGCTCGCAAACAGTCGATCCATGAACATCTTGCGCGGCGACTGTCCGAAAATCAGCGACAAGGGATGGAATGGACACCAAAGTCGTTTAATTACAAAATCACGAAAGATTCTTGCGTGAAGTGCCGAAGGTATCCATGCCGCTCAAAGCCGATCTCGACGCCATCGACTGGAAAATCCTGCGCGAGCTTCAGCAAGACGGGCGCATGACCAATGTCGAGCTGTCCGGCCGCGTCGGCATTTCGGCGCCGCCATGCCTGCGTCGCGTCAGGCGGTTGGAAGAGACCGGCATCATCCGCGGCTATCGCGCCTTGCTCAATGCGCCGGCGCTCGGCCTGGATGTCGTCGCCTTCTGCCTTATCGGCCTGCATCACCAGGCCGACGCGGAGCTGAAAACCTTCGCCGAACGCACCCGCGGTTGGCCGATCGTTCGCGACGCCTGGATGGTGTCGGGCGAATCCGACTTCTTGCTGCATTGCGTGGCGAGCGACCTCGGCGCCTTTCAGACCTTCGTCATCGAGGAGTTGGCCTCGGCGCCGAATGTCGACACGGTGCGCACGGCACTGACCATCCGTCGCGTCAAGGACGAGGGCCTGGTGGCTTTCAGCGAAGTGAGAACTTAATCCCGGCCGAGCTCGGCGATGACGTCGCAGAGTTTCCTATGATCGTTGCCGGTCATCAGCTTGCGCTTCATGAAAGTACCATCGCCAGAAGTCCGATTGAACCTGCCGTTCACCAACCAGCCCTCGCATAGCCCGGCTCGCCGTCCGGCTTCCATGTCATCGGCCTTGTCGCCGACGATGATTGATCGGCTGATATCCACGCCCAGCAGATCGCGGGCGCGCAGAAGCATGCCCGGATTGGGCTTGCGCATCGGATGATCGCCTACTGCCAGTTCACCCGTCCCGCTCGAATGGTAGGCGCAGGCGAGCACCAGATCGATCCGGCAATTCTGTGCTTCGAGAAGTGTCAGCAGCCGAGCATTGACTGCGGCGAACTCCGGCCAGCCGAAATAGCCGCGGGCTATGCCTGACTGGTTGGAGACCACGATCGCAGGAACGCCTACGATGTTCGCCGTTCGGATCACCGGCAGCATCTCCGGACGCAGCACGATGTCAGCCGGATCGCTGGGATAGCCGCTATCGACATTGATGGTGCCGTCGCGGTCGAGAAACAGCGCCGGCGTGCCAGCTGCAAAAACCGAGGTACCAATCCGCTCGACCCACAGGCCCGGCTCTTCGAGCGGGTAATGATTCGACCTCACGACAGGGCCGATGTCAGCCATCACAGAGGCGCGCTTCGACCATTTCGCACAGATGATGATAGAGGCACAGATGCCCCTGCTGGATGATCGGCGTCGAGGTCGAGGGCACGTTGAGCAGGATGTCGGAGAGCGGCTTGAGCTTGCCGCCGGTGTCGCCGGTCAGGCTGATCACCGTCATGTCCATCGTGCGCGCCTGCTCGGCAGCGGCAAGGATGCTGGCCGAGTTGCCGCTGGTCGAGATGGCGAGCAGCACGGCACCCGCTGAGCCATGTGCCTCGACCTGGCGTGAAAACACCGTGTCGAAGCCGTAATCATTGCCCCAGGCGGTCAGCACCGCCGCATTGGCCGGCAGCGCGATGACGTTGTAGGCCTTGCGCTCCTTCAGGAAGCGGCCGACCAGTTCACCGGCAATGTGGATGGCGTCGCTGGCCGAGCCGCCATTGCCGCAGATCAGCAGCGCCTTGCCGTGCGAAAGCGCGGCGACAACGGCGGTAACCGCCCGCTCCATCTCGCCGGTGAGGTCGCGCTCGACCATCGCGGTGATCGCGGCCGCCGAGCGGACCAGGTATTCGTTCAGTTCGGACATGAAAACCTCAGTTTGTACTGCCGGCGCGCAACTTGCCGATGGTGCCGGTCGTGCTTTTGCCGGCGACGAGATCGACCAGCACGACGCGGCCGCCCGCCTTTTGCACGATTTCGGCGCCGACCACCTGATCGATTGTGTAGTCGGCGCCCTTGACCAGTATGTCGGGCTTGAGCGCCTCGATCAGCGTGAGCGGCGTGTCCTCCTCGAAGACGACGACGGCATCGACCGAGGCAAGCGCCGCCAGCACGCAGGCCCGATCATGCTCGTCGTTGACCGGGCGCCCTGGCCCTTTCAGCCGGCGCACCGAGGCATCGCTGTTGAGGCCGAGAACCAGCCGGTCGCATTGGCTGCGCGCTGCATGCAAAAGGCTGACATGGCCGGCGTGAAGGATATCGAAGCAGCCATTGGTGAAACCGACGCTCAGGCCTTCGTCCTTCCACGTCGCCACCAGCCGTGCAGCGGCAGCGGCATCGAGAATCGCATCCTTGTGGGCAATCGGTCCATGCGAGCGAAACAGCGCCCCGGTAAGCTCTTCGACCGTCAGCCGCGCGGTACCGCGCTTTCCCACCACCACGCCACCCGCCGCGTTGGCGACGGCGGCGGCCATGATGCGGTCGGCGCCCGCGGCAAGAGCCAACGCAAACGTCGCAATCACAGTGTCGCCGGCGCCGGAAACATCGAACACTTCCCGCGCCTGCGTGGCAATGTGGCGGGCATCGTCCGCGCCGACGACGCTCATGCCCTTTTCGCTGCGCGTCGCGACCACGAAATCGAAGCCGTGTGCCAAGATCAGCTCACGCGCCGCGGCCACGATCTCGTCATCGGCAAACACCACGCGTCCAACCGCCTCGCCAAGTTCCTTGCGATTGGGCGTGATCGCCGTCGCCCCGGCATAGCAAGCATAGTCGCGACCCTTGGGATCGACCAGAACCGGCCTTCCCGCCTCGCGGCAGATCGAGATCAGCTCGCCGGCGACGCCGTCGAGCAATATGCCCTTGCCGTAGTCGGACAGGATAACGATGTCGGCTTGCGCGAGCGCGGCGCGGAAATGGCGGACCAGCGTTGCCCGCTCAGAGTCGCCCAGTGGCTTGATTTCCTCTTCGTCGAAGCGCAGCACCTGCTGGTTGAGCGCACTGAACCGGCTTTTTGACGAGGTCATGCGGTTCGCGGCCTGCGCGAGGCCGCCAGTGTCGACGCCAAACTCGGCGAGCATGCGCATGAGATTGTCGCCGGCCTGATCGGCGCCGATCACCGAAACCGGTATCGCGGCAGCGCCGAGCGAGACGATGTTGGCGACGACATTGCCGGCGCCGCCCATCGCCGACGTTTCGCCACGCCCGCGCAGCACCGGAATGGGCGCTTCAGGCGAAATCCGCTCGATGACGCCGTTGACGAAACGGTCGCGGATGAAGTCGCCGACCACCAGCACCGTGACGTTGCTGAACCGCGAGATGGCGCGGTGAAGGGGTTCGGGAGAAGGCAGGTATTGCTCGCTCATGTCATCCGCGACGTGCAATGAGAGCCGGTCCCGATGCTGTGAAAACGCTGGACTGGCAGGGCTGGTCGTTCATGGCGAAGCCGATATACCGCAATTCGGCTCAGCGCAACGGCAGGCGCCGAACGGCCCACAGCAACGCCGGTCGACGGATCAGCTTTTCTGCAAAGCCACATGAACGCCCAATCCGACGAGCACCGCACCGCCCGCACGCCGCATGAGACGCTGCGCGTGGCTCGAACGCCACAGCCTGGTGATCAGCGCAGCCGCCAGCACCACGCATATGACATCCGCTGATGAGAACATCAGATTGACGATCGTCCCGAGGACGAGGAATTGGAGCCAGACGGGAAACGTCGCCGACGCGTCGATGAATTGCGGCAGGAACGCCATGAAGAAGATTGCAGTCTTGGGATTGAGCACCTCGACGGTGATACTCTCGAAAAAGGCGCGGCGGGCGGATTTCGGCTCAATACCTGAGATAACAGCATCGTCTTGCGCCCTGGCGCGAAACAGCGACACACCCAGCCAGATCAGATAGAGTGCGCCGGCCAGCTTGACCGCCACGTAGAGCGTCGGCACGGCGTGGAAAAGCACGGACAACCCGGCAGCGGCGGCGACGACGTGCACATAGCCGCCAAGATGGATACCCAACGCCGCCGTCAGGCCGGACCAGCGGCCGCGCGCCATGGTTTGCGCAGCAGCGTAAAGCATCGCCGGACCGGGGATGTAGGCAAAGATCGCCGTGGCTGCGAAAAAGGCGATAAGCAGTTCGGTCGACGGCATTGCCTTGCTCCTGTCGAGCTTCGCCGGTGGATCGCCGACTGAAGCGAAAGCTTTGCGGCGGCACTGTGACGCTCACCAAGCCGCCGGATTGCGACCTGCTTTATCGACAGTCCCGCAAGCCTCCCCTATAAGGGCCGGAATCGGCACAAGATACCAGAGGCTTTCATGATCATCGTCACGGGCGGCGCCGGCATGATCGGCTCCAACATCGTCGCCGCCCTCAATGCCGAAGGGATCAGCGACATCGTCGTCGTCGACGACCTGACCGACGGCCACAAGATTGCCAATCTCGCCGACCTGCAGATCGCCGATTATCTCGACAAGGACGATTTCCTGCCGCGGATGGAGGCCGGGGACCTCGGCCGCATCGAGGCCGTCTTCCACCAGGGCGCCTGCTCGACCACCACAGAATGGAACGGCAGGTTCATGATGGAGGTGAACTACGCTTATTCGAAGCGGCTGCTGCATGCCTGCCTGGCGCTGCGGGTGCCCTTCCTCTATGCCTCCTCGGCCTCGGTCTATGGCGGCGGAGCCGAGTTTCGCGAGGAGCCGGAATGCGAACGCCCGCTCAATGTCTATGCCTATTCAAAGAAGCTGTTCGACGACTATGTCCGCCGCACCGTCTTCGATACCGATCATTCGCCGGTGGCGGGCCTGCGCTATTTCAACGTCTATGGGCCACGCGAGGCGCACAAGGGCACCATGGCCTCGGTCGCCTTCCACCTGTTCAACCAGGTCGAGCAAGGCCAGAACCCGAAACTGTTCGGCGCCTATGACGGTTTTGGACCCGGCGAGCAGAGCCGCGATTTCATCCATGTCGGCGACGTTGCCGACATCAACCTATGGTTGTGGAAGCGGGGCTCAAGCGGCATCTTCAACTGCGGCACCGGCCTTGCCCAGCCGTTCCGCGCCATTGCCGAAACGGTGATAAGCACGCTCGGCAAAGGCGAGATCGAGTTCATCGACTTCCCAGACCATCTCAAGGGCAGCTACCAGAGTTTTACGCAAGCTGATATGTCCCGGTTGCGCGCCGCCGGTTACAATGGTCAGTTTCGCACAGTGGAAACCGGCGTCAGAGACTATGTCGAATGGCTGAAAGCCCAGCGATCCTCGTGATCGGCCCACGCTGGGTGGGCGACATGGTGATGGCGCAGTGCCTGTTCTCGGCGCTGAGAGAGCTTCACCCGAACGCAGCGATCGACGTGCTGGCCCCGGCATGGGCGGCGCCACTGGTCAAGCGCATGCCCGAAATACGCCAGCAGATCGACCTGCCGCTGAAATCCGGCGCGCTGGAATTCCGCATCCGCAGGCGCTTCGGCCGCCTGCTGCGCGGCCACTACGACATCGCCTATGTCATGCCTGGAAGCTGGAAGTCGGCGCTAGTCCCGTACTTTGCCCGCATTCCGCGCCGCGTCGGCCATCTCAAGGAAATGCGCTACGGGCTGCTGACCGATATCGTCCCCTTGCCCGACAATGTGAAACGGCGCACGGCGCAGGCCTATTTCGGCCTCGCGCAAGGCGGCACGTTCCGTGCTCCCAAGCTCGCTGTCGACACGAATAACCAGGCGGCATTGCTGGGTCGCTTCGGGCTGGAGGCGGAAAAATTCGTAGCGCTGATGCCCGGCGCCGAATTCGGCCCGGCCAAGCGCTGGCCGAGCGAACGCTACGCCGGCCTTGCCCTCGATATGATGGCGAAAGGTTTTGAGGTCGCGCTGTTCGGATCGAAGAACGACGCCGACGTGACGGCGGAAATCGCCACGCTTGCCCCAGGCGTTGTCGACCTCGCCGGCCAGACGCGGCTGGAGGACGCCATCGACCTGATCGCCGCGGCCAGGCTTGCGGTGTCGAACGATAGTGGGCTGATGCATGTTGCCGCCGCGGTCGGCACGCCGATCGTAGCCGTCTACGGCTCGACCTCGCCGCAGAATACGCCGCCACTCGCCGAGCAGCGCGAACTGGTCTGGCTCGGCCTGTCCTGTTCGCCCTGCCACCGAAAAATCTGTCCGCTCGGCCATCTCAACTGCCTGAACACGCTTGAGGTGGCACAGGTCGCGGCAGCAGCGGAACGGCTGCTGGAAATGCCGGCCGCCGCATGAAGGTGCTCATCGTCAAGACATCCTCGATGGGTGACGTCATCCACACCTTTCCGGCCGTCGAGGATGCGCGCCGCAACCGGCCGGATGTGTCGTTCGACTGGTGTGTGGAAGAGGCTTTTGCCGGCATCGTGGCGCTGCATCCGGCGATCGCAACCATTCACACCGTGGCGATCCGGCGCTGGCGCACAAGCCCGCACGGCCCCAGCACATGGCGCGAGGCGGCGGCACTGCGCCGCGCCTTGCGCGATTGCCGCTACGATCTCGTCATTGACGCGCAAGGATTGCTGAAGTCGGCCCTGGTGGCGAAACTGGCTGCGGCGCCGATCGCCGGCTTCGACCGGTTGAGCGCCCGCGAGCCTTCGGCGACTTTGTTCTACGACCGCCGCTATGCCGTATCGCGCGATCTGCACGCCATCGAACGCACCAGGCGGCTGTTCGGGCTGGCGCTCGGCTATGAACCGGATTTTTCCGGGCTCGAATCCGGCATCGTGCCGCCGGCCGGCGGTTCGACCTTTGTCGGCGAAAAGACCGCTTTCCTGCTGCACGGCACCAGCCGCGAGGACAAGAAATGGCCGGTCGGCGACTGGATCGAGACTGCCCGGCTTCTTGTGGAAAGAGGAATGATGCCGATCACCACCTGGTCGAATGATAGGGAAAAGGCGGTTGCCGAGGCGATCGCCGAGGCCGTCCCGCAAACCGTGCTGGTGCCGAAATCACCGCTTGCCGAGATCGCCGCGATCATCGGCCGGTCGGCGCTGGTCATCGGCGCCGACACTGGCCTCGCCCACCTCGCCAGCGCCTTCGGCCTGCCGACGATCGCCGTGTTTCTGGCGACAGAACCCGGCCTGACCGGCCCGCGCGGACCGTTCTCGTCAACGCTGCTGGCCGCGCCCGGCAGCCGCATCGCGCCTGCGGAGGTGGTGGCGGAAGCTGAGAAGTTGCTGGAGCGCCACGTGCATGACCTGGCAGCCGGAAGGCGTTGATTTATTGGATCAATCCAAATGGAAAGGCCGGCGCCGCCCCTCATCCGCCTGCCGGCACCTTCTCCCCGTATAGTGACGGGGAGAAGGGGCTGGACGCGAACTCGGCGCCTATCTGCAACGCTGACAATTGGCGAAACCGTCGGTGACGGCGTCCTTCTCCCCCACGGGGAGAAGTGCCCGGCAGGGCGATGAGGGGCAGCGCAATCGTCGGGTTAAAACAGCGCGATTCAAGAACAATCCTGCCGCTTTACCCTAAATGAACTGCACCTGGACGATCTCATAGCCCCGTGCACCGCCTGGCGCGTTGACCTCGATCGCATCGCCGACTTCCTTGCCGATCAGCGCCCGCGCGATCGGCGAGGAGATCGAGATGCGGCCGGACTTCACGTCCGCTTCCTGGTCGCCGACGATCTGGTAGGTCTTCTTCTCTTCCGTGTCCTCGTCGACCAGCACCACGGTCGCGCCGAACTTGACCTTTTCGCCGCTGAGCTTGGTGATGTCGATCACTTCGGCACGCGCGATGAAGTCCTCGAGCTCGTTGACGCGGCCTTCATTGAGGCTCTGCGCTTCTTTCGCCGAGTGGTATTCGGCATTTTCGGAAAGATCGCCATGCGAGCGCGCTTCGGAGATCGCTTCGATGATCCGCGGCCGTTCTACCTGCTGGCGCCAGCGCAGTTCTTCCTTCAATGACGCGAACCCCTCGCCTGTCATCGGGACCTTGTTCATGATGCCTGACCTTTCCTGCCGCCGCCCCCGCATTCCGGGAGCGACCTTGTCGATGGGTACAAAAAGAAAACGGTCCGGCAGCCTCGGGCTAACGGAACCGTGTCACCGCTATTTCCCTCAATATAGCAATCTCCGCGGGTTTTTCACGCCAAAAAATCGGTTTTGAAAAATTCGCCCGCCATTTATGGAAATGCCGTCACGGCAACGCGGCTGGCTAGGCGAGCGGCAACAAAAACCGGCTGCGATTGCTCACAGCCGGTGTCAGGCGTGTTTGGGCTTCGAATCAGCTCTTCATGAAACGGTCTATCTGCTCAGACAGCATGCCGTATTCACGAGATCCCTTGCCGGTGCGCTTCTCGATCTCGCGGAGCTGCTCCTGGGCACCGGCGATATCGCCGATCTGCAGATGCGCCTCGCCGAGATATTCACGTACCAGCGTGTAATCAGGATCGATGCGCAGCGCTTCCTCGTAATAGCCGAGGCCGACAGTGACACGTCCGGAATGGCGATGCGAGTAGCCGAGATAGTTGAGGATGCGAGGGTCTTTCTTGTCCGCTGCCAGGCTGAGCACGGCGATCGCCTCGTTATAACGTCCGGCCATCGCCAGCGCGCGGCCGGCTTCATAGATGTTGTCGTCGTCCAGCATGCCTTGTTTGGGTGCCACGCATTTCTTCAGCTTCTTGTCCCAGACCATGCCTTTCTTGCACTGTGTCGTCTGGCTGCCATCGCCACCGCCTCCACCTTCACCGGCCGAGAACACCGGAACAGCAAACAGCGGCAGGGCGGCAACCGCCAGAACCTGGATCAGCAATCGTCTGCGCATCGAACCCTCCTTGAGGCATGACAATCTAGGACTAACGCCGGGCAAAAGCCGTTTCATCCCGGAAAAAAGTCGTTTCATCCCGGAAAAAGGTCATGGCCATTGAAAGCTCTTTTAAGCATCCGCGCCAGTCGGAAAATAGAAGCGCCGAACATGACGTGACGAGCGCTGCAAATTCGCTATCATCCAGCAAACGGCAACGGAGTATGCGGAGACGGCCAGTGCAGCGGCGCCTTGAAAAAGAATGGGAGCTTTCGATCGGTCCCGACACCGTGCGCCTGTTCATCCTCAAGGCGAAGGCCTTGAGCGCTGCCGTCAACGAAGACTATGCCGACGGCGCCGAGCACGAGGTAGAACTCGATGGCGAGGCGCATGACAACCATCATCATGACGGTCTCGTCGAGGAAAGCTCCGAAGACCTCACCGAAGAAGAACTGCGCGAACTGATCAACGACCTCAATGTCGACGAGGCGGCCGAACTCGTCGCCCTCGCCTGGGTTGGACGCGGTGACTATGACGCCTCGGAATGGGCGGACGCGCTGGCGGCCGCGCGCGAGCGCGCCAACAAGCGCACGGCGAAATATCTGCTCGGCATGCCGCTCCTGGCCGACTGGCTGGAGGAAGGGCTGGAAGCGATCGGTGCGTAACGCGGCGGTTACCGTTCGTGATCGGCCAAAACCCTCGTTCAGGCAACTTCCGCATTCGCCCGCCGTTTACGGCAAATGGCGGCGCTGACCCCTCTCTTATTCACCAGATTGGCCGGATTTATCAGGTTGGCCGGATTGAACAGATTGGCGCTGTCTTTGGCAGCGGCGATGCTGTCGGCAGGAGCGGCCCTGGCGCAAGCTCCGGAATTGCCTGATACTGTGCCCGTCCCGGAGCTCAATCAGTCGCAATCGGCGCAAGAAGCCGCGCCTGCCGACGTGCCGATCCCCGAGCCGCGCCCTGCGGATGCGCCAAAGGCTGATCAACCTGCGACCGACAAAATGGACCAGCAGAAGTCGGACCAGCATCAGGAAGCCCGGCCGGAGCCGCCGGCAATCGCTCCAACGCCGTCCGAAAAGCCCGCCGAGGCGCAACCACCGGCCACCGTCCCGAAACCACCGGAGAAGCCGGCGCAAGCGCAGCAGAAAGAAATCCCTCCCGACCCGCGCTCGGCCTTTGTGCCGCAGGAAAAAATGCCGGACGAGGAACTTGCCTGCCGCAGGCGGCTGAAGTCGATGGGCGTCGACTTCGAGGAACGCAAGGCCGAGCACGATGCGGCGATCGGTTGCTCTGTCCCCTATCCGATCGCGCTGAAGACGCTGGGCAAGTCATTGGATATCAACCCCGAAACCGAGCTGAACTGCCAGATGGCCGAGGCCGCCGCGCGCTTCGCTACCGATATCGTTCAGCCGGCGGCCAAGGCCGAGCTCGGCGCCGAACTCAAGTCGGTCGGCCAGGCATCCGCCTTCGTCTGCCGACATCGCAATGGCGGCGGGAAATTGTCGGAGCACGCCTTCGGCAACGCGCTCGACATCGCCAGCTTCACGCTTTCGGACGGCAGGAGGATCGACATCGGCCCGGCGCCGCCGGAAAAGGATGCGAAATTCCTGAACGCAATACGCAAGGCGGCCTGCGGACCGTTCAAGACCGTGCTCGGCCCGGGCAGCGATGCCGATCATTCGCTGCATCTCCATCTCGATCTCGCACCGCGCCGCAACGGTGGCACCTTCTGCCAGTGACCCCGGACCGACATGCGCGCCGCAATTTGGCCGCAGCCGTAAACGCAGCCGCTGATTTTTCCTTTACTCTTGGCGGTTAATCTCCGTCTCGTCTGATCATGATCCCAAAAAGCGGGATTCGGTTTTCGGAGAAAGATCATGATCAAACGATGAGACAGAGCCTGATCGGGATCAGGCTTGGGGACAGGGATCTTGTCGATGGCCGGGATAATTCGCGCCGCGTTCGTCGCCGTGCGGCAAACCAGACGCGCGCGCATGATTGCCGGTGGCCTTGCCATCGCAGCGATCTCGGCCTGCACCACCGGCAGCGTGCTTTCGCTTGAACCGGCCGTCGATGTCGGCAGCCAGACATCAGCAGTCCCAAAATACGCT
Source organism: Mesorhizobium sp. (assembly GCA_004020645.1). Classification (GTDB taxonomy): domain Bacteria; phylum Pseudomonadota; class Alphaproteobacteria; order Rhizobiales; family Rhizobiaceae; genus Mesorhizobium. The sequence goes on along the minus strand of SAQL01000008.1, from coordinate 78,541 downwards.
GGAATGCAGCGCCTCGTCCCGTCCAACCCATACATGACCGCCGCCTATCCGCGCATGGACGAGCCGATGGCGCCGACCGAACAGATGCCGGCCAGCGAGGTCGACTGCCGCAACGAACTGAAACGCCTGGGCGTCGTATACACCGACCTTGCGCCGATCCGCGAAGGCCAGTGCGGCATCGACTATCCGGTCAAGATCTCGGCCATCGGCAGCATCGGGATGAAGCCTGCCGCGACGCTGACCTGCGACATGGCCGCCACCTTCGCCGGCTGGACCAGGAATGAACTGGTCCCCTCCGCCCGCTGGCGCTATTTCTCCGGCGTCAAGACCATTCGCCAGGGCTCGAGCTATTCCTGCCGCAGGATCGCCGGCGAAGGCGTGCTGTCTGAGCACGGCAAGGGCAACGCGCTGGACGTCATGAGCATCGAGCTCGGCAATGGCAAGGAAATCGACGTGCGCAAGCCCGGCCTGTTCGCCTTCCGCACGCGCGGCTTCCTCAACACAGTGCGCGCCGACGGCTGCCAGTATTTCACCACTGTGCTCGGCCCCGGCTATAACTACGACCACCGCAACCACTTCCATTTCGACATCAAGAACCGCAGGAACGGCTATCGCGCCTGCCGCTGAGCCCGAGCGCTTGCCCACTGCCCAAGGTCTGCGCCGCCGCGTAGAATGACGCCACATAGGGTGATGCCGTATCGCCTGGGTGGTATCCCGTGAGCCGACGAAGCCTTCGACGACGCGCAATGATCTGGCTGGTGGCGTTCTGTGCCGGCTATCTCGTGCTCGCCTATTTCGCCGCGCCGGAATTCTGGACCCTGCGGGACCGCAATTTCCGTACGCAGCGCTTCGCGATGGTGACGCACACGCCGCAAGGCATTGCGGGCGATCCGATCAATGTCGGCCTTGTCGGTACCAAAAAAGAGCTGATCCACGCCTTCGCCGTCGCCGGGTGGGACACGGCCGACGCCCTCACGCTGAAGACCGCGATCGAGATCGGCGAAAGCGTGCTGTTCGATCGGCCCTATCCCGACGCGCCGGTCAGCCGGTTGTTGTTCGAAGGCCGTGCACAGGATCTGGCCTTCGAGAAGCCGGTCGGCGACAGCGCCGACCGGCGTCATCACGTCCGCTTCTGGCAGACAGAGGCGACCGGCGACGACGGCCGGCCACTCTGGCTGGGTTCGGCAAGCTTCGATCGCGGTGTCGGCCTCAGCCACGACACCGGCGCGATCACCCACCATATCGCTCCCGACATCGACGCCGAGCGCGATTTCCTGATCCGCGACCTGTCTGCCGCAGGCATGCTGATCTCGACCGACGAAATCGCAGGCATCGGCGCGACAAAGACCGGGCGCAATGGCGGTGGCGACCCCTATTTCACCGACGGCAAGGCGGTGGTGGGCGTGCTGCTGCAGTTGCCGTAGGCGCAAGACGAAACGGTTCTATCTCCATCTGCGACACCTGGTCGAAACAGAGCAGCGAACTCGAGACGGTCCTGTCGGAGTGCTTCGTCGAAGACATCGTCGTGCACGCCGTCTGGCCGGTGACGCGCAGCCTGACGCCAAAGGTCGGCGTCGCGTCGACGCCTTGATCATCATTTTTCGTCGCCGCGATGGGATGCTGCATGAAACCGGCATGAAAAATGATGGCGATCTATTTTCGAAGACCGCGCCGCAATGCTATTGACCCCGCATGCTCTATGCTGAAATCGCCATCGTGGCCGCCCTCATCTGCGTGAACGGCCTTCTGGCAATGTCCGAACTTGCCATCGTCTCGTCACGGCCGGCCCGCCTCAGGGCGATGATCGACCGCGATGTCAAGGGCGCCGGCCGCGCCTTGGCGCTCGGCTCCAATCCCGGCAAATTCCTGTCGTCGGTGCAGATCGGCATCACGCTGGTCGGTGTTTTATCCGGCGCCTTTTCCGGCGCCACGCTCGGCGAGCGGCTGTCCGTGTTCCTGGCATCGACCGGCGTGCGCGAAAGCCTTGCCGACCCGATCGGCGTCGGCATCGTCGTCGCCCTCATCACCTACTTCTCGCTCGTCATCGGCGAACTGGTGCCCAAGCAGATCGCGCTGCGCGATCCCGAACGCGTCGCCGCCAAGGTTGCTCCGGCGATGATCATCCTCGCCACCGTCTCGGCGCCGCTGGTCTTCCTGCTCGACATTTCCGGCCGCGCTATGCTGTGGCTGCTCGGCCAACGCGGTGAAAGCGAGGAGAAGGTCACCGACGAGGAGATCAAGATGCTGGTCGCCGAGGCCGAGCATCACGGCACCATCGAATCCGACGAGCGGCGCATGATCGCCGGCGTCATGCGGCTCGGCGACCGCGCTGTCCGCGCGGTGATGACGCCGCGCACCGAGGTCGACTGGATCAACCTGCAGTCCGACGACACGGCGATCCGCAAACTCCTGATGGAGACTCAGCATTCGCGTCTGCCGGCCGGCGATGGCAGTGTCGACGCGATGATCGGCGTCGTCCAGACCCGCGACGTGCTGGCCGCGATGCTTGGCGGTCGCGCGCTCGACCCGCGCCGGCACGTGCGCTCCGCTCCCATTGTCCATGACCAGGCCGACGCGCTGGATGTCCTTTCGACGCTCAGGGAATCCAACGTGCCGATGGCGCTGGTCCATGACGAATATGGCCATTTCGAAGGCATCGTCACCCCGGCGGACATACTGGAAGCCATCACCGGCGTCTTCCGGGCGGACCTCGACGCCGGCGATGAGGAAAACGCCGTCAAGCGCGAGGACGGCTCATGGCTGCTCGCCGGCTACATGCAGGCCGACGAAATGGCGGACGTTCTCGGCATCGACCTGCCCGAGAATCGCGACTACGAGACCGTCGCCGGCTACGTGCTGTCGCACATGCACCATCTGCCGGCGACCGGCGAAAGCGTGGATGCGCAGGGCTGGCGCTTCGAGGTCGTCGACCTCGACGGCCGCCGCATCGACAAGCTCATCGCCACCCGCCTGCCCGGCGGTCACCGCGAAATCGTGCGGTAACAAGCGTGTCGAGGTGAAGAGGCACCACGGAACGGTCCGTTTTGCCTCGATCGAGTCGCTGATCTCAACTGAAAGAGCCTGCATCTGGACGTTGCGCGGGCTCTTGGACAACGAGCAGTTGAAGCGGCTTCTGGAGGAAGCCGAGCAGGCACTTATGCCTTTCGTGACAGCGGTCGGCGCCATCGTTGGCAACGCGTCACCCCAACGGAAATACCACCTCGACCTCGTAGAAAACGATGAGTCCGGCCAACGCCAATAGGAGAGCAAGCAAGCCTGCGCCGAGTAATGACTCGAACTTGTTTCCGTCGCTGCGCATTGGAACGCCAATGGTTGACAAGTTGCTAATCTTTATGTGACGCTTTTGTGACAATTGCAAGGGTGGGATATGACAATTGCAAGGGTGGGAAGGGGAGCCCCGCTTCTGTTCAGCGAATGGAGACCGATACTCGCCATAGTTGCAGTATTATCTCTGCTGATTCTTTGTGCAGGTGTTGCACAAGATTTAAGCTTGTACGCTGGAAGGAAGCCGGACCTTTCGACAAAAATATGGCTCCTGGATGTCGATGTGGAACGGAGCGCGTTCACTTGGGTCTCCGTGCTGGCGCTTTTTTTCTGTAGCCGTCTTCTATTTCAGTGCGGAGACGATGCGGCGGGCCGTAGCAGTCAGTTCACCTGGCATTGGTACTTCTTAGGCTTCCTGTTCCTGCTTCTTTCTTTCGATGAATTCACGGGCCTTCATGAGAAGCTATCGGCTGAGTTGGCTGCGAGGTCAACCAATACGGGCCTGCTGTATTTTGCATGGGCAGCGCCGGCAGGCATCCTTAGCTTGGTGGGGCTAGCTGCCTTTGTTCCATTCATCCGCTCTTTCCCGACATCGCTCGCCGTGCTGTTGGCGGTTTCGGCGGCGCTGTTTCTTGGCGGAGCGGTCGGGTTTGAAATGGTCGGCGGCAGCGTTGCAGAGGCGGAAGGTATGGAATCCTTGCGCTATCGCATTCTGGCGAACATCGAAGAAGGTCTCGAACTTGCCGGGACATTGACCTTTATCTACGCACTACTCTCATACCGTGAGATAACATCAGGCACGCGCTGAGGGTATGCTAATGATGGTGCTCGTCTTGCTCCGGCAAGGATATCCCGAAAACCCGCACCAAATCGGCGACCTGTTCCGGCGACAGATAGCGGGGGTTGAGGCCGCGTAACAGCAGATAGAGCCTTGCGGTTTCTTCCAGTTCCTCGGTCGCGAATACTGCGGCCTCGAGCGTTTCGCCCGCGACCACGGGACCGTGGTTTGCCAGCAGCACCGAGGAGTAGCGCCCGGCAAGGCCCTTGATCGCAGCGACAACCGCCGGGTCGCCTGGCCGATGGTAGGACACCAGCGCGGTTTGTCCGGCGCGCATCAGATAGTAGGGCGTCATCGGCGGCAGCACCGCCTTAGGGTCGATTTCCGGCAGCATGGAAAGGGCGACTGCGTGGGTCGAGTGCAGGTGCACGATGGCGCGCGCCTCTGCCCTCGTCTGATAGAGCGCAGTATGCAATGGAATTTCCTTGGTCGGCGCATCGCCAGAGGTCAGCCGGCCTTGCGCATCGAGGCGGGAAATTCGGGCAGGATCCAGGAATCCTAGCGAGGCATTGGTGGGTGTGACCAGCCAACCGCCATCATCGAGCCGCAGGCTGATATTGCCTGATGATCCCGGCGTCAGCCCGCGCTCGAACAACGAACGTCCGAAGCGGCAGATATCGTCCCTCAGCTTGGTTTCAGTCACGTCGTCGCTCCTTCGATCAGTTCGAACCCGATATCGACCACTGCGGATGGTCCGTCGGAGCAGACGAGCCGTGCTCCGATCTCACCGACGGTCACGCGCGGCGTCAGGATGGTCGAAAGTGGCTGCGGCGCACTCCTGGCTACATCGAGACCGTTGTAGCCGAAGATCGCCAGCCGGTCCGGTATGGTGATGCCGTGGGCTAGACAGTGGAAATAGCCGCCGATCGCCATGTCGTCGTTGGAGAAGTAAACCGCATCCAGATCGGGACAACGCTCCAGCAATCGAGCCAGCCCGTCGCGCCCGGCTTCGATCGAGGATGCGGCAGGAATGATTTCTTCTCCGATGACGCTCAGCCCGGCTTCGCCCAGGGCCGCGCGAAATGCTGCGAAGCGCTTGGCTGCGCGAAGGTCCAGGCTGAGGTCGTGGCCGACGTAGCCGATGCAGCGATAGCCGCGCGATATCAAATGCCGAGCGCTCACCCGGCCCGCCTTGCGGTTGGAAAAGCCCACCACGATGTCGATGCCCTCGCCATCGGTATCGAGCAATTCGGCCACTCTGATGCGGGCGTTCCGCAGCATGGCGCCGGTGCGCTCGGTATGCTCGAGCCCCGCTACCATCATCCCGGCTGGACGCCAGCTGAGAAGTGACTCGATGACGCTCTCCTCCCGCTCCGGATCGTAGTCTGTCACCGCGACGACTGGTTGGAAGCCGGCTCCGACCAGTACCGTATTGGCGCCGCGCAGCACGTCCGGAAAGACGATATTGCTTAGCGAAGGAATGACGACGCCGACGAGCTTGGACCCCATGGAGGCCAGGGTTCCCGCGATCCGGTTTGGCACATATCCGAGGCTCCGCGCGGCAGTGAGTACACTCTCGCGTGTCTTGGTTGAGAAGGAACCATGCCCGCGCAACACGCGTGAAGCAGTGCTTTCGCCGACGCCAGCCGCGCGCGCAACGTCGGTGAGGGTTATCATCGCGCCGGCTTGCGGACCGTCTTCTGCTTGGCTCTGCATCCCAGTTTCTCGGCTCGATGCGTCGGTACGACTCTAGTTCCTGACGCTTCTTTTGTCACATTCAGGCGCCGCACTCAACAAAATTTGGCAGCGCTGCCACTTTTCGTTTGGCAGCGCTGCCATTCTCGTGTATCGGATTTTGCAAGCGCTGCCAAAATCCAGCCAGGGGCGTGAGACCGTGAGGGACCACCCTTACACTTGGGAGGAAACAGATGACGAAACTCACCCCGGCGCTTCCGGCGGAGGCCGGAGCAGAAGACGACATCAAAAGGAAGGCCTAGGGCAGGCTGGTATTGCGCTCATCAATTCGGTCGGAAATCTCGCCGGCTTCGTCAGCCCCTATCTCGTTGGCTACCTCAAGGATCTGACCGGCACGACTCAGGTCGGCATGTACGCCCTGGCCGCAATCCTGGTGATCGGCGCGATCCTGGTACTGACGGTCCCGCCCAAACTGGTCAACCGCTAGCCGAACCGCCTCATGCAGGGAGTTTCAATATGACCATGAACGACGAGCAGAAGGATATCCCAGCTGCAACCACACTGCGGGTCGCGGTTATCGGCCTCGGTTCGATGGGGTTCGGGATGGCGACGTCGCTTCGCCGCGCGGGGTTCGAGGTGACGGGCTTCGACGTCAACGACCAGATGGTGGCGCGCTTTGTCGCCACCGGCGGGCGGGGAGCACAAAGCCCCGCCGAGGCCGCCCAAGCTGCGGACGTCGTGATCTCAGTGGTCGTCAATGCGGCGCAGACCGAAGCGATCCTCTTTGGCGCCGACGGGGTGGCCGAAGCCCTGCCAGAGGGCTCGGTGTTCGTCTCCTCAGCCACCATGGATCCTGACGTTGCACGCAATCTGGCCGCCCGGCTGGAAACCACCGGACGGCTCTATCTCGACGCGCCAATTAGTGGCGGGTCGGTCCGCGCCGCGGAAGGTGCCCTCACCGTTCTGGCCTCCGGCAGCGCTGCCGCCTTTGCCAAGGCACGGCCCGCTCTCGACGCGATGGCAGCCAAGCTTTATGAGCTTGGAGATGAACCGGGCGTCGGCGCGGCATTCAAGATGATAAACCAGTTGCTCGCCGGTGTGCATATCGCGGCAGCGAGCGAAGCCGTCGCCTTTGCCGCTCGCCAAGGGCTCGATATTCGCAAGGTCTATGAGGTCATCACCGCCTCGGCCGGCAATTCATGGATGTTCGAGAACCGCGTTCCGCACGTGCTCGACGGCGACTATGCCCCTCGCAGCGCCGTCGACATTTTCGTCAAGGATCTCGGTATCGTCCAGGACATGGCGCGCAGCGCCAAGTTCCCCGTGCCGGTGGCTGCCGCAGCGCTGCAGATGTTCCTGATGACCTCGGCGGCCGGTATGGGGCGCGATGACGATGCCTCGGTCGCCCGCCTCTACGCAAAGATCACGGGCACCGACTTGCCCGGCGAACCGCAAACCTGACCAGGACCGGACCCAGCCAATGCCCCGCTTCGCCGCCAATCTCACCATGATGTTCAACGAATGGCCGTTCCTCGACCGGTTCGCTGCCGCCGCCGATGCCGGCTTCGAAGCGGTCGAGTTCCTTTTCCCTTACGAGCATAGACCCGATGCGATCGCCGAACGCCTCGCAAAGAACGGTCTATGCCAGGTCCTGTTCAACCTGCCGCCCGGCAACTGGGCTGGCGGCGAGCGTGGACTGGCCTCCCTGCCGGGACGGTTCGACGAGCTCCGGGTCGGCGTTGAAGCAGCGCTCTCTTACGCAGAGGCGACCGGCGTCAAGCGCCTCCATCTCATGTCGGGGATTGCCTCTCGCGACAACAAGGAAGCTGTCGATGCCTACCGGAAGGCCATCGTCTGGACGGCCGGAAAACTCGCAGATCGAGGCATCGATCTCCTGATCGAGCCGATTAACGGCCGTGACATGCCGGGTTACTTCCTCAACGACTTCGGCTTCGCAGAAGCTCTTGTCGGCGATCTGGCGCTACCCAATCTCAAGCTGCAATTCGACGTCTACCATCGCCAGATCATGCATGGTGACGTCACCATGGCGCTTCGGCGGGTGATGCCGCTCATTGGTCACATCCAGATCGCCAGCGTGCCCTTGCGGCATGAACCGGCGACCGGGGAACTCAATGATCACTTCATTTTCGACGAGCTGGACCGGCTAGGATATGCCGGCTTTGTCGGCTGCGAATACCGGCCGAGCAGCAAAACGCTCGACGGGCTCTCCTGGCTCGCTCCCTATAGCGGCGAGCACCAGCGCCCAATTTCAGGTGCCAAGCGTGGAGCTCTAACATGACGCTCTCGCTCGGCTGCATCGCGGACGACTACACCGGTGCCTCGGACCTGGCGAACACGCTGGCCAAAGAGGGTCTGCGTACGATCCAGACCATCGGAATTCCCACGGACGACCTGGCTTTGCCCGAAGTCGATGCGATCGTCATTTCGCTTAAGATCCGGTCGATCGCCGCATCTGAGGCGGTCGAACGTGCCCGTGCCTCTGATCGCTGGCTGCGCGAGCGCGGCGCCGATCATGTCATGTACAAGATCTGTTCCACCTTCGATTCGACCGACAAGGGCAATATCGGTCCGGTGCTCGATTCCCTGCGCGCCGATGCCGGTGAAACAACGGTGCTGGTGACGCCGGCCTTTCCGCAGACCGGTCGCACCGTCTATCAGGGCAATCTCTTCGTCGGTGCGGCGCCACTCAACGAAAGCCCACTGAAGGATCATCCGCTCAACCCCATGCACGATGCCAATCTGGTCCGCGTTCTGGCTCGGCAGAGTGCTGCGGCGGTTGGACTCGTCGATCTCGCAATCGTTGCGCGCGGCGCCGAGGCGATCTTCGAGCGGCTGGCACAGCTTACCTCTGGTTGGAACGGAGCGGCCATCACCGATGCCGTGTTCGAGAGCGACCTCGAAGCAATTGGCGCGGCGGCGCTTCGTCAGCGATTGTCGATCGGAGCCTCCGGTTTGGGATTGGGTCTTGCGCGCGGCCTGATTGCAGCGGGCACCGTACGTCGCCACGAGAGGACTGCTGTTTACGGCAAGCCGGTCGCGGGACCAGCAGCTGTTCTTGCCGGAAGCTGCTCACAGGCGACCTTGAAACAGATCGCCAAAGCCGAGCAGACGATGCCCGTCCTGCGGCTCGATCCGGAAAAGCTTATGAACGGTCGAGAGGAGGCCCAGCTTGCCCTCGATTGGGCGGCCGAGCGGATGGTTCGAACTCCCGTCATCATCGCCAGCAGCTCCAATCCGGATGATGTATCAAGGCTGCAAACCCGCTACGGACGCGACGCGGTCGGCCAGGTCATTGAACAATCCCTTGCGTCGATTGCCGAAGGCCTGGTGGAACGGGGCGCGCGTCGGCTGATCGTAGCGGGTGGAGAGACATCCGGCGCAGTAGTTGACCGGCTTGCAATTCCCGCATTTAGCCTCGGGCAGGAGATCGTTGCGGGCGTGCCTGTCTTGCACAGTATCGGAGGTCGCCACGGCGACATGGTGTTGGCTCTTAAATCAGGAAATTTCGGCGGCGAAAGCTTCTTCGCGGACGCTTTGGCCATTATGGCGTAAGCGCCATGGCGGCTCTTGGGGCCGAGTGCGGACCCTCCGCAATCAGCGCGGAACTGTCAGAAAGCGGAAGTAGCAGCAGATCGCGCACCTGTCCCAACAAACGACGCGCGGTGAGACGGGCGGCACGCCAAACGTGCTGTCAGGGCTGGGCGGAACGCCGCAGAGCGGCGTCCCGTGGCTTCGTTCACAAGTCTAGTTCTTGACCACGTCTTCCAGAAAGAACCGGCCCAGCGGATTCTGGTAGAAGTTCTCGATGTTATTACGCGAGACGTTGATGAACGGGCTGTAGTACAGATCGATCCAGTTGACGTCCTCTTTGGCCATCTTCTGCAGATCGGTGTACATTTGCTCGCGCTTGGCCGGATCCATCTCGATGCGCGCCGCCGCGACCAGCTCCTTGACCTTCTCGTTGTTGTAGCGGGTCATGTAATTCATGTTCGCGTCGTGGCCGAGAACGAAGGTGGTCTTCTGGTCTGGGTCGAGGATGTCGTTGGTCCAGTAGTTGACACAGATGTCATAGTCGCCGGCCACCAGCATGTCCCATTCCTGGCTCGGGTCGACCTTCTGAATGTGGACGGTGACTCCGGCTTTGGCGAGCTGCTGCTGCAGCAGCACGGCCGTCTGCTCGACGATCTCGTCGCCGGCCCGCACGACGTAGTTGAGCGTCAGGTCCGAGGCCCCGGCGTCGGCCAGCATCTGCTTGGCCTTTTCCGGATCGTAGGGCCGCTTCAGATTGTCGGCGTAGTAATAGAGCGCGCCCTTCGGGACGTAGGAGTTTGCGACCTCGCCGTAGCCGAACGTCACCGTGTCGACCACAGCCTGCTCGTCGATGGCCATGTCGAGGGCCTGCCGCACCTCCTTCTTCGCCAGCGCGCCATGCTCGTGGTTAATCAGCAGGTGATCCTCGCGGGTCGACGGGTCGAGATGGACGGTGAGGTTGGAATCCTTCTGCAGTTCGGCGACGCGTGAGAACGGCACAAAGATCGCGGTGTCGAGCTGGCCAGCCTGCACGTTCAGCATGCGGGTGTTATCGTCCGGCACGGAGATCCACTCGACGCCGTCGAGGCTGACACGATCGGCCTCCCAGAAATGCGGGTTCTTCGCCAGGATGACACGGTCGCCGCGCCTCCATTCCGTGATGGTGAAGGCGCCAGAGCCGATGGGTGCTTCGGCATATTTCTCCGGACCGAGCGTCTCGAAGCCCTTCTTGGAAAGAACCGAGGCGATCGGGAAGGCCAGCGTCGCCAGGAACGGCGCGGTCGCCTGCTTGAGTTTGATCGTGACGGTCTTTGGATCGGTTGCCTCGACCGTATCCATCACCTTGAAAGGATCCGCCCACAGCGAGCCCTCGTCATCCCTGATGCGGGTGAGGCTGAACACCACGTCGTCGGCCGTCAGGTCGGAGCCGTCCGAGAACTTCGCGTCGCGCAGCTTGAGCGTATAGGTGAGGCCGTCCGGACTGACCTCCCAACTCTCGGCGAGACCGGGCTCCAGCTTGGTGCCCGTCTTGTCGACGCGGATCAGCACGTCATAGACGTTGGCGAACACCCACAGGTCGATGTTCTGGGCGGTCTTGATCGGATCGAAGGTGGTCGAGTCTTCGCGCCGGCCAATGGTGAGTACGCCGGCGGCTTCTGCGAGCGTCGCCCCCAGGGACAGGCTGGTCATAACGGTGACCAAGCCGATGCGCATCCATTTGCTTCTTAACATCGGTATTCCCCTTCTGGTTTGCCTTTGGTTTCAGTTTGCGACCCCGTCGGCCTGCGGGGTCGCCATCTTCGAGGGAGCAAGCAGCGGCTTGTCCGGATCGATATGCGGAACGGCGGCAATCAGCGCGGCGGTGTAGGCATGCTTCGGCCGGGAGAACACTTCCTCCGACCGACCTTCCTCGACGATCACGCCGCGGTGCATCACCACAACACGCTGGCAGAGATTGCGAACGATTGCGAGATCGTGGGCGATAAATATCAGCGTGAGCGACATACGTTCCACCAGTTCGCGGAACAACTCCACGATCTGCGCCTGGATAGTGACGTCGAGGGCGGCCACGCACTCGTCCGCAATGATAAGTTTCGGGTCGACGGCGAGCGCGCGAGCTATGCCGGCCCGCTGGCATTGGCCGCCGCTCATCGAGCGCGGCTTGCGGTCGAGGAACGCGCGCCCCAAGCCGACCAGGTCGAGCAGTTCGCCGCAGCGTGCCGGAATTTGCGCGGTCTCGATCTTTCCCTGTACCCGCAGGACCTCCGCCAGCATCTTGCCAACGGTAAGATGAGGATTGAGGGCGTTGAAGGGGTCCTGGAAAACCATGGCGGTTTGACGTCGCAGCATGCCGAGGACTGCGCGACCCGATGCGATGTCCGTACCATCGAACCGTATCGTGCCTGACGAGACCGGCGTAAGCCCAAGGACCGCGCGCGCCAGAGTGCTCTTGCCGCTTCCGGATTCGCCGACAATGCCGACCGTTTCGCCCGGCATGACACGGAGTGTGACCCCATTGACGGCATCAACCGCGCCTCGTCGGAACAGGCCGCCCGTGGCGAAGCGCACGTGCAGCTTCTCGATGTCGACCACCGGCACCGCTCCGGGTGCCCGGAGCTCCTCAGCCTTTGCCGGCATGTCCTCCTCCGGCAGCGAGGGATGACTGGCGATCAGCGAACGGGTGTAGGCATGCGCCGGCGCCGCAAGCAGACCGCGCTTCTCTCCAATCTCCACCAGTCGACCTTGCCACATCACCGCGATGCGGTCGCAGACTTGGGCGACGATGCCGAGATCGTGGGTGACCAGGATCACCGAGAGTCCACGCCTGGCGCGGATGTCCATCAGAAGCCGCAGGATCTGCGCCTGTATCGTCACGTCGAGTGCCGTCGTCGGCTCGTCGGCGATCAGGATCTTGGGATTGCTCGATAGCGCCGCGCCGATCATGGCGCGCTGGCGCATGCCGCCGGAGAATTCGTGCGGGTAGCTATCGTATTGCCGAGCCGGATCCGGAAACCCGACCTGGGCGAGGATATCCACCGCCGCGGCGCGCGCCGCCTTGGCGTCCAGCCGCTGGTGAAAGCGGATGCCCTCGGTGATCTGGTCGCCGATCCTCATGACCGGGTCGAGATGGCTGCTCGGATTCTGAAAGATCATGCCGATTTCACCGCCGCGCACCGCGAGCATCTCGGCTTCCGGCGCGGTCGTCAGCTCACGCCCGGAAAGTGTGATCGAGCCACCGCTGATCCTGAGCCGGCTCGATGGCAGCAGCCTAACGAGTGAGCGGCAGAGCAGGCTCTTGCCCGATCCGCTCTCGCCGACCAGCCCGAGCACTTCTCCCGGGGCGAGATCGAGCGACACGGCATCAAGCAGGGTACGCTCCCCGCCGTCACCGTCATGGACAACCGTCAGGTCAGTGACCTTGAGCAGCGCCGCGATCACTCGTGAACCCCGAACAAATCGGCCAGCCCGTCGCCGATCATGCTGAAGGCAAAGGCGAGCGTCACGATCGCAAGCCCCGGGAACAGTGTAATCCACCACGCGGTGGTGACGAAGGCTTGGCCTTCCGCCACCATCACGCCCCACTCCGCGACTGGCGGCTGCACGCCCAGCCCGAGATAGCTAATGGCCGAGCCATTCAGCAGGACGAGGACGGCGTCGGACATCGCGAAGACGACCGAGCCGGCAGCGGCATTGGGCAGGAGGTGACGGAACATGATGCGCATGCGGCTGAAGCCGAGGCTGACCGCCGCAACCGCGTAGTCGTGGTTCTTGAGCACGAGCATCTGGGCGCGGATGAGCCGCGCGTAGGAAACCCAGCCGACGAGGGCCATGGCGATGTAAAAACTGGCCAGGCCAGGCCCCAGGATCGCAATGATCGACAGCATCAATACCAGGAACGGGAAGGCCAAGATGATGTCGACCAGCCGCATGAAGATGGCGTCGACTATCCCGCCGAAGAACCCAGCTACCGTGCCCAGCGTGGTGCCGATGAGAAAGGGGAAGATAACGCCGATGACGGCGATCTTGAGGTCGATGCGCGTGCCCCAGATGACGCGCGAGAGGATGTCGCGGCCGAAATTGTCGGTCCCGAACGGGTGCAGCCAGGACGGCCCCTGGAGCCGTGCTGTCGCGTCCTGGGCGATCGGATCGTAGGGCGCGATCAGCGGCGCGCCGAGCGCGAGGACGACGAACGCCCCAAGCAGGAACACGCCGGCCGCCAGCGTACCGCGGCGGCGAAAGCCGCCCTTCCTGCCGAGCGCGGGCGTGGCCAAGGGCTCGCTCACAGCTTCACCCTCGGATCGAGAGCCACCGTGACGATGTCAGCCAGGAAGTTGATCAGCACGGTGGCGCAGGCGAAGACCATCGCCACGCCCTGCACGACCATGTAGTCGCGCGAGAAGATGGCGCGCACCAGCAGCTGGCCCATGCCGGGCAGCGCGAAGACGGTCTCCACCACGACGGTGCCGCCTATCAGCCAACCTATGTTTACGGCGAGAAGGTTGACGGTCGGCACCAACGAATTTGGCAGCACGTGGCGCCAGAACACGATGCTCTCCGGCATGCCGCGCGCGCGCGCGGCAGTCGCCACGTCGGACTTCAAGCCTTCGACCATCGCCGCACGCAAGCTGCGCGCCAGAACGGTCGACAGCGACAGCGAGACAGTGAGGCTCGGCAGCACGAGATGTGCAAGCTTGTCAGAAAGCGTGTTGCCGTAACCGGACACCGGGAGAACAGCGAGTTCGACGCTGAACAGGATGATCAGCATCAGGCCGAGCCAGAAGGGCGGGAAGCCGATGCCGAAGGTGGAAACGATGCGGATAACTTGGTCGGCCAGCCTGCCCTGATTGCGCGCCGCGATCGCCGCCACCGGCACGGCGATCAATACCGACAGCACAACGCTGCAAAGCACCAGCGTCAGAGTGGGCTCGATGCGCGTGGCGATCAGCTTCAGCACATCGATCTTGTAGAGGATCGAGCGCCCCATTTCGCCGTCCGCGAGGTTGCGCAGGAAGTAGAAATACTGGGCGAGCATGGGCTCATCGAGGCCGTACTGCGCGCGGATGCGGGCGATCGCTTCGGGGGTGGCGCGGGTGCCGAGCAGAACGCGAGCGGGGTCGCCGGGGATCAGCCGGACAAGGATGAACGTGATCACGCTGATGCCGAACAGCACCGGCAGGAACTGAAGCGGACGGTATAGAACGAACTTATAGCGGTGCATGGCCCTGAGGTGTTTCCCCGTCCGCTCCCTTTCCCATGCATTCCGCCTGCATCAGCCTGCCTTGTTGCGCGAGAGGAACCCTGAAAGGATCGGATAGTATGCAGCTGGGTTCTCGTAGAAGGGCATGTGACTCGCATTCGGGATGATGTGCAACTCCGACTGCGGCAGGCCAAGCTTCATGCGCAGACCACAGGCTGGTGTCAGTTCGTCGTGCTCGCCATGCGTGATCAGCACCGGCACCTTGATCCTGGGCAGGTCGGGCACCCGGTTCCAGTCCTTGAGATTGCCGATGTAGAGAAACTCGTTCGGACCTTGCATGGTCGCGTAGGGTCCCATGTTCCAGTCGTCGAGCGAGCGGCGCACCGGCGCCGGCCATTCGGCCAGGCGGCAGACATGGCGGTAGTTGAGGATCGTCACCGCCGCCATGTATTCCGGATGATCGTAGGTTCCCTGCGCCTCGTGCTTCTGCATCATCGTTACGGTCTCGGGTCCCAGCGAGGCGCGCAGGCGTTCCAGTTCCAGAACAAGATGCGGCATGTCGGCGACCGTATCCTCGAGGATCAACGTCTGCAGGTTCTCCTGGTAGGCAAGCGCATATTCGATCGCCAGCCAGCCGCCCCAGGAATGACCCAGCATGTGTACATTGCCGAGTCCCAGCGTCTTGCGAACCGTCTCGGTCTCCTCGACGTAGCGCGCGATAGTCCACAACGAGGTGTCCGTCGGCCGGTCGGAGGCGCCGGTGCCAAGCTGGTCGAACGCCACGACCCTGTATCCCTGGTCTACCAGGCAGGAGTGCGATTCGCGAAGGTAGTCGCAGGGCAGGCCAGGCCCGCCGTTGAGGCAGAACACCGTCTCGGTGCTGGAGCCGAAGCTGTAGGCGACGACCTTAAAGCCGTCGACATTTACCTCGATGCGATCGTCGGCCGCCATCTCACGCCACATGATACGCTCCGAATGCACAGATTTTAGGCATGCTCATATATTAAGCGAAACGTTGGGAGTGCGTCAGCTATAAGAAGTGATAGGGTGGTCCGGGATGTAGGCGGAAGAGCCCATGCTGGACGAAATCACAACGATCAGGCGGCGTTTCACTCGCCATGGCACCTTGGACGAATGCATCGACGAGGCGTTCGCCGCCCTGTCCGGCCTAGGCTACGACGCGCTGGTCTACGACTACACGCCCATCCCGTACGATCTCGACGGCGCTATCATGATCCCGTCGATGCTCAAGCTGCGTAACATCGATGACGACATGCGCGACTATTGGTGCGATCGAGGTTACTTCCGCATCGATCCGGTGCAGATCGTGGCGGCGCGCAGTTCCACCCCCTTCGCCTGGAGCTACAACAAGGAGATCGACACCGAGATAGGCGCGCTCCTCGACGAGACTACGGAACCCGTTGCGCGCTATCTGCGCGAGCGCGATCTCACTAGCGGCGTCACAATCCCTATCCACATGCCGCGCGGCGGCTATGCCACGGTTACCGGGATCCGCCTCGGCGCGGACGAGATGGTAGATGGGGATGCGGGAACCATCGCGCGCTTTAGCTTGCTGGCGCATGTCTTCCACGACACGGCCTACGCCCTCTACGACCTATCGGCTCTCAGTCCGCTCATGCCGTCCTTGACTGAGCGCGAGCGCGAGTGTCTCCGCCATTCGGCACATGGCCTCTCTGCCAAGGAGATCTCGCGCGTCATCGGGCGCTCGATTCCTACGGTCGTCATGCACCTCACCGCCGCCGCCAGGAAGCTGGGCGCCAGGAACCGCACGCAGGCCGTCGTTCGCGCCGCGCATTTCCGCCTGCTCGACAACTGACGGAGAGACCCTATCACTTTTCATAGCTGCCCCCTCTGACAGGCTCGCCCTATGATGCTCGCCGCAACGAGGAGTGCCGCCGTGCCGGAATCGAAGGAAGGCCATGTCGCGTTTCGCGGCTACCGCACTTGGTACCGCATCACCGGCAACCTGGATTCGCCGAGGCTCCCCCTGGTTGTCGCCCATGGGGGACCAGGCTGCAGCCACGACTATGTCGACGCCTTCAAGGACATCGCGGCTCTCGATGGCCGGGCCGTGATACACTACGACCAGCTTGGAAATGGCAATTCCACGCGGCTGCCGGAAAAGGGACCGGACTTCTGGACCGTCGATCTGTTCCTGGACGAACTCGATACGCTGTTGCGTTCGCTCGGGATCGAGTGGCGCTACGCCTTGCTTGGCCAGTCCTGGGGAGGCATGCTCGGCGCCGAGCATGCCGTGCGCCGGCCGGAGGGCCTCAAGGCCCTGGTGATCGCCAACTCGCCGGCCAACATGCGCACCTGGGTGTCCGAGGCCAATCGGCTACGGCGGGAACTGCCCGCCGACGTCCAGGATACGCTCACACGGCACGAGACCGCCGGCACGATCACAGATCCTGAATATGCAGCAGCCTCGCGCGTGTTTTACGACCGACATGTCTGCCGGGTCGTGCCATGGCCGCCGGACGTGGCGCGCACCTTCGCAATTATGGACGAGGACAACACGGTCTACCGCAACATGAACGGCCCTACCGAATTCCACGTCATCGGCACGATGAGGGACTGGACTATCGAGGACCGGCTGCCCGAGATCGCGGTGCCGACACTGCTGGTTTCGGGCCGCCACGACGAGGCTACACCCGAGGTGATTCGACCCTATGTGGAACGCGTTTCGGGTATTCGATGGGTATTTTTCGAGCATTCGAGCCACATGCCGCATGTCGAGGAGCGGGACCTCTGCATGCGCACTGTCTCGGACTTCCTCAAGACGCAGGACTGAGGAGTAACTTGCAGGCACCAAGCCCGCTTGTGTTGGTTCATTCGATCTGTAAATGGGATCTGCACCTGATCCTTGTTGAATATGACACCCGCTGGGTTTTTCACCCCAGCGGGCCCGGTGGTTATTCCTAGTAGTGCGGGTATCGCTTTCTGCGGACGGACCGCTCGGCAAGTTTGCAGCCGGTTCTTCCACCTATGAGGGAGAAGCCAACTAAAGCCCCGCAGATAGCCCAAAAGGTATCTTTGGAAGAAGTGCGGGAGTTTTGCCCGGCGAGGAAACCGCTTTGTTCTTGTTGAGAAGCGGCTGTATCGTGAAAGCAGCACCCATGACAATCCGCAACTGGTCAGCGGCGTGGGGAGGCTAAGACACGGAGTCGTGCCATGTCATCGGATAACCATCTCCGGCCGAACCCGAAGCGGAGGCCTAAGATGGCTTCCTCGGTTCCAGCTAAGCCGGCCGCGCCGGACGCGCGGCAGCCCGGGCCGGACGCCCGCAAGACGGTCACCATCCTCTTCGCCGACATCGTCGATTCCTCGCGGCTTAGCCTCTCCCTCGATCCCGAAGCGCTCCGGAACCTGCTCTCCCGCTACTTCGGCGAGTTGAGCGCCGTCGTTCAACGGCACGGCGGAATCGTGAACAACTATATCGGGGACGCGATCATGGCTGTGTTCGGCATGCCGTTCGTCCACGAAGACGACGCGCTGCGCGCGGTGCGGGCAGCGGTGGAGATGCGCGAAACACTTGCCATCCTTAACCACGAGCTCGAAGCCGGTTGGGGCGTCCGCCTTATGAACCGAATCGGCATCAACACCGGCGAGGTGATCGCCGGCGACCAAACGCAGGGATACTTGTCCGTCGCCGGAGAGGCCGTCATTGTCGCGAAGCGCCTTGAGGAGGCAGCGACGGCGAATGAGATCCTGATAGGGGAGCCGACGCACAAGCTCGTGCGCGATGCGGTCGTCGTCGAGCCGAGCGGGCCGCGCGCACTCAAGCGCGGCGCGACCATCCGCGCCCTCGCCGTGTTAGAAGTCCTCGCCCACGCCCCCGGCGTTGCGCGCCGCTTCGACTCGCCTTTCGTCGGGCGCGAACGCCAACGAGCCTTGCTTGAGACCGTCTTCCGCAACGCGGTCGGCGATAGAACCTGCCACATGGTCACCATTCTCGCCGACGCGGGTGTGGGAAAGTCGCGGCTCGTACGGGAGTTCACGAGCGGCCTTGCCGAGGATGTCACAGTCTTGCACGGCCGCTGTCTGCCTTATGGCGAGGGCATAACTTATTGGCCGCTGGCCGAGATCGTCCGGGAGCTTACCCGCGCGGAGGGACCGGACTCCGGCAAGCAGCTCGCAGCGGTGATCGAGGCGCGGCTCGCAGGCGACGAGAAGGCCGGGCTGATTGCCGAGCGTGTGACCGGGGCGCTCGGGCTTGGCGGCGCGGGACAAGGGACGACCGAGGAGACCGCCTGGGCCGTCCGGAGGCTGTTTGAGGCGCTCGCGCGAGCGGGGCCGCTTGTCGTTGTGGTGGACGACGTCCATTGGGCCGAGTCGACATTCCTCGACTTAGTCGAGCACGTCGCCGACTTCTCACGCGATTTCCCGATCCTGCTCATCTGCATCGCGCGGCCGGAGCTCTTCGACTCGCGTCCTGGCTGGGGGGCTGGCAAACGCAACGCGACGTCGATCGTCCTTGAGCGGCTCAGCGACGCGGAATGCCGCGAGCTGATCTCCAACCTGCTTGGCCCCGCGCCGCTGCCGCCCGCTGCCGAGTCGAGGATCGCGAGCGCGGCCGAGGGCAATGCGCTCTTCGCTGAGGAACTCGTAGCGATGCTCGTCGACGACGCGTTGCTCAGGCGCGACAGCGTCGCCGCGTCGGACCTCGTTGAGCTGCCCGTCCCCTCGACTATCAATGCGCTTCTCGCTGCCCGTCTCGAGGGCCTCCCGTCCGTCGAGCGCGCCATCCTGACGGCCGCAGCGGTCGAGGGCTCAGTATTCCATCGGAGCGCCGTCAGCGAGCTCGCCTGCCCGGTGCTCGACACATTCGAGGACGGCTTGCTCGCGCTCGTCCGCCGGGACCTGATCCGCCCGGAGGCACCGTTGTTCGCCGGCGAAAAGGCCTATCGCTTCCGTCATGTCCTGATCCGCGACGCCGCGTATCGCTCCCTGCCGAAGAATGCGCGCGCCGACCTGCACGAACGCTTCGCCGCCTGGCTCGAGCTAGCGGCCGCGGACCGGCTACGCGAGTTTGAGGAGATTGTCGGCTATCACCTCGAACAGGCCTTTCAGTACCGTGTCGCGCTTGGTCCGCGCGATGTGCGCGCGGCCTCGCTTGCCGCCCGGGCGTGCGAACGGCTCGAGGCAGCCGGGCGGCGGGCGCTTGTCCGCAGCGACCTGCCGGCGGCGATCAGCCTGCTTGAGAGGGTTTCCCGGCTGCTTCCCACCGATGACACACGGCGGATCGTGCTGCTCGCCGACTTGAGCGGCGCGCTGATCGAAAGCGGCCGGCTGGACGACGCCGGGCGCGCGTTGGACGAGGCTGAGCGCTTGGCCGCTGCCGCTGACGACCAGCGCTTGGCAGCGCATGTGCTCGTTCAGCGGCAGTTCCTTCGGATCTTCCACGGCGAAGAGGGCGGGCTGGAGGAGGCGGCACGCGCGGCAGCTGCCGTGATCCCGGTCTTCGAGCGCCTCGGGGACGACCTCGGCCTCTGCCGCGCACGGCGGCTCGAGGCCTGGCTATCCTTCACCGCGGCCCGCGGCGAAGCCGCCATTGCAGCTTGGGAGCAAGCTGCTGATCACGCGCGACGTGCGGGGGATTGGCATGAGTACTACGAAATCCTCACGTGGATCGCTTCCTCCTTGTGGTTCGGGCCCACCCCGGCAGCCGAGGGCATCCGCCGTTGCGAGGCGATGCGCGTTCAGGTGGGCGAAAGCCCCGAGTCCGAGGCAGCGATCCTCCGCCAGCTCGCGTGCCTCAATGCGATTGTCGGCCGCTTCGCGATTGCCCGCGAGCTGATCGCGACGAGCAACGCCACCTACGCCGACCTTGGCCTTACGCTCTACGTGGCGTCCTCAGAGCACGAGGCCGTCATCGAGCTGCTCGCCGGGGACCCCGCTGCGGCCGAGAGGAGCGCGCGCGCGGCGTATCGCGCGCTTGAGGAGATGGGCGAGCGCGCGTTCCGTTCGACGATGGCCGCGTCCCTCGCCGTGGTGATCCTCGAACAGGGACGCGACGAAGAGGCCGAGGACTTTGCTAAACTCAGCGCCCAGCTGGCTGCGAGCGGAGACCTGGTGACGCAGGTCCGTTGGCGCCGCGTGCGCGCACGCGTGCATGCGCGGCGGGCAGAGCTCCGGGCGGCGGAGGCGCTCGCGCGCGAAGCAGTGACGATCGCCGAAGCGACCGACTTCGTCAACGACCGGGCGGATGCACTGGTCGACCTGTCGCACGTGCTCGAGGCCGCCCGCCGAGGCGACGAGGCGGTCGCCGCTGTGTCCGGAGCGCTGCATCTCTACGAGCTGAAGGGAAACGTGGTCGCCGCGGCCGCGACCCAGCTCCGCCTAGGCAAACTCGTCAAAATGTGACACCGTTGGGAGGCGGCAAGGGGCACCGCCCGCACCTCCTTGTGAACAGCTCTGGATCGGAGGTGATGTGATGCCACCGAACTTCGATACGATCAACGAGCATAAATATGCCTCACCGCTGGGCCCCTAGAGCTAGACCGGGCTGAGGCTCGATACTTGGGTCCTCCAGCCGGGTGGCGCCTGCATGGGCCTTTCTGCTTAATCCCAACTTGTTGAAGGCCCCCTTTCCCATTGGGTGAGGGTACTTCCTGAAATCATTTTCAGAGGTCAAGCATGGTCACGAAAAAGAAAGCCCCAGCGAAACAGACACCCAAGCGACTCGGTGCGACGAAGCCTACGAAGCGAAAAGCTGAGACAGCGAACCCAGCCGCAACTTCCGAAATTGCCGAGCCAGTCCGCGAATTTCTCAAGAAGACATCGATTCCTACAGGATTCGTTAACCCAAAGCCGATCGTGCTGTCGGAGTTGCGAAAGCGCGTGACCGAAACGAATCTGAGACCCACCGTTTCGCTGGAGCAACTGTTGGCCAGCGCGAATCGCATCAAGCCGGCGGACCTTCCCGTGGAGAAGTTACCGGAAGACCTCAAAGAGTCTATCCTCGCACTAAAGCCAGGGGATCGACGTTTTCACGGTGTTAAAATTCCGCTCTACTGGTTCCCGTTTCCCTGGCTGAGTTCTGCCTGTGCAGATCGCTTCGGATACATGTCGTCCGCGCGCACCCGTGAGGCAACGAAGTTGCCATTCAATGTCGCGACGCAAGCACTCCTCGGCCAACTCGGTAACATGATGGGAGACCCCGGCCGTGATCCTAATCCTGCGTCTCACAACCCCGCTGATGCGGGCGTGTCTTCGATACCAGCAGGCTTCACTTATTTTGGTCAGTTTGTGGACCATGACATCACGTTCGACGTCTCGTCGACTCTCGAGGCCGCTACCGATGCGAATACAATCAGTAACATGCGAAGCCCGGCGCTCGATCTGGAGTCCGTTTACGGCCGCGGCCCCGGCTTAGATCCATTTCTCTACGTTTTTCCTACATCTGGTCCAGCTACCGCAATCAAGCTGCATAGGGGCTCGAACACTCCTATTGGCCCGGGCGGCCCCAGCAACAACGGTGACAAATCGGGCATGGTCCAGCAGACGAACTGGGATGTGCCCCGCATGCAGGGTACGAATACTGCTGCGATCGGCGATCCGCGCAACGACGAAAATCTGATCATCATACAGTTCCAGCACGCTATGCTGCGTTTCCATAACGCCGTCGTTGATCTGCTGGTGGCAGTAGCGTTTGGGGGCGACATCTTCGCAGAGGCCAAACGAATCGTGACCCATCACTACCAATGGGCCGTGGTGCACGACTTTCTGGAAAGAATCTGCGGAGTGGCTACCGTGAACAACGCGATGGCGAGCGTATCTGCTCCCATCGGCAGCTCGTTCCGAATGCCCGTCGAGTTCGCCGTGGCAGCGTACCGGTTCGGCCACAGTATGATCCGTGATACGTACTGGGTGAATTTCAACTTCCCGGAAGCCACACTTGGAAAGGTGTTTGAGTTCAATCGCGATCCACGGCTGCCGGTCTTTTCCACCTGGGTCGTTGACTTCAACGCGTTCTTTGACACCGGAGTGCCAGTACCGGTTCACAACAAGGCCCGGAAAATCGATAGCTTCATGGCTAACGGATTGGAATCGTTGCCCGGATTCTCTGGAATGATGGCGATTCTGGCAACGCGAAACCTCCGGCGCGCTCTAGCTCTCGGTCTGCCGAGTGGACAGGGCATGGCCAACTCATTCGGCATTGCGCCGATGACCGCGGCGCAGTTGACATCTGGGGTGCCGGCGGCCGAAATGGCTGTGCTGAATTCCAGCGGCGGTTTACTGCTGAACAAGACGCCACTGTGGTATTACGTCCTTCGCGAGGCTGCGGTCCTCGCCGGCGGAAATCAGTTGGGTCCGGTCGGCGGCAGGATCGTGGCGGAGACGTTTGTCAGGATTTTGAAGCGAGATGCGTCATCCTATCTGAACGTCGCCGGTGGGTTCACACCTATCCTTCCTTCGTCCACGCCTGGAAACTTCACGGTGGCCGATCTGGTGGCCTTCGCCGGAGTAACGCAACCATAGAGATCGCGTCAGCCCGCGTCGACTTCATCTTCGATCCGGTCCAGAACCAGTTCACCTGTCCCGCTGTCCCGACGGAGCTGAAAGACTGCCTTTGGGTCGCTTCCACCGAGCGATCCTAGCCACCGCCGCCCAGATCCGCCGGACTTATTGCTTTGGCGGGACAGGATCAAAGATGTCCTTCATAGATTTCCCTGGTTGCATTCTCGCGATCCGTCCCTCGGCTCTTACGACCGCGTCGTGGACCTGCTTCTCCAAGTTCCTAAGGATGGCGGTCTGCTCCTCGAAACGCCTAATAAAATCTTCGTCGATGATAACATCTTTGTCGATGGCCATTTCATCCCTCCATCTATGCCTCGCTCGACAGTTACCGAGAGCTGCTATTGCAGAACGACTACATCAAGCCACCAGTAGAATTTATCAGTACCACTGGAGTCGTAAGCTAGGAGCGCCATCCCCAATGCCGGCCCGGCCTGGAATTGTCCGTTTATCCACCCCGGCGGGATCCCGTCTGCAGTCCAGATCGGGTTATTCGGCGCCCAACCTGTCCACTGGGCAGTCCTTTGACTGGCGCCCGTGCTGCTCTGCATAACCCACGCCTCCACCCATTTGGGTATCTCGCCTGAATTGAGTAGCAACGGACCCGTGGGCCACTCGACCCGACCTGAGTTAAGATTCTGAAAGGGATCCCAATTGGCTGCCATGACATATCTCCAATCGCTGGCGGGCGACTCGCCCGGATTCATGAACAAGAGATCATATGCTCCTCAACTATCTCCCATTTCTTCGAAATCGGCTAGGTTATCTATTAGGTGTAGATAATGTGCCATAGGCGCTCGCGCACGAACTTCTGGAACGGGTCCGACTGCTACCGTTCATTGGGGATGCCTCGAACTTCCGCAGATGGCGCAACCGCGGCCTCCAGAATGGTCGCCAACAATGTCTGCTTTGGCGGTGGCAACGGTCACGTCAATGGCCGATATCAGGCGCAAAGCGGACAGGTTCCACGATCGGCCAGCGCGCAGTTAATCGACCACACCACTCAAGGTATCAGCACGACCTTGCCGGTCGAGCGGCGCTCCTCCAGCAGGCGATGCGCTTCGTTGGCCCGATCGAGCCGATAGCGGCCGCCTGTTGTCACCAAAAGCCCGCCGCTGGCGGCTAGATGGAAAAGCTCTGACAGACTGCCGCGCAGCACGTCGGGAGAAAGCAGCGGCAGCAGGGCAAAACCTCGCAGGGACTGGTTTCGGGTGATCATCGCTTCCAGTTCCGAGGCGCCGATCGCGTATCTGCCCAGCGCCGCAAAGACCAGCTCTCCGCCAGGCGCGAGAGCCTGCAGCGATGCCGCGGTCATCGAGCCGCCGACAATGTCGTAGATGATATCGACACCGGCGCCGCCCGCCGCTTCCCGCACACGCATGGGCCAATCCGACGTGCTGTAGTCGACCGCGGCATCGGCACCAAGCGACAGGGCAAGATCGAGCTTGGCCCTGCTGCCGGCGACCGCAATCACGGCACTGGCGCCCTGGCGCCTGGCGAGCTGGACCAGCAGGGACCCGACACCGCCTGCAGCTGCAGTGACCAGCACGGACTTGCCGGCGGGCGGGCTTTGCCGCAGCAGATGAAAGGCCGTCAGTCCCTGAACCATCAAGGCCGTCGCATCTTCGAATGACAGCGCGTCCGACAGAGGCACGGCCAGCGTTGCGTCGATCGTCACATAGTCGGCATATCCACCAAAGGGATGCGTTGAAGCGAACAGCGGCGCCGCGACGCGTGTCCCTGCCAGCGAGGTGTCCGCGCCTTGACCAAGCGCCTCTACTGTGCCGGCAGTCTCGACGCCGAGAACCATCGGCAATTGCGGCGTCACCGCGTAGCGATCCCCGCGCATCAGCACTTCGAAGAAATTCACGCCGGCCGCATGAACGCGGATCAGCACCTCGCCTGCTTGCGGCAGCGGCTTCGGCATCTCGACAATATCCAGGACGTCGGGACCACCGAAACGGTTCAGTTGAATGGCTCTCATGGCATGCACCCATCGCTATGGCATCGGCTGCTGTTTGCCACTATCTGCCTGATCGCGACTACACACTCATTTGTCCCCTGCTGACCAAGAGGTGACCATGGCCAAGCCGACCAAGAAGCTGCCAACCAAAAGACTGCCCATGCTGCCGGCGGAACGCGCCCTGAAGGTGATTTCGGGCCGATGGAAGGCTGTCATTCTCTACCATCTCTTCGACGGGCCCCGGCGGCTGTCGGTGCTGAAGACGCTGGTGCCTGATATCACGCAAAAAGTGCTGATCCAGCAGCTTCGCGAAATGGAAGAACACGGCCTTATCAGACGCGAGATCTTTGCCGAGATTCCCTCACGCGTCGAATATTCGGCGACGCGCCTCGGCCTCAGCCTCGAGCCTATCCTTCTGGCGCTCTGTGAATGGGGCCAGCATCATGCGGATGAGCTGAACGAGTTGGACCGCCTTGCCGACTGCATCATCAGGCCTCGGCAGGCGCGCCAGCCAGCCATCGCCTGAATAAAAAAGGGGCGACGCGAGCGCCGCCCCGGAATCCTTCTAAGCATGTATCCTTGGGAGGATTGTTCTGGTCTGCGGTTCAGGCCGCCTTGACTTCTTCGGCCACCGCGTCGGCCTGACGCGCCGCCTTCAGCATTTTGGCCCACCATGCAACGTCGTTGACCAGTGCAGTCGCCGCCTGGTTCAGGTGCTCGAGCTCCTCGAGCTTCTTTTCACCTTGCCGGACGGCAAGGAAATCGCCCCAGGCAATATGGACGGCGGACTTGACCGGCGCCATCTGCAGCTCGACGGCATGCAGCCTGAGCTGCTCGACGGCACGCGCGCCACCGACGCTGCCGTAGCCGACAAATCCGGCCGGCTTCTTGTTCCATTCATTGGCGGCGTAGTCGATCGCGTTCTTCAGCACGGCGGTCGGGCCATGGTTGTATTCGGCGGCGGTGAAGATGAAGCCATCGAACTCGGCGACCTTCTTCTGCCAGCGCTGCGCCACCTCATTTTGCGACGGAGCCCAGGCGGACGATGCGACTTCGTCGAAAAACGGCAGCGGGAAGTCGCGCAGGTCGACCACTTCGACGTCGATGTCCGCATGCGACTTGGCGATTTTGGCGATCCACTGGGTCGGAACGTCGGCAAAGCGTGCGGCGCGGGTCGAACCGACGACAATGGCGATTTTGGGTTTGGACATAGAGGGGCTCTCCTTTAGGCAAATTTCTGGTATCGTTTAGATACCTAAGCTATATGAGTGACTACGCTCACGAGGCGCAAGGAGGCACCTTTTTGTTACCAAGGCACCCGCACCGCACCGAGGACTGCCGCGCCATCTCGGAAATCCTGCAGCGCGTCGGCGACAAATGGACCGTACTCGTCGTCGGCAAGCTCGGTGACGGGCCGCTGCGCTTCAACGAATTGCGCAGCGCCGTCGGCGGCATTTCGCAGAAGATGCTGACCACCACATTGCGCGGGCTTGAGCGCGACGGCTTCGTCAC
Source organism: Mesorhizobium sp. (assembly GCA_004020645.1). GTDB lineage: Bacteria > Pseudomonadota > Alphaproteobacteria > Rhizobiales > Rhizobiaceae > Mesorhizobium. The sequence goes on along the minus strand of SAQL01000008.1, from coordinate 52,018 downwards.
CCGCACCGTGTTCCCGACCATTCCGCCGCGCGTCGATTATGAGCTGACCGACCTTGGTTACGAGCTTCTAGTGCCGGTCGGTGCGCTCGGCGAATGGGCGCGCAAGAACACCGAGCGGGTCAAGGCCGCGCGGGCGAAGTTCGATGGGATTCACGCCTGAAACTCTTGCGCTGCAAGGGTTTGCGCACGGCGCGTAGCGTAGACGAATTCTACGGCTGCATCTGCATTCCGGCCCGCAGACGGCTTTCGATCCGCTTCGATTTCGGCCCGATTGACCACCTTGCCGTCGATGGCGCAGCCCGCCCCTTTGCCGCAATTGCTCACGCTCATCGCGCCGGTGTGGTAGGTCGTTGCAACGCAGATTCCGCACCTGGTCACTTGCCGCTTGAGGGTGGTTTTCGGCGGCGCAACTCGCTTCGGCCTCGTCTCGTTTGACCTCGGTTTAGTCGGTCGCAGCCATCAGGCAGAACAAGGCGGCAAGCGCGCCTGCCAATGCGCCGTTCAGCAATCGTTGACGCATTGTCTTTTCCCACGTCCTGCCGGACATGGTCACGAAAATGTGCGAACGCGAATATGAAAAGCATCACACAGCATCGCTGTTCGCGTCTCCTTGCGAGAGGCTGGCAGCGGCATTGCCGTTCGACTTTAAGCTGACCGCATCCAGCCGATCAGCTTTCCGCCGGAACGGCCTTCGGCTTGCCTTCGCCGTCCAGCGCCACCATGATGAAATCGGCATGGGTGACCTTCTCCATCAGGTCGGAGAGGTAGCGCTGCGCCCAGGCCTCGACCTTGAGCGTCATCGAGGTGCGGCCGACGCGCTCGACATGCGTATAGATGCACAGCGTGTCGCCGATCTTCATCGCTTTGGCGAACGACATTTCCTTCACCGCCGCCGTCACCACGCGGCCCTTGGCGCGCTCGGCGGCGCGGATGCCGCAGGCAAGATCCATCTGTGCCATCACCCAGCCGCCAAAAATGTCGCCCGCCGCATTGGCGTCCGAAGGCATGGCCAGCGTCCTCAGCGTCAGATCGCCAATCGGCCGGCCGTCCGCGTAATGCACCATGCGCCAAATCCCCTCGATATCGATCTTCTTCCGATCCCGTATCGGGATGGCACCGATGCGTCAACGCGCACTGCCAGGTGCTAAACTGCGCACAGTGAGTTGAGAAAGGCAGCTGACATGAAACTTACCTCTCGCCCTCTGACGCCAGATCGATGGCCCGCGCTCGAGGACCTGTTCGGTGAGAGCGCCGTCTGCAGTCGCTGTTGGTGTATGTACGGGCGGGTCGGCAGTTCTTATCGACAGCGACCAGGTGAGGAAAACAAGGCTGCATTCCGGCAAGCCGTCGAGCATGGTCCGCCTCCAGGCTTACTTGCTTTCGACGGCGATACTGCTGTCGGCTGGTGCCAGATGACACCGCGCGATGCCGTGCCCTGGCTCGATCGGCTGTGGCAGCTCAAGCGGGTGGATGATGCGCCAGTCTGGTCCTTGTCCTGCCTCTACGTGCGAAAAGCATACCGCCGGCAAGGCATCACATCCCATCTGATCGCAGCGGCGCTGGAAGCCGCGAGGCGCGCAGATGCCCCTGCGCTTGAGGCCTATCCTTTTGATGCCGATGTATCGCCAAGCGCTTCCGGCAGTGGATACGCCTCCACCTTCGCTCGTGCCGGGTTCAGGGTCGTCGCTCGCAGGGTGCCAGCCCGCCCGATCATGCGTTATGATTTCAGGCAAAATGCTGATGATTGCGTATGATGCTTGGACCGCTTGTCCTCGACGCAAAGCCCGCTTCGGGCAGCGCACCGATTGCAAACGAAGTGCCGGTCGCTTTTTTCACAGGCGATGCCGGAAGCTCCGGTGATCGCGGCGGCTCGCGGCGTCTAGGTTGAGTTAAAATTGGAGCCGGCCGCAGCCACTATGCAGACCTATGACTTCATCATCGTCGGCTCCGGCTCGGCCGGCTCGGTCCTGGCCGAAAGACTGTCGGCTTCCGGCCGCTTCTCGGTGTTGGTGATCGAAGCCGGCGGCACCGACCGGCGTTTCTACGTCCAGATGCCGCTCGGCTACGGCAAGACCTTCTTCGACCCTGCGGTCAACTGGAACTACAAGACCGAGCCGGACCCAGGGCTCGCCGGCAATGTCGACCATTGGCCGCGCGGCAGGCTGCTCGGCGGATCGAGCTCGATCAACGCCATGGTCTGGATTAGGGGCGCGCGCGAGGACTTCGACGCTTGGGCAGCGGCCGGCAACGTCGGCTGGGGCTTCGATGACCTGCTGCCTGCCTTCAAGGCGCTGGAAGACAATCAGGCCGGCGCCGATCAATGGCGCGGCGTTGGCGGCCCGTTGCATATCACCGACTGCTCGACCTCGGTCCATCCGCTCACCAAGCGCTATCTGGCGGCCGCCAATCAGGCCGGCCTGCCGTTCAATCCGGATTTCAACGGCGCCTCCCAGGAAGGCGCCGGCATCTATCAGATCACCACCAAAAACGGCCGCCGCATGTCGGCTGCCCGCGCCTTCCTGCGCCCGGCGATGAAGCGAAAAAATGTCCGCGTCGAGATCAATGCGCTGGCGACCAGGATCCTGTTCGAGGGCAAGCGCGCCGTTGGCATCGAGTACCTGCAGAACGGTCAGACGAAAACCGCCCGCGCCGGCCGCGAGGTCATCCTGTCCGGCGGCTCGGTCAATTCGCCCCAGTTGCTGCAGCTTTCCGGGGTCGGCCCGTCGGCCCTGCTCCGCGCGCTCGGGATTCCCGTCATTCAAGCCAATGAGAATGTCGGCGCGAACCTGCAGGACCATGTCGGCATCAACTACACGTATCGGGGCAGGCTGCCGACGCTCAACCAGATCCTGCGTCCCTGGTGGGGCAAGCTTATGGTCGGCATGCAATACATGCTGATGCGCTCCGGCCCGCTGTCGCTGTCGATGAACAATGCCGGCGGCTTTTTCCGCACCGACCCGGCTCTTTCACGGCCCAACATGCAGCTTTATTTCCAGGCGTTCTCGACCGTCATCCCGAAGAGCGGGGAACGCCCGATCCTGACCCCAGATCCATGGCCGGGCTTTTCCATCGGGCTGTCCAACTGCCGTCCGTCGAGCCGTGGCGAGATCATGATCCGCTCCGCCAATCCGCGCGATTATCCGAAGATCGTCGCCAATGCCTTTTCGACCGAGGCTGATATCGCCGAAATGCTGGCGGCGGTGAAGTTCATCCGTAAGATCGCCGCCATGCCGGCGATGGCCGAGATCATCGAGGAAGAGGTCTTGCCGGGCCCGTCAATCACCTCGGACGCGGATCTCATTCAAGATCTCAGGAAACGTTCGGGCACCGTCTACCACCCGGTCTCGACATGTCGCATGGGACCGGACTCTGCGCGCGCCGTTGTCGACCCGCGCCTGACAGTTCACGGCCTCGCCGGCTTGCGCGTCATCGACGCCTCGATCTTTCCCGATAACATCACCGGCAACACCAACGCCGCCTCGATCATGACCGGATGGAAGGGCGCCGAACTGGTTCTGGAGGATCAAAAATGAAAATCACCGAGGTGAAGACCTGGGTTGTCGGCAATCCGCCGCCCGGCATCGGCGGCAAGTATTTCATCTTCGTCAAGCTCACCACCGACGGCGGCGTGGTCGGCTATGGCGAGGCCTACAACGACACCTTCTCGGCCCATGTCACCGCCAAGATGGTCGAGGACATGGCCGAGCGCTACCTCGTCGGCCGCGATCCGCACGACATCGAGAACTTCTTCCGCCGCGCTTATTCGTCCGGCTTCACCCAGCGCCCAGACGTTTCCGGCATGGGCTGTTTCTCGGCGCTCGAAATGGCATGCTGGGACATTATCGGCAAGGAGGCCGGCAAGCCGGTCTACAAGCTGCTCGGCGGGCAGGTGCACGAAACGCTGCGTTCCTATACCTACCTCTATCCGCACAGCGGCAGCGTCCACTCGGAGGATGCGCGCGGCAAGAACGTCTACAACGACCCTGACATGGCGGCCGAATGCGCGCTCGAATATGTCGAGCAGGGTTTTAATGCCGTCAAGTTCGATCCGGCCGGCCCCTACACCGCCTTTGACGGTCACCAGCCGCGTCTCGTCGACATCGATCTCTCCGGCCGCATGGTCAAGGCGATCCGCGAGGCGGTCGGCACAAGGGCCGACATCCTGTTCGGCACGCACGGCCAGTTCACCGCATCGGGCGCGCTGCGCATGGCCCGCGCCATCGAACCTTACGACCCGCTGTGGTTCGAGGAACCGGTGCCGCCCGACATGCCGGAAGTGATGGCCCAGGTGGCGCGTGGCACGTCTATCCCGATCGCCACCGGCGAACGGCTGACGACCAAGTTCGAATTCGCCCGTGTCATCGAGAACCGCGCCGCCACCATTTTGCAACCCGACCTCGGCCGCTCCGGCGGCATTCTCGAAACCAAGAAAATCGCAGCCATGGCCGAGGCCTACCACATCCAGGTCGCACCGCACTGCTATTGCGGGCCGATCGTCGGTGCGGCCAACATTCAGCTTGCCGTGACCTTGCCCAACTTCCTCATCCTGGAATCGCTGAAGCAGTGGGACGGCTTTCACGAAAAGCTGCTGAAGAAGAAGATCGAGTGGCAGGACGGCAACGTCATTCCGTCGAAGGAACCAGGCCTTGGCGTCGAGCTCGACGAAGCCGTCTGCGAGGCGCATCCCTGGACCGGCACGGACCTGCATCTGCAGATGATGCAGACGCCATTGGCGCCGTGAGCGCGCGCAAGAGCCACGCCTTCATCGTGCGCTTGGTTTCCCGGCCAAACTAGAGATCTGCCATCAGGCAGTTATCATGCAATATCAGCATGTTGGCCTGATCACCGGAATCACACCCGAAACGACGTGAATCAAAGTCTCAGCGCGTTGATTCAATACCTCAGCGTCAGCGCGCCCGGCAGGATCTCGAAAGTCGCCGGTATGCGCCCCGGCGATTCACCGTCTACGTCGACCAGCGCGCCGTTCTTCTGTACATCGCCCAACGGTTCGACAACCACTTTCTTGCCGCGCAAAATGGTGATCGCCGGATGGTTGCGATGCCGCCCGCCATAGAGCAGACGGATATCCCAGATCAGTTTCAACTTGCCTGCCGCCCGCAGGATGACGATGTCGAACTGCCCGTCGTCCAGTTCGGCATCCGGCGCGATCATCATGCCGCCGCCGAAGAACTTTCCGTTGGCCACCGCCACCAGCGCCACGCGTGCCTCGACCGGGACGCCGTCATCGACGGTGATCACAACGTCCTGGAACCGGTAGCGCATGAATTCCCACACGGTGCGCCAGTAGAACAGCGCCTTGGCCGACACCTTGCCCTTGCGCTTGTCGGCGTTGACCGCCCGGTCGGTAGCGCCCGAAAGACCGAGGCTGGCAATGTTGATGAAATGACGGCTGGCCAGCGCGCCATGGTCGTCAACGTAGGAGATGCGGCCGGCATCGACCCTGCGAGCCTTGGCCTCGGCGATGCGCTTCAGCGTCAGGTCGACGTCGTCCGAAAGACCGAGCCCGCGGGCGAAATCGATGCCGGCGCCGCAAGGCAGCAGGCCGAGCTCGGCCGTCCGGCCGCTTTCTGCAAACGCTTGCAGCAGTCCGTCGGCCACCTCGCTGGCTGTGCCGTCGCCGCCCGCCGCGATCACCAGTTCGAAGCCGCTGGCGACAAGGACGAGCGCCAGCCGTTCGGCGTCGCCGGTCGCCTGCGTTTCGCGCAGCTCGAAATCGCCGAAATTTTTCCTGAGCGAAGCACTGACCTCAGGCCAATGTCGTCTGAGCCGGCCACCACCGGCAATCGGATTGAGAACCACCCCGACCTTCAAGAACGCCCTCCCCAAAGGACGGCAACGACACTGCTGTCCTAAAATCCTTTGCCGGCATTGAAGCCCGCGCCGCTCTGTCGGGCAAGGGCCGAATGTTCGATCTTGCTGCTCGCCGCAGATGAGGGCGTGTTCCGCCCCCCTGCATCTCGTCCAGAAAAACGTTCGGCCGCCGAGTTCAGTCCCCGATAATCCCGCTATTCACAGGTTCATTGCTGTTTCGCCAAACGCTTATCCCCCTTATGTTAAACTCATCTCAGGCGGCTACCGATCGCCAGGTCGAAAGGCAAAGCGAAACGGCGGATTTCCTGAGGCCCGTACGGCCCCGAACGAAAGCAGGCTTGCCTGATTTGAGGAGGGACGCCGAGACCTACGGGCCGCGGAAAGCGTGCGAACGCCTACGGCGGACCGATGCTGCCATGAAGGACGGCAAAAACCTTCGATGGCGCGCTGGACGAAGCCCGCAATGGTGGACACTGGCGAGGTCCCGAACGGACGCTGCCCTCGGGCGGTGGCTGGCAGGACCGTCAACATCAAGGCCGGCATGGCGCGACGTCTTTACGGAAGTTGCTGCCGCGACCGTGTCCTGATCTGACAGGGAGGCGCTGGGAGAAATCCCGGCGCCGACTGTCGTTTGGGCTCCTCTCGCGTAGCAGACGTCAAGTTCGAACACGTCTACGTGAGACCTTTCGGCCACAGTCAGCGACCGTGAGATATTCCGTGGCGTACCGTCACGCTCACTCCACAATCGCGGCCAAATCCCGCCTTGTTCCACGGTGATTGACGATGCCTGAGCGTCGCGCGTCATTCTCGGCCACGCGAGGCCCTCGGCTGTTTTTTGCAAACAACTCGAAGGGACAAGACCGTGATCAAGACCGCCCTTGTCGCCATGACCATCGTCGGCTGCGACTGCGATGCCAGGCTTTGCGAATATATCGGCGAGACGCCGGCCAAGTGGTCGACCATCGCCGATTGCGAAGCGGCCATGAAAAGCCAGATGTTGCACGCGCGCAATTTCAACTATCCGCTGGTCTCCGGCATCTGCCGCACGACGCAAACGCCGTCGTCACAGTTTGCCGCGACGGCCTTCATGCCCGAGTTGACGTCGGCAGCGCAGACAGCCACCGACCCGCTCCCCTCGGAATTGGGCCATCGGCCGAGCGTTGCTGTCGGATCGCTGACAACGGCGACGGAAACAGAAGCCGCCACGCCGGTTGCCTATGACTCCGTGGTCGATGGCGGACGCTCGGTGCTGTATCGCACAACGAACGGTTACGCCGTCGTCAAGACCGACCTTGGCCGCGCCGCATCCGCGACCATCGAAATGGCCAAGCGTTCAGCGAACTGGCTGGCGGCCAAGATGCCCAGCGGCTAACCCGCCGCCTCGTCCTTTACGCCGACCTTGCGCACCAGCGCGGCCGTCGCCAGCATCGCGCCCATGTCGGATATCATTGGCGCGACATGCTTGGCGTAGTCGAGCGGCACGGAGGTATCCGGCAGCTCGAAAAAGTCCTTCGTCTGCGGCAACAGCAGGAAACCGTCGCTGCCGTTAAGCGCAACCCGCGCCGGATCATCAGGCCGTGTCTCGCTGAGCCATGTCAGTGCCTGCGCCAGCCGGCCGCTCACCAGCGGCTGCGCCGCCTCGACATTGTCGGTGCGGAAGTCGTAGACGGCATCGAGCTCGGGCACCCCGCATGACAATTCCTGCATCTTGCTGGCGAACATGCCGCGGAAGAACCCGACGGCCATGTCGCTCCGGCGGGCGGCCACCAATATGCCGGGGAACGGCACGATCGTCTCGAAGGCAACGACGATCCCCTTGAATGCTATCGTGCCGCTCTTGCCCGTGCCTTGCCGGAGATCCGCTTCGTAAAGCTCGAACGGAAATCCCTCGTAGCGGCCGGATACGATGTCGTCGAAGCGCCTGGTGCTGAAAGTGCCGATCGTCTCGCGCGGCAGCCGGTCGAACGAATTCGGCGTCACATCATGCTCGTAGCGCATATCCCTGATAAAACCGAAGATGATCGGCAGCAATGTCTTGCGGTGCTGCAACGTGCTCGTCGGCTTGATCGCCTGGAAATAGAGCAGGATCGCCGCCACGAACCCGACGACATAGAGCAACACATGCGGTGTCGAGAACCATTGCTCGTAGGGATCGGCGATCCTGTTGAAAAGCCAGGCGACAAGCGCCACGAACACCAGCACCAGACCGACGAACAGCGGCACCCGCCAGCGGACTTGCCGGTAGGCCGAAGCCCTTTCGGCCTCATAGGCCGCGAGATTGCTCTTGATGCCGGCGATGTCAGCTTCATCAGGCATGAAATCCGCTGCTTCCATCGCCATCCCACCATCGAGACCTGTACGCTGCATGATAGCCGCTTTTACGGGAAAGTCGCCCGCCGGGTGGGCGGTGATCCCTTCTCCCCTTGGGGGAGAAGGTGGCCGCGAGCGGCCGGATAAGGGGTGTTCCAGGGAACGCTAACGCCTCATTTCTTCCAGCACCCCTCATCCGTCTCGGCGCTGACGCGCCGATCCACCTTCTCCCACAAGGGGAGAAGGGAAGATCGCTTTCCACCGATTTTCGACTTTGCTGCGCATTCGGTCCTCCAGCGCCTCGACCGGAACCAGCCGCTCATGGTCGCCGGCGCGCAGCCGCATGAAGGGATGCAGCCGGTAGGCGGCAATGGCGCCACGCGTGCCGGCGTCGGCGCTGATATCGGCGGTCAGGATGCCCCCGATGCAGCCGGGCCACGGCTGCCGCGCAAAGGCGGTGCCGAGGAAATCGCCGAGCCCATAGGCGACGAGCGCCTTGCCGATCCGCTCCACCGGCTGCACGACATGGGCATGGTGGCCTGCGATCAGCCCGACGCCTTGCGCGGCCAAATGCCGTGCCAGTGCCCGCGTTTCAGCCTGTGGAAAATGCCGGAATTCCCAATCCCAATGTGGCACGGCACAGGTGAGGTCGACGGCGGCGCCGCGCAGCCATCGTGCCGGGTCGCCTTGCATCCACACACGGCCCGCGAACGCAGCCGCGCCGGCATTGCGCCACAGCGTAAAAGCGGCAAAGCCTATTGTCAGCGGCCCGACAGCAAGGCGTTGGACCGGACCGTCGGCGGCGGTACCAATGCTGCGGATGCCGAGACGGTTCAGCGCCGCCACGGTCTCGTCGAAACCCTCGACGCCTTGATCGAGCACATGATTGTTGGCGAGCGATAGCACCAGTTTCTCGCGCGAGATGCCGACGGCCGCCAGCGCCTCGGCAAGAAACCGCTCGGTCATGGCGTGACGGGTGCCAAGCTTCGTGCCCATCGCCGCACTCGGTCGCTCCACCACCGGGCTTTCGCAATTGCCGACCACCAGATCGGCGGAGCCGAGCAACGTCGCGATCGCCGGGTCGCATTGCGGCGCACTGCGATTGGCCACCGCCGAGATATCGCCGACAAAGGCGAGCCGCACCGTCCGTCCCGGCGGCGGCTCGATCATCGTTCCTGCCGCCGGTGCAAAACCACGGGCGTCGCCGCCAAGCGTCGGCTTCAGGAAACGCGGCAGCCAAGACAATTTGTAGGAAAGCGGATAGTTCGACACGCGCAGCCTGTACCGGAATGAACGGCCACGGTAGACGATGCGCCCGATACAGCGAAGCGCCTCTGTTCGGAATCGTGCGGACAAGGCGCGGCACGCGAATTGCGTGTATGCTTCCCGCCGAACAGCATACCGGAGGACCAAGATGACGCGATTTTCGAGCCTGCTGGCATCCGCCCTTATTCTGCTACTGCCGGTTGCTTCTGCCGGTGCCGCAGCCCCCGAACCGGCCGCCCTGTTCGAGGCAAAAACCGTAGCCGACCGCGACAGCACGCTTACAGCGCTCGAAGCCGCGCCCACTGATCCCGCGTCGGCCTACGCCGCGGGCGCCGGCCAATTCTTCACCGCGCTGGAGATCCTGGCCAGCGGCCTGCACCGCCACGGCTTCGAAAGCCCGCAATCATTCATACTGCCGCTGATGCGGCTGCCGGTGCCGGACAATCCCAATCCCGAGCCGCTGACCTACGACGGCTTCCGCGCCATCCTGGTCGCCTTCCGCGATCGGTTGGAAAAGTCCGCCGCCACGCTCGGATCTGTACCTGCCGATGCCGACATAGGCATAGAGGTCGACCTCACACGTCTCGGCATCGACCTCAACGAGGATGGCCAGATCGCGCCGGACGAAAGCGCCGCCGCGATCATGGCATCGCTGTCACGCGGCGGCGCGCCAGACCCGGCCGCACCCGCCCTCACCTTCCGCTTCGACCGCGCCGATGGCTACTGGCTGCAGGGCTATGCCGAATTCCTGATGGCGCAGGCCGATTTCTGGCTCGCCCATGATTTCAGGAACGCCTTCGAAGGTTCGTTCCACATGCTGTTCCCGCGCGCCAAACTGCCGCTGCAGGACACGCTCGTGCCGCCGGACGGCGGCATGAGCGGCGGCATGTTGTCGTCCGAATGGCGCATCGCCGATTTCATCTCGCTGGTCCATCTGGTCAACTGGCCGGTGGTCGAACCGGAGCGGCGGCAGGCGGCGCGCCGCCATCTCATGGAGATGATCCGCCTGTCCCGCGAAGACTGGAAAGCGATCCGCGCCGAGACCGACAACGACCGCGAATGGCTGCCCGGCCCGCAACAGAAAGGCGCCAGCCCGCTCACCGGCCTGGAAGTCGGCGAGGCGCAGGTCCAGGCCTGGCACGCCGCGCTTGACATGGCAGAGGACCTGCTCGAAGGCCGCATCTTGCTGCCGCATTTCCGCTTCGTCGACAAAGGCATCAATATGAAGCGCTTCTTCGATGAACCGAAGCCCTTCGACCTGGTGCTGTCGATCACCGGCCCGTCCATCGCGCCCTATCTCGAGAGCGGAAAGATCCTCACCAGCGAAGAGTTCGACCATATCCAGCGCCAGTTCGGCGGCGCCGGGTTTTTGACATTTGCGCTGTGGTTCAACTGAGGGCGTTTCGACATCGCTCCTGACACCCTTGTGTCAGGAGTTTGGTTTCCTCTCGCGCCCCTCGTCACTCCGCTCTTTCCATTTTGGCCGATACCTCCCATATTCGGGGCATGGCCAAACTTTCTGATAAAAAAACGCCGCCGCCGGCGCGTGATGATCGCGCTTCGCCGCCCAAGCGGCGCAGCCCGTTGACCGATTTCCTCGGTGCGTCGGAGCCGCTGCACAAGGGCGGTTTTGCCGAGGCGCCGCAGGCCGAGTTTTCAGGCGCGCCGCTGACCGGCTCGATCGCCGACTGGGCCGAGCAGATCGAGCAAGAAGCCGAAAGGGAAGGGCGCCAAGTCTCCCGCCTCGAGGGGGAGATGTCGCCGAAGGCGACAGAGGGGGTCGGCAAAGGAAGCGCTCAACATGAGGGCACGTCGAGCCCGGCCGCACCGACCCCACCCGGCGGCTCCGCCGCCACCCTCCCCTCAAGGGGGAGGGAAGGCGCCAAGGCGAAAAAGATCCCCGAACGCTCCTCCTCTCCGGGCCGCACGGCGCGAGGCACCTCGATGGGCGGCGCGGCGTCGGCGCGGGAGCGCACCGCGGCCGGCCTCAATCCGGTCGCCGGCCTCGATGTTTCGCTGGAGGAAGCCGAGACCATGGCCTCCGGCGGCGTCACCGCCACCGTTGCGGCGCTGTCGGCGCTGATCGAATCCGGCAACCCGCTGCACAAGGATGGCGTGCTGTGGACGCCGCACCGCCCTGCCCGGCCTGAAAAGTCCGAAGGCGGCATTGCCATCAAGATGGTGTCGGATTTCGAGCCGGCCGGCGACCAGCCGACGGCGATCAAGGATCTGGTGGAGGGCGTCAACGACAACGACCGCACCCAGGTGCTGCTCGGCGTCACCGGTTCGGGAAAAACCTTCACCATGGCCAAGGTGATCGAGGAGACGCAGCGCCCTGCCTTGATCCTGGCGCCGAACAAAACGCTGGCCGCACAGCTTTATTCCGAATTCAAGAAATTTTTCCCGGAAAACGCCGTCGAGTATTTCGTCTCCTACTACGACTACTACCAGCCGGAAGCCTACGTGCCGCGGACGGATACCTTTATCGAAAAGGAATCCTCGATCAACGAGCAGATCGACCGCATGCGCCATTCGGCGACGCGCTCGCTGCTGGAGCGCGACGACGTCATCATCGTCGCCTCGGTGTCCTGCATCTACGGTATCGGCTCGGTCGAAACCTATACGGCGATGACCTTCCAGATGCAGATCGGCGACCGGCTCGACCAGCGCGCGCTGCTCGCCGATCTCGTCGCCCAGCAATACAAGCGGCAGGATATCAATTTCGTCCGCGGCTCGTTCCGCGTGCGCGGCGACACGATCGAGATATTCCCGGCCCACTTGGAAGACCGGGCCTGGCGTATTTCGCTGTTCGGCGACGAGATCGAGGCGATTACCGAGTTCGATCCCCTGACCGGCCAGAAGACCGGCGAGCTGAAGAGCGTAAAGATCTACGCCAATTCGCACTATGTGACGCCGCGCCCGACGTTGAACCAGGCCATCAAGTCGATCAAGGAAGAGCTCAAGCACCGACTGGTCGAACTCGAACGGGCAGGACGCCTGCTGGAGGCGCAGCGGCTGGAGCAGCGCACCCGCTTCGATCTCGAGATGCTTGAGGCGACCGGCTCCTGCGCTGGCATCGAGAACTATTCGCGCTATCTCACCGGCCGCCAGCCGGGCGATCCGCCGCCGACCTTGTTCGAGTACATCCCCGACAACGCGCTGGTCTTCATCGACGAAAGCCATGTCACCGTGCCGCAGATCGGCGGCATGTATCGCGGCGACTTTCGCCGCAAGGCGACGCTGGCCGAATACGGCTTCCGTCTGCCGTCCTGCATGGACAACCGGCCGTTGCGCTTCGAGGAGTGGGACGCCATGCGCCCGCTCTCCGTCGCGGTTTCGGCGACGCCCGGAGCCTGGGAGATGGAGCAGTCCGGCGGCGTCTTTGCCGAGCAGGTCATCCGCCCGACCGGCCTGATCGATCCGCCAGTCGAGGTGCGCCCGGCCAAGACCCAGGTCGACGATGTCGTCGGCGAAATCCGCGAAACGACCAAGGCCGGTTATCGTACGCTGGTCACCGTGCTGACCAAGCGCATGGCCGAGGACCTGACCGAATATTTGCACGAGCAGGGCATTCGCGTCCGCTACATGCACTCCGACATCGACACGCTGGAGCGCATCGAGATCCTGCGCGACCTGCGCCTCGGCGCCTTCGACGTGCTGGTCGGCATCAACCTTTTGCGCGAAGGCCTCGACATTCCCGAATGCGGCTTCGTTGCCATTCTGGATGCCGACAAGGAGGGCTTCCTGCGCTCCGAAACGTCGCTGATCCAGACCATCGGCCGCGCCGCGCGCAATGTCGACGGCAAGGTCATCCTCTATGCCGACCAGGTCACCGGTTCGATGGAGCGGGCGATGGCCGAGACCAACCGCCGTCGCGAAAAGCAGATGGAGTGGAACGCGGCCAACGGCATCACGCCGGAATCGGTCAAGTCGCGCATCTCCGACATCCTGGACTCGGTCTACGAGAAGGATCATGTCCGCGCCGACATCTCGCAGTTCACCGACAGCGCCGGCGCGATGATGGGCAACAACCTGAAAGCCCATCTCGACGCGATGGACAAGCAGATGCGCGACGCCGCCGCCAATCTCGATTTCGAGAAGGCGGCCCGCATCCGCGACGAGATCAAACGGCTACGCGAGATGGAACTGTCCATTTCCGACGATCCGCTGGCCAAATATGCCGATATGGAAAGCCCGGTTTCGGGCCGCGAAAAGGGCAAGCACAACAAGGGCCGCGCCATCCACCGCACGGTGGACGATGACGGCAAGGGCCTGTTCCGCAAGCCCGCGCTCGACGAGATGGGCGCCGACGGTGCCGTGCCGGTCAAGAAGCCACTCTTTGCCAAACCCTCGCTCGACGCGATGGGCCCGGGCACTGATATGCCGACGCCAGCCGGCGCGGTGTCGCGCTCTCTGTTCAAGAAACAGTCGGCGCAAGAGGCGCACGGCTCCGACTTCGGCATTCCAGGCGACTCGACCAAGCCGCTGTTCAAGAAGAACTCGCTCGACGAGATGACCGTGCGGCGGACCGAAAAGCCTGTTGAGGGCGACAAGCCGGTCAAGCGCGAGCGTACCGGCATCGGCTCCTACGAAGATCCAGCCGATGCCCGCCGTGAAAAGCGCCGGCCGGGTAAGACGGGCAGGCCAGGACGGTAGAGAGCTTCCCTTCTCCCCTTGTGGGAGAAGGTGGATCGGCGCGCAGCGACGAGACGGTTGAGGGGTGCTGGACGGATCGCCGTCGGTGCCAAGCTGGAGCACCCCTCATCCGACCGAGCTTCGCTCGGCCACCTTCTCCCACAAGGGGAGAAGGGGAGCATAGCCACTTGCCATCGGCCCCAGCCTTGGTGTAGCCAGTTCCCACAACTCAAACGTCTCAAAAGGAGGGCTGCGTGACTTTCGACCACCACCGTCAGCGCGGCCCTGTCCCTGCCCTGCGAGCTTGCTTGCAGGGCTGACCAGAGACGGTCCGGGTTCTCCCGCTTCGATTTTCTTGGTCTGCCCTTCGTGGTGCTGCAACGCCGAGCCTGCTGGCCTGCCTGCGCACCGTCAAAGTGCATCGAACCGGAATTCTTTCCGGGCAGACCAGAGAAATCCAACATGGCCCTGATCAGCCTCAAATCCCTCGGCGTCACCATGAGTGCGCCGCTCTTTTCCAACCTCGATCTCAGCATCGGCACCGGCGACCGCCTCGGCATCGTTGCCGCCAACGGCCGCGGCAAATCCACCTTGCTGAAGTGCCTCACCGGCGAAATGGAGCCGACATCAGGCGACATCACCCGCACGCGCGGCCTGCGCGTCGGCTATGTCGAGCAAGCCGTTCCCGCAGCATTGGCCGAGCACGGCTTTCAGCAGGTGGTGGCCGACGCCTTGCCGGCCGAGCAGGCCGAAAGCGAGCAATGGCGCGTCGATGTCGTTCTCGACTCGCTCGACGTACCGCAGTCGATGCGCGAGCGGCCGATGCGGGCCTTGAGCGGCGGCTGGCAAAGACTGGCGCTGATCGCCCGCGTCTGGGTCACCGATCCCGACGTCCTGCTTCTCGACGAGCCGACCAACCATCTCGACCTCGCCAAGATCGGCCAGCTCGAAACCTGGCTGAACGCACTGCCGCGCGAGGTGCCGGTGGTGATTGCCAGCCACGACCGGGCGTTCCTCGACGCGACGACGAACCGGACGCTTTTCCTGCGCCCCGAACAATCGCCGGTGTTTGCGCTGCCCTATTCGCGGGCGCGCGACGCTTTGAGCGACGTCGACGCCTCGACCGAGCGCAAGTTCCAGCGCGACATGAAGGTGGCGCAGCAATTGCGCCGGCAGGCGGCCAAGCTCAACAACATCGGCATCAATTCGGGCAGTGACCTGCTGACGGTCAAGACCAAGCAGCTCAACCAGCGCGCCCAGCGCCTCGAAGAGGTCGCAGCGCCGGCGCACCGCGACAGATCGGCGGGCGCGATAAAGCTCACCAATCGCGGCACCCATGCCAAGGTGCTGATCACGCTCGACGACGTGGCGGTCGACACGCCTGACGGCACGCTGCTGTTCAGGACCGGCAAGCGCCACATCTGCCAAGGCGACCGCATCGTGCTGCTCGGCCACAACGGCGTCGGCAAGTCGCGGCTCATCAGCCTGATCAGGAATGCCGTCGTCGAGCCGGAGACGGCAACGCAAGGCGTGAAGGTGACGCCGTCGACGGTGCTCGGCTACAGCGACCAGGCATTGTCGGGCATCAGCGGCGACGACACGCCGCTGGCGATGCTCTCGCGCAGATTCGATGTCGGCGAACAGCGCGCCCGCTCGCTGCTCGCCGGTGCGGGCGTCGGCATCGACATGCAGGAGCGCAGGATCGGCGTGCTGTCGGGCGGGCAGAAGGCGCGGCTGATGATGCTGGCGCTGAGGCTCGCCAATCCCAATTTCTACCTGCTCGACGAGCCGACCAACCATCTCGACATCGATGGCCAGGAGGCGCTGGAGGCGGAATTGCTCGGCCATCAGGCGAGCTGCGTGCTGGCATCGCACGACCGCTCCTTCATCAGGGCGATCGGCAACCGTTTCTGGCTGATCGAGAAGCGGCGGCTGGCCGAGGTCGACAGCCCCGAAGGTTTCTTCCGATCGGTGGCAGAAACGGGCGGTTGAAGCTTTGCGCCAAAAAGTTTCCGCAGCCTGTCGGATCATGGCCGCGCGCGACGTCCTTGGGGTGCCGACACGGTGATGCCGGCGCCAATCGAGGAGAGAGCACCATGTCCATTCTGTCATCCGTTGGTCGCATAGCGACCCGTTACTCGGCGGCTCGCGCCCGTTACCGCAGCGAGCGCGCCCTGCTTTCATTGCCGATCGAACTGCGCAAGGACATCGGCTGGCCGGAGATCGTCGTCGACGCGCAAAACAGCCGCCGGGTAGCAATCTCCCTGTCTGAGGCACGATGATCCGAGGCAAGTTGAAGAGACCAACCGGCCGCAGCGGCACCACCATGAGCCTTGCGCGTCGCCCGGGGTCACTCCAACCGCCGACGGCCCGGCGCATCTGGTCCCGGCATTAGAAAAATGCATCTGACGTGTAGGATCGCCGCCGCTTCATTCGTCCTGTGATCCGCAAGCTCAAACCAAACGCAGAGAGGAGCAAAAAGATGAACGATCAGCCCCAAACCCAGCCTAAAGCGAAAGTCCTCGGCGGATTGACGCCCTACCTTCAGCTGGACGGCGCCTTCAAGGCTTCGGAATTCTATCAGAAGGCCTTCGGCGCCGAGCAAGTCTTCTTCTACCCGCCGGACGAGCAGGGGCGGACGATGCACATCCATCTCCACATCAACGGTTCGACGCTGATGATTTCCGATTTCTATCCCGAGCACGGAATGGCCCCGGTGAAGCCGCAGGGTTTCACAATGCAGCTGCATCTCGGCAGCGACGACATCGACGCCTGGTGGAAGCGCGCCATCGATGCCGGTTGCCAGGAAGTGATGCCGTTGCAAGTGATGTTCTGGGGTGATCGCTGGGGTAACATGCGCGATCCGTTCGGTGTCGAGTGGGCAATGAACGCGCCCGTGAAGCCCGCGTAGTGCGCTGTCCTTCTCCCCTTGTGGGAGAAGGTGGATTGGCGCGCAGCGCCAAGACGGTTGAGGGGTGTTGGACGGAGTGCCGTCGGTGCCAAGCTGGAACACCCCATCCGACCGCGCGGAGCCTGTCCTCGGGCTTGCCGAAGGCAAGACCCGTGGGCGCGGCCACCTTCTCCCACAAGAAGGGGAGAAGGAAGAATCCAGCAACCCAAGGAGAACCACAATGTCCTATGTCGATGGTTTCGTACTTGCCGTGCCCAAGGCAAATCTAAACGCCTACAAGGAGCTGGCGGAAACAGCCGGCGCCGTCTGGAAGGAGCATGGCGCGCTCGCCTTTGTTGAATGCGTGGGCGACGACGTGCCCTATGGCGAGGTCACCTCGTTCCCGCGCGCCGTGCAGGCCAAGGACGACGAGGTCGTCGTCTTCTCATGGGCCGTCTATGAATCGCGGCAGAGCCGCGATGCGGTCATGGCCAAGGTGATGGCCGACCCACGCTTGAAATCCGACTGGTCGGCGATGCCGTTCGACGGCAAGCGCATGATCTTCGGCGGCTTTCAGCCCTTCGTCGAGCTGTAGGCCCGCAACGCATTACGCCAGCCGGTCGAGCAGTGGCTTGAGCCGGTCGCCATAGCGCTTCCACAGATCGACCGAGCCCTGGTACATCGGCTGGCGCACCTGCGCCGCCGAGGCCGTGCGCACCGGCCGGTCGGTCTCGTGGAACGACAGCACCGCATCGTCCCATGGCAGGCCGAGATGGGCGATCAGCGCCCGCGTCTGTCCTTCCTGGTCGGCGACGAAATCCTCGTAGCGCACATCATGTACGACATCAGGCAAAACGGTGCGCCAATGCGCCATGATATCGGTGTAGAGATTGTGGAAATCGGCGAGCTCGCCGAGGTCGTAGCCGTAGCGGTGGCTGTCGCCGCGGAAATGCACCTTGTAGATCGACAGGCAGGTCGCCGCCGCGTCGCGCGCGCAGTGGATGATCTTGGCCTTGGGCAGCATCAGGTGGATGAAGCCGACCAAAAGGAAGTTGCCGGGCATCTTGTCGGTGACATGCCGGAAACCCGGATAGCGGGCGTGCAGCAGGTCTAGATAGGCCTGGCCTGCCTCGGCGTAGGCCTTGTCGGGCAGGTCGGCAATCCCGCTGGGGAAACCGCCCTTCATGCCAGGCGGAAACTGCTTGCCGACCGCCGTCTTCAAGATGCCGAGCTCGCCCGCGCCATAGACCAGCGGATGGCTGGCGATGATCTGCTCGACAAGCGTGGTGCCGGAGCGCGGCATGCCGACGACGAAGATCGGCGTGTCGTCGGCAATCCCGCTCGGTCTGTGCTTGTCGAAGAAGGCCTTGTCGAACACCGCCTTCATCGTTTCGAATTCGGCACGTGTCCTGGCCGCGTCATAGTCGATGCCCGTGCGGCGGATCGCATTGCCTTCGGCGAAATAATCGAAGGCACGGCCATAATCCTTCAGATCGTCATTGGCCTTGCCGAGGCCGAACGCAAGCTGCATGCGCGCCAGGCTGCCTTCCGGCGCCTTTGCGTGCTGCGCCTCCATCCCGGCAAGCTCGGCGTCACGCTCCTGCTGGCGCTTGACCTGGGTGAGCATCAGCCAGGCCCTGGCCATGCCGGGATCGACCGCCAACGCCTGCCGGAAATGCTCCGCTGCCTCTCCGAGGTTGCCCTTCTCCATCAGCCCGACGCCCAGACCATGCAGCAGGTCGGCGTCCTTCGGCCGAATTGCCAATGCTTCGCGGAAGACGGCGAGCGCCTCCTCCAGCCGCCCTGCCTCCTGCAGCGTTTCGGCAAGCCCGATGCGGGCGCGGACATGGAACGGGTTGCGACCGATGGTGCCGCGATAAATCTCCTCCGCGCCCTCGAACTGGCCGAGTTGCTTCAGCGAGGAGCCGAGATTGTCGCGCGCCGCGAGTTGGTCCGGCCGGATTGCCACCGCGCCACGGAAGAAATCGACGGCTGCACTGACACGGCCGAGGTCGCGCATCACCGTGCCGAGATTGTTGAGGAAATCCGGATTCTTGGGCTGCAGGCGCACCGACTGTTCGAGGAGATCAAGTCCTTCGGCGCTGCGCCCGGTCTGGTGCAGCAGCAAACCGAGGAAATGTGCTGCCGCCGCATGATTGGCCTTTTGCGCCAGCACCTGCCGGTAGAGCATCTCGGCTTCCTGCCGGCGCCCCGCCTGATGCAATTGCAGCGCCTGCTGCACGCGCTGGTCGAGCCCCAGCGGCGGCTGTCCGCCTGAGCCGAAACTGGCGCCCGAGCCTGCCGGTCTTCTCTGATCTCTGTTGATGGGAAACCTGCCGTGTTTTGTCCGCCTGCCGCGATCTAGGCCATCGGCGCGGCAGGTTCAAGGGTTCGCAGGCCAGCTTACCGGAAATCGGCCTGGGTCAATACATACATGTTCTTGCGGCCGTGCGAATAGGCTTCGCGCGCAACATCCTGGATCGACGAACGCTCCGCATCGAAGGCGCTGAGATACTCGGCTTCCGCCCCGCCCGTGGCCGTTGCCGCCGAAAGCGCTGCAATCTCCACAAACAAGGGCACTTCGAACATGCCGTCATGGCCGACGAAGCGAATGCGCCTGGCCGCAGCGTCGTAGGAGCGGCTGCGGTTGGGAAAATTGAGCGTCACGATCGAACTCCTCAGCGCATGACCCCGAACCGGAGGTTCGGAAAGGATCATCCGCAAAATCAAAGTACTACAGCAAGCCGGCTGTCAGATCAGGCGGTTGGTCTCCGCAACCTGTCTGGCCCGCCGCAGCGTGCCGTCGGTGTCGGCGATCCTTCGCCTTGCTGCCTCGTCACTTCGTATCGTCAGCCGCGCCGACATGGCTTTTGTAGGCCCGGCGGCCTGCTTGATAATCGGCTTGATTGTTACGGCCGAACCATCAGGTGTTTTCACGGAAACCATGATTTTTCCTTTCAGATGTAAATAAAAATCGATGCCGGGATGAATTTTTCCGGCACAATCTCAAACAATTCTTGTGAGGTGTCCGGATCGTATCACCATTCTACAAATAGTCCTAGAAAAGTAATTTCGCGATAAGGTCGACGATGGGCGGGAATCTTCTTGAATAAACCGCAATTTTGGATTAATGAATTGAGATCGTTTTTTGGGCCAAGCTTGGCATCTCGCGGCGTCAGAGGTTCTCGACCCGCCAAACTCATTTCAGATCGCCGATACCCAAATTGCCGATACGGGACACACGACACTTAGGTCCCGGTGCCGCGAAGCGGGCACCACCTTATCGGATCCAAGCCGGGAACGAGACTTCAAGGCACGAGAATGTCTGGCCGAACTACCCATTCCATCGCGCATTTCGAGGCACCCTTCATGCTCGGCGGCCTGGAAGGAAAAATGCCGGCCGGCGACTACGACATCGACCACGATGAGGAGCTTATCGATGGCATATCGTGGCTTGCCTGGCGGCGTGTCGCCACCTTCATCCATCTGCCGGCAAGGACGGTGAAAAGTCAGACCAGCCAATTGGTCGCCATCGACTTCGCCGAACTCGAAACCGCGCTGAGGCGCGACCAGGAGAATGCCGCATGATCCGCTTCCAGCAGAACGCACGCCCACGCACCGACACGCCCGCACATCTTTTCGCGATCGGCCAGACCGTTCGCATGAAGAGCCGCACCGGCCTTGTCCAGAAGACCGCTGAGCTGTTCCAGATCAAGAGCAAGCTGCCGGTCAAGGACGGCTCGCCGCAATACCGCATCCGCAGCGACGAGGAGACCCATGAACGGGTCACCACGGAAGACAATCTCGAAGTGGCCGACAATCCGAGCACCTAATGCATGTCGCCCAAAAGCATGCCCACGGGCCTGACCCGAGGGTGCGAAGCGGTTTTTGGGACAACGACATGCATAAAAACAAAAACTTAAAGCGCGTCGGCTGAATCCTTTTCAACGCGACGCGCTTTGGGTCCACATCAGCCACCACCACGTTAATCAATCACGAGGACCAAGAAATGGCCAAGGGTCAACAGCGCAGCAACCGCGAGACACGCAAGCCCAAGAAGGACAAGGCGGCGGCAAAGCCGGCCTTGCCCTTCGGCTCGGCCGTCAAGCAGGCGGAAGCCGGTTTGAAGCCGAAGTCCAAGGGCTAGTGGCGGACGGATGAGCAGCCCTGCATTCATCCAGCCATCGCGCGGATCGGATAAAAGATCACGTAACGTCAAAGCCATATGGTCAGGATTGGCTAGGGCCGAGTTCATCGCCCATTGCCATAAAGGCGAGGCTGCCGGCGTAGAGGCAAGAGGCGCCAGCTGCCCTCCCCGTCCGGAGACGGGGAGGAAACCAGCCTCTCAGCAGGGACCGTCGTCGACGATGCGATAGTCGGCGGCGCGAGCCTCGCAGGCGTTGGGGAAGGTGTGCAACTCGCCGCCGCGGCGGGCGCAGACCGGGCGGTATTCGCGTGTGCAGAATGTCTGCTCTCCATCACCGCCGCCGTCGCGGCACTGGCCGTCGCCAATGATGCGGTACCCGGCCCGCTCGGCAAGGCAGGCATTGGCGAAGGTCTGGCGGTCGCCGCCGCGCCGGGCGCAGACCGGATCATACTGCTTGGTGCAGAATTGCGGCCCGGGCCTTGGCGGGCGGTACACCGGTCCTTCCTCCACCACAACCGCGGTACAGGCTGCAAGAACTGCCGACAGCAACAGGACGGCAAAACCCTGCCGAGAGAAGATTGCCGCAAGAAATTTCATGACTATACCTCCCTCGAGCCACCGCTCGGGCGCAAACGCGCGCGCTCCACTCCAGCCGATCCTCGCCATTCCACCGCCAAATGCAACCCCTGTTTGCAAGCTGCCCCAGCCCGCTGGACCATGCGTGGCCAGGCTCTGGCCGATGACCGGGCGAGCACCCCGTCCTATCGATGCCATGCGTCGGAATGCGCCCATTGGGTGGCCCGCGGGCGCTACCTTGCAACGATCACCTTTCCGTGCGATAAATTTTGTGTTCGGGCATTTGCGACCCGGAGAGCGGAACGTTTTGGACGACCTTTCCCCGATACTGTGAATCTCTGACGGCCCCGTTTTTCGGCGGGGGGTTTTGACCATGCGCCAATGCATGACTGCCGAAGCAACCACCGGGACTTGCCCACGGCGTCAGGCGGCGGGCAAACCACAAAGACTGACACGGGTGAAGGAGTTTCCCCAATGGCCCAGACCGGCACCGTTAAATTCTTCAACGCGACCAAAGGCTTCGGCTTCATCACGCCAGATGACGGCGCCAAGGACGTGTTCGTCCACATCTCCGCGATCGAGGCTTCGGGCCTGCGCACGCTCGTCGATGGCCAGAAGGTCACCTTCGACGTCGAGCCCGACCGCATGGGCAAGGGACCGAAGGCGGTCAATCTACGCGCGGACTGAACCGTCGGCGCGCCCGTCCGCGCGGACGGGCCAAGGATGTGCCCGAGGGCCCCTTCAAAGGCCTTGAACCGGCTTTCAGCGCCGGACCAAGTTTTCGAAGGCGCGGCGGTTTTCGTCGCGCCTTTTTGGTGGTGAGGCGGCAAGCCAGTGCTCGCAAAACTTTCTCTTGCCGATGACGCTAAAATAAACGACAAATTTCCACTCGGGCATTTGCCGGCCCGAGACTGGACTTGATGGGATCAAAGGAGCTTCCCATGCCGCAGACCGGCACCGTCAAATTCTTCAATCATGCCAAAGGCTTCGGCTTCATCACGCCGGATGATGGCGCGAAGGATGTCTTCGTCCATATTTCGGCCGTGCAGGCGTCGGGTCTTCCCGGTCTTGAGGATGGGCAGAAGGTAACATTCGACACCGAGCCGGACAAGCGCGGCAAGGGTCCGAAAGCCGTCAACCTGTCGATCGGCTGAGCCGAGATCGAGACAGCGTCGGACGGTCTCGTGGCGCAGGTCCGCTCCTTGGTGAGCGTACGATATTTGTGCCTTGCGCTATGCTTGATCGATGAATATCGGCTGGGCCCAGCCCGTCAATTTCGTTCAGCCCCCGTTCAGCCACGGTCACCTATTAGCTTCGGTAAAGCCGGACCGCATCCCCCATATTAATCGGGCCGGCACGAAGGAGACCGACATGAACCGAATTTTCAAGACCGCCGTCCTGTCCGCCGCGATTGTTGCGACCACGCTCGCGACCTTGCCAGCGGCCAGCGCTGGTGACTGGCGCCACCGGCACCATCATCGTGACAATGGCGATGCGATCGCGGCAGGCGTCCTTGGCCTCGCGGCCGGCGCCCTGATCGTTGGTGCGCTCAACAACCCGCAGCCCAGCTATTACGACCCCGGCTACGACGATTATGGTCGTTATCCACGCCCCGCCCCGGTGCGCCGCTACTACGCGGAACCGCGGGTCGTCTACAATGACGGCTACGCAGAGCCATGGACCCGTGGCTGGTATGAATATTGTTCGGATCGCTATCGCTCTTTCAACGCCCGTACCGGCACGTTCATCGGCTATGACGGCGAACAGCATTTCTGCACCGCGAACTGAGGCTTCCCCGCCCCCAAAAGCGCTGTCCGCAAGGCCAGCGCTTTTTTGTTGTCGGCATGCATGGGAAAGAGATTGAAGCGCGTCGCAGAGGCACCCCAGACGCGACGCGCTTTAGGTTGTTGTTTTATGCATGTCGTTATCGCAAAACCGCTGCACACTTTTGTGCGACATGCATTAAATCAGGAATGGATTGCTCCGGCGCTCCTCGCCGAAGCGGCCGCCGGGACCATGGCCGCAGATAAAGCCGATGTCGTCGCCGAGCGGCAAGAGCTTGTCCTTGATTGAGGCGATCAGCGCGGCGTGGTCGCCGCCCGGCAGGTCGGTGCGCCCGACCGAGCCGCGGAACAACACGTCGCCGACATGGGCGAACTTCGCAGCACGATTGTAGTAGACCACATGTCCGGGCGCGTGGCCGGGGCAATGAAGGACCTCGAACGCGTGCTGGCCGAACGAGACGGTATCGCCTTCGCTGAGAAAGCGGTCGGGCACGCAGTTGCGCACCGGATCGGTGATGCCGTAGTGTTTCGCCTGGTTCTCGAGATTGGCAAGCAACGGACGGTCGGCCTCATGCGGTCCGATGATCTCGATGCCGAGCGCCTCCTTCAGCTCCATGGCGCCGCCGGCATGGTCGATATGACCATGCGTGATCCAGATTGCGCCGGCGTCGATCGCATTATCCTTGAGCGCTGCCAGCACCTTGTCGATATCGCCGCCCGGATCGACGACAACGCCTTGTCTGTCGTCCATGTCGAAGAGGATGGTGCAGTTTTGCTGGAACGCCGTGACCGGCACGATACCGGCATTGAGCTGACCCATGATCGTCCTTTCGCTGTGTCGGCCCCTGATGTAGAGACACATGTAAACGGCGTCCACCGCTGCCACGACACAAAAAATGGGCGGCCGAAGCCGCCCATGCGAAAAGCCTGAAACCGCCAGGCTTACTTCTTCATCGCATTCATGACCGCGCCGATGATGGCCGTCAGAATGGCGCCACCACCGGCACCGCCGACGATGTTCTGCACATTCAGCGCGCTGCCCAATCCGCTCGTTGCCGCTGCGGCTGCAGCCGGATCGATCGTACCACCGCCGAGCAGGCTGCCGAGGATGGCCGCACCGCCGATGCCGCCAAGGGCGCCGCCCAGGATTTTGGTAAGCTGCCCCATTGCCGCTGTTTTGAGCGCCGCGCCCACCGCCTGGCCACCGATGATACCCGTAATCACCTGAACAATGATCGGAAGAAGCGTGTTCATGTCCATATTACCAGTCCCTCCATAGCTGCCAGCCTCCCGGGCCGACAGCATCATGAGACGCCGAATTGGACGAAAGTCAAATGCAGAACTGCTTAAATAAAAGGGGCGGCTCGAAAACCGCCCCTACTTATAAAAAAGCTGTGACTTTCGTTATTCTGCGGCAATCGCATGCTTGGGTTGAACGGCCGCAGAATAGTCGTTCATCAGAGTCTTGGCGATTTCACCCACCTCGAATCGGTATGGACCGATCTCTGAAACGGGCGTCACCTCGGCCGCCGTTCCGGTGAGGAAGCACTGCTGGAAGCCTTCGAGCTCTTCCGGCATAATGGTGCGCTCGATCACCTCGAAGCCGCGATCCTTGGCAAGGTCGATCACCGTACGGCGGGTGATGCCGTCGAGGAAGCAATCGGGGGTGGGTGTGTGGATCTTGCCGTCCTTGACAAAGAAGATATTGGCGCCGGTCGCTTCCGCAACCTGGCCGCGCCAGTCAAGCATCATGGCGTCGGCATAGCCTTTGGCTTCGGCGGCATGCTTGGACATGGTGCAGATCATGTAGAGGCCAGCAGCCTTCGATTTCGACGGCGCGGTGCGCGGATCGGGGCGGCGCCATTCGGCCAGATCGAGACGGATGCCCTTCAGCTTCTGTGCCGGATCGAAATAGCTCGGCCACTGCCAGATGGCGATGGCGCAGTTGATCCGGCTGTTTTGCGCCGAAACGCCCATTTGTTCGCTGCCGCGCCAGGCAATCGGCCGGACATAGGCATCCTGGAAACCCTGCTTCTTCAACAGTGTGCGGCAGGCGTCGTCGATCTCAGCAGCCGAATAGGGAATCTTGAAGCCGAGCAGGCGTGCCGATTCGTGCAGGCGCTCGCTGTGGTCGGTCAGCTTGAAAATCTCGCCGCCATAGGCGCGTTCGCCCTCGAACACCGCGCTGGCGTAGTGCAGGCCATGGGTCAGCACGTGGATCTTGGCGTCGGTCCATTTGACGAACTCGCCGTTCATCCAGATAAAGCCGTCCATTTGGTCAAAGGGAACGGATGCCATGGTAACCTCCCGCGGGCGGCCGCCCGCACATTATTGTGTCGTTGCATGTTTCATGTCAGCCGCACCGGGCGGCCGGTATCTCGAAGCGTAGGCGGATATATAAGGTCTGGCAAACACAGGAAGTTCCGGAAAAACGGCTTTCCCTTGCCTTTTCGTTCGCAATCCGCCGAAAAGCTTGTCAAAAATTACCATTGCCGGGAAATTACGTCAATAGTACTGACATAATTTCCCTTTCGCACGGAGAAAAGATGACGGATCGCAGCCACCCAGCCGGAAAACCGATCAGGACGGCGATCACCGATGAGGACGGCATCGACTTTGCCATCATCGAATTGTTCTTCTTCGCCTATCGCGATTTTACCTCCGATCCGGACCAGATCCTGTCCGACTACGGCTTCGGCCGCGCCCATCACCGGGTTCTGCATTTCGTCAATCGCAGGCCGGGCCTGACGGTCGCCGAACTCCTCGACGTGCTGAAGATCACCAAGCAGAGCCTGGCGCGCGTGCTCAAGCAACTGATCGACACCGACCACATCGTCCAGTTGCAGGGTCCGCGCGACCGCCGCCAGCGCGAGCTCTATCCGACAGCAAAGGGCCGCGCCCTGGCACTGGCGCTGGCACGGCCACAGTCACGCCGCATCCATGCTGCATTGGAAGATTCCGGAGCCACCGAACGCGCCTTGATCGAGCGCTTCCTGGAAGCGATGGTCAATCCGGAACTAAGGGCGCAGATCGACATTGTGCCCGCAAAAACGTCAGGGAAAAGCCATGGAGACAATTGAAAGGGTTGATCGACCGGCAGCACCGGACGACGATGCGCCGCATCTGCTGGTGATTGATGACGATACCCGTATCCGCAATCTTCTCAAACAATATCTGACCGAAAACGGCTTTCGCGTCACCGTTGCCGGAAATTCCGGCGAAGCACGGCGCAAGCTCGCCGGCCTCGATTTCGACCTGCTCGTGCTCGATATCATGATGCCGGGCGAAACCGGCGTCGACCTCGCCAAGGCGCTGCGGGCAACCAAGAACGTGCCGATCCTGATGCTGACCGCGCTCTCCGAGACCGACAGCCGGATCACCGGGCTCGAGGCCGGCGCCGACGACTATCTGCCGAAACCTTTCGATCCCCGCGAATTGATCCTGCGCATCAACAACATCCTGCGCCGCGGCGGTCCGGCAACGACGCCCAAGGTCGAGCAACTGGTCTTCGGCCCTTACACGTTCCAGATCGCCAGGCGGGAGCTCAAGCGCGGCGGCGAGGCTCTGAAGCTGACCGACCGCGAGCAGGAGATCCTGGCGATCTTCGCGGCGCGGGCCGGCGAAACGATACCGCGTCATGAGCTTGTCGGCGACGAGTCCGAAGTCGGCGAACGCACCATCGACGTCCAGATCAACAGGCTGCGCCGCAAGATCGAGCGCGATCCGTCTAATCCGGTCTGGCTGCAGACCGTGCGCGGTATTGGGTATCGGCTCAGCGTGGAATAGACTGACGCCCACAGCCCCTTGTTGAGTGGCTGAAGATGAGCAAAAAGGGCGAATGGCGACCACACAACTGGAACGGCCGGGAGATCGCGGCTTGAGCGCTCGCGCCACGCGGGCGCTCAAGGCGGTGCCGCTCGCCTGGAAACGGTTCTGGCGCCTCGTTTCGCTTTACATGCCGAAGCGGCTCTATGCCCGGTCGCTGATCATCGTCATCGCACCGATGATCCTGCTGCAATCGGTCCTCGCCTTTGTTTTCATGGAACGCCACTGGCAGACCGTGACGCAGCGCCTGTCGCAGGCCACGGTCCGCGACATTGCCGCGATCGTCGACCTGGTGGAAACCTATCCGAACGACGCCGACTACGCCAACATCATCCGCATCGCGCAGGATCGCATGCAGCTGAAGATCGACTTGCTTCCGCCCGATCCGCTGCCGGCGCCCGGTCCAAAGCCGTTCTTCTCGATCCTCGACGAGATTCTCTCGTCCGAGATTACCCATCAGATCAACCGTCCGTTCTGGATCGATACGGTCGGCAATTCCAATATCATCGAGGTCCGCGTCCAGCTCGAGGGCAAGGTGCTGCGCGCCTTCGTGCGCCGCAGTCAGGCCTATGCCTCGAACACGCACATTTTCCTGATCTGGATGGTCGGCACCTCGCTGGTGCTGCTGATGATCGCCATCCCTTTCCTGCGCAATCAGATCCGGCCGATCCTGACACTGGCCGAGGCCGCCGAAAGTTTCGGCAAGGGCCGGCCGATGCCGCTCGATTTCCGTCCGCGCGGCGCCGAGGAAGTTCGCCGCGCCGGCTTTGCCTTTATCCAGATGCGCGAACGCATCGAACGCCAGCTCGAACAGCGCACCGCCATGCTGAGCGGCGTCAGTCACGATTTGAGAACCATTCTCACCCGCTTCAAGTTGCAGCTTGCGCTGACCGGGACCAAGGCCGACACCGAGGCGCTCGGCCAGGATATCGATGACATGCAGTCCATGCTGGAAGGCTATCTCGCCTTTGCCCGCGGCGAGGCGACGGAAGACGCCGGCCGTTTCAATCTTCAAGCCTATTTCGACAAACTCGGCGAGGAGGCCACGCTGCGCAAGCGCAAACTGTCGACCGCGCTCGCCGGTGATCCTAATGTGCATGTGCGGCCCCACGCTTTTGCCCGGTTGTTGTCCAATGTCGTCGGCAACGCCTTCCGTTATGCCAAGACGGTTGAGATCAACGCCAACCACGGCCGCGGCTCGCTGCTCGTCACCATCGACGACGACGGTCCGGGCATTCCACCCGAAAAGCGCGAGGACGTGTTCAAGCCTTTCGTGCGGCTTGACGAGGCCCGCAATCTCGACGCCAGCGGCACCGGCCTTGGCCTTTCCATCGCACGCGACATTGCCCGCAGCCATGGCGGCGACATCATGCTGGACAAGAGCCCGCTCGGCGGCCTGCGCGCCGTCATTAAGGTTCCGGCCTGATTAGAGCGACGTGCGTCCAATTGGACGCACAAGGTACGCTCTACACTATCGAATTCGATTTTCGGGCCGATGCGCTGCTTTCCGGTGATTGTAGACGGCCGTCGGCTAGGCCTTCATCGGCCCGTCATGAAACCATGCTGAAGAGCGCGCATGAAGCGCGTGATCCTGATCGATTCGGCCTTGCGGCCTCGCATCAAGGAAACCGACGACCTTTCAAGCAAAGGGCTGCTATGCGCATCCTGATGGTCACCGACGCATGGCGCCCGCAAGTCAACGGCGTCGTCCACACGCTGGAACGGCTTTCGGACACCCTGAAATCCTTCGACGTCGAGACGGACTTCCTGACCCCGAACATCTTTCGCACCTTGCCCCTGCCGACCTACCCGGACATCCGGCTGGCGCTGACGACTCCAGGCCACGTCGCGCGCCTGATCGAAGCGCGCAACGCCGATCATATCCATATCGTCACCGAAGGCCCCCTCGGCATCATGGCGCGGCGCTATTGTCGCAAGGCCGGCCGGCCGTTCACGACAAGCTATCACACGCGCTTTCCGGAATATCTGAGTGCGCGGCTGCCAATACCGGAAGCCTGGGCCTATCGCTGGCTTCGCGATTTCCACAATTCCGGGCAGGGCACGCTGGTCGCCACCCAGTCGCTGGCGGACGATCTGGCGGCGCGCGGCTTCACCAAGCTGAGACCATGGACCCGCGGCGTCGACACCGACCATTTCCGGCCGGACAAGAAGAAGGATCTGGGACTCCAGCGACCGATCTTCCTCTGCGTCGGCCGCGTTGCGATCGAAAAGAACCTGGCCGCCTTCCTCGACCTGGATTTGCCCGGCAGCAAGGTGATCGTCGGCGAGGGGCCGGAGTTGGCCAGGGTCAAGGCCAGATACCCCGATGCCCATTTCCTTGGCCACCGCCCGAACGACGAACTGGCCGAAATCTACGCCTCGGCCGATGTCTTCGTCTTCCCCAGCCGCACCGACACGTTCGGCAATGTCATCATCGAGGCGCTGGCCAGCGGCACGCCGGTCGCAGCCTATCCGGTGACCGGACCAATCGACATTGTCGGCGACGGCGTCGGCGGAGCGGTGTCGAACGATTTGCGTGAGGCCGCGCTCGCCGCGCTCCACGTCGATCGCGCCGAGGCGCGCCAACGGGCGATGCGCTATAGCTGGAAAGCCTGTGCGGAAATGTTCCTGGAAACGGTTGGAGAGGCGCTGGGCACCCAGCGAAAACTGACACCAACTTTCGTCATCCACGGGCGAAGCGGCGGCGAAGCCGACGCGCAGACCCGAGGATCCATTCCGTGACCTGCGAGCGGCCCCTTCGGTGAAGAACTTGTTGGGTTGAGGCGGCGGCGAGCCGCACTTGCTCCACAGGAGCGGCCAAGGAAAGAACAACGCGATTCTGGCTCCGTCCGTGGATGACGAAGCTAGAACAATCGACCGCCGTCAGGCACCCTGCGCTCGATTGCACCGAGGACGACGGCACCCTCCTCGTCGGGAAAGCCAAGCGTCAGCACTTCCGACATGAAGGGTCCGATCTGCCGCGGCGGAAAATTGACCACCGCGAACACCTGCCGGCCGATCAGCGTTTCCGGCGCATAATATTTGGTGATCTGCGCCGACGATTTCTTCACCCCGATGTCAGGGCCGAAATCGATCTTCAGCTTGATCGACGGCTTGCGCGCCTCGGGAAACGGTTCGGCCTCGACGATGGTGCCGGCGCGGATATCGACACGGTCGAAATCGGCGAAGCTGATCTCGGGCTTGCGCTGGCTGCTCGAACTCATTGAGGACCTGGCTCAGGCGTTTCCGTAGGTCTCGAACAGGACGCCGGCCAGCGCATCCTTGGCCGAGGTTCCCGACCAGACGACGAACTGGAATGCCTGGAAATAGCATTCGCAGGCTTCCAGCGCCGACGACAACAGCACCTCTACCTGCTGGCTCGACGGCTCGACCCCGCCGGCGAGCAGCAGCGACTGGCGGAACATGATCGCGCCTTCCTGCTCCCAGAGGTCGAAATGGCCGAACAGCATCTGCTCGTTGATCAGCGAAAGCAGCCGCATCACTTCGAGCGCGCGCGCCTCCGGCACCTTGATGTCGAAAGCGCAGGCCAGATGCAGCGCCTCGAAATCCTCCATCCAGGAAAATGAGACGTGGTAGTCCGTCCAGCTTCCGGCAACCGAAATCGAAATCTCGTCGTCGCCGGCCCGTTCGAAGGCCCAGTCGTTGTTGTGCGCCACCTGCTCGATAACATCCACCGGATGGATTTCGCGCGAGAATTCGAGTTCGAGAAGTTCCATGGAATGCTTCCTGTCGTTCTGGGAGCGGAGCGCCACCACACGCTCCGCGGGAGAGGCACACACAACGAACAATCTTGTCTAGAACTCGGACGGCCGGGACTTCGTCAACGCAAAGACCCCAGACCGGACCCCACCGCCCGGCGCATGACCCTGCTCCGAATCATGCAACAAATTCAGTCTATTGATCGGGAGTCGCGTGACCAGCCCAATTTTTCCCACTGCGTCATTCGCATGTGGAAAGCCGCTGTCACAAAGATTCACGCAATGCCGGTAAGCGATTCACGACAAAGCGCTTTTTGCGATTGTGCTTTGTGGAAAAGTTTAACGATTATTTTTTTGACCTGGGCTTTGCCGCAGCCGCAGGTGCGGCCTGCCCGGTCAATTCGGCGAGCTTCGCCTCAAGCACTTCGATGCGGGCAGCGAGACGGGTGTTTTCTTCCCTAGCCTTCGCCGCCATTTCGCGGGCAGCCTCGAATTCTTCGCGCTGCACCAGGTCCATCGAGTTGAGAACGCGCTCGGCCTGCCCCTTGAAGGCGGTTTCCACTTCGCGGCGCACGCCTTGCGCGGCACCCGCAGCGTCGGTCATCAGCTTGGCGAATTCATCGAGAATGCGGTTCGGTCCGGTCGACATGGCAAATCCTCGCTTGCTCGATTTGACGTAGTGGCGCGCGGCGCGGAATGCAAGCATCCAGGTCGCCTTGACCCCGTCAAAACCCTGCCGCATGGTCCGCGCCCGAACGTGATCGCAACCGGGAGATCCTGTTGAGCGAGTATCTTATGCTGCCGCTGGCCGCCCTGCCCTTCCCCAACATCGATCCGGTCATCGTCCAGATCGGACCGCTGGCGGTGCATTGGTATGGCGTCGGCTACATCGTCGGCATTCTCTTTGCCTGGTGGTATGCCAAGCGGCTCGTCACCAATGCGAGGCTCTGGCCCGACGGCACCGTGCCAATGAAGCCCGAGGACCTCGACGACTTCATCGTCTGGGCGGCCATCGGCGTGGTGCTTGGCGGGCGCACCGGCTACGTGCTGTTCTACGACCTGCCGCGCTACATCGCCCATCCGCTCGATATTGTTGCCGTTTGGCAGGGCGGCATGTCGTTCCATGGCGGGATGCTCGGCGTCATTCTCGCCATGACGCTGTTTTCCTGGTCGCGCGGCATCCGCACATGGTCGCTGTTCGATGTGGTGGCGGCCGGCGTGCCGGTCGGCCTTGGCCTTGTCCGCATGGCGAATTTCATCAACTCCGAACTCTGGGGCCGGCCGACCGACGTGCCATGGGCGGTCGAATTCCCCAATGGCGGGCCATTTGCACGCCATCCGAGCCAGATTTACGAGGCGGTGCTCGAAGGCCTGGTGCTGTTCCTGGTCCTGCGCTTCCTCACCCATTCCAGGCTCAAGCTGAAGACGCCGCGCTTCGTCGGCGGCGCCTTCATCGCCGGCTACGGTCTCTCGCGCATCTTCGTCGAATTCTTCCGCGAGCCCGATCAGCAGCTCGGCTACCTCCTCGGCACCGGCTGGCTGACGATGGGCATGGTGCTGTCGCTGCCGATGCTGCTGGCCGGCATCTGGGCGATGGCGACCGCAAAGCCGGTAACACAACCGCAGCCGGTATGACCCGGCTGAAAACCCGCATCGTCGAGCTGATCGCTGCGGCGGGGCCGATCCCCGTCAACCAATACATGGCGCTTTGCCTGTTCGACCCGCGGGACGGCTACTATACGACGCGCGAGCCGTTCGGGGCTGCCGGCGACTTCGTCACCGCGCCGGAGATCAGCCAGATGTTCGGCGAGCTGATCGCTGTCTGGCTCTATGAAGCCTGGCTGGCGACCGGCCGGCCGATACCGGTCACCATCGCCGAGATTGGCCCCGGCCGCGGCACGCTGATGAAGGATATGCTGCGCACGCTTTCGCGGCTCGATCCGGCGCTGACCGCCGGCGCATCGTTCGCCATGATCGAGACCAGCCCACGACTGGCAGATGTCCAAAGGCAAACACTTGCCGCCACGCCGGCCACAATCGATTGGCACGAAAGCATCGATACCTTGCCGCAGACTCCGCTTTTCATCGTCGGCAACGAATTGTTCGACGCAGTGCCCATCCGCCAGTTCGTCCGCGCCGGAACAGGCTGGCGCGAACGGATGATCGGCCTCGACGGCGCCGACGAATTGCACTTCTTCGCCGGCGCCGGCTCGGTCGATCCGACGCTGTTGCCGAACGATGCCGAAAAGGCACCACAGGGCGCGATCGTCGAGGTCGCGCCGGCCCGAGCCGCGCTGATGGCGACCATCGCCGAGCGATTGGCCGGGCTCGGCGGCGCCGGCCTGTTCCTCGACTATGGCTACCTCCAACCGGGGATCGGCGACACATTGCAGGCCTTGCGCAAGCACGATTACGAAGATGTGCTGGCCAACCCGGGAGAAGCCGATCTCACCGCCCATGTCGATTTCGCCGCCCTTGCCGCGACTGTGCGGGCGCATGGCCTCGATGCCTATCTCTCCACGCAAGGCGAATTCCTGGTGGAAATGGGCCTTCTCGAACGCGCCGGCCAGCTCGGCGCCAATGCCAATGAGGCGGCTCGCGAAAAGATTGCAGGCGAGGTCGAACGCCTCGCCGGTCCGCAAGCCATGGGCGACCTGTTCAAGGTGCTTGCCATCCTGCCTGCCGGCATAGCCGTTCCGCCCTTTGCAACGGCGGATTGACTTTTCACTGCCGCCTCTCCCACTCTCCCAACTTCCGACCGTCGCCGATCTTTGGAGTGTAGCTCATCTGTGGACTGTCGCGATCTTTGGACTGTCGCTTGACGAAATCGCTCTCACGGACAACAACGCCGCCATGCTGAATCAGACCAAACCGGATCCCGTTCGGTCGCCCTTGCTGGAGAAAGCGCGGGCGCAAGGCATTCGCCACGGCTATTTCACCCGCGTCGGCGGCGTCTCCAGCGGCATCTATCGGGGCCTCAACATCGGCACCGGCTCAAGCGACGACCAGACGCAAATAGCCGAGAACCGCCGCCGCGTCGCCGACTGGATGGGCGTGCCATCAAGCCATCTCTTGACCGCCTATCAGATCCATTCGCCCGACGTCGTCATCGCTCGGGAGCCTTTTCCCCGCGAGCGGCCGAAGGCCGACGCCGTCGTCACCGACCGGCCGGGCATCGCCGTCGGCGCCTCGACCGCCGATTGCGGACCGGTTCTGTTCGCCGATGCCGAAGCACGCATCATCGGCGCAGCCCATGCCGGCTGGAAGGGCGCCTTGTCAGGCGTGCTGGAAAACACCATTGCTGCGATGGAAGGCCTCGGCGCCCGGCGCGAGCGCATCATTGCGGTTCTCGGCCCCTCCATCGGCCCCGAAAACTATGAAGTCGGGCCTGAATTCGTCGCCCGCTTCGTCAAGGCCGACGCCAATAATATCAGCTATTTCGCGCACTCCGCGAGGCCGGGACATGCAATGTTCGACCTCAACCTCTATACGGTCGATCGGTTGAGCCGGGCCGGCGTGACCGCTGACGGGCTCGGCCGCTGCACCTACGCCGAGGAGGATCTGTTCTATTCCTACCGGCGCAGCACGCATCGCAACGAGCCGGATTACGGACGGCAGATTTCGGCAATCGTTTTGGAGACAGAATAAATGGCGCTGCATTTCGAACGGTCGGAATTTGACGCGCGGCGCGATCGGCTGATGATCGAGATCGCCGAGAAGAAGCTCGATGCCGTCCTTTTGTTTGCGCAGGAGAGCATGTACTGGCTAACCGGCTACGATACGTTCGGCTTCTGCTTCTTCCAGTGCCTCGTGGTGAAGGCAGACGGTTCGATGATCCTGCTCACCCGCTCGGCCGATCTGCGCCAGGCGCGCCACACCTCGATCATCGACAACATCGTGCTGTGGACCGATCGCGACGGCGCCAATCCGGCGATCGACCTGCGCAATTTGCTCAACGACCTCGACCTGCTCGGCGCCCGCATCGGCGTCGAATACGACACCCACGGCCTGACCGCCTACAATGGCCGGCGCCTGGACGAGCAATTGCAAACCTTTGGCCAGATCGCCGACGCGTCCGGCATCGTAAGCCGGCTACGCCTGTTCAAGAGCCCGGCCGAAATCGCCAAGGTGGAAAAGGCCGCAAATCTCGCCGACGACGCGCTGGACGCGGCCCTGCCGCTGATCAAGCAGGGTGGCGACGAAGCCTTGATCCTTGCCGCCATGCAGGGCGCGATCTTTGCCGGCGGCGGCGATTATCCGGCCAACGAGTTCATCATCGGCTCTGGCGTGGACGCGCTGCTTTGCCGTTACAAGGCCGGCCGTCGCAAGCTGAGCAAGAACGACCAACTGACGCTCGAATGGGCCGGCGTCTTCCACCACTACCATGCGGCGATGATGCGCACGGTGCTGACCGGCAAAGTGTCGAAACGTCACCAGGAACTGTTCGATGCTGCGCGCGCCGCACTTCTGGCGGTCGAAAAGGCGATGACGCCCGGAAATACCTTCGGCGATGTGTTCGACGCGCATGCCCGCACGCTTGA
This sequence comes from Mesorhizobium sp., assembly GCA_004020645.1. GTDB lineage: Bacteria > Pseudomonadota > Alphaproteobacteria > Rhizobiales > Rhizobiaceae > Mesorhizobium. Next base: position 16,493 of record SAQL01000008.1, on the reverse strand, counting down.
AGCGCACAACTTGACCAAACACCGGCTCAACGCCTGCGGCTATTCGCTCGGCGCCCGCTTCACCCCATCATGGATGGACATGCCGATGTTCTATCAGGGCAATCCGGAACCCATTGCGCCAAACATGACGCTGTTCGCCCACATGATCATCATGGACTCCGAAACCGAGACGGCAATGACGCTCGGCCGCACCTACGTGACGACCGAATCGCAGCCGAAACCGCTGTCCCGCCATGATCTCGACTTGATTGTGCAATGAATCCATAATGGTACGGATGCAAAGGGCGTTTATCGCCAGGGAGTTTTGAGGGAATGAGGCGATCGCACGTGACGACCGTGTCATTGCTCGCGGCGCTGACGCTGGCCGCCTGCACCAACGCGAAGGACGTTCTCGAACCCTCGGCCATCGCCCCGCAGTCGCCAACGGCCGGAACCGGTACGGCTGCAACGCCCACCACACCTGCAACGACCGCGCAGTCTTCCGCAGCAACACAGCCGTCCGCCCCTGCGCAACCTGCAACCACGACCGCGCCGCCCGCAAAGAGCGCCGCTGTCATCGCACGAACCCGACTGCAGGTAGCGCCGATCGTCGGCGCCTCGGTGGAAGCCGCGACACCGCTGACCGCGGCGCTTCAAACGCAAGCCAAGCAGCGCGGCATCATCTTGGCAGGCAGCGCCGGCCAGACCCCGACGCACGTGCTGAAGGGCTATTTCTCGACGATGTCGGAAGGCAAGGATACCACCGTCATCTATGTCTGGGACGTCTATGACCCGGCGGGCAACCGGCTGCATCGCATCAACGGTCAGCAGAAGGCGCCCTCGGTCAATGGTGGCGAAGGCTGGGCTGCGGTCGCGCCGGAGACCATGCAGGCGATCGCCGACCAGACGATCGACCAGTTCGCCACATGGCTTGGCGGCCAAGCGGGCTGACCGGCAGGCTGACATGTTGCCGGCTTCCCTCGCCCTCGACGTTTATTGAGATTAGCCGGCGGATTCCCGATGACGACGCTTGCAATACCAGCACGGGCCGCTAAAAGCCCCGACTAGGGGGCTCAAGAGAGTCTGCCAGAGTCTCCATCCTTCACCAGGAACGGTGCATGAAGCTTTTCGCGGGCAATTCCAACAGGGTGCTGGCCGAAGCGGTCGCCCGCTATCTCAACATCCCGCTGGGCAAAGCCAGCGTCAGGCGCTTCGCCGATCAGGAAATCTTCGTCGAGATCCAGGAGAATGTGCGCGGCGAGGATGTCTTCGTCCTGCAGTCCACCTCGTTCCCGACCAACGATCACCTGATGGAGCTGCTCATCATGATCGATGCCTTCATGCGCTCGTCGGCCAAGCGCATCACCGCGGTCATTCCCTATTTCGGCTATGCCAGGCAGGACCGCCGCGCCTCGGGCCGCACGCCGATCTCGGCCAAGCTGGTCGCCAACATGATCACGCGGGCGGGCGTCGATCGAGTCTTGACGCTGGATCTCCATGCCGGCCAGATCCAGGGCTTTTTCGACATCCCGACCGACAATCTCTTCTCGGTGCCGGTCATGGCCCGCGACGTGAAGGCGAAATACAAGAAGCTTGCCAATGTCATGGTCGTGTCGCCGGATGTCGGTGGCGTGGTCCGCGCCCGCGCGCTCGCCAAGCGCATCGATGCCCAGCTTGCCATTGTCGACAAGCGTCGCGAGCGCCCCGGTGAATCGGAAGTCATGAACGTCATCGGTGACGTGCGCGGCAAGGATTGCCTGCTGATCGACGACATTATCGATTCGGGCGGTACCTTGTGCAATGCGGCCGATGCGCTGCTCGCCGCCGGCGCCACCAGCGTCACCGCCTACACCACCCATGGCGTTTTGTCGGGCGGTGCCATCGCCCGCATCGGCGCCTCGAAAATGCAGGAACTGGTCATCACCGATTCCATCCAGCCGACCCAGGCGGTGCTCGACGCCAGCAACATCCGCGTCATCTCCATCGCCGACCTGTTGGGTGAGGCGATCTCGCGCACGGCGACCGAAGAATCGGTGTCGAGCCTGTTCGACTGAAATCTGCCAGCCTACAGCGCCGTGCGTCCAGCGGACGCAAAGAACGCTGTAGCACTTTGATTTTGCGCACGAACCTTTCCGAACCGAAGGTTCGGGGTCATGCGCTATCCGTTCGACACCCTGATGTTGTCCATTGACCCGCGCATATAGCCGCGCGGCGACGCTCCCAGCATGCGCTTGAACATGGTGATAAAGGCCGGCACGCTGTCATAGCCGAGGTCGAGCGCCACCCTTGTGATCGGCTCGCCGTCGGCCAGCCTCGGCAAGGCCGCGAACAGACAGGCCTGCTGGCGCCATGTCGACAGCGACAATCCGGTCTGGCGATGAAAGGCACGGGTGAAGGAACGGCGGCTCATGCCGACGATATCGGCCCATTCGTCGATCGTCGCGTGCGGCGAGGGTGCTGCGACGAAGCGCCGGCAGAGTGCCGCAAGCCTTGGATCTGAAGGAAAAGGCAGGCCGAGCGGCCGTTCCGGCAGGTTCGGGATTTCATACAGCAGGAGGCTCATGATCAGCCCGCCGCGCCCCTCCAGCTCGGCGCCCTGCGGCAGCTTTTCCGATTCCACGATCAGGCTGTGCATCAGATCTGTAATGCCGACGACGCGCAGCCCATGCGGTAGCCCCGCAATGGCGTCCGGCATCACATAGACCGAGCGCATGCTGACGTCGCCAAGCATCTCGACGGAATGCTCGGTGCCTGCGGGAATCCACATGGCATGATCGGGAGGCACCATCCAGCGCCCATGCCGCGTCGTCACCAGCACGACGCCGACAAGCGCATGCAGCAACTGACTGCGGCTGTGACGGTGCTGCGGCACGTGGTAGCCGTCGGGATATTCGGTCGGCAGGGCCACCGCCGGCCCGACGGCCTGCTCCAGCCACTGCCAGCGGCGCAACAGCCCGAGATCGGTGAACTGCCCCAGATCGATAGACTGGCCGAGATCGGTGTCGCCCGCTTTGAAGATTTTGGTGCCATGCGCCATTGGCTATTGGCCCACTCGCGAAACTATTGGACCAAACCACGAAAGAAGTCGCCCGGCAAGTAACTTATAAGGCAGCGGGGGCCATAAGGGCCGCCTGCGGGAGCGTCCGCCAAAGACCATGGAGCCTGCCTTGACCGATACGACAGCCACCACCGCCGCCACGCCGGCGACGGCCAGCCACACTTCGGCGCAAGCGACGGCCTTCAGCGTCATTCTTGCGGTGAGCTTCTGCCATTGCGTCAATGATATCATGCAGTCGCTGCTGTCGGCCATCTATCCACTGCTGAAGGACAATTACCGTCTCGACTTCTGGCAGATCGGCCTTTTGACCTTCACCTTCCAGGTGACGGCGTCATTGCTGCAGCCGCTTATCGGCATGGTCACCGACAAGCGGCCGATGCCCTATTCACTGCCCTACGGCATGGCGTCCTCACTGATCGGCCTGATCGTGCTGGCCTATGCCGGACACTATTGGCTGCTGCTGATCGGCGCGTCGCTGATCGGCATTGGCTCGGCGATCTTCCACCCGGAATCCTCGCGCATCGCCCGCTTCGCCTCGGGCGGCAGGTTCGGCCTGGCGCAATCGCTGTTCCAGGTCGGCGGCAATTTCGGCCAGGCCATCGGGCCGCTGCTGGCTGCCTTCATCGTCGTACCCTTCGGCCAGACCAGCATAGCCTGGTTTGCCGCCGGCTCGCTGATCGGCATCCTCGTGCTGTGGCGGGTCGGCGGCTGGTACAGCCGCCTGCGCGCCTCGCTCGCCAACCGCAAGGCGGCCGGCTTCGTCTCGCCCTTCCCGCGCCGCAGGGTGATGGGCGCGCTGGCAGTGCTGACCTTGCTGGTGCTGACCAAGAACGCCTACATCGCCAGCCTCGCCAGCTACTACACCTTCTACGCCATCGATAAATTCGGCGTTTCGGTGCAGATGTCGCAGGTCATGCTGTTCCTGTTCCTCGGCGCCTCGGCGCTGGGCATCCTGCTCGGCGGCCCGTTCGGCGACCGCTACGGACAAAAGGCGATGATCTGGTTCTCGATCGTCGGCGTGCTGCCCTTCACGCTGGCCCTGCCCTATGCCAATCTCGAATGGACGATGATCCTGACGGTGCTGATCGGCCTGATCCTGTCCTCGGCGTTCTCGAACATCGTCGTCTTCGCCCAGGAACTGGTGCCGGGCCGCGTCGGCATGATCGCCGGCATCTTCTTCGGCTTCGCTTTCGGCATGGGCGGCATCGCCGCCGCAGTGCTCGGCGTCGTCGCCGACGTGAAAGGGATCGACTTCGTCTTTCAGGTCTGTTCCTACCTGCCGCTGCTCGGGCTGCTGACGGTTTTCCTTCCCAACATGAGGCAAGCCAGGAAGATCGATGAAGAGACCACGATCGGGTGAAGCTTGAGTTGGATTTCGGCCTTAAGCTCCGCTGTCATTGCTCTCAGGAGCAGCCGTCTTCCTGCTCACCCTACGCGTGAGTATGGTCACAGTCGATTTTTGTCGTCACGTGCCACAAAGCTTTCTAAACGCACTGGTCGCGGCAACCACTCTTGAATCGACATCCTTGTCTGAAGGAACCGGCAGAGTGTGAATGACCCGCCGGATCTGCAGATCACCAATCAGCAGGTTCAAGAACCATTCGGCCGCAATGCGCGCAGAGGGCGCGGCCAGCGCACTGCTCTCCAAGCCGCGCTGGATCAATTTCTCGATCAGCGGAAATACCGAATCGCGGCCGCCTGCGGCAATCGTCGCACCCAATTCGCCGCTTTCGTCAGAAGCAGCCGCGCGGTTCAGGGAAATGCCCGCTCGCCAAGCAGCATCGAAAGCAGGATCGGAGCAACCTCTTCAAGGGCTACCAGAGGATTGCTTCGTCCCGGATTGCCGCATCCAGTGCCGCCTTCGTACGTCCTTGCATTGTTTTCGACCATCGTCTTGAACAAACCTTTCTTGTCGCCATACCAGCGATAGAGGGTTTCGTTTGACGCCTTTGCCTCTTTGGCTATGCCAAGCATGGAAATCCCGCCGTAGCCTCTTTCCTTGAGAAGCTTGTAGGCAGCCCTCTCGATCTGTGCCCGCCCCGCAGCCTTGGTGTCCTCGCGCATTCCAATCCCCGAAACTGCCAATCTTCGACATCTGGCCTTTTAGTCACATTGGCGGTGCCGATGAACGGGGCATTGGCCGCAATTCCCGTCCCAAGGATATCGAGACTGCGCGAGAGATCATCCCCAGCCTCCGTTCGCTGGGTGATCAAACCGGACAACTCATCTGCTACCTAATCCGGACAACTCATGTGCTTACGACATCCACCCGCCTTCGGCTTGCACCCCGCCCCACCTTCCGCTATAGAGCCGCCACCCGCGTAGACACCCTTGGAGGCAACGCGGCGGAAGGCTGTCCGGCCTGCGTGATCCCAAAAAAGATTTTGGACCAGATCATGTAAGGCCATGACGGCTTTCGACGTTTACGGCCCAGGCATCTCGCCGGCCGCGAACGCTCCAGAACAACGCGAAAGGAAATGCCATGAGCGACACTTACGAGCTCAAGGCCGAAGCGCGCGAACAGGTCGGTAAGGGGTCCGCCCGTGCAGTTCGCCGTAACGGTAAAGTGCCTGCAGTAATCTACGGCGACAAGCAGCCTCCCCTGGCGATTGCGCTGACCTACAAGGACATCTACTACAAGATCCATGGCGGCGGGTTCCTGACCACGATCGCCACGATCGATGTCGACGGCAAGAAGATCCAGGTCCTGCCCAAGGACTACCAGCTCGACCCGGTCAAGGACTTCCCTGTCCATGTCGACTTCCTGCGCATCGGCAAGGACACAGAAGTCAATGTCGACGTGCCGGTCCACTTCATCAACGAGGACAAGTCGCCCGGCATCAAGCGCGGCGGCGTGCTCAACATCGTGCGTCACGAAGTCGAGTTCCACTGCCCGGCCAATGCGATCCCGGAATTCATCACCGTCGATCTCACCGGCACCGATATCGGCGATTCGATCCACATCTCGGCGGTCAAGCTGCCGGCCGGCGTCAAGCCGGTGATCTCCGACCGCGACTTCACCGTCGCAACCATTGCCGGCTCCGCGGCGATGAAGCCGGAGGCGGAGGAAGAGGCGGTCGAAACGGCTGAACCCGAGGCGGCTCCTGCCGCCGAAGAGAAGTAATCCCTTTCCGCCCGGAGGTGACGATGCTGCTGTTTGCAGGCCTCGGCAATCCGGGCGCGAAATACGCCAACAACCGGCACAATGTCGGCTTCATGGCGGCGGACGCAATCGCCCGCCGCCATTCCTTTTCGCCCTGGTCGAAAAAGTTCAAGGGCCTGATCGCCGAAGGCACGCTTGCCGGCGAAAAGGTCATCCTGATCAAGCCGCAGACCTTCATGAACAATTCCGGTCAGTCGATCGGCGAAGCGCTGCGCTTCTACAAGCTCACCCCCTCGGCGCTCACCGTCTTCTATGACGAGATCGACCTCGCCGACGGTAAGGTCCGCATCAAGACCGGCGGCGGCGCCGGCGGTCACAACGGCATCCGCTCGATCGACGGCCATGTCGGCAACGCCTACCGCCGCGTGCGCATCGGGGTCGGCCATCCCGGCATCAAGGAATTCGTCCACCATCATGTGCTTGGTGATTTCGCCAAGGCCGATCGCGAGTGGCTGGAGCCGCTGCTCGAAGCCATCGGTGCTCATGCCGACTTGATCGTGAGGGGTGATGAGCCCGGCTTCATGAACAAGGTCAGCGTTGCCGTTCAGCGCAAGACCGGTGCTGCGCCCGAGCCGGAAAAGCCCGGGCAAAAACAACAGGGTGCAAAACAGCAGAGCCACGTCCGTCAGGCGCGGCCGCAGCAGCCGGCGGCCAAGCTGCCCGAAACCGGCCCGATGGCCGCCATGCTGAAGAAGCTGTTCGGCGGCAAGGAATGAGCCCGGCCACGGATCGGGGCCGAAGGGGTTGACGTTCGTCACCCCTTTCGCCCATAGCCCTCATCAAATTTCGATTTCCCGATAGGACCGGATAAAAATGGGTTTCAAATGCGGCATCGTTGGCTTGCCCAACGTCGGCAAGTCGACGCTTTTCAACGCGCTGACCAGGACGGCGGCGGCGCAGGCCGCCAACTATCCGTTCTGCACCATCGAACCGAACACCGGCGAAGTGGCGGTGCCCGACCCGCGCCTGCAAAAGATAGCGGCGATCGGCAAGTCGAAGGAGATCATTCCGACCCGCATCTCCTTCGTCGACATCGCCGGCCTGGTGCGCGGCGCCTCGAAGGGCGAAGGTCTGGGCAACCAGTTCCTGGCCAACATCCGCGAGGTCGACGCCATCGTCCATGTGCTGCGCTGCTTCGAAGATGACGACATCACCCATGTCGAGGGCCGCATCGATCCTGTCGCCGACGCCGAGACCGTCGAAACCGAGCTGATGCTCGCCGACCTCGACAGCCTCGAGCGCCGCATCGTGCAGTTCCGCAAGCGCGCTTCCGGCAAGGACAAGGAGGCGCTGACCGTGCTTCCGATGATGGAAGCAGCTCTTGAACTCCTGCAGGCCGGCAAGCCCGCCCGCATCCTGCTCAAAAATATCTCCGCGGAGGATCTGCGCATCCTGCAGGGGTTGAACCTGCTGACGTCGCACCCCGTGCTCTATGTCTGCAATGTCGCCGAGGGCGACGCCGCTACCGGCAACGCGCACACCAAAGCGGTCGAACAGATGGCTGCCGCACAAGGCGCCCGCACCGTGGTGATTTCCGCGGCGATCGAAGCAGAGGTGGCACAGCTCAGCGACGACGAGGAAATGGAATTCCTGGCAACGCTGGGCCTTGAGGAACCCGGCTTGAACAAGGTGATCCGCGCCGGCTACGAGCTGCTGCAGCTCATCACCTATTTCACCGTCGGGCCGAAGGAGACGCGCGCCTGGACCGTGCACAAGGGCGCCAAGGCGCCGCAGGCTGCAGGCGTCATCCACACCGATTTCGAGCGCGGCTTCATCCGCGCCCAGACCATCGCCTACAACGACTTCGTCACGCTGGGCGGCGAAGTGGCGGCCAAGGAGGCCGGCAAGGCGCGCGACGAAGGCAAGGAGTATGTCGTCCAGGACGGCGACATCATGCTGTTCAAGTTCAACACCTGAGCTTACCGACGGCGCCTTCTTCCTTCTCCCCTTGTGGGAGAAGGGCGGGCGAGGCCGGTGACTCGCCCCGGGCGGTGGATTGGCGCAGCGCCAAGACGGTTGAGCGGTGGTGGCCGGAGCGCTGTTGGTGCCAAGCTGGAACACCCCATCCGACCGAGCGGAGCCTGTCCTCGGGCTTGCCGGAGGCAAGACCCGTGGGCTCGGCCACCTTCTCCCACAAGGGGAGAAGGAAGAGACTGCACGGGCCCTTTTCCGTGCGGCTTGACTGCCCACCATGCCCGGTCTAAGGGGCGTCTGCACCGGCCCTTGCTTTCGTCGAAAGCGCCTGTCCCGTGCAATCCGAAACGACGCGCCCGTTCGAACCCATCCTTTTGGCCTCAGCAAGGGAGACCCGGCGATGATCAAGGCATTCGTCGTGGACAATGATCGCCTGCGCCTTGCCGACGATCTCTTGACAAACAGCGACCAGGTCGTCTGGGCCGATCTTGTGAGCCCGACAAAGGAAGAGGAAGCGGCCATCGAGGCCTGGCTCGGCGTTGCCATTCCGACGCGCGAGGAAATGGAGGAGATCGAGATTTCGAGCCGCCTCTATGTCGAGGACGGCGCCTATTTCATGACCGCCATTCTGCCCGCCCAGACAGAGGCCGACGATCCCCTGATGTCGCCGGTCACCTTCGTGCTGGCCGGCAACAGGCTGATCACCGTGCGCTACCACGAACCGAAGGCTTTCAAGACGTTTCCGCAGCGTGCCGAGAAGGTGGCGACCGGCTGCACCAGCGGCGACACCATCCTGATCGGCCTGCTGGAGGCGATCGTCGACCGCCTCGCCGACATTCTGGAGCGCGCCGGCCGCGACATCGAGACGATCTCACGCGACATCTTCCAGCCAAGCTCGACCAAGGCGTCCAAACGCAACCGCGATTTTCAGGAATTGCTGAAGGCCATCGGCCGCAAGGAGGACATCGCCTCCTCGATCCGCGACAGCCTGATCTCGCTGCAGCGGCTCGCCGGCTTCCTCACCCACGCCTCGACCCAGACCAAGATGAGCAAGGATATCCGCGCCCGTATCAAGACTTTGTCGCGTGATGTGCTGTCGCTCGCCGACCACGCCACCTTCCTGTCGCAGAAGATCAACTTCCTGCTTGACGCGACGCTGGGCATGATCTCGATCGAGCAGAACGCCATCATCAAGATCTTCTCCGTCGCCGCGGTCATCTTCCTTCCGCCGACGCTGGTCGCCTCGATCTACGGCATGAATTTCAATGTCATGCCCGAACTGACCTGGAACTTCGGCTATCCTTTCGCCATTGGCTTGATGATCCTCTCGGCGATCCTGCCCTTCTGGTATTTCCGCCGCCGCGGCTGGTTGTAGAGGCTTCGGAGCTTCTATTGCGTTGGCCGTTGCGTTGGACGCGATGGCCTGGCGCATCAGAAATGACTTGACCAAATCCCGCCCCGCCTGCATCCGGGAACCCTATCCGTGGCGATCGTACAAACTTGAACCGGATTTCCAAACCATGACCGGAAAGAATTCCAGACCATGACCGGAAAGACTTGGGCCTATGAGGATTTCGTCGAGGGCGCCTCGCTCGACCTCGGCACGAAGCTGGTGAGTGCGGCCGAGATCATCGAATTCGCGCAAGAGTTCGATGCCCAGCCGATGCATCTCGACGAGGCGGCGGGCAAGGCCAGCATCCTTGGCGGGCTGGCGGCCTCCGGCTGGCACACCTGCGCGATGTTCATGCGCATGCTGTGCGACGCCTTCCTGCTGGACTCGACCTCGCAAGGCGCCCCCGGCGTCGACCAGGTCCGGTGGAAGAAGCCGGTGCTGGCCGGCGACATCTTGAGCGGCAACACCACCGTCCTTGCCAAGCGCCTGTCCAGGTCCAAGCTCCAGCTCGGCCTCGTCACCATGCACAGCGAGCTTTTCAACCAGCGTGGCGAAGGCGTCTTCGAACTCGAGAACACCGTCATGTTCCTCGCCCGTGATGCCGCACAGGGCCCCTCATGACATTGGACGAGTTCTTCTGCATCGGCGTCACCGTCACGCTCGGGTCGCACAAATTCGAACCCGAGGCGATCAAGGCGTTCGCCAGGAAATACGATCCGCAGATATTCCATCTCGACGAAGAGGCGGCGAAGAAGAGCGTGTTCGGCGGCCTGTGCGCGTCGGGCTGGCACACAGCCGCAACCTGGATGAAATTGAACCTCGAGACCGGCGTGGAGGCCGGGGGCGCCCGCTGGGCCGGCGCTGGACCCGCGCCCGAATTCGGCCCCTCGCCCGGCTTCAAGAACCTCAAATGGCTGAAGCCCGTCTATGCCGGAGAAACCGTGACCTTCACCCGCACCGCGCTTGCCCACCGCCCCATCATGTCACGGCCAGGCTGGCGGCTGCTGACGCTGCGCTCGGAAGCCTTCGATTCGACCGGCGACAAGGTCATCGAGTTCGAAAGCGCCGTGCTGGTGAAGATGGGGTAGTTTCTTCCTTCTCCCCCTGTGCCCCCTGTGGGAGAAGGCAAGAGCTGCACGTCAATGCCCTTCAAACCCGATCAGCGTCCTGACCGGCACGCCGAGTGCTTCGAGCTTGTCGCGGCCGCCGAGGTCCGGCAGGTCGATGACGAAGCAGGCGGCGAGGATGTCGGCGCCGATCTGCCGCAACAGCTGGACCGCCGCCGCCGCCGTGCCGCCGGTGGCGATCAGGTCGTCGACCAGGATCACCTTTTCACCCGGAGACACGCCGTCCCTGTGCATCTCCATCTCGTCCAGCCCGTATTCGAGGCTGTAGGCGACGCGCACCGTCTCGTAAGGCAGCTTGCCCTTCTTGCGGATCGGCACAAAGCCGGCCGAGAGCTGGTGGGCGACGGCGCCGCCAAGGATGAAGCCGCGCGCCTCGATGCCGGCGATCTTGTCGACTTTCTGGCCGGCATAGGGATGCACCAGCTCGTCGATGGCGCGGCGGAAGGCGCGCGCGTTGCTTAGCAGCGTGGTGATGTCACGAAACAGGATGCCCGGCTTGGGATAATCCGGAATGGTGCGGATCGAGGCAAGCAGCGTGTCTTCGAGCGAAGATTTCATGGGCGGCTCTCCGGGCATTCGTCCGATTCGACTTGAAGACGTGAGAAGGAACTCCGGCCGATCGTAACCCGGCGCGGCCGCCGACGGCTACCGCGATGTGGCGCCTGGAAGTAAATTGTCCGGCAAAGGACTGAGCCGGGCCGCCTTCGGAATACAAAAAGGGCGCCTTTCGACGCCCTTTCGATCTCCTGGCTTTGCGTAGCTCAGTGCGCCACGCCGGCCCACACCTTGCGCTTGGTCAGATAGACCAGCGCGCCGAACAGCAACAGGAAGACCAGCACGCGAAAGCCGGTCTTCTTGCGGGCTTCAAGATGCGGCTCGGCTGCCCACATCAGGAAGGCCGACACGTCGCGGGAATACTGGTCGACCGTCTGCGGCGAGCCGTCGTCATAGGTAACCTGGTCGTCGGAGAGCGGGTTGGGCATCTTCAGCGACACGCCGGCTATGAAGTACGGATTGTAGTGCGTGCCTTCCGGAATCTCCATGCCCGCCGGTGGCTGCTCGTCATAGCCGGTCAGCAGCGAGTGGATATAGTCGGGACCGCCCTGGGCGTATTGCGTGAAGATGTCGAAGACGAAACGCGGAAAGCCGCGCTCGACGCCGCGCGCCTTGGCCAGCAGCGACATGTCGGGCGGGGCAGCCCCGCCATTGGCGGCCGCTGCTGCCTGATCGTTGGGGAACGGCGCCGGGAAATAGTCGGACGGTATGCCGGGACGATCGAACATGTCGCCGGCATCATTGGGACCATCATTGATCGTGTACTCGGCGGCCAGCGCCTTGACCTGCGCTTCCGAATAGCCAAGATCTTCCAGCGTGCGGAACGCCACCAATTTCAAGGAATGGCAGGCCGCGCAGACTTCCTTGTAGACCTTCAGCCCGCGCTGCAACTGCGCCTTGTCGTAGGTGCCGAACGGCCCGGCGAAGCTCCAGTCCATCTCCTTCGGCTCGTGTATCGGGAAATGCGTCGGCTGGGCTTCGTTGTGCGCCTCCTCCTGCGCGATCGCCCCAGTGATCGCGGCCGCAGTGCCTGCCAGCACAAGGCCGAGCAGCGCCAGCGAGGTGAGAATCTTCTTCATACCAAATCCCCTTGAGATTCTCTGGCGCGCTGTCGTCTCGACCATGATCTTGTCCGAAAACCGGTCTCCACTTTTCGGGGTCATGCTCAGCTCTTGGTTTCCGGTGCGGCTGTCGCGCGAGCCGGATGCCCGCCACCGCCACCCTTGTTCTTCTCGAGAACCGCCTCGGTGATCGAGTTCGGCAATCGCCGCGGCGTCTCGATCAGGCCAAGCACCGGCAGCACGACCAGGAAGAAGGCGAAGTAGAACAATGTAGCCATCTGCGCCATGAAGACATAGCTGCCTTCGGCCGGCTGCGAACCCAGCCAGCCAAGCAGGACGGCATCGATCACGAACAGCCAGAAGAAAAGCTTGTACCAGGGTCGGTAGACCGCCGAGCGCACCTTCGAGGTGTCGAGCCACGGCACCAGGAACAGCATGGCGATGGAACCGAACATCGCGAGCACCCCACCGAGCTTGGAGTTGATCGGCCCGATATTGAAGGTGATGGCGCGCAGGATCGCGTAGAACGGCAGGAAGTACCATTCCGGCACGATATGGGCAGGCGTCTTCAGCGGGTCGGCGACGACGTAGTTGTCCGGATGGCCGAGAAAATTCGGCAGGTAGAAGACGAAATAGGCGAAGATGAACAGGAACACCAGCATCCCGAACGCGTCCTTGATGGTCGCGTAAGGGGTGAAGGCGACGGTATCGGTCTTCGACTTGACCTCGATGCCGGTCGGGTTCGACTGGCCGACCACATGCAGCGCCCATATATGCAGCACGACAACGCCGGCGATCATGAACGGCAGAAGATAGTGCAGTGAAAAGAAGCGGTTCAGCGTCGGGTTGTCGACAGCGAAGCCGCCGAGCAAAAGCTGCTGGATCCACTCGCCGACCAGCGGGATGGCGCTGAAGAAGCCGGTGATGACGGTCGCGCCCCAGAAGCTCATCTGTCCCCAGGGCAGCACATAGCCCATGAAGCCCGTCGCCATCATCAGAAGGTAGATGATGCAGCCGAGGATCCACAGAAGCTCGCGCGGCGCCTTGTAGGAACCGTAATAGAGGCCGCGGAAGATGTGGATGTAGACGGCGACGAAGAAGAACGATGCGCCGTTCGAATGCATGTAGCGCAACAGCCAGCCCGAATTCACGTCGCGCATGATCTTCTCGACCGAATCGAAGGCGAGAGTGCTGTCCGCCGCATAATGCATGGCCAGCACGATGCCGGTCAGCATCTGCGCCGTCAGCATGAGCGCCAGGATCCCGCCGAAGGTCCACGCATAATTGAGGTTGCGCGGCACCGGATAGGCAACGAAGCTGTCATAGACCAGCCGCGGCAGCGGCATGCGGGCGTCGAACCAGCGTCCGATACCGGTCTTGGGCGTATAGGTCGAGTGTCCCTCGCTCATCGAAATATCCCTTAGCCTCAGCCGATACGGATCTTGGTGTCGGAAATGAACTGGAACACCGGCACCGACATGTTCTCCGGCGCCGGCCCGCCGCGGACGCGGCCGGAGGTGTCGTATACCGAACCGTGGCACGGGCAGAACCAGCCGCCGAACTCGCCTTCCTGGCCGAGCGGAATGCAGCCGAGATGGGTGCAGACCTGGACCATGACTATCCAGGCTTCCTTGCCCGGCATGGTGCGGTTGGCGTCCGTCGCCGGCGCATCGGCCGGCAAATTGGCGTTGCGGGCGAGCGGATCCTTGAGCTCGGCCAGACTGACCGCCTCGCCGTCCTTCATCTCTTGTTCGGTGCGGTTGCGCACGACCACCGGCTTGCCGCGCCATTTCACAACAAGCGACATTCCCGGCGTCAGCGAGGAGACGTCGACCTCGACCGAGGCCAGTGCCAGCGTCGAGGCGTCCGGGCGCATCTGGTCGATGAACGGCCAGGCGACGGCACCCGCGCCGACCACCGCGGCCATGCCGGTGGCGACATAGAGAAAATCACGACGGTTTGGATCCTGGATGTCGGTTGCGCTCACGGGTGCCTGATCCTTTCGCCTCTTCCGTGCCGGTGGCCGAGGCTTGTTCCCTGCTCTTTCACGCCAAACCCGACTGCGCATGGCGAACAGGCTAGCGAATTCCTCCGGCAATTGGCCTTCGGTTTATGCGTGAAGCCCGTTTTTGTCCAGACGGGTGAAGGCACAAGGGCAGATTGTCGCGGGGACGCAATTCGGCGTCGGGCGGCGTGGCGATGAAGACCGCGAAACCACAGGAAAACAATGGCAAAACCGGCGCCGGTGTTTGCCTCGACAGGAGACCCGGCCTTCGTCTATCCTCGGCTCACGGCGCATGTCATCGACCGCGACAAATGGGCCAGGACGCCCGACCGCTGGCCCGACCATTGGCAGGGCGAACTGCAGTGTGGCGCCTACGGCTCCAGAAGCTGCCTGATCTTCAACTATCTGCCGGAGATCGGCGGCGGCCCGCGGCTGCACATGCATCCCTATTGCGAAATTTTCATCATCCGCGCCGGCACCGGGCTGTTCACCGTCGGCGACCAGCAGATCGAGGCGTCGGCCGGCCAGATCCTGATCGTGCCGCCGAACACGCCGCACAAATTCACCAATCTCGGCCCAGGCCCGCTGGAGACCACCGACATCCACGAAAACGGCAGCTTCATCACCGAATGGCTGGAGTAGGCCGTGATCCCGCACCGAAGGTCCGCGTCAGCGAAAACCGGAAACCGGTTTTCGGAAAAGATCATGGTCGAACTAGTGGTGAAAATCTGACGCCTGGTACCCGAGGTTAGACAACCGCTTTGGGTGGAATGCTGCATTCGTCTCGTCGATTGGGAACGAGAAAGTGGCGCCATTAACGGACCTTCGTGCGATCCGACTTCTTTGGCGGCGGGCGCTCTCGGCGTGGCCCGAAATTTGGTCGTGCCGTAAGGCGGCACAGATGTTATCTTAGCAGAAGCTAATATTGAGGCCGAGGGGACAACCATGCAAAGGAGGACCAACCATGAAGCCGCATTCCCTCAGCGCCCGCCGTATTGGCCTGCTCATGTTCTCACTGTGTGCTTTCGGGCTGATGACGTCAGCCTCAATGCCCGCAGACAGCAAATTCGCCGTCGAGCCGGTGGTTGAGAAAAAGTTGAAGGAACTGCCGCCCGGACCATTGTTTTGGCGGCTGGAAAATTTCCCAACGCTGGCGCAGGCCCAGCGCGCTGCGGGCCCGACCTCGCTTGCGGCGGAGGTCGCGGGCAAGG
The DNA here is from genome assembly GCA_004020645.1 of Mesorhizobium sp. Lineage (GTDB taxonomy): Bacteria > Pseudomonadota > Alphaproteobacteria > Rhizobiales > Rhizobiaceae > Mesorhizobium. The sequence continues at coordinate 1,027 of SAQL01000008.1, read as the reverse complement.
TCTGGCTGTTCACGCTTGGACCGAAGGATGGCTCCACGCCCGGCGGCACCAAGGTCGTCGAGATCGGACCCCTTCCGCCGATCAGCGCGAGCGAGTATTTGCTGCGCGTCAACCGCGCCGGTGGAGCGCCCGGTGCCAAGACGGCGATCCATACACATCCGGGACCGGAGGCCTTCTATGTGCTGGCCGGCAAGCTCGGCCAGAGGACGCCCCACGGCGTGACCTATGCTGAAGCCGGCACGACCATGACAGGACACGGGGCCAACACGCCGATGGAGGTGTTCAGCGCCGGCACAACCGATCTCGACGAGCTGGCCATCTTCGTGGTCGACGCCAATCAGCCGTTCTCGTCGCCGGCCAGCCTCGACTGAGGCGACATTCCCCGGGGTGGCGCGAATGTTTTGGACGAGCTGAGGCGGCACCCAAGCGAAGATCCGCAAGATTCCAGAAATTTGGATCTTCGCTTACACGCATCATCGAATGTCAGTTTTGGTCCTCAATCCTGCCACAGATGACAATTCCTGGTACTTCCGCTCTCCACCCCGGCCGGACCTTCCTGAGCCTCATCAAGCAATCTGAAGTCTGAACGCACCAACCGACGATGTGCGCTAGAAGCGGCTGTTCAGACCTCAACGCACAGTTTCCGCCTTTGTAGCGGAGAAATCCAATCCCAGTCGGTTCTGCCATTACCAGCATGATTTAATTCTAGTTTTATTGATCGTCCCATTGGACCTCCATCCCGTGGCGCACTTGCGACAACGGGACACCGGCATAATTGCCGCCTATCGACCGAAGATCGCGTTTTCGCACCCGGCTTCAAAATTGCCATTCGCAAACGACCGGGTTTGACCTGACCCGGACTTCCAAGGTGGTTCCACGGCACGGCAGCTAGGGGTCATTGGCGTGAATTCGACTGAGGGCGAACGAGTTTCCGCTTAGGTCGAAATCGGGTATTCGTCTTCGGTACCAAGCGTCATGTGTGGATGCCCCCGTTGATGCAAGGGGATTTTCGAACGTCGAGGGCATG
>SAQL01000089.1 GCA_004020645.1 Mesorhizobium sp. | reverse complement strand
CGCCCCGCCTCTCGGTGAAGCGCATAAGGCGGGGTTTCTCTTGCCTTTTTCGCCTCGACGATGAGCAATTTGCCCACAGAAGCGACGTCCCGGATTTCCGCAACGTACCGATCCTCCGGCAGGGGCAGACCTGCCCATGGATTCCTTAGCGGTTTGGGGAACACGGTGAAGCCCGATCAATGACGGTCCCCGCTTTCCTTGCGCGAATGTCGACTTCGGAGGAGCGCTACGAATGTCGGCTTATGGCGCGACTACGACCTGCAGCATGGTCATCCGCGATGTCTGCTTCTGGGCAGAGACAAAATTTGCCTCTATTGCCGACATCGGCGCAAAGCGGACCTAACATAGCAGCGCCCTTTGTGCGTGCCATTGCGCCGGTACCGGCTGAAGCAGATCAGTGGTGGTCATCGTGGCTGGTTGGTGCCCGTCGAGGACCGTCTCGACGATTGCCGGAGAAAGCAGCGTGAGTTGCAAGAGACGATTGACGTATGAGGCGCTGATTTTTTCTGCCTTGGCGATGTCCTCGGCGCTCGCGTAGGCGCCCTGCTTCAGCATCTGCTGCCAGCGGTAGGCGCGGGCGATAGATTTGACGAGTGTGTTGTCGACTCGTGGCCGAGCAGAGGCCCATTGCTCCTGGCCAAGCGGCGCGACGATCAGCTTGCGCCCTCCCCGCTTGCGAAGCGTCAGCGGAATCTCAATGGTGATGATGCATCCATTGCCGCTGACCTCAGCATCGGATATCACGCGGCGCTCCTGGCATCCTGACGCTGGTTTAGATGGGCCGCAAGACCGGCCAATCCCTCGGTGCGTAGACGGATGGAAAGGCTGTCCATTGTCACGTCCACGCGTTCGACCAACAGCTGGACAATGCGCGCTTGCTCGGCGGGGAAGAGTTCGTTCCAGAGCGGATCAAGGTCGAGCAGCGCCGCCCTCACCTCGCCCTCACTGATACCGGCATCGTGTTCGCGGCCTGCTTTCCAGGTGGCTATGATGATCTCGGGAGCACGGATGAGGATGCGCAACTGATCAATGACGGCTGCCTCGACCTCGGCTGCTGGCAGGCGCCCAACTGATCCCGCGCGTAGAAGTGCAGCGATTACAGCAGCATAGCTGCCATGGTACTATCATCTTCGAAGCAGGGATGCTTTTTGTCGGCGCCGCTGCGTGGAGCGAAATTGATGCCGTCGGGATCCAGCCAATATGAAACTCGTGCCCCCACTGCTGCTGCACCGGTCCCTGGTCGGAGCACGTCACCTGTTCCTCTGGCTGAGAACTTCGAAAACGGCCCTCCTCGCCTCGCAGTGGAGTACCGTCCTGCCGCGGCTCTGATCCCCTTCGCCAAGAATGCCAGGACGCAGCGATGCGCAGGTCGCGCAGATCGCAGCTTCCATCCGGGAGTTCGGCTGGGCGAACCCGATCCTAGTCGACGGCGACAACGGCATCATTGCCGGTCACGGGCGGCTGCTTGCGGCCAGGAAGCTCGGGATGGGCGACGTGCCGGTCATCGAGCTTGCCGGCCTGACCGAGGCGCAGAAACGCGCGCTGGTCATTGCGGACAACAAGCTGGCGCTGAACGCCGGCTGGGACAACGAGCTGCTGGGGCTGGAACTCGCCGATCTGGGTGAGCTTGGCTTCGATCTGTCGCTCACCGGCTTCGACGAGCTGGAGATTGCCGCCCTGACCAGCGCCGGCACTTCTGGTCTGACCGATCCGGACGACATCCCCGAGACGCCGGAGCAGCCGGTCACCCTGCCCGGCGATGTCTGGCTTTTGGGCAAGCACCGGCTGATCTGCGGCGACAGCGCCAATGCCGCCGATGTCGAGCGGGTGCTTGCCGGCGTCAGGCCGCACCTGTGCGTTTGCGATCCTCCATATGGCGTCAGCTACGATCCCTCATGGCGAGAGCGGTTCGGCGATGGAGAAGGTCTCGCCAGAGGCAAGGTGCTCAATGACGACCGTGCCGACTGGCGGGAAGCATGGGCGCTGTTTCCGGGAGATGTGATGTATGTCTGGCATGGCGCCCTTCATGCCGCCACGGTCGCTTCAAGCCTTGAGGCCAGCGGCTTTGCGGTTCGCTCGCAGATCATCTGGGACAAGACCCGGCTGGTCATCGGCCGCGGCGACTACCACTGGCAGCACGAACCGGCTTGGTATGCCGTCCGGAAGGGCAAGAAAGGCCACTGGGCCGGGGATCGCAAGCAAACCACCGTCTGGGCCATTCCTCATAGGAAGTCCGACACCGGCCATGGAACCCAAAAACCCGGCGAATGCATGCGGCGTCCGATCGAGAACAATTCCTCACCTGGGCAAGCGGTTTATGAGCCGTTCTGCGGTTCTGGCACCACCATCATCGCTGCCGAGATGACCGGCCGCTGCTGTCACGCGATCGAACTGAACGCAGCCTATGTCGATGTCGCGGTGCTGCGCTGGCAGGCGTTTACCGGCCAGGCAGCAGTGCTGGATGGCGACGAACGGATCGCGGCGGCAAGAGCTGGAGGAGTGGCATGACCAGGATGGAGCTTGCCCGGGTTTGGCCGCCGACTCGCGATGCTGCCGGCCTTGCCGGCCATAAGCCGATGAGCCCGGTTGAGGCGATCCGACGGAAGTGCCTGGACTGCTCAGGCCAGCAATTGGCCGAGGTGAAGCTCTGCGAGACGGTGACCTGCCCCCTCTGGCCGTTCAGAGCCGGCCGCCATCCCTACACCAGAAAGTGCCTCCTGGAGGTCAATTCTGAGCAACGGCCCTCCACCGGCACTCCGGTGGCCCAAAATCGCTCTTCGTCGGGAATTGGCCTCCAGCAGCATGATTGCCGGGAAGGCGAGGCCAAAGCAGGCCAGGACGCGGGTGTGGCATCTGGTGAGGCAGGCTGATGGCCCGCCCCAGCCATCAGCCCGATGCTTTTCATTGTTCCGGAGGCGGACATTGCCGGCATGGTCGGTATCGATGCGAAGACGCTGCGCAACCACTATAAACACGAACTGGCCTTTGGCCACACCAAGGCCAATGCCAAGGTGGCGGAGAACCTCTTCCGCAAGGCAACGGGCGAAGGTCGTGAAGCGGTCATCGCCGCCATCTTCTGGCTCAAGGCACGCGGCCGCTGGAAGGAGACCTCGGTCAACGAGCACTCAGGCCTGGACGGCAAGCCGATCGAGCAGGTGCATGAGATCCGCCGCATCATCCTTCGCGCTCCGGATCCTGCAAGCTTGGGCAAGACTCCCGCCGGCACGCCGCCAGCGAACAATCCCGTCACCCTCTGGGACGCGGACCGGACCGAATGAGCCCCGATATCGAAGCTTCTCTGGAAAACCGGCCACTGAGCTCCAGGGTGGAGGCGCTGGCCGGCTTCGGGCTTAGCACGGCCGACATCGCCTGCGTGCTCGCCACAGACGAGCAGGACCTCAAGGCGACCTACGCACATGAGCTCGAGAGCGGCGCCATCAAGGCCAACGCACGGGTCGCCGAAAGCCTCTACCGCAAGGCGACCGGTGAAGGTCGGGAGGCCGTCACTGCAGCGATCTTCTGGCTGAAGACCAGGGCGCGCTGGAAGGAGACCTCCATCCATGAGCTGGAGGGAAAACTGGACACATCAGTGACCTTCGTGACCACCTACGAAGATATGAAGCTCCTGTAGGCGGCACGCCCGGCTCGTCAAACGGCTGGTCCGCTCATTCCGCATTCAGATCATTTTTCGTCGGCGAGGGTATTCTCAATGGCAGCGATATTGAGCTCAAGCATGGCCACTCGTTGAATCGTGCTGGCGCTCGGTATTGTGTTCTGCTCGGCGGCGGCGAGAAGTAGATCGCGCTGCTCTTCCTTGAGACGTTTTGAGAGCGCTGTCAGTTTTTCGTTCATGTTAAAACCCCAATGACCCAGAGTGGCTATAGGACACCGGCTAAGCACGCTCAAGACCGCGCGTCAGCAGACCTGAACGGAGCGCATGCAATTTCCCCGGTAGGCCAGACATAAGTTGCTAGTCTTGGCCTTATGAGCAAACTGCAAACGGTTCCTTGCGGTCCTACCCAGCCTGCGCCGCCGGCGGGGCTCCGGCGGCGGCGAAGCGAAGTCGAAACGATGAAAACTGTGGAATTGTGGACATGCTGGACGCTGCCCGCAGCCTCCACGAGCAGCAACACCAACCCTGAACAAAACATTGCGGGGTTATTAATGTTAGCTCGTTGCTGACGGGAACGGCCGGGAGCAATTCCGTCTCGTGAACCGAGTTCGAATTGTGCAGGACTCGATTGCCTGCTCCGTCTCGTGGTAAACTAGGTGACGTGGCGAGAACCGTGTTCTGGACCATGATCAAAGTAACCGCTCTACCTGACCAGATGAACTTCGAGGTTGCCGCCGGCGAGACCTTGCTCGAGGCCGCTTTGAGGTCGGGTGTGCCGTTTGCCCATGCCTGCGGCGGCCGGGCGAAATGCTCGACCTGCCGCGTCTGGGTTCTGGACGGCGTGGAGGGTTGCCCGAACCGGAACCGAGACGAGAGCTTGATGGCGGAACGACTGAGGCTGGCGGATGAGGTCCGGCTGGCCTGTCAGCTCAGGCCGGAGGGCGAGCTTCGCGTCCGCCGCCTGGTGCTGGATGAAACCGACTTGGTAATTACCAGCCAGCTTCTCAGTTCTCCTGAGACGCGTTCCGGCGAGTCGAAACAGGTTGCGGTTTTCTTCAGCGATGTCGCCGATTTCACGAAACTGTCCGAGCAGCTTTCGCCCTATGATGTGATGTATCTGCTCAATCGCTACTTCGCCCAGGTTGGCGACATCATAGAGCGGAATGGCGGGTTCATCGACAATTTCATCGGCGACGGGCTGATGGCAATCTTCGGAATCGACGATCAGCGGGATGCTCCGCTTCGAGCCGTCAACGCGGCGATTCAGACCGTTGCCACAGTCGATCGCCTGAAGCCGTTCTTTGCCTCCATGTACGGCATCAATTTTGACATTCGTATCGGTCTCCATTATGGCGAAGCCGTCATTGGCACGTTGGGCTTCGCCGGAAACCAACGCCTCACGGCAGTCGGGGACGTCGTGAACCTGGCCAGCAGGATCGAAGCCGCGAACAAGGATGCCGGGACACGACTGCTGATTTCCGAGGCGCTTCACGGCCAGATCGCCGACAAGGTGGAGGTCGGCGATTTTGTCAGGGTACGCCTAAGGGGTACCTGCGAACGTACGAGCCTGTTCGAAGTTATCAGGCTCAAGCCCGAATGCGACGCTGAATTGAACGCCAGGCAACCCCGTGAAACCATCCGTCATGCCGGCAGGAGGTGGGTTCGCGCATTTCCCGAGGACGAGCTTCAGCTCCACGAACGACGGATTCTCGATTTCGAGGATTACGATATCGTCGTCGTTCGCCGAACCGACAGTTACTGCGCCTTCAACAACGCCTGCCCGCATCTTCATCTGCCGTTCTACGAACGTCGAAAACCTGCCGAGGTGAAGACGCTCAATCTCCCACACACGGAGAGCACGATCACCAGTGATCACGGCCTGGTTTGCCGTTGGCATCAAAGCTGTTTCGACCTGTTTTCGGGCGAAATCAGGAACTGGGCGCAGTTGCAGCAGGATGGTACTGCGCCGGGCTATGAACACACGGGTGATATCTCGAAAAATCCCGCCAGGCTAACGGTATACCCCTGCCGAATACAGGACGGATACCTGTGGATCGGGCTCGACTGACAAGGAACGGTTTCGGTTTCTTCGCGGATTCGTTTCGCTCTTTCTGCCAATCAGAGTTGCGACCGAACTCCAGCCGCAGGCTGGTTCAGCTTGGGGACGGAACTCCCCTACGCCGACAAGGAAACCAGTCTCGGGAACTGGACCAGCGAACAGATCGTGCTCGCCATCCGGACCGGACTACGGCTGGACGGAAGGGTTCTCGCCCCAGTCATGCCATCGCGGCCTATCTCAAGAGCCTTCCGCCGGTGAGGAACAAGGTGCCCGGTCCTTTCCGGGTCAAAGAGAAACTCACATCGTTAATCGTGAAGATCGTTCCTCCGGACGACACCCCGTCGTCGCAGCGATAGCGCAAGGAACCATTGCACATGGCTTGATCGCTTCAGAGATCAAGCCATGTGGGGCAATGCCCATCCGGCTCCCTTGGGTTCCATTCTCAACGACCGCTTTTCAGCGCAAGCGGGACCTAATCCGGCGACGAACCGACGGCCGCTCAGGGTCAATTTACGTCGTAGAACGATTGTGATGGCTTCTCATCCCGGTCGCCTAGTCGGAAGTGCATCTGATGGAGGAAACCGGCTGGTGCGCCAGGCTACGCTCGCTGGTGACCGGAAGATTTGCATAATCAACCACTTAGAAGTTGCTTCTCATTCGC
>SAQL01000088.1 GCA_004020645.1 Mesorhizobium sp. | reverse complement strand
CTTCTCGTGGAGAAGGATGTAGGCGTCTTCCAGATCCGCAACCATCTTGTCGGCGGCTTCGGCAGCCAGTTCAGGCGGCAGGTCAAGAAACCGTATGTCGGCATCAAGCCGCGCGCCGAAGAAGAAGGGAATCGAAACAGTGCCCTTCGAAAGACCCAGGGCGACGGAAATCATTGCATCGGGGGAGTTCATGCGCCTGAAGCAGCGCTGCCTGCAACTGCTTCATAGCGACAGGCGGGCGGAGACTCTAGCGAGGCTTTCGCCGCTTGGTTGATTGAAGCTCTCGACCAAGCCACTAAGATTCGGCGGCCGATAATAGCTTGCTGCTCATTGGGACGCCGACCAACGCCGGGATTGAGAAAGGCAACCCTGCCCCACAAGGCGGGTGTCACACGTGCGGTGCGTCCGCTCGTCGCGCCGGATGGTCTTTGAGACCTGGGTTCACGGCTAATCAGATGCACCCCTGTCGTCGTTTCGGTGCAGGCCGCCAGGGGGGCGTGTTGCAGCAGCGGCAATTAGTTTGGTAGCGTGCGAGCACGGGGCTGCATAGTGAGATCATTTGCCGGCGTGGGGAGCAAGGTGTGGCGCAGCCTTAGAGAACTCAACACCGAGACCGGAGCAACGGAGACTGCTCTTTCGTCGAGCCAGTTTAAATTAGAACATTCTTTCTATAGTTTACGTCAATTATCCTGTTCGATAGCTCTGTCGACTAGCGATGAGACTTTTCAACGCAGCGCGGACATCCGCTGGCCGGATGTGACTTGCTATCCCTTTCAAGATAAAACAGGAGAACCCATGAGCAATCCAGTCCTTGTCAACCGGACCATTCCTGACTCCGACGTTGTACCGCTGACCAGCCGTGTCGGAGCTGAAATCAGAGGCGTTCGCCTTGGCGGAGACCTTTCGGACGCAGCGATAGCAGCCATCAACCAGCTTCTTCTAAAACACAAGGTGATCTTCTTCCGCGGCCAGGAGCATCTCGACGATGCGGAGCAGGAATTGTTCGCGCGGCGTCTGGGTGACCTTGTACCTCATCCCACGCAGGGGCCGGCAGCCGGCACGGCCTCAATCCTCAATCTCGATTCCGGCCGTGGCGGTGGCAGGGCAGACCAGTGGCATACCGATGTGACTTTCGTCGATGCCTATCCGAAATTCTCGGTCCTACGTGGCGTCGTCATTCCGGCGGCGGGGGGCGACACGATCTGGTCCAACACGCACGCCGCGTACGAGAATCTGCCGGCGCCGCTCAAAATATTGGCGGACAATCTGTGGGCTATTCATAGCAATGCCTACGACTACGCAGCCGTGCGCCCGCGCGCCACAGCCGAAGAGAAGAGGCACTTCGAGGAAGTCTTCACATCGACGATCTACGAGACCGAGCATCCGGTCGTGCGCGTCCATCCGGAAACCGGGGAGAAGTCGCTGCTGCTCGGCAATTTCGTGCAGCGCCTCGTCGGCCTTTCCAAGAGCGATTCCGCCAAACTCTACGAGGTGTTCCAGTCCTACGTCACTGCCCCGGAAAATACCGTGCGGTGGCGCTGGCAAGTAGGCGACGTCGCTATCTGGGACAACCGTGCTACCCAGCATTATGCGGTCAACGACTATGGCGACCAGCACCGGGTTGTGCGTCGCGCTACGGTTGACGGTGACGTTCCGATCGGCGTCGACGGTCGCCGCAGTATAACCCATGTCAAGGCAGCCAAGCCGGCGGCGAAGGCAGCCTGACCGTCTGAACAGGGTAAAGATGAAAACTTCGTATCGCCGCGGCCATATCGCGCTGCTTAACCGCCCCACAAAGCCTTATGATTTCCGAGAAGCAAGGCGAGTTGCGGGCTCGAGGCTTGGCCCGAAATCGAGGTCCTGCAGCGTGGCGCATGGCTCGGGTCGCTGCTCGTGGCCCCGCTGCAGCGGTACAGGTCCCCCACCGCCCCACCATCTCGCCCGCCCTGCACCTCGGATAGCGATCATTCACCGTTTGTTCATTATGATAGCGCACGATCATAACTGGACATGCTGGTAGCTCGTACATGCCTGAAGGCCCTGCGCGCCGACCCAGCGCCGGGGCCTTTTTACTTCCGCAAAATCGATTCCAGCAACGCGGGCACTTCGCAGGATGAGGCAATCTATTGCGGACACCTTAACCGGATTGGCTTTCATTTCAGCCCTCAATGCACAAGAGAGTTAGCACACACACTCCCCGCGCTTGGGATTGTTCGACCGTACAGCGAATTCCGCGAGTCAGTCGCTGATCGTTTATGTCAGTTGGCAGCTTTTCGCAGCAACGTACGCCATGATGTGAGTCGTGTCTTCCAAGCGCCGATTTGGCCGGGTAGGGTTTGCAAGGGGGGCGAACAACCGGATGAACGAACGGAATGATACTGGAAAAACTGCGCGCCTGTTGGGGGTTTAGCCCGACCGTCCATAGGAATGTCGCCCTGTTCGAAGGCTTTCTGAAGGGCAAGAGTTTCGCCGACCTGGCGCAGGAACATGGCCTGTCGAAATCGAGGGTGCGCCAAATCATCGACAAGGCTGATCGGCTTGTGGGCGGCGGCATCCTGACCAAGGCTGAATCGTCCAAGGCCTCGCCTCGATCCGATTTCATGGTCGACTATCCGTATGTGTGGAACCTAGCCGAGATGCATCGGCTCGGTAGCGTCACGCCGCACCATTTCTTTGCGGAGCTGGAACGCGCCGGATCGCTGGAGCGGCTGGTTGACAAGATGAAGCGGTTGCCGTGGCGCACACCAACAACAACACGTGAGCTGGCGCGCCTCGTGTGGCAAAAGGAGAGGGGCGAGAGCCCATGGCCTGCATTGAAGCGATCAAGCATGGCGATCGTGGAACCAAGCTGCCCAGCCGACCATCCGGACCGCGGCCTTCAATGCCAGCTCGCCTTGGAACCGGCCTTCCACGAATTGGCTGAGCGGGCAGCGGAATCCGGCTGGACCCAGCAAGAGATAGCCTGCGCGCTCCTCGAGCTCGCCGGCGCACGCTTGAAGAGCAACTCCGTCAATGGCGAGACTGAGAGGGCGATTGACCGTGCCATGGCAACGAGATGAGCGGCATATTCAAGAAGCTTCGCCTGACCCGATAGGAACGTCGCTGCGCCAATGAGTTTGGCGGTGAGTGGTCGCCAATCGGCTTTGTCGGCATGTGAGGCCGCTTCGCAATGGGCTTCATTGCCGACCGCGCCGGCATCCGGACAGCACTCACGATCCGCTTCCTCGCTGTGTTGTTGTCTTCGTTCTTCCACCCCAATACGACCAGCCTGATGGCCGCAGCAGCCCTATATGGGCTGGTCTATTTCTCGATGTTTCGCCTTTTCCCAGCCTCAGCAAGTCCTTCGATCCCGCCGCGTCGACAACCGTCTTTGACGTCGCAAATGCCCTTCTCGGCCTCTCAAGCACTCTGGGGGATTCGTTGGTGACTTCGCAAAATCCGTCTTCGGGACGTTCCATTCTGTCTATCTGTCGGTGTCTGTTGCGAGCCTCGGTCTCGTGTTGCTGACCCTCTCCTTAAAACGCGAAGGGGTCAACTCGATTGCCGGAATCCCTCGCCGGTGACCGCTGCCTGCATACCGTCAAAGCCATGGAAGGTTTCGAAAGGCACTAAAGTCATCGCAGAGTTTTGCAGCGTGCGAAGGTCAAGGAGTTTTGCGACAGTCACAAAGAGCCTGAAGCCGTCCTGCCCTCGGTGCTCCAATATATCGCCGCTAACGCCGGATGACGATAATCCCGGCCAGCGCGATCACAACGATACCGAGCATGGAAGCCGCATCCAGACGTTCCGAGAACAACACGATGCCCCATAGCACTGCGAAGGCCAGATAGGAAAAGTCCCAGGTCGAGATGATCGAGGATGGTCCCAATTGGTAGGCGATGGCCGTGCCGACGCTGCCGATCAGCATCATCATGCTCAAAAGCCCGATCAGCGCCCATTGTGTCCAGCCCATTGGAATCCACTCGCCGACGAAGAGGCTTTGTGCGCCCTCGCTCCCAGCCATCACGGTCGCTAGGCTCGCGCCACCCCCAAGAGCGATCGCTATCACGTTGAAGATCAGCGCCAGAACAAAGGGGTTTTCGCCACGGCTCTTGGTGCGCGTCAGCACCATCGCCAGAGCGTAAAGGATCGCGGAAACCAGCGGCATCACGGCATGGATGCCAACATCGCCGGCCTGCGGCTTCAGCATGAGCAGCACACCGGCGAAGCCGAGGCCGACTCCGATCCAACCTTGCACCCCGACGGGTTCCCTGATCCCGAAGGCCGCAAAAAGGGTGATGAACAGCGGGATCGTGTAATAGACGGCCGCGGCAATCGAGAAGTCGAGGCGCGGTAGTGAAGCGTAGTAGATCAGCAGGCTCGACAGAAGCAGGCTGCTTCGCACGATGGCCCAGCCAGGATAGGCTGGGCGCAACGATACCTGCGGAAAGCGCCATTTCAGGATCGAGATCAACAAGGGCAGCGTGACGCAGGACCGCAGGAAAATGAATTGCGACAGCGGCATGGCCGAGATCGTGACCTTGATGATCGCGTCCGCGATAGAAAGCGTCAGGCCACTGAAAACCATCGCCGCAACGGCGATGCCCACCCTGTCCGCCTTTGGGGCCGTCTGGCTGATCGACATTTTCACGTCCCCTCCTTCGCGCGCCGAGGCTACCGAGCCGAGAACGTTCCAACAATTCTGATTATACGGACATTTTGTCCGTGCTATTGCACAATGGCAGCGACACGAAAGAGGATGCGGCGCTTTGGACGGCGTGAACGACATGATCATTTTGGCCGAAGTCGCCGAAACGGGCAGCTTTACCCGTGCCGGAGGGCGGCTCGGGATGCCCAAATCCACAGTCAGCCAGCGAATCGCCCAGCTTGAGGCACGCCTGGGACTGCGGCTCCTCAACCGTTCCACCCGGCACGTCAGCCTCACCGGCAGCGGCCAGGTCTACCTCGAATACTGCCGCCGCGTTCGCGCAGAGGTCTCGGCTGCGGACATGGCGATGACCAATCTGAAGGAACAGCCTGTCGGGACGCTGAAGATCACCTGCCCGGAAGTAACAGCCAGCTATTTCATGCCGACCTTCCTACACGGATTTACCACGCAGTTTCCCCGGATCGCGGTCGAGCTGATCGCCACAAACCGGCATCTCGACATTATCCGCGAGCGGATTGATTTCGCTTTTCGCGTTGGCACGACCACAGGTCAGGACCTGATCGTGCGGCGTGTCTCATCGATCAAACGGGTTCTCGTCTCCGCCCCGGCCTATCTGGCGGCTGGCAGTCCTCTGCGGGAACCGACCGATCTTCTGCATCACCGCTGCCTGGTGCATGATGCGCAGCCTGAATGGGTGTTCTCGTCAGACGATACACCGATCGTCATGCGTCCGCCTGCGGCCGCGACTTCGGACTCGATGGGCTTTCTGCTGCAATCCTGTATCGCGGGCGGCGGGGTCGCACTCCTTCCCGCCTATGTGTGCCAGCCGTCCGTCGCGGTCGGCCGGCTTGTGGAACTGCTACCCGGCTGGGAAATTCCGCCCTATGAAATGATGCTGATCTTCCCCAACCTGACGAACCAGTCCAAGGCGCAGGCCGCATTCCGCTATTATGTGAATACCTTCGACTTTTCAGCGTTTGCCGTTGGGCGATAGCCGGACTTCCCGAGTCTGCCGGCTGCTTGTTGCGTACTATCTGTCGCAAATTCCTAAAAACCCGAGACAGAGCAGTTGACGCTAGGTTTCCGACCGTTTTTGCATCCCATGTCATTGCCGCAACCATTAGAAATACCGCGACATGATCCTGCGACCTGACGTCGACGTCGGCGACGGCCGTAGAGCAGCCATTCCGCCGCCTCGCGATCGCTTCGTTGGACGCGTCAGCCGGGAAAAACGCCCACGACCAGTATTCCGGCCTCGCGGGCGGCCTCGACGAAAGCCTGCCGCGCAAAACGGGGCGGCTGCTCGCCCTTCAGCACCGCGATGCAAGCTTCGCGGGCCTTCTTGTGGCGCGGCCCGCCAGTCCGTCGGCCAGATGCGGAGAAGACACTCGGCCGCCGCTCGGGTGGAAGGCGTCCGCCCAGTTCCACACGGACATCGCTCTTCCAACGCTTCGCATCCAAATCGCCCGCCAAGAGCTTCCCTCAGTTCGCCAACGGTCTTGAAAGAATCCTGCAGATGGTCCGACCAAGCCCGGCCTGCCGAATCCGTGGCGAGAATGCCGATCATTCTCGAAAAGGCAACAAAGGTCTTGCTGGCACCTTTTGAACCGGGACGAAATTCAGGCAGTACAAGGTTGGCCCGATATCGAATTTTTGCTGACGTGCGGAGGTCCTAAAGTGGTGTTGTTTCGGCAAGGACGCTAGAGCACGTCCTGTGATCGATGAATCGATTGTGATGTGACAGCTGCGTCTTGTG
>SAQL01000087.1 GCA_004020645.1 Mesorhizobium sp. | reverse complement strand
AGCGGCTGGCTGCCGCTTTGTTTGACCGATTCCTGGGATTGTTGCTGTTGATGCACCCTCTGAACCTCGTTGACGAGACCTGACGAGGGCATTCGGCAGTTCTGACACCAAGACCACCGTTGTCTCGGAACAAATGTTGAAAAACCGGCTTTCTCAACAGCCCCTACGTGCATTACGCCGATGTCCGGATTATGCCGACCTTGGGGATGGATGTCGGCTTCGGAGGCGGTGATCGCTGCGACGGGGTCGGCATAATCAGAGCGCCTCAAGGAAAGCGAGAAGCTTGTCGGGCGGTTTGTAGCGTCCTGGCGCCGTGTTGGCCGGCGTGGTTTTCGCCAGGGTGCGTTCTTTAAGCTCCAGATCGGCGTGCAAGTAGATGTGGGTGGTCTCGATCTGTTCGTGGCCAAGCCACAGCGCGATCACCGAGGTGTCGACGCCGGCACGCAGCAGTCGCATTGCCGCGGTTATGACGCAAGGTGTGCAGTGTGACCCTTTTCCGCTGCAGCGACGGACAGTTTCTGGCAGCGATTTCGACATACCTCTCGAGCCGGTGCTCGAGAGCGTCGCAGCTGATCATCCTGCCGGTCTGTGTAGGGAAGAGAGGATCGGCCGGCTGCCCGGCACGTTCGGCCAGCCAGACGCGCAGCACGGCGGCCATGTTGGAGGTAAGGGGTGTGATCCGCTGCTTTCGCCCCTTTCCGATACAGCTGACATGAGCGCCGGAACCGAGATGGATATTGGCGCAGTGAAGGCCGATCAGTTCGGACGCCCGCAGGCCGGTTTGGGCGGCGAGCCGAAGCAAGGCGTGGTCACGCCGCCCGGTCCAGGTCGACCGCGCGGGGGCGGACAGCAATACATCGAGTTCCTCCTCCGTCAGGAACATCACAAGCCGTCGCTCAAAACGCTTAGGCGGAATCGCGAGCACCCGTTCGATTGTCGCGGCGTACTCGGGGTAACGAAGGGCGGCGAACCGGAACAACGACCGGATTGCGGCAAGCCGCGCATTCCGGGTCCGCGCGCTGTTGCCTCGATGATGCTCGAGGTGATCGAGGAAGTCGCCGACACACGCGGCATCGAGGTCGTTGAACTCCAGCCTGGAAGGCTCTGTGTCATGCCGCGCGGCGGCGAAGATCAGCATCAGCCGCAGGGTGTCCCGATAGGCGGCGAGCGTATGCGGGCTGGCTTGCCGCTGCCGGATCAGGCGGTCGGTGAAGAACGCCTGCAAGATCGCGCTGAGGGCGGTCATGCGCCGCCTCCGATCCGTCGTTCCAGACGATCACCGGCCAGTTGCAGCAATTCCGGAGCCGCCGAGAGATACCAGTACGTCTTGCCCGGATCGACGTGACCGAGATAGGTCGACAGCAGGGCAAGCCGGCGCCCCGGGTCGCCGCCGTCGCGATAAGCATCAAGAAGCGTGCGAACGGCAAACGCGTGCCGCAGGTCGTGGAGCCGTGGTCGGCAACCTGCCGAGCGCGGGGCGATGCCGACGCGACAGACGAGCTTCTGGAACGTGTTTTGAACGTTCACATAGAGCAGCCTAGTGCCGGCCGGTGAGACGAACAGGGCGGGCGTGTTCGGCGGCCGGCGGGGTCGATCGCGCCGGCGCAGATAATTGCCGAGGGCCGCAACAGTGCTCGGATGTAACGCCAACTCGCGGGATTTTCCGGACTTTCCGAGCCGAATGGTGAGGCCGCCGCCGACCGCATCGAAGTCGTCGCGGTCCAGGCCGATCGCTTCTCCAACCCGCATTCCGGTCACGGCCAGCAAGCCGATCAGGGTTCCGGTAGGTTGCTTCCCGATGCGGCGTGCGCAAGGCCGCGGCGCGGCAATCAAAGTGAGTACGACGCATTGCCTCGTCTGAATTGCTCCTGAATGTTAAGCCGTTGGCTCATCTGATCTGCTCCCGGCAGTGGTGTGGCAGGAGCAGATCAGATGAGGCGGGTAAGCGTGGCGACACGGAATGAATTGGTAGATGCGGTGAGGGAGCGTTATGTGCGCGGCGGCCGTGCCGAAAAGGCGCGCATTCTCGATGAATTTGTTGCCGTGTGCGGGTTTCACCGCAAGCCCGCCATGCGGCTGTTGCGGAAGGGCCCGTCTCCGTCTCGTTCAGGGCAGAGGCCCGATCGCCGCATTTATGACGATGCCGTTCGTGAAGCGCTGATCGTCATCTGGGAGGCGTCGGACCGGATCTGTGGCAAACGACTGAAGGCGCTGGTTCCTATTCTAGTCGAGGCGATGGAGCGTCACGGACATCTTCATTTGACCGCGGAAATCCGCACCCGGCTTCTGACGATGAGCGCGGCGACAATCGACCGTGTTCTTGGCGAGGCTCGAGAGACCGCTGGAGGACGGATACGGCGCCACAGCGCGGCATCCACGGCGCTACGACGGAGCATTCCGATCCGTACTTTCTCCGACTGGCAGGACCCTCCGCCCGGATTTGTCGAGGCTGACCTGGTGGCGCACAGTGGACCGGTAGCGAGCGGCAACTTTATTCAAACGCTTTGTCTCACCGACATTGCAAGCGGGTGGACGGAATGTGCTCCCCTGCTTGTCCTCGAGAAGCTGCTGAGCGAGGTGCTGACGGAACTGCGGCGGCTCCTGCCATTCAAACTTCTCGGGTTCGACACGGACAATGACAGCGTGGTCCTGAATGAGACTGTGCGCGAATTACTGCCGGGACGGCGGCATCGAATTTACGCGCTGCCGGCCTTACCGCAAGAATGATCAGGCCTTTGTCGAGCAGAAGAACGGCGCCGTTGTTCGCCGCATTGTCGGCTATCGCCGGCTGGAGGGACTTGAAGCCGCCGCAGCCCTGGCGCAGCTCTATTCGACGGTGCGGCTGTCGTGAACTTCTTCCAGCCATCGTTCAAACTGGCTGAAAAAGAACGTGACGGTGCCCGGGTGCGCAAACGGTATTATCCTCCGGCAACACCGTGCCAGCGGCTGCTGGAAGACCCGCGGACGCCGGAATGCGTTCGCATGGAGCTGTTGCAAATATATGGGCGGCTGGATCCCGTTAGGCTGCTAAGGGACATGAGATCCGCACAACGGCGTCTTGTCGCCATCGCCGATCAATCGCCCACGCCGGCCCCCATGACCGAGCCGGCGCTCGATCGGTTCCTCTCAGGATTGCGAACTGCGTGGAAGGAGGGCGAAATCCGCCCGACCGCGAAGCTGAAACCAAAGCAAAAGCGAGAACGGCGGCGACCTGATCCTCTTGCAGGAGTGACCGACGAATTGCGAGCTTGGTTTTACGAAGAACCGTGGCGGACGAGCCGGGAACTGCTCGAGCGTCTGCAGGCGGAGTACCCAGAGAAGTACCCCGATCTCCTTTTGCGCACGTTACAACGCCGGGTGAAGATATGGCGCCAAGAAAAGGCTCATACGATGGTGTTTGGCGCGCCGCCGTCGGTCGCGACCGTGAAGACAATGGCCAGCTGAACGGTCGCAGTCGTGGGGAACATCCTGGTGAGGCAACGGAAGAATCGTTCAGGAGCATTCCATGGTGAGGCAATACGACCTCTCTCCCAGATTGTCGCGCTATAGCAAGGCCGCGGTTGCCGTCATCAAGGCGATGACGTCCTCCTGCGAATAGAGGTAGGGCATCGCTCGGCCAGATCGCCCCGGCAGCAGATCACACGGCGGCACCTCGGTTGCCGGCTCGATCCCGCGCAGATGGGTCTCAAAGCGGCGAACGACGGAAAGTCGCGCCGACATCCAGCTTCGATCGGCGCCTGCCGGCAGCATCGCCCAAGTGAGAGCCGCGTTGGTGGTCAGGTCGTCTTCGCCCTGCGCCTCGAGGTAGGTGAGGAACTGGGCAAGAAGCTTCTCGGACCGAACAAGCGTGTAGCCGAGGGCGCGACGCATGGCCAGGTAATCGGCCAGGGCCTGGCGAAGGGCGCTCATGCCACCTCTCCCGGCCAAGGGCGGGCGATCGTTCGCAGGGCCTCGCGATCAACCTTGGCATAGATCGCCGTTGTCAGGGCGCGGCGATGACGCAGGACCTGCCCGACCTTCGGTAGCGACGCGCCGGCGCGCAACATCGCTGACGCCGCCGTATGGCGCAGGCGGTGGGCCTGGATCCGGCCGAGCCCGGTGCGGCAACCGGCGGCGCCCCGGCATCTGGGCCATGCTGACGAAACAGGAGGACTACCGAGATCCGGCGAAGGTGCCTGCGTGATTTGCAACAAGGCACCTGAGACCGGGACGTCGGGGATGTGAGGAAGGCATGAACTGCATGGGCAAATGATCGATCAGATCGGGGTCAGGAAAACCAGAGTCAAGTTGAGAGCCCACGCAAGCTCGCTTTGCTGATTTGGACCTGATCCGCGCATCACCATACCGGCCCGCGGCATATGGAACGGCCGCAAATCAAGGTCTGACACATGACCGCACTCGATCACATGCGCAATGCTTCAGGTTCTTCCTTGCAAAACGGCTGGCATCCCCACTTGCAGAACCGGGGGGGCGCGCACACATGAAATCAGAGCGCGCTCGAAATAGGGAGGCTTTTCGAGCTGTCCAGCTCGTAGCACTTTTGGCCTTACGTATTCACTGCCAGCACTTTCACAAATGGATAATTCCGCAGTTTACCGCTTTTATCGCAGCAACCGTTCTGCTGGGCGCATCCAATTTTCGCATCACATTTTTTATGTGGAAGTTCACAGTGTTTAGGGAAATTCCGAGAATCATTCCTATTTCCCACGACGATTTCCCTCTCGCCGCCCACAGAATACATTCCTTTTCCCTCATAGATAGGTTAACCGTCTTTTCGATGTCATCCATCTTTTCTTACCAAACAATCCATCTGATGAAACGCAGCAAAATTTGTATTTAATTTTTGTTTCGCTCTAGAATTGTCATCAACCAGATTTGGCAACTCTAATTATGGCAAAGTAGCTATGGAAGAAAATTACTAGTGCCTACCTTAGGACTAACGCCGCATCTCATTCGATCGAATAGCGCGTGCTTTTTCCGACGGTGCCCATGTTTTATATGGCTTATATCTGAACAACGCTCCTGTCATTCACCAGAATCCAGCATGACCGTCGGATGGGCCTAGCCGACTTTTAAGTTTCTTGGCCGGGTGTAAGAGTTCCATGGACGGTCCAAATGCATGAATAACTGCTGAGGGCGACACTCCATGTTTGATCAAGTCGTCGAACAACGCGACACCAAGCGCGTCTGCGCCAGGAACATGCGTTGGTTTACCCCAAATAAAGGCAGTCGGATCATTTCTTGTTCTCAGCACTGTGAGTCGAGAGTAAACATTAATCTGTGCGCATTTCATTAGTTTATTTCCACACATCATTTCTGGATTATTACCAATATGATTCATACGCTAACCCGCGTGCAACGTTGCCGCACGCGACGAGTCGCCAAGCTATATCACATCAACTTCGGACAAGAATTATTTTGTGTTAATTGTATGTTCAGCGTTTCGTTGGAAACTATAAGAAAATATAACATGTTAAACAGCTGCGATGGAGTGGTGTTATCCCAGCACTAGCAGGCCGTTGAAGGAGTCAGGCTCTTTCGCCAACGAAGCCGGAATCGTCGGCGTTGTGGATGTAGAAGTGGCCGACGAGGCGCCCTGCAGTACCAAAGACAACCCTGCCGCGGCCACAGGCTGGGTCGTTCTCATCATGCCCTCGGCCAGAGCGACGAAGCTTTCGCCGCCAAGGATGACATGGGCGTGCTCGAAGCCCGACCAGACCAGCCGGAAGTGATAGAGCAGATGGTCGAGCGGCCGGCCGGCGATCGTCACGCCGAGGCTGCCCATGTACGGTAAAATCCGACAGTCCCAACCGCCCGGGTTCGTGCGTTTGACGGAAGATCACTTCCTGCTCCCGACCGTGAACAGCCCGCCATGATCGGATACGCCGCTCAAGCGTGCGGCGAATACCTTCGGACAGTTCCGGATGACGCCGCAGCATCTCATTGTAAACGGCGACCGCACGGATGCCGGGGGCGGCCTTGAGGAGTGGAACAACCTCAGCATCGAAGACATGCTCAAGAGGATCGGGGCGACGCCGGTCGCGCGGCTGCCTGCTCTGCGATGGAAGACGCGCTTCCTTCTCGATGCGGTAAGCTGTCGCCCGGCTGATCGACGCCTTGGCGGCGGAGACCTCGATGGAATTGTTTTGTCGGTACTTCATAAAAAGCCTCGTCTGATGATCGGTTACATGGCGACCCGGCACAAAGGTGATTCTCCATTCTAAGAAAATCACCCACGCTACCGGGCCAACGGCGATCATGAGACGCCGAAAAATTGCGCCGCGGCGGGAGTGTAACTCCGGTCGGGCTACGCCCTCCCTTCGTCACACCCCCGCCGCCGAGTCTCATCCTGATTGGGTTCTTCCGCACATTTGGTGCAGGTTGCGGGATTCACGGACGGTGCGAATAAG
>SAQL01000086.1 GCA_004020645.1 Mesorhizobium sp. | reverse complement strand
AGCTCGCTTTGCTGATTTGGACCTGATCCGCGCATCACCATACCGGCCCGCGGCACATGGAACGGCCGCAAATCAAGGCCTGACACATGACCGCACTCGATCACGCGTCCAATGCTTCAGGTTCTTCCTTGCAAAATGGCTGGCATCCACACAAGAACTTGACGCACACAACCCGCGCCGACCTGTTCCACCTTGCCGTCCCGCATCACCACGATCTTGTCGGCCATGGTCATCGCCTCGATCTGGTCATGGGTGACATAGACAATCATCGTGCCGAGGCGCTGATGCAGTTCCTTGATCTCGACACCCATCGCGACACGAAGGCGTCGAGATTCGATAAAGGCTCATCGAACAGGAAGACTTCCGGGTCGCGCACAATGGCGCGTCCCATGGCCACACGCTGGCGCTGCCCGCCCGATAGCTGTTTCGGAAACCGGTCGAGCAGCTTGCCGAGATCGATTCGGCCGCCTGCTTCACCTTGGCATCAATCTCGGCCTTCGGCCTACCCTTGATCTTGAGCGAAAAGCCCATGTTGTCGGCCACGTTCTTGTGCGGATAGAGCGCGTAGTTCTGGAGCACCATTGCTATGTCGCGGTCTCTTGGCAGAAAGAACTCTATCTTCGAATTCGAGCGTGCGCGTGATTACTGCTTCACGTCAATTCCACCCCAGAGAGCACGGCTACCAGCGGAAAGCATAGCGGAACACGTATTCCGCGCCTGCTTCGCGC
This sequence comes from Mesorhizobium sp., assembly GCA_004020645.1. Lineage (GTDB taxonomy): Bacteria > Pseudomonadota > Alphaproteobacteria > Rhizobiales > Rhizobiaceae > Mesorhizobium. The sequence continues at coordinate 6,067 of SAQL01000086.1, read as the reverse complement.
ACCGCAATTCTATTGGGCTGAGCCATGCGGCCTCCCTAAGCCGAGTCATTGCTATTATACAGCATGAGCAGTTCGCAATATTAGGATATTGCATTCTTGCAACAAATTACTTAACGTGCGCATGCTTTTTCGCCGACTCGGTCGCGATGTCGGGCGTTAAAAGAACAGCCTCGAGGATTCGCATGACCGTACGATTGCTTCACCAGACCGACCTGTTTCGTCCCTATATCGATCCCGATGATCACTGGGACCTTGCTTGTGTCTACGCTCTTGCCGCATCGGGCCAACTGGAGCTCGGCGGCGTACTGGTTGACTTCCCGCCCGATCACTACCCGGGCCGCAGTCCGGACGTCACCGGCGTTGCGCAGCTAAGCTATCTCACGGGGTTACCGACCCACATGGCTGTCGGCTCCTCGATGCCCTACACGCATGACCGGGCGTCGCTTAATGCCCTTTCTAGGCGAGACCGCGCCGGCGCGGAGTTCCTTCTTAAGTACCTTCGCGACAGCTACGGGCCGGCTTACATCAGTATTGTCGGCTCCTGCCGTGATCTCGCCGTTGCGGCCAAGCTTGACCCGGATCTATTCCATGACAAATGCACCGGGATCTACCTCAACGCGGGCACGGGCCATCCCGATGTCGCGAAGCAGAGAGGGACAGAGTACAATGTTGAGCTCAATGCGGCCGCTTACGCCGCCACGTTCGACATCCCGTGCCCAATTTACTGGATGCCATGCTTCGAGACCATGAGGGATTCGACGGACAGAAAGGTCGAGAGGTTCGGTACCTTCTATCATTTCAAGCAGAGCGACGTTCTGCCAAAGTTGTCGCCCGCCCTGCAAAGCTACTTCACCTACTCACTCGAGGCGCGAACGGATGCCCGCTACCTACAGCCGCTGCTGGCGCCGCAGAGCGACGCATCGAGCTGGTTTACCATCCATGCCGATCGCTTAATGTGGTCTACCGCCGGCTTTTTCCACATGCTGTCACAATCCGTGGACAAGGTAGGGAAGATTATTGCGGGGTCCAACGAAGACGATGCGATTTTTGGCTTCCTCCCTGTCGACATCAAGTGTGATCCGAATGGGGTGACGACATGGACGAACGCCGGTGCGGACTCAAATCGCTTCCTGTTTGAGGTAAAGAATCCCGATAGCTATGCTAGCGCCATGACTGCTGCCATGGCGACGCTACTGGGGAATATTCAGTAGTCCTAAGCCGAAACAATGTTCCCACATCTCAGCTTGAAGCGCTGTCAGAGCTTGCCACTATGGGAGGGTTTCTTCACCCGGCGGAGATGCTAAATGAACCGAACCTCCCTCTGCCGAGCGAGGCTGAATGGCCTTCAGAGGCCGAGGCGGGGTCGTGCTTTGGACTAAAGCCAACGGTCTTGGCTGCTGACTCTTTTAGTATTATGGCTGATTTGCGCGCGGTGATTCACCGATGCCGAAGGAGGCGATAGGATCAGCGGTGAAGTTACGGACGTACTTTTCGGCGGGGGAGCTTCACCATCTTGCACGGAACTCAAAGGATGGGAGCCAGAGCAGCCGGCCGTCGGGATGGATCGCCAGACGCTACGCAACCGGGGCGCATGGGTTCAACACGGCCGGCCCTGATGGTCTTGTGGACGAATGCGCCCCGGGACCAGCGTCCCGGTTGTCTCACGAGCAGCAGACCGAACTGGCCGTGTTGGGTCCGGATCGTGGCGTCTATGGCGTCGTTCGCTGGCGACGTATCGACATGAAGAAAGCCATCGAGGATCGCTTCGGCAGCTAGACCCTGCAACTGAACGGCGGTTGGCCAGCCTGACCGACCTCAACGCGGAAGAGGTTGCCGGACTCGGGGAATCGAAGAAGCTCATCCGACGATTGCCTGGTTCGCCGTGAGGTTATGAACAGCGTTCTCAGATCCTCGCTGCCAAGTGCCACACAGGTCGGCGCCATACTCGGCATATCGACGCGATCTGTGACATGACCGTTTCGATCGATACGGACAACACAGCCGCCTCGTAGCCTGGCGCTCCAGTACCCCCCTTCAATGTCCACGGTGGCGCCATCAGGCGATCCCGGAGCGATATTCGGGCCTGCCAGTGGGCCTATCTCGGCAAGACCGGTAAATTGCGGAGCTAGGGCGAAACGCCGGATGGTGCCCTCCGTTGTGTCGGTGAAATACATGATCCGGCCGTCGGGCGAAAAAGCCAGTCCGTTGGCCGCCGTTACGCCACCGAAGAGCGTAACGACCTCGCCATCGGGCGCGAGGCGATAGACGCTTCCGACCGGCTCACAGCTGCGTTCATTGTATGTGCCCAAGACGATCCCGCCGTACGGATCGATGGCGGCGTCGTTGACGCGGGTTTGCGTGAGATGCGGCTCGATCTCGGCCACTTGCGAAAAGTCGGTGAAGGTCGAGTCCGTGATAACAATAGACTTAGGAAAGCCGAGCACGAAGCCGCCACGCACGCGTGGAAAGACGAACGCAGCACGATTAGGAAGTTGGCGTACTGCTGCAATCCTTCCGTTATCGTCCCACCGTAAAACGCACTTTGCTTCAATATCTGTCCACCATAGGCTCTGGTCCGATGCGCTCCAGTTGCATCCTTCGCCCAGCAGGTTATGGCAATCGAACGCCGTGCGTGCGTGATGAAGCCGCATTCACTTTGCACTCTGCAGATTCCGCGTCCGCAGTACGGCAGGATCGACCGCGAAGGGTTCAAGCTTTTCGTGGTCGAATACCACTCCATGTCCGGGTGCCTCAAATGGGAAGGCCACTCCGTTCTCGAGCCGAAGCGCCGTCTGAAGCACGCCCATCTCGGAGAAGCTCCCGCCGTGCACGCATTCGAGGATGTCCGCATTATCGATCGCACACATCACCGCGACGGACAATTCGGACATGTAGTGGGGTGCCATGGGTCGGTGGAAGGACGCCGACAGATTGGCGATCTTCAGCCACTCGCTGATACCTCCGACGCGGCACACGTCCGCTTGGACGACGTCGACGGCATTGGCCTGCAGATAATCGGCAAACTGATGCCGCGTATATAGGCTCTCGCCGACCGCAATCGGCAGCGCTACGAAGCCGCGTAGGTCGGCGTGCCCGCAAATATCCTCGGCGTGGAGAGGCTCTTCGATCCAGCCAAGATCGAACGCCGCGAGTTTCTGCAGTCGGATCATGCAGTCGGAGACGTTCCAGCGCTGATTAGCGTCGACGAACAGTCGTCGCGTGGGACCGATCAGTTTCTTCACGGCCACGATCCGATCGAGATCTTCTTCGGCGTTGTCCCGACCGATTTTGATCTTCACCGCCTTGTGGCCCGCTGCCAGCAATCCATCGACCTGGTTGAGTAGAGCGTCGCTGTCGAGGAAGAGGTCTATGCCACTGCCATAGGTGGGAATGTTGTCGCGCCGCGCGCCGAGCAGACGGAATAGTGGAACGTCATACCATTTGGCCGCGATATCCCATAGCGCGATGTCGATGGCGCCCAATGCGAGGGTGTTGATGCCGCCGGTGCCGCTGCGATGCAATTGGCCGTAGAGGAACGACCAAAGCCGTTCGATCTGTCGCGGATCTTGTCCGACGAGCATTGTCCGGCAATAATCATCGATCAGGGCGAGAATGGCGCTTCCGCCGATCCCTGTGGTGTAGGCAAAGCCCTCGCCAACGATTCCAGCGTCTGTGGTAACGCGGGTGATGATGAATTCGAGGTTCGCGACGCGGTGTGTGGCGTCCTCCCAGGAGACTGTCGGCGGGATGTGATAGAGACGCGAGGCGACATCGATGATTTTCAAGGCTCGGTCCTCCCCGCCATCGTGAGAACTTCGGGGTTCGACAGATTGCCAGGCTTGCCGGCCAAGAGCCGCTGCAGGTTTTGCACAATGCTGCGGGTGTGACGTACGCGCATTTCTTCGGTCCACGCGGCGATATGAGGCGTCGCAAGGACGCGCGGATGAGTAACAAGCGGATCCCACGCCGAAGGCGGCTCCGTGTCAAAGACGTCTATCGCGGCCCCGGCGATCTGTTCGCGATCCAAGGCTCGCAGTAGCGCGCCAGTGTCGATAAGGCCTGCCCGACCTGTGTTGATGAGATAAGCGCCGCGCCCCACCCGATCGAGCTGGTCTGCGCCGATCATGCCGCGCGTTTGCGTGCTGAGCCGCGCGTGCAAGGTTATAATTGCCGAGCGTGCCAGAAGTTCGTCGAGTGAGACCGGTTCGACCCCGAGAGTTCTTAACTCGGCGCTATCGACATAAGGATCGTGGACAATAGTGCTCATGCCAAAGCCGGAAAACTTTTCGGCGACGACACGACCGATTGCCCCAAAGCCGACGATACCGAGTGTGCGACCATGCAGCTCGATGCCCGTGAATGCGAGTTGCGGAGAACTCGCGCCGCGACCCCATACCGTACCACGAAAAAAGTCCTCTCCGGAATCGAATTCGGGGGAGCGGGATCTAATCCATGCACCGGCAGGGATGAGGTGGCGAGTAAGCCCCAGCGCGAGAGCAACCGTGAACTCTGCAACCCCGTGATCCGTTCGCCCGAGAGTGTGCAGTACAGCGATCCCCCGTGCCGTGGCGGCCGCCACATCGATGTTTGCTTGCGGGGCCGAGCGCACTGACAGGATGACGCGAAGCTGTGGTGCGGCAGCCAGCAGCGCTTCGTCAAAACACTCGTATCCCGCTATCACAACCTCGGCTTCAGCAATTGCGTCCATTAGCTGCTTGCGATCACAGAACCACTCGCCGGCTGCCCAGCCGAGCAACTTAAGCTCGCTTATTTCGCGGAGCGTGGCGATGCCCTCCGGGCTAAGATCTGCTGTGGCCAGGACGCGAGGTCGGCCACTGATCAATCTGATGGCGACTGCGCTACTAGGCATCTAGGAGATAAACCGGATGATCGGAGTCTTCGCCCTGCGCGGCAACGACCGGAACGATTGTAGATTCATTGATGAGCGCACAGAACTCCACATCGTTCTGCCGGCAGTTGCCGATGAAGCGGCGACCGGTCATCGAGCTCAGTAACACCTTCACTGCACTATCTTGCGAGATTGTGAAGCCGTGAGCGAGCGACGCGGAGTCGTCTAGTTCAACAGCGTGATCCTTCGCAAGTTCACAAAACTGTGAAACGATCATTCCGGCGCAATAGCTATCTTCAATCGCAACGCGTGAGTTCCGCAGCTGGCCTGAGCAGATTATCGTGATGTCTGCATTGCGCGATGACGCCTCCGCGAGCGCACGCCGGGCTACCGCATTCAGGTTTCGCAGCGAACCAAGCAGTACTAAGGCTGCGCCTTCGCGAACTGCCGTGAGTATGGCTGGGGTGCCATTGGCCGTTGCCAGCATCGCGGAGCGACCCGACAGATCAAGTCGGGAAAGGAGGGACGGCGAGGGCTCATGATCGAATCCGAGGGGCGTTGATCCATCATCCAGCTCCGCGCAAATAACGCCATTCTCGCCCACGGCGGCGCGCGCTTTGGCGACGTCGGAGCGAAATGCTCCGACAAACACACGATCGCTGCCCGCGTCGAAAAGTCCGACGAGAGCTGTCGTGGCACGGATCACATCCACGACAATGCAAACGTCTCCGGCAATACCCAGAGGGCTGGCGGGAAGCAAAGCGACCTTAATCTTCATACGCAAGCGGTCCGGTTTTTCATCAATTTTGAAATCTGACCCGCATCGGGCAATGCCGGAACCACGAGCTTTCTTGTGACTGCGAGGGCGCCCGCCGCAGTGCCGCGGCGAGCAGCGTCAGCGAGGTTCAATCCACTGGCCAGCCCTGCAGCGAGTGCCCCGTTGAATGCATCTCCGGCCCCGGTGGTGTCGACGACCTCGACCGGGTAGCTCGCGATCTTGATCATTCCGTCAGGCCCCGCAATCAGCGCACCATCCGCCCCCAGCGTCATCACGACGTGCCCGACGCCGAGGCCGCGCAATCTTGCCGCTAAATCGGCGTCGGCCTGCCGATCGTCCGCGTCGAGCCCCAGCAGGATGCGCGCTTCGGACTGGTTCGGCGTTAGGATGTCAACGTCCGCAAGGATCTCCTTCGGCAGTGCGCGGCCAGGTGCGGGATT
>SAQL01000085.1 GCA_004020645.1 Mesorhizobium sp. | reverse complement strand
AGCCCGGTCCCGCTTCGCCGCTTCCGCTACGATGCCAAGCACGACATATTGAAGTCCGCGGGGAAAGATCCTACGTCCGACTAGGCCGGTGAAGCACGGCCGCTTCTTCTATTCGCGCTCCAGTGAGTGCGCCGGTTGCGACCTTGCCTCCCTGTGTCTTTCCAAGGGGCGCGTCAACAAAGCGGTTGTTGTGGGTGACGATTATCCCGCGCTGTTGAGAGCGCGCCGGCGTCGAGAGCGATGGTCAGAGGAGGATCAATGTCTCTACCAACGCCACCGGTGGCGCTCGGAGGGCTTCCATGGCGAGGCGAAGAACTGGCACGGACTGGCCCGAGCGATCCGACGGGGTCTCGCCAATATGAAGATCCAAGCCTACCTCACCGCAGCGGCGGTGAACCTGAAGCGGCTGGCTGCCGCTTTGTTTGACCGATTCCTGGGATTGTTGCTGTTGATGCATCCTCTGAACCTCGTTGACGAGACCTGACGAGGGCAACCAAAACCGCCGATGTCTCGGAACAAATGTTGGAAAAGCGGCTTTCTCCAACAGCCCCTATGTGCACTTCCTCAGACGCGCTCGATTATGTGCCGCGCAAGGTCGATGACGACTCCCTGATGGAGCTCAGATGGTTCTGTGACCGGCGCGACCTAGCCGAGGTCAAGCGCGACCAGGCGCAGTGGATCGCCAAATGGCAGGCCAAATACCCGAAATTAGTGAACTTGGTAGAGGACAACCTCGAGGAGACGCTGTTTTCTATCGGCTCCGCTTGCCCATCACAAGCACATGGAGTCGAGGAACATGCTGGAGCGGCTGAACCAGGAGGTCAAACTGCGTACCCTGGTCGTCCGCATCTTCCCCAGTCAGCAGAGCTGTCTGCGGCTGGTTCGGGCATTGGCGGTGGAGATCCACGAGAACTGGCTCGAGGCGACCCGCTACCTCAATATGGATCATTTGCGCGAGCACAAGAAGGAGAGCCTGAGGGCATTGGCCGCCTGAGTCCTTTGGATGGCGCAGACGCGGATCCCGTGAAGTCCCGAACGTCAGTACTCTGAAATAAGATGCCCGGCAGGAGACTGAGCTCGCTGCCGGGCCGGGTACGCCTTGGGAGGTGGCGTAAGTCAGCGGCTCTCGTGGCGGTGCGACCACTCAGTCCGCGCGTTTTTCTGAATAGCGTGCATGTGGCGTGCCAAGCCAAAAGCGTTCAAGAACACCCGAGAGTCAGCTTCCTCTGTGTTGCGTACTCGACATTGTCGGCTATCGGACAATGCCTAACGTGCCTGTTGGCATCGACCGACGCTTGAACCAGAGCGCACCGGCAAGGTCGTTCGCTGCCATATCGACCGAGCCGACCGATGTGACTGGTCTCCGAACTGTTCGCCCGCTGACGCGCAGTGCGGACTGTCATTTTTCAAGTGAGGAAATCTCTGTACCCTCCGTTCATGAGCGCACGGCCACGAGAGACGGCGCGGCGAATGCGGTCGCGCAGATGATCGCGAGGATCCCTCCAGTCGGCATGGACGCGCCGTTGGCCGATCAGCGCTTCGGCAAGCTCCCGATGTGACGCCCCGGCAAGTGAGCCGTCGAGCGCACGAAGAACGAAGGTTAGACGGGAACATCGCTTTTCCGGCGGAAACAAGCGGGCAGGCAGATGTTGCGCCAGAGTTAGAGCATTGAGGCACTCGAGCGCCCTCAGGCGGTGCTTCGAAAGCGTCGCGGGCCAGATCGCCTCGGTACGGAGGCAAACAGGGTGCAAGATATCCGCGCCAGAGACGGCGAGCTGGAGCGTATGCTCCGCATTGCGAAGAAGAACATGCTGGTCCTTGTCGGGCGCCAGCAAGACCGTCGCACGACATGGCAATGCCGAGAGTTCGAACGGCGATGTCACCGAGGATGCGGACAGCTGTTCTGCAATGACCGGCAGCACATGGACGCACCAGAGCGGACTCCAGAATACAAGGGAATTGCGCCCATGAGACTCGGCGAAACAGGACACCCCAGCGCGACAGGTCGCCGGCCGACACGATCACGTCGAGAAACGGTTGGTGAGACCAGGTCTTGGCCTGCTGGCTTGCAGTGGTCACGTCACGCTGGAATGCAGGGTTGCGGCGCAAGAACTCCCAGGCCCACTCGCGCGGCGTCAGACCAGCGGTGTAATCGTATGATCTTTCATCGCGCCAATCAGCCTCATCCGCGCCAATCACCAGAACTTTAGGCATGACTGTGTCCCCTGCCCGCCCCCACGGACGTCGAAACATCATGCCATTTGTCCAAGCACCGGCGCCAAAGGCACCAGAGATGGGTGGCGCCGTTTCGTCGAGGCGTGTGCCATCGGCACTGTCGAGGGCAGAAGAGGCGCGCAAATAGCGACCAGGCCGTCGAACCGGCACAGCGAAAGCCAGCGCGGCCTCTGCACGCCAACGCGATCGATTTCACAGCGGTGATCGGCTCCGGCGTCCGATTCCGGACGTTCCTTGAAAGCGTGGTGGCGCCGCGGTGGATTGCACGTTGGTTTTCGGCAAGTTCTGGTAGCGCGGGTGTAAAAAGGTCAGTCATCGCAGGTCTCCTGGGGGATTTTCCGCCATTGGAGGCCAAGTTTCACGCGATGGCAGCCTGTGCAGTTGTACAGGTTAGGCCGACCATTCAGTGGGCCGCAAAATGAACCGGCGACGCGCGCAATCGCTTCTTTGGATGGTGCTCACGCCGGGCTACTTGCGAGCGGTATGGAGACCGAGCGCGGCCAGGCTCCGCCTGCCCTGGATGCAGCCAATTTCCCAGGCAGACTTGCCCCCGCAATGCCCTTGTCGGGCATATCACTGCGGGGCGTCAGCGAAACACCATCGACTGATGGCAGCGTCGCCGAGATACCTGCACCGAGCCAAAGTGCCCGGTCTCCTGAACCATCATCATACCTTGCATATTGAATGAGGGGTCGCCAGCAGCTGACGTTCCTTAGCGACTACTCCAATTTGTTCGTTGGAACGCAGCTTACTCGGCTATCCATAGGCTTCGAAAATGCAAGCAAGAGGACGGTGCAGGCCAATATTGCTGGCGGGGCCTGGACAACCATCAGGACGGCCAAGCGGCGCCCTCTCTTTCCTGGATCTCCGATTTTTTGCGCTCGTGGTGTCTAGGCGCGCAGCCCGGCTAGTTCCCTCAAGGGCGTCCTTCGCCTGAGGCCGTGTGCGTGAAGCGTCCCGGAGCGAAGATGTGGGGGGGCCAACCAAGTTCATTCTGAGCTTCACTGCCTGAGTTCGGCACGGTGTCACCGACTCGCGGAGCTTGATGCGGTGAATACGAGGTGCGTTCGTTGTCGGATTCTCGACGATGTCGGACATGTGACACAACGCTGTCAGGGCGATCGCATTGTTCCGAAACGATTTTCCAGTTGGCACGACAGATGCAGTCCTATGCGCAAAAGCACTGCGACGCCGCACCGACTGAGAAGAACCCACCGGATGATTGCACTTTTCGAACATGCGGTGACCGCAAACACTGAGCTTTCCCGAGCAGATGGAAGCCATTGCGCTTTCATTCCTTTGGTTGTCCGGACATGAGCGAATTCGATTTCCGTCCAACGCTGGATGCACCCGACGATGACCCCCATCTTTGGCTTGAGGATGTAGAAGGCGAACGGGCACTTGCGTGGACCGCCAGCCAGTCGGCAAAGACCTTGAAGCACTTCGCGGGAACGCAGTTCGAGCGCGACCGGGCGGCGCTGACAGCGATTTTCGACCGTCCCGACAGGATTCCCCTGGTCACGCGCTGCAGTCAATACCTCTATAATTTCTGGCAAGATGCCGGAAATCCGCTCGGACTGTGGCGCCGGACCACCTTTGCCGCCTACACGAAGGCGGATCCCCAGTGGGAGCTACTGCTCGATCTGGACGCCCTCGCGGCTAGAGACGGAGAAGACTGGGTCTGGGGCGGCGCATCGATTGAGCCGGAGACGCGCGAAAGAGCCGTCTTGCGCCTGTCGCGCGGCGGCAGCGACGCGGTCGTGCGTCGCGAATTCGACCTGAGCTCTCTGAGCTTTGTCGCCGACGGTTTCAATCTCCCGGAGGCCAAGGGCGGGATAAGTTGGCTCGACCCTGACACGCTTCTGCTCTTCAGTGCGCTTGGTGAGGGCATGGCCGGCTTCGCGCGGACCGTGCGGTCGTGGAAACGTGGCGCGGGTCTCCTCACCGCGCCGGTAATCTTCGAGGCGGGTTCCGACTCCCTTGGCGTGTCTGGTCATCTGGACCGCACCGCCGAGAGCGAGCGCCTTTGGTTCATCGAGGGGCCGGGCTTGTTCACGGCGATAGGACGAATCGGCGACCGCCGTGGGCCGAAGCTTGAGATCAACCTTCCTCGGGACGCCAGATGGGATGTCTTCGGTGATTGGCTGGCGGTAAAGCCGCGCAAGCCCTGGACAGTGGGAGGGACGACCCATGCCGCCGACGCGCTGATCGGCATCTCGCTTTCCTCTTTCATCGCTGGCGAACGCCGTTTTAGCACCCTGTTTGAACCGGACGAGAGGCGCTGTCTGCAGTCATTCTTCTGGAATGCCGGGAAGCTCATTGTCGCCTACCTCGCGAACCTCGCCCCGCGTTTCGAGGTGTTCACCCCGGGTCGGCAGAAATGGACGCGCCGAACCCTCGACACCGTGACCGCCGAGCGGACTGTTCACCTCTGGTCACTCGACGAGGAGGATCACGAGACCAATGGAGAGGTCCTCGTTTCGGCTCAGGACCCGATCACACCGTCGCAACTGCTCCTATTCGATCTCAATGCGGCGCCGCCTCTCGGTGCTCCAGTGATCCTGAAGCGCAACCCGGAGAATTTCGACGCAACCGGTCTGGTGGTCACACGCCACGAGGCAGCCTCGATCGATGGTGAATTGATCCCCTATACGCAGGTCGGTCCGGCGAACGGAAACGGAAATGCCCCGGTTCACCTTTCCGGCTACGGCGGGTTCGGCGTATCGCTCCTGCCCTCCTACAACTCCTCGCTCGGCAAGCTGTGGCTCGAGCGCGGGGGCACGTGCGTGGTGGCGAACATCCGTGGGGGCGGCGAGTTCGGCAGCCGCTGGCACGATGCCGGACGGAGGGAGGGCAAGCGTCTCGCCCATGACGATTTCGCCGCCGTAGCAGCCGACCTCGTGCGAAGGGGCATCACACTGCCGAGGCGGATTGCCGCCGAGGGCGGCTCGAATGGCGGCCTGCTGATCGCCAACATGCTTACCCGCTATCCCGAGCACTTCGGCGCGCTGTTCTGCACAGTTCCGCTTATCGACATGCGGCGCTACACCAAGCTCTTCGGCGTGAGCGGGATTGACGAATATGGCGATCCCGACAAGCCGGAGGATTGGACGTTCTTGAGGGAAATCTCCGCCTATCACGCCGCGACGCCGGGACAGCCCTATCCGCCGATCCTGCTCGCCACCACGAAGCGGGACGACCGCGTCCACCCCGGTCATGCGCGCAAGATGGCCGCAAAGCTGCAGGCCCTTGGCTATCCCGCTTACTTCTACGAGCCCAGCGCGGGCGGGCACAGCTACGGCAAGGACAATCGCGAGCGGGCCCATTCATTGCTTTGGGCAACAATTTCCTTCGCAGTGCCATCGGTTGGCAAGACGATGGCGTTCGATAGGTGGCCAAACAAGGCAACATTTCAAAAAGGTAGCACAGGTCCGTGGTGCGCGAATGCGCAAATAACGACGGCACAGTCTCGTGCAAAGTGAGCATGAGATTCCTTCAACACAATTGATCAAAGGAGATTCTTAGTAGTGCAGTGCGCCATTTCTGAAGAAAAAGGAGAGAATATCATGGCCAGAACGCGAGTGGGCGTGGTCCAGGGAATAACAGCGGCCGTGATCCTCATGGTGATGGGTCAGCAGGCCGCCGCGGCGGACCTTGTGCAGGCCGCGAGCATCCCGGAAGTAGGAGTTTTGGCCTCGGACGAAGGAGACTTGGGAGACTTGGGAGACTTGGGAGACTTGGCCTCGGAATGGCCAAGCCCTTGGCAGATCCGCCTCCGAGGGCTGGGGATCATCACCCAGGATTCGGGCTATGTCAACGGAGTGCCCGGCTCCGATCTTTCCTATTCGGGCAGCGTAGTCCCGGAACTTGATATCACCTACTTCTTCACGGACAACATTGCCACCGAACTCGTACTGGCCACCACGCGTGCCAACGTCTACGGCGAAGGAGCGGTCGGCGGGCTGGGCAACATCGGCACGGTTTGGATGCTGCCGCCCACCCTTACGCTGCAGTATCATTTTACCGATTTCGGAGCCTTCAAGCCCTATGTTGGCGCCGGCGTGAACTATACGATGTTCTTTAACCAGGATGCCGGCAGCGCCGATGCTCTCAAGCTCAAGAACACGTCTGGTGCTGCGCTGCAGGTCGGATTCGACTATATGGTGGACGAGCACTGGGGCATCAACTTCGACGTGAAGAAGCTTTTCCTGAAGCCAGACTTCGACGTCACTGTGAAAGGCGCGAAGCAGACGGGGAGCGCCGCGCTCGATCCATGGTTGATAGGCGCAGGTGTCACCTACCGTTTCTGACAACGGAAGGCGAAGGCGGCTTTACTCAAAGCCCGCGTCAAATGAAGGGCGCCTCGTGCGCCCTTTTTAAGGTCGCCCCCTGCACGGGCGATGTTTAAAGATGCCATTGTCGAAGAACGGCCGCCCTCGTCCAGCGGACCAAGAAGCATACACTTGGCAACGCGGCCTCGACTAACCCCCGAAATGGACGTGCTTCGACGCGCCATTGGATCAGGACGGCTTGGATTGCTGATGGAATGCTGCGGCCAGGCTGTTTGCCGGCTTCGGTCTGCCGGACGTCATCTGAGCTTATGCGCCTGCGCAAGGCCAGCACGGAGGTCCCGACGCCAACAAGATGCCTTGTTCAGCCATGCTGCGATAGCTGCCGTTTCTTTTCATGCAGTACCGGTGGTTGGCGTCCCTGAAGTATCCTCGGCTGGCCAAGGCCTGCCTTTGACCTGCCCCATGGCTTGACCCACGGTACGGTGCCGAATTCCAGGTCGGCAATGATGCGGTGCGGGAACTCCTGATAGAGCCCGTCGCCCGAGCGCCCGCCCTCGCCAATCTCTCCGCTAGCCGTTCGCTGTCTTGCATGCATCGTTTGTCTCCGCTCGCCAATCGGGACTTTCCCTGGAAGCGGGACGGAAGCGGGGGTGGGCGGCGAATTGCGACCGGAAGGGCCGCCGTCCAGGCGGACCGCATCCGCAGGACCGAAACGAAGAGAAGGACCCGAAGCGAGAGCGAAGGGTTGCGGGGCGCCGCGGCGGGCCTACAACGGGGCGCGCCCACCTTAGCACTGCTGGGAAAGGCCCAACAGAGAAGAATTGCGAGGGCCTGACGACCCGCGCCAGGGGCTAAGCCAAATGGGCGAGACGCCGCACGTACCGAGAAGCGCGTTCGATCCATGTCGGCCGAATTGAGAAACTGACCCCCTGACGAAATGAAGAACTGACCCCCTCG
>SAQL01000084.1 GCA_004020645.1 Mesorhizobium sp. | reverse complement strand
CAGCGAAGCATGAAAAAAGGAGGTCATCCATGAACGACGATATCACCCATATCGAGCCCGGCCCACGCTACAGCCAAGCCGTTGTCTACAACGGCATCGTCTATCTCTGTGGCCAAGTCGGATCGCCGAATGCTTCTATCACCGAACAGACCGAAGGAGCACTTGCCAATATCGACCGCTTGCTGGCCCTGAGCGGTTCCGACAAGTCGCGCATCCTGCAGGTGACGATCTGGCTCACCGACATGAAACACTGGGCAGAAATGACGGCAGCCTACGAGAAGTGGATACCGCAGGGGTCCGTGCCGGCGCGCGCGAGTGTCGGCTCGGCGCTCGTCGCGAACTACGACGTGGAAATCATGCTAACGGCGGCGCAGCGCCGCACCGCATAGAGGTTCGGGCTACAATGACCCTAGACGCAGCTATTGCGCCCGAAGGCCCCGAAGTCGAAATCTCGATGAGGACGCTTGAGCTCACTCGAGAGAACTGGGGTAAACTTGGCCAGCACAATGGCGATGTTGGTCTGCTGCTGCCCCTCAGGCAACCACCGCTTCATTTCTATCGCTACCTTGTCGATAGGATTGGACGCAAGTGGCACTGGCAGGACTATCTTTGCTTGAGCGACGCAGACCTAGCTGCCCGCATCCATGGACCGCAACGCAACATGCGTGTGCTGCTGATAGAGGGCGCGCCGGCAGGCTTCTTCGACCTCGACCGTCGTGACAAAGAAATCGTCGAGATTGTCTACTTCGGCCTGATGGAGCATGTGGCCGGGCGCGGGTTCGGCAAATGGCTACTCTCCGAGGCAATGGCGGCGGCCTTTTCCGCCGATGTGCGGCGCATCGTGCTCAAGACCTGCTCGCTCGACCATCCGGCGGCGCTAGCGATCTACCAAAAGGCCGGCTTCCGGATTGTCGCAGACGTGCCCATGGCAATGCGACTTCTGACGCTGGATCAGAGGGGGGCGATCCTGCTGCGCTGATCAGACGAGGGCCGCCTAGTGGTCTCATGCTGTTGGGCACCAGTCGGGGCAGCGATATGCCCTTCGTTTCGGATCTTTGTTTAGCAAACTTCGAAGAGTGCCGCAGCACCCTGCCCGCCGCCGATACACATACTGACGACTGCCAACTTGGCGCCACGGCGCCGACCCTCGATGAGTGCGTGTCCCACCAGCCGGGCACCGGTCATGCCGTAAGGATGGCCGAGTGCGATGGCGCCGCCATTGACGTTGAGGCGTTCAGCCGGAATCTCGAGGCGATCGGTGCACGCCAGCAGTTGCGCTGCGAAGGCCTCGTTAATCTCCCACAGGTCAATGTCGTCAATCGCTAGCCTATGGCGGGCAAGAAGTTTCGGGACCGCGAGGATGGGGCCGATGCCCATCTCCTCAGGCGGGCAGCCGGCAACCGCGATTCCGCGGAAAATGCCCAGCGGCTGCAGGTTCTCCCGCCCGGCGGTTTCGACATCCATGAGAACGAGAGCGCTTGCGCCGTCTGAGAGTTGACTGGCATTGCCGGCCGTCACATAGCGCCCATCCTCCAGTGCGGGTTTTAGGGCCGCCAACCTCTCATAGGTACTTTCGCGCGGGCCTTCATCCCTGTCCACAGACAGCGTTCTGCAGGACATTGCGCCGCTGTCACGATCCTTCACCAGTTGTGAGACGACGATTGGAACGATCTCCGCATCGAACCTACCCTGGCGCTGCGCATCGCGCGCGCGCTCCTGGCTCTGCAATGCAAATTGGTCCTGACGTTCACGGGTGATGCCGTACGTTTCGGCCACCCGCTCGGCCGTCTGTGCCATCGACATATAGTAGAGCGGGTAGGATGACTCCACTACCGGATCACGCTCGCGGTACCGGTTCATGTGCTCATTCTGCGCAAGACTGATCGATTCGACCCCGCCGCACAGGACGACCCGGCTGTTGCCGGACGCGACTTGCATGGCGCCGGTCGCTATTGCCGACAGGCCGGAGGCGCACTGGCGATCGATGGTCATGGCGGCGACCGAGACCGGGAAGCCGGCCGCGAGAATGGCATGGCGTGCGACATTGACGCCGCTCGTTCCCTGGGTCACGGCGCAGCCAAGGATGACGTCGTCGACCATGCCCGGGTCAATGCCCGCCCGGGTGACGGCCGCCTTCATGGCATGGCCGCCGAGCGACGGGGCCTCGGTGTTGTTGAAAAACCCGCGATACGCCTTGCCGACTGCCGTGCGTGCCGTTGACACGATTACAATGTCCTGCATTCCTAAGCCCTTTCGAGCGGTTCGAGCTCGCACCAGGCAGCGATGAAGAGCGCAATCGACTGTGTGACACGCCTTACGGAATCGAGCAGTACGCGCTCGTCGTAGCCGTGTATTCGCTCTGCGACCGGCCCGTACACCAGCGCCGGCATGCCGGCGTAGAGACCGAAGTAGCGCGCATCGGTGGTGGCGGTGATTGGTGTCCGCGCCATGGGGGATCCGTTAACGATCTGGTGCATGGCGGTCAGCAGCTCTATGGCATTCGTCGCCGCCTTGGAGCAATCGCGCCCCAGACTGTAACCCTCCGCACGGAAGCCATGGCAGATGACATCCGGCGGGTTCTGCCGCAGATATTCGGACCTATCCGCAGCCGACGCGATGCATTGCCGAAGCTCCCGCTCGGCCGCGTCAATATCGTCTCCGGGATAAATCGCCATGCGCACGTCGAAAGTCGACCAGGCCGGGACGCTCGATGCCCAATCTCCGCCTTCGATCCGTCCTATGTTGAGGTTCAAAGGGTGATCTACGCCTTCAAACTCCGTCGGCCGACGGGCTGCGTCGTTCCACCGCGTCTCTAGCGCTCGAAGCGCAGAAATCAGGGGCAGTGCCGCTTCGATCGCGTTTACGCCTGCGCTGGCATGGGCAATGTGCGAGGGAATGCCCTTCAGACGTACCTGGAGCCATAATACACCAATCTGGGCGATGACAAGCGCCTCTCCGAACGGCTCGGGGATGAGCGCGGCATCGGCTGTGTATCCCCTCTGTAGGCAGGCGAGCGCGCCGTTGCCCGTACACTCCTCCTCCACGACGAATTGCAGGTAGCAATCGGCGGCCGGTTGGAAACCCAGCGAGGCAAGGGCTTCCAGCGCGAAAAGATTGCACGAGAGGCCAGCCTTCATGTCGCCGGCACCGCGCCCGTAAAGCCAATCCTCCTCGATATAGGGCTCGAAGGGCGGATTGCACCACATGGAAAGCGGACCGGTGGGTACCACGTCCACATGTCCGTTCAAGATGAGGCTGCGCCCCTTGCGGCTCCGGCTGATGCTTTTCCCGACCACATTGAGCGCCTGCGCATAAGGCTCGAGCACCGGCGAGAAGCCGGGAAGATCAGCAAGATCCTGCTCGTCGATCTCCCACACGTCCGTCTCGTAACCGCGGCTTCGAAGCGCGTCCGCCAAATAGAGCTGAATCGACTGCTCATGGCCGCGCACGGATGGAAAGCGGCAGAGTTGTTTCAGGAATTCTGTTTGCCGATCGAACGCGCTGTCCACGGCGCGCAGAACGGTCTGGCGAAAGTTCGAATCCATTAGGTCCTCAATTGAAGATTGCAGGTGGGTGGGGGATGACGAGCGGTGCACCCGTCTTGGCCTTCACCTCTTCGACCGAAACGCCAGCAAACAATTCAACAAGTTCAAAGCCTCCCGATGACACGTCGACGACGGCCAGGTCGGTGATGATCCTGTGAACGCACCGCTGAGCAGTCAGGGGCAGTGTGCATTGCTCGACCAGCTTTGGTTTTCCGGCCTTGTCCACGTGCGTCGTCAGCACGATGACGCGTCGTGCCTTCTGGGCCAGTTCCATCGCACCCCCTGTCCCGGGCGTGAACTTTCCGGGTATGATCCAGTTGGCGAGATCGCCGTTGCTCGCAACCTCAAAGGCCCCCAACATCGTAAGATCGAGATTTCCGCGGCGGATGATCGCGAACGAGACCGCACTGTCGAAGTAAGAAGCGCCGGCCAGTGTGGTGATGTAGTTTCCGCCCGCATCGATCAGGTTCCGATCGGCTGCGCTATTTTCCGCTAGACGGCCCATGCCGGCCACTCCGTTCTCGGAATGAACGCACACCGTTATCGAGGGGCCCACATGGGCAAGCACCTTCGTAGGCAACCCGATGCCGAGATTGACCGTGTCGCCATCATTGAGTTCGAGCGCCGCACGGCGCAGCATCATTTCACGCGCGTCGGACGACATCATATGCCTCGCTGATAACGCGGAGACCGACGACCTTTTGAACGAACGGCCCGGGTGTATGAATTTCGTCGGGCGCAAGCTTACCGAGCGCGACGATTTCCTCCGCCTCGACGACCGTTGTCCCGGCGGCCATCGCCATGAGCGGCGAAAAATTGCGCGCCGTCGCGGCAAATTTCAAATTGCCGAAAGTATCTGCCTGCACGGCATGAATCAAAGCATAGTCCGCTTTAAGCGCGGGTTCGATCAACGCAGTCACGCCGTCCATGTCAATCGCAGTCTTGCCATTCTGCAGCATTGTGCCAACCCCTATGTCGGTCACGATCCCCAACAGGCCGGCGCCAGCGGCGCGGATGCGTTCGGCCAGAATGCCCTGAGAGTTGAACTCGACCTTCAGTCGGCCGGCATTCATCTGCTCGACCGCCCTGGCGTTCAGGCCAATGTGCGACGCGATCAGTTTCTCAACGAGACCGGCCTTCAATAGAAGGTCGATGCCCATCCCGATCTCGTTTGCATCGTTCTTGATAATCGTGAGGTTCTTGGGTGCCTGACGCACCAATTCGTCGAGCAGGGTGAAAGGCGTTCCCGGCATGCCGAAACCGCCGATCATAATGCTCATCCCGTCACGAATTCCCGCAATCGCCTCTTCGATTTCCGTTAGTTTGTTACGCACCCTATTCTCCCGTCCGGGCTATCTCCGGCAAAATGCTTCACGGTCACGACTGCCGCCCTGGCGCAATTATGCGCCGTGAAAAGACATCATGCCGGAGGGACAGGAGCAAATAGATACCGTGAACGGAGCATATAGATTTCGACAATGCTGGGCGGTCGACGCCCCGCGATTTTATCGACGCTGCACCGGAGCTTAGAGACCGTTTTGAAAATCGTGTCCGGGGCTATCGGCAGGATCTCGATTGTGATTATGGGATGGCCGGCCTCTCTATGGAGCGAACCGTTAGAATTGCTCTTCGGAACGAGAGGAACGGACCCATGTCGACATTTGTGCTCGGAATTGATCTGACAAGAACGTCTGCAGCCTCGTCGGGCTTGACGAGACCCGCGCTGTGGTTCCGCACTGTCGACCTCCGTCGGGATGGTGTTGCGGACGAATCCGCTGTACAGCAGTCGCACTGTTCTGCATGGCCTCCGAGCGCCGACGTTCGGCAGCGCTCGATCGCAGTCATCGCCGCGCGTCGTCCGCTTGATAAAAAGGCCCAGTGCTGCTCTCGCCCCCCACGGTAGCGACGGAATATATCCGCCACTTCCGGATCCGAGCGGCCCATGCATGCTGCTGGCCCCCAGAAATGTTCGGGCGCGGGCTAGGCCTTGGGATCGGACGCGGCAGCAGTTCCCGAGGGCTCGTCGCGGCGCAGCCCACAGCTCGCAGAGGCCCGCGACGATGGCTGCCGACTTTTCCCTGGCAGAGTGTAGAACGGCTCTGTGCATCCCTGTCGCAGACCTTATCCTCAACTTTCCACGGTCGCGTCCACCTTGTTCTCGTGTCCCTTCTGTCAATGTGTCGAACGACTTCCAAAACTGACCCCTAATCCGGCGTCCAATTTTGCACGCCGATTTGCCGGTCAGCACGCGTCGGTCGTCAACACGCGGCACGCCTCTTCGCGGCGATTGAGGCGAAGGTTGGTCGCTGCGACAGAAAGGTCTCAAACACGCTGACCACAGCCTGACGCAGCACCTGGATCGCTGTACAGAAGGCCATCGTGTTGTGGTCGATCCCCGAAACCATATTGGGCACCACATGCCGCTTAGTTCGCTCATTCAAACCGCCATCGATTTTACTCGAGCGGCCTCAACCACATCGCTCAGTATGCGTTTGGCGCGCTGGGGATCTAACCATGCCGCCTGCGCATCTGGAGAGAGAGACTGCAAAGGATCCGGATATGTGAACAGTTGGTCCGGCCGGACAGATGGAGCCCGGTACACAGCAAGCCCAGTTTGTCTGTCATAATGCTCGAAGCTGTGGACGTCACGCTTTCCACCGCCTCCCGGCGTGTCGACAATGAACAACGGAGTGTTATACCCAGCCGTGATCCCGCGTAAGGCCTTTTCTATCTGACATGCCAGTCTTACCGAGCACCGCATGTGCTCGATTCCGTCGACAAGATCACAAGTATACACGTAGTACGGCTGGATATGCATGTCTGAGAGTGTTTTGACGAGCTGTTTCATAACCTCGGGATCGTCATTGACACCAGCCAGCAGAACCGACTGATTGCGCATCCTTATTCCCCGCTTGAAAAGAAGCTCTGCGGCCGCAATCGTGTAGTCGGTGATTTCTCCAGGATGGTTGAAGTGGGTGTGAAATGAAATCTCTACGCCCTGATCCCGGCCAACATCGCTAATTTTGACAAGAGCATCAGTCCATTCATGATCGCTTGTGACTTTCATAGGCAGTACAGCGAGGCCTTTCGTCGCGAATCGAATGCGACGAATTGAGGGGATGGATAGAAGGCCCATCCCGATCGCCAAAAGTCGGGAAGGTTTGAGGCGAAAACAATCTCCTCCCGACACTACTACATCAACGATGACGGGGGTAGCACGAAGATATGCCAGGATAGCTTCCCAGCGCATCTGGAATGGCGATGCCCTTTTCTTCGAGACCGATTGCGTGTCTAGACCCACACTGTAACTGCGGGTGCAAAAACGACAATAGACCGGGCAGCGATCCGTTGCGAGTAAAAGTGCCTTGTCCTGATAGCGATGCACCAGGCCATCTACAGGTGAACTTTCTCGTTCATGTAACGAATCTATTTTTAGTAATGGGTGAGATGGAAGAATTTCGCTTCCGACGGGAATGAATTGCCTGCGGATTGGGTCTTGAAGGAAGTTCGACCAGTCAATCAAGTTCAGCACATAAGGCGTGATCCGCATCGCCATCGGCGCACGCGCGAGACCGAGCTCAATGTCTCGCATCAGGCTGCCGTCGGCGTCGACCCCCATCCATTCGCGCAGCTGGTCAACGCGAGTAACAGCATGGCGCTCTTGCCATGCAGCGTCAGCGAACTCGTGCCTCATCTCATGCGCAATACGGTTCATCGGAACTTCGCTCGAGACGGCGGCAACAGTATAGTCGGTGAGCGTGGTCATGGAGGGCTCTCCCCAGTCGGTGACGCGTTAGCGGATATCGGCGCATGAACCATGCCAAAGGAGATATTCCTTTTACAACAATGTGATAGCGCTAGTACTGCTATTCGCATGTCCGATTTTGTCGGACATGCGACAGCGAGAAGTCGTTGACCAACGCGGGAATTCCCTGTCGCCTCCGGTGGGATCCTATCCGCATGTGACCGAACATAGTGTTTTCGCCGGCCATTTCGCCGCGACCGCGGCGAGCGAAGGTCCGATCCTTATCCTGCAGGACACGACCGAATTTATCTACAGCCGCGCGCAGCCGGGCAAAATCG
>SAQL01000083.1 GCA_004020645.1 Mesorhizobium sp. | reverse complement strand
CCAAGGGCATCGATCAGCGCATCGTGGCGTTTCGCCATTTCCTTGATCGTAACAGCCATCGCGTCCGCAAGACGCTACTGCTGCAGATTACCCCGAAATCCCGCGGGGAAATACCGGCCTATCTGGCGCTGCAAAAGCGCATCGCCGAACTGGTGGGAAGTGTCAATGGGGAACTTGGAACCATCGATTGGGTACCAGTACACTACACCAATCGTTCCCATGGCCCGCTGCAACTGGCCGGCCTCTATCGACTGGCACGCGTTGGCCTGGTGACGCCGCTCCGCGACGGCATGAATCTGGTGGCGAAGGAATACGTGGCTGCGCAAGACCCAAGCAATCCAGGCGTCCTCGTGCTCTCGCAATTTGCCGGCGCCGCTGGCGAATTGGAGGGAGCGGTGCTTGTCAATCCCTATGACCCAGAGGCTGTGGCGGTCTCCACGGAACAGGCATTTCGCATGTCGCCAGACGAACGGAAAGACCGTTGGAAGGCAATGAAGCACAGTCTCATCGGGCATGATGTCTATCGATGGTGCGACGGCTTTCTCGCCAAGCTCGAGGCGGCGGACTTGCCAGCATGAGGCTGATCGCGACCAATTGAATCAGGGCAGCATTCCGGCCTCGCCGAGGCGTGGTTAATGTGCTGTGGTGGATGGCGATGACCGCAGGCCAACCACCCAGTTGGGTTGTAGCCGATTATGCTGGCACGGGAGCGAAGAACTCGCGGCTGCGGTCACACATCAAACTAGTTTGGCCGATCCGCGCAAGAGGGCTCTCGTCCCCGGCTCCGTCGGCGTCGAGTATTCGACTGTCATCGCTTCGCTGACGAGACCCCGTGTATTGAATATGTCGACCACCAGGTTGGCGACATTGCTGATGGGCTAAGCAGCATCGACCTACACCGCACGCCAGATCTCAAGACGTAGCATGAGCACATTCCACATTAAAACAAGAGGAAAAAGACATGGGTGAGCTCTCTTGCAGTCGGCAGCTTTCTTCAAACACGCGTGAGCGGCCACGACCGATAGTCGAGGGCGCTCGCGCCCCACGGCCACAGCAAATGTTGGCATCCATTGACCTGAATTTACTGGTGTCTCTTGAGGCGCTGCTGGAGCACCGCAACGTCACGCATGCGGCTCGGCACGTGCGCTTGAGCCAACCGTCGATGAGCCGAGCGTTGACAAGGCTGCGTGGCATTTTCAATGACGACCTCTTGGTTCGCGGCTCGGGCGGCTTGGTCCCGACGCCGCAGGCCGAACGGTTGGCCCGAATGCTGCCGCCGGTGTTGGATGCGCTCCGCGGGATCGTGAACCGCCAGGGGGAATGGCGATCAAAGAAGATAATGGCGATACCCGACCACCAAGCCCTGATCTTGCTGCCGCCTCTCCTACCCCTGCTGCGCGAGCACGCGCCTAATCTCGACATCGTCACCGGCTCGTTTCTAACTGGCGCGCTCCGGCGGCTTGAACAAGGTGAGATCGATCTGGCCGTTGGGCAGACCGGTGGCACGGCACCGGGCTTCTTTCGGCGCAGGCTCTATACTGATCGCTTCGCCTGCCTGCTACGTTGCGACCACCCAGCCCTGGCGCAGGAATGGACGATCGAGGCCTTCGCTGCCCTGCGCCACGCTGCCGTTGACTCGGATTCGAAGGGCGGCTTCGGACGGGTGCATGACGATCTGGCAAATTTACACCTCCGAGATCGCGATCCGGTGCTGGTTTCCAACCTCCTGACGGCCGCTGTCGCCATCGCGGCGACTGATCTGGTGCTGATTGTACCACACC
Organism: Mesorhizobium sp.; assembly: GCA_004020645.1. GTDB lineage: Bacteria > Pseudomonadota > Alphaproteobacteria > Rhizobiales > Rhizobiaceae > Mesorhizobium. The sequence goes on along the minus strand of SAQL01000083.1, from coordinate 6,100 downwards.
GCGTCGCGACACGGATCGCCGCCTTGCTCCCCCTGGCGATTGTCGATCCGCCGGTGGAACTATCGCCTTACGAGGTTGGGCTGATTTGGCACGAGCGTTGCCATCGCGACCCAGAACATCACTGGCTGCGCCACAAGATTGCCGCCGCAGCGGCGGCGGGAACAGAGTTGGCGCGTCCATCGACAATGAGAGGGCAAACGGCTGATGCTTCGCCAAGGGAAGAAGCGTGATGCGATCGAGGTCTGGCACTATCTTCAGGACCGAGCCAGTTGATTACTCCCCTCGTCCATCGGACGTGATGCTGGTTCCGCTGTCCCAACTCAGTGAAACCGACGCGCGCTGACTTCGAGCGAGCATCTGCTGTGAAGAAGGTATTCACACTTACAGCCAACTACACAACCCAAGACCCTCCTTCTTCGACCGCCGTTCGGCCGCGTCAAGGCCTTCGCAGGCAGGGTGTGGTGCATGCATCGATTCTGGCCGCGTATCTTGGCCCGGACCCTTTGGCAGGTAAGTGTTTGGCACAAATTGCGAGTTCTCGGATCTTCGGCAATCTGCCCAACGAAGCGCGGCAGATCGATATCCTTGAGCACCGTTTGTTGCGGTTGGGGCACTGCGCGCAAATCGTCATCATCGATTGCCGCGAACCGGAGCAACATGGGTACGGTCATGCGAAGCTCTCTTCCGGGCTGGTGCAACTAGCCCTGGTTTCCGAAGACAGGCTGGACCGAGAGGCGGTTTTCTCCGACGGGTATTCCGATTACCTGTTGTGGCCACTGATCGAGCAGGAAGTTGTAAGCAGACTGATCGCCTGCGTCGCCCAGATCGCGCGGCGTTCTGCACCGCTATTCTTCTCAGCCGACCCCCTCGTTCAGAAGGCGTGCGATCTGCTGGCACAGCGAGTCGATCAGCAGATCGCCCTCAGCGAACTGGCGCGCATAGCCGGGACTAACAAGACAACGCTCGTCAACCGCTTCGAGGCTGCCTTTGGCTGCGGGCCTATGACCTGGCTACGGCACTATCGGATGATGGAGGCTGCCGCCCGCTTGCGAAGCGGGCATGAAAGCGTGGCCGAGGTCGCTGAATCCTTAGGCTACGAAAACAGCAACAATTTCTCCACGGCGTTCAAGGCGATCCATGGGCTCTCGCCGCTGCGCTATCGCAAAATGGCGGCGCGCAGAGAAAGGTCTGCCTGACGCAAAGGTGGGGATCGAAACAAACTGGTATACAGCCAGTGAAGACACGCAAAGATTACCTGATACTCAAGCGTTTACCCGCTCCAGGCACTTTGCGGCTTTTACAGCAACGCTCAGAAAAGGAAGATAAGCATGTTGAACGCGGTCGCAGCGCATTTTCAAGGGCATGAACAGAGCTATTCGGACAAGAACTATGAGGCGGCGAGCACGTTTTTCGGCGCCAAGTCCCTTCTTTTGGCCCAGCCAGGTGCTGCGCGCCCCAGTGACGACACGATCGCCAACGATCAAGGAACAGTACAGTTTCACCTCATTGGTCAGAAACCCGATGACCCGGCGTACAGCGGCATCATGAAAGAAAATCAGGACAACCTTCTCGCTATAGGAGGACTCATTCACGACTACATGCATACCCATTATCCTAAGGTTGATGCGGAAAAACTTGACATCAACACCTGGACGAATGTTGTGGGCAACATTCCCGACCTTTCGATGGGAGGGCAAAAACAGAAAGGTTACTTAAACAAGTTTGCTGGCACCTCCGTCTCAGCCACGTTCCTCTCCTTGATCGCGAAGGCGATGGTCACTGACGGGGCGTCTCTGCTAACGGATTTCGAGTCCTTCCTCACTGAGATGGGCAACCTGACCTTCAGTGCCAACAGCAAATCGCAGCAGTACAAGGCTCTGACATGCACCTACCAAAGCTACCTTCTCGATAACGGGGCAGGCGGATATTACGACTACGGAGCAATTGTTCTGCGACAAGTCAAGTTCAATGAGTACTTCCTTGATCTGAAATCTTCTTGTGCGTCGACACGATACGTCAACGTCGACATAAGTTATAACGAGGTCACCAATATCGTTCAGACTCGCCGGATCCGCAACGGCGGCCCCGATTACAAAAACTTCCAGGAGATCGTGAATAAGAACGCGACCGAGCAGTTTATGAATGCCAAGAACTTCTTTAACGGCGGCTCGACCCCACAACAAGACATCACGCCCCAGGTCTGATCCTCATGATTGGTCTCGAAAGCAGCAGCGCACCAACCCACGGTGTCCATTCGAAGAAACCTCGCCGGCGTCATAGATCAGGTCCGGCTGACAGCGGTGCCGACGAACTCCGGCCCTGCTTCTATAAGAAACCAACTATGAACTCGATCGCAGAAACAACTGCGGGCCTCTTCCTGGTAATCGGCGTCCAGCGGCCCCCTCGAAGCGGAGAGGATTTGCTCAGGCTTGATCCGAAACTGTCCGAAGGCTCAATTCTGAACTTGGATCCTAGTATGTGGCAGAATGCCATGCAAATGGTGCCGAACCAGGTGGAGGCCGCCACGGCTTCGACGACCCTGAACCGCACGATGGCCGTTGCGGATTTGCCAAGTACCCTCGCGTCAATTTGCGCCGATGCTGTCGACGGCGACAAAGCAGGCGTCGATCTGGCGAAGCCCATCAGTGTCTATCTGAGCAGATACGGCGACCCGACTGCATTCAATTGCTTCATGCTGGATAAATCCGACTCCGCGAAAATCCATTTATCTTTAACCTGCCTTGCCGCTTTCGATGGTGGAAGCCCTGGCAGTTTCGCCGTCACCTCAACATTGCTAAAGGCGTGCCTGAATCTGTCAAACAAGGATACGCAGTCCACTATCGCGCAGGTTTTCGGCCGCTTCGGCCCGCCGAGCGACTCACCTTACTACCTGCGCGTCTTGCCCTGATCCGTATGCCGGATTCCACATTCAGCCAGAAGGAGCAGCACGCTCGTTGAATATGTGAATAGCGCACATTCCGTCGGCGGAAGCGAAGTCGGTGGTGCGCCTTGTAGCGGGAAAGCCCATGCCCTATTGTGAAGACTTCGCGAAGGCGGACGGATGGTCCGCAGCGGATGTCAGCGTCCGTTTCAACAATAAGGCGGGCCGGAAATTTCTCACTTTCTTGCGAAGATCGGCGGTGACCACGGTCATTCGGTATTACGCGAGTTCCGCGAGGCCAAAAACCATCACATCAGTGGAGGCCAAACTACTTTCTGGGCACGGTTTCGGAATTCTACCGATTTTCCAGGACAGCAGCCGCCATATTTCCAATTTCTCGAGCTCGATCGGTACTGCAAATGCAAGGAGTGCTATGGGGTTCGCAAAGCGCGTCGGCCAGCCGAAAGATAGAGGCAGTACGATTTTTTTCGCCGTCGATTTGGACTATCCGGCTACGCAGATCGATGGCCCTATCCTCGCCTACTTCCACGCGATTAAAGAGGAGATCAACGGCACTTTCGTAGTCGGCGCGTATGGTAGCGGTGCCGTGCTCTCAAAATTATTGGCGGAGGGACTGATCACGGTTCCATGGATATCTATGTCGCCACTGTTTCTTGGAACCGAGCAGTTCTTTTATTCCAACCGATGGTCGATGCGGCAGGTACCTCCAGAGGTTGCCCATGGCTCCTCTGGGGTGGGCTATGACCGCAATATCGTTCGGGTTCCTCGGAGGGAGATCGGGGCCTTCCAAGTTGATGAGTCGGGCGAAGGCTCGCTGGCCTAGGATGGCGAGGGACTCCGGCTCGTAGGCGCGGCAAGCTGAAAACGTTGTCGCGTTTATGTTCGTAGAGGTCTCCGACGTCAACGGCGAGTGTAAGGTTGTTCGCGGTATCTCGCAAATCGTCTCTCCACGCGCTCGCCCCGCTACAATCGAGCGGTGCGGCCGCCATCATCATCCCCGGAAGTACCTGCAGCGCCGTCCACCCACGCCCAACCGGCGGCCGACATTGGGCACCAGTACCACGCCGACGTCGTGCGATGTCGCCGCTCGACAGATCGATGCCGGAGCGGGTGGTGTGATGCTTGGTCGCACCACCCGGCAGACGTGTTTCTGAAAGTTACCCTAAGGCAGGTACATCAACGGCCAGCGCAACGGCAACGCTGTGAACGGAATTCGGGGAGAAGGCGTCACTTACCATGGCCGAGACCTCAACGGCCGGAGCGATCTCTGCTTCTGGAGGCAGCCATTAGATCCTCGCGGGCGTGATTATAGGGGTGACTTAGGGACTGCCCGATTTCACCACCCCGCCGCAGCTGTTGACGGGAGGTTTGCGGGCCTACTGTATCACGGACTGAAGCCGCAATACCTGCTATGTGGTCGTCCAAATTCGCATTCCGTTCCTCTACTGCATGCCGCGGCGGAGGCATGTGCGGCAAGATATCTTGCATGCCGGGAACTGCGTGAGCTTGGGCCTGTTGATTTGCGTCGAACTGGTGATACACCGCCAATTCCGGCGGCGCGACAGGAGGCCGGGGCAGCGAGTCCAGTTGGTTGGCGGCCACCAGAACTGATTCCACTGCGTCTTGGTGCGTGCGCGAGGAAGGATCCATTCCGTAGGCTTCCTGAATCATCAGTGATGCGATTTCCCTTTGTTGGCCTTCAGGAATACGGGACAATGCGTTGCGTACACTATCGGCGAACTCGGGTGAGATCACCTGTACTTCTGCATATTTCTTCCACGATACGGGTGCGTTTTGCTTCCGGCGCAAATCGTTGGCAGTTTGTTCATTTGTGTCCGGATGCGCGAACGGAATCAACCCCTCAACACGGTTTTTCAGGAATTCGGCGGTGCTTTTGTCCATCGACCAATGACCTTCCTTGACCGGCACTCCGCTCCATGCGCTGTCCTTCAACCGAACAGCGGGACCGTTGGCCCAGGCATCCATAACCACGGTCGACCTCGGGTCGCGGCTTCCGCGCCGCAGTTCGTTCCAAATGTGACCCGTCTTGACTGGGATCTCATCACCTTGGTCGGTTATCTCTTTCATTGACACGGAAGCACTAGAGGTCATACTCCGCTCGTCGGCCGCCATGTGTGGGGCGTGGACGATAGCGGAAAGGGGAGCGGTCTGATTGCAGCACGCCGCTCCCATGACTACGGCCACTGCAACCTTAATGTTGTCGTCTGCTCCCATCATTGCAACCGACGATCCGATGCTGTTGTGGCCGTGAGAGGGAATGTCGTCCACCTTAACGTTTCCCCGGCCATGCTTGAGCAGCAGGCGGACGTCGTGAACTGTTTGCCCCGCTGTCGCGAGTCTTATCGGGCTGGTGACATCGTCACCGACGACACACGCTCCCATATGATAGGCGGCCTGCTGGATCTGATGTGGCTCCAGAGGCGCATCTCCGCCCCGTCGCAACCTGTCGGCAGGCGTGCCTAGGGAGACCCTCAGCGCTGATATGCTGCTCTCAAAGCCCGACGCCGTGGATTCTCGCGGCGACTGTCGAGTCGATCCGGAGGATTTGGAGATGCAAATTCCCATAGCCGTTCACCTGTAGTGGAGTTTGTGATCGCCGAGGGACGGGATACGCGAGACGGGCGCTTAACCGTCAGTGTCATCTGGATGACTCATGCTAGGCGGGTTGGCTTACGACAAGCTGACGGGCACCGTAGACTTAACGCTGTGAAAACGGGCACCGTACGTTAACCGGGCATCGATCAAAATGTGGGATCTGGCGGCATGACCATTCGGAGTCTCGTCATCGGCAGTGGCCATGAACACTTGCAGGCCGGTATTGCCGAGAAAATTCTGCTTGCCAGCCTCGCCTTATCAGTGCCGAGAGGCTCTGGATGATGAGCCTGAAGCGACCCTTGTAGCCCGCGATGGTCGTAATTGCGGTCTCGATCGCCTCCAGCTTACCCAAGTGCTTGAATTCATAGAGCACAAAGAAGTGCAACGTCCTGAACTGCACGTCGCGGTTGCCTCTCGGCGGATTTGAAGCTCCCGAGATCGCTTGCTGTATCGCGCGGGTTAGCCGTTACTAACCGTTCTGCAACATGGTCAATGGCCCGTCTGGAAGGCCGAGGTGGTTACGGCGTTCCTCGGCCCTCCTCCCGTCGCGGGATGAACTTCCAGCTGCACGTGTCCGTTTGC
>SAQL01000082.1 GCA_004020645.1 Mesorhizobium sp. | reverse complement strand
ATTGGACGCGCAGCGCTCTAATGTCCGCTGCGCGCCGGTTCTCGAAACCACCACCATATGGCTCGCCAGAGCGAATTTCGAAACAGTCTCTTAGGCAATCAGGCCGCGTCGCGGGGCTTTTCGATGCGCGAACGGATGGCTTCGATCATCGTCTCGCGGATGATCGTCTCGCCATGCGTCTCACGCATGTGCTCGACCGCACGACGCATGATCTCGGCTTCCTCTTCGGCGCGCGTATGCCAGTCACAACCCGGAACGAGCGAGCCGCAGTGGAATTCTTTCATCGGATTTCTCCCTTTTCCTCCCCGGAGCGCCGCCCATTTACTTGAACGCTGAAGCTCCAGCACCTTTGATCCACGCATGATCCCTGTCTGAAACCGGGTGTCGGTATTCGGGTCATACACTGGCCGAGCAAGCATAACACGGTCGAATGGTTTTGGTTGCCGCAAAGACCGAAAAGGCGGAGCATCGCTGCTCCGCCATCTTACGCTATCCCGGAGGCAAGACCTCGTCTTGCTCCACCGGGCAGGCGATCACTTCATGATCCTGACTGCCTCGGCAATTTTGTGCTTGCCGCTCATGTCCCATGAAACGCGGACCTTTTCGCCGGCCTTCAGGCCAGGATTCTTGAAGGCCTTGGGCAGCGTAAAGGTAGATCCGTTATCCAGAACAAGGCTCATGGCCGTTCCATCATAGGTCTTGACCGTGCCCGTGGTGTGCTTGACCGCTGCAAAGGCAGCGCCACCAGAGGCAAGAACGGCAGCGGCCGCAACCGACATAATAAGCTTGCGCATGGCATGCTCTCCTGGAAAATGAGGGCACCAATTTGGGAAGGTGCCCCACTCAATGATGGGCCGTCCGGTCGCGTCGGGTCGCGGTTCCAGGGAGGATGAACCGCCGGCGTTTCCCGGCCCGGAACGAAAAATAGTCCTGTTTTTTCAAGTGGATATTAGACGAAAAAGATATTCTGCGCGCCACATTCGCCGCCAAAATCAAACGATTTGGACCTCATTGCGGCTCACGTCCGACTCACCGAGATTTTACGGCCATTTCACAACCGGCGGCAGGCTGGACAGGATCGAGGCGACGTTACCGCCGGTCTTCAGTCCGAAGATGGTGCCGCGATCGTGAAGCAAGTTGAATTCGACATAGCGGCCGCGGCGAATGAGCTGTTCTTCACGGTCGCCGTCGGTCCAGTTGTCGTTGAAATTGGCCCGCACCAAATGTCCGTAGACAACGAGAAAAGATCGCCCGACATCCTGGACAAAGTTGAAATCGGCGCTCCAGCCGCCTTTGTCCTCACCCGAATGCAGCCAATCGAAGAAGATGCCGCCGGTGCCGCGCAGTTCGTCGCGGTGCGGCAGATAGAAATACTCGTCGCACCAGGCCTTGAATTTCGCGTGGTCGGCGACGCCAGCGTGCTTCTCGCAGGCGAATTGCATGGCCCGGTGGAAGGCAACCGTGTCCGGGTCGTCCTGGCTGCGGCGACGGTCGAGCACCGGCGTCAGGTCGGCGCCGCCGCCGAACCAATGGCTCGAGGTGACGACCATGCGCGTGTTCATGTGCACGGCCGGCACGTTGGGGTTCCACGGATGGGCGATCAGCGAAATGCCGCTCGCCCAGAAGCGCGGGTCTTCCTCGGCGCCCGGCATCTGCTTCCTGAACTCCGGCGAAAACTCACCATAGACGGTGGAGGTGTGGACGCCGACCTTCTCGAAGACGCGGCCACGCATCATTGACATGATGCCGCCGCCGCCCTTGCCGGCGTCGCGCTCCCACGGCGTCTTTTCGAAGCGGCCGGGCGACCATGAAGCCTGCGGCCCCTGCAGGTCCTGCTCGATCTGCTCGAAGGCGGCGCAGATGCGCTCGCGCAACGTCTCGAACCATAGCCGCGCCTTCCTCTTCTTCTGTTCGATGTCGGCCGGCAGCCCCGCCGCTATTTCGGGTCGTTGCAAATGCTGTCTCCGGTTGTGGGGCGCGTGCCCCGACAAATGACTCGTCTTTTCCGGCCGCGATCCCTAATCTCTTAGGTGCAAGGGTCAAGTGTGAATGGAGTTCTTTCGTGCGCACCCCGGCAAGACCGCCGCTGGATGGCCTGAAGAAGAGGCTCGACCGTTCGCGCGCCGAGCGCGAGCGTATGCCGCGCGACGGGTTCCTGCGCGAGACCTTCGTCCTGCCGCGCTCCGATGCGCGGCTCAAGGCGAAGGAGTGGTTCGAGCGCTTTCCCAAGCAGGCCTACTGGACCGAGATCGAAAGCTGGTTCGAGCGGCCCGGCGACGTCATCGAATTCACCATCAGGCGGCTGCCAGCGGCGGATTAGCGAGCGACTAACAGCCGCCTTGCGCCGGGGCCTTGGGCGCTCAATCGGTCTTCCTTGTTCCGCAGCGGGCATTTGTCGATCGACATGCAGCCGCAGCCGATGCAGTCGGTCAGCCCGTCGCGCAGCTTCTTCAGCTGGGCAATCTTGCGATCGAGCTGGTCGCGCCAGGCGGTTGAAAGCAGGTTCCAGTCCTCGCGCGTCGGCGTGCGGCCTTCAGGCAGCGATTCAAGCGCAGCACCGATCTCGGCCAGCGAGATGCCGACCTCCTGCGCGATCCTGATGATTGCCACACGCCGCAGCACGTCGCGGCCGTAGCGTCGCTGATTGCCTGATGTGCGGTGGCTGCGGATCAGTCCGCGCGCCTCGTAGAAATGCAGCGCCGATACCGCCACGCCGCTGCGCATTGCCACTTGTCCGACTGTCAATTCCGTTGCCGCAGCCATTCGAATTTTCCGCTTGACCTCAAGTTAAGTTGAGCTTGTAACGAAGAAACCCTGGACATGCAAACCGCAGGAGAAGGCGATGTGCGCCTGGGTGAGAATGACAAGAGACGGTGCAGTCGTCGGCCAGAAAGCGGCTATAATCGCTGCGCCCACTGAGGGTCTGCAAATCCTATCCGAGTTGCCGGATCGCCTCGCCGGCCACCATGGCGACGGAAAGCGCGACGTTGATGCTGCGCGTGCCCGGCCGCATCGGGATGATCAGTCGCGCATCCGCCGCCTCGTGGACAGGATCCGGCACGCCTGCGGATTCACGGCCGAACAAAAGAATGTCGGCGTCGGTGAAGGCGAAATCGGTGTAGGCGGTCGCGGCTCTGGTCGACAGCAGCACCAGCCGCCGCGCTTCGCCTCTGCGCCAGTTCTCGAAAGCGTGCCAGTCGACATGCCGGGTCAGAGCCGCCATTTCGAGATAGTCCATGCCGGCCCGTTTCAGCGCCCGGTCGGAGAGCGGGAAGCCGGCCGGTTCGATGATGTCGACGCCGAGACCGAGGCAAGCCGCGAAGCGCAGGATTGTCCCGGTGTTGCCGGCGATATCCGGCTGGTAGAGCGCGATGCGGAGACGGTCGTTCATTTCCACGCCATTTTGATCCGTGGCAGATCGGCCACAGGGGTGGCGCGGTTTTGGAAATTGCTGGACTGGCGGGTGGTCATTTTCTGCGAAGTCGGTTATACGCCGGGCATTGTCAACCCGAACCGATGGAGGGGTAATTCATGATGATCATGTACATCCAGCGCCCCTCTTGTGGGCTTACCAGCCTGCCGGCGGTTTCGGTACGACGATTCTCCTGACGCTTTAGACTTCGATCGCACCGATTCTTAGCCGAAACCTTTTTCGGCCTTCGAAGGAATCCTGCGATGTTTTTCAAGCTGTCGAAGGGGCTGAACGCCCCACCTGAACACGCCTCTGTTCAATCCCCGCCTTTCGCCGGCCATTCGCGCGCGAACAGGCCTGACTTCTTTCCGTATTTTCACATGGAGGACGGACCGATGTTCGATCCCTGCAAGATTCCCGGCTCAAGAAACCTGCACGAGCGCAGGATGGCGACCTGGGCGCTTTTGATCGGCGAAACCTATTCGTCTGCGGCTCACGCCGAGACCCGCCGGCGCCCGCATCGCGGCATGCTGCCGGACGTCGATTTCTCGCGCGCGGTTCCCGACCGCAGCCGGCCGTCGCTGGTGCGCCGGATCATCAGGCTGATCCGGCCCGGCGCAAAAACCGGCGCGACACTCCGGGTCGTCGACACGGCACTGTCAGGATCGGCGAACGAGCCTGTCGGCGAAAAGCACGCGACGTCCTATATTGCGCGAAGCAGGACCGGCCCGGGGGATTCCGGGACGCCGGTCTTTGACGCTAGGCGCTCCAAGGATGCCACGCGCTCCGCGTCGCGTGAGCGAAAACAAGCACATGAGTATCAAGACAATGTTCCGCTGGTTTGAAATAAGGCTCGATCCGTTCCCTGCCGAGGAGCCGGTCGAGCCGCCGAAGACGCTGATCGCCTTCTGCGTCCACTATACGCGCGGCGCCTGGCCCTACATCGCGATCGATGCGATGCTGGTGACGGCTATCGCCCTTGCCGAGGTGTGGATGTTCGGCTTCATGGGCCGGATCGTCGACTGGCTGTCGGCGCAGAACCGCGAGACGTTCCTGCAGACCGAGGGCTGGAAGCTCGCCGGAATGGCTTTCATCGTGGTGTTCGCCCTGCCGGCGACGGTCTGGTTCCATGCGCTTCTCAACCAGCAGACGCTGATGGGCAACTATCCGATGCGAATCCGCTGGCAGGTGCATCGCTACCTGCTCAAGCAGTCGATGGCCTTCTATCAGGACGAGTTCGCCGGGCGCATCGCGACCAAGTTGATGCAGACCGCGCTCGCCGTGCGCGAATGCGTCATCAAGCTCATCGACGTGCTCAACTATGTCGTGGTCTACTTCCTCGGCATGCTGTTCATCGTCGGCTCGGCCGACTGGCGGCTGGCGGCACCGCTTGCTGTCTGGCTTGCCGGCTATGTCTTGCTCTTGCGCTATTTCATCCCGCGATTGGGCAAGGTCGGCGAGGAGCAGGCCAACGCGCGCTCGACCATGACCGGCCGCGTCGTCGACAGCTATTCCAACATCCAGACGGTCAAGCTGTTCTCGCATGCGCGGCGCGAGGCGTCCTTCGCCCGGGAAGGCATGGCCGGCTTTCTCGATACGGTCTACCGGTCGATGCGGCTGGTGACGCAGCTCTACGGCCTGCTCTACGTCCTGAACTCGCTGCTGTTGTTTTCGGTCACCGCGATCTCACTGTGGCTGTGGCTCGGCCAGGTAGTGACGATCGGCGCTGTCGCCTTAGTCATAGGGCTCGTTCTTCGGCTCTGGGGCATGTCGCAATGGATCATGTGGGAGATGTCCACCCTGTTCGAGAATATCGGCACGGTGCAGGACGGCATCAGCTCGATCTCGCTGCCGCGTGTCGTCGAAGACAGGCCTGGCGCCAAGGACATTGTCGTGACCAGGGGCGAGATCCGTTTCGAGGACATCCGCTTCCACTACGGCAAGCAGAAAGGCATGATCGAAAGCCTGTCGCTGACGGTGAAGCCGGGCGAAAAGGTCGGCATCGTCGGCCGCTCGGGCGCCGGCAAGTCGACGCTGGTCAACCTTCTCTTGCGCTTCTACGACCTTGAAAACGGCAAGATCCTGATCGATGGCCAGGAAATCGCGGCGGTGACGCAGGATTCGCTGCGCGCCCAGATCGCCATGGTCACGCAGGACACCTCGCTGCTGCATCGTTCGGTGCGCGAGAACATCCTTTATGGCCGGCCGGACGCCAGCGACGAGATGCTGGTCGAGGCAGCACGCCGCGCCGAGGCACTTGATTTCATATCAAGGCTTTCGGACGCCAGTGGCCGCACGGGTTTCGATGCCCATGTCGGCGATCGCGGCGTCAAATTGTCCGGCGGCCAGCGGCAACGCATCGCCATTGCCCGTGTTATGCTGAAGGACGCGCCGATCCTCATCCTCGACGAGGCGACGTCCGCGCTGGATTCGGAGGCCGAGGCGGCAATCCAGGAGAACCTTTACAAGCTCATGCAAGGCAAGACCGTCATCGCCATCGCGCACCGGCTCTCGACCATCGCGGCGATGGACCGGCTCGTCGTGATGGACAAGGGCCGCGTCATCGAGGAGGGCTCGCATGAGCAACTCGTCGCCAGCGGCGGGCTCTATGCGCAGCTTTGGCAGCGCCAATCGGGCGGCTTCCTGCTCGACGACGGTGCCGCCGCCAACGATGCCATCGCTAGGGGTCAAGCAGCAGAATGATGGGCAGCAGAATGATGGCCGCCGAATGATGATTGCCGTCTATCGCTGGTTCGAGAACTGGGTCTATCCGTTCAGGGAGCCAGCGGGGCTTCGGCCACCGGTCAGCGTCAGGGGTTTCCTCTGGCACTATGTCGGCCAGGCGAAGGTCGCCTTCTTCGCCATGCTGGTCATCGGCGGCATTGCGCCGCTGGTCGAGGCTGGACTGTTCTACTTCGTCGGGAGGCTGGTCGACATTCTCGACCAACTCCCCGGAGAGCGCAGTTGGGACGCGCTGTGGACTGCCGCCGGTCCCGAACTTGTCTTCATGGCCGCCATGGTGCTGGTCGTCCGCACCATCGTCGTCGGCCTGGCGGCATTGGTCGACGAGCAGACGATCACGCCCGGCTTCTACAATCTGGTGCGCTGGCAGGCGCATCGCCACGTCTCGCGCCAGTCCTACGCCTTCTTCCAGAACGATTTCGCCGGCCGCATCGCGACCAAGGTCTGGCAGACGGGGCAGGCGACCGGCGATTTGATGGAAAGCTTCATCGGGGTCGTCTGGTTCATGGTCGTCTACACGGTGACGACGCTGGTGCTGGTCGCCGGCCTCGACCTGCGGCTGGCGGTGCTGGTGGTGATCTGGATCACCGCCTTCGGCTGGCTGGCCAAGCGCTATCTGCCGGCGATCCGCAAACACGCCGAGGCAACCGCCGAGGCGGGTTCGATGATCACCGGCCGCATCGTCGATTCCTATTCGAACGTGCAGACGCTGAAGCTGTTCTCAGCCGACGGCGACGACCGCTACATCAGGAGCGGCTTCGATATCTATCTCGACGCGCTGCGCCCGTTCACCCGCCGGCTGACCGGCGTGCGCATGGCGCTGACGACGCTGTCGGGGATCATGATCACCGCGATCGCCTGTTTCGCCGTCTACCTCTGGGTCGAAGGCTCGATCACCGTCGGCGCCGTCGCCTTCACGCTGTCGCTGGTGTTACGGCTCAACATGCTGCTCGGCCGGCTGATGATGCAGCTCAACGGCATCCTGCGGAATCTCGGCGTGCTGGAAAACTCCAAGGCGCTGATCTCGCAGCCGCTCGGCTTGACCGACGCACCCGACGCCAGGGAGCTTGTCGTGACCGGCGGCCGGATCGACGTGAAGAAGGTCGAGTTCCACTACGGCAAGGGCTTCGGCGTGCTCAACGGCATCGACCTTGTCGTGCGGCCGGGCGAGAAGGTCGGGCTGGTCGGGCCGTCGGGCGCCGGCAAGACGACGCTGGCCAATCTGATCCTGCGCCTCTACGATCTCGAGGCCGGCAAGATCACCATCGACGGCCAGGATGTTTCAGAGGTGACGCAGGATTCGCTGCGCGCCAATATCGGCGTTGTCAGCCAGGATACCGCGCTTTTCCACCGTTCCTTGCGCGACAACATCAAGCTCGGCATGCTGGACGCGACCGATGCCGAGGTGGTCGCGGCCGCGAAGAAGGCCGAGGCGCACGACTTCATCCTCGACTTGCGCGACAATCGTGATCGCCAGGGCTACGAGGCCTTTGTCGGCGAGCGCGGCGTGAAATTGTCTGGCGGCCAGCGCCAGCGTGTGGCGATCGCCCGCGTCTTCCTCAAGGACGCGCCGATCCTGATACTCGACGAGGCGACATCGGCGCTCGATTCCGACATCGAGGCAGCCATCCAGGAAAACCTGGCGAGGCTGATGGAGAACAAGACAGTCATCGCCATCGCGCACCGGCTGTCGACCATCGCGGCACTCGATCGCCTGGTGGTGCTCGACGCCGGCCGCATCGTCGAACAAGGCACGCATGACGAACTGGTGGCGCTCGATGGGCTCTATGCGCGGCTGTGGAAGCGGCAGTCCGGCGGCTTCCTGTTCAACGAGGAGAGCGTGCTGGAGGAGACGCGGCCGGCGGAGTAGGGCCAGATTTCAGCAAAAACCGGAGTGGATCATGTCGGTGCGAATGCCATCGAATTTCGGACGGTCGGGAGCGCAGGAGAGCGCGCTCGACCTGCTCGGCCATGAAATCCTCGGCGAAAAGGCAGCGGCGCTCGGCCGCGCCGGCCGGCGGGTGGATGAAACGCTGGCGAGGTTGCGTGAACATGGCGACGATGTCGAACATCGTGCCCGGCTGCTCAAGGATGCCACGGAGGCGGTCCACGGCTATTTCATCCAGCGCGAATTGTGCGGCTTGCGCAAGCACGACGCAGTGATCCGGGAATACAACATCCCCAAGGCCGTGCTGGCCAGGCTCGGCGCGAAATAGACAATAGTGTTGAAACCTGATGGAGTGGATGCCCCCTCCCGACGGCATCGCGATGTGCCAGTTTGGTGATT
>SAQL01000081.1 GCA_004020645.1 Mesorhizobium sp. | reverse complement strand
AAGGGCGGCAATGCTATTCAATGCGGATTTGCGTTTCATGCTTGAACATCTCCCAATGTTGATGTCGTTTCTGTTGATTGAACCGGGTCCGATGCGGTGCGGAATACCGTCTTCTGGTATCGGATGAATTTTTCCACTTCCCCGCTGGTCCTCTCCGGCGACCAGCCGGCGAGATCGGCGACGAAGCTTGCGGCTTCCTCGACTTCCCTGCGATCCAGGTGGCGGCGCCAGGCAAGGCCTGTCCTGGTGTATAGAATGCCCTTCAGGTCCCGGGCATGCTCCGCTGACACCGCTCTGCGGAAGGCGGCGCGTCTGCCCTCGGCAAGCGGCTTCGAAATGCCGAATTCCACGCTGCGGCGGTTTGCGGCTGGGCTGCGTCTTCCAGCTGCTCTGCGTTTCGGCCTCAGAAGCTTCTCGACAATCTTTCGCATCTCGCGCCCGGCGCTCAGATGGGTCATGACAGGGCCGGCGGTCATCGCGAAAATGCCCGGCTTCCCGGCGCCGGCGAGATCATGAATTTCGCGCGTGCGCCGGCCCATGGGCTGCTGCGCATCGAAGGTGAGCGGCCGCACTCCGGCCCAGGTGAACTCGACATGGCGGCGGGTCAGTCCTAGTCCGGGAAGCATGTAGTTGGCTTCCCCGAGCAGGAAATCGATATCGTCGTCGGTTGCCGCGACGTCGGCGGCATCGCCGTCGAAGGGTGTCTCGGTCGGCCCGAAATAGAAGCAGTCGTCATGGGACGGGAGACAGTAGAACGGCATGCCGCTGCGGTTGATCGTGGTTATGCCGTAGCCGCGATAGGAATCCGGCAGCCGTACTGCGATGTGGGCGCCCTTGGTGCCGCGGATGAGCCGGGGGGCGGCGTCGCCGGACGCGGCGACGCCATTCACCTCATCTATCCAGGTTCCGGCCATGTTCAGCACGACGGCGGCACGTATTTCGGCCCTTTCGCCGCGGTCACGGTCTGTGAGTTCGATGAGCCAGCCGCTCTCCTCCCTTCGCACGATCGCCGCCTCGCAGAACAGGCGTATTTCCGAGCCGTTCTCTTCAGCGTCGAGGGCAGCGTCCACGCACAGCCGGTCCGGCCAGTCCATGATGTATTCGCGATAGGTGGCGATTGACCGGAGCCGCTCCATGTCGCGCAGATCGCTCGCGAACGGCAGGTGTTCCCCGAAATTCCTCGTCAGTCTGCGATAGGCGAGCGGCGGCTCCGGCGGCCCGAGACGTCGCAGAATACGAAAGCCGAGATCGAGATGCCAATCCCGAACCTGGCTTTCCGGATAGACGGGAAAGCACATGGTGAGGGGTCTGCATCTTTCCGGCGCCAGAGCCACGAGTTCCGCCCTGGCCTCCATGCCCGCACGCGCCATGCGCACTGCCCCGGCAAGGCGCAATGGGTGAAAGGCGAAGGCGCGGACGGGATTGGGCGTTTCGAAATAGCGAAGCCCGCAATGCAGGATGCGCGATGAGCGGCTGGAGGCGCCTGAGGCAAAATCCAGCCTGTCCACAAGCAGGACGTCGTATCCCGCCAATGCCAACTCGCGCGCCGCACTTGTCCCGTTGATGCCAGCACCGATCACGACGACGTCGTAATCTCTGCCTTGCATCTCGGTAAGTTTCGGCGGCATTGGCTCCCCGTTCCCTGGAGGATCGATCGCGCCAATAAATCGATAAAAGGGCAATGTTCAAAATAGAATTATTGGCGAGCGGTATGCATAGAATGCATACCGCTCTACTAGAGCGGCAATTGTGCCAAAAGCCGGTCGCGCTTTTCCGCCATCAACTCCAGCAAGGCATCCGCGGCGGGATTTGCCGTACGCATCTCTGGGCGCAGGAGGTCGACGTTGAATGGAATCTTCGGCGCAAAGGGAATCAGCTTCACATTATCGTCCAGTTGCTCGATCGCGGTGTAGGGATCGATGATCGCTATGCCTATGCCCTGCTTGACCATCTCGTACGCGGAGGCTGAGAAGGTGGTCTCATAGGCGGCATCGATCTTGACACTGCTGGACTGAAACGCCTGATCGAGAAGGTGGCGCGCGGAAACAAAGGGTGTCCAGTAAATAAGCGGTCCTTCGCGAAGATGGACCGGCTGGAGGTGGCTGCGATCGGCGAGTGGATGATCGCGTGGTACCGCTGCGATATATGGCGCGTCGCTGAAAATCTCGCTGTGAAAACCGGATCGCCTGAACGGCGTCTCGGCCAAGCCGAAATCGATCTGCTGCGAAGCCGCCCATTCTTCAATCTTCGCGGACAAGCGCACGCTGAAAGTCACCTTGGTCCTTGGCCACTGCTTCCTGAAATCCGCCAGCAGACGGGGTATGAACGTAATGCCCAGGGCCGGCATGACCGCAATGCTGATCTCTCCGCCCTCGCCCTTTGCGAGCCGCGAAGCAAAGCTATTCAGCGCTTCCAGCGAGACGTAAGCCCTTTCGATCTCGTCGAGCAACAGGTTCGCTACAGGCGTCGGCGTGACCTTTCCTTTGCGTCGCTCGAACAGCGAAACGCCAAGTTCATATTCCAGCTTGTCGAGGAGTCGGCTGACGGCCGGCTGACTGCGTCCCAGAAGTTCTGCTCCCCCGCTGACGGTGCCGGTCAGCATCACAGCGCGAAACGCCGCATAATGCAGAAGGTTGAGTGTGCTTATCAACGGCAGCCTTCACTAGAATCCACGCCAATCCGCTTTTACGACATGCTGGTTGCGAGGCCAACACTGAACGCGGTGTCCGGCGTCAGAGTTACAGAAGCGGGAGGTGGCGATGCTGCCAAGGCCGCTGATCAGCATATCAAGTCAGCCGACGACGATTTTCTGCATCAGCTTCGCAGTCCCGGCCGCCAAATATATCACTGTCGAACGGCAGCGCCATTCACGGTCGTCATAATCCGGAAAGGCTTGAAACATTTAATTCCGGACTGCCTTTTATGCAACTTTGATCCCAGATTCATTGGCGATCGTGCCCTAAGACATCCATTCCGACCCTTCCGACGACGCGTCAATGATCCCTACTTTACCCCAAGAATTCGGATTAACTGTCCACGTCTCGAAGTGGGCCACGCGTGCTGCTACTTGGTCCCACCTAACAGAAGGCGCCGCATCCAGGCGAGAAATCCTCCCTTACGCGGCTGCTCCGGTTTGGATTCCTGCATGGACGTTTTCCGCAGGCGGTCGCGCTGAGCGTCTGCGGGGTACTCGGCGAGCCCGCGGTCAACAAGCTTGCGTGCGGCACGCGCTACGTCCCACGGAATCTCATTGAGCTCTTCCGCGATCTCGTGCGTGGATCTGAATCTGGCGGCGTCTAGTGCCGCCAGGACCTCGGCCTCAAGAGCGGCATCATAGGCCGGCTCCTGATTGCCCATTTCAAATCGGTGGCACCAGATAATCCGGCTTTGCCACACGATGAAGTGGCTCTCGCAGCCGCCATCGAGCCAAACGGATGGCGAAAGGCTGATCGCGTTGCCCTTGCGGTAAAGACGCCAGGCCTTTCCCGCCCGCGGATCGAGGTTGACGGAAAGAGACCCGCCGCAGCCGTCCGGGCAGGCAATGAGGAGTGAACGGGGCCTTCCCCGGTGCACGAGAACGGCATCACCGGGTTCCCGCAGCAACTGATCGCCGTCGTGCCGGTGCTCCACTTCTGCACGGAAACGGATCTCGCGGGCAGGGATGTTCATGAAGGAGTGCCGTTTTCGTTTCGGAGGTCAGCGATCAGGCGGGAGGCAACAACATAGCCATGGGCGCGCCGGAACCGATCGGCCGTGCACCCGTCGTCCCACATGCAACGCCGCAACAGACTGACGGCAACAGCGGCCTCGTACTCGCTTGAGCAGGATTGAACCGCAATGCCGAGGCGACGAATCTGGCGAACCGCTGAGACCATCCAGCAATAGGACGAAGTCGGGTCGCTTGGATCTGGTGGGTGCAGGAAGCTTGCCGGCGCATATAGCCTGTCGACCACAGCGCGCCACTTCGCGTTCTCGTAATCATCGCGCGCCTCTTCAGGGGGCAGTTCGAATGCGAACCAGGTTTCGAGCGCCGCCAAGTCGGCGGTAAGAGGGCCGGAGGCGACAGACGCAAAGTCGATAAGGATAGCGTTGCCGTTGCGGACTCGGACGTTTTCGCCGTGCAGGTCGCCGTGCATCGGCGCCTTGCGATAGGTCTGGTCAAGAGCACCGAGCCGTGTCCACAGCTGGTCCGGCGTCACGCGGATGTCCTGCGTTCTCGCGTAATCGAGGTAGCTCTTCTTGATCCGTGAAGGCACGCAGAAATTGGCCTGTTCTAGCGCAGCAGCGACGGAACCTTTGACAGGATCGACGGCATAGGCCTGCTCGCGCCAGCCGCCGAGCGTCGTCTCAAATAGGGACGAGATCGCAAGCGAGGCTACGTTGCGCCGGACCTGATCCCAGAGGGGTTCAGATTTGTCGGCGAAGTCACCGACAAGCAGACCGCGCGTCGCCCCAAGAACACACCCGTGAACTGACGGCCGCAGCCCGAACGGCACGAAGGGAGCAAAGCTGCGGTAGTTTTCGGCCTCTTTGACAATCTTGTCAGTAGAATCGAGCTTGACAAAGAAGGGCTGCGGCCACGCCCCAGCGACCGAGTTCTCAAGGGTCGCGTGGACACTGAATACGCGTGCACGGGAACGACCGCCGCCGAGTTCCGAGAGCACGATCTTGCGGCAATCGTAAAACGCTCTCTGGAAAAGTGGAATGTCTTGGTCGCTGATGGGTTCGCGGTTACCGGCCAGCTGAATCTCAAGGCGTGTGTTCGGGTGGGGTCCTGGCTCGTGGCGCGCCAGGCGCTCAGGCAGCTCGTGGGGCTCCGGCGCGGTGCGAGCATGCACGTCTCTCGTGCGGGTTACTTCGCCCAACGCTTTCTGCGCTCTTCCAAGCACGCCGTCGCCAGTGGCGAGGATCTCGATGCGCAGCCCGTGATCAACGAGCGCTGGCGCGAGTTCGCGGGCGAGCGCACTTACCGAATCGATGTTCGACGTGTCGAACGAAAACACAGCGCCGCAGGCGGCGACAAGCTGGTCGGCGGCTGGCGCATCGGCGAGCATCGTAACCGCCAGACGCCTGTTGCGCAGTTCACGGCGCATTTCAGGGCTTGGCGCAATGCCAAACCAGAGCACTCTGCCGCGGAACATGTCAGCCATCGCGCGCTCCGTGCGGGCGGACGGGCAGAGGCCAGAGCGGACCTTTGCCCAAGGCGCCGATCGGAGAGCACACGACGCAGCTCGAAACGCGCGATGCGATCGCCGGTCGTACGGTGCCCTTTAGGCCGTCGTAAAACTGGAGCCGCGCCGCGCTGGGCACGGGCGTCAGCGCGCTTAGGAACATGGTGGCGGCCAGCGAGGCGACCGTCGAGTTCAGGGAAATGACGGCGGGCTGCGGCTCGTGGATGCCCTGCACATACGGATCGGCGGCGCGCTGCTCCGGTGTGAGCATCTCGCGCCGGATCTGTTCACCGTCGAGCGCCTGTGTGCACACGAGACAGGGGAGCCCCGGCGCGAGCATCTGGGTGCGGCCGGTCACGTGCGTGATCGCGTTCTCTCGCACGGTGATGCTGACGCCCATGTCGATGCAGGGCAGGAGAAACTGATAGGCGAGTTGTCCGACGACAGCGCGGCTCGCATGCGAGTCGGTGCACAGGAACAGGAAATCCGCGCCATAGAGCGCAGGCAAGGTTGCTTCGTCGACGATGTCGGCCCGGAGAGCCGTGATCTCCGCCGCAGGATTGATGCTGCGGATGTGACGCTCTGCGACGTCGACCTTGGGCCGGCCGATATCTGCTGGCGTTGCACCGACAAGCCGGTTGAGATTGGTCATCTCGACTACGTCGGGGTCGATCAGGATGAATCGGCGAACGCCCAGATGCGCGAGCTGCTGCGCGACCGCCGAACCGGTGCCGCCAAGGCCGACAATGGCCACGGTAATGTGACTGATGATGGCTTGGCCGCGCGGGCCGAAGGCGCGGACCTGCCGGTCGTGGGCTAGGTTGCTGATCTCGGGCAGTCCGGGATAGGATAGAGCCCGTGCGCAAGTGCCAATCTCCCAGACCGGGATCTCGTGGGCGATGCCGAGGCGCCGTGCGCGGCAGCCGTCGGGCCCAATCACCAGCGCCAGATGGGACGCTGCAGGCACACGACGTCCAAAATAATCCGACAGGGGCTGCTCACCTGCGTCGTCTACGGTTGAGAAACAGGGTTGCCCGATCGCTTGCGGATGGGTGTGCACTAGCGCGACCCCAAGCTTCTCCTTGCGCGCGCGGTTGGCGATCTCGACCAGATAGGCGGGCCTGAGTTCGGCAGAAATGCCGTCGCGATGGCTGTAGGCATCTTCGGGTGCCAGCACCCAGTCAGCAGCGATCCAGGCGCCTTCCGAGCCGCCGCTCCGGGTGAATACGACGGCGCAGGTCTCCTCGTCATGCGCGAGCACGGTGCGCGCAAGGCGGTCGTATTCGGGAGCGGCGAAACGCAAGGCGGTCATTTCAGTTGCCGAAGGCGGTCGTTCACGGTGTTCATCCACGACGAGAGGCTGTCGCGGTTAGGATTCCACGGCTGGGCGAGGTGCCAGGAGAACCACAGGCCAGGGGTACCGACTTCCGGGATGGGGTTCGTAGCGCTTGCGTTCGCCGGGACGGCGCCACCGGCGAGCCGCAGGTCCTCATCGGCCCAGAAGCAATCGAGTGCCGCGTAGGGATAGCCCGGGGGCACCAGGAACCGGATCGTCGTTTGCGCCTTTGTCCAGCCTGCGGGCAAGCGCACACCCGGCACGGTGATCAGGGTCGTGCCGCTCGGAAGCCGAGTGGCCGCAACCCCCGGATACCGCTCAGTGAGCTCCCCGAGCTGGACATCGAGGAGGCTCATCATCCAAAATTCGCCTTCGGCACCGCCGAGAAGCGCAAAGGCCCGTGGACCTTCTCGAGCGAGACCTCCTCATCGTCACGGATGACGCGGTCGGGATCGTCTCCGTGCCCCTCCAGAACGAGATCATGCGAGGGATCCCAGTCAGGGACCTTGGCTTTGATCTGTAACCCGGTCAGCACCGGCTGGTCAGTCTCGAATTTCTCGCGCCCGACAAAGAAGGCATAGGTCTGCGGCTTGTCGGGCTTGCCGCCGCCCTGGTCCTTGCTGGTCTGCTCCAGCACATCATCCTTCGACATTTCGGTCTCCTCATCTGCCGGTGCCCGAGGGCCGGACTCTTGACTATCGGGCGAATCTGGATTGAAAGTAGCGAATCAGTCCGTATCTGGACTAATCCATAAGCGGACCGGAGTTCGGTTTCAAGTCCAATTATGGACTATCCATTACGTGAGGTATTCATGGCTGGACAGCTCCAGGACGTGTCGATCCCCCAGGATGTCCAAGAGCGCACCGCGCTGGTGACCTTCATTAAGATCGCGGAGGCGTGGGGCCTAACGACGGATCAGCAGATCGTTCTGCTCGGAGCGCCGGCCCGGTCGACCTTCTTCAAATGGAAGAAAGAGGGGGGCGCGATCCCAAGCGATACGCTCGAACGGATTTCGCACGTGTTCAGTATCTACAAGTGCTTAAACATCTTGTTTCCGGATCCTCAGCGCGCTGATCAGTGGATAAAACGGGAGAATAAATATTGGCACGGCCGCAGCGCCCTCGACCACATGATGAAGGGGAGAATGGCGGACCTGATTGATGTACGAAGATATTTGGATTCGCAGCGGGGAGGATAGTGTTGAGCGTCGACTATGTAGTGGTCGATAGTACCTGGTATCGCCTCATCCCCTCGCGCTTCCCGCCCGTCTCGTTATACGAGCGCGTCGCGCGGGAGGAGGTGTGGCCTGTCGTGACTTCGGTCGAAGATCTCACGAATCCCCGCGCGCAGGTGCGCCGGCTGCTGACCGGGGCTGCCCAGGTCGATGAAGCGTCCCCCAAACTGCAGAACTGGAATCATGCCCCCTTTACCTACCTCAACCCGGAGGGCACGTGGCTGCTGAGCCCGCTCTTCGGCGCTATGGAGTTGTGCGACTGCCTTCAGACCGCCCTCGCGATGTCTGTGCGCAAGCGCGAACTCTTCCTCTCGCGCACCGAGGAGCCGCCCATCGACCTCGACATGCGGGTCCTCGGCACTCGCGTGACAGGGCGATTTGCCGATTTGCGGGCGCTCGACCCGAACCTGACCCAAACGGCGCGGTGGGAGGTCGGGGAGGAGCTCTTAAATGCCGGCGCCAGCGGTGCATTGTTCAAGTGCCCCGACCGGCCTGCCGGCACCTGCGTCGCGATCTTCAACGGAGACGTTCTCGCGAGAAGCGTTCAGGCCGAGCATTTCCGCTTCCTCTGGAACGGCCACCGCGTGAAGTCGGTGTACAGCTTCGACAAGGGAGAGAATTTCAGGGCGGACGACCTATTCAAGGACGCCGTGATGAAAGCGGCATAATGCGCCGGGTTTAAGTCCGGCGCTGCGAATGGAGATGGTTGCGCCACGACGTCGCGGAGGCGCGATGAGCCAGGCGCGCATCCGCCGCCGAATGCGTGAATCTGACACGTCAGGTTCTAGAGCGGGATGAATTGAGTCTGAATCGAAAGGGGATTCCCGAAGGCGAGCAAA
>SAQL01000080.1 GCA_004020645.1 Mesorhizobium sp. | reverse complement strand
AGGCACTATTTCGAGGCAGCCGGCGATGACCCGGAATAAGTCGAATCTGCTCTAGCTGCACACCCGCTTACGAAATACGCTGGCTCGGTACAGAACTCTTTGTTGAAGACCATGGCATCGATCGAGATTGGCTCGAGGCTCTCGTAGAACGCTGGGTCAGCCACTCGGTGGCGAACCCGCGACAAGCGCTCGCCTATTCAGTCACCACCCGAGGGCGTAGGCGGCGGCCCGTCTCGGGTCGGCGCCGCATTCCCTGACACCACTATCAAGATCATGTCGAACGAGGCACACGCCGCCAGCGCGCCACAAACGGTCCGGCCACAGGACGACCTTGTGACCGAGTTCTGACAGCGCGTCGACTGTTGCATTGGAGAATCGCCCTTCCAGGCACAATCGGCCAGGAAAAGCGGTGTGCGGTGCGAACGAATCAGGGTGACTATAAGTGACGAATCGCGGCTCCTCGACGGCCGTTTGAGGATCCATTCCGAATACCGACATATTGAGCAGTAC
Organism: Mesorhizobium sp.; assembly: GCA_004020645.1. Classification (GTDB taxonomy): domain Bacteria; phylum Pseudomonadota; class Alphaproteobacteria; order Rhizobiales; family Rhizobiaceae; genus Mesorhizobium. The sequence goes on along the minus strand of SAQL01000080.1, from coordinate 8,348 downwards.
CTGTAGCACCGCCTGGATCTGGCTGTCTCCACCCGGGCTGCCAATGGGCATGGTCATCTTCCCCTGACGAAACACCATCGCTGGGTTTGGCGTGAGCCTCGGTCGTTTGCCCGGCGCGACGGATGATGGATGTTTCGGATCGGCCCACGATTGCGAGCCGCGCGAGGAAGGAGCCAGACCAGTTCCAGGGATGATGATGGTATCGCTGCAAGTGTCGCTTGGGCAAATGGAAATCGCGTTTCCCTGTCTGTCGACAACGGCGACATACGATGTATCGAATGGCCCGGTCTCGGTCTCAGCGCCTGTAACAGCTGAACTCTTGATATTGTTCCCAGCTGGTGGAAGTCCTGGCCATGCCCTGTCCTTTTGGATCAACATTCGGCGCATCTCGGCATAGGGAGACGACAGCAGCATTTCGGCCGGCACATGGATTACGTCAGGATCGCCGTAGAAACCTTCGCGGTCAGCGAACGCAAGCTTTAGTGCTTCGACGACGACGTGAATGTACTCGACTCTATTGTGTCCAAGGGCATTGAGATCGAAGCTCGCCAGAATATTGAGCGCCTGCAGCAAGGCTGGGCCTTGGCTCCAGAATCCGCACGAATGCACGTCGAGATCGCCGAACCTGGTCGACACGGTCGGCGCCAGCTTGACGCGGTACGTCGCCATGTCCTCCTCGGTGAGTAGCCCTCCATTTTCCGCATGAAAGTTCGTGATTGCCCGCATCAGGTCGCCCCGATAAAAGGCATCCCGCGCCGCCTGCAGACCGCTGATCCGGCAGCTGCCGCGGCCGATCGCGGCCGCTTCCTCGTCGATCATGTATTGCAGGCTTTTCGCGAGATCTCTTTGGATGAAGATATCTCCGACAGTCGGGCTCTTTCCTTCTGGTAGATAGATCTCTCTGTTGGAGGGCCAGCGGGCATTATTGCACGCCGCCAGGTGAAGCTGCTCAGCCAAGAAGGGATACATGACGAAGCCCTCACGCGCGAATCCTACTGCGGATCGCGCAACCTCGCCAAATGACATCGTTCCGTACCTTGTGAGGGCTTCGATCCACGCGGCTGGCGCGGCGGGAATCACGGTCCGTAATAGGCCTTCCGGCAGTTGGCCCCCATGCTCGCGGATGAACAGCTCACAGCTTGCCCCGGCGGGCCAGGAACCTACACCGTCGATGGACACGAGTTCGCCTCGATCCGCCATCCAAACAATCATCGGCGCGACTCCAGCGACATTCACCTGATCGCTGTGTACAACGCCCAGCACGAGGCCTGCGGCCACCCCTGCATCAATGGCGTTGCCCCCTGCCTGCAAGATCTCAAATCCAGCGTGTGACGCGAGGTAATGCCCGGTGGAGATCGCGTGCCGGCGGCCTGAGATTGCCGGCCGCCATGCTTTGAATGTGCTCTCCTGGCTCGATCCAGCGGCCGAATCGGCAGAGCCTATGGATGTAGACGATGACATCTCCACACTCCTAACAGCCGCGTCAGTCAGCGAACGTCGGCTATGTGGTTTTGCAATAGCGCCCGTTCACGCACTCAAATTGGAACCATGATCGTCTCTTGATACAGATCAATCTGTTAGCTATCGTTCACGTGGGCATTCGTCGTTCACGATTTTATTTCGGCTAGAATCTGCGGTGCTAGACCGGCCAGACTATCGAAGCTTCCCATGTAACCGCCACACGAGGTCCGATCGTGTTTCAGTTAGCTGGGCGTGGGCGACCGGCGCCCGTGCATTCGGCTGCACCCGAACTTGCCTCCGCTTGGCGTGTCGATTATCCACGCAGCATCTGGCCCAGTGCCAGCATCTGCGGCACGCTGATCACGTCGTTGTAATCTGCTGGACCTAAGGGGTGCGAGGCGAAGCGCGCGATTACCATCTCGGCTTCCGGCGCGACATATATACGTTGACCGTATAGGCCACGTGCTTCGATCGCCCCCAATTCGTTGTGCGGTACCCACCATTGACTACGATAGGAATAGCCGTCGGGGAGCTTAGCGGGATGATCACCTTGTTGAATGTCATGGACGACGGATGCAGGAATAAGCTGGCTGCCGTTCCACTCGCCTTCGCGCCTGATCAACTCGCCAAAACGTGCAAGGTCGCGAAGGGTCGCATTCAGGCCGCCTCCGGCAGCCGGCATGCCGGCCCGGTCGACGATGATATACCCGTCCTCCTCGCAGCCGAGTGGCGCCCACAGCCGTTCATGAAGCAACTGCGCGAACGAGCGGCCGGTCACGCGCGCCATTACCCAGGCCATAACTTCGGTGTTGACGGTCTTGTAGGCGAAGACTTCGCCGTGTGCGCCTTCCTTGCGAACCGTACGCAGGTAATCACACGCTGTTTGCGGGCCATCGTAGCCAGCCGGCCGTGGACGCCGACCGCTGGCGATCCTATACGCCCAGACATCGCTGGAGCGATCGCCGGTGGCATACTCTTCTCTATGAGCTAGACCAGTATGCATGTCCATCACCTGGCGCAGCGTGGCATCCTCCCACCCGGTGCCTCGCAATTCGGGCAGGTAGTGCGGTATCATCTTAGAGTCGTCGAGCACGCCTTCGTGCACGAACGCCGCAGCGAGCGTGCCCGCATAGGACTTCGTGACGGAGTAGCACAAGTGTGGAAGGTGAGGCTGCAGCGCGCCAAAGTAACGCTCATACACGACGCGCCCGCGATGCAGCACCACGATGCCATCGGCGTAGGTGTCGAAGAGCGCCTCGTCAAAGCGGCAGATGCGACCTTCCATGTCGGTGAAGCTGAGCGCATCGATCTCGGTGGACATGTCGCTGCGCTCGAACTGCGAAGGCGTGCCTCGCCCGCGCCACACGTTGACTGTCGGCGCAAGCTCGCGCATGTGCGACAATGACCAGCGGTTCTGCGGATGTTCGAAGAAAGCGTCGCTTTCGAACGTGATGCGCTTATCCTCAGGCGGCGGCGCACCGCACATCCAACCAAGGACGCGCGGGTCGGAAGCGCGGCCGTCGAGGTAGCGTTGTCCCTCGAATTCGAGCATGCTCTCTCCCTCATTAGCTAGAGGCGCACGCTGTTCAAGTTCTGTCATAACCTTGCTCCAAAGCCTTCGAGTTGCCCTAATGACCGCCGCCGCAGCGTTTCGTCCGAGCCCCGGCCGATCTTGCGAACGAATGTAAGCCGCCTTGTGCCGTCAGGCCTTCCGCATGCTCCACATCGGGGTACGCCCCGGCATCTCGACCAAGCCGGTCAGCGTCTTGCGGCGCGCTATTGGCGCCATAAATTGACCGAGCAGAACGTCGCCGACGAAATCCCACCATACTCGTTGCATCTGGCGGGCCAGGGCCTTACGCTCGTCAAGCGTTTCGAGATCTGCCCACTTGGCGCGAAGAGCCTCATACTCGTCGCTCTTCGGCCAGCCGTACCAGCCCCTGTCGCCATTCGCGAGCAGAGCAGGGTTGCTAGTCGGGTCGGTGCGGGAGAAAACAGATTCTGACGTGATGAAGATGCTCCAGCCGCCGTCCTCAACGGGGCCCTTTTTCGCCCGGCGCGCGGCAACCCCGCCCCAGTCGCTCGGTGCAAGCTCGGCATTGACCCCGATCTTCTGCAGCGTGGCCGCAAGAAGTAGCGAGGTATTGCTCGCCTCCGCCCAGTCTGTAGGCTGGAGAATGACAACCTTCTCACCGGCATATCCGGCCTCGCCGAACAATTGCCTGGCCTTTTCCGGATCTCCGCCCTTCCTGAACCATCCAGTATTCTCGTCGTTCGAAAAGGGTGTGCCGTTTCCAAATATTGACGTGAGAGTATGAAAGTATTTCGGGTCACCGAACGCGGCACGCATGAACGGCTCTTGATCGATGAGGTGAAGCATAGCCTGGCGCGCCTTCACGTTATCGAAGGGCTTCTGCAGACAGTTCATGCGCAGATGCAGGACTGAGCCTGTTTTGTTCAAGACCTGGAGTGTAAGGTTGGGATCGCTCTCGATTACCGGGTAAAGATCGGCCGGCGGCAGCTCAAGGAAATCGACTTCATCCGCTTGCAGGGCCGCAAGAGCCGTCTGCTGGTCACTGATATTCTCCCAGATGACACGATCGACGTTCACTATCTTCCCACCGGCGAATCCGCTGGGCGGCTCCTTGCGCGGTATGTATTTCTCATTGCGATCATAAGTGAAGCTTGCGCCCGGCTTCGCGAGCGCTTCATTGAACTTGAACGGCCCCGAACCAATATTCGCGGTCACCTGCTCCGTTGCCGGCAGGTTGGCGTCTTTTTCGCGCATGATGTAGAGATCTGGCGCCGAATACCTCCCCAGGATCTCGGTCAAAAGCCCCAGCGGCTCCTTGAGCACGATCGTGAAGGTCTTGTCGTCCTTCATCGAGATGTCCTGGGCGCGCTCCATGAGCAGTTGTCCGCCGGCTGCCACCTGGCCCCAGCGACGGATAGAGGCGACGCAGTCCGCCGCCGTGACGGGGCTGCCATCATGCCAGCCCAACCCGTCCCGGAGCTCGAACGTATAGGTCTTCTTGTCATCGGAAACACCCCAGTTCCCCACCATTTGCGGCTGCGGCAGGAAGTTGGAGTCGAGCGCAAACAGCGTGTCGTAAATGGCCAGACCATGATCCTGAGTGGGGGTGCTCGTCGTAAAAATCGGATCAAAGACGGTCAGGTCGCCCTTGACCATGCGGACCGTCCGTGCGGCGACTGGCGCTGTCTGTGCTAGTAGGACGGACGGGATCGATACTGCCGTTCCGGCGGCCAGGCCCGCCTTAATGAGATCGCGTCGAGAGATTGTCATGTCTCAGTTCCCCTTTTTTGCATCGCGCGCGATGACCCATGTCTAGTTGCTTAATTACCGAGAGGGTGCGTCGCGCCGGCGGCATAAGGCTTCGGATCCATTCTCGCGACCTTCCGTAGATGGGCGGTTGCAGATCGGATCCTGGTTCGCAAGCTTCTAATTCCTCCCAGTTGACAGCATTCATTCTAATACAAGTTCGCCTCACTCTTTTCCGTGACTTCTCGCATCGACACGCAGAAAGCGCTGATTTTTGCCTCAATTCCGCAGGATTTCTGCATACGCTGTTAATCGAACCTTAGCCGAAGCTATCGCGACGCTGGCTAAACCGCTCGGGCTCGCGTCCTCCCGAGTATAGATCGCACTCTGTCCATGGGGGGAGGTGGACTACTTCGCAACCAGCATATCCGCCAGCACCCGGGTGCGGCGCGACCCCGGGGTGGCAAGGCCGGCGCTGGTGCTCGCATGATCACACGCCGGTTTTGGCGTCGTCCGTTGCGCGGGGCGCGCGGATGGGCAGCGAGATCGCGGCGCTGTTAAACTGCTTTGGGTTGACGAACGGCGTCATGATCACCGATTGGCCCGCTCAAGTGCTGCCCGCATCAGGCTCATGGCCGCGACCATTGTCGGCACTACGGCGATCCTCAGGCCTGGGTGCGCCATTGGGCCACGATCTTCGCAACACAGCTACAGTCCGTTCGATGGGCAGAGCTGCGCCATGACCGAGCACCCGCTTTCGCATTTGCAGATGCCACTCAGCACGAGGACATCTAACTAAGCAGCAGACAAATTGATCGCCCAGCAGGAGCCTGAGCTCGCTGCCGGGCGCTGCGCCTTGGGAGGTGGCGTACTTAGGAATCCTTGCTATCTTGTATGATGGCGCCACAAGTGTAGCGCATTCAATCGACCGGTCCACGCGAACGACGCTCCGTCAACGAAGGAATTCGGCGTTGGAGGCGCCACAGGTGCATAAAAGCAGATGGGGCGATGCCATTATGCGCGTGCGCGACATCGTCGCAAATGCGGCTCCGGCTCCACGGTCCGCTGACGAGGGTTCGGGGTGTTCGGGGTCGCGTCCCCATAGGTGGATGCTATGGGGCGAGCGGCGAGGGTGTGGCATCCTTCGGCGCTGTCAAAACCACCATCAGAAGGAGGCGCCCCATGTCGCAATCTTTTGACACGAGCCGGTCCCTTACCGCTCTCGAACAGGATAACACGATCATCGCCGTCATCGAAATGAGCAAGGCGAAGTGGCTCGTCGCCGCGCTTGTTCCGGGTCTCAAACGCCAGCCGCTGAAGAAGATCGATGCCGACGCGCCAGCACTGTTGAAGCTGCTGCAGCGCTGGCGCGACGAAGCCGGCCGGGCCGGGCATACGATCAAGCGGATCGCCGTCGCCTATGAGGCGGCCGGCGACGGCTTCTGGCTGGCGCGCTGGCTGCGGGCGCACGGCATCGATGCCTATGCCATCCATCCCTCGAGCGTTCCAGTGTCGCGCGAGCACCGCCGCGCCAAGACCGATCGTCTCGACACCGAGCTTTTGATGCGCGCTTTTCTCGGCTGGCTGCGCGGCGAGAAACGTCATTGCTCCATGGCTGCGATCCCGACACTCGAAGAGGAGGACGCGCGGCGGCCGAACCGCGAGCGGGGGACTCTGGTCGGCGAGCAGACGCGGCTCATCAACCGCGTCAAGGCGATCCTCGCCCGCTTCGGGGTCCGCAGCTTCCGGCTGAGCCTGCGCCAGGCGGCGGACAGGCTGGAGAGCATCCGAACGGCGGAGGGAACGCCGCTGTCGGACAACACCCGCGCCGAGCTCTACCGCTTCCTTGAGCGCCTCAACCTCGTGGCGCGCAGATCCGCGCCATCGAACAGGAGCGCCTGCGCCGGCTGGCGGCGGCTCCGGCTGCGGCGAACGGTCACGCGATGGTTCGCCTGCTGGCGCGGATCATCGGCATCGGCGTCGAGACCGCCGACATGCTGGTTCACGAGATCCTGTCGCGCAAGCTGCGCGACCGCCGCGCCGTGGCGCGCTATGCCGGCCTGACAGGGTCGCCGGACGAGAGCGGCCAACGCCGCCGCGAGAAAGGGCTGGCGCGCGCCGGCAATGCCCGCGTGCGGCGCGGCATGATCCAGTTGGCCTGGCGCTTTCTCCTCTTCCAGAAGGACAGCGACCTTGCCCGATGGTTCCAAGCACGCACGACCGGCGGCCGCAAAACCACGCGCAAGACGATGATCGTGGCGCTGGCGCGCAAGCTGCTGATTGCGCTGTGGCGTTTCGTCACCGCGGGCGAGGTGCCGCAGGGCGTCATCGTGCGTGCGGCGTGATGGAGGCACGTGGGAAGAGGAAGAACAAGGCACACCCCAATTGGCAGGCCCGCAGCAGGGTCTGCCGATGACGATCCGAGGTGGCGGCAACCCGAAGCTACACATGGTCCTTTGGACCGCCGACGTAGAATGGGCCCCGCCGCCCCGGAGCTTCGCCACCGATGCGCATGCTGCATCATGGTCAGATCCCACTGCGATCTACCGCATACAAGTCTGCCGCGCGACCTTCGCGCCTGGCTCGGCGAGCTCGCCTCGGAAATCTGTCGTCGGCATTTGGCCCCCACTGGAACGGGCTCACCCGACCCGGCAAAGCCTGCCGCCCGTGCTCGTGACCGTCAAGGACAAGTCGCTTCGCGATAGGAGCCTGCGGCCCACCCTTGACCGTCACTGCGCGCGGCGGCCAGTTCGAAGCCAGGTCGATGGTCGCCAATCGGCCGAACGAGGAGATGAGGAAACGAACCAGGAGCAAGCTTGACAATTATCGCCCCATACAGGTCGCCAATCGGCCGAACGAGGAGATGAGGAAACGAACCAGGAGCAAGCTTGACAATTATCGCCCCATACAGGTGTAGCTCGGCGGTAGCGAAGCCGCTCGCGAGCGCGCCTCGACAGCGCTGTAGATGCTATGGGCGGCGGCGAGCATGTGGCACCCTCGGCGCTGTTGAGCAGCTACCCAAGGAGCGCCCCCATGTCACCATCCTTTGATGCAAGCAAATCCCTTACCACCCTTGATCAAGACAGCACGTTGGTCGCAGTGATTGAGATGAGCCAGACAAAGTGGCTCATTGCTGCGACGGCTATCGCGAGCGCGACTGGGAGACGCGCGCCGGCACCGTCGAGCTGCGCATCCACAAGCTCAGGAAGGGCTCCTATTTCCCCGGTTTCCTAGAACCGCGCCGCATGGCCGAGAAGGCGCTGACCGCCGTCATCCAGGAGGCCTACCTCCAGGGTATCTCGACCCGCTCGGTCGACGAGCTGGTCAAGGCCATGGGGCATGAGCGGCATCTCCAAGAGCCAGGTCAGCCGGTTGTGCGAGGAGATCGACGGCAAGGTGAAGGCCTTCCTCGACCGGCCGATCGAGGGCGACTGGCCATACCTGTGGATCGACGCCACCTACCTGAAGGTGCGTCGCGGCGGCCGCATCGTCTCGGTCGCCGTCATCATCGCTGTCGGCGTCAACGCGGAGGGCCGGCGCGAGGTGCTGGGCATGGAGGTCGGCACGTCTGAGGCCGAGCCGATCTGGACGGAGTTCTTGCGCAAGC
>SAQL01000007.1 GCA_004020645.1 Mesorhizobium sp. | reverse complement strand
GGCCCACCCTCTGCCGGCGAACCGAACGAGGCCGGTACTTCCTCCACTCCTGGGGCCGCAAAGCTTTCCTGATGGTAGTTGGCCATGTCGAAGCCGGCCGCCTCCAGCATCTGCCGCACCGCGCGCATGAACGGGTCGGGGCCGCAGCAGAGAATTTCGCGCTCGCGAAAATCGGGCGCCAGCAGCGGCAGCCGTATCGCGTCGATCCGGCCCATATGGCCGAACCAGCCCTCGCGGCTGGAGCGCTCCTCGATCATGAAGCCGAGCGTCAGGCCCGGCATGCGGCTGCCGAGCAGTTCGAGCTCCTTGCGGAAGATGATCTCCTCGGGCTTCCGCGCGCAGTTGACGAAGCCGACATCTGTCCATGGCGCGCAATCGTTCAGCCAGCGCAGCATCGACATCATCGGCGTCACGCCGGAGCCGGCCGAAATGAACAGATACTTGGCCGCGGGATGGCTGTGCAGCGAAAAGTCGCCCGCCGGCCCATAGGCCTTCACGTGAACGCCGGGTTTCAGATTATCGAACATCCAGCGCGTGCCGAGGCTGCCGGCCTGCGCTTTCACCGTCACCGCGATCGAGAACGGCCGCGACGGCGAGGACGACAGCGTATAGGTCCGCATCAGCGGGCCGTCGGTGGTCGGCAGTTCCAGCGTCACGAACTGCCCCGGTCTGTAGCGGAACCAGGTCTGGTTGTCGGAGCGGAAGGTGAAGGTCTTCACGTCAGGTGCCTCATCGCTGACGCCGATCACTTCCAGCACCTGAAGCCTGTCGTTCCAGGGCGCCATCTCGTCGAGATGGCGGTAGAGGCCGAGGTCCGTCATCGCATTCATCCCCTTGACCTCACTCAGGCGACGCTGCGCAACGCCGGCCGCCCGGCCTCGGCAAGGCGCGGCCCGATGAAGGAGGCGTACCATTCGACGAACTGGATGACGCCGCCCTCGTGCAGTTCAGAATAGGGGCCGGGCTCATAGGCCGGCGACAGGATGCCGAAGGCGTTTTCCTCAACGATGCGGCGGTCCTGGTCGTTGGTCTCAGTCCACACATGGGTGAGTTCGGCGAGGTCGTAATCGACGCCTTCGACCGCATCCTTATGGACAAGCCATTTGGTGGTGACTGCCGTTTCCGTGGCACTGATCGGCAGCACGCGGAAGGTGACCGCATGATCGCCGAGGATATGGTTCCAGGTCGCCGGATAGTGATAGAGCAGCAGCGAGCCGATGCGCTCGGTCGAAACGCTGTCGGAAAGGTTCTTCTTCACCGCGCGTCTTCCCGTCATCGTATAGCTGACGGCGTCGCGCAGCAGCGGCGCGCGGGTGGCGCGATACTGCCCGGCCGGATCGATGCGGAACTTGCTCGGCAGGCCCGCCGCCTCGCATTTCGCCCAGTGCGCGAGCATCTCCGGATCGCTGTCGGCGCCCTGCACGCCGGTCACGGTCGGCGCTTCCGGGAATGTCTTGCAGAGTTCCGGATGGTTGCCGGCGCAATGATAGCACTCGCGGTTGTTCTCCCAGACGAGCTTCCAGTTGCCCTTCTCGACGATGGTCGATTCGAAGGCGACCTTTGCGTCGCGCAGCCGGTGCGGCAGGAGGTAAGGCTCGATCATGGCGCGCATCGGCGCGAAATCGGCGGGCTCCTTGGCCAGGCAGATGAAGATGTAGCCACTGATGCTTTCGCAAGCCACCGGCTTCAGGCTGAACTGGCTCTTGTCGAAGCCGTCCGCCATCTGCCTTGCGAACAAGAGCCGGCCGTCCAGCTCGTAGGTCCACTGGTGATAGGGGCAGACGAGCTTCGCCGCCGTACCCTTGTCGGCGTTGCAGACGCGGCTGCCGCGATGCCGGCAGGAATTGTGGAAGGCGTTGATCTTGCCTTGCTGGTCGCGGACCAGCACGACCGGATAGTCGCCGATCTGCGCGGTGATGTAGCTGCCCGGCTTCGGCAACTCGCAATCGTGGCCGATGAACAGCCAGTCGCGATACCAGATCAGCTCCATGTCGAGCTTGAAGAAATCGGGATCGGTGTAGAAGGGCTGCTCGAGCGAGTAGCCTTCCCTGCGGCCGTGCAAGAGCCTCAGCATGTCGTTGCGCGCATCCATGTCCTGTCCTCATAGCCGTCGCATCGGCCCGAAATCGGAATCGATTTCGGAAAGCACGACGCAATTCAAAGTCTTGGAGCGTACTTTGTGCGTCCAAATGGACGCACGTCGCTCCAAAGACTGAACTGGTGGTGATGGAGGGAGGATCGGCCGCAAGCCGGCGACAGGGCCGGGCATGCACTATCCACCTCTTGACCGCCCACCGCGATCAGTCGAGTCTAGAAATCTCGGGCTGGTTTCCGGGCTCTGGAGTGTCCTTGCGGACCATCGCGACACCTTCCCAGGCTTGTGGCCCAGTGGTCTCCCGTTGCGACTTGAACTCCACCACCGTTGCGGGGGCAGCGCCGGGTTCTGACCGGCTTCCCAATTCTCCGCTTCGTCTTCACCAAGCGGCACCTGAGATGGCGTGATCTAATCATGACGGCCGGCTGACTGTCGGCATGAAAGCGACATCGTATCCATGCGGCGCGACACCGCCGACGAAACCTGTGGGCCGGGATTTGAGGAAGATGAAATTTGCGCCTGCTGCGAGCGCTGCCGGTCCTGAAAGCTTGCCGGATTTGATCATTGCAAGGCGCCGAAATGGTTAACGATTCGACAACAACTCAGCACAGGCTTTTTAAGCTGCTTCTAAAATCGAACCGAACGGTTCGTTTCTGTTGACAATGCGTGCATGACGCTGTGAACGCAGGTCCGGCAATCCGTCAAATGGTCGATTAGCCTCTTTGACATAAATCTTTGAAAACAAAACAGAAAACAATGACGAGAGAAGCCTCTGGTACAATTTCAAGGTGTAGATTCTTGGTCCACACGGAACAACTTCGTGATTGGAATCTGCCAGATGGCCTTCCCACATCGGGGCTGTCCGAACGACGCGAATTCCTCCCAAGACACGCCGCTAGACGGACGGAAAACTAAAGATACTGGAGTACCAAAAATGAAAAAGATTGCTCTTACTGCCGTCGCCGTTCTGGCCATCACCGGCAGCGCTTTTGCTGGCAGCGACCATTACGGGTCCAACGCCGCCAATCAGCCGACCGCCTCGGTCGACAGTTCGTATACGGCTTCCATTCAGAAGTCGGCTCACGCTGAAAAGGCCGTCGACCAGGGCGCCGACCGCAACCTTTTCGGCAACAATTAACAGCTGATCCCAGACAGCGGCGGCCAAGTCCGCCGCTCGGGATCTGATAAATTTGGAGTACTAGAAATGAAGAAGATCATTCTTGCCACCGCCGCCATTCTGGCCGTCTCCGGCAGCGCTTTTGCCGGCAGCGACAACTTTGGATCGAACGGCGCCAACCAGCCGGCCGCTGCGGTCGACAACAGCTCGTACACGGCTTCGATTCAGAATTCGGCTTCGGCGCAGAATCCGGTTCCGGCTGACGAGAAGCCCGTCCACGGCAGCGACCGTAACCTCTTCGGCAACAACTAATGTCGATCCCAACAGCGGCGGTGGCATTGTCTTTCACAAAGACCGCGGCCGCCGCGCTGATGGGATACGAAAATCCAGGACTACTGAAATGAAGAAGATCGTTCTTACCGCCGCGGCACTTTTGATTGCTGCCGGCAGCGCCTATGCCCGCAACGACAACGTTGGCGGAACCGACGTCAACAAGCAGGCGACCGTCAACGTTGACAACACGCAGACGTCTTCGGTAGGCAATACCGGCTCGCCGGTCTACAAGCTGCTCAATTCCTCGGGCGACGTACAGAAGTCCGCCCCGCAGGGCAGCGACCGGAACCTGTTCGGCCGCTAACAGCGACCTGAATGCCCAAGAGCGGCGGGCTTTGCCCGCCGCTCTTGTTTTTGCCTTCGCCAAATTGCCTGTATCCAGCAGTTAGGCTGCCGCCCTCAGGCTGCCTTTGCTTCCGCCTTGTGGAGTGTGAAGGAATGTCCGTCGGCATCGAAAATATGCAGGTCGCCGGGATCGGCATTCAACCGCAGCATAGCGCCGCGCTTGACTTCGACATTGCCTGGCAGCTTGGTCACCAGCGGCAGGTCGGCGCGGCCGATGTCGACATAGACGAGCTGGACCTCGCCGAGCTGCTCGACATAATCCACCGTTCCCTCGAAAAGATAATCGGCGCTGGTGGCGATCATCAGATCCTCCGGCCGCACGCCGAAGCTGACCGAATCGCCCTTCACTGACGCCGGCGTGGCGATCGGCACCGTCGCCTTGCGCCCGCCGACATGACTGACGACGGTCGGGTCGCCTGATTTGTCGATCGTCGCCGGCAGGATGTTCATGGCCGGCGAGCCGATGAACTGGGCGACGAACAGATTGCCGGGTCTCTTATAGAGCTCCATCGGCGTGCCGACCTGCTCGATATGGCCCTCCTTGAGTACGACGATGCGGTCGGCCAGCGTCATCGCCTCGACCTGGTCGTGGGTGACGTAGATCATCGTTGTAGCGGGCATCGACTCCTTGAGCTTGGCGATCTCGATGCGGGTGGCGACGCGCAGTGCCGCGTCGAGGTTCGACAGCGGCTCGTCGAACAGGAAGACTTTAGGGTTGCGCACGATGGCGCGGCCGATGGCGACGCGCTGGCGCTGGCCGCCCGACATCGCCTTGGGCAGGCGGTCGAGATATTTGGTCAGCTGCAGGATTTCCGCCGCCTGGCGCACCCGCTTGTCGATCTCGGCCTTGCTCTCCTTGCCGATCTTCATCGAGAACGCCATGTTGTCGTAGACGGTCATGTGCGGATAGAGCGCATAGGACTGGAACACCATGGCGATACCGCGCTTCGAAGGAGGCACGTCGTTGACCACCTCGCCGTCGATCTTGAGCTCGCCGGAGGTGATTTCCTCAAGCCCGGCGATAGACCGCAGCAAGGTCGACTTGCCACAGCCGGAAGGGCCGACGAAGACAATGAACTCGCCCGACTTTATGTCGAGATCGATGCCGTGGAGAATGTTGAGATTGCCGTATGATTTCTTCACTTGCCTTAGCGTGACGTCGGCCATGATTCCCTCCAGTGACTTGCAAACTCAGTCGATACGTCCGAACCAGGCGCCGTAGCCGCCGAGGCGGATAGAGCCGGCGTCAGTCTGTCCCGAAAACCCGTGCCCCGGCAAGGGCTGCAGCGAGCGTCCGCCGAGATTGACTTCCGCCGGTCGGCTGCCGAGATTGAAGACGCAGACGATCTGCTCGTTGCCCTCGCGGCGCGTGAAGGCGACCGTATCGCCCTGGCTTTCGATGAAGTCGATTTCGCCCTTGGCCAGCGCCGGATGCAGACGGCGGAAGGCAAGAAAGCGCCGGTAGTGTTCGAGCAGCGAGCTGTCGTCGCCCTGCTGCACATCGACCGCTTGCGAAAGGTGCTTGGCGGGCACGGGCAGCCATGGCTTTGCCTTGGAGAATCCGCCATTGCTGTCCGCGCTATTCCACACCATCGGCGTGCGGCAGCCGTCGCGACCCTTGAATTCCGGCCAGAAGCGGATGCCGTAGGGATCCCGCAGATCCTCGAATTGCAATTCCGCTTCGCCAAGACCAAGTTCCTCGCCCTGATAGATGCAGACCGAGCCGCGCAGCGACATCAGCAGCGCCGAGATCACCTTGAGATAAGCGGTCCGGTCGGCCTCGCCGGCCGCCCAGCGCGAGGCAGTGCGCATCACGTCGTGGTTGGAGAAGGCCCAGCACGACCAGCCGTCGCTGGCGACCATGCCGAAGGCTTCCAGCACCGAACGCACCTTTGCCGCGCTGATCTTTTCGGGCGCCAGGAAGTCGAACGAATAGCACATGTGCACGCGCTTGCTGCCGGCGGTGTAGGCCGCCACCACCTCCAGCCCGCGCTGCGAATCGCCGACTTCGCCGACCGCCGCCGTCGCCGGATATTCGTCAAGCAGGGCGCGGAAGCGTTCGAGGAAACCGAGATTTTCGGGGCGGCTCTTGTCGTAGAGGTGATCCTGGTAGTTGTAGGGGTTTACGGAAGGAGCAGTCTGGTCGTTGCGCTGTTCGGGCGGCAGCGGCGGATTGTCCTCCAGGCCCTGGCTGTGGAAGTAGAAATTGATGGTGTCGAGGCGGAAGCCGTCGACGCCGCGCCCCAGCCAGAAGCGGGTGACATCGAGCAGCGCATCCTGGACCGCGCGGCTGTGGAAGTTGAGATCGGGCTGCTCGGCCAGGAAATTATGCAGGTAATATTGCTGGCGGCTGGTGTCCCACTGCCAGGCCGAGCCGCCGAAGATCGACAGCCAGTTGTTGGGGGGCGTGCCGTCGGGCTTAGCGTCGGCCCAGACATACCAGTCCGCCTTCGGGTTGGTGCGGCTCGAGCGGCTTTCCCTAAACCACGGATGGACGTCGGCGGTATGCGACAGCACCTCGTCGATCATCACCTTGAGCCCGAGCCTGTGCGCCTCGGCGGTCAAGGCATCGAAATCGGCCAGCGTGCCGAACATCGGGTCGACGTCGCAATAGTCTGATACGTCGTAGCCGAAATCCTTCATCGGCGACTTGAAGAACGGCGAGATCCAGATGGCATCGACGCCGAGCGCTGCGATGTAGGGCAGCCTGCGGATGATGCCCCTGAGGTCGCCGATGCCGTCGCCGTTCGAGTCCTGGTAGCTGCGCGGATAGATCTGGTAGATCACGGCACCTCGCCACCAGTCGCGGTCGACGGCGAGGTCGGGGCTCAACGTCGCTTTCACAGCGGATTGCATGATCTCAACCCCCTTTCACCGAGCCGGCGAGCAGCCCGCGGACGAAATAGCGCTGCAGCGAGAAGAACACGATCAGCGGCACGACAATGGTGATGAAGGCCGATGTCGTCAGGATCTCCCAGTCGCCGCCGCGCGAGCCGAGCAACGCATTGAGCTTGGCGGTCAGCACGATCTGGTCGCCCTCGGTACCGAGGAAAACCATCGCGACCAGCAGATCGTTCCACACCCACAGGAACTGGAAGATGGCGAAGGAGGCAAGCACCGGGAACGACAGCGGCAGCACGATCTTGACGAAGATCTCGAAATCGCTGGCGCCGTCGATGCGCGCCGACTCCATGATTTCGCGCGGCAGGCCGGCGATATAGCTTCTGAGGAGATATATGGCGAAGGGGAGGCCGAAGCCGGTATGCGCCAGCCAGATGCCGAGATAGGTTTTCGACGGCACGCCGAAGAAGCTGCCGACGCCGTTGTAGAGTTTTAGCAGCGGGATCAGCGACATCTGCAGCGGCACGACCAAGAGGCCGATGATCACCGCGATGAGCAACGCCCGGCCGGGAAAGCGCATCCAGGCCAGCGCATAGGCCGCGAACGCCGCGATCAGGATCGGGATGACCGTCGCCGGAATGGTGACGGTCAGCGAATTCATGAAGGAGCGGCCGATGCCTTCCGAAAACAGCACCGTATTGTAATTGTCGGTGGTGAATTTCGGCGGCGCCGACGAGGCGTAGTAGACGCGCTGGCCGCGTTCGCCCTCGAAGGGCTTGGTTGAGGTCATGACGAAACTGCCGTCGGCGTTGAGCTGCAAGGTCTCGCCGTCGCCGAGATCGGCTGTCGTGCCGGCGGGATATTGCGTCGGTGCCGACGACTTGACGCCGAAGGAGTTGATGTCGCGGGCCGGATCGTCGCCGAAGATGTTGCCCTCGAGGACGAACTTGCCGTCCTTCTCGACTTGCGCCGAGGCGGGTGGCAGCCGGCCCGCTTCCGTCTGGGTGGAACTGGCGAACGAGTTCCACCAGCCCGAGGCGATGATCTGATCCTTGTCGCGCAGCGATGAGACGAGAATGCCGAGCGTCGGCACGGTCCAGATCGCGACGAAGGTGAAGACAGCGATATGGACGCCGAAACGGCTGGCAAAGGACTTTCCGGTCGCCACGGCCATCTCAATGTCCTCCCGTCTCTTTGTTCGCCTGGCGGATGTTCCAGATCATGATCGGAATGACCGCGATCATTATGATGATGGCGATGGTGGCGCCGCGGCCGAAATCGCCGCCCCCGCGGAACATCCAGTCGAACATCAGATTGGCCAGCACCTGGCTGTTCCATTGGCCATTGGTCATGGTCAGCACGATGTCGAACACCTTCAGCACCAAGATGGTGATGGTGGTCCAGACGACGGCGATGGTGCCCCAGATCTGCGGCACCATGATCTTCCAGAAGATCTGGAACGGATTGGCGCCGTCGATGACGGCCGCTTCCAGCGTCTCTTCGGGGATACCCCGCAAGGCAGAGGACAGGATGACCATGGCAAAGCCGGTCTGGATCCAGATCAGGATGATCATCAGGAAGAAATTGTTCCAGAACGGCAGCGATATCCAGACTTGAGGTTGGCCGCCGAAATACTGGATGATGGCGTTGAGCAGACCGATCTGCGTCTGGCCTGCGCCGCGATACTCGTAGATGAATTTCCAGATGACGCTGGCGCCGACGAAGGAAATGGCCAGCGGCAGGAAGATGAGGCTCTTGGCGATGGTGCCCCACCAGATCTTGTCGGTGAGGACGGCGATGATCAGCCCCAGGAAGGTGCAGGCGGCAGGCACGACCGCCAGCCAGATGATGTTGTTGAAGATGGCGTTGCGGAACTCGCGATCGCCGAACGCCCATTCATAGTTGGCTAAGCCGACGAAGTTGGCGCCGCCGCGATCGAGGAACGACAGCCTCAGCGTCTCCACGACCGGGTAGATCAGGTAGATGGTGAGGATGATCATGGCCGGGCCGACGAACAGCCACGGCCGGATCATCCCCTGCCGGCGCAGATTGTCGATGGCCGCAGCACCTGCAACACCGCGCGACGGGAAGATGATGTCCACCAGCTTGTTGGCGCCCCAGAAATAGGCGACGCAGCCGCCGACGCCGACGATGATGACTGTTATGGCCGAGAAAATCTGAGCCGCCACGGGTCCCTCCCTCTGCGCATGATCCGCCAGTCGAGAATGGCTTTGGCGACGGGATCATGGGCCGATTCAGTTGTTTGGGCGCGACCGGATGCAAGGCAGGGTTCTACTCTTGCTGGTCGCGCGTCATGCCGGAATGTGCTCATAAAAATTGCTGCGCCGCCGGTCGGATCCGGGCCACTGCGGCCAGGATCCATTCAGGATCGATAGTCCGAATGTTCAGCCGGGCCGCCTACTTGATCGCGTCCCAGCTCTTCTGGATGTCGGCGGCGACATCCTGGGCGGACTTGCCGCCGACGAGATCGATCATGCCGGTCCAGAAGGCGCCGGCGCCGATCTTGCCCGGCATCAGGTCGGACCCGTCGAAGCGGAAGGTCGAGGCTTCGGCAAGGATTTCGCCCTGCTTCTTCAGCGCGTCGCTGGCATAGGCGTCCTTGTTGACCGATTTGAGCGGCGTGACGAAACCGCCCTGGGCCATCCAGATCTCATGGGCGAGCGGCATCTTCAGGAATTCGATGAA
The DNA here is from genome assembly GCA_004020645.1 of Mesorhizobium sp. GTDB lineage: Bacteria > Pseudomonadota > Alphaproteobacteria > Rhizobiales > Rhizobiaceae > Mesorhizobium. Next base: position 249,294 of record SAQL01000007.1, on the reverse strand, counting down.
CGCGCGGGCACTCTTGCTATCCTTGGTGATCATGGCCAGCGTGCCGGCGCCGAGCACCGGGGTGCCGAGGTCGGGCTTGGAAGCGTAAGGCGGGAAGTAAAAAAAGTCGGCGTCCTGGCCGATCTCGGTGCCTTCCGGGAAGAAGGTCGGGATGAACGACGCCTGATGGTGCAAATAGCATTTCGGCGGCACCGAGAAGAGGCCCTTCGGGCTGTCGCGGAAGTCGGTCGCCGCCACTGCCTTGGCGCCGCCGTCGACCATCTTGTCGTCGGTCGCGATCTTGCCGAAAATGTCGATGGCGTTGACCACCGCCGGATCGTTGAACGGAATCTCGTTCTTCACCCACTTGTCGTAGGTCTCGGGCGTCTGGGTGCGCAGCATGATGTCCTCGACCCAGTCGGTCGCCGGCCAGCCGGTGGCGCCGCCCGACCCGAGTCCGATGCACCATGGCGTGCCGCCGTCGGCGATGATCTTCTTTTCGAGCTCGGCGAGCTCTTCCTGCGTCTTCGGCACCTCGTAGTCGGCTTCCTCGAAATTGTCAGGCGAGTACCAGACCAGCGATTTCACGTCGGCCTTGTAGGGGAAGGCAAAGAAGCCCGGCTTGCCGTCCTTGTCCTTGAATGTGCCGAGATCGACCCATGACTGGCCGGCGCCGTAATTGTCCTTGATCCAATTGGCGGTGTCGTCGCCGAGCGGCGTCAGCAGCCCCTTGGACGCCAGGTCCTGGATCAGGCCCGGCTGCGGCAGCACGGCGATGTTGGGTGGGCTGCCGGCCTGCGTGTCGATGACGATCTGCTGTTCGTAATTTTCCGACGAGGAGTATTTGATCTCGGCGCCGGTGGCCTCCGAGAAATAGTCGAGCACGGTCCGCACAAGGCCCTCGTCCTCGCCGCGCCATGGCCCGAAGATCGACAGCGTCTCGCCCTTGAGATCGACCTTCTTGAGCTCTTCGTAGTTTGCCCAGTTGAAGCGGGGGTCTTCGCCCGGCTTGAACTTCAGTTCGGCTTGCGCCGGCGCGCCCAAGGCGAGCGTGACAAACGCGGCGCCCAGCAGAAGCATTTTCTTCATTGGTATTCCTCCCAGTGGTCACGAACACTCGGACGAAACCTCCATTCCGTCCGCCGACGCCGCAGGACTGTGACTCACTCGGAAAGGAACCGCAACCTTTCGAAGAGTCTTCCAAAGCGCTTTGGTCTTTTCGATCACGCCACCGAATCGACTAGGTGTCAAGAGGCGGCAGTGAGCTAATCGATTTAATCTCGCGACATAAAGAGCAAACAAGCTGCGCTGCAGCACGCTTTTGGGCGCTGCAACAGCAAATTTTGCTTCAAACCGGTTAGAAAGGGTGCTTATGGTCTTGCATTCGGCAGCGCTGCCCGCGGGGGGCGAGCGATCCATAGTTAAAGCGCTTTGAGGCTTGGAGGCCTCCGGTGAACCTCAAACAGCTCTCCCACATGCTGGCGCTTTCGCAGACAACGGTAAGCCGCGCGCTGAACGGCTACCCGGAAGTCAACGAGGAAACGCGTCGGCGAGTGATCGACGCCGCCAAGCGCCACGGCTACCGTCCCAACCCGAGCGCGCGCCGGCTGGCCACCGGCAAGACCGGGATGATCGGCTATGTCTTGCCGACCGGGGCGGCCGTCGACATCGACCCGCATTTCGTCGAATTCCTGTCCGGTCTCGGCGACTACGCCCGTTCTCACGAACTCGACCTGGTGCTGTCCCCGGCCGATGCCGACGACCAGGAGACCACCTATCGGCGCATCGTCGCCAATCGGCAGGTCGATGCCGTCTATATCTCGTCGCCGAGGCCGGCCGATCGGCGGGTGGCGCTGGTCAATGCGCTCGGCATCCCCTTCATCGTCCATGGCCGCAGCGAAGGCCTGGATTTCGACTACCCCTTCACCGACATCGATAATGAGGGCGCCTTCCACGAAGCGGCACGGTTGCTCGTCCAGCTCGGGCACCGGCGGCTGGCGCTGATCAACGGCGACGACCGCGAGACTTTCGCCATTCACCGCGAGCGTGGCGTGCGCCGGGCGCTGGCGGCGAGCGGCCTGGTGCTTGGCGAAGGCCATGTCTGTTCCCTCGCCATGACCGAGGAGAATGGCTACCGCGCCGCCAGGCGCTTACTTGAGCAAAGCGATGCGCCAACCGCGATCGCCTGCTCCAGCCTGATCATGGCGCTCGGCGTCGTGCGTGCGGTGCGCGACCTCGGCCTCACCATCCCCGACGACCTGTCGCTGATCGCCCATGACGATGTCTTCCCCTGGCTGAAGCCGGAAAATTTTTCGGTGCCGTTGTCGACGACGCGTTCGTCGATCCGTTTGGCCGGCGCGCGCATTGCCGAGCGGCTGGCAGCGCGGATTTCCGGATTGGAAGAGGGCGCCCGCGGCGAGGTCTGGCCGGTCGATCTGGTGATCAGGAGATCGGTCGCCGGCGCACCGGCCTAGTGGTCAAAACTCAATTATTCTGAGCGACCGAGTTCGGCCCCTTTCAGTCGTTGGCGACAAACACGACGAGCGGCTCGATCGAGCCCTTATCTGCCCTTCGATGGTGCGCAAGCGTTTCCGTTCGCGCACCGGCAGCGGTCAGGCAATTGATCCGAATTCCATGCTAATTGGCTCGATCAGGCTAAGGAATGCCTCACAATTCGCACTACCAGCCCAGCTGTCGCAGATGGCTTGCGACCGTGCTTCGGTCGCGGCGAAGGCGATGTCGATGAAGGTTCCGTCCCGCAGCCGGACCAGCCTTTGTCCGCGCCAGCCGGGCTGGCGGGACTGATGGCCCGCGATCATCTTGGCGTGAGCTGTGCGCATGGCCTCTTCGCTGACACCCTGGAGCAGGCGAAACCGCCCGATCTCAATGCCGTCCCCGGACTGCATCAAAGCCAGAGCCTCGGCCGGGGCCGCGTAATGCCCCACGCCGCCAAACTCGGTGATCGTCGCGCGGAAATGGGCGAATTCCGCCGTCGAGCCGACCACTTCCGCCGCCGCCTCGGCCGCCTCGGGGCTTGCCCAGAGAACAACATCCGCGCGTGCGCTCTGATCCTTGCCGCCGCTGAGTGGCAGCCATCCCCCAAAGCCCGGCAGTCCTGCGGCGCGTTTGCGTGCGATGTCGCGTTGTCGGTCGGCCTCGGCCAGATCGTCGACCTTGTAAGTGACGATTTCAATGCAATGCTGTGTCATGGGCCTCTGGCTCCTGTGCTGTGTTCAAACCGCAGGCATCTAGCGGCACCCCCCTGACACCTTCTGTCAGGGGTGTGCTACAGGTTGGCTCCATGAAAACGCTCCGGCTCTTCGCCCTTCTGGATCAGTTGCGCCTCGCCCATCGTCCGGTCTCAGCCGAGGTACTGGCGCAGCGTCTCGGCGTTTCGCCGCGCACGATTTATCGCGACGTAGCCAGCCTTCAGGCAATGAGCGCGCCGATTCGGGGCGAATCCGGTCTCGGTTACCAGCTGGAGAAGGGGTATTTCCTGCCGCCCCTGCAGTTCGACCCCGACGAGATGGAAGCTGTCATGCTGGGCTTGCGCCTTGTCATGGCGCGCGATGGCGAAGGCTTGCACGACGCAGCCGAGCGGGTGTCGGGCAAAGTCGCGGCGGCCATGGGCAAGGATGGTGGCGAGAGGTTCCGAGCCTTGCCGCTTCTGGCAGTGACTCGGCAGCGGGCGGGCGACGATCTTGCCGCGAGATGGGGTAGCGTCTTGCGCACGGCGATCCGCGAGCAGCGGATCGTGGAGCTTGCTTATTGCGACCTCGAAGACCGCGAGAGCCTTCGCCGCATCCATCCTTTGGGCCTGACGCTCTTCGATGAGGTCTGGCTCTTGACGGCATGGTGCGAGGCACGGGAAGATTTCCGGAATTTCCGGCTGGACCGTATTGCCGGACTCAAGAAGACGGATGAGAACTTCCGCCCACAGAATGGTCGGAGGTTCAAAGACTATCTCGCACAGCTATGAGGGTTGTGGCTGTACGCCCGCTCTTTCGACATTGCGGTCGTTCAACAGGCTGGGACGGAACTTCCGGACTGCACTCATCTCGGTTATTTGCGGTAACCGGCTGATTTTGCGCCCAATATCTGTTCGCCAGCTTCGGGAGAACGGATGCATAAAAGCAGAAGCGTTTAAGGTCCAGACCTATTTCTTCGCCGCCTCGGCCGCCTTGGTGTCCAGCAGCCCATAGCCGAAATCATTGTCCCTGCCTTTGGGGCCGAGATCCTTGGCGGTGGCGGCCAGTGCCTTTTCGACCCAGTCGGCGGAGCGGTCGGGCGCGGTATGCAACAGATTGGCGACCGCACAGCGGGTTGACGACGGCCACGGCCAATCCCGCCTCGTGCAGCGAGCGTTGCGCCGCCCGATGATATTTGGACGTCGCCTCCATGACCACCCGCCTCACCGCAAGCTCGCCGAGCAGGCGCTTCAGCCGCCGCAGTCCGCCACTGTCATTGGCGACGCGGAAGCTCTTGCCGGCCGGATGGACATAGACATCCAGCCACTCTTTACACACGTCGATGCCGGCATAGACTGGCGGCATCGCATTCGGTTCGGACAATACCTTGCTTGCATGCGGGACTTGCTCCCCATCATCTGTTCAGGACCAATGTGAGAACGAATGGACCTTGCTCATCCGCGGCTCACACCAAGGGGCGTACGGTCCCATCCGTCCACTCCCCGGCGGACGGCCATCCGTCGGGGAGTACAGCTATCTTGCACAAATAGCCGCAATCCGAACATGCAAGGGGTGTTCGTCCAGCCGGAACACCCCTCATCCGTCTTGGCGCTGCGCGCCGATCCACCTTCTCCCACAAGGGGGAGAAGGGAAATTGCGCGCTCAGTCTAGGAACGGCCTGGCCTTCATTGTCACGGGCACCGGCACGCCGAGGCGCGCAAGCACCGTCGGCGCAAGCTGCAGCTGGTCGAGCAGCGTGTCGGCCTCCGGACCCTTGCCCTGTCCGAAATAATACAGAGCAAAATCCTGCATCTCGTCGTCATGGCCGCCATGATGGCCGCGATCTGTCTGGCCGTGATCGGCGGTGACGATCACCTCGTAGCCGGCTTCCCGCCACCTCGGCAGGAAGGTGGCCAGCATGCCGTCCATCGCATAAACGGCATGGTCCATCTCGTGGCAGTCGTGGCCGAAGCGGTGGCCCATCGAATCCAGCGTGCACGTGTGCAGGATGCCGTAGTCGATGCCGTGGCGTCTGGTCAGCATGGTCAGCATCGCGAACAGGTCGACGTCGCTCGGCGTCATCTGGTTGCGGGCGTTGTAGCCGGTCATGGTGTGAAACCGGCCATGCGTGATCGGCCCGCCCGGCTCGTCGAACTCCATGTCCTCGACCAGGTCGAAAGGATAGGCCCGGAAGAACTCGGACCAGTAGGAATGGGTGACCGCGCCGGTTTTGCCACCGGCCTTGCTGACCTCGGAGAAGATATCCGGTTGCTCAACGCGGAACCGGTTCTCGTTGGTCAAGATGCCATGCACCTGCGGCGCCACGCCGGTGTGGATCGAGGCATAGCAGCAGGCCGAGGTCGACGGCAGCACGGAACGCATCTTCCAGATCCGCGCTTCGCCCGATTGCACCCAGCCTTCGAGATTGCCCATCAGCCGGCGCCAGTTGCAGTAAGGCACGCCGTCGAGGATGATCAGCAGAAGTTTTGTCGTCAGCGCCACCGGGGTGTCTAATTGCCCGCGCTGGCCATGCGCCGTCCCTTGATCGCCTTTTCTAGCCAGCCGATCTCCATTTCGGGGACTGAGGACAAGAGAAGGTCGGTGTAGGCATCGAACGGCGGCGCCAGCACCTGGCTCTTCGCGCCGTAGCGCACCACCTCGCCGCGATACATCACCGCGATCGAATCGGCGATCGACTTCACCGTGGCGAGGTCGTGGGTGATGAACAGATAAGCGACGTTTTCCTCTTTCTGCAGCTCGAGCAGCAGCTTCAGGATGCCGTTAGCCACCAGCGGGTCGAGCGCCGAGGTCACCTCGTCGCAGATGATCAGCTTCGGCTTGGCGGCGAGCGAGCGGGCGATGCAGACGCGCTGCTTCTGGCCGCCGGAAAGCTCGGCCGGGTAGCGGTCGATGAACCCCTTGCCCATTTCGATCTTGTCGAGAAGTTCGGCGACGCGGGCGTCACGTTCCCTTCCGCGCAGACCGAAATAGAATTCGAGCGGCCGGCCGATGATGGTGCCGACGGTTTGGCGCGGATTCATCGCCACGTCGGCCATCTGGTAGATCATCTGTAGTTGCCGGAGATCCTCTTTCGGCCGATCGGCAAGGCGGTTGGCGAGCGGACGTCCATCGAAGGTGACGGTGCCTTCTTCGGGTGGCAGAAGGCCGGTGATGGCGCGCGCCAGTGTTGACTTGCCCGAACCGGACTCGCCGACGACAGCCAGTGTCTGGCCCGGATAGATGTCGACCGAGACGTTCTTCAGCACCTTGATATGGCTGCGGCCATAGGCGGCGGTGATGTTCTTGACCGACAGGAACGGCGTCGTGCCGGGCCTCTGCTCCTGGTGCTCGATCTCATGCACCGAGACCAGCGCATTGGTGTATTCCTGGCGCGGTTGCTTGATGATCTGGCGGGTGCCGCCCCATTCGACAAGCCGGCCATGGCGCAGCACCATGATTTCGTCCGACACCTGGGCGACAACGGCGAGGTCGTGGGTGATGTAGAGCGCCGCGACATGGGTGTCGCGGATGGCGTCCTTGATCGCCGCCAGCACGTCGATCTGCGTCGTCACGTCAAGCGCCGTGGTCGGCTCGTCGAAGACGATCAGGTCGGGCTCGGAGCACAGCGCCATCGCCGTCATCACGCGCTGCAGCTGACCGCCCGACACCTGGTGCGGAAAGCGCTCGCCGATGTTTTCGGGATTCGGCAGGCTGAGCTTCTTGAACAGCGCAATGGCGCGTTTTTCGGCCGCGGCCCGTGTCGCAGTGCCATGCAGCAGCGTCGCCTCGACCACCTGGTCCATCAGCCTGTGCGCCGGGTTGAACGCGGCAGCAGCCGATTGCGCGACATAGCAGACCTCGCGGCCGCGCAGCTTGCGAAAGCCCTCCTTGCCGCCTTTGAGGATGTCGCGGCCGTTCAGGATGACCTCGCCGCCGGTGATGCGCACGCCGCCGCGGCCATAGCCCATCGACGCCAGGCCGATGGTCGACTTGCCGGCGCCGGACTCGCCGATCAGGCCGAGCACTTTGCCTTTCTCGAGCGTCAGCGAGACGTCGTGGACAAGCACGATGTTCTTCGGCGCCTCGCCCGGAGGGAACACGGTGGCCTCGATGCGCAGATTGCGGATATCGAGCAGCATCGACTTTGCTCGCTGGTCAGCCATTACCCGCGCCCTCCCTTCAGGCTCGTCGTGCGGTTGAGCACCCAGTCAGCGACAAGGTTGACCGAAATCGCCAGCATCGCGATCGCCGCGGCGGGGATGAGCGCCGCCGCGATGCCGAAGACGATGCCGTCCTTGTTTTCCTTGACCATGCCGCCCCAGTCGGCGCTAGGCGGCTGCACGCCGAGCCCGAGGAAGGACAGCGTCGACAGGAACAGCACCGCATAGATGAAGCGCAGGCCAAGTTCCGAAACCAGCGGCGACAACGCATTGGGCAGGATCTCGCGGAAGATGATCCACACACTGCCTTCGCCGCGCAGCTTGGCCGCCTCGACGAAATCCATGACGTTGATGTCGACGGCGACCGCCCGCGACAGGCGATAGACGCGGGTCGAGTCGAGAATGCCCATGACCAGGATCAGCGTCACCAGATTGGTCGGCAGCACCGAGAGCACGACGAGGCCCATGATCAGCGTCGGGATCGACATCAGGAGATCGACGAGGCGCGACATCAGCGTGTCGAACCAGCCGCCGAAAACCGCCGCCGAGAAGCCGAGGATGGCCCCAAGCGAGAAGGACAGCGCGGTGGCCAGCACCGCGATGAACAGCGTGACGCGGGCGCCGTAGATCATGCGTGAAAGAAGGTCGCGGCCGAGATTGTCGGTGCCCAGCCAATGTGTCACCGACATCGGTCCCCAGACGTCGCCGACGATCTCGCCATTGCCATACGGCGCGATCCACGGGGCGAAGATCGCCGCCAGCACGAACAGCGCCGTCAGCACCAGGCCGATCAGCGCAGGGATGGGGATGCGTTTTATGTCGAGCATGCCCGCTCCCCTATTTCGGATGTCTGAGACGCGGATTGGCGACGATCGCCGCTATGTCCGCAATGATGTTCAGGCTGATGTAGACAGCGGCGAAGATCAGGCCGACCGCCTGCACCACCGGCACGTCGCGCTTGGTGACGTGGTCGACGAGGTATTGGCCCATGCCCGGATAGACGAAGATCACTTCAACCACGACGACGCCGACGATGAGATAGGCGAGGTTGAGCATGACGACGTTGATGATCGGTGCAATCGCATTGGGAAAGGCATGCCTGCGGATGACGGCGAATGCCGAAAGCCCTTTAAGCTCGGCGGTTTCCACATAGGCCGACTGCATGACGTTGAGGATCGCGGCGCGCGTCATCCGCATCATGTGGGCGAGCACCACCAGCGTAAGCGCCGCCGCCGGCAGCATGATCGCCTGCATGCGCTCGCCAAAAGGCATTCCGTCATAGACGGTCGAGATGCCGGGGAAGATCTGGTATTTCACGGCAAAGAAATAGACGAGCACGTAGCCAACGAAGAATTCGGGAAACGACGTCGAGGCGAGCGCCAGTCCGGAGATCAGCTTATCGACCCAGCCATTGCGGTAGCGCACTGCGATCAGGCCGAGGATGATCGCCAGTGGCACGGCCACGACCGCCGCCCAGAAGGCGAGGAACAGCGTGTTCCATAGCCGTCCCTTGATCGACGTCGCTATATCCTGGCCGCTCGACATGGCGGTGCCGAGATCGCCGGTCACGACGCCGCCGAGCCAGCGGAAATAGCGGACAAAGGCCGGATCGTTGAGGCCGAGCTGCTCGCGCAGATTAGCGAGCGATTCCGGTGTCGCCGACTGTCCGAGGATGGCTTGCGCGACGTCGCCGGGCAGGATTTGGGTGCCGGCGAAGATCAGGACCGATACGGCCAACAGCAGCAGGATGCCCAGCGCAATGCGCTGGGCCACCAGTTTCACGAGGGGTGAGGACATATCCGCAAGGCCGGGCTCAGGCTTCGAGCCAGCACTTTGCCAGAGCGTACCCGTTCATCAGCTCCTGATGCGGATCGTCGACCCAGCCGGCGACCTTGGCGCCCGTCGCGTCGATGAACTGGTTGAACATCGGCAGGATCAGGCCGCCCTCGTCGCGGACGAGCATCGCCATGTCGCGATACATCGCCTTGCGCTTGGCTTCGTCGAGCTCGGCGCGGGCCGCCAGCACCATCTTGTCGAAATCCGGACGCAGGAAACGCGTGTCGTTCCAATCGGCTGTCGACAGGTAGGCAGTCGAATACATCTGGTCCTGCGTCGAGCGCCCGCCCCAGTAGGAAGCGCAGAAGGGCTGCTTGTTCCAGACCTCCGACCAGTAGCCGTCGCCCGGTTCGCGCTTGATCTCCAGCGTGATGCCGGCCTTGGCCGCGCTCTGCTGAAAGAGCTGCGCGGCATCGACGGCGCCGGGGAAGGCGACGTCGGACGTCCTGAGCAGGACGGCACCGTCATGGCCCGACTTCTTGTAGTGGAACTTGGCCTTGTCGGGATCATACTTGCGCTGCTCGATGTCATCGGAAAACAGCGGATAGGCGGAGTTGATCGGGAAGTCGTTGCCGAGCGAGCCATAGCCTCTGAGTATCTTGTCGAGCATCTCCTCGCGGTCGATCGCCAGCTTCAGCGCCATACGCAGATCGTTGTTGTCGAACGGCGCCGTGTTGCAATGCATGATGAAAACGTAGTGGCCGGGTCCGGCATGGTTGCGGATGGTGACGCCCGGCAGACGCTTGATCAGGTCGACGATCTTCGGCTCGACGCGGTTGATCATGTGGACCTGGCCGCCCTGCAGGGCCGAGGTGCGCGCCGTGGCGTCGTTGATGACGATGATTTCGATCTGGTCGGCATGGCCCATCTTGTCGCCCTGCCAGTAATTGGCAAACCGCTCGCCGCCATGGCGCACGCCGGGCTCATTGGTGGTGACCTTGTAAGGTCCTGCCGAGATGCCGGCATCGGCCTTGTCCTTGCCGCCATTGGGCTGGACGATCAGATGGTAGTCGCTGAGCAGATAGGGCAGGTCGGCATTGGCTTCCTTCAGCGTCAGCACGACTTCCTTGCCGCTGGCCTTGATGCTCTCGATGCCCTTCATGTAGCCGAGCGCGCCCGACTTCGACTTCTCGTCCGAATGGCGTTCGAGCGTGGCGGCCACGTCCTCGGCGGTCACCGTCTTGCCATTATGGAATTCGACGCCGTCGCGAATCTTCAGCGTCCACACCTTGGCGTCGTCCGACGAGCCGATCTCCTCGGCGATGCGGTTCTCGAGAGTGCCTTCCGGGGAAAGCTCGACGATCAGTTCGCCCCACATCTTACCGAAGGCGAACGGCACCTGGGTCATGAACAGGGCCGGATCGAGGCTGTTGGTGGACTCGCCGCCGACCAGGCCGGCCTTCAGCGTGCCGCCCTTGACCGGACCCGCGGCGCGCGCCGCACTTGAAAGCAGTGAGTTGGCGAAGGTTGCGGTGATGCCGAGCGCTGCCGCCCGGCCGAGAAAATCACGACGGCTCAGTTTGCCGGATGCGACGCGCCGGCTAAGAAATTCCAGTTCGTTCGACATGTTGAGTTCCTCACTCTGTTGGTTCGACCTTTTGGTCTTTTTTTATGGTTTCTTGTGAGGAGAATAATGACCGCAAGGGAACGCCGTAAGCAAGACCGAATGCGACATGCCGTGGCGTAAATCGTACGTCGCAATTGGACCAATCCGCACAAGCGCTCAAAGCAGAGCGCGCGGGATTTTCTCTTCGAAATTACGCTCGAAAACCAGTTTCTCGCCTTCATAGGCCTCGATTCTGGCGCTAACCATGAAGTTTTGCACGTCGGACCGCATCTCGGCAAAGGTTTCGGTGCGCACCGACCATCCATTTCGCGACAGCGTCTGCGTCCAGTGCGTCTTGCCCGACGCCGACAGCGGATTGTCGGGATGGATCGCCCATGTCTCTCGCGCGATGCTGCCATTGGCGAGGCCATGCTCCAGATCACGCACCTCGCCGAAATCGTCGACGATGGAAAGCGTGATTTTCCCGGTCTTTTCGTCGCGATCGACATGACGTTCGGAATTGGCAGCGCGGACCGTTTCGGTCGCCCAGGGCGATGCTGCCTCGGGCGTGGGAAACGTGACTTCGTCGCCTTGCGCCAGCGAGCGCGACGGCAGCTTTAGCGTTGCCCCCGACAGGTCGAGCCGGACCGGCTCCGGCGATGGCCAGATCATCGGCCAGTAGGCGTTCGAAACGGCAATACGCAGGCGATGGCCTGATGGCACGCGATAGGCGCATTGGTCGAGCACGACCCGGGCGCTGACGGTTTCACCGGGCACCAGCGCTTGCGGGAATTCGTGCGAGTTGCGATGCGTCAGGTTGAGCACGCCATAGGAGATCAGCTCGGACGCTCCGTCGGGATGCACGTCGCAGAGCCGGATGGCGATGTTCGCCTGGCGCCGGTCCGACGAGACCCTGACCAGCACCTCCGGCGCGCCGACAATGTCGATCGCTTCGGTGAGCACCGGCTGGTCGAAACACACCGACAACGCATCGTCGGGGCGCTGATCTCCGGGCAGTTCCGGGCCGAAGGTGAAGGGAAAGTATTCGCCGCCGGCAAGGCCGCAGCTTTGCGGCGAAGCGACGAAGTCCGGCTTGCTGCCTTCGCGGATCAGCTCGATTTCCTGCGTCTTGATATCAGGCGACGGCCACACCGGTTCCGCCACCCAGCGGCCCGGCCGTTCGGGATGCCAGCGTGCGGGGCGCACGCTGTCCATGACATAGGCGCGGTAGGCGGGGTCGGTCTCGACGCCGGTATCGATGTCTTTCAGCCAGCGGTCCCACCAGCGCAAGGCCTCCTGCAGGAAACCCATGCGCGGTTCGGGTGCCGCATAATGCGGGTATTTGTGGATCCACGGGCCGACGATGCCTTTGACCGGCGCCTCGATATTGGCGGCGAGATGGGAAATGGTGTTGCGATAGCCGTCATGCCAGCCGCCGATCGACAGCACGGCGGCTTGGATGGCGGAATAGTCCTCGCAGATCGAGCCGCGCTTCCAATACGCGTCGCGGTGCTGATGCTTCAGCCACAGCGGCGCCAGGAAGGGCTGGTTCTCCAGCCGGGTCAGCCACAGGTCACGCCAGCGATTGTCGCCGGCCAGCAGCGGATCCGGCGGCCGCGACGAATAGGACAGCATGGTCGAGGCCCAGCCGAAATTCTCGATCAGCAGGCAGCCGCCCTTGTAGTGGATGTCGTCGGCGTAGCGGTCGACGGTCGAGCACAGGCTGATCACCGCCTTCAGCGCCGGCGGCTGCTTGGCTGCAGTCTGCAGGCAGTTGAAGCCGCCCCAGGAGATGCCCATCATGCCAACATTGCCATTGCACCAGGGCTGCGCCGCCGCCCACGCGATGACATTGCAGGCGTCCTGCAATTCCTGCTCGGAATATTCGTCGTCCATCAGCCCTTCGGAATCGCCATTGCCGCGCATGTCGACGCGGATCGAGGCGTAGCCGTGGCCGGCGAAATAGGGATGCGTCAGCTGATCGCGAAAGATCGTGCCGTCGCGCTTGCGGTAGGGCAGGTGCTCGAGGATCGCCGGCACCGGATCGTCGCCAGCGTCGACTGGCATCCACACCCGCGCCGACAGCCTGCAGCCATCCGGCATGACGATCCCCATATCCGGAAACTCGACGACCTTACGGGGAAATTCAGTGACGGTTTTCATGCGGCCACATGATGGAGCCGCTGCCGATACGTCGTGGGCCAGCCAACGAAATCGGCTGGTCAATCCGCGTCAACTCAGCGGAATGTCGTTTTCGGCCTTGCTCGCCTGGTAGGCGTCGGACAGTTCGTCGTAGCGCGCGGCGATCGTGCCGATCCGCGTTTCCAGCCGCCGGCGCTCGGCTTCGGGCAACGACCGCACCAGTCTGCGGATCGAAAAGCTCTTCCAATAGGCGTTCTCGGCATTGTAGCCACATGGGTCGAGGGTGAAGACCTCTTTCAGGATCTTCAGGTCGTGCGGAATAGCGAAGCTGTCGCGCGAATCCTCGTGGCTGAACAAATAGTAGAAATTATCGAACCCGGTCCAGGTGATCGCCGACAGACAGAGCGAGCAGGGTTCGTGCGTGGCGAGAAAAATGGCGTCCTTGGTGTCGACGCGCTCGGCCTTCGGCATCTCGTAGAAGCGCTTCAGGCAGTGCACTTCACCGTGCCAGAGCGGGTTCTCCGTCTCGTTGTTGGTTTCGGCGAGCACCAGCGAGCGGTCGTCCTTGCGCAGGATCGCCGCGCCGAACAGCTTGTTGCCATGGGCGACGCTTTCGGCCGTCCTCGGCACGATATCATGCTCGATGACGTCGAGCAGGCGGTCGATCAGCGAGACGTCGGCCATCATGCGGTCCCGTCGGGAAGATCGATCTCATAAGCGTGCGAGAAATGGCACTCCTCGAGATTGGAGCCGTCGCCGCCGCGGTCGACGACGAGAAAATCCTGGACCTCGCCGATCGGCGTCAGCACACTATGCCAACGATTGCGCGGATAGTTGACGCCTTGCCCGGGCGCGGTGATGAAGGCGTGCGGCACTCCTGGACCTTCGTCGCCATCATGGCAAACGATCACCAGGAACGGCCGTGGCGACAGCGGGATGAAAGCTTGGCTGCCGAACGGGTGGCGCTCGACCATGGTCAGCTTTAGCGGAAATTCGTAAGGCGTGCCCCGCACCATGGAGATCAGCACGCTTGCATTCGGCCCCTGCGCTTCGACGGTGGCGAGGTCGTGGTAGCGCTCGGCCTTGCCGCCATTGATCGGGTAGTGATTGTCGCCGCCCATATCGATGACGTCGCCGAACTCGGCAAAATTTTCGCGGGTCAGCGGGCGCGCGATGATGCGGCTCATGGCGCGCGCCTCGCGACGCCGGCGCCGCCAAGCTTGGCGTGGCGGTTGACGTCCTTGTAGAGCAGATAGCGGAATTTTCCGGGGCCACCGGCGTAGCAGGCCTGCGGGCAGAAGGCGCGCAGCCACATATAGTCGCCGGCCTCGACCTCGACCCAGTCCTGGTTGAGGCGATAGACCGCCTTGCCTTCCAGCACATAGAGGCCGTGCTCCATGACGTGGGTCTCGGCGAAGGGGATGACCGCGCCCGGTTCGAGCGTGACGATGGTGACATGCATGTCGTGGCGCATGTCTTCAGGATCGACGAAGCGGGTCGTCGCCCACCGACCGTCGGTGCCGGGCATCGGGCTCGGTGCGACGTCTTGCTCGTTGGTGAAGAAGGCCTGCGGCGGATCGATGCCTTCGACGGCGTCGTAGGCCTTTCGGATCCAGTGGAAACGGACAGCAGCACCGCTCTCGTTGCGAACGGTCCACCCGCTGGCCGGCGGCAGGAAAGCAAAGCCACCCGGCTGCAGGACATTTTTCTCGCCAGCCAGCAAGACGGTCAGCTCGCCCTCGACCACGAACAAGGCGCCCTCGGCGCCGGCATCCGGTTCCGGCCGATCGCTGCCACCGCCGGGCGCGACCTCGACGATGTATTGCGAGAACGTTTCGGCGAAGCCGGACAGCGGGCGCGACAGCACCCAGACGCGCGTCTTGTCCCAGAATGGCAAGGCGCTGGTGACGATGTCCTGCATCACCCCCCTTGGAATGACGGCATAGGCCTCGGTGAAGACGGCCCGGCCGGTCAGCAGCTCACTCTGGCCGGGGTGGCCGCCTTGCGGCGCGTAGTAGAGTCGGTCGGCCATTTTCATATCCATCAGTTCAAAGCCTATTGCGAAAGCCAAAGCCTATTGTGGTAGCATGTCCATGAGGCGGAGCAGCGCGATACGCTCGATCTGTTTGCAGGCAGTGTCGAATTCAACCTCGTGGCTGTTGCCGATGCGCGCCTCGAACTCAGTCAGGATTTCCGCCTTGGTCTTGCCTTTCACCGCGATAATGAAGGGAAAGCCAAAGGAAGTGACGTAGGCGGCATTGAGTTTCGAGAACAGTTCGCGCTCCTTATCGGTCAGCGCATCGAGCCCGGCGGAAGCCTGTTCCCTCGTCGATTCCGCCGTCAGCCGCTTGGCCTGCGCCAGTTTCCCGGCCAGGTCGGGATGGGCGTTGAGCACGGAGAGTCGCTCGGCCTCGCTGGCGGCGCGAAAGACACGGCACAGCGCGTTGTGCAGACCGCCGGCGCTGTCATGCGCCGGGCCGAGTTCCAGTTCGTAGGCGCGCTCGGCGATCCACGGCGAATGCTCGAACACGCCGCCGAATGCCTGGACGAAAGCCTCGAAAACCATTTTCGACGGGCGCAGCGTTGGCGGCCGGAACGGATGCGTCTGTTGCCAGTGCCTGGCGATGTCGATGCGCCGCGCCAGCCAGACCCTGTCGTGCGATTTGACGTAGTCGACGAAGCGCTTGAGCGCTGCGGCCCGGCCCGGCCGGCCGACGAGGCGGCAGTGCAGGCCGATATTCATCATCCGCGGCCGCCCTTGCTTCCCCTCGGCGTAGAGCGTGTCGAAACTGTCCCTGAGATAGGCGAAGAACTGGTCGCCCGAGTTGAAGCCTTGCGGCGTGGCGAAGCGCATGTCGTTGGCGTCGAGCGTATAGGGGATGATGAGCTGCGGCTTTGTCGACCCGTCCGCCCCGTTATGCTCGAACCAGTAAGGCAGTTCGTCGTCATAGGTGTCCGACACATAGTCGAAGCCGCCTTCTTCCGCCGCCAGTCGCACGGTGTTGATCGAAGTGCGGCCGGTGTACCAGCCTGTCGGCCGTGCCCCAGTCACCTCGTAGTGCAGCTGGATCGCCGCTTCCATGTCGCGGCGCTCGTCCTCCGGCGCATGATCGCGGTAGTCGATCCATCTCAGCCCGTGCGAGGCGATTTCCCAGCCCGCCTCCTGCATTGCCGCGACCTGGTCGGGCGAACGCGCCAGCGCTGTGGCGACGCCGTAGCAGGTGACCGGCACCTCAGCCTCGCTGAACAGGCGCAGCAATCGCCAGAAGCCGGCGCGAGCACCATATTCGTAGATCGATTCCATGTTCCAATGGCGCTGGCCGGGCCAGGGCGCGGCGCCGACGATCTCGGACAGGAAGGCTTCCGAAGCCTTGTCGCCGTGCAGGACGCAGTTCTCGCCGCCCTCCTCGTAATTGACGACGAACTGAACCGCGACATGCGCCCCGCCAGGCCATTTCGGATCCGGCGGATTGGCGCCGTAGCCGCGCATGTCTCGTTCGTAACGCATCGTCGCTCCTGCCGGATGGTGTGATCAGGATAATCGAAAGGGCTGCTTGCGCATTCCCCCGAAAATTTTTGAAAGTGTTTTTGCAGCACTCCGCTCGACCGGGACTTATGCATCGCCTTTAATTGGCGCACAATTCGTCAAGCAGTTTGAGTGTACCGGAATGGGAGCAGCCAGTGGCGGAAACGTCGAAAGCCGAGGGCGGACGCCTGACGACCCATGTCCTCGACACCGCGACCGGCAGGCCGGCGGCCGGCCTGTCGATCGAGCTTTACCGCATCAACGACGATATGCGAACGCATTTGAAGACAGCGGTCACCAATGCCGACGGTCGCTGTGACGCGCCGCTGCTTGCCGACGCGGAATTCCGCACCGGTGAATACGAGCTGGTCTTCGCGGCCGGCGACTATCTGCGCCGGCAGGGGTTGAGGTTGCCGGAACCGGCCTTCCTCGACAGCGTGCCGATACGCTTCGGCATGGCCGAGCCGGTGCACTATCATGTGCCGCTGCTTATATCCCCCTACGGCTATTCGACCTATCGCGGGAGTTGAGACATGGCCGGGCTCAAGATACGCAATGAGATACGCTTCATCCTCAATGGCCTCAATGGCGAGCACGTTGCGTTGACCAAGGTTGCACCCGACGAGACCTTGCTCGACTGGCTGCGGCTCGAGCGCTCGCTGCGCGGCACCAAGGAAGGTTGCGCCGAGGGCGATTGCGGCGCCTGCACCGTGCTGGTCGGGAGGCTCTCCGCCGGCCGGCTGGTTTACGAAAGTGTCAATGCCTGCATCCGCTTCCTCGGTTCGCTCGACGGCACTCATGTCGTGACTGTCGAGCATTTGCGCGGCGACGGCGAAAAACTGCATCCGGTGCAGCAGGCGATGGTCGATTTCCACGGCTCGCAATGCGGCTTCTGCACGCCGGGCTTCGTCATGTCGCTTTATGCCCTGTGGATGCGGTCGCCTGAGCCTTCGGATGCAGCCATCGAAAGGGCGCTGCAGGGCAATCTCTGCCGCTGCACCGGTTATGAGGCGATCGTCCGCGCCGCTCGCGCCGTCTCCAGCTACGGCAAGGCGGCGAAGGACCCGCTGGCGGCGGAGCGCGAGGCCGTCACGGTCAAGCTTGCGGCCATGAAAGACGGTTCGCGCATCGAGATCGGCGCCGGCAAGCAGCGGCTGGTTGTGCCTGCCAACGCCGACGACCTTGCCGCCGTGCTCGACAAGGAGCCGGGCGCCACCATCGTTGCCGGTTCGACTGATGTCGGCCTATGGGTGACCAAACATATGCGCGATATTGCGCCGGCGATTTTCATCGGCAATCTCGACGGGCTGTGTACGATCTTTGAGGACAAGGGCATCATCTCGATCGGTGCTGGTGTCACCTATACCGATGCCTTTTCAATATTGGCGGAGCGCATACCCGCGCTCGGGCCGCTGTTCGACCGCATCGGCGGCGATCAGGTGCGTAATATGGGTACGATCGGCGGCAACATCGCCAATGGCTCGCCGATCGGCGACATGCCGCCGCCGCTGATCGCACTCGGCGCGCGGCTGACGCTGCGCCGGGGCAACAAGCGGCGGACGATCCCGCTCGAAGATTTCTTCATCGCCTATGGCAAGCAGGATCGGCAGCCGGGCGAGTTCGTCGAGGCCGTGCATGTCCCGGTGCCGGGCAGCGACACGAAATTCGCCGTCTACAAGATCACCAAGCGCCGTGACGAGGACATCACCGCAGCGCTTGGCGCATTCCTGCTGACCCTGGCCGGCGACGGCACGGTGGCGGATATCCGCATCGCCTATGGCGGCATGGCGGCAACGCCGAAGCGGGCGGCCGCAGTTCAAGAGGCGCTGCTTGGCAAGCCCTGGACGGAGGCGACGGTCGAGGCGGCGATGGCCGAGTACGCCAGAGATTTCACCCCGCTGACCGATATGCGCGCTTCGGCCGAATACCGGGCGCTGGCGGCGAAGAACCTGCTGCTGCGCTTCTTCGCCGAGACCAGCGGCACCAAGGCGCCGGTCCAGATATCGCGGCACGAGGCGGCGTGATGAGCTTGTATATTACCTCAGGCAAACAAACAGCCGAACGATCGCGAGTAGCGTCCTTCTCCCCGTTTCCGGGTAGAAGATGCCGGCAGGCAGATGAGGAGCGTCGCCGTCCTCGATCGAAATTCGCAAGCTCGTCAACGTCAACGCTGCCCCTCATCCGGCCCTTCGGGCCACCTTCTCCTCGTGGACGGGGAGAAGGGAGGAGAGGCGCGCCATGACCCGCCACGCTCCCAACCTCAGGGCACAGAAAATCGCTGGTGGCGTTGCCACCGACCAGCGCCATGATTCCGCCCACAAGCATGTCCGCGGCACCGCCGTCTACATCGACGACATGCCGGAACCATCAGGCACTCTGCATGGCTGCCTCGGGCTTTCGACGGCCACGCACGCCACCATCACCAGCATGGACCTGTCGGCAGTGCGTGCAGCACCCGGCGTCGTCGACGTGCTGACGGCCAGTGACGTGCCGGGCGAAAACGACATTTCGCCGACCGGCC
This sequence comes from Mesorhizobium sp., assembly GCA_004020645.1. GTDB lineage: Bacteria > Pseudomonadota > Alphaproteobacteria > Rhizobiales > Rhizobiaceae > Mesorhizobium. Next base: position 230,396 of record SAQL01000007.1, on the reverse strand, counting down.
GTCACGACGAACCGGTGCTGGCCGACGGCAAGGTGCAGTTCTTCGGCCAGCCGATCTTCTGCGTCATCGCCGAAACCCGCGAGCAGGCGCGCCGCGCCACAAGGCTGGCCAAGGTCGAATACAAAGAATTGCCTTTCGTCACCGACATCGGCGTGCTCGATCCCAGGAAGGACAAGCTCGTCACGCCGCCGCTGACCCTGAGGCGCGGCGATGCCGCGGCTGCGATCAACGCGGCGCCGCGCAGGCTGAAGGGAAAAATGCGCATCGGGGGCCAGGACCATTTTTATCTCGAAGGCCAGATCGCCATGGCCATTCCCGGCGAGGATCAGGACGTCACGATTTATTCCTCGACCCAGCATCCGAGTGAAATCCAGCACATGGTCAGCCATGCGCTCGGCGTGCCGAGCCATGCCGTCACGGTCGAGATCCGCCGGATGGGCGGCGCTTTCGGCGGCAAGGAAACGCAGGGCAACCAGTTTGCAGTATTGGCCGCTATCGCCGCGAAGAAACATCATCGCGCCGTCAAAATCCGGCCCGACCGTGACGACGACATGATCGCCACCGGCAAGCGTCACGACTTTCTGGTCGATTACGAGGTCGGCTTCGACGACGAGGGCAATATTCTCGGCGTCGATTTCATGTTCGCGGCGCGCTGCGGCTTCTCGGCGGACCTTTCAGGCCCGGTCACCGACCGCGCGCTGTTCCACTGCGACAATACCTATTTCTGGCCGACGGTTCACGCGCAATCGGCGCCGCTCTACACCAACACCGTGTCGAACACCGCCTTCCGCGGCTTCGGCGGGCCGCAAGGCATGATCGGCGCCGAGCGCGTCATCGAAGAGGTCGCCTTTGCCGTCGGCAAAGACCCGCTCGAGATTCGCAAGAAGAACTTTTATGGCACCTCAGACCGCAACGTCACGCCCTACCACCAGACGGTCGAGGACAACATCGTCCACCGCATCGTCGCCGAGTTGGAGGCGAGTTGCGACTATGCAAGGCGTCGCCGCACCATCGAAGCCTTCAACGTCAACAGTCGTTTCATCAAGCGCGGACTGGCGCTGACTCCGGTCAAGTTCGGCATCTCGTTCACCGCCACCCATTACAATCAGGCCGGCGCTCTGGTGCATGTCTACACCGACGGGTCGGTGCATCTGAACCATGGCGGCACCGAAATGGGGCAGGGCCTCTACGTCAAGGTGGCGCAGGTGGTGGCGGAAGAATTCCAGATCGACCTCGACCAGGTAAAGATCACCGCGACGACGACCGGCAAGGTCCCGAACACCTCGGCGACCGCTGCCTCCTCCGGTTCCGACCTCAACGGTATGGCGGCGCAGAACGCGGCCCGGCAGATCAAGGAGCGGTTGACCAACTTTGCAGCCGAAAAATACCAGGTGCCGCGCGATCAGGTGCTGTTCCTGCCCAACCGGGTGCGTATCGGCAACCAGGAGATCGCCTTCGCCGATCTCGTCAGGCAGGCCTACATGGCGCGCATCCAGCTTTCGGCGGCGGGCTTCTACAAGACGCCGAAAATCCATTGGGATCGCGACAAGGGCGAGGGCCGCCCCTTCTACTATTTCGCCTATGGCGCCGCGTGCTCGGAAGTCTCGGTCGACACGCTGACCGGTGAATATGTCGTCGAGCGCACCGACATCCTGCACGAGACCGGTCGCTCGCTGAACCGCGCCATCGACCTCGGCCAGGTCGAAGGCGGCTTCATCCAAGGCATGGGATGGCTGACGACGGAGGAACTTTGGTGGGATGACAAGGGCCAGTTGCGCACCCATGCGCCGTCGACCTACAAAATCCCCTTGGCCTCGGACCGGCCGAAGATCTTCAACGTGACGCTGGCCGATTGGCCTGAGGCACACGAGCCGACGGTTCACCGCTCGAAGGCGGTCGGCGAGCCGCCGCTCCCGCTCGGCATATCGGTGCTGCATGCGTTGTCGGACGCGGTGGCGAGCGTTGCCGACCACCGGATCTGTCCGCGCCTCGACCCACCGGCGACGCCGGAGCGGGTGCTGATGGCGATCGAACGGCTGAAGAGGGAAGCCGAGGCTGGTGCCTGAACCCCACCCCAGAACAGGTCCCAGGTTCGGACAGGGCGTGCAATCCGGGCCAAAAACTCTATATTTCCCGATAGGGAAAGCGAAACATGACCTCGAAAGTGCAAAGCTTGAAAGCCTTTCTTGCCGGCGCCGGTCGGGTCGCCCTGGTCGAGGTGGCCGGAACAAAAGGATCGACCCCGCGCGACAAAGGCGCCTTCATGCTCGTCTCGGGCGCGGCGATTTTTGGCACGATCGGCGGCGGACAACTCGAATTCATGGCGATCGATAAGGCGCGGCAGCTGCTTCTCTCCCCCCTTGAGGGGGAGAGAACCGCGGAGCGGCCAGAGGGGGTCGGTAGAGGGAGCACGCGACCTAAGAAAATGTCGAGCACTGCCGCGGCGACCCCACCCGACGGCTTCGCCGCCACCCTCCCCTCAAGGGGGAGGGATACGCGCACGACGCTCGATGTCCCGCTCGGGCCGGAGATCGGCCAGTGCTGCGGCGGCAGGGTCGAGGTGTCGATCCGGTTGGTCGATAAGGCCCTCGAAGCCGAGCTTGTTGCGGCGGCGGAAGCCGAGGAAGCGCAGCTACCGCATGTCTACATCTTCGGCGGCGGCCATGTCGGCCATGCGCTGGCTTCGGCGGTGGCCTTGCTGCCGGTACGTGTCGTCGTTGTCGAGACGCGGGCCGAGGCGCTGGACGGCATGCCGGACACGGTCGAAACCTGTCTGACGCCTATGCCGGAGTCGATGGTGCGGAATGCGCCTGTTGGCGCCGCCTTCGTCGTCCTCACTCACGACCACGCACTGGATTTCCTGATCGTCGCCGAGGCACTGAAACGCCGGGATGCCGCCTATGTCGGCATGATCGGCTCGAAGACCAAGAAGGCGACGTTCAGGAGCTGGTTCCTGAAGTCGGCGGACGGCAGCGAGGCAGAATTTGCCCGCCTCGTCTTGCCGATCGGCGGCGAAACGGTCAAGGACAAGCGACCGCAAGTGATTGCGGCCTTGGCGGCGGCCGAGATCATGACGGCGCTGGCCGCCTATGCTGGCGCGCGAGCCGCTCCGCACCCCGCCGCTCGTGGCAAGGCAATGGCCGGCTGACAGCCAGAATTCGAGCCCCGCATCACCTGCCTGCCAGAATATCCTTGATCAGCCGTTGGCAGCGCTCGGCCATGAAATCAAGCAGCAGCCGCACCTTCGGGTCCTGCAGCTTCTTGTGCGGGTAGACGGCGGCGAACTGGACCGGCGTCGGCGGCGTGTCGGGCAGGATCACCTTCAGCCGCCGGTCGCGGATGAACGGCTCGACCTCGAAGCGCGGCTTATTGATGATGCCGCGGCCGGATAGCGCCCAGCCGGTCAGCACGTCGCCATCATCCGTGTCATAGGGTCCGTGCACTTCGAATTTCCGCGGGCCGTCGGCCGTCTGCAGCGTCCAGACATATTCGCGTGCGCCGGCGTAGCGCAGCATCAGGCAGTCGTGCTTCTTGCCGATCAGTTCCTGCGGCTCGGTCGGCTCACCGCGCGCCTCCAGATATTTCGGCGCCGCCACCAGCACTCGTTCGCACTCCATGATGCCGCGCATCCTAAGGCTGGAATCCTCGATAATGCCGAGCCGGAAGGCGACGTCGATGCCTTCCTTCATGATGTCGACATTGTGGTCTGAAAGCCTCAGCCGCACCTCGATGTCTGGGTATTTGTCGTGGAAATCGGGGATTCCCGACGCCACCAGCCGCCGGCCAAGCCCGAGCGGCGCTGTCACCTTGATGGTGCCGCGCGGCTGGCCGGACAAAGCGCTGACCGCGGCTTCCGCCTCGGTAATGGCTTCCAGCACCTGCTTGGCGCCGGAATAGAACACGGTGCCGTGTTCGGTTGGCATCAATTGCCGCGTCGTGCGGTTGAACAGCCTGACACCAAGGTGCTTCTCGAGCTCCTTGATGCGGTTGGAGGCGACCGCCGGCGAGATGCGCATGTCGCGGCCCGCCGCTGACAGATTGCCGAGCTCGACGACGCGGACGAAGACGGCGATGTTGTCGAGATAGGCCATGCGGCTTTAGGACTCTCATGCGGCTGCGTAGGGATAATCCTAGTATTTTCCAATTTTTTTTGAAAGTCATCGTGCAGCTCGGCCCTTTCCGTTTGCGCTCCAGTCCGTAAAGTCACCCGATCGGCAGGGACGACTTTTCAATGATGGATTTCGCGATTTTCTGGGACTGGCTGAGTTTCGCCGTGCGCTGGCTGCATGTCGTCACCAGCATAGCCTGGATCGGCTCGTCCTTCTATTTCGTCGCGCTCGATCTTGGCTTGCGCCAGCGTCCGGGCATGCCTGTCGGCGCCTTCGGCGAGGAATGGCAGGTGCATGGCGGCGGCTTCTACCACATCCAGAAATATCTGGTGGCTCCGGCCGAAATGCCCGAGCACCTGACCTGGTTCAAATGGGAATCCTACGCCACCTGGCTGTCCGGCTTTGCCATGCTGTGCGTCGTCTACTATGCCGGGGCGGATCTCTTCCTGATCGATCCCAATGTGCTCGCCATGTCGGTGCCTACAGGCATCTTGCTGTCGCTGGCGACGATCGGCGTTGGCTGGGTGGTCTATGATCTCTTATGCCGTTCGCCGCTTGGCAGCAGCGACACCGGCCTGATGCTGGTGCTCTATGGCGTGCTGGTGTTCATCGCCTGGGGTCTTACCCATCTGTTCACCGGCCGCGCCGCTTTCCTGCATCTTGGCGCCATCACCGCGACGATCATGTCGGCCAATGTCTTCATGGTCATCATTCCGAACCAGAAGATCGTCGTCGCCGACCTGATCGCCGGCCGCAAGCCCGACCCGAAATACGGCAAGATCGCCAAGCAGCGCTCGCTGCACAATAATTACCTGACGCTGCCCGTTCTGTTCCTGATGCTGTCGAACCACTACCCGCTGGCGTTCGGCACCGAGTTCAACTGGGTAATCGCCTCTCTGGTTTTCACCATCGGCGTGTTGATCCGGCACTATTTCAACACCACACATGCGCGCAAGGGTAAACCGACCTGGACCTGGCTGGCTGCCGCCGTCCTGTTCGTCATCATTATCTGGCTGTCAACGGTGCCGAAAGTGCTGACCGGCGACGTCAAGGCGTCCTCGGCGGCACAGGTCTATGTCGCTTCGGCGCACTTTCCCGCAGTGCGCGACACGGTGCTTGGCCGCTGCTCGATGTGTCATGCGCAGGAGCCATCCTACGAGGGCATCTATCACGCGCCGAAAGGTGTGATGCTCGAGACGGACGCCGGTATCGCCGAGCAAGCCCGCGAGATCTATCTGCAGGCCGGCCGCAGCCACGCGATGCCGCCCGCCAACGTCACCCATATCACCGACAATGAGCGGGCGCTGCTGGTGGCATGGTTCGAGGAGGCAGGGAAATAAGCATGACCAGCACGCTCCTGCGCGGCCGCACGCTGTCCTTCCTGCGCTGGCCTGAGACCGTCGACGACCATTCCGCCTGGCGCTACGAGGATGACGGCGGCCTGCTGCTCCGCGACGGCAGGATCGTTGCCGCGGGCGCATATACCGACGTCGAGAAAAAAGCTGATGAAGGCGTAAAAAAGATTGACCACCGCCCGCACCTGCTGCTGCCGGGCTTCATCGACGCGCATGCGCATTTTCCGCAGATGCAGGTTATCGCTTCCTACGGCGCCGAGCTGCTCGACTGGCTGAACACTTACACGTTTCCCGAGGAAACCAAATTCCAGAACGCCCAGCATGGCCGCCGCATCGCCAGGCTGTTCCTCGACGAGATGGTGCGCCACGGCACGACGACAGTCGCCGCCTATTGCTCGGTCCATAGGGAATCGGCCGAAGCGTTCTTCGCCGAGTCGCATGACCGCAACATGCTCAACATCGCCGGCAAGGTGATGATGGATCGCAATGCGCCGGAGGGCGTGCTCGACACGCCGCAATCGGCCTATGACGACAGCAAGGCGCTGATCGCCGAGTGGCACGGCAAGGGGCGCCAGCACTATGCCATCACACCGCGCTTCGCCATCACCTCCTCACCCGAGCAATTGGAGATGGCGGGTGCGCTCTGCCGCGAACATCCTGATCTGCACATGCAGACGCATCTGGCGGAAAACCACGCCGAGATTGCCTTTACGCTGCAACTCTACCCGCAGGCACACGACTATACCGATGTCTACGAGCAATACGGGCTGCTCGGGCGCAAAAGCCTGTTCGGCCACTGCATCCATCTGTCGGAACGCGAGGCGGATGCGCTTTCGGACACGGGCTCGGTGGCCGTGTTCTGCCCGACCTCGAACCTGTTCCTCGGTTCGGGCCTGTTCGATTATCAGCGCTACCGCACGCGCGACAAAGCTCTTCGTATCGCGGCCGCCACCGATGTCGGCGGCGGCACTAACTATTCGATGCTGCGCACCATGGACGAGGGCTACAAGGCGATCGCCCTGAACGGCGAAAAACTCAACCCGTTCCAGGCGTTCTGGCAGCTCACCCGCGGCAATGCCGAGGCGCTGTCGATCGTGGAAAGGATCGGCACGCTCGACCCAGGCAGCGATGCCGACATCGTCGTCCTCGATGCCCGCGCCACGCCGGCCATGCGGCTGCGGATGGAGACGGCGGAAACGCTGGCGGAGGAGCTGTTTCTGCTGCAGACGCTGGGCGACGACCGCGCCGTGCGCGAGGTCTACGTCGCCGGGCGGGCGATGAAGACCGATATGGCGGTTTAGCTATCCACACGTCCGGCTTGACCCGGCGGCAGCCATCGGTCAAAGCCTGCAGCGAAGTTGACAGGGGAACGACATGGCCGTTGCGGACGACATCGCTCTGATCAAGAAACAGGAAGCCACGCTTGTCTTCCCCGTCTTCGACGAGGCTGTCGCCTTCAAGATCGGCTCGGCGATCCGCGACCGGGCGCTAGCCGAAGACCTGCCGATCATCGTCGACATCAGGACCTTCGACCGGCCGCTGTTCTATGCAGCGATGCCAGGCTCGAATGCCTCCAATCCGGACTGGGCGCGGCGCAAGACCAACGTCGTGCGGCGGTTTTTGAGAAGCACCTACCGCCTGGTGCTGGAGCAACAGCGCCCCGACCGCAGCTTCAAACCCGGTGAGGGGCTCGACATATCAGACTATGTGCTGGCCGGTGGTGGCTTTCCCATAACGGTCAAGGGTGCCGGCGTAATCGGTGTGATCGCTGTCTCGGGCCTGCCGGAGCGTGAGGATCACGGCGTCGTCGTCGACGCGCTGTGCAGCCATCTCGGCGTCGACGGGCGTGAGCTGGTACTGCCGCCGGAAGCAAAATGACCGCGCTCGATCCTAGGCCCTTCCTCACCGCCATCTTCAATGCCGCCGTCGCCGCCGCCGATCCCCAGAGAACCATCTGGGATCATCTGCCGGCAACGCCCAAAGGGCGCACCATCGTCATTGGCGCAGGCAAGGGCTCGGCGCAAATGGCGGCGGCCTTCGAAAGGGTGTGGGACGGGCCGATAGAAGGGCTGATCGTCACCCGTTACGGCTATAGCGCGACCTGCCAGCGCATCGAGATCATCGAGGCGGCGCACCCGGTGCCGGATGCCGCCGGTCTCGAGGCCTCGCGCCGGCTGCTCGAAAAGGTGCAGGGCCTGACCGCGGACGATCTGGTCGTGGCGCTCATCTCAGGCGGCGGCTCGGCGCTGCTGCCGTCGCCTGCCGAAAGTCTGACGCTGGCCGACGAGATCGCCGTCAACGAGGCGCTGCTTGCCTCCGGCGCACCGATCGCCGCCATGAACACCATCCGCAAGCATGTTTCCACGATCAAGGGCGGCAGGCTGGCGGCAGCTGCCTTTCCGGCAAAGGTGGTGTCGCTCGTGGTCTCCGATATTCCGGGCGACAATCCGGCGCTGGTTGCTTCCGGTCCGACCGTTCCCGATTCCGGCAGTCGCCAAGAGGCGCTGGCATCGATCGCCGCCTATGGCATGAAGCTGCCGGCTTCGGTGATGGCGCATATCAATACGCCGGCCGCCGATGCGCCGCGCGTCGATGATCCGCGTTTTTCGCGCAACGAAGTGCATCTGATCGCCTCGGCCGGCGTATCGCTGGACGCGGCCGCAGCCGAAGCCAGGCGCCAAGGTATCGAGGCGGTCATCCTCTCCGATTCTATTGAGGGCGAGGCGCGCGAGGTCGGCGGTGTCCACGCCGCGATCGCGCGCGAGGTGGCGACGCGCAACCGGCCATTCCCAAAGCCGGTGCTGATCCTGTCGGGCGGCGAGACGACGGTCACCTTGCGGGCGAAAGGCAAGGGCGGCCGCAACAGCGAGTTTCTGCTCGCCTTCGCCATCGGCATCAGCGGTATGGATGGCATCAATGCACTAGCCGCAGACACCGATGGCATCGACGGTTCGGAAAACAATGCCGGCGCCTTCGCCGACGGTTCGACGGTTTCGCGGATGCGGGCGGCAGGCGTCGATGCCAAGGCGATGCTTGCCGGCAACAATGCCTGGACGGGATTCAACGCCGTCGGCGATCTCTTCGTGCCTGGCCCGACCGGGACGAACGTCAATGATCTCCGGGCGATACTGATCAAATAGCTCAGGCGGCCATCAGCTTTTTCACCGCCTTCATTTCCTGCAGGAACCGCTCGCGCTCGGCCTGTTTGTCCGCCGGCTCGCGGATGCGCAGGATAAAGGATGGGTGGATGGTGACGAACACAGGCAAGCCGTCGTCCCGCGTCACGACCGCGCCGCGCATCTTCATGATCGGCACAACTTTGCCAAGCAGAGACTGCGCAGCCGTTGCGCCGAGCGCCACCGCCAGATTGGGCTTTATCAGATCGAGCTCCTTGTCGAGCCACCATCGGCAGGCCTGCACTTCGCCGGCATTCGGCTTGGAGTGGATGCGCCGCTTGCCGCGCGGCTCGAATTTGAAATGCTTGACCGCATTGGTGACATAGACTTTCAGCCGATCGACGCCGGCGTCCTCCAGGATGGCGTCGAAGACCTTGCCGGCCGGCCCGACGAAAGGTTTGCCGGCCAGATCCTCCTGGTCGCCAGGCTGTTCACCGACGAAGATCACCTTGGCGTTATCAGGCCCTTCGCCGAACACGGTCTGGGTCGCGTTGCGCCACAGCGGACAGCGACGGCAGGCTTTCGCCACTTCGCTGAGTTCGGGAATGGTGCTTGCGCCATCGTCTTCCGCCGTCTCAGGCAATTCACGGTTGGGCCAGCGTTTTGCCTGCACCTTGGCGTGGTGTGGCGCGGGAGTTGTCTGCATCCTGGCAATCATGGCTGATGCGGCCTTGTCCGCTGCTGCGATCAGATGCGGAATGAGCGAAACCCCGGAAAGGTTCCTTCAAATTGCCCGGACCCAGGCATTCGCTGGGAGAATGACCGGCGATGCGATCGCGTTACACCTCGTGCAGATAGAGGTGATAATCCAGTTCGCTGACCGTGCGCGCCACCCGCAGATATTCGGATTGCTTGATTGCCACGAATGTCCGGTGCAGGTCTTCTCCCAGTGCCCCTTTGAGGAATGTCGAAGCCCTTGCCGCCTCGATCGCGGCGCGCCAGTCCACCGGCATGGTGGTGCGCGTGATTGCTGATTCGTAGCCATTGCCGGTGGTTTCGGGGCCGGGATCGAGGCCCTCGTCGAGGCCCTTAGTGATGCCGGCCAGCACGGTTGCCGCCACCAGATAAGGGTTGGCGTCGACGCCCGACGGCCGGTGCTCGATGCGCCGGTTTTTCGCATCACCTGCCGGCACACGCAATGCCACCGAGCGGTTGTTGACGCCCCAGGTCGGCGCCACCGGTGCATAGGATTGCGAAACAAAGCGCCGCCACGAATTGGCGTGCGGTGCAAACACCAGCATCGATTCGGCCATGGTCTGGATGAGGCCGCCCAGTCCGCGCAGCAGCGGCAAGGACCAAGACTCGCCGCTGGCCTCAGTGAAGATGTTCTTGCCGGCCTTGTCCTGCAGCGAGACATGGAAATGCATGCCGGAGCCGGCATATTTCTCGATCGGCTTGGCCATGAAGCAAGCGGTGACGCCGTGGCGGCGCGCCTGTGCCCGCACCAGCCGCTTCAGCATCACGAGGTCGTCGGCCGCGCGGATCACGTCCTGGCGGTAGTTCAGCGTCAACTCGTATTGGCCGGGCGCATATTCGGAAATGACCGTCTCGGCCGGGATGCCTTGCACCTTGGCCGCGGCATAGATGTCGGAAAACAGCGGCTCCATGCCGTGCAGATGGTCGACGGAATAGACCTCGGTCTTGGCCGAGCGTCGGCCGTCGAGCACTGCGTGCGCCGGTTGCACCTTGCCGTCGGCGTCGCGCTCGTTGGCGAGCAGGAAGAATTCGAGTTCGAAGGCGCCGGCCGGACGCAGGCCCTTCGCCGCCAGTATCTCCACCTGACGGGCTAACGCCAGCCGCGGGTCGGAGGACATGGGCTGACCGTCGAGATGGTACATCGCCATCAGCACCTGGCCGCGCGGCGGCTGTGTGCCGAACAGCGGCACCAGCGTACCGGGAATTGGCCATGCTCTGAGATCGCCGTCGCCGGTCGTCCAGATCAGCCCAGTCTCATGCACGTCCTCGCCGGTAATGTCGAGGCCGAGGATCGAGATCGGCATGTGCCGGCCGCCCTCGAAGATGCTCATCAGTTCGTGCCGGCGCACGATCTTGCCACGCCCGACGCCATTGGCGTCGGTCAGCACGATGTCGAACGCTTCGATCTCGGGATAGGCGTCGAGAAACGTTTGCGCCTCGGCGGGCGTCGAGCCCGAAGGGGAGGCGATGATGGCGTTCAAAGTTTGCTTGTGCGCTTCTCTCATGTGCAAGCTTGTCTCATGCCGCGAGCCTTGCCGCAACCACACCGAAGGCGGTGATCAGGCGGTTGACCTGGGTGGCGCTGGTGGCCGGCGAAATCAGCATCATGTTATGGAACGGCGCGATCAGCACGCCACGATTGACCAGCGCGACATGGATCGCCGCTTCGAGCGCCGGCGCGTGCGCTGTTTCCGCCTCGCCGCCATTCCTCAGCGGGCCAGGCGCGCAGATGAACTCGACGCGGGCGCCAACTCGGACAACATGCCAAGGCAGGTGATAACGGTCGATGACGGCGGTCAGCCCTGCGTCGAGCCGCCGCGCCAGATGGTCCATTTGGGCATAATTCCCGTCGGTCATCACTTCTTCGAGCGTGGCGCGCATCGCCGCGAACTGCAGCGGATTGGCCGATAGCGTCGTGCCCATGCCGGAATAGCCCGGTTCCTTGGTCCTGATATAGTCGGCATAGCGGGTGGCGACGTCTTCGCTCATCCCCCACACACTGGCCGGCACACCGCCGGCGATCGGCTTGCCGAGCACGAACAGGTCCGGCTCCAAGCCGTGTCTTCCGGTGTAGCCGCCCGGACCGGTCGAAATCGTGTGCGTCTCGTCGATCAGCAGCAGGGTGCCGGCCGCGCGGGTGAGACGCCGCAGCGCCTCGTGGAAGCCAGGGTCGGGTAGCACCATGCAGGAATTGGTCAGCACTGGCTCGGTGATGACGCAGGCGATATCCTTATCCCGGAGCACGGCCTCGAGTGCCGGCACATCGTTGAACTCGATGACATCGGTCGTCCGGGTCAGGTCGCGGAATTCGCCGGTCAGTCCCGGCCGGTTGGCCGGTCTGCCGTCGACCAGCCGCACCATCGTCTCGTCGACCGAGCCGTGATAGCAGCCGTTGAAGACCAGGATCTTTTCCCGGCCGGTGATCGTGCGGGCGACGCGCAGCGCAAAGCGGTTGGCATCGGTCGCCGTCGTCGCGATCTGCCAGAACGGCAGGCCGAAGCGCTGTTGCAGCAACGGGCCGATCGCCACCGCATCTTCGGAAGGCAGCATGTAGGTGAGGCCGCGTCCGGCCTGCCGGCGGATGCCGCGCGCGACCGGCGTCGGCGAATGGCCGAACATTGAGCCGGTGTCGCCGAGGCAGAAATCGTCGAGCCGGTTGCCGTCGATATCGGTGATGGTGGCACCTCTGGCGCTGTCGACCAGGATAGGAAACGGCGTCGGCCAGTCATTCATCCAGTGCATCGGCACGCCGCCGAAGAAGCCTGGCAGGCCGTTGCCGACCTTGGCTGCCGATTTCGGCCTTGCCTTGCGGAAGGCTTCGGCCTCGGTCTCGCGCAGATCGGCGATGCAGGCGGCGCTGATGCCGCCGATGGAAGTCTTTAAATGGTCGATTGTATGCATGAAGGTCCCTCTCATGCGTTACTCGAATAGGGGAATAGGGCAGTAGGGCAGTAGGGCAGTAGGGGATTAGGTGCCTTACTCCCCTACTGCCTTACTCCCTAGGCCGAAATATCGATGACGCCGCAATCGCCGGCGGTACTGCCGAAGGCGACGCGGCGTTCTTCCCTATCCCACATCATCGAGGTGATGGCGCCCTTGCCCGGTCGGCGCAGAAGCACCTCTTTGGCGTCAGCGAAACGCACCGCCATCACCATGCCGTCGTCATAGCCGACGGCGACGACCTCCTGGCTTGGATGGCAGGCGACCGAGGTCACCATGGCGTTGCCGCGCGTACCGAGCTCCAGCGGCGCCTTGCCAACGGGCCCGTCCTTGCCCGAAAAAGGCCAGACGATCGCCGCCGGCGCGCCGGAACTGGCCAGCCATTTTCCCCTGGCGCTCCACGACAGGCTTTTGACTTTACCGGGATAGCCGCTCATGCGCATGTGCTTGCCGTCGGCCAGCTTCCAGCCATGCAGCGCGTTCTTCTGCATGGTGGTGACGAGGAAGGCGCCATCGGGCGAGAAGGTGATGCCGGTATGGGCGCCGGCCCATTCCAGCTCGACCGGCTTCCCGTCCGCCGCCGGGAAATGCAGCGTCGCGCCATTGTAGCGGGCGACACCAAAGCGCATGCCCTTGGGCGAGAACGCCAGCCCCTCGACCGAACGCGGATGCATGAATTCCTTAGTCTTGCCGTCGGCAAAGCGCACAAAGGCGATCTTGCCGGAGGCATAGGCGACGGCGCCTTGTGGTCCAGCCGCGACGCTGGTGATCCATTTTTTCCCGGCGCTTGCCAATTCTGCCGCATTGCCGCCGGCGGTAACGGAAAAAATCTTGCCGTCCTCGCCGCCGGTGATCAGCCGGTCGTTGGCCGCATCGTGGAAGGCGGCGAGCAGCCCGTCATTAGCCTGCGCCGTCTTGTGGCCATGGTCCAGCCGATGGATTGTGCCGTCGGCTAGTGCGAAATGCGGTACGTCGCCAAGGAAGACGGCGGCGACGCAATGGCCATCGAGATCAAGCGGGGCGACTGTGGGCATGAGAGACTATTCCATTCGAGATTTCGGCTGGTCGTCTACCCCCGCGCGGGAGCCGCCAGCGCGGGTAGGTGCAGCTTTCCTTCTCCCCTTGTGGGAGAAGGTGGATTGGCGCGCAGCGCCAAGACGGTTGAGGGGTGCTGGACGGAGTGCCGTCGTTGCCAAGCTGGAACACCCCTCATCCGACCGAGCTTCGCTCGGCCACCTTCTCCCGCAAGGGGAGAAGGAAAGAAGCGGCAGCGCTAGCGTTATAAGGCCTGGAAATCAAGCGGCCTGGCAGGCGTCAAAACTCTTCTTCAGCCGCTCGGCATCGAGCTCGCGGCCGATGAACACCAGCCGGCTCTCGTGCTTCTCGCCGTCCTTCCAGGCGCGCTGGTGGTCGCCCTCGATGATCATGTGCACGCCCTGGATAACATAGCGCTCGTCATCGCCCTTGAGCGCAATGATGCCCTTCAGCCGCAGGATGTTCGGGCCTTCCATCTGGGTGATCTTCTCGATCCACGGGAAGAACTTCTTCGGGTCCATCTCGCCGCCGCGTAGCGACACCGACTGTACCGTCACGTCATGGATATCGGAAGCGTGTGCGTGATGATGGTGGTCGTGCCCGTCATGGTGATGATGCCCGTCATGATCTTGATGGTCGTGATGTTGATCGTGGTCGTCATGCGCATCGAGGAAATGCGGGTCGTTCTCCAGCGCCCGCGAAAGATCGAAGGCGCCGCGGTCGAGCACCTCGGACAGCGCCAGGCCGGCGCGAGTGGTGCGATGGATCTTGGCCGCCGGGTTGATCGCGCGGATCGTCGCCTCGACCTTGCTCAGTTCCTCCGGCGTGACGAGATCGGTCTTGTTGAGCACGACGACGTCGGCAAAGGCGATCTGGTCCTCGGCTTCGCGGGAATCCTTCAGCCGCAACGGCAGGTGCTTGGCGTCGACCAGCACCACCACCGCGTCGAGCCTGGTCTTGGAGCGCACATCGTCGTCCATGAAGAAGGTCTGCGCCACCGGCACCGGATCGGCGAGGCCGGTCGTCTCGACCACGATGGCGTCGAAGCGGCCTGGCCGGCGCATCAGGCCTTCGACGACGCGGATCAGGTCGCCGCGCACCGTGCAGCAGACGCAGCCATTGTTCATCTCATAGATTTCCTCGTCGGATTCCACGATCAGTTCGTTGTCGATGCCGATCTCGCCGAATTCATTGACGATGACGGCGTAGCGCTTGCCGTGGTTTTCCGAAAGGATGCGGTTGAGCAGCGTCGTCTTGCCGGCGCCGAGATAGCCGGTGAGAACGGTTACGGGGATCTGCGTCGTCTGTGCATCGCTCATATTGGGCCTCGAAAAGGGATTGTTGGTTCCATATAGGATGTGCGCCGTGCTTTTGCACGCGGCAAACCGATGGGCCAAACAGGTCGCCAACATTGCCGGACTTTCCCAACATCGCTGGACTTTCATTGGCGCTGGCGGGTCTCACTGCCTAGATTAAGAGCAAGGTCGCTTGCTCAAAAGAACCAGAAGAGGTGCCGGATGTCCGACAAACCGTCCTCCTTGCCTTTGAGCCGGCGTCAGGCGCTCGGCCTCATTGCCGTCAGCGCGGGCGGCGGCGTCTTTCTGCCGGGCATCGCGATGGCTCAGCAGGCCTCGCCCTATGCCGGGCTTGCCCTGTTCGATAGCGGTGCCGGCGTCTGCGCGATCACGCCGGAAGCGACCGAGGGGCCGTTCTATTTCGACCCGAAGCTCGAACGCGCCGATATCACCGAAGGCAAATCGGGCATTGGCCTCAATGTGCGGCTGCAGGTCGTCGACGCGGCCTGCCGGCCGCTTGCCGGCGCGCGCGTCGACATCTGGCATTGCGACGCGCAAGGGCATTATTCGGGCTATCCGGGACAAGGCGACGGCCAGGATGTCGATACGTCAGGCCAGAGTTTTCTGCGCGGCTGGCAGAAGGCGGATGACACCGGCATCGTCTCGTTCACCACCATCTATCCCGGCTGGTATCGCGGCCGCACCACCCACATCCACTTCAAGGTCTTCCCCGATGACAATTCGGTGATGACCGGCCAGCTGTTTTTCCCCGACAGCCTGAGCGAGCAGATATTCACCACTGTCGCGCCCTACACCGACCGGTCCGGCAGGCGGGATACGTCGAATGCCAGGGACGGCATCGCGCGGCGCGCCGGGCCGCTATCGCAGGCGGCGCTGCGCGAGATGGCGGACGCCTATCAGGCCCTGATGATCGTCGCAGTAAAGGCTGCATGAGTCTCGTTTCGCGTGTGCGTCGCTCCTGCGGAAAGCTTCCACCTGCACTGAAAAGTCGTTTGTCATCTAACTGAAATAAACTTCTGGCATTAGCCACGGCGGGCATCGCATTGCTTGCCGGCAAAGCTATTTTGCCAAGCCGGATCTGATTGATCGTCGATTGCCAACCGGGCGGTTGCCTCTATGCTGTCCGCACCGGTTCGGCCCGAAGAGGGATGACCATGGCCAAGGCGGACAAGACTGCGACAATGAGCCGGCTGCATTCGGCGGCGCGGCTGGCGCGTACGGCACTCGCCGCGCGGCTTCTGACGCACGGCTTCTATGCCGGCCAGGACCAGATCATGCTGGCGCTTGACCGGGAGGACGGGCAGACGCCCGGCAATCTCGCCGGCCGCCTCGGTGTGCGCCCGCCGACCATCACCAAGACGATCAATCGGCTGCAGGCGCAGGGCTTTCTGGAAAAGCGTGCCTCTGCCGCCGATGCCCGCCAGGCCCATATCTTCCTGACCGACACTGGCCGCGAAATCATCCACGCCATCGAGAAATCGGTGAAGAAGACCGAGAAGCAGGCGCTGAAGGGTCTCGATAAAAAGGACCAGAAGGCGTTGTTCAAGCTGCTCGCCCGCGTCGAGGCGAACCTCTCGAACGGCGAGATGGTTCTCGTCGATGATGAGATCGACGCCGACGAATGATCCGCGGCTGACGCCATCAGGCGGCTGCCGACGATCCATGGACCAATGCCGACCAGCGGCCCGGCGTGACACCGAACGCCTTCTTGAAGTGCCTGTTAAAATGACTTTGGTCGCTGAAACCGGCCGCTATCGCGATCTGCGCCAATGGCTCGCTCGCCTCGATCATGCGGCGTGCTCGTTGAAGCCGGCGCATCAGGAGAAAGCGATGCGGGCTGGTGGAGAAGGCGGCACGGAAATGCCGCGATAGGGCATAGCGATCCAGCCCGGTGATCGCCTCCAGCTCTTCGGAACGGACGATACGGAAAACATTTTCTTCCAGATAGTCGCGTGCCAGGCTGGCAGCTCGCCATGCTGTCCTTGGGATCGGTTTCGCCTGCAGGCCTGCATGCCGTGCCAAGCTTTGCATCAATTGCGCAATGAAGTCGGCGACAAAGAGGTCGTCCAGCTTCTGGTCCAACGGCCCCAGCGCCGAAAGCAGCATCGTGCGGAAAACAGGATCCGTAACCACGGCATTCCTGACGAAAGGCAGCGATGCGCCTATCGTATCGAGGCAGTCCAGCACGATGGACGGCTCCAGATAAAGCATCCTGTAACGCAAACCGTCTTCGGTGCCGGCGCCGCCGTCGTGCGATTCGTCGGGATGGAGCACGATAATCTGGCCGGGCAGGCTGTGATGCGTCGCGCCGCGATAACGGAAGGTCTGGACGCCATTCAGCGTCACGCCGATGGCGTAGGTATCGTGACGATGGAGATCGAACGCGCTGCCGTGGAACCGGGCCTCGATACGCTCCATTCCGACGCAATCGGGGGCAGAGATGACACAGTTTTCAGCCGCGTCAGCGCACAAACGTCCAAGACCCTGAAAGGCCTCGCCATCTAGACCGTGTGACATCGCTTCATTCACAAACCTTGAATGGTAAATGTCTCATGTTCGACACGAAATTTGCAATCGTGCTGCAGGACGACCTTCCCGTCTGGCAAAAGCTCAATGTCACCGCCTTCCTGACCAGCGGCATCGTCGCGCAGAATACCGACATCATCGGCGAACCCTATCGCGACCGCGCCGGCAACATCTACAATCCGCTCTCGATCCAGCCGGTCATCGTGCTTTCGGCCGATCGCCCGACGCTCAGTGCGATCCACCGACGGGCGCTGGAGCGCGGTGTGACGACCTCGCTCTACGTCGACGAGATGTTTTCGACCGGCCACGACGCGGCGAACCGCGCCGTCTTTGCCGAATTCGCACCCGACGACGCCAAGGTCGTCGGCATCGCGCTGCGCGCCGAAAAGAAGCTTGTCGACAAGATCACCAAGGGCGCCCGCATGCATCCCTAGTGCATGTCGCCCAAAAGTGCGTAGCGGTTTTGGGATGACGACATGCAGAAAGACCAAGCTTGTGGCGGCTGGTTCATCCTTCTGATGCTTAGCGTGTTCGGCGCCGTCTGCCATTGGCTCCTGGTGCAGGCTATAGTCTCGGTATTCGCAAATCATCGGGATGATCATTGCCGGCTGGATTGTCCTCACCAGTTTCCCGACCGCTGGACGCTCGTCGGCGCTGCCGTCATCGTCGCCAGCGGCCTTTATATCGTTCATCGCGAGCACCGGCTTCGCGTGCGCAACAGCGCCGCCCTCGACGTCGAGGTGGAAGCGCTGGCAAAAAAACTTTGATTTGTTCCGGAAGGGTGGCATAAGGCCGCGTTTAAACTGTTTAGATCATGATCCCGAAAAGTGGGAATCCGGTTTTCGCTGGAGATCATGGATCAGCTCTAGATCGTCGGGGGAGCGCAAGGCGCTGGCACAGAAGATCAAGCTTTCGACGATCGCGGATGCGCTCGGCGTGTCCACGGCCACGGTCTCGCTGGCCCTGCGCGACAGCCCGCTGGTTGCCGGCGGCACCCGCGACCGCATCAAGGAACATGCCCGCGCCATCGGCTATATCTATAATCGCCGCGCCGCCAGCCTGCGCACCTCGCGTTCGGGCATCGTCGGCGTCGTCGTTCACGACATCATGAATCCCTTTTTCGCCGAGATACTGCGCTCGATCGAAAGCGAGCTCGATCGCAGCCGGCAGACCTTCATCCTGTCGAACCACTACGACCAGCTCGAAAAGCAGCGCACCTTCATCGACACGCTGCTGCAGCTCGGCGCCGACGGCGTCATCATGTCGCCGGCCATCGGCACGCCGCCCGAAGACATCCTCATGGCCGAGGAAAACGGCCTGCCGGCGGTGCTGATCGCACGCACCGTCGAAGGCGCCGACGTGCCGGTATTTCGCGGCGACGATGCCTACGGCACCGGGCTTGCCACCAACCATCTGATCTCGCTCGGCCACAAGCGCATCGCCATGGTCGGCGGCACCGACCAGACCTCGACCGGCCGCGACCGCTACCAGGGCTATGTCAACGCGATGGAGGCGGCCGGGCTGGAGGTAAGGCCATCCTGGCGCATTGCCGGCCCGCGCACCAAACAGGCCGGTTTCGAAGCCGCCGGGCAGTTCCTGGCGCTGAAGGACAAGCCGACCGCGGCCTGCTGCTGGAATGACCTCGTCGCGATCGGCCTGATGAACGGCATCGCGCGCGCCGGGCTCGTGCCGGGCATTGACATCTCCGTCACCGGCTATGACGATCTCGAGGAAGCAGCGATCGCAACGCCGGCGCTGACCACCGTCTGGAACGGCCAGCGTGAAGTCGGCCGCCGCGCCGCCAGCGCGCTGCTCGACAAGCTCAATGGGCAGGTGGTGCGGCCGTCGCAGGAACTGATCAAGCCGGAACTGCATGTGCGCCAGTCGACCGGCAAACCGGTGGAACGTGCATGACAAAAACCGAACAGCAGCAAGCAGTCGCCATTCTGGTGCCGGGCCAATTCAACGACCACGCGGTCGGCCGCATCGACAGGACGTTCAATCGCGTGTGGATCGAACGGCCCGATGCGTCGCTGGTCACCGACGAGCTGCGCCGGTCGGTGCGCGGCATTGCCGCCTTTGGCGGGATCAATGCAGCTCTCATCGACGCGCTGCCGAATCTCGAGATCATCGCCAATTTCGGCGTCGGTTATGATTCGGTCGACGCCCGTCACGCCGCACAGCGCGGTGTCATGGTCACCAACACGCCTGACGTGCTGACTGAGGAGGTCGCCGACACGGCGATCGGTCTTTTGATCAACACCATCCGCGAGTTGCCGCGCGCCGAGACCTGGCTGCGCGATGGCAGTTGGGCGCGCGATGGCAACTATCGCTTGAGCCGGCTGACCTTGCGCGGCCGTCGTATCGGTATTTTCGGCATGGGCCGAATCGGCCTTGCCATTGCCCGCCGGCTGGAGGCCTTCGGGCTGCCGATCGCCTATCACAACCGGCGCCAGGTCGAAGGCCTGTCCTACGAATACCACGGCACGCTGAAGGGCCTCGCCGAGGCGGTGGATACGCTGATCTCGGTGGCGCCTGGCGGCGCCTCGACGGAAAAGGCGGTCAACGTCGAGATCCTGTCGGCGCTTGGCCCGAATGGCGTCTTCGTCAACATCGGCCGCGGCAGCACGGTGGACGAGGCAGCACTTGCGGCAGCCCTGGCCAATGGCACCATCGCCGCTGCTGGGCTCGACGTCTTCGCTGACGAGCCGAACGTGCCGCCGGCGCTGCTCGCCGCCCCCAACACCTCGCTCTTGCCGCATGTCGGCTCGGCTTCGGAACATACCCGCCGCGCCATGGCCGATCTGTGCGTCGACAATCTGGTTTCCTGGTTTTCGGAAGGGAGGGCGCTGACGCCGGTGCCGGAAACGGAAAAGGTCAAGGCGCGCAGCTGAGCGGCAAGCTTTCCTATTTGTTAACGTCGGCTTAACGCTTTGAAATCATTTTTTATCTATCGCCAACCACGCGGAGAACGCAGATGAAAGCACTTGCTGCATTGATGGCGGTGGCCGCGCTGTTCGGCAGCGTTCACCTGTTTCACGACGGCAGCGGCGAAGGCCGCACAGCCGATCAGTCAACGCAGTCGCCCGGCGACTACAGGCTGGTGGCCAATGGCGACGAAGCGTCCTGCGCGGTCAAGCGCGGCACTGAGGTTGCGCACGGCCTGTCGCTGTTGACGGTCACTGCGAGTTGCCGCCAGGTTTTGCCCGGCATCGAGCGCGCGAAATTCTGGCGTGAGCAGGATGACGGCACGGTCACCTTCAGCGCGAACGGCATCGACCCGATCGTCACTTTCGGCGTCGCCGACGGCGACGGTTATGAATCCTACGCACCAACCCTGCCGCTGCTGTCGCTGGCGGCCAGCAGCGATTGACGTTGACGTCCGATCGCTGAACTATTCCGCGGCGGTGCGCGTGCCGGATTTCGCTGCGGCGTGCAGGCGCACCGCGTCGCCGAAGGCGCGGAAGATCTTTGCCGAGACGCTGTCCGACTTGACCCAGTATTCGGGATGCCATTGGACGCCCACGGCGAAGGCACGGGCGTCCCGCACCGAAACCGCCTCGACCGTGCCGTCGCTGGCGACGGCCTCTATCTGCAACTTCGGGCCGAGCCGGTCGATCGCCTGACGATGCACCGAGTTGACCATGACGTCGCCCGCCCCGAACACGCCGGCGAGGCAGCTTGCGGGCTTGATCGAAATGGTCTGGCGGATGGCGAAGCGTTCGTCCTGATTATCGCTCGCCGGCGCGCGATGGTCCAGCGATCCCTCGCGCTCCTGGATTTCCGTGGCCAGCGTGCCACCCAGCGCCACATTCATCTCCTGGATGCCGCGGCAGATGGCGAGCAACGGCACGCCGCGCTCCACTGCCTTGCGGATCAACGGCAGCGTCGTGGCGTCGCGGGCCGGATCGTATGGGCCGTTGGCCTCGCTAGCATCGCCGCCATAGAGCGAGGGATGCACATTGGATTTCGAGCCGGTGATCATGACGCCGTCGACCGATGACAGGAGTTCATCGAAATCAAGCCGGTCGCCGAAGGACGGCACCAGCACCGGGAACACGCCGGCTCCCGAAAGCGCCGCCTCCAGATATTGCTGCGGAGCGGCATGCCAGGTGTAGTTGTCGAACTGGCGGACGTCGGTCGATATGGCGACGAGCGGCTGCTGCATTTTTGATCCGGGTTCCATTCAGTACAGGGCTATGTTCTGCCTTTAAAATAGGCGATCCGAAAGCGCTTTGCCATGACAAGTTCGGCATGTCGCATGGTCCACGGAAATGGCGTTAGACTTAAGTTGCAAGAGGTGCGTTCGCGCCGCGAATTTCGCGGAAACGCCGCCGGCAAAACCGGCTGCCATGGCTGGACTCGACTTCTTGCCCGTGTATTGTCTGCCGCGAAGCCGATCCGGGGCACAGAGCATTTCCCGAACGTCGGTCTATTGATCCAATAGGGAGGACTTCATGGATCGTCGATCATTTATCCGCAAGGCCGGCGCGATCGGTGTGGGCGCCGCGGCGGCTACAGCAGCGCTTGCCGCGCCGGCTATCGCCCAATCCAATCCGAAAGTGACATGGCGCCTAGCGTCGTCCTTCCCGAAATCTCTCGACACGATCTACGGCGGCGCCGAGGTCTTTTCCAAGATGCTTTCGGAGGCAACCGACGGCAACTTCCAGGTCCAGGTCTTCGCCGCCGGTGAACTCGTGCCCGGCCTGCAGGCCGCGGACGCCACCACCGCCGGCACCGTCGAGGCCTGCCATACGGTGGCATATTATTATTGGGGCAAGGACCCGACATGGGCGCTGGGTGCTGCGGTTCCGTTCTCGCTCAACGCGCGCGGCATCAATGCCTGGCATTATCACGGCGGCGGCATCGACCTGTTCAACGAGTTTCTCGCCACGCAGGGCCTTTTTGGCTTGCCGGGCGGCAATACCGGCGTGCAGATGGGCGGCTGGTTCCGCAAGGAGATCAACACCGTCGCCGACCTTTCGGGCCTCAAGATGCGCATCGGTGGCTTTGCCGGCAAAGTGGTGGAAAGGCTCGGCGTGGTGCCGCAGCAGATCGCCGGCGGCGACATTTATCCGGCGCTGGAAAAAGGCACCATAGACGCTGCCGAGTGGGTCGGCCCTTATGACGATGAGAAGCTCGGCTTCTATAAGGTCGCGCCCAATTATTATTATCCCGGCTGGTGGGAAGGCGGGCCGACCGTCCATTTGATGTTCAACAAGGCGAAATACGAAGAGCTTTCACCAGCCTACAAGGCGCTGGTGCACACCGCCGCGCAGGCCGCCGACGCCAACATGCTGCAGAAATACGACCATCTGAATCCGGCGGCTGTGAGGCGGCTGGTGTCCGGGGGCGCCAAATTGCGCCCGTTCAGCCCGGAAATCTTGGCAGCCTGCTCCGAAAAGGCGAACGAGGTCTATGCCGAGATGGAAGCTTCGAACGCGCCGTTCAAGAAGATATGGGAGTCGATCAAGGCCTTCCGTAAGGAGCACTATCTCTGGGCGCAGGTAGCCGAGTACAATTACGACACCTTCATGATGGTCCAGCAGCGCACCGGCAAGCTCTGACAACAGTTACGGCGCCACGCGCTCGGACGCGTGGCGCCGTCACACTTCGATTTGCCGGATCAGCGCGGCACCACCAGCACCTTGACTTCGCCTGGCGCAGGCGGATTGGCGATCACCGCAGCCGCCTCCACCAGCGTCACCTGCCGTGAGATGAGCTTGTCGATCTCGATCGCACCCGAGGCGATGAGATCGGCGGCCCGGCGATGCGTAAACGGATTGAGGAACGAGCCCAGAACCCTCAATTCCCGGAACAAAAGGTCGAAAGGTTCGAACTCGGCCTTCATGCCTTGAGGCATCACGCCGACGATGACAACCGTACCGCCGGCTTTGGCCAGCCGCATCGATTGCTCGACTGTCTCTCTTACTCCAGCACATTCGAACACCACATCGACGCCGCCCGGCATCAGGCCCGACGCACCGACGACCGTGTCGATGATATCGCGAGCGCTTGGGTCGACCGTCGCCGTTGCGCCCAATTCTTCGGCGAGGGCACGCCGCGAGGCCTGGCGCGTCGACAGGATGATTGTCGTCGCGCCGGCAAGCTTCGCCAGTTGCATGGTGAGCAGGCCGATCACGCCGCCGCCAAGCACGGCGACCGAGGAGCCGGGTCTGATTTGCGCAAGATCCACGCCATGCAGGCAGCAGCCAAGCGGCTCGCAGAACGCGCCATGCGTCGGCTTCAGGTCCTTCGGGAGGGGGAAGGCCTGCTTCTGAGGCAGCACGACATATTCGGCGAAGCCGCCGTCGCGGCGGATGCCGATGGCAACCAGATCATGGCAGAGATTAATGCGACCGGCATGGCAGTGCGGACAGCGCCTGCAGGCGATGTTGGGATCGCCGGTAACGCGATCGCCGACGGAAAAGCCGGACACAGCGGTTCCAATCGCCTCGACGATCCCTGAGAATTCATGTCCGAGCGTCACCGGCGGCGTACAGGGAAATTCGCCATGGAAAAGATGCCGGTCGGTGCCGCAGACGCCGCATGCCTCGATCCGCACCAGGAGATCGTCCGGTCCGGCGGACGGTTTACCGACCTCGCGCAGCGCAATGCTGCCCACGCCCTCCAGCCGCACCGCTTTCATCTCTGTTACGCCTCCGGCATCAATTGAAACTCGGTGGTTGGGACAGATCGGGTGGCGCTGCTGGCTTGGCAGGCGGCGTTTCACCGAAACTCGGCGGCTGCGATAGGTCCGGTGCAGGCGCGGTCGGCGCCGTGCCGCCATCCGCCGGCGGTGTGCCAAGCGGCGACAGGCTCGGCGTTTCCGGCACCTGATAATCGATCGTGCCCGGGTCCACTGCCGTGCCCTTGTAGTGCATCACCATTTGCGGGAAGGCGATGGTCAGGCCGATCATGATGACCTGGATGCAGACGAAGGGAACCGCGCCCCAATAGATCTGGCCGGTGGTCACTGGCGCGATCTTCTTGCCGGTGAGGCGATCGAGATAGGGCACCCGGGCGGCGACCGAGCGCAGGTAGAACAGCGCGAAGCCGAAGGGTGGATGCATGAAGCTGGTTTGCATGTTGACGCCGAGCAGCACGCCGAACCAGATCAGGTCGATGCCGAGCTTGTCGGCGGCCGGCGCCAAAAGCGGCACGATGATGAAGGCGAGCTCGAAAAAATCGAGGAAGAAGGCGAGCAAGAAGACGAGGATGTTGACGCCGATCAGGAAGCCGATTTCGCCGCCAGGCAGCGATGTCAGGAGGTGTTCGACCCAGATCTGGCCATTGACGCCGTAGAAGGTGAGCGAGAACACCCGCGCCCCGATCAGGATGAACAGCACGAAGGACGACAGCCGCGTCGTCGACGCCAGCGCCTGCTTGATCACATCCAGCGACAGCCGCCCCTTCATCGCCGCCATGATCAACGCGCCGACAGCGCCCATGGCGCCGCCCTCGGTCGGTGTGGCGATGCCCAGGAAGATGGTGCCCAACACCAGGAAGATCAGCGCCAGCGGCGGGATCAGCACGATGATCACCTGCTGCGCCAGCCGCGACATCATGTTGATCTTCAGGCGCTGGTCGGCGATTGCCACGACGTAGATGAGGATCACGCCGATGGTGGCACCGAGAATATCGGCGTTTTGGCCCTGCGATGGCGCAAGATAGCGATACGCCGCGTAGGAAACCACGAATGCCGCCAGCACCGCGAACAGCAGTGACAGGACACCGTGGCCGAGCGTGCGGGCCTCCAGCGGCAGCGCCGGCATCGACTTCGGCCGGACGATCGACATGATTACGATGTACATCGTGTAAAGACCGGTCAGAACCAGCCCCGGGATCAGCGCGCCCGCATACATGTCGCCGACCGAGCGGCCGAGCTGATCGGCCAGAACGATCAGCACCAGCGAAGGCGGAATGATCTGGGCGAGCGTGCCCGACGCCGCGATGACGCCGGACGCTACACGGCGGTCATAGCCGTAGCGCAGCATGATCGGCAGCGAGATCAGGCCCATGGCGATGACAGAGGCAGCCACGACACCCGTGGTTGCGGCAAGCAGCGCGCCGACGAAGATCACGGCATAGGCGAGGCCGCCGCGGATCGGTCCGAACAATTGGCCGATCGTGTCGAGCAGGTCTTCGGCCATGCCCGATCGTTCGAGCACGATGCCCATGAAGGTGAAGAACGGGATGGCCAGCAGCGTGTCGTTCGACATCACCCTGCTTCCGTAGAAATTTTCCGGAAGCGCATAGAGAAGTGGCCAGGCGAGGTTGATCGATCCGCCCGAATAGGGTGACAGGACAACCCCGATGAAGAAGAAGACCAGGCCGTTGGCGGCGAGCGAGAAGGCGACCGGATAGCCGATCAGCAGGAAGATGACCAGCGAGGCGAACATGATCGGCGCCATGTTCTGTGCGATGAACTCGATCACGAGCGCACCTCTTCGGCGAGCGCCTTCGCTTCGAGCTCGGCCTGCTCATGCACCGATATGAACGGCGTCGGATCGTCCATGTCGCCGCGCATGATGGCGATCTTCTTGATGATCTCGGAGATGCCCTGGAGCGCGAGCAGGAAAAAGCCGGCCAGCAGGATTGCCTTTGCCGGCCAGATGATCAGCCCGCCGGAATTGTTCGACATTTCGCCACTGCGAAACGACAGCGACACATAGGGAACGAAATAGATCACCATCAGCGTCACGAACGGCATCAGGAAAAAGAGATGGCCGAGAAGGTCGATCCAGTGCTGCACGCGGCGCGAGAACATGCCGTAGACGATGTCGATGCGGATATGGTCGTTCTGCCTCAGCGTATAGGCGGCGGCCAGCATGAAGGCGGCACCGAACAAATACCATTGCAGTTCCAGCCAGGCGTTCGACGACATGTCGAAGGTCTTGCGGATGACGGCATTGGCGGCGCTGACCAGGATTGCCAGCAGGATCAGCCACGACACCCATTTGCCGATGAATTCGTTCACCCGGTCAATGGTTCTGGATAGAGTGAGAAGCCCTGCCATACATTCCTCCCTTTACGCATCGGCCCGGTGTCGATTTTCGGAAAGCACGATGCGTGACTCAAAGTATCAGCGGCGCGCCAATTCCCGCTTGTTTTTCCGCGGCCTCGATGTGGCCCAACGGTATGCCGTGCGTGGCCCGGCGGGTCAACACAGGGCAGACCGACTAAAACAATCTTGTGAAGTGAGGAAGGGGCTTTTGAGATGAGGAAGGGGGCGAAACAGCCGCCTGACCCGGCCATGACCCCGAAAATCGGAATCGATTTTCGCTGGGGATCAATCAAAGTGCCACAGCGTCCTTGCGCGTCCGAGAGGACGCGCGCGCTGTAGACGTCATGCAACCAAAGTCTACCCAGGCTTGGTACAGTCAGTCGATCTTGCCCTGATCGCGGCCGGTGCCGATCAGCACCAGCATGGCGACGAGGAACAGATACATCCAGCCATCGCGCCATTCGAGCGGAAAATAGCCGGCCCATAGCGATTCGGCCATGCCGAATGCGGCAGCGCCAAGTGCTGCCCGCAATGGCGAGAGATAGCCGCCCACCGCCGTCACAAACAGGATTTTCAGGCCGTAGACCAACCCTGTGCCGAAGCTGATGTTGCCGTAGTAGAAGGCGGCGAGCACGCCGGCCAGTGCCGCGCAAAGGCCGCCGAAAAGCACCGCACGCCGAAGCACCGCGCGAACATCGACGCCGCACATCGCCGCCGCCCTGGGATCGTCGGACACGGCGCGCCAGCGCCGGCCGAAGCTTGATTGGGCAAACGCCCAGGCGGCGAGCCCGATAATTGCCGCGACGACAGCGCAGTCGAGCAACTGGATGAGCGTCAGCGTGGCATTGAAATTGGCCCCCCGCGCAAATATGATGGGCTGGGCCAGCATTGGCGGCAACCATAGGTCATGGGTGTCGGCGGCGATACGGCTGGCTTCCGATAGGGCCAGCAATATGCCGAGCGTCGTCACCACGATGGCGTTGGGCGCGCGGTCGGCTAACGGTTCGAAGATGCTTCGCGACAAGACACGGCTGAGCAGCGCCGCATAAAGGAACGCCGCAGCTACGCCGAGCGCGACGGATGCAAACAGCGTCAGCCACAGCGCCTGATAGCCGAACGCCGCGGTGAGGATCATCGTATGCCCGCAAAAGGCGAACAGCGCCCCATAGGCAAGATTGGTGCGGTGCAGGATGCCGTTGGTCAGCACGTAGCCGAAGGCAAGCAATGCATAGAGCGCGCCCGAATGCAGC
Source organism: Mesorhizobium sp. (assembly GCA_004020645.1). Taxonomy (GTDB): domain Bacteria; phylum Pseudomonadota; class Alphaproteobacteria; order Rhizobiales; family Rhizobiaceae; genus Mesorhizobium. The sequence goes on along the minus strand of SAQL01000007.1, from coordinate 202,986 downwards.
CCGTTCAGAACCTGCTGGAAGAAATAGAGCATGCAATGTCCTCGATGCATGCCCCGCAATCGGGGCGCAGCGGTTTGGGACGAACGACATTCTCAAGACAAGGCAATGGCGATCGCCTCCGTGACGAGCGTTGCACCCGGAATCTAACTTGTCAAATGCGATTTATCGGTTAGATTCGCCATATGGCAGTATCCTGGACTCCGCACCGCTTCACCGGTGGCATGCTTGCGCTCGACACGGCGAACACCGTTGTCTTGCGGAACGATCCGGAGAAAACCTTCGACCGGCTCAATGATCCGGCCGAGATCGCCCGCTTTGCCGAAGCGGCGAGCGGGTTTCGCGCCGCCGAGCTCGGCGGCAGGCCGCTCGTAGCGCCGGCGCCTGAAAAGATCGCGCCGGTGGTGCTGTCGATCAGGGAGACAACCGATCGGTTGTTTCGCCGCGCGGTTTCGAAAGGTGCGATCGCCACCGGAGACATGCCTGAATTCCTTGAAGCCTGCGCCGACGGACTCGCCCAAAGCCGCACCGAAATCGGGAGGCCCGGAAAACCGTTCGGCAATCCGGCGACGCCGATTGCCTTCGAGGCGGCGCTTGCGGTCTCGGCGCTGTCGCTGCTGCGCGGCGACACAATCGCCAGGCTGAGGATATGTCCGAACTGCAGCTGGCTGTTTGTCGACAAAAGCCGCAATTCCAGCCGCCTCTGGTGCGACATGGCGGTGTGCGGCAACCGACAGAAGGCAAACCGATACTATCGCCGTCGGACCGCGGCGAGGGAGGTCACCAATGTCTAAAAGATACTCGCGCGCGATGATTGTCGTCGCGGCGTTGTTCGCGGTGGCCCCGCTCGGCGCCTGCCGTGACTCCGGCAAGGGCCAGCTGTTCGCCATTTCCGGGAAGCTGTTCGAGTTCAACTACCGGCTGGGCATCGCCACCTATGTCATCACCCTCAATCCGCTGCGGCCGGTGGGTGAGGGACAGGTCGCCGTGGTCTCCTTCCAGAATCCGGCCGGTGGTGATCCGATCATCGTCACCCAGAAAATATGGCCAAAGCTCCGGCATGTGACGCTGACCAGCCCGCCGCTCACCTGCGTCGTAAAGGACAAACCCTATACGGTGTCGATCCGCATCGAGGATTCCAGCGGCCAATTGCTGCAGAGTTTCGAGACGACACTGACGTCCTCGCTCGACCAGTCGGTCCTGCCCGACCGGCCTCTCGTGGTCGGGCCAGTCTACGAGCTCAACAAGGACCTGGCCGGCCATGTCGACGGCAAGCTGCCCGGCGAACCGAAGCCCAGTTGCCCAAAGGCTGCATAATGCGTCACCAGCGGCACTGACCGCCGTCGGAATTTTCGTGCTCGGCCATCCTGCCCGACAGGCGTTTCGTGGCGCCACACGGCCGCGCACGGATCATTTGTTGCGCCTCGTCTGGCATCTTCGATTTTGTTTGACCTCCCCGGCAAGGGAAGAAAGACTGTAGGCACTCGACTCCGACGTTGGCTGCGCACCTCTAGCCGTGGCCGCACAGGAAAATGCCTGATGACGCTGTATGATGTCGCGCTCGACGACAAGTTCGACCTTGGGAAGGAGCGCATCTTCCTTTCCGGCGCGCAGGCGGTCATCCGCATGCTGCTGATGCAGCGCGCGCGCGATCGCCGGGCTGGCCTGAACACCGCCGGCTTCGTTTCCGGCTATCGCGGCTCGCCGCTCGGCGGCCTCGACATGCAGCTTTGGAAGGCCAGGAAGCAGCTCGCCCAGTCGGATATCGTCTTTCAGCCCGGCCTCAACGAGGAACTCGCGGCCACAGCCTGCTGGGGATCGCAGCAGGCCGAGTTGCTGGGCGAGGGCACGCATGACGGCGTCTTTTCGGTCTGGTACGGCAAGGGACCGGGCGTCGACCGATCCGGCGACGTGTTCCGCCATGCCAACCTGGCCGGCTCGTCTAGATATGGCGGCGTGCTTGCCCTTATGGGCGACGACCACATGGCCGAATCCTCAACCAACGCGCACGCCACCGAATTCCTGTTCGTCGACACTATGGTGCCGATCCTCAATCCGGCCGGGGTCCAGGAGATCATCGACTATGGCCTCTACGGCTTTGCCATGTCGCGTTTCGCCGGCACCTGGGCGGCGATCAAATGCGTCAAGGACAACATTGAATCGACGGCTTCGGTCGATGCCGCACTCGAACGGCTTGATATCGTCGTCCCGGACTTCGACATGCCGCCCGGCGGCCTCAACATTCGCAACGAGATCGACATGCTCGGCCAGGAGGAGCGGCTGCATGAATACAAGCGCGCCGCCGCTTCGGCCTTCATCCATGCCAACGGGCTGAACCGGATCGTCTATTCCGGCGGCAGCAGCCCGAAGCTTGGCATCGTCACCATCGGCAAGAGCTATCTCGACGTTCGCCAGGCGCTGGAAGACATTGGCGTCGACGAGACTGCCGCCAACCGCATTGGTATCAGGCTCTTCAAGGTCGGTTGCCCGTGGCCGCTCGACCTGCAGCACATCGCCGATTTCGCTCGCGGCCTCCACGCAATCGTCGTCGTCGAGGAGAAACGCTCGCTGATCGAGGTGCAACTGCGCGAGAACCTTTACGGCACCGCCATGCAGCCTGTCATCGTCGGCAAGAAGGACGAGCGCGGCGACGGGCTGTTCCCGGCCAAGGGCGCGCTCGACCCGAATGACATCGCAATCGCGCTCGGCGAGAGAATCTTGCGAACGATCGGTCCGTCGGACGAGATTGCCGCACGAGTGGCGAAACTTCGCCAGTTCCAGGCGATGCTCGCCGACACGTCAGACGTCGCCTCGCGCACCCCCTTCTTCTGCTCCGGCTGCCCGCACAATTCCTCGACCAAGGTGCCCGACGGCTCCCTCGCTGCCGCCGGCATCGGCTGCCATTTCATGGCGCTGTGGATGGACCGCAACACCGTTGGTTTCACCGCCATGGGCGGCGAGGGCGCGCAATGGGTCGGCCAGGCGCCGTTCTCCAAGCGCGGCCACATCTTCCAGAATCTCGGCGACGGCACCTATAACCACTCTGGTGCGCTGGCGATCCGCTTCGCGCTGTCGACCGACGCCAACATCACCTACAAGATCCTCTACAACGACGCCGTCGCCATGACCGGCGGCCAGCCGCACGAGGGTGGCCTGACCGTGGACATGATCGCCAGGCAGGTGCGGGCCGAGGGCGTCGAGCGGATCGCCATCGTCACCGACGAGCCGGACAAATATACCGGCGAGGTCGAATTCCCCGCCGGCGCCACCATCCATCACCGCGACGATCTCGACCTCGTCCAGCGCGAATTGCGCGCGGTCAGCGGCATATCCGTGCTGATCTACGACCAGACTTGCGCCGCCGAAAAGCGCCGCCGCCGCAAGCGCGGCACCTTCCCGGATCCCGACAAGCGCGTCTTCATTAACGAACTGGTCTGCGAAGGCTGCGGCGATTGCGGGGTGCAGTCGAATTGCGTGTCGATCCAGCCGGTCGAGACCGAATTCGGCCGCAAGCGCAGGATCGACCAGTCGAGCTGCAACAAGGATTTCTCCTGTATCAACGGCTTCTGCCCGTCCTTCGTCACCGTGCATGGCGCCAAGATCAGGAAGGCCGAGGGTATTGCCGGCGCGACCGATCCGCTCGACGGCGTGCCCGCGCCCGCTGAATTCCCGCTCGGCGAACAAGGCTGGGCGGCGATCATCGACGGCGTCGGCGGCACCGGCGTCGTCACCATCGGCGCGGTGCTCGGCATGGCGGCCCATCTCGAAGAGAAGGGCTGCGGCATGATCGACATGGCCGGCCTTGCCCAGAAGGGCGGCTCGGTGTTCACCCATGTCCGCATCGCGCGCAGCCCGGACGATATCCATGCCATCCGCGTTTCGGCGGGCAAGGCAGACCTTGTGCTCGGCTGCGATCTCGTCGTATCGGGCGCCCAAAAGGTGCTCGCCGCGGTGCGCGAAGGCCACACGATCTTCCTCGCCAACACCGCCGAGATCATGCCCGGCGAGTTTACCCGGTCGGCGGATTTCTCGCTGCCTGTCGAGCGACTGAAAAAGGCGATCCGCACTGCCGCCGGCGACGACAAGGCGCATTTCTTCGACGCCACCCGCACCGCCACCGCGCTGTTCGGCAGTTCGCTCGGCGCCAACATGTTCATGCTCGGCTTCGCCTTCCAGCATGGCGGCTTGCCGTTGTCAGCCGAGGCAGTAGAAAAGGCGATCGAGCTCAACGGCCAGGCCGTGGCGATGAACGTCTCAGCCTTCCGCTGGGGCCGCCGCGCCGCCCACCAGCCGGATTTCGTGCGCGGCCTCGTTGTCCAGCCGGGCACGGCTGCACAGAACGCCGCTGTCGCCGAGACGCTGGACGACATCATCGCCCGCCGGGTCGTCTTCCTCACCGGCTATCAGAACGCCGCCTATGCCAAGCGCTACGCCGACAGACTGGCCGCGCTGCGCAGGGCCGAAGCCAGTGCGGTGCCCGGTTCGACTGCTGTGACCGAGGCCGTCGCGAGGAACCTGTTCAAGCTGATGGCGGTCAAGGACGAATACGAGGTGGCAAGGCTCTACACTGACGGCTCCTTCGCCGCCGAACTGGGGAAGCAGTTCCAGAGCTACGACAAACTCGAATTCCATCTCGCGCCGCCAATCATGGGCAGGCGCGGCAACGACGGCAAACCGAGGAAGTCGAGTTTCGGTCCCTGGATGATGAAGGGATTCCGCCTGCTGGCAGCGATGAAAGGCTTGCGCGGCACGGTCTTCGACGTGTTCTGCTACAGCACCGAAAGGCGTATGGAACGGCAGCTTCTTGCGCAATACGAGGCCGACCTGGAGCTTGTCGCCGGCGCGCTGGCGCCGGGCAAGGTCGAGGCCGCGGCAGCACTTGCCTCGGTGCCGGCGCTCATTCGCGGCTATGGTCACGTCAGGCAGGCCAGTGCCGGAAAGGCCGCTGGCGAGCGCCTAAGGCTGCTCGATCGCCTGGCAAAGACACCGGTTCGGCCAAAACTTCAGGCCGCCGAGTGATCGATACGCCTTGTTTACCTGAAGGATAGCTTCCCCTGGGTCAACCGGCCCGACGGCGAGGCCCCAGACGGCCCCTCTAAATCTTTCTTAAGGCTAATGTGACACAGCTTGGCTCCCCAGGGTTGGGATTCAGGCGTGAATCTAAAAAGAAAAAGCGAGGTTCCTGTCGACGTCTATATCCCGTTCGTGGAAACTCTGTTTCGCGACGGGGTGACGCTTTCGATCGGCATTCTCGCGCAAACCTTCCTGATCGGCCTTGTCTGGTGGAAGAACGGCGATCCGCGTTACCTTGCTGTTGCGATTGCGATGGTTCTCGTCGGCATATTCCGCATGAGAAACTTCCAAAAATACAACAACTTGCCATCACCGACGACCTGGGAGGAAGCGCACAAGCGCGAAAACGATTACATATTCTACGGCTCCCTGCATGGGCTTACGCTCGGGGCTTTCTGCCTGCTCGGCATCTACTTTGCGCGCGACGATTTCGCCGAGATCGCCTCCGTTTGCCTGACGCTGGCGACCGCGACGTCCATTGCCGGCCGCAACTACGGCTCGCCGCGCATGGTGATCATCCTGACCCTTGCATTGACCTGGCCCATCTCGCTGGGCTTCCTGCTGCGCGGTGATATCTATCATGTTCTCCTTGGCCTGCTGTCAGCGCCATTCCTGTTCGCGATCCGCAAATTCGCCAACACGGTGCGCGATGTGCTTTTTGCGGCGGTGTCGGAGGAAAAGAAGGCGAACCGCATCGCCCAGCGCTTCAATCGGGCGCTGAACACCATGTCGCATGGTCTTGTCATGCTCGGCCCGGACGGCCGGGTGGCGGTGGCCAACGCCGAAGCCGCGCATTTGATGTCGCTCAAGTCGCCCGACGCGCTGCTCGGGCGATCGATCCACGGTCTGCTGATGCGCGGCGTTGCAGGCGGCATGCTGGCGCTGAAGGACTGCCGCTACATCGAAGCCCAGCTTACGCGCGCCCTGCGCGAGGGCCGCAATCGCAAGGTTCTCGTCTCGCTTGCGAACGGTCAGCACTATGAGTTCTCGGCGCGCGAAGGCAGCCAGGAACTGGGCGTCGTCACCTTCGAGGATGTGACGGCCCGCGTCGAGGCGGAAGACAAGATACGCTTTATGGCGCGTTACGACAGCCTCACCGGCCTGCCCAACCGCGCTTATTTCCAAGAGCTGATCGCAGAGGCGATGACATCCGGCGACCTTGAGCGTCTCTGCGGGCTCGCCGTGCTCGACCTCGACGACTTCAAGAGCGTCAACGACACGCTTGGCCACCCGGTCGGCGATGGATTGATCTACGCCGTCGCTGAACGGCTGGCGGCGGTCGCCGGACCAGGCGTCACCGTCAGCCGTTTCGGTGGCGACGAGTTCATGATCTTCTTCGATCGCGTCGAGGACGAGAGCCATCTGATCAGCCAAATCGACGAGATTTTCATTGACCTGCAGGGCGAGGTCGACGTCGCCGGTCATGGACTGCGCATCCAGGCCAGCGGTGGCGCGGTGCTGTCGCGGGTCAGGGACACCGATGTCGACGCCATGATCGTCAAGGCGGACCTCGCGCTCTACAAGGCCAAGGAACTCGGCAAGAACACTTGGCGGTTGTTCGAAGCATCGATAGATGCCGCTTTCCGTAACCGTCAGCTGATGAAGGCGGATCTGCGCACCGCGGTGGAAAGCAAGGGGTTGCGGGTGGTCTACCAGCCGATCGTGACGATGAGCACGATGCGCATAGCCAGTTGCGAGGCGCTGTGCCGTTGGGACCACCCCGATCTTGGACCAATTTCGCCCAGCATCTTCATTCCGCTGGCGGAAGAAATGGGCATCATTTCCGAGATCAGCACCTTCGTCCTGCATGCGGCGTGCACCGAATGCGCCAAATGGCCCGCACAGACCAGTGTCTCGGTCAATCTCTCGGCCAAGGACTTCCGCAACCGCGACGTTATCGAGAAGGTTCGCGATGCGCTCGCGAACTCCGGTCTCGCCGCCGGTCGCCTGGAGATCGAGGTCACCGAGACGGCCCTGCTCGACGACAAGTCGCTGACGCGTCAGTATATCGAGGAATTGAAGCGGCTTGGCGTGCGGATCGCGCTCGACGATTTCGGCACCGGCTATTCGAGCCTGAGCTATCTCCACAAACTGCCGCTCGACAAGATCAAGATCGACCGATCGTTCCTGATGGACGTCACCCAGAACAGCCGTTCGCTCGAACTGCTCAAGGGCATCGTCAATCTGTCACGGCCGCTGGGGCTGTCGGTGACGGTCGAGGGCGTCGAGACTTTCGAGCAGCTCAAGATCCTGGCGTTGCAGGTGAAGCCGGACCTGGTTCAAGGTTTCCTGTTCGGCTCGGCGCTCAGCGCGTCCGGCATCGAGACCATGTCGAGCACGGTCTGGCCCTTCGCCAAGGACATCAAGACGGCCAGGAAGGCGACGCATCGCTGATCTCTGTGGCTGATTCCATGGGAGGAATCTCGTACTTTGGTATAATATTTACAACTATTAACCTTAATAGCTGGTAAACGATCTCTATCTTGTTTTCAGCTTTACATCTTACGACCCTGCCGTAGGGTTGATCGCGGCGGTTGTACGGGGATTGAGTTCATGGTTGTTGAGTTGATTTCGCCTCGCCAGGCGGCGGGTGCGGACGGGACTGATGCGTCCGACACTATGTCCAGCTTTGCCAGGAATGTCTCGGCGATGCTCGAGCGGACGGAATACCGTCGCTGCGACAAGGGCGAAGACCTCGAGGACATCTACCGCCTGCGCTACAAGTCGTATCGCTCCAACGATATGGTGCCCGATAGCGAGAACCATACCATTCACGACGAGCTCGACGAGGCGCCGAATGTCTTTCGTTTCGGCGTCTACATCGACCAGGAACTCGTCAGCACGCTGCGCATTCACCACGTCACGCCGGCGACGCCGATGTCGCCTTCCACCAAGGCTTTCGGCGATATCGTAATGCCGATGCTGGCCAAGGGACTGAGCTTCATCTGTCCCAGCCGGTTCGCCTCCGACCCCGACTGGTCACGCGTCTATCCGCAAATTCCCTATCTCACATTGCGGCTCGCGGGCATGGCGTGTTTCCATTTCAACGCGCCTCACTGCCTGTCGACCATTCGCGAGGACCACGCCGGCTTCTACAAGCGGATCTACTATTCCGAGAAGATCAGCGAGGCCCGCGCCTATCCCGGCGTGTACAACAAGGTCGTGCTCTACCGTGCCGACGTCAACGCGATCCGCGAGCGGTCCCTCTCCCGGTTCCCGTTTTTCCGTTCGACGCCGATGGAGCAGCGCATGCTGTTCGACATGCCTAATCTTGGTGAACTCGCGCCGCTGACCATCCTGCCCACAGCCAAGTATTTTCGCGAAGCCGCCTGATGCATGGCGCCCAAAAGTGCGCAGCGGTTTTGGGACGACGACATGCACCAAAACCAAGGCAAGACATTCGGCAAGTTTGCAGCCTGGCCATGGAGCTTTCCGGCCGCTTCGGCGTTCTGGCAAGCGCGCCGGTGGCGCATGAACGACGACCTGCATAGCGTTGACGGCATTCTTACCGAAAGGAACCCGACATGACCATTTCCACGCTCGCACTCACTCCACTGATCTCGCTGATTGCCGGCGTGCTGATCCTGGTGATGCCGCGGCTCCTCAACTACATCGTCGCGTTATACCTGATCGTCGTCGGCCTGCTTGGGCTGTTTCCACAGCTTGCCGGCTGATGTGACAAGCCTCAGCCGCAAGGAAGCGCAAGGCGGCAGCCGCAGTCGCCTCAGGAACATCCTCCTGCATCCGGCGGCTTCAACTTTCCTTTGAGGCTGCAGTCTACGCCGATGCGGCAATAGCGCCATTGCCCTCGGCCTGGCTTTTCGCTATGTGCCTGAAAGATGTCTTCGAAGGGGTATTCCTATGGCTGATCACTCGCCGACCGGTCCTGTCGAACTAGGCGCGAAGATGGACTATGCCGAGCACGACCGCACCTATGCCGGATTCCTCAGGCTCGCGAAATACGGATCGCTCTTTTGCCTTGCCGTGCTTCTGGCAATGGCTTTCGGCTTCTTTGCGGGCGGCTTCTTCTCGGGATTTGTCCTGTTCGCACTGATCCTCGCCGTCGGCGCTTTCATTCTCCGGTAAATTCTTCAAAACAAGCCTTGCCCGTGACATCGCCGGAAATCCGGCCGGCGTCCTGCGCAGACAGGTTCCAGCCGAAAGGATCATGCGGTGGGACAGACGGTTTTCATCCCTCGTGAGCTCGATGCGAACGAGCCGCGCGTTGCTGCCTCGCCCGACACGGTGAAGCGGCTGGCGGGGCTGGGATTCGCCGTGATCATCGAAAGCGGCGCCGGCACGGCATCGCGCATTCCCGACGAGGAGTTCGCCAAGACCGGCGCAGTGATCGGTAAGGCCGGCGATGTCGCCAAGGCCGATGTGGTGCTGAAGGTGCGCCGGCCCGATGAGGCGGAGCTGAAGGCCTACCGCCCGGGCACCGCCGTCATCGCCATCATGGATCCCTATGGCAACGATGCTACCGTCGATGCTCTGGCAAGGGCCGGCGTCACCGCCTTCTCGATGGAGTTCATGCCGCGCATCACGCGCGCCCAATCGATGGATGTCCTCTCCAGCCAGGCGAACCTCGCCGGCTATCAGGCGGTGATCGACGCGGCTGCCGAATATGACCGGGCGCTGCCGATGATGATGACGGCCGCGGGCACGGTGCCGGCGGCGAAAGCCTTCATAATGGGCGTCGGCGTCGCCGGCCTGCAGGCCATTGCGACGGCAAGACGGCTTGGCGCCGTCGTCACCGCCACCGACGTGCGCCCCGCCGCTAAGGAACAGGTCGCCTCGCTGGGCGCAAAGTTCCTGGCGGTCGAGGATGAGGAGTTCAAGGCGGCGGAGACGGCTGGCGGCTATGCCAAGGAAATGTCGAAGGAATATCAGGCCAAGCAAGCGGCACTGACCGCCGAGCACATCGCCAAGCAGGACATCGTCATCACCACGGCGCTGATTCCCGGCCGTCCGGCGCCGAAGCTCGTTTCGGCCGCGATGGTCGCCTCGATGAAGCCCGGCTCGGTGATCGTCGACCTCGCGGTCGAGCGCGGCGGCAATGTCGAAGGCGCTGTCCCCGGGCAGGTGGTGACCACGGCCAATGGGGTAAAAATCGTTGGTCATCTCAATGTGCCGGGCCGCGTCGCGGCCTCCGCCTCGCTGCTCTATTCCAGGAACCTCTTTGCGTTCCTCGAGACACTGGTCGACAAGACCACGAAGACGCTGGCCATCAACCGCGACGACGAATTGGTCAAGGCGACGATGCTGACCGATGGCGGCCAGGTCGTGCATCCGGCGTTCGCCGGCAAGCCGGCGGTGATGATCGCCTCGGCTGAACCTGCGAAGCCCGTTGCCGCGAAGAAACCGACTGCGCCAAAGAAAGCTGCCGCACTCAAGAGACCTGCCGCTGCCAAGCCGAAAGGGGTCGCGTGATGGACCAGACCTTGCAGAAAGCCCTCGACCAGCTCGACCAGGCGACCGCCGCCGTCCGGCTCGCGGTGCAGGATCTGGCCGCTGCTCCAGGCGGCACCGAAGCGGCCGGTGATGCTGCGCACGCGCTGTCCGGCGGGGCGATCGATCCGTTCGTCTTCCGCTTCGCCATCTTCGTCCTGGCGATCTTCGTTGGCTATTACGTCGTCTGGTCGGTGACGCCGGCGCTGCACACGCCGCTGATGGCGGTCACCAACGCCATTTCCTCGGTCATCGTCGTCGGCGCGCTGCTTGCCGTCGGCATCTCGGCGTCCGGCATCGCCACCGGCTTCGGTTTCGTCGCGCTGATGCTGGTCTCGGTCAATATCTTCGGCGGCTTTCTCGTCACCCAGCGCATGCTGGCCATGTACAAGAAGAAGGACAAGTAGAGCGACATGAACGCCAACTTCGCCTCCTTCCTCTATCTGGTCTCCGGCATCCTGTTCATCCTGGCATTGCGCGGCCTGTCGCACCCGACCACTAGCCGTCAGGGCAACATGTACGGCATGATCGGAATGGGCATCGCCATTGTCACTACGCTGGCGCTGGCGACCCCTTCGGCCGGAGGCTTCGGCCTCATCGTGTTGGGTCTTTTGATCGGCGGCTCGGTCGGCGCGATCACCGCACGGCGCATTGCCATGACCTCGATGCCGCAGCTGGTCGCCGCCTTCCACTCGCTCGTCGGCCTCGCCGCCGTCATGGTGGCGGCTGCCGCCGTCTATGCGCCGGAAAGCTTCGGCATCGGCACGGTCGCCGACATCCACGCCCAGGCGCTGATCGAGATGAGCCTCGGCGTCGCCATCGGCGCCATCACCTTTACCGGCTCGGTCATCGCCTTCCTCAAACTCGATGGCCGCATGTCGGGCAAGCCGATCATGATCGGCGGCCGTCACTTCATCAACGCGGCCCTCGGCATCGCGCTGGTCGCGCTGATCGTGCTGCTGGTCACCACCGAGTCCAAGCTGGTGTTCTGGCTGATCGTGGCGGCATCGCTTGTTCTTGGCGTCCTTCTCATCATCCCGATCGGCGGTGCCGACATGCCGGTCGTCGTCTCGATGCTGAATTCCTATTCGGGTTGGGCGGCTGCGGCACTCGGCTTCACGCTCGGCAATCTGGCGCTGATCATCACCGGCGCGCTGGTCGGCTCGTCCGGCGCGATCCTCTCCTACATCATGTGCAAGGGCATGAACCGGTCATTCATCTCGGTCATCCTCGGCGGCTTCGGCGGCGAGACTTCCGCCACTGCCGACGACGGCATCGAGCGCACGGTCAAGCAGGGCTCTGCCGACGATGCCGCCTATCTGATGATGAACGCGCAGAAGGTCGTCATCGTGCCGGGCTACGGCATGGCGGTCGCCCAGGCGCAGCACGCGCTGCGCGAGATGGCCGATAAGCTCAAGGCAGCCGGTGTCGACGTCAAATACGCCATTCATCCGGTCGCCGGCCGCATGCCCGGCCACATGAACGTGCTCTTGGCCGAAGCCAACGTGCCTTACGACGAAGTGTTCGAGCTCGAGGACATCAACTCCGAATTCGCGCAGGCCGACGTCGCCTATGTCATCGGCGCCAACGACGTCACCAACCCGTCCGCGCGGGACGACAAGAGCTCCCCTATTTTCGGCATGCCGATCCTCGACGTCGACAAGGCCCGCACCTGCCTGTTCGTCAAGCGCTCGCTCGGCTCTGGCTATGCCGGCATTGACAACACGCTGTTCTACAAGGACGGCACCATGATGCTGCTCGGCGACGCCAAGAAGATGACTGAAGAGATCGTCAAGGCCATGGATCACTGATCCGGGTTACCGGCGCCGATATACCGTTAGTTGCTCGAAAAAAAGCCCGGCTCTGCGCCGGGCTTTTTTCTTGGCCCTGAGCATCAGGCGTCCTTTGCTCTCACGCCGGGTTCAGAGCTACGATGGGCAAAATCTGTTCCGGGATTTGTCACCAACGGAGGCACTGGTGTCCGACCCTCATCCTGTTGCGTCGCCGGCCAAGACCAGTCCGCCGGCCTCCGGAAAGGCGCCGCGCAAGCTCAGCCAGGCCGTGGTGATCGTGCATGGCATGGGCGAACAGCGGCCCATGGGCACGCTGAGGGAATTTGTTCAGGCTGTCTGGAGTCATGATCCCGCCCGCGCGCCGTTTTATGCCCGTGTCACTGATCCGGCCGACCCCAACGGTGAGAAGATCAACCAGAGCTGGACCACGCCTGACAGCCGGACGAACTCGCACGAGCTTCGCCGGATCACCACCCCTTACGATGTCGATGGCCGCCGCACCGATTTCTATGAGCTTTACTGGGCCGACATTACGCAGGGCACAACGCGGGGCCGGCTTGCGGCCTGGGTAACGAATCTGCTTTGGCGCAAGCCCGCCGACATCCCGCGCGATGCCCGCGGGCTTTATGTCGTCACCCTTCTTGCCGTCACAATAGTCTTGTGCGCAGCGCTCCTGCTCGCGACGTCGGCATCGCAAGGGTATATTTCCTGGACCACGGGTACGCTCGTCACGATCCTGGCCTCGTTCGTCGTCTGGTCGGTGGACCGGTTTGGCCTGCCCTATTTCGGCGACGTGGCCGCCTACGTGCGTGCTGAAGCGGCAACGGTCGAGAAGCGCGCGCTTGTCCGCGACCGCGGCCTGACGCTGCTGAAGCGCCTCATGATGGACGATGGCTATGACCGGATCGTGCTGGTCTCACACAGCCTGGGATCGATCATCGCCTACGATCTGCTGCAGATATTGTGGGCCGATTTCAGGCCTCGAAAGCTGGAAGCGGCCCGCGACAAGGCGAGACTGAAAGCGATCCGCGCCGTCGACAAGTCCACGCTCAACGCCGATGGTTCTGCGTGGCCCAACAAATTGGATGATTTTTCCGGATTCCGGCGCGCCCAATGGGAGCTCTACCGCCACCTCCGCGCCAGGGACGCCGATCATCCATTGCCTTGGAAGATCAGCGATTTCGTCACGCTCGGCAGTCCGCTCACCCACAGCGAATTTCTGGTGACCTACAACCTCGCTGAATTCAGGCGCGGCATCGCTGAGCGGCTGTTCTCGGCATGTCCGCCGATTGCCGAGACGGCGGCCGGTGGAACTGTCCTCTATCAGGAAGGGCGCAGCCGTTCGGGCAAGCCACAGCGGGCGGTGCACCATGGGGCGGTGTTTGCCGCAACGCGTTGGACCAACATATTTGACACGGGCAATGGCTGGCTGACGGGCGACCCGATCTCCGGCCCGATGGCGGAAAATTTCGGCCCCGGCGTGGAGAACATCCAGGTCGAGCTGCGCAGTTCGCTTGGCCGCATCTTCACGCACAGGCTCTACTGGTCGCTGAAGGCGATCGGCGTCGAGGTCGCCGCAGCCGCCGGCACGTCGCCGCGCTCGCATATTGGCGTGCTGCGCGACGCTGTCGACCTCGGCCGCAAACTGGAGCCAAGCCAGGCGGCGCCGACGACTTCAGCTGGAAGATAGGGGCCCTCTCGTTTCGGCGAACCAGCGCGATGAGCCCAGCAAAGCAACAGGTCGATGCCGGGGCACAGTCCCGGCATCGAAGAACCGTCAAGCGATCAACGGTTGGTCAGGAAGACCGCTTCCTCGTCGTCGCGCTGCCTGCCGCCAAGTGCTGCCGCGGCGCTTGCGATGAAAGCGCCGACGACCAGCGACAGTGCGCCAAGCAGCGCAAAGGTGGCACCGGCTTTCCTGGCGGTGTCGGCAGCCTGCTGGGCCTGAACCTTCGCGTCCTCGACCCTGGCGATTACTGCATCGACGCGGGCCCTGGCATCGGGTTCCGACAGCCCGGTTCGGGCAGCCACCAGCTGCGCTAGATAGGTCTTGTCGTCGGCCGACACTTCGCCTGCTGCTGCGCTCGCGATCAGAATGCGCGAAGCCTGCGCCGTTGCCGCCGCATCGCTTTCCGGATTGGCGGCAGCAAGCCTGGCCGCATCGGCCGGGCGGAACAACGCATCGACGAAGTACGACGTTGCGTTGTCGGTCGCGGCGCCTCCCGCGTTTGCAGTAGCACCTGCCGAAGCGCCTATTGCGGCGCCCGACGCGATCGTCGAAGCGGCCTGAACGCCGGTTCCGACAGTTGCGGAAAGGGCCGAGCCGAGCACACCGGCGACGAGCAGCGTCGCAAGCGCCCAGGCGAGGAAGCCGTGGGCGGTATCGCGGAAAAACACTTCATCGGTGTGGACGCCGACCCATTTGGTGCGCAGCCGCCCGGCAAGATAACCGCCGACAGCCGATGACAGCCACTGCACAACTATCAGCCACGCGGCGGTGGAGGCCGCGAAAGTTGTGACCGAGGTGCTCAAGCCGGACCACGGCGAAACCATGGTCAGCCCGAGCCCGGAGCCGAGCAGCATCAGGATCAATGTCAGCGTCGAGGCAGCAAAGGCGCCGGCCACGATCGGCCCCCAGCTGACAGCGGTGGAAGAGGATTCCGTCGGTGCGGAAACGTCGACAGCCGTTAGGGTTGACTGCATGTCGGCCCCCTACCGCGCGAAAAGCATGATAAGAATAATGATCGGAATCGGGACTCCGAGAAGCCAGAGCAAAATGCCACGTCCCATGAGTGCCTCCTGCGGCGATTGTGATCGATTACAATGCCTTGGAGTGCTCTTCCGTTCCGGCCGGCCTCAGTGATCTTTGTTGCGACGCAGCAGGCGCCGTTGGTCAGCCTAGGCCTGCCAATCCCTTAAGCGTCCGAAACTGAGCGCCTGGCTTGGGGTTTAAATATCCAGATTGGCCACCGACAGCGCATTGTCCTGGATGAACTCGCGTCGGGGCTCAACTTCGTCGCCCATCAGCCGCGAGAATAGACTGTCCGCATCGGTGGCATCGGTGACCTTGACCTGCAGCAGCGAGCGCACATTCGGGTCGAGCGTGGTTTCCCAGAGCTGCTCGGCATTCATCTCGCCGAGGCCCTTGTAGCGCTGCATGGTCAGGCCCTTGCGGCCGGTGGCAAACACCGCGTTGAGCAGCGCCAGCGGTCCCGAGATGGTTTCGGACACATCCTTGCGTCGCAGCAGCGGCGGCTCGCCATAGACTTCCGCGAGGCGCGGCGCATAGCGGTCGAGCTGGCGGGCGTCGGCCGAATTGATCAGCGCGAGATCGAGATGCGCGAACTCCTTGACGCTTCGCACCGTGCGCTCGAACACATAGCCGCCGATGCCTTCGTTCGAGGTCGACATGCGGCCGGTCCAGCCGCGTTCGGTGTCCTCGGCAATGATGTCGAGGCGCCGGGCGACACGCTCGGCCATGGCGTTGGCCCGGCCAAGATCGGCGAAAATCTCCGGGTTAAGTGCGCCGGCGATCGCCGCCTGCTCGACCACGCCTCTGTTATAGCGCGTGTGCAGCCCGTTGATGAGCTGGCGCACCGCCAGCGCATCGTCGATGGCGCTGCGCAGGTCCTGCCCGGCCCGCACCTCGCCGGTGCTGAGCGCAAGCGACGCCTCCTCCAGCCCCGAGCCGATCAGGAATTCCTCGAAGGCGCTTTCGTCCTTGAGGTATTGCGAGCTCTTGCCGCGCGTCACCTTGTAGAGCGGCGGCTGGGCGATGTAGAGATGGCCGCGCTCGATCAGTTCCGGCATCTGCCGGAAGAAGAACGTCAGCAGCAAGGTGCGGATATGGGCGCCGTCGACGTCGGCGTCGGTCATCAGGATGATCTTGTGATAGCGCAATTTGTCGGCGTTGAACTCGTCCTTGCCGATCGAGGTGCCGAGCGCGGTGATCAGCGTGCCGATCATGTCGGAGCCGAGCATGCGATCGAAGCGAGCCCGCTCGACATTGAGGATCTTGCCGCGCAGGGGAAGAATGGCCTGGTTCTGGCGCGAACGGCCGCCCTTGGCCGAGCCGCCGGCGCTGTCGCCCTCGACGATGAAGATTTCGGACTTCGCCGGGTCGCGTTCCTGGCAGTCGGCCAGCTTGCCGGGCAGCGAGGTGACGCCGAGCGAGCTCTTGCGGGTGATGTCGCGCGCCTTGCGCGCGGCTTCGCGCGCCGCTGCCGCCTGGATGACCTTGTCGATGACCACCTTGCCCTCGGTAGGGTGCTCTTCGAGCCAGGTGCCGAGCGCTTCGTTGACGAGCCCTTCCACCACCGGGCGAACTTCGGATGAGACCAGCTTGTCCTTGGTCTGCGACGAGAATTTCGGATCGGGAACCTTGACCGACAGCACCGCCGTCAGCCCCTCGCGGCAATCGTCGCCGATCAGCGCCACCTTCTCCTTCTTGGTGAGGCCCGAGGATTCGCCATAGCCGGTTATCTGGCGCGTCAGCGCGCCGCGGAAACCGGCAAGGTGCGTGCCGCCGTCGCGTTGCGGAATGTTGTTGGTGAAGGCCAACACGTTCTCGTGGTAGCTGTCGTTCCACCACATGGCGACCTCGACGGTGATACCGTCGCGCTCGGCTTTGATCGCAATCGGCTTGTTGATCAGCGGTTTCTTGACGCGATCGAGATATTTGACGAACTCCTCGAGCCCGCCATCATAGTGCAGTTCATGGCGCACGACATCGGCATGGCGGGCATCGGTCAGAACGATGCGCACGCCGGAATTCAGGAAGGCGAGTTCGCGCAGCCGATGCTCCAGCGTGCCGAAGTCGAACTCGACCATGGTGAACGTCTCGGCCGACGGAAAGAAAGTGATTTCGCTGCCGCTGCGCCCCTCATAGGTGCCGGCAACCTTGCGCTGTTCATAGGTGCCGGTGACCCTCAGCGGCGCGTCGGCATTGCCATGCGTGAAGCTCATCTCGTAGATCTGACCGTTGCGGCGGATCTTCAGCTTCAGCCAGGCCGACAGCGCGTTGACCACCGAGACGCCGACGCCGTGCAGGCCACCAGATACCTTGTAGGAATTCTGGTCGAACTTACCGCCGGCATGCAGCTGCGTCATGATCACTTCGGCCGCCGAGATGCCTTCGCCGGTGTGGATATCGGTCGGAATTCCGCGGCCATTATCGATGACCGTCACCGAACCGTCGGGGTTGAGCGTTACAGTGACGAGGTCGGCATGGCCGGCCAGCGCCTCGTCGATGGCGTTGTCGACCACCTCGTAGACCATGTGATGCAGGCCTGAGCCGTCGTCGGTATCGCCGATATACATGCCGGGCCGCTTGCGGACGGCATCCAACCCCTTCAAAACCTTGATGGAATCGGCGCCGTACTCGGCCTCAGCGCCGTGGGCGTTGTCGATCTGATCGCTCATGAAAACCTGTTTGATTGATGTCACTTGTCCAGCGCGAAAATTTGGCTGCGAATCGCGCCGCTTTGATGTCTTAGATATAGGCGCAAAAGGCGGTTTTTCCAAGGTTTGCAGCCATTTCCGGAGGGAAGCAGAGGATGACTGCCCGGCAGAGCATCGGACCAAAATGGGAACCGATTTTGACAACTGAGCGGCGGCAACAAGAGCACCCAACTCTTCCGACAATAAGCTAATTTCCGGTGCCCCCGTCACATTCCGGAGAGCGGGTGCTTCAGCCTTTGCCGTTCGCCGACATGGACGCTCGCCCTGCCAGCCACTACATTGAGGTCACCAGCGGAGCACGCCATGGACAGTCAGCCCGCCCCCTTCGTCCCGCCGGCGCCGAAGCCGCGTGCCTCGCCGCCTTCGACGCTCGAGATGATCCGCATCGTCTATCGCAATCCGCTCGAACTGTGGGGCGAGCCGACCTACAACCAGCCCTGGATTTCGGTCACCGGAATCGGCGGGCCGCTGGTCATCGCCAACGACCCCGGCCTCATTCGCCACGTGCTGGTCGACAATGCGAAAAACTACAAGATGGCGACGGTTCGCCAGATGATCCTGCGGCCGATCCTGCGCGACGGCCTGCTGACCGCTGAGGGCGAGGTATGGAGGCGCTCGCGCAAGGCGATGGCGCCGGTGTTCACGCCGCGCCACATCTTCGGTTTTGCCGAGCCGATGCTGAGGCGCACGCGCGAGTTCGTCACCCGCTACGAGGGCGGCGGCACGTCGGATATCGCTCACGACATGACGCTGCTTACCTTTGACATCTTGGCCGAGACGTTGTTTTCCGGCGAGATATCAGGCGAGCCAGGCAGCTTCGCCAAGGAGATCGACCGGCTGTTCGAGACCATGGGCCGAGTCGATCCGCTCGACCTGTTGCGGGCGCCCGACTGGCTGCCGCGCCTGACCCGCATCCGCGGCCGCAAGACCATGGCCTATTTCCGCAAGATCGTCACCGACACCGTCAAGATGCGCGAAGAGCGGCTCAAGCGCGATCCGGACAAGGTGCCGCAGGATTTTCTCACGCTTTTGCTCAAGGCGGAGGGACCGGATGGGCTGACGCGCGCCGAGGTCGAGGACAACATCATCACCTTCATCGGCGCCGGCCACGAGACCACGGCGCGTGCGCTCGGCTGGACGCTCTATTGCTTGGCCGAAGCGCCTTGGGAGCGGGAAAAGATCGAGCGCGAAATCGATGCGGTGCTGGCGCGCGAGCCCGACCCGACAAAGTGGCTCGACGCCATGCCGTTCACCCGCGCCGCCTTCGAGGAGGCGCTCAGGCTCTATCCGCCGGCGCCGTCGATTAACCGCGAGCCTATCGAGCCCGAAACCTGGAACAGCCTCTACATACCGAGGCGCGCCGCGGTGCTGGTCATGCCCTGGGTCGTCCACCGCCATCGCAAGCTGTGGGACAGGCCCGACGCCTTCATGCCCGAACGCTTCCATCCAGGAAATCGCGAGAAGATCGACCGCTTCCAGTATTTGCCGTTCGGCGCCGGTCCTCGCGTCTGCATCGGCGCCAGCTTTGCCATGCAGGAGGCGATCATCGCGCTGGCCATCATGCTGTCGCGTTTCCGCTTCGACACCACCGCCGAGACCAAACCGTGGCCGGTGCAGAAACTGACGACGCAACCGCAGGGCGGACTGCCGATGCAGGTCACGCGACGCCGTTGGAGCAATTCCAGGAAAAGTGCGTAGCGGTTTTCCGTCCGGAATTGCGTAAAAACAAATACTTATAGCCGTTCGGCAGTTCTATCAAAAGCTGAACCGCTCTAGTGAGCGCCTGATTGGTTAGGCCGCCGTCTTGCGCTGGAACTGGCCGGCGGGTCGGTAGCGCCAGAGATAGCTCGGCAGGATGCTGCCGATCGACTGTGGCTGGATATCGAGACCGGCGAGCGTCCGGTTTTCCCTGATGGCCGCTTCCGACACGATGTTGTGCTCGCGCAATTGCAGGACCTGATCCTTGGTCAATAGCGGATTGGGCAAAAGCCCGAGGATCGATGCCTGCATGTTCGCCACCCACCACGGCACCGACACCAGGAGCCGCTTGCGGTCGATCATGGCAAGCATTTCCTGCATGCACTGCTTGAAGGTGAGCACCTGCGGTCCGCCAAGCTCATAGATCCGGCCGCCCTGGACTTTGCCGTCGACCGAGCGCGCCACCGCTTCGGCGACATCGCCGACATAGACCGGCTGGAATTTGGTCTGCCCGCCGCCGATCAGCGGCAGGACCGGCGAATAGCGCGCCATGTTGGCGAAGCGGTTGAAGAAGCTGTCCTCCGGCCCGAAATTGATCGACGGCCGCAAGATGACGGCATCGCTGATCGTTTCCAGAACCGCCTTTTCGCCGAGCGCCTTGGTGCGCGCATAGTCCGATTGCGCGCTCAGATCGGCGCCCAGCGCCGAGATATGGGTGAGGCCGGCGCCGACGGCGCGCGCCGCTTCGGCGACCGCGCGTGCGCCGAATTCGTGGACGGACGTGAATTTCTGCCGGCCGCTCTCATGCAGGATGGCCACCAAATTGACGACATGGTCGGCGCCCTGCACGGCGCGGTCGACCGACCAGCGCACGCGGACATTGGCCTGCACCGGCTGGATCTGGCCGACATTGCCGAGCGGCTGCAGATGGCCGGCGAGATCGGGCCGGCGGCAGGCGACCCTGATGCGGTAGCCGCGCCTGGCCAGCGCCCGGACCACATGGCGGCCGACAAAGCCGGAGCCGCCGAACACGACGACGAGCTTTGGGGTCTGCAGGATTTCGGTCATTGCTGGCTCCGGCGCAGTTTCCAGATTTACTGGTGCTTGGCTGAAGCCGTTTCATAGTCGGTTTCGCGTCAAAGGCAAAGGGCGACGATGAGTCGCCAACGCCCTTGTTTGGACCGCGTCAGAAGGCCTTGCCGATACGCGCGTCGACCGATTGGCGGTTGCCGCCGCGGATAACGAAGAAGAACAGGATTGCCGCCCACAGCAGCGATTTTTCAGCCCCCGAAAAGCCCTCGCCCATGGTGACCCAATGGAACCAGACGGTGACCAGAAGCACGAACATTCCGGCGAGGGCGGCCGGGCGGGTCAAGAGACCTATCGCGATGAAAATGCCGCCGAAGAATTCGGTGCAGGCAAGCAGCACCGACCAGAACGCGCCAGGATAGAAGCCAAGGCCTTCGACCATCGCGGCGGCGCCGAGCGGGTCGGTGATCTTGCCAGAGCCATGGATGGTGAGGAAGATGCCGGCCGCGGCGCGCAGGATGGTTTCAGAGGTGGTGTTCAGCGCCGCATAGAGGCTGCCAAGGGCCGGGACGAAAAGATTAATTGTCGGTGCTTGCGGCCATTGGGTTCCTCTTTTGCTGCCGCGCAAACAGCCGCCACCCCAGTCAAAATCAAATGAACAAAAGTTGACCGGGAAATGCATGTTACTGGTCAGATGCGGGAGAGCCCGGAAAACCCAGCCGACGCGGGGTTTTCGGGTGACTTCTGTTTTCCGAAACGTGGCTCGATGAACGCAACCTGAGCGTAACGGCAAGTACGCCCGTTGTCGACTATCCGAAAGGTGTGGACGTCTTCAGGAAGAATACCGGGCGGCGAATTCGGAGATGCGCTGCACCACGGCTTTCGGAGCCGTTATGCCCCGTGCCGCTGCCTTCTCAGCCGCTTCGGCCCGGGCACGGCCGGGGACATGCACGCCGTAGCGGCGGCGCAACCGTTCGAGCTGGTCTTTCATGCGCTTCTCGAAATCCGGATCGAGCAGCTTGGGCTCGACGGCCAGCACAAAGAGGCCGGTTCCCGGACTGTCCGGTCCGCCACTGAACCATGGCGCATCGAGCGACCAGTTGGCGCCCGACAGGCCGGCCGCCAGCACTTCGACCATCAGCGCGATATTGGCGCCGCGCTGGCCGCCGAAGGCAAGCATCGCGCCTTTCATGGCGGCGGCGGGATCGGTGGTCGGGTTGCCGCTCGCGTCCAGTGCCCAGCCTTCTGGAATTCTCTTGCCGTCCTCGGCCGCCTTGCGGATGTTGACGAAAGCGGTAGCGCTCGACGACTGGTCGATCACCAGCGGCGCTCCGTCGGCGGCGGGCGCGGCGAAGGACATCGGGTTGGTGCAATAGACCGGCTTGACCGAGCCCGAGCCGGCAAGCACGGCCGGTCCGTTGGTCGCGGCGAAGGACACCAGGCCCTGCGCGGCCAGCCGCCCGGTGAAATAGCCGAGCGCGCCGCATGTATAGGCATTCTTCTGCGAAAAGATGGCAACGCCGAACAGGCGCGCCGCCTTGGCGAGATCGTCGATGGTGCGGTCGAAGCCGGTATGCGCCAGACCGCCGCGCGCGTCGGAGAGATAGACCGCCAAAGCCGGCCTGGTGATGACCGGCTCGGCCTTGCCGTCGATGCGGCCGGCCTCCAGCGCTTCGAGATAGTCGATGAAATGCGACAATCCGACCGTCGACAGACCTTCCGCCTCGGCCGCTACGATGGAGGCTGCGAGCGACCGCGCCGCTTCTTCATTGGCGCCGGCGCCGAGCGCCGCCATCCGGCACAGCCCTGTCGCCTGGTCGAGACTGAGTTGCATTTCGTAGATCCTGAATTCAGCCGAGCCGGTTCGGAATCCGCGCCTCGAGCCGGCGGAAGCCGAAGACCAGGATACCGGTGATGGCCATATAGACCAACGCCAGAAGCAGCAAGGGTTCGTAGGTGACGAACAGATCCTGGCGCACCCTCGAGGCTACGGCATAGATGTCCACCATGGTTATGGTCGCCACCAGCGGTGTTGCCTTCAGCTGGAGAACGGTTTCGCCGGCCAGCGTCGGCAGCGCCCGGTGGATCGCCTGCGGAAGCCATACTCGCCTGAACATTTTCCAACGGCTCATGCCGAAAGCTCGGGCCGCCTCGAGTTGACCTTTCGGTACGCCTGCGAAGGCGCCACGCATTATTTCGCCTTCGTAGCCAGCATAGGAAATCGTCAGCGAAAGAACCGCGTAGGGCCATGCTTGCCTGAGAATGGGCCAGAGGAACGACTCGCGTATCCACGGAAATTGTGGAAACAGCGAACCGAGTCCGAAGTAGAGCAGCCAGAGCTGGAGCAGCAGCGGCGTACCACGAATAACCGTGCAGAACACCTTGGCCGGAACGCTCAGAATCGGCGGGCCGATCACCTGCGCGAGGCCGAGGGGGATAGCGAGCGCGATGCCCAGAGCCGACGTCACCACCAGCAGCCATATGGTCCGCCATATGCCCTGCAAAGCCAGCGGCAGATAGGTGGGCAGCCAATCCCAGCGCATGAGGAAAATCGACGCCAATATGATAACCAGCGCAATCAGGATCAGCGCTATCCGATGTGGCCGCATCCAGAGCGAAGCTCGGGCGGCGACGTTAATAACCGGGGTTTCGGCAGCCGCCATCAGTGAGATCCCGCGATCGAAGGCATGCCGCGTCGCGCCCAGCGCTCAACACGCCCGATGACGACGTTGGAGACGAGGGTCAGAACGAGATAGAGCGCGTCCGCCGCCATGAAGAAGGTGAAATAAGCCTTCGTCGCGCCGGCTGCCGTCCGTGTGGTTTGCGTCAGTTCATTGACGCCGACGATCGCGAGAAGCGCGGTGTCCTTGGTGGCGATCAGCCACAGATTTGCCAGCCCTGGGATGGCGAAGGGCAGCATCGCAGGTAGCGTGATACGCCTGAGAAGCAGGCCGGGGGGCATTCCATACGCCCGCGCGGCTTCGATCTGGCCCTGCGGAATGCCGAGAATCGCGCCGCGCAAGACTTCGGTAGAGTAGGCGCCCTGCACCACCCCGAGCACGCCTATCCCGGCGACAACACCGTTGATATCGATTGCGGCATGGCCGAGCGCGGTGAGCAACTGGTTGATGAGGTCGGTACCAGCGAAATAAAGCAGCAGGATCAGCACCAGTTCGGGCACGGCACGGACCACGGTGGTGTAGACTTCCAGCAGGTCACGGACCACCGGCCCGCCATAGAGCTTGCCATAAGCGCCGCCGATGCCGATCACGAGACCGACTCCAAAGGAACCGAAAGCAATTCCGACGGAGTTTGCCAGCCCATGCAGAAGGCTGAGACCCCTGCCGTTCGGCGGCTGGAAGGAGAGCAATTCCAGCGAACTGGCTCCGAAGATGGTGGCGAGAACGTCGCTCAGCTTATGTCCCCTAGACTTCCGGGTTGAGGCGGCGCCAATGATGTAGCAAGCCGGACGTGCCATCGCGACGATGGCGGCGAGGCATGCCCGGCTTGATGCCGCTGTCGTCAGTTGGACTGCGACTCTTCGCCGTAGATGTCGAAGTCGAAGTACTTCTTGGTGATTTCGGCATACTTGCCATTGGCGCGGATAGCCTTGATTGCGGCATTGAGCTTATCCTTGAGCTCGGTGTCGCCTTGGCGTACGCCGGCGCCGACGCCAGGCCCGAGCACTTCAAGGTCCGGTGCGACATAACCTTTGAGGTCGCAGCACGCTTTGCCTTGATCTGACTTCAAAAATGCGTCGAGCGCGATCGAATCGGCCTGAGTGGCATCGATCCGGCCGGCGGCGAGATCCTGATTTGCCTCGTCCTGCGTCTGGTATTCTTTGATCTCGGCAGCATCGGTGAAGTGCTTCTTGGCGTAAGCAGCGTGCACCGTGGACGACTGAACGCCGACTATCTTGGCTTTCAGCCCCTCTGGCGTCGCATCGAATTTCTGATCCTTGGCGCCGATCACCGCAGTCGGTGTATTGTAGTATTTCTCCGAAAAATCGATTTCCTTCTTGCGTTCGTCGGTAATGGACATCGAATTCATGATCGCGTCGATCTTCTTAGTTTTAAGCGCCGGGATAAGGCCGTCCCACGGGATTGGCGTCAATACGCAATCCAGCTTGGCCTCGCCGCAGATGGCGTTGACGATGTCTACTTCCCAGCCACCCCAGTTGCCGGAAGCATCCTGCGAGTAAAACGGCGGATAGGCTTCAGGCGAAAAGCCCACCTTGATCTGTTCGGCGCTTGCCGAAAATGCGCCCGACAACGCGATCAGCGCGGCCGCGAGCGCCGTTTTGAGAAAAGGTTTCATTTTTTTCAGTTCTCCCATTTTTTGGTTTTAACGTTCCCGTCTGCTTTTCTCGCAAGTCATCCAACATTGCGCAGAAACTGCTTCAGCCTTTCGGATTTGGGCGCGCCGAAGATCTGCTCCGGCGGCCCTTCTTCCTCGACCAGTCCGTTGTAGAGGTAGACCACATGCGTCGCGACTTCGCGGGCGAACTTCATCTCGTGGGTCACCAGCACCATGGTGCGGCCCTCGCGCGCCAGATCGCCGATCACCTTCAGCACCTCGCCGATCAGTTCCGGGTCGAGCGCCGAGGTCGGCTCGTCGAACAGCATGACGCGCGGATTGATGGCCAGCGCCCGGGCGATAGCCGCGCGCTGCTGCTGGCCGCCCGACAGATAGGCCGGATAGACATCGCGCTTTTCGGCCAGGCCGACGCGGGCGAGCAGTTTTTCGGCCTCGGCGATGGCCACGTCGCGCTTGACGCCCAGAACATGCACCGGAACCTCGATGACGTTCTCGATCAGCGTCATGTGGCTCCACAAGTTGAAATTCTGGAAGACCATGCCGAGCTTGGAACGGATGCGCTCGATCTGCTTGCGGTCGGCGGGAACGGTGTGGCCGTGACTGTCGGCTTTCATCCGGATCTCCTCGCCATTGACGCGAACGATCCCGCTGGTCGGGTTCTCCAGGCAATTGATGCAGCGCAGCAGCGTCGACTTGCCCGAGCCGCTGCCGCCGATGATGGCGATGACCTCACCGTCGCGCGCCGACAGCGAAACGCCCTTCAGCACATGCAGTTCGCCGAATCTTTTGTGCAGGTTCTCGACATGGATGGCTTCGGCGGCGTCGTTCTGCGCCGTGTACTTCAGGGCGGGGGCCGTGCCTTGCGCTATCACCTTTGGGGTGCCTCACGAAGCGGCTGGACCCGTCGCTGCTGGAATTTTTTACCCATTACCATCACTGGACAGACTTCTCATTCTCAAGATGGACCGTTCCGCTTGCCTCCGTCAACCATGCTTTTTGGACCATTGATCGCGGCTCGCTGAGTGGCTATTGGCTGGATGGGATGTTTCAGGAGCACTTGGTGGGTAAAGCATACGGGTCGCAGTCCATGGCAGGGCCCCTGCAGCGCGTGCTGATGCGGTCCGCCGCAAGCGCCATGCCCCGCGCCAGAGCATCGGAATGGCACTATGGCCCGGGCTTCGATCCGCAAAAGGCCGCTGCCCAGTATGAGGCGCTGACGACGCTGGTTCTGGCATCCGGCGCCGAGATCGAATGGCTGACCGACGCCGATGACGGGCTTGCCGATTCCGTCTTCACGCACGATCCTTCGTTGATGACTGACCACGGCGCCATCATCCTTGCCATGGGCAAGGCGCTGCGCCGGGCCGAGCCCGGCCTGCACGAGGCGGCCTACAGGCGCATGGGCGTGCCTATCCTCGGCCGCATCGATCATCCCGGACAGGTCGAGGGCGGCGATTGCGTCTGGGTGGATTCACGGACTTTGGCCGTCGGCCGCGGCGTGCGCACCAACCAGGACGGCATTCAGCAACTCGCCAACCTGCTCACCCCCAGGGGTATCCAGGTCTATGGCTACGACCTGCCCCTCTGGCATGGCGAGGAGGCTTGCCTGCATCTGATGTCGGTGATCAGTCCGCTCGCCGACGATCTGGCGCTGGTCTATGCACCGCTTTTACCGGCTGCCTTCTACCAGATGCTGCGGGCGCGAGGCATTCGCCTGGTCGAGGGCGACGCCGAGGAGTTCTTCGCCTCCAACGGCCTCAGTCTCAATGTGCTGCCGACTGCGCCGCGCGAGGTGATCGCAGTTGCCGGCTTCCCGAAGACGGCGGCGGCCATGGCGGCCGCCGGCTGCAGGGTTTCAACCTTCGAGGCGGACGCGCTGTGCATTGCCTGCGAGGGCGGACCGACTTGCCTCACACGTCCGGTGCTCAGACAATGACGACAGTCGGCGAAGCGCTCATCACTTTGCTCGAAGCCCATGACGTCGACACGGTCTTCGGCATTCCGGGTGTGCATACGGTCGAACTCTATCGCGGGCTGGCGCGCTCGAAAATCCGCCACGTCACCCCGCGTCATGAGCAGGGCGCCGGCTTCATGGCCGACGGTTATGCGCGCGCCAGCGGCAAGCCTGGCGTCGCCTTCGTGATCACCGGACCGGGACTGACCAACACCATCACCGCCATGGGCCAGGCCCGTGGCGATTCGGTTCCGATGCTGGTGATCTCGGGCGTCAACGCCACGCCGACGCTGGGCAAGGGCCTTGGCCACCTGCACGAACTGCCCGACCAGCGCGGCATGATGGAGAAGGTCGCGCTGTTCTCGCACCGTGTCACCGACGCCGACGAACTACCGGGCGTTCTTGCCCGCGCCTTCGCCCTGTTTTCGTCATCGCGCCCCGGACCGGTCCATATCGAGATCCCGACCGACGTCATGGCCAAGCCGGCCGGCAGCATCGCGGCTTTGCTGACCAATGTCGCGCCGCCCGAACCGGATGCGGCGGCGATAGCCAAGGCGGCAAGGCTTTGCGCGGCTGCCCGCCGCCCGGTGATCCTTGCCGGCGGCGGCGCCAAGAGAGCCGAAGCGCCACTGCAGCGCCTTGCCGAAAGGCTGGGAGCGCCGGTTGTCCAGACGGCCAATGCCCGCGGCCTGGTGCATCGCCATCCGCTTGGCGTGCCGGCGAGCCCCAGTCTGAAGGCGGTACGTACGCTGATGGCCGAGGCCGATCTGGTCATTGCCGCCGGCACCGAATTCGGCCCGACCGACTATGATGGGTATAGCGACGGCGGCTTTGTCCTGCCGACCAATCTGATCCGCATCGACATCGGCGCCGACCAGCTTGCCCGCCGGCCGGCCCGGATTTCGATCCAGGCCGATTGCGGCGTAGCACTCGGGGCGCTGCTTGCCGAAATCGGCAAGGGCCAGCCGCCATCGGACGAAGGTCCGGCTCGCGCCGCTGCAACAAGGCAAGCGGCCTTCGCCGAAATCAGCCCAGGCCTCCGGGCGCAAACACGCGCCGTCGAGGCGATTCGCGATGCGTTGCCGGGCTCGATCATCGTCGGCGATTCGACCCAGCCGGTCTATGCCGCCAACCTCTATTACGATCACGACCGACCGGGCGGCTGGTTCAACGCCGCCACCGGCTTCGGTGCGCTGGGCTATGGTCCGCCCGCGGCGATCGGTGCGGCCCTTGCCGTGCCTGATGCACCGGTCGTTTGTCTCACCGGCGACGGAGGTTTCCAGTTCACGCTGCCGGAACTGGGCGCTGCGCTCGATGCTGCGGCGCCGGTGATCTTCGTTGTCTGGAACAATCGCGGCTATCGCGAAATCGAAACCTCGATGCTCGATGTCGGCGTCGAACCGGTCGGCGTATCGCCGGCGCCGCCTGATTTCTGCAAGCTGGCCGAGGCCTATGGCATTGCCGCCGAGCGGCTCGCCGGCATCAGTCATCTGGCAGACACACTCAAGCGCGCGCGGGCGACCGGGCTGCCGTATGTCATCGAGATCACTGTCGATTGAGTGCTGTGCCAGCGTCTGCTTGGGGATGCGATCCTCGACTGATGGCCGCCGGCTTGACGGCGCAAACGACGCCGCCTTATCGAGATTTCGGTTGAGTGATCGCGCGAAAGGCGCGACCTTCGGCGGCGGCGAGCAGCGGCATATGAGTGACTGGAGCGGTCGAAGATGACGGATACACTGGACGGCAGGCATGTTGTGGTGACCGGCGGCACCGGGGCGCTCGGTGGCGCGGTTGTCGGCAAACTGCTGGAGCAGGGCGCGATCTGCCATGTGCCCAATGCCCATGCCGCCGCGCCCGCGCATTTTCCCTTCCCGGCACATGAGCGCGTCAGGCTGGCGCACAATGTCGATCTCGCCGACCCCGCCAAGGTCGATGCGTTCTACGCCAGTGTTACGGATTTGTGGGCATCCATCCATCTGGCCGGCGGCTTCACCGCGGCGCCGGTCGAGAAGATCGAGCCCGCGTCGTTTGCCGAAATGATGGACACCAACGCCCTCACCACCTTCCTGTGCTGCCGCGCGGCGATCCGCTCGATGCTGGAATCTTCCGTGTCGGGCCGCATCGTCAATGTCTCGGCGCGCGCCGGGCTCGACCTGCGGCGCGGTTCCGGCATGGTCGCCTATGCCGCCAGCAAGGCGGCGGTCGCGGCAATGACGGTGGCGATGGCGGAAGAACTCAAGGGCAAAGGCATTCTGGTCAACGCGGTCGCGCCTTCGACCCTCGACACGCCGGCCACCCGGGCTGACATGCCGGCCGCCGATTTCGGCAAATGGGTTAGCCTCGAAGCGGCCGCGGAGGCCATTGCCTACCTCGCTTCGCCGGCCAATCTGGCGATGAGCGGCACGCTGGTGCCGCTTTACGGCAGGGCCTGATCCATCTCTTTGTTTTACAGCGGACCCACAATCGGTTCCCACTCATGGGTCAGGCCCGAGGACAGGTTTTTGGGTCCGAACCCTATGACTATGACCACGGTCAAAACAAAAACCCCGCCGGATCGCTCCGACGGGGTTTGTTTACAGGCCGCGCGCGAGGCGTGGCGTTGTAGATTTAGCTGCCCTGCTTCTTCAGCGCGGCACCCAGGATGTCGCCCAGCGAAGCGCCGGAGTCGGTCGAGCCGTACTGGGCAACCGCTTCCTTCTCCTCGGCAATTTCCAGCGCCTTGATCGAGACCTGCAGCTTGCGGGTCTTCTTGTCGAAGGCGATGACGCGGGCGTCGACCTTCTGGCCGACCGTGAAGCGCTCGGGGCGCTGTTCGTCGCGGTCACGGCTGAGATCGGAGCGCTTGATGAAGGTCTCGATGCCGCTGTCGACCAGCCGCACTTCCAGACCGCCATCCTTGACGCCGGTAACCTCGCAGGTGACGACGGCGTTCTTGCGCAGTTCGCCTGAAGTCGCCGCCTCGCCGGCCGTATCCTTGGCCAGCTGCTTGATGCCGAGCGAGATGCGCTCCTTGTCGATGTCGACGTCGAGCACCTGCGCCTTGACCATGTCGCCGCGATTGTACTCCTCGATCACCTGCTCGCCCGGACGGGTCCAGTCGAGGTCGGAAAGATGGACCATGCCGTCGACGTCGCCTTCGAGGCCGATGAACAGGCCGAACTCGGTCTTGTTCTTGACCTCGCCCTCGACCTGGCTGCCGACTGGATGGCTGCTGGCGAAAGCCTGCCACGGGTTCTCAAGCGTCTGCTTGAGGCCGAGCGAAATGCGGCGCTTGGCCGGATCGACCTCGAGCACCACCACGTCGACTTCCTGCGTCGTCGACAGGATCTTGCCGGGATGCACGTTCTTCTTCGTCCACGACATTTCCGAAACGTGGATGAGGCCCTCGATGCCCGGCTCCAGCTCGACGAACGCGCCGTAGTCGGTGATGTTGGTGACGGTGCCCTTGATCTTTTTGCCGATCGGGAATTTCGTTCCGATCTCGGACCACGGATCGCTCTCGAGCTGCTTCATGCCGAGCGAGATGCGGTGGGTTTCCTGGTTGATGCGGATGATCTGCACCTTGACCGTCTGGCCGATGTTGAGAATTTCGGTCGGATGGTTGACGCGGCGCCATGCCATGTCGGTGACATGCAGCAGGCCGTCGATGCCGCCGAGGTCGACGAACGCACCATAGTCGGTGATGTTCTTGACGACGCCTTCGACCACCTGGCCTTCTTCGAGGTTCTGCACGATTTCCGAACGCTGTTCGGCGCGGCTTTCCTCGAGCACGGTGCGGCGCGACACCACGATGTTGCCGCGGCGGCGATCCATCTTGAGGATCTCGAAAGGCTGCGGATTGTGCATCAGCGGCGAGACGTCGCGGATCGGGCGGATGTCGACCTGGCTGCGCGGCAGGAAGGCCACGGCGCCGTCGAGATCGACGGTGAAGCCGCCCTTGACCTGGTTGAAGATGACGCCTTCGACGCGCTCGCCCTTGGTGAACTTCTCTTCGAGACGGACCCAGCTCTCTTCGCGGCGGGCCTTTTCACGGGAAAGCATTGCTTCGCCAAGCGCGTTCTCGATGCGCTCGACATAGACTTCGACCGTGTCGCCCACCTTGAGCGTCGACTCCTTGCCCTTGACGCCGAATTCCTTCAGCGGCACGCGGCCTTCGACCTTGAGGCCGACGTCGATGATAGCCATGTCCTTTTCGATCGCGGTGATCGTGCCCTTGACGACTTGGCCTTCGCCGGAATGACCGGCGGAAAAAGATTCTTCGAGCAGGCTCGCGAAATCATCGCGAGTGGGATTTGCAACTGACATAGTTTCTCCTGGAATGCCCCGCATCTCAAGCGGGGCGGGCGCCGTGGGTTAGCGTTGCGTTGGCCTGCCGGCGTTCCGGGCTTCAAAAAAGCCCTTGGCCGCCTAAGCGGCAATTCCGGCGCATGAAAAATGCTGGCAGGCTGGTTCGTGCCCGATATGGGTATTTTTTCGCCGCCGGCAATCGGCAACGGAGGAAAACCCGGCTCAGGCTTTGTTTCTCTTGGCCAGAACGTCGTCGATGATCGCCTTGGCCGCCAGGAACGCGGCTTCTATAGCCATTTCCGACGTGTCGAGCAAGTGCGCGTCGGCGGCAGGCTTCAGCGGCGAGTCGGCGCGGCCCATGTCGCGCTCGTCGCGGCGCAGGATATCGGCCAGGATTTCGTTGAAATTGGCGGTGCCGCCGATGCTCTCGATCTCGGCCAGCCTGCGTTGTGCCCGCACCTCTGCGCTCGCCGTCACATAGAGTTTTATGTCGGCGTCGGGGCAGACGACGGTGCCTATGTCGCGGCCGTCGAGCACGGCGCCCGGCGGCGCCTTGGCGAATTCGCGCTGCTTTTCGACCAATATGCGCCGCACCGACGGGAACACAGCAACTTTCGAAGCCGCCTCGCCGACCGCATGCGCCGACAGCACCGACCGGTCGAGCTTGGCTAGGTCGACCTGCCGGGCAGCGGTCTCGGCGGCCGAGACATTGTCGAGCGGCAGGCCGAGCCGAAGCAGCGCATGGGCCACCGCGCGATAGGTGAGGCCGGTGTCGAGCAGGTTCAGCCGATAGTGGTCGGCCAGCCGCCGGGCGAGGGTCCCCTTGCCGGCGCCGGCGGGTCCGTCGATGGCGATGGTGAAGGTTGGACTCATCTGGCTTGCCTAAACAGACGGAACGCCAGTACCACCAAGGCGATCAAAACCGATAATGGCAACGCAATGAGAGGTATTACCCCGATTGTCATAAAGGCCGTTGCTCCAAACGCTTTGAAAAGTCCTGCAAGAAAGACCCAGTCGTTATTTTCTAGAAACTCGCCTGCATAGGCGAATAGGTACATGGTCAAAAATTGCAGGGCCAAAAGCCAAAAAAGAACAGCAAAAATGCCGACACGCTTTTTGAAAACGACGCGTTCGATCAGATAAGGAACCGACGCGGCCGCAAGACAGCCTGCTAACACTGGCCAGTCTCGCAGCATCAATCAATCTCCGCCCCTAATCCCCTCATCAACCCCATGAACTCCGGAAAGCTGGTCGCGATCATCGCCTGGTCGTCGATGGTGACGGGCTTTTCCGTTGCCAGTCCCATCACCAGAAAGCTCATGGCAATGCGGTGGTCGAGATGAGTTTGGACGATGGTGCTCTGTCCATTGGGGTGTTGACCGAGCCCCTTGCCGCCCGGTTTCCCACGCACCGCCAGCGAGGCCTCGCCTTCGGTGCAGTCGACGCCATTGACCTTCAGTCCATTCGCGACCGCCGACAGCCGGTCGGATTCCTTCACCCGCAACTCTTCCAGTCCCTGCATCAGCGTCTCGCCCTCGGCAAAACTGGCGGCGACAGCAAGCACCGGATATTCGTCGATCATCGTCGGCGCCCGTTCGGGCGGTACGGTGACGCCCTTCAACTCGGAATAGCGTACGCGCAGATCGGCGACATCCTCGCCGCCCTCATTGCGCGGGTCGAGAATGTCGATCCGGGCGCCCATTTCCTGTAGCGTCAACAAAAGCCCGGTGCGGGTCGGGTTCATCAGCACGTTTTCGATTGTAATGTCCGAGCCCGGCACGATCAGCGCCGCCACCAGCGGGAAGCCGGCCGAGGACGGGTCGCCCGGCACAGCGATCGTCTGGCCGGTGAGCTTGCCCTGCCCCTCGATGAAGATGTGACGCACGCCGCGCTCGTCGGTCTCGACCGACAGATTGGCGCCGAATCCCTTCAGCATCTTTTCGGTGTGGTCGCGCGTCATCACCGGCTCGATGACGGTGGTGACGCCGGGCGTGTTCAGCCCGGCGAGCAGCACCGCCGACTTCACCTGCGCCGAGGCCATCGGCACGCGGTAGGTGATGGGTGCTGCGTGCTTGGGCCCGTGCAGCGTGATCGGCATGCGGTCGCCGGGCGTCGCCTTCAGCACCTGCACGCCCATCTGGCGCAGCGGCTCGAGCACGCGGCCCATCGGCCGGCCGGACAGCGAAGCGTCGCCGATGAAGGTCGTCTCCATGTCGTAGGTGCCGACCAGGCCCATGGTGAGGCGCGAACCGGTGCCGGCATTGCCGAAATCGAGCGGGCCTTCCGGCTGCAGCAACGCGCCGTTGCCGGCGCCGCGGATCACCCACTCGGCGCCGCGC
This sequence comes from Mesorhizobium sp., assembly GCA_004020645.1. GTDB lineage: Bacteria > Pseudomonadota > Alphaproteobacteria > Rhizobiales > Rhizobiaceae > Mesorhizobium. The sequence continues at coordinate 169,591 of SAQL01000007.1, read as the reverse complement.
TTCTCTATATGCGCGCCCATTGCCTTCATCGCGGCGCCCGTGCGCATCACATCCTCGCCTTCCAGCAGGCCGGTGATGCGGGTCTCGCCGGAGGCGAGGCCGCCGAACATGAACGAGCGATGCGAGATCGACTTGTCGCCAGGCACCCGCGCCGCGCCTGAAAGCGCTGACGATTTGCGGGCGGTGGCCGGTTTCGGGGCGGCAGTATGCGACATGGCTTTTCCCTGGCTGAAAACGCCGGTGGCCGGCCTTTTTCTTTTGGTTTGGGCGGTCTCGTATCACGGCGGACGGAAATGGTCATCCCCTTGCAAGAGGTCGCTCAACGCGGCGATTTATGAGGCTGGCTTTAGGCTTTGACAGCGCCGCAAACTGTGGTTATGGGGACCAAACTTTCATCGACGAGGCTTGCTGTGGCAAAACCCGAACTTGGCACCAAACGCATCGACCCCGAAACGGGTCAAAAATTCTACGACCTGAACAAAGATCCGATCGTCTCGCCCTATACCGGCAAGAGCTATCCACGTTCCTATTTCGAGGAAGGCAAGATCACCGCCCTCGAGGAGGAAGAGGAAGTTGCCGAGAAGGAAGTGGACGCCGAGGAGGAAGAGGGCGTCGAAGTCGTCTCGCTCGAAGAGGCGGACGAGGATGCGAAACCCGACGATCTTCCCGATCTCGGCGATGACGATGACGATGTGGACCTCGGCGATGACGACGACGATACTTTCCTCGCCGACGAAGAAGAAGAAGACGACGATGTCGCCGACATGATCGGCGTCGGCGACGACGACGACGAAGTCTGATCCGGCCTGTGGCGCAAGCGCCTGCCGACTTTCGCGGCGTCTTGAGAAAAAGCGGCTCTTGAAGGCTTGATATTGACAGAAGGCGGGGTTAGAAGCCGCTGCACTAACGGCGCGGTCTCAACCCGCGCCGGATCTCTTCGCCGGTAACGGCGCCGGTTAACTGCCGGAGTGGGGCCATAGCTCAGTTGGGAGAGCGCTTGAATGGCATTCAAGAGGTCGTCGGTTCGATTCCGATTGGCTCCACCAGTTTTCCCTCGGGAAAATCAGTCTGATATTGGCCTGCCTGTCACCGGCAGGCCTTACAAGCCGGTTAGGTCCCCCTGAAAGTAATTTCGCAGTATTCTTTCGGCTAGTCGCCACCTTGTGGTGACGCCCGCCGCAGCATGCCTAGCGGTCGCCTGAAGCGAAACCCCGGCAACCACCGGGGTTTTCAGCACACTAACTGCTAATAATACCAGGCCCAGACCCAGACACGCCTGCGAAAGCACCGTCTGCGCAGACGGCCACGTCGCCAGTAACGACGGCAGATCCTTCTCCAAGCGCGCCGCCGACGCCGCCGCCTGCGGTGCCAGCGCCGATGGCGGACCGGCTCCGCTTGCGTATCTTCATCCTCGAAGGCTTCCGTATCCAGCGCATCGAGTTCATCGAGTATGCCGCTTCTGGCGTCTGGTATACCGGCTACTGCATTGAGAGGCCGAACTGTGCTTGCAAGGGCTGCTGCCCCGGCAATGCCAAACATTCCTGTCAAAAATGATCGCCGATCCATGGAAATCTCCAAATCTTCTGTCCAGCGAAACAAGGTTCGTAATTTGAAGATAGCGCGGTGGATACGAAAGCAAAGGAAGCTCCATGAATGGCGGATCGGCTCCGCGAGCATGTGACCGTCCCGAAGAGATGACTGCGTCAATTCTCATCTTGCCGCATTGCACAATCACGCGGCGTGCGCAAAATGCGGCATGATCCGGAAATCCCTCACTGTGCTGGTGATCGACGAAAACCACATCCGCGCCTCCATCATCGAGGCGGGATTGCGGGAGGCCGGGCATGAGCAGGTCACGGTCGTTCACGATGTTGCTGGAATAGCGCGGCGCATTGCCGAGATCGAACCGGACGTAATCGTCATCGACCTCGAAAATCCCAACCGCGACATGCTTGAAAATATGTTCCAGCTTTCGCGCGTGGTGAAACGGCCGATCGCCATGTTCGTCGACCGGTCGGATCAGGCTTCGATCGAAGCTGCGGTGGAAGCGGGGGTCTCCGCCTACGTCGTCGACGGGCTGCGCCAGGAGCGCGTCAAGCCGATCCTCGACATGGCGATCAGCCGCTTCAACGCGTTCTCGCGGATGGCGCGCGAACTGGAAGAAGCCCGCAGTGAATTGGAGGACCGCAAGGTCATCGACCGTGCCAAGGGCATCCTGATGAGGTCGCGCGGCCTGTCGGAGGACGCCGCCTATACGCTTTTGCGCAAGACCGCCATGAACCAGAACCGCAAGATCAGCGAAATCGCGCAGAGCCTGGTGACGGCGGCAGGCCTTCTGGATCCCGGAGAGAGTTGAGCATGGCGGCCGAACATCAGATCAATGCCGGTTTCATGCCGCTCTTCGACAGCGCCGTTCTTGTCGCAGCGAAGGAGATCGGCTTTGCCGCGCGCGAAGGCGTCGACCTGACCCTCAGCCGCGAAACGTCCTGGGCCAACATCCGCGACCGCATCGCGATCGGGCATTTCGACCTGGCGCATATGCTGGGGCCGATGCCGATCGCCTGCAATCTCGGGCTCACCCCACTCGCCTCCGACACGATCGTACCGTTCTCGCTGGGGCTGGGCGGCAACTGCGTAACGGTTTCGAACACGCTCTGGGCAGGCATGGCCGCGCACGGCGCCTTGCCCGATCTCAATCCGGCGCGGGCCGGCAAGGCCTTGGGAGCGCTGATCCGTGAACGGGCAAATGCCGGTCGCGACCCGCTGCGCTTTGCGGTCGTGCATCCGCACTCCGGACACAATTACGAACTGCGCTACTGGCTCGCCGCCTGCGGCATCGGTCCGTCGCGCGAAATAGAAATCGTCATCGTGCCGCCGCCGTTCATGGCCGACGCACTCGCCGCCGGCAGGATCGACGGCTACTGCGCCGGCGAACCGTGGAACAGCGCCTCGGTCGTCGCCGGCACTGGCCATATCGCCACGGTCAAGGCCACAATCTGGAAGACCAGCCCCGAGAAAGTCGTCGGCGTGCGCAAGGCCTGGGCCGAAAAGCACCCGGAAGCGCTTTCGGCGCTGCTGCGCGCGCTCCATCACGCCGCGCGCTGGTGCCAGGATCCGGCAAACCGCGGCGAACTGGCCGCCCTGATGGCGCAGCCTTCCTTTCTCGGCCTTTCGCCGCCGCTGCAGATGCCGATCCTGACCGGACATCTTGCGCTAGGTGGCGGCGCGGAACGAACGGTCGAGGATTTCTTCCTGCCCTTTGACAAGGCCGCCAACTTTCCCTGGAAGAGCCATGCGCTGTGGTTCTACACGCAGATGGTGCGCTGGGGACATGTGGCGCACACGCCGGAGAATCTGGCCATCGCCCGTGACTGCTACCGCCCCGATCTTTACCGGTCGGCGCTGAAGCCGCTCGGCGTCGCACTTCCCGGCGCCAATTCTAAGGTGGAGGGCGCGCTGGCGTCTGCCACACCTGTCGGCTCCGCCGGCGCCAGTCTGGTGCTCGGCCCCGATGGTTTCTTCGATGGCCAGATATTCGATCCCGACGAGGTCGACGCCTACATTGCCGGGCAGAAATTGGCGCGCGCCGAAGCCTGATCATTTTCGCGCCGTTCTTGTGCGTTGCACAAAAATTATGCGTGCACGTGCGCTAATGAACAATCTTTGGCTTGCTCGCCCAGCGGGCCAGCGCGCCGATGATTGTGGCATGCCGTTGATCTCATTGATATTAGTCATCCATTCCGAAACTGGCACGGTTCCTGCTTTGCAATAGGCAGACTCTTCTCGGGGTCACTGAACAGGCGTCCAATGGCGGGCGCCACAGGCAAAGCTGCCGCTCAGGTCAACACGCGATCCCGGATCGACGGACGCGCTCGGCCTGGCCGGCGGCTTTTTTGTTTTGACCGAGCACCGGCAATCGACGGCGCTGATCCCAAGCAGTGCCCAACGGGAGACGACGATGACGAAACGCATCAAGACTGAAGCCCCTCTCGAGGGCATGACCCGCCGCAATTTTCTGATGGCAAGTGCGGCCACCGCGGCAACCCTGGCGGCGGCACGCGCGCTGTTGCCGTCCGGCGCCTATGCGGCAACGGCGGCGCCGGAAGTCACTGGCGCCAAGCTCGGCTTCATCGCGCTGACCGATGCAGCGCCGCTGATGATCGCCAAGGAGAAGGGCCTGTTCGAAAAATTCGGCATGCCCGATGTCGAAGTGCTCAAGCAGGCCTCCTGGGGCGCGACACGCGACAATCTGATGCTCGGCGGCGAAGCCAACGGCATCGACGGCGCCCACATCCTGACGCCGATGCCTTACCTGATGCACACCGGCAAGGTGACGCAGAACAATCAGCCGATGCCGATGGCGATCGTGGCGCGGCTCAACTACGACTGCCAAGCGATTTCCGTCGCGCAGGAATATGCCGGCACTGGCGTCGGCCTCGATGCCTCCAAGCTGAAGGACGCCTTTGCGGCCAAGAAGGCCGAAGGCAAGGAGGTGAAAGCCGCCATGACCTTCCCGGGCGGCACCCATGATCTCTGGTTGCGCTACTGGCTGGCTGCCGGCGGCATCGATCCCGACAAGGATGTCTCGACCATCGTCGTGCCGCCGCCGCAGATGGTCGCCAACATGAAGGTCGGCAACATGGACGTGTTCTGCGTCGGCGAGCCATGGAACGAGCAACTCGTCCATCAGGGCGTCGGCTTCACCGCCGCCACGACGGGCGAGTTGTGGAAAGGCCATCCGGAAAAGGCGCTCGGCCTGCGCGCCGCCTTCATCGACAAGAACCCGAACGCCACCAAGGCGATCCTGATGGCCGTCATGGAAGCCCAGCAATGGTGCGAAGCCATGGAAAACAAGGACGAGATGGCGGCCATCATCGGTAAGCGGCAATGGATGAACGTGCCGACCGCCGACATCATCGGCCGCCTCAAGGGCGACATCAATTACGGCAATGATCGCGTCGCCACCGGCACCGACCTCTACATGAAGTTCTGGAAGGGCGGTGTGTCCTATCCGTTCAAGAGCCACGACAGCTGGTTCCTCGCCGAAAACATCCGCTGGGGCAAATTCGCGTCGAGCACCGACATCAAGGCGCTCGTCGATCAGGTCAACCGCGAGGATCTGTGGCGCGAGGCGGCGAAGGATCTCGGCGTCGCTGCGGCCGACATCCCGGCGTCGTCATCGCGCGGCGTCGAGACCTTCTTCGACGGCAAGATCTTCGATCCGGCCAATCCGTCCGCCTATCTCGACAGCCTGAAGATCAAGGCATCGGCCTGACGTCGCCGGCAAGCGGCGCTTGTGGCGCCGCCTGTCACGCCAATGCTCAAGGAGCTTTTTGCGAAAATGTCTATCCAAGCCATCGAGGACACCAAGGTCAAGGCGTTCCCCACGCCTGCCAAGCCCGCAGAGGTCATAGCTTTCACCGCCAGGGTGAGGCGCCGCTTCGATCCCGGCGCGATCGCCGGCAAACTGGCGAGCACGCTGGTACCGCCGGCAATCGTCATCATCGTCATGCTCGTCATCTGGCAGATCGCCTGCTCGTCGCCCAACGCCAGCTTGCCGGCACCTAGCCAGGTGTGGAACGAGGCCTACGACCTGATCGCCCATCCGTTCTTCGACTATGGTCCGCAGGATATCGGATTGGCCTGGCGGGTGCTGATCTCCCTGCAGCGCGTCGCCATCGGCTTCGGCCTGGCTGCCATCGTCGGCGTCGCGCTCGGCGCTCTGGTCGGCCAGTCGATCTGGGCGATGCGCGGCCTCGACCCTGTGTTCCAGATTCTGCGCACGGTGCCGCCGCTCGCCTGGCTGCCGCTGTCGCTGGCCGCTTTCCGCGATTCCAGCCCGTCGGCGATCTTCGTCATCTTCATCACTTCGATCTGGCCGGTGATCATCAACACTGCCGTCGGCGTCCGCAACATTCCAGAAGATTATCGCAACGTCTCCCGCATCCTCAGGCTCAACCAGCTCGAGTTCTTCGTGAAGATAATGGTGCCGGCCGCAGCACCTTACATCTTCACCGGCCTGCGGATCGGCATCGGCCTGTCCTGGCTCGCCATCGTCGCCGCCGAAATGCTGACCGGCGGCGTCGGCATCGGCTTCTTCATCTGGGACGCCTGGAACTCGTCGCGGCTGCCCGACATCATCGTTGCGCTCGCCTATATCGGCGTCACCGGCTTTTGCCTCGATCGCCTGGTCGCGGCGGTCGGCGCCTTCGTCACCCGCAGCACAACGGCAAAGTGAGGAGAGGGCAATGACGGCCTATCTGAAACTCGACCATATCGACAAGTCCTTCGCCCGCGGCGGCCAGGTCAGCGAGGTGCTGAAGGACATCCGGCTGACGATCGACAAGGGCGAATTCGTCTCGATCATCGGCCATTCCGGCTGCGGCAAGTCGACCTTGCTCAACCTGATCGCCGGACTGACGAAAGTGACCGCCGGCGCCGTCCTGCTCGAAGACAAGGAGGTCGACAGCCCTGGTCCTGAACGCGCCGTGGTGTTCCAAAACCACAGCCTGCTGCCATGGCTCACCGTCTACGAAAACATCAACCTGGCGGTGTCCAAGGTCTTCGGCCGCACCAGGAGCCGGGCCGAGCGGCATGACTGGATCATGCGCAATCTCGACCTCGTGCAGATGGCGCATGCCAGGGACAAGCGGCCCGCTGAGATATCGGGCGGCATGAAGCAGCGCGTCGGCATCGCCCGCGCGCTGGCCATGGAACCGAAGATCCTGCTGCTCGACGAACCGTTCGGTGCGCTTGACGCGCTGACGCGCGCCCATCTGCAGGACGCGGTGATGGATATCCACTCGAGGCTTGGCTCGACGACGATCACGATCACCCACGACGTCGACGAAGCGGTGCTGTTGTCCGATCGCATCGTCATGATGACCAACGGTCCGGCGGCGACCATCGGCGAGGTGCTTCCCGTGCCGCTGGTCCGGCCGCGCCGGCGCATCGAGCTTTCCTCCGACCGGACCTTCCTGCGCTGCCGCGAGGCGGTGCTGAAGTTCCTCTACGAACGCCACCGCCTCGTCGAAGCCGCGGAGTAAGGGCCATGACCGAAAAACGCGTCATCATCTACAATTGGCAATCTGCATCGGCAATGGGCAATCTACCGCATTGCACAAATATTATGCTGCTGTGCAAGGCATTCTGACTAATCTTTGATCCGCCGCCGGGCTTGGTCAAAAATCGCGCGGCTGCGGTTCACATTGATTTCATTCGATAATCTGCAGCGCTGTCGAATTGGCACGCTTCCTGCTTTTCAGATTGTAGGTCCGCAAGGGCCAAGTGACACGGCGTCCAGTGGCGGGCGCCACAGGCAAAGCTGCCGCTCAGGTCAATACGCGATCCCGGATGGACGGACGCGCAAAGACCTGACCGGCGGCTTTTTTGTTTTTACGCGATCGACGGCGCTGGTCCCAAGCGGCGCCCAACCGGAGACGACGATGACGAAACGGATCGGAACTGGCGCGTCCCCCGCGGACTTCACGCGCCGCGATTTTCTGGCCAGCAGCGCGCTGACGGCGGCGCTGTTCACCGCCGCGCTCCTGCTGTTTCCCGTCGCCAAGACGGAAAGCAAGGACCTGACCGTGGCGAGCCCGGTCTCGTTGCACGCACAGATGCCGCACCGCTGATCATTCACCCACAAACATCCGCGGTGCCTCCCACGCCGCAAACCGGAGCCAGACGTTGACCGCAAATCTCCCAGCCGCGCCCAGCCAGGACAATGCTCCCCGGCAGGCGCTTGTGATGTCCACCATCGCCTTCACCGTCTGCTTCGCGGTGTGGACGATATTTTCAATCATCGGCGTGCGCATAAAGCAGGACCTTGGGCTGAACGAGACGGAGTTCGGCCTGCTGGTCGGCACGCCGATCCTCACCGGTTCGCTCGTGCGCATGGTGCTCGGTGTCTGGACCGACCGTTTTGGCGGACGGCTGGTATACACCGCGACCATGCTTGCGGCGGCGGTCGCGACCTTCCTGCTCGCTTTTGCGCACACATACGGACAGATGCTGGTCGCCGCGTTAGGCGTTGGGCTCGCCGGTGGTTCCTTCGCCGTCGGTGTCGCCTATGTCTCGCGCTTCTTCCCGGCCGGCAAGCAGGGCACGGCGCTTGGCATTTTCGGTGTCGGCAATGTCGGCGCCGCGGTCACCAAGTTCCTGGCACCGTTCGTGCTTCTCTCCTGGGGCTGGCAGTCGGTCGCGCTGATCTGGGCGGCAGCACTCGTCGTCATGGCCGCCGTCTTCTGGTTCACGACCGGCGACGATCCGGTCATCCGCGAGCGCCGCGCCAGCAAGGCAGCGCCCGCGAGAAGCTTCTTGCAGGAATTCGCGCCGCTCAAGAACCTGCAAGTCTGGCGCTTCGCCTTCTATTATTTCTTCGCCTTCGGTGCATTCGTGGCGCTGTCGCTGTGGTTGCCGCGCTACCTGATCGGCGTCTACGGCTTCGGCATCGCGACCGCCGGCATGATCGGCGCGGCCTATTCGATCCCTGCAAGTATCTTCCGGGCCTATGGCGGCGTGCTTTCCGACCGGATCGGCGCCCGCACCGTGCTCTACTGGACCTTCGCGGTCAGTGCCGTCGCGACTCTCGTTCTGTCTCTCCCCTCGGCAGACTATGTCGTGCGCGGCATCAGCGGGCCGATCGCCTTCCATTTCGAGATCGGCCCGCTCGCCTTCATAGCCGTTGCCTGCGTGCTCGGCTTCTTCATGAGCCTTGGCAAGGCCGCCGTCTACAAGCACATCCCGGCTTACTACCCGCAGAGTGTCGGCGCGGTCGGCGGCGTTGTCGGCATGATTGGCGGGCTCGGCGGCTTTATCCTGCCAATCGCCTTCGGCGCACTCAACGACCTCACCGGCGTCTGGTCGAGCTGCTTCATGCTGCTCTTCGTCATCGTCGCCACCTGCTTTGCCTGGATGCACTTCAGCATCCGGCGGATGGAGCGCGCGGCCGCCGCCGAAGCTTCAGGCCTTTCCTACGCGGCTGAGTGAGACCGGAGTGGATCAGGACATGACCGAAAAACTCGTCATCATCGGCAACGGCATGGCCCCCGGGCGCATGCTGGAGCACCTGCTTGAAAAGGCGCCGGACCTCTACCAGGTCACCATCTTCAACGCCGAGCCGCGCGTGAACTACGACCGCATCATGCTGTCGCCGGTTCTGTCCGGCGAAAAGGATTATGAGGAGATCATCATCCATGGCGATGGTTGGTACATCAAGCACGGGATCACCCTCTACAAGGGCCACAAGATCGTCGCCATCGACCGAAAGGCGAAGACCGTCACCTCCGACCACGGCGTCACCGAGCCCTACGACAAGCTCGTCATCGCCACCGGTTCGGTGCCGTTCATCATTCCGGTGCCCGGCCACGATCTGCCGGGCGTGCTCACCTACCGCGATCTCGACGACGTCCAGGCCATGCTGCTTGCCGCCCAGTCGCGGGCCAAGGCCGTGGTCATCGGCGGGGGTTTGCTCGGGCTGGAGGCAGCAGCGGGCTTGAACTCGCAAGGCATGGACGTAACTGTGCTGCACGTCATGCCGACGCTGATGGAGCGTCAGCTCGATCCGGCCGCCGGCTATCTGCTGCAGCGAGCTGTCGAGCAACGCGGCATCAAGGTCATCACCAAGGCCAACACCCAGGCGATCACAGGCAAGGGTAAGGTCGAGCAGGTGGAACTCGCCGACGGAACCATCATCCCGGCGACGCTGGTCGTCATGGCGGTGGGCATCAGGCCGAATGCGACGCTGGCGAAAGACGCCGGCATTGCCGTCAATCGCGGCATCGTCGTCGACGCCGGCATGCGCAGCAACGACCCCGACATCTTCGCGCTGGGCGAGTGCGCCGAGGTCAACGGCATGGTCTACGGCCTGGTCGCACCACTCTATGAGATGGCGCGTGTCGCCGCCAGCCAGTTGGCCGGCGACGAGGCCGCCGCCTTCGTCCATTCGGACACGCCGACCAAGCTCAAGGTCACCGGCATCGAGCTGTTCTCGCTCGGCGACTTTGCCGAGGGCGAGGACCGCCAGGAGATCGTGCTGCGCGATGCCGCCGCCGGCGTCTACAAACGGCTGGTGCTCAGGGATGACCGCATCATCGGCACCGTGCTTTACGGCGAGACGGCGGACGGCGCCTGGTTCAACGACCTCAAGAAGAAGCAGACCGACATATCGGAAATGCGCGACACGCTTATCTTCGGCCAGTCATACCAGGGAGGCGCCTCCCTGGACCCTATGGCGGCCGTTGCAGCCTTGCCGGATGATGCGGAAATCTGCGGCTGCAACGGCGTTTGCAAGGGAAAGATCACTGGCGCGATCACGGCCAAAAGCCTGATCTCGCTCGACGACGTACGCGCTCACACCAAGGCGTCCGCCTCCTGCGGCTCCTGCACCGGGCTGGTCGAAAAGCTGATGGTGCTGACCATCGGCGACAAATACAATCCGGCGACGGTGCAACCGATGTGCGGCTGCACTACGCTCGGCCATGATGAGGTCCGCCGGCTGATCAAGGCCAAGGGCCTGAAGACCATTCCGGCCGTCATGCAGGAACTGGAATGGACCACCTCCTGCGGCTGCGCCAAATGCCGGCCGGCGCTCAATTACTATCTCGTCTGCGACTGGCCGGACGAGTATGCCGACGACTACCAGTCGCGCTTCATCAACGAGCGCGTCCACGCCAACATCCAGAAAGACGGCACCTATTCGGTGGTGCCGCGCATGTGGGGCGGCGTCACCAATGCCGCCGAACTGCGCGCCATTGCCGATGTCGTCGACAAATTCGAAATTCCAATGGTCAAGGTCACCGGTGGCCAGCGCATCGACATGCTCGGCATCCGCAAGGAGGATCTGCCGGCCGTGTGGGCCGATCTCGGTCAGGCCGGCTTCGTCTCCGGCCACGCCTATGCCAAGGGACTGCGCACGGTGAAGACCTGCGTCGGTTCGGACTGGTGCCGCTTCGGCACGCAGGATTCGACGGGGTTCGGCGTCCGCATCGAGAAATTCATGTGGGGATCGTGGACCCCGGCCAAGGTCAAGATGGCGGTGTCGGGCTGTCCGAGGAACTGCGCCGAGGCGACCTGCAAGGATGTCGGCGTGATCTGCGTCGATTCAGGCTACGAGATCCATTTCGCCGGTGCCGCCGGCCTCGACATCAAGGGAACCGAGGTGCTCGGCCTGGTCAAGACCGAGGACGAGGCGCTGGAGCATATCGTGGCGCTGATGCAGATGTATCGCGAGCAGGGCCGCTATCTCGAGCGCATCTACAAATGGGCCAAGCGCATCGGCATCGCCGAGATCAAGCGCCAGATCATGGACGATGGCGAGAAGCGCAAGGCCTATTTCGACCGCTTCGTCTTTTCGCAGAAATTCGCGCAGGTCGACCCGTGGTCGGAGCGCGTTTCCGGCAAGGACAAGCACGAATTCCGGCCGATGGCTTCGGTCGGCTTCGCGCAAGCGGCGGAGTGATCATGATGAACTGGGTGTCAATCGGCTCGATATCAGACATTCCGCGCCGCGGCGCGCGCTGCGTCGCCACGCCTCAAGGCAAGATCGCCGTCTTCCGCACGGCAGACGATCAGGTGTTCGCCATCGAAGACCATTGCCCGCACAAGGGCGGGCCGCTCTCGCAAGGCATCGTCCATGGCGCGGCGGTGACCTGTCCCCTACACAATTGGGTGATTTCGCTGGAGACCGGCAGGGCGCTCGGCGCCGACGAAGGTGCGGTGCGCACCATTCCGGTGCGGATCGAGGGCGAGCGTCTGTTCATTGCGCTGGAAGCGCTGGCCAGCCGCGCGGCCTGAGCATGAAGATCGACGAAGCGCGCGAGGTGAGGACCACCTGCCCCTATTGCGGGGTGGGTTGCGGCGTGCTGGCGAAGGTCGCCGCGGATGGTGAGGTAACCGTCCGCGGCGACCCCGACCATCCGGCGAATTTCGGCCGGCTCTGCTCCAAGGGCTCGGCGCTGGCCGAGACGATCGACCTCGACGGACGGCTGCTCTATCCGGAGATCCACGGCCGCCGCACCGACTGGAACGAAGCGCTCGACCTCGTCGCCTCGACCTTCTCGCAAACCATTGCCGAGCACGGACCCGACGCGGTCGCCTTCTACGTCTCCGGCCAGTTGCTGACCGAGGATTATTATCTCGCCAACAAGCTGATGAAAGGCTTCATCGGCTCGGCCAATATCGACACCAATTCGCGCCTATGCATGGCCTCGTCGGTCGCCGGCCACCGCCGTGCCTTCGGCTCTGACACGGTGCCGGGCAGTTACGAGGATCTGGAGCTTGCCGACCTGATCGTGCTGGTCGGCTCCAATCTCGCCTGGTGCCATCCGGTGCTCTACCAGCGCATTGCCGCTGCCCGGGAAAAGCGGCCCGACATGAAGGTGGTGCTGATCGACCCGCGCCGCACGATGACCGCCGATATTGCCGACATGCATCTGGCGATCGCGCCGGATGGCGACGTTGCGCTGTTCACAGGGCTGCTCGCCTATCTCGGCCAGCATAACGCGCTGGACCGCACCTATGTCACGGCGCACACGACCGGCTTCGAGCAAGCCCTTTTTGCCGTCTCCGCGCTCGACCTTGCCGGCGTTGCCGCAGCCACGGGCCTCGGCGAGGACGAGCTTGTCAGCTTCTATAGCCTGTTCGCCGCGACGGCGAAGACGGTGACCGTCTACAGCCAAGGCGTGAACCAGTCGTCCTCGGGCACCGACAAGGTCAACGCCATCATCAACTGTCATCTCGCCACCGGCCGCATCGGCAAGCCCGGCGCCGGGCCGTTTTCGGTGACCGGCCAGCCCAACGCCATGGGCGGCCGCGAGGTTGGTGGCCTGGCCAACATGCTGGCCGCGCATATGGAGATCGAAAACCCCGAACATCGCGAACGCGTGCAGCGCTTCTGGAGCGCACCGGCCGTCGCCGAAAAACCCGGCCTGAAGGCGGTCGAAATGTTCCAGGCGGTGGCCGACGGACGCATCAAGGCGCTGTGGATCATGGCGACCAATCCGGTCGATTCGATGCCGGATGCCGATGTCGTCGAGGCGGCGATCAAGGGCTGCCCGTTTGTAGTGGTATCGGACGTGCTGGCCAAGACCGACACGGTTCGCCACGCCTATGTCCGGCTGCCCGCCACTGCATGGGGCGAAAAGGACGGCACCGTCACCAATTCGGAACGCCGCATCTCGCGCCAGCGCGCCTTTTTGGCCACGCCCGGTGAGGCAAGAGCCGACTGGTGGATCATCGCCGAAGTGGCCAACCGGATGGGTTTTGGCGAGGCGTTTTCGCATCCGTCGCCGGCCGATATCTTCGCCGAACACGCCGCCCTGTCGGCGTTCGATAACGACGGCGCGCGCGATTTCGACATCGGTGCATATGCCGGGGTCGATGGAGAAGACTACGACGCGCTGGTGCCTTTCCAGTGGCCAGCGCCGGCCTCACCCTCCCGCTTGGGGGGAGGGTCGGGGAGCGCGTCGAGCGAAGCGAGACAAGCGAGCCGGGGTGGGGTCGGTGACGCCTCTCCGACCACACCCCGTCTCCTTCGCCTTGCTGCGCAAAGCTCGCTCGCCGACCCTCCCCTCAAGGGGGAGGATATTCGCTTCTTCGCCAACGGCGGCTATTACACACCCGACCGCAAGGCGAAGTTCATCGCCATTCGCCCAACCGTTGAAACCCGCACCAGCCCGGTCTATCCGCTGATCCTCAACACCGGGCGGGTTCGCGACCACTGGCACACCATGACGCGGACCGGCAAGAGCCCGCGGCTATCGCAGCACCTGGCCGAGCCCTTCGCCGAAATCCACCCGGCGGATGCGCAGCACTTCGGTATCGGCGACGCCGACATCGTGCGCGTATCGACCACGCGTGGCGAGGTCCTGCTTCGCGCGCTGGTGACAGCGCGGCAGCGCCCGGGCTCGGTCTTCGCGCCGATGCACTGGACGGACCAGTTCTCCGCGCGCGCCCGCGTCGATACGCTGGTGGCGCCCATCACCGATGCGATTTCAGGCCAGCCGGCCTCGAAGAACGTTGCCGCCCGCGTCGAACGCTTCGCTGCCGCCGCCTTCGGCTTCGCGGTGCTTGCCGAACGGCCGGCCTCGATTGACGCCGATTATTGGAGCCTCGCCCGCTGCGCCGCCGGCTGGCGCATTGAGTTTGCGCTGGAAGCTGGCCGGGACTGGACAGCTTTTGCCGCCTCGCTTCTTGGTGCGGACGTGCAAGGTGAGACGCTCGCCTATCATGATGCCGCCGGCGGACACTATCGCTTCGCCCGCTTCGCCGGCAGCCGGCTGGCTGGCGCGCTCTATCTTGCGCCAAAGCCGGTCGCGGTATCGCGCAGCTGGGCGGTGGAGCAGTTGAGTGCGGATCACGCCGATCGGCGCGGGCGGCTTGCGATCGTGGCTGGGCGGCCCGGCGGCAATCGCGTCGACCGTGGTGCCGTCGTATGCTCCTGTTTCGGGGTTGGCGCCAATCAGATCGCCGAAGCGGTGCGCGGCGGCTGCACCAGCGTCGAAGCGATCGGCGCGGCTTTGCATGCCGGCACCAATTGCGGCTCCTGCCGCGCCGAGATCAGGACCCTCATCGAGGCGCGACGCCTTCAGGCGGCGGAGTGAATAGGTCGAGAAACTCTGTCACGCCGGGTCTCGATGCTTACCAGCAATTTACAAACCATGGGCTACCAACGTCCTTATTCGATTCGTTCCGAACAGGACCCTTATGAGCAAAGCCCTCACTTCATTCGCATTGGTCGCCATTTTGACGGCTCTGCTGATGGCTCTCAGCCTGGCAGTGGCCAGGCATGGCTATCCCTATGGTGCGATCGGCGCAAAACGCCTGGACGACGTCGCCGATGCCGGGACGTTTATCCCGCTCGCGGCCGTGTACTTCTTCAGCGCGCTGCTGATGATGATCCTGCCGATCAGGATCGCCGGCGTCGTCCTGACGAACGCAGCGGATGCGATCTTCTGGACAGTCATCGTGCTGTTCGCGGCTATCATTGGCGGCCTCGCCGCCAGATGGGCTTTCGATCGAAGCAATATCTTGCCGGCACTGCTGAATTGGCGCTTCCTGTTTGTCGCCGCCGTCGTCGGCTGCCATCTCTTCATGAACGAGCTGCGCCGCAATATCCTGCTGAGAAGCCTGTTCTTTGTCGTCTTCGCGGCTGCGACTCTGGCCTGCCTGTTTTGGTCGTTCACCATCTGAGAACCCGCGCAGGCGCTGCATTGACGTCTTAGTTCTTGTCGACCGGCTTCGAGCGCATGCGCGAAACGGTTTCGCGTTCGGCCCGCTTCGAACGCATCGGCGGCAGACCGCGGTCGATCAGGTCCATGTCCTCCAGCACCATGTCCCCCATGCGCTTGAAGGCGATGTCGAGCGCGCCGGCCCGATGGGCGGAGCGCAGGAAGCCGGGCAAGGTGCGCACGGGATGGTCCTGCGCCAGCGGCTCTTCCGGAAACACGTCGCTGGCGGCGACGATCTGGCCGCTGCGAACGGCGTCCATCAGCGCCGGAAAATCGACCACGCCGGCGCGGCTGAGCAAGATGAACGCGGCTCCTTTGCGCATCCTGGCAAAGGCCTCAGCGCCGAGAAAACCCTGGTTTTCGCTCGTCACCGAAGCGACGACGAAGACGAAATCGCTACTCGACAAAACCGTGTCGAGGGAAGCCGGCTCGACGCCGTTCTCGATCAGGATCGAGGGCGGCAGCCACGGATCGAAAACCTTGGTCCGCGTGCGAAAGCCCGACAGCAGCCGGTTGAGCGCACGGCCGAGATCGCCGAAGCCGATGATGCCGACATCCGCGCCGGAGAGAAGCCGCGCCGCCTGATTGCCCTCGCCACCCCACAGCTCATTGCCCTGACGAAACGCAAGATCGGCGTCGACGATGTCGCGGGCAAGGTTGAGCGCCATGGCAAGACCGAGCTCGGCCACCGGCTCGGCAAACACCATGCCCGTGGTGACGACATGGATGCCGCGCGAAAACAGCGTTTCATATGGCATGTTGTTGATGAGGTTGCTCTCGACATTGAAGACACAGCGCAGCGCCGTCATCCTTTCCAGCGTCTCCGGCGCGATCGGCGGCTGGCCGACGATGTAGCGCGCCTCGGCAAGCACATCGTGTGGCAGGGCCGCGACGCCTTCTGGCGACGTTTCAACGATACGGTATCTGGCGCGGAATCTCGCCAGTGCCTCGGGCGTGAAAATCAGGTCGAGCGTGCGTGGCTCGGGCGCGCTGATCACCAGCGGCAACGCGCTGTCGGACATGGCAGCTTCCTCCTGGCGCGATCCGCGTCGCACCGCACTGGAATCATGGTTTACCACCTCGACACCCAAGCAGGCTTGCGGGGCTTCGCCTGTCGGGTTTTTGTTTGTCGCAGGTTTTTATCGGAAAACCATCGAACACTTTTCCGAAACCTGCTTAGCACATGCCTGTCGAGGAGCAGAACTTTGCCGCCGGCCTTGCGGTGTGGCGGCCAGTGGTCCAGATAGACGGCAATCGAAGGACAAGGAAGACAGCGACATGATCCCGTTTCGAAAGAACCTCATCGATGGCGAGTGGGTGGGCGATGCCGGCTCCCGCAACGTCAACCCTTCCAATCTCGCCGACGTGGTCGGCGAATATGCGTCGGGCGACGCCGAGCAGGCTCGGCAGGCCATCGCGGCGGCGAAAGCGGCATTTCCGGCGTGGTCCCGATCGGGCCTGCTGGCACGCCATGCGGTGTTGAGGAAGGCTTCGGACGAGATCACCGCGCGGAAAGATGAAATCGGCCGGGCGTTGGCGCGCGAGGAGGGCAAGACGCTGGTCGAGGGTATTGGCGAAACCGTGCGGGCCGCCCAGATCTTCGATTTCTTTGCTGGTGAGACGCTGCGCCTGTCGGGCGAGCTGGTTCCAAGCGTGCGGCCCGGGGTCGGTGTCGAGATCACACGCGAAGCGGTCGGCGTCGTCGGCATCATCACACCGTGGAATTTCCCGATCGCCATCCCGGCGTGGAAGATCGCTCCTGCCCTGGCCTACGGCAACACCATCGTCTTCAAGCCGGCCGAGCTGGTTCCGGAGAGCGCCTGGACCATTGTCGACATATTGCACCGTGCCGGCCTGCCGAAGGGCGTGCTCAATCTCGTCATGGGCAAGGGTTCGATAGTCGGCCAGGCCATGCTCGACAGCCCTGACCTCAATGCCATCACCTTCACCGGCTCGGTCGGCACCGGCAAGCGCGTCGCTGCCGCCAGCGTCGAGCACATGCGCAAGTACCAGCTCGAAATGGGCGGCAAGAACCCGCTTGTCGTGCTCGACGATGCAGATCTTGCCGTCGCCGTCGACTGCGCGATCAATGGCGCATACTTCTCGACCGGCCAGCGCTGCACGGCGTCGTCCCGCCTGGTCGTGACGGACGGCATCCATGACCGCTTCGTCGATGCGATGAAAGATCGCCTCGCTAAGCTGATCGTCGGCGACGCCCTCGATGCGAAAACCCAGATCGGACCCGTCGTCGACCAGAGCCAGCTGAAGCAGGACGAAGACTATATCGCCATCGGCCGCCAGGAAGGCGCCGATCTCGCCTTCGGCGGCGAGCGGCTCGATCGCGAAACCCGCGGCTTCTACCTGCAACCGGCGCTGTTCACGCAAGCCACCAACGCCATGCGCATTTCACGCGAGGAGATTTTTGGGCCGGTCGCCAACGTCATCCGCGCCAAGGACTATGACGAGGCGCTGGCGGTAGCCAACGACACGCCGTTCGGGCTGACGTCGGGCATCTGCACCTCGAGCCTCAAGCACGCCACGCATTTCAAGCGCAACTCGGAGGCCGGCATGGTGATGGTCAATCTGCCGACGGCGGGCGTCGACTTCCACGTGCCTTTCGGCGGACGCAAGGGATCGAGCTATGGCCCGCGCGAGCAAGGCCGCTACGCAGCGGAATTCTACACTACGGTAAAGACCGCCTACACGTTCGCCGGCTAAGTAAACCAAGCCAGACGAAATTGAACGGCCTTCCCAGCAAGCGCGAGTTGCTGGGAAGGGCGAACGTCTCCGTGCCCGACACGACAGCGACAGCTGTCATTCAGCAGGGGTCCTTGCGAGGAGGGTTCGCCGGCTGCGACAGCCAGCCGCCGCTGAACCCGGCCTTACACAGGCCGCGACGGATATGCGGGCTCGACCGCATCAGGTCCCAGATCAGGCGCGAGCGATGGTTTTCGATCATCAGCACGACGATGCCTTGGTCCAATCCATAATGCGCATCAGATATCCAGCCGCTCGGCCCGTACTTCCGCCGGTTCGCAAGCGTCGGGTTGAAGCCGCTCGGCATCCTGAAACTGTCGACCACCTCAGGGTGGCGTTCTCTGAGGTGGCGCAGCGCCGGCAGGCAGATTTCAGGCGCGAAGGGCAGCGATGCGAGATACGACCACGGAGCGATCGTTCCGTCATCGGGGCCGAACGGTGCGCCGCGCGCCGCATAGCCGGAAAATCTGCGCGGCCGCCGCTCGATCCGCGCGCGGAATTTGCCGGGTCCGTCACCCGCCGAAAGTCCCCAAAGTGCTTCGCCGTAGCCGTCATAGCCAGAGGGGTTGTACCGCGCATAGTCCCGGTGAAGGTAGGTCGCGCGGCGGCTGTTTTCGAAATAGTCCGAGTTCTTGTCCCGCATGAACGCATCCCGGATGCCATCGAAGTCAATCCAGGCATGCGAGAATTGGTGCATGAACAGCGGGCCGCCATAGAGCACGTCGTAGCCGTAGATGTTTTCCCACTGATATGTCGCCGTCCAGCCGGCATAGCTGTCGTCCGAGGCTGGCTTGTCGGGGGCGGCCATTGCCAGGACGTAAAGGATCGTCGCTTCGTTGTAGCCTTCCCAGCCATAGCGCAGAAAACCGCTCTTCGGCTTCCAGCCCTGTCGCAAGGTCGAATTGCTGCCTTGCGCCCATCTCCAGTCGACGCGCCGGTAGAGCACTTCCGCGAGCTCGCGGATTTCGGTTTCTTCGCCATTGTCGCCCGTGAAATAGGCGCCAGCCACGAGCACGCCGGCCATCAAAAGCGCAGTGTCCACCATCGACAATTCGCATCGCCAGGCGCGCAGGCCGGTCTGCATGTCGAGGAAATGGTAATAGAAGCCTTTGTGCCCGGTGACGTTGTCGCCATTGCCTTGCCGGCTGTTCCAGAAGAAGCGCAGTGCGGCAAGCGTCAGCTTCGCGGCTGTGTCTCGCGTCATCCAGCCGCGCTCGACCCCGACCGGATAGCAGGACAGGGCGAAGCCGACGACCGCGATGCTTGCCGGCCAATTTGGCCGCGAGGTGTCGGCGACCAGCCCGTTCTCGGGATTCACGGTTTCCAGAAAATAGCCGAAGGCCGCGAACTGGAAGCGGTCGAGCAGATCTTCGTCGGACGGTGGGGGTTCGACCCTAAGCAAGCGACGTTAACTCCAGTCTGGATCGCGCCCCAGTTGCTTCAATAGGTCGCCCGGCCGCCGGAAACGTCGAAAACCGCAGCTGTCGTGAAAGAGCATTCCTCGGAAGCGATCCACGAGATCAGCGCCGCCACCTCCTCGACCTCGCCGAACCGCGCCATCGGTATCTTCGACAGCATGAAATCGATGTGCTGCTGGCTCATCTGCTGGAAGATCGCGGTGCGCACGGCCGCCGGCGTGACACAGTTCACCGTCACCTTGGTCTTGGCCAGTTCCTTGCCCAGCGACTTGGTCAGGCCGATCACCGCCGCCTTGGAGGTGCTGTAGGCAGATGCATTCGGGTTTCCTTCCTTGCCGGCGATCGACGCGATGTTAACGATCCTGCCGTAATTGCGCTTGAGCATGTGCGGAACCAGTGCCTTGTTGCAGTAGAAGACGCCATTGATGTTGATGTCGATGACCCGGCGCCAATCCTCCACCGAATAGTCCCAGGTCGTCGTGTTCGGTCCGGTGATGGCCGCACTGGTGACCAGGATATCGACCGCGCCAAGGGTATCGAATGTCTGCTGGGCGGCCTGTTCGACCGCTAAGGGATCGGCGACGTCGACTGTCACGCTGTGCAGGTCGGCAATGACGGCCTTCGCCTGCTCGATTTGGGCGGGGTCACGATCCCAGACGCAAACGCGCCCGCCCTCCTCAGCGATTCTTTGCGCGACGGCCAGGCCGATTCCCGACGCGCCACCGGTGATCACGGCCGACCGCCCGGCAAACCGTCCCGCAAAACTCATCGTCATGTGCTCGTCCTCCCAATCGGCGGCGAATGTGAAGTCAACGACAGAGAAGTCAAGCCGGAGTCTGGAGCCTCCGAACAGCTACGTTGTGGGCCAGCAGCAGGCGGTTGAGAAGCCCTCCTGGCTGTTACCTCTCCATATGATACTGGGGCTGCGGTCGCGGCGAGCGGCAGGGCCGTCCGAGCGACTCCCATGGGCGCAGTTCAGACGTTCTTGATCGACTTCCAATGGCTCAGCCGCTCTGCGATCAACTCCACGCGCCGCTGATTGTCGCGTCCGTCCAGGATGCTTAAGTCCTCCGGATCGGCGCGCAGGTAGACCCCGGACGTGCGCGCATTCACCTCGGGGTTCGTGTCCGCGCGCGTCGTGAAATACCCGGATGCGCGCTCGGCGGATTCCAGCCGGATCTCTCCCGTCCCGTACAACTGCGACGCGTTCGCATCCAAGGGCCGTTCTCCATTCCAAAAGTAGAAGATGCCGGGAGGCTCCTTTCTCTCCTTTACCGCCTCGCTCCAGTATCTGGCTGACAGACTGCCATTCTCTTGCCATGAGCGGCCGGCCAACTCCAGCGCACCATCGCGGCCTCGCGAGATACGCAAGAGGCTCACGGCGGACGGCTCCCTCGCGGAGCGCTCCGTCAGGGAAAACTGCCACCAGAAGCCCTCTATGCGGGCGACGCGACTTTCGTTCTCGATCGCATTCCGAAGCTTTTGGTTGATCGCCCTCATCTCCGCGCCGGTCGTCGCGTCGCCATACCTTACGGAGGTGAGGCCGAGGAGATCGCTTGGAAGCTTGGAGCCATTGGCATGAAGGATGAACGTCCGGCGCATTCCAAGGACTCCGCCGAAAAGGCCGGCCTCGAAAACCACATTGTCTCGTGGAGAAGCTTGAGCGGATGCCGCCGCAGACGATGCCGGCTGGCTCACACTGGTCCAATCGTCCTGAGCGAACACGAAAGCGGCGAAGTCGACTTCACGCGTAAGCTCGAGGAGGCGCCCCAGGGTGGTTGTCCCGGGATTAAAGGATGTCGTCCAGGGCTCCACATGCGCGATGTCTTCAAGACCGCGTGTCAGCGCCTGCAGCAGTTTTTTCTGCTTCCCCGACGAGCCCAGGAAGATTCGAGGTTTGTCCATCCGTTTGCTCCAACCCAGCAGATCGGGGACGACCAGCGCCTGCCAATTGTTCGTGTGGCCATCGTCTGGTTGTCCCCGAGATAGCGTACGCGGAGGGCCTTATTCATTGCAACGGATGCAACGAATGCCGGCTGCTATTTTTCAGTCCGGTGCTGAAAGAACTGCAAAAACAGTTCCGCGCGGTGGTGATGCCGAGCCTCTCGCTAAATGCGGCGGCGATGGTTTTTGACGGCGCCGAAAGCGATGCCCCAGCCCTGCTCGGGTTCTTGCCGCGCACGGCCTGTCGTGGCCTTTTACCGTGGTCCCCGGGGCGCCTCATGGCTGATTTTGCCTCATTTGGGTGACAGGTTGCGGGGGATGGTTTATATTGCGCTGCACAATGGAAGCATTTCGCGCATAATGGCGCGGCGGCGAATCGGCATTGAACTGCATGGACGGGAATTCGCTACCGAGATGAAGATTCCAAAATCTCTGTTGGTCGACCCGGAGAAGAGCACGGTCTACGGCACATTTGCTGTGGCCATCTCCGTTTGGGCGTTCTCCTACTCCTCCGTTTTCGGCCAGATACTGATCCTGGCCTACTATGCGGTCTGGCTTCCCCTGATCCTGGTAGACTACCGGCGGCTGTTGCGACATGCCTCCAGCGCGTGGCTCCCGCTGGCGTTTGCATTCTACGTCTGCCTCTCGGTGTTCTGGTCGGATGCCCCCGGCATCACATTGAGGACGGCAATCCAGTATTGCTCCCATATCGCCTGCGCCTACATTGCAGCGCGCACCGTCAGCATCCGAACATTGACGATTGGCTCACTGATTGGGATTTTTGTCGTTCTGCTTTATTCGCTCAAGGTCGGGAGTTATTCCTATGATATGCTCGACGGGACGTACAATTTCGTCGGCGCATTCAGCTCCAAAAACCAGATCGGCTTTGTCGCATCGCTCGGCATCTATTTTTGCATTGTCTTCCTGGTCTTCCTCAGACGCGGCCGGACAAGCCTTTTCCTGACGGCGCCGGTCCTCGTCCTGTCGGCCTATCTGCTGGTCATGGCGCATTCCGCCACCTCGACGGCTTCGATACCAGCAGCTCTCGCTCTGGTGGCTCTGCTTGCCATGGCCAAGAAGCTTTCGCTCAGCTACCGACGGGTGATTTTCCTGGTCGGCGCATGCGGGCTGGCCGCGGTCACCGTGGTTGCGTTTGCGGGACTTCTGGATTTCATCCTTGGCGCCTTCGGAAAGGATTCCACGCTCACCGGACGGACCTATCTCTGGGAGCAGGGCTGGGATGCGGCGCAGCAAGCACCGATCCTCGGAGTCGGCTACGCGGCTTATTGGGTGCAGGGTTTCGCCGAGGCCGAGCGGCTTTGGAACGAATTCTACATCACCACCCGAAGCGGCTTCCACTTCCACAACACCTATATCGAAGCCCTCGTCGAGCTTGGCTATGTCGGGGCGACGCTCATGTCGCTGATTATTGTGCGCACGCTGTGGGGCCATATATCGGCGTTGATTTTCAGAACATGGCAAGCCGAGTCCGTGATTCTTGCCGGCGTGATGGTGCTTCTGTTCATCCGGTCCTTCGTCGAGATCGATACCTTCAACCCCTATATCATGGGCTCTTTCCTCCTGTATTACAGCTACTTCAAGCTGGTGAGGGTGCCTGTCGCCCGTCCTCGGTGGGCCGCGGCCAACCTCGCGGAACCAGAAACCGCAAGGGGCTAGGCAAAGCGCCAAATATCGTCTTGATGTTCGTTTGCTAAGATTAGTATCAAAATAAATGTAATCCTGGGGACGCCATAAATTCGCGAATTATTCGGGCAGGATTTCCCGCAGCCATGCTTCGTGGGGGCGACCACGGACCCAGATCCAATTACGCGATGATCCCCGATTTAGACGTCAGGCAAGATTATTGAACTTCGGACGAAGACGCCGCCTAACAGCGCACAGCCAAACGATCATTACCCAGGCAGCTTCTGAAGCGGTGGCGTGAGGCACTTGCCCCTTCCACCCTCGCCAGAGTTGGGCTTGCCACCTATTGATCAGGCCCTAAGGGTTAGGAGCGCATACCATGCGAACCGCTTCACGAAGGGAAGCGTCAGAACCACCGAATCGACAGCTTTGCCAACTGTGTAGACGGTTTCCGAGATACTTCGCGGCATCAGCGCGCTTCCGACGGAGCACAGGCCGAAATAGTCCACCTGGACATTGCTGAAATAGCGGCGGGCCAACGCAAAGTCCGAAATTAACAAAGGATGTTCATCGGCGGTGCGGATGAGCGGTGTCCGCCGTCTGTAGGCATTCAGGAGAGGATTGTGTCCCATCGGCTCGTAGAAGGACGCCACGCCGTTCGGCTTCAAAACACGGACGACATCGGAAAAGCACCGATCCAGATCCAGATGGTGGATGATCCCGCGTCCATACACCAGGTCGAACTTGTTGTCCTCGAAGGACATGGCTTCCGCATTCATCGCCAGGAATGTAGCGTTCGTGCTTCCAAGCGTGCTCGCCCGTTCGTTCGCCTTGTTTACTGCTACATCCGAAATATCGATCCCCGTCAGAGATCGGCAAAGATCGGGCAGGTGCAGGGAATGCAGGGACCACCCGCCATCGGAGCAACCGTACTCGAGCACGTCTGCGTTTTTCGAAAGGCGTTTTATTTGCTCGTCTTGACGTTCAGCGCCGTGACGAATTGTTCGGTACCACTTGTCCAGACTTCCTCTTGGATCCTCCTCCTGACTGAATCTGAGATTGTGAAATTCTCTTTCTCGACTGACGATTTCGTCCCTTTCACTGTGCATGACAAAGTCCTCCTCGGATTTAAGTTGCAACTAAAGCACAACATCTCCTTGCGCTGCAATTACTCACGTCCCGAGTTGGCGGTAGGCTCGTCGGGGCGGCTAGCACAGTGTTGGTGAGTTCAAGGTCGAACTCGTCCGAGTCGAATTCTTCGCCGATCCAGTCGATCTGTCCGGCGTGATCGGATCGGCTGATCGCTCGAAGGCCTATTGGCTAGCCATCGGCACCAGCTTCACCTTGATCACGTCCCCGGGCAGTACGGGCGTGTCTTCGCTGGCGGTGATTTCGCTGGTCTTGCCGTCGACCATCCGAACCAGGCTAAACGTCATTGCTGGCTCTTCGCCGTCGCGATAGCGTTGCAGTGCCGGGTTCCCCGACATGGCTTCGGCCATCAGGCCTGTTTGCATGTTCATCTTGAGCATCGTTGCACTGAGATCGGCTTCTACCTGTTGCCGGTCAGCGGCCAGGCCCGCATTCTGGGTGTTTTCCAGGTCGATGGCATCTTGGGTGGCTTTGCTGATCGCCTGCTTGGCGGTGAGGATGGCCGTGTCGTAATCCAAGATCTGGCCTTCCAGGTCGGCGATCGTCTGTTGCGAATTCAGAACCCGCGTGTTGACGACAAGACCTTTCTGCGCCAGCGAACCGATGCCGCTGAGCTGTTCTTTTGCCAGGTCGACCTGCCGCTGCTGGTTGACGATCTTTTTCTGCAACGAGTCGATCTCGCTCTGTAGCAGCTTCTTCAAATCGTCGAGCGCCTGAAGGCGCAGTTTGAGCTTCTTTTGGTCGGCTGTCAGGATCGCCATCTCGTCGGCAACGATGCTTGCCAGCTTCGGATCGTCGGCTAACTCCTTCGGCACGTCGAATGTCGGCTTGTCCGCGATCTCCGCTTCGATGCGGGCGCGCCTGACTATCAGTCGGACCCGTTGATCTTGGAGAACGTCAAAATCGCCCTTGGCGTTGATCATGTCGCGGTCGTACCGTTGTCCTTCTGGGCTCCGCCTGACACCGCCGGCGATGCTCATCGCCCTCAGGACGGTCAGGTCCGGCACGTAAGGATACTGGCCCGGCGTCTGGACTTCCCCGGAAATGTAGAACGGCCTGTACTGCGCCATTTCGACGGAGGCTTCCGGCCGGTCCGCCAGAGCGAGTTTGCGCTGGAGCGCCTGGCCGATCGCTTCCGCGATCTCCGATGTCGTCTTGCCGGATGCCGGCATTTCGCCGACGAACGGCACTGACAATGTTCCGGAAGGACCAATTGTGTACTCTCCGTTGACGGCCGTCCAGTCGCGGAACGTGCCTTCAACAGTTTGCCATTCGGCCACGCGGATGGTCAGCTTGTCTTGCGATCCAAGGCGGTACTCGTCGGCGGCGGCGAGTTGGGGAACGGCGAGCGCCAGTGCGAGGCAAGTGGTCATAAGCCGCATCCGTCGCATGCAATTGCTAATGGTGCCGGCGCAGGAGATTTCGAAGATGTCTGTTTTCAACTGAACGTTTCCGATCCGATTAACCCCGCCCGATGAAGCTTGCTGCAGAATGCCTGGCGTCTGGACAGTCACTCATCCACACAGAACCGGCTCCCGGCCGGTCAGTAGGAGCCCCGCGACATCCAGACGGCAGGCACGGTCTTGATGATAATGCGAATGTCCTCGAATAGCGACCAGTTCTCGACATAGTGGCGATCGAATGCGACGCGGCTGTCATAGGAAACGTCGTTGCGGCCGCTGACCTGCCAGAGTCCGGTGAGGCCGGGGCGCGATTTCAGGTAATAAACAGCCGAACTGCCGTAGATTTCGAGCTCGTCGCGCACGACGGGGCGAGGACCGACAAGGCTCATGTCGCCCTGAAGGATGTTGATGATCTGCGGCAATTCGTCGAGGCTGAGCTTCCTCAGCACGGCCCCGACGCGCGTGACGCGCGGATCGTTCTTGAGCTTGCGGGTCGCTATCCATTCGGCATTGGCATCTGGGTTGGCGGCAAGATATGCAGCCAGCACCTGTTCGCCATTCTGCACCATAGTTCGAAATTTGAGGCACGGGAAAATCCGTCCTCCCCGACCGATCCGGCGGTGACCGTAGAAAATCGGCCCGCCGTCAGAAAACTTGACAAGCAGCGCGACCATCACAAACAGCGGACTGAGAGCAACCAGGCCAATCAGTGAACCGGCAATATCGAAGCTGCGTTTGAGCAGGCCGCCGATTGGTTGAAAATCGATACCGGCCTGCGAAAATTCCGCGTCGGCCGGCTTGGCTACGTCCCTCATGCGTAAACTCCATACGTTGAACGGATGGTTTGCCGCACGATATCAAAAAAATGCTGCATCGCAACACACAGTTTCTTGAGCGCCTGAAATAATCACGTCATGAATTGACTAAATAATAAACCGATCCTGCACAAAGTTTGAACTTTATGGCGAGTTTGTGACAAATTATGGGCAACCGTGAAAAATCTAGTGCCTTTTTGAGGCTGATTTTGGGACGAATCGCTCTTTGCGTCGCGTCGTCGAGTGTTGTCGTGCTTCAGCTTTGTAAAATATAGAGAGTCTTTAAAGTAAAATACTGGTTAATATTGCGGCTCTTACTGAAGTGAGTCCATACTGGGTGATTGGCCGTGATGCCGATGTGTGCATCGCAACATGGCAGACTCGATCCCGTGAACTTATCCAAAATAATTTGCCGTTGGCCTTGCCCGCTATTGCACACCTTAATAGAGTTGCAAATTGTTTCTGTCAGAGTATGGACAGCGTGGGAAGGCCGGAAGCAACCGGCCAAAAAGCGAGCGACGTCAACAGCTCGCATGGCGAAGGGAGGCTCGGGGTGGGTCAATCATCGATTTTTGCCCGAGCAGGTTGACGGGCTGTCGGGTATGTCGCTACCAAAATTCATTGTCGGCATGATTTTCGCCCTGGCGATCGTGGCCGCCTGGTCTTATCTCGAGGGCGCTTCGCTAGGCACAACGCTGTTTCGCACCATAGCCTGCGCCACCGTCATCCAGCTGGGCTACTTTCTGTTGGTTTTCGTCATGGTTGTCAGAAATCCCCCGACGTCGGCTGATAAGATTCGCGATGCCGAACGAAAGCTGAGTTCAGCCGAAACGGCCGATGGCGAGAAGTTCAGTGCCAGGAGAAGCCTCCACTGACCTGACGACAGGTAGCGTCAGTCGGATTCCTGGCGGACTGCTCGCCCGACAACATCCTGGACAACCGGCTTCCGGATTTTTCCTTCAGCCTCGGATCCTCTGATCAGCCCCTAATATTGCCTAAACTCTGTCGATCGACCTGATGATCAGCGATTCGAGTGCGCTGACGGCTCCATCCAGAATGAGCAGGGACGGTGTGCGAAGCGGCCCGTCCGTCCGCTGGCATTTCATCGCCCATCGATTTACGCCGAGGCGACACCGAAAGGAAAGACTGGACGGGGCGAATGATTTTGACGATGCTTCGCACCTGCAGCATAAGCGCCGGCTGACGCTTTTTCAAACAGCCGGCAGTCGTTGAGAACGAGGGCTGCATTGGACATTCAACGGGGAGGGGCGAGGAATCGGAGCTACCGTGCAGTCGAGAGGCGAATTGATGACAGAACCCCAGGTCTGCGTGATCATCGCTGCCCGCAACGCGGCGCGGACAATCCCGGTTGCCATCGCATCGGCATTGCGCGAGCCGGAGGTGGCGGAAGTCGTCGTCGTCGATGACGCCTCTACCGACGATACCGCGAAAGTCGCTCGGGGGGCCGACGATGGCAGCGCCAGGCTTTCCGTAATCCGGCTTGACGTCAACGGCGGCCCCTCCTTCGCCCGCAACGCCGCGATCGCCAGCTCCAAATCGCCGTTCATCAGCATTCTGGACGCCGACGATTTTTTTCTTGCGGGCAGATTTCGCGAATTGTTCGCCAGCGCTGATTGGGATTTCGCCGCGGACAATATCATGATGATCAGAGACGACGCGGCAACTGATGTCTCGAAAATCGCCGCTCCGCGGTTCTCGCCCGATCCGGAGTTCCTCGATTTCGAGCGTTTCATCGAAGGCAACATCTCCAGTCGCCGTGTGCAGAGAGGTGAGTTGGGTTTCCTCAAGCCGGTGATCAGCCGCGCTTTTCTCGACCGGCATGGGCTGCACTATGACGAAAACCTGCGACTGGGCGAAGACTATGAACTCTACGCGCGCGCGGTGGCTTGCGGTGCGCGCTTCAAGGTCATCAGGTCCTGCGGCTATGGCGCGATCGTCCGCCCGGACTCCCTGAGCGGCCAGCACAAGACGCAGGATCTCAAGCGTCTGGCCGACGCGGATCTGGCGCTGCTGGCGATCGACAGTTTGCCGGAAGGTTCTAAAGCCGTGCTCAGAAGGCACGAACGGCAGGTACGCGACAAATACCGGTTGCGAAACTTCCTCGACGTGAAGAATGAGCAGGGGCTGACATCGGCTGCGGCCTACGCCCTGGCCAGCCAATCCAACCTTATCCCCATCATTCGCGGCGTGGCCGCCGACAAGTTGGATGCGCTGTTTCGCCGCGTCGGCTTTGGCTCAAAGCAGCCTGTGCCGCCGTTACGCTTTCTCATGGCCGCAACCAGCCCGGCCGGCGAGGCTTAAGCTTGTCCGCAGCCCGTGCCATGCCGATCCTGTCAACAGGCCCTTACCCCGCCCCAATGTGATGCGAATTTCCGATTCGCCACACTAGGTGGTTGCCTACTCGCCTTGGGGATGGCATGTATGTTGCGGTGCAGCAATTTTGGTTGGCTGTTTGAATCGGCCCGAAAATGTCCCCCTGTCAGAGGAGCTGGACGATGCGACAAGATTTTGTTGGCCCGGACGGGCACGGGGGTGGCCTCAGGCCGACCATGAGCGCCAAGCCAACCATGACAGGAACCTGAGCGGATGGCCTCGATATTCGGCTTTAGATCAAGGGATCCGGCCCGAGACAGGCAGACCGACATCTCGCGCCTTGACCGCCTGGCAAAGCTGCTTGACCAGATCGCAGCCGAGGTCGAGGCGGAGAAAAACGGCCTTGAGAATCGCTATCGGACCAAGGCCACCAACGCGGCCTTCCTGGTCGAGGCGATGGAGAATGGGGCGGCCTCCTCCAGTAGATCCGCCGAGGTCAGCGAACTGACGAAGTCGATCCTGAATTGCGAGCGGCGCATCGCGGCGCTCGCGCGCCAGAACGAATTAATGAAGGATCTCCGTCATTCGCTGGATGCAATCTTCGACGAAAGCGTCGAGCGTAGCTCGACCACCAAGGCTGATTTCGCCAAGCCGGCTGCCGGCACGGGGTGAACTTCAAGGATCCTCGGTGGCGCCACGGGCAAGAGGTTTGGTGCCACAGCAAAAGGCTGCACAGGACAAAAAAACAGGCAACACAAGGAAGGTATTGGCAGACGGTCAAGATCATCTCGTTCGTCATGGTTTGAACGTCGACTTTGGGTTGGGGGCGCACAGCACAAAGGTGAGTTTGGTATGAATGCGGATCCGAAAAGCACGTCCACCCCAGCAACCGGTGACAGGCCGTTCACGCGCACGATCAGGCAACGGAACCTGAGGCAGCTATGTTCGGGCGGCGCGTTTCTGCTGGTCGCACTCGGCAGCCTGATTGCAGGCCCGACCCCTTCCCGTTCGCAGGACATCCCGACTGCGCCATCGTTCGTCGATGATTTCACCAGCTTCGACCGTGCGCGTTGGTACATTGCCGACGGCTGGGCCAACGGCAAGTATCAGAACTGCATCTGGTCCAAACGCCAGGTCAAGCTTTCCGAAGGCGTGCTGACGCTTAGTTTCGAAAAACGGAAGGTGAAGGATCGCGACTTTGCCTGCGGCGAGATCCAGACCAAGAAGCGCTTCGGCTATGGCACCTATGAGGCGCGGATGAAAACCGATTCGGGCTCCGGCATCAACGCCTCCTTCTTCTCCTATATCGGCCCCACCGATAAGCAGCCGTGGGATGAAATCGACTTCGAGGTGCTGACCAAGGACACGTCCAAGGTGCAGGTCAACGCCTACATAGCAGGCAAGGGCAACAACGAGAAAGTGGTGGATGTAGCTGGCGGCACCGACAAGGCTTTCAACGACTACGCCTTCGTCTGGGAGAAGGACCGGCTGCGCTGGTACGTCAATGGTCAACTGGTGAACACGATCACCGATCCGGCAAAGCTGCCCAGCCATGCGCAAAAGATATTCTTCAGCCTCTGGGGCAGCGACACGATGACGGAATGGCTGGGACCGTTTTCGGATCCGGGCCGCAAGCTCACCTTGCAAGTGGATCGCGTCGCATTCACGGCACTCGGCCAGCCATGCCAGTTTCCGGAATCGCTGGCATGCAGCATAAAGTAAAGCCCAATCTAAACCGGCCGGGCGGAAGAACCGTCCCAAGCATTGAACAGGAATAAACCCGAATGAATTTGACGGTCTTTGGAATTGGCTATGTCGGTCTCGTGCAGGCGGCTGTGCTTGCCGAATTCGGACACCAGGTGGTGTGCGTCGACATCGACGTGAAAAAGGTGGAGCGGCTCAACCAGGGCCTCATCCCGATTTTCGAGCCCGGGCTCGAAAATCTCGTCAAGGAGAACCACGCGGCCGGCCGCATCAAGTTCACCACTGATGCCGCAGTGGCGGTCAAGCACGGCGAGATCCAGATGATCGCTGTCGGCACCCCTCCGGGAGAGGATGGTTCGGCCGACCTGAAATATGTGCTGGCCGTCGCCGAGGCCATCGGCCGGGAGATGGACGCACCCAAGATCGTCGTTGGCAAATCGACCGTGCCGGTCGGCACCTGTGAAAAAATAAAGGCGAGGATCGCCGCGACGCTGAAGGCGCGGGGTCGCGAGGATCTGACTTTCGACGTGGCCTCCAATCCGGAATTCCTCAAGGAAGGCTCCGCGGTGGCCGACTGCACAAAGCCCGACCGCATCATCGTCGGCACCAGCAGCGAGAGCACCGAGGCGGTGATGCGTGAGCTTTACGCCCCGTTCAGCCGCAACCACGAGAAGATGATCGTGATGGATGTGCGCAGCGCCGAACTCACCAAATACGCGGCCAATTGCATGCTGGCGACCAAGATCAGCTTCATGAACGAAATGGCCAATCTGGCCGAGGAGCTGGGCGCCGACATCGAGGAGGTCCGCAGGGGCATCGGCAGCGATCCGCGCATCGGCTACCACTTCATCTATCCAGGCCTCGGCTATGGCGGCTCGTGCTTTCCCAAGGATGTGCGGGCCCTGATCAAGACGGCGGAAGGCGTCAAATTCGATGCCAAGGTGCTGCGCGCAGTCGAGGAGCGCAACAACGAGCAGAAGTCGGTCCTGTTCGACAAGGTGAACCGCCGTTTCGAGGGAAATCTGAACCGCAGGACCTTTGCGCTGTGGGGCTTGGCCTTCAAGCCCGATACGGACGATATGCGCGAGGCGCCGGCGCGAGTCTTGATGGAAGCGCTGTGGAAGGCCGGTGCCAAAATACAGGCCTACGATCCCGAGGCGATGCAGGAATGCCAGGCCATCTACGGGCAGCGAGAAGATCTGCTCTTGTGCGGGACCAAGGAGGCAGCGCTGCGCGGTGCCGATGCGCTCCTGATTGCCACTGAGTGGAAGAGCTTCCGGGCGCCTTCATTCGACGCGATGAAGGATGCGCTGTCCACGCCCATCATCTTCGATGGCCGAAACCTCTACGATCCGAAGGTCATTGCGCGCCATGGCATCGAATACCACAGCATCGGCAGGATCGCGGCGTGAGACCATGCGGGAAAGGCCGGTGGCAAGACCGGCTCGGACATCAAGGACGGTCACGAGGGCCTCGATGAACACGCTCCTATCAACAGGGGGTCCTATCTGATGGTGCTGGGCATCAGGCCCGAACAGATCGCTGACGAACATTTCGATCTTGTCGTCATCGGTTCCGGTTTCGGTTCGGCATTCTTCCTGCATGAGTTCGCCAAGCGGCGAAAGGCACGCATTCTGGTTCTGGAATGGGGCCGGCACAACACGCATGAATGGCAGCTCGACCAGGACGCCAACACCGACATCGACGAAGAAACGACCTACCAGACAAACTCCGACAAGCCGTGGAACTACACCATCGGATTGGGTGGCGGGACGAATTGCTGGTTCGCGCAGACGCCGCGCTTTCATCCAAACGATTTCAGGCTGAAAAGCCTCTACGGCATCGGCAACGACTGGCCGATCAGCTATGACGAGCTCGAGCCGTTCTACTGCGATGCAGAGGACGTCATGTCGATTTCAGGTGACCCCGACATGGCGGCGATGATGCCGCGTTCCAGGCCGTTTCCACAGCCACCGCATCGCATGTCGACGCCGGACCGGATGATGAAAGCGGCGCAGCCGGACCGGCATTTTGTCGTGCCGACGGCGAGGGCGCGGGTGCCGACCGCGCAGCGGTCTTCGTGCTGCGCCAATTTGCGATGCGGGTTATGCCCGGTCGACGCGAAGTTCACCGCCAACAACGGCCTGATGCACGTCTTCGAGCATCCCGACGTTTCGGTCTGCCTTGGTGCTGAAGTGCGTCGGCTCGACCACGTCGGCGGATCCGTCCGGTCGGTCACTTTCGTGCATGACGGCAAGGAATATTCGGTCAGCGGCGACCTTTTCATTCTGGGCGCCAATGCCATACAGAGCCCGGCAATCATGCTGCGGTCCGGCCTGTCGGGCGAATTCGTCGGGCGCGGCCTGCACGAATCCTACGGATGGAATTTCGAGGCCTATCTCGACGGTGTCGACAATTTCGACGGAAGCACCATCACCACCGGCCTGAATTTCGGCCTTTATGACGGCTCCCACAGGTCACAGCATGCGGCGGCATTGGTTTATTTCGAAAACCGCTGGCAGCATGGGATGCGCCCGGAAAAGGGACGTGTCCGTCAGACGCTTCCCCTCATCATTGTCACAGAAAACCTGCTTGAACCGGAAAATCTCGTGATCCTTGACGAGGATGAAAACGCCTTCATCAGTTTCAAGGGGGCATCCGACTACGCCGTCAAGGGCATGGCCCGGGCAAAGGAGAAATTGCCGGCGCTTCTGGCTCCGCTGCCGGTCGAAGAGATTTTCGATCGCGGCATCCGGCGGACCGAGTCGCACGTCCAGGGCACGTTGAGGATGGGCGTGAGCCCGGCGGATTCGGTTGTCGACCGCGACATGATCCACCATCGGCTCAGGAACCTTGTTGTCGTCGGCTCGAGCACATATCCAAGCTGCTCCTGTGCGAACCCGAGCCTGACCGCGGCAGCCCTCTCCTTGCGGGCGGCGAGTCGGATAGCGGGAAAGGAAATGGCCGGATGATCAAGGTTTCGCGACGCGCGGCACTGGCCATCATGGCTGGCGGAGTTGCTACGACCGGCATCGCCTACGCCGCCGTTTCCTCGCTTTCGGACGAGGACCTGGTGCGCGTCACGCTCGAGAGATATTTCGGCAGGCTGAACATGCGCATCGAGCATTTGCAGCAGTTCGTTTTGGAGTTCCAGAAGCGGAATCCCTGGATATTTCCAAACGAAAAGCTGGGCGATGCGGTCACTCTGCTTGAGGCGCTGAAATTGGGCGCCGCCCGCCGGTTGCTGCCCGAACGGAAAAAAGAGGATCTGGGGCATTTCGACCGCTGGGTCATTGCCGAGTTCCATATGCTGACCGACTACGCCCGGCGCAGTTCGCCAACCGACCCGATCCGATTCACCGGATGGCAGCCATGCACCAATCCGTTCGCCGATCTAGAGATGCAGCAGGGTGCCTGAAGGCGGGTTGCAGTCATCCGTAAACAAGCGATCCGTCATCGTCCGTAAATTTGAGAATGCGACAGGAGCCGAAACCATGAAAGTGCTTTTTGCAGGCGGCAACGGTTACACGCCCCAGTTCAGCGGCGGTGTCCAGTCCAGCACTCATCATCTTGCCGAGCAGCTGATCGAGCACGGACATGAGGCGTCGGTGCTCGCCGCGCTGTTCGGCCAGGGCGTCTTCGGCTACAAGGCGCGCGCCAAGATGAAGCTCCTGAGGCAGCGCGCGGTCATCGACAGCTATCCGGGCTATCCGGTCGTGCGGGCTTGGTTTCCCTGGGAGGCGGCGGGTTTTGCCATCGAAAAGCTGAGGCCGGACGTCGCCGTGGTCCAGTGCCACAAGTCGGTTCCGATCGGCAAGGCGCTGCAGGCCGAAGGCGTACCGCTGGTCGTGTATCTGAGGAATGTCGAGTTTCATGAATTGGGCGGCGATCTGCGCGAGCTGCATTCGGCGCTTTACATCGCCAATTCCGAGTTCACAGCGCGCTCCTACAAGGCAAAATTCGATATCGATTCGACGGTTATACCGCCGACCATCAATCCCGCACTCTACAGCACGCCGACGACGGGTGCGTTTGTCACGCTGATCAACCCCTATGAGGAAAAAGGTTTCGAGCTTGCGGTGCGCATCGCCGCCGCCTGCTCCGAAATCCCATTCCTGTTCGTCGAAAGCTGGAAGCTCGATGAGGATCATCGGGCCCGGATCGAGCAGACGATCGCGCCGCTCGGCAACGTCACGCTGGAGAGCCGGACCAGCGATATGAAGACGGTCTATGGCCGCACGAAAATCCTGCTCGCACCCAGCAAATGGGAAGAGGCCTGGGGCCGGGTGGCGTCGGAAGCGCATTGCAGCGGCATTCCCGTCGTCGGCTCGCGTCGTGGTGGGCTGCCCGAAGCGGTCGGCTCCGGTGGCGTGGTGCTGGACTACGACGCCCCACTCGCCGACTGGGTGGCAGTGGTCAGGCGTCTGTGGACCGACAGCCAGGAATATCGGCGGCTTTCCGTGGCGGCGCGCGCATTCTCCGAGCGCCCGGAACTCGATCCGGCGGGTCAGTTCGCGACCTTCTTCTCGATGCTAGAGAGGGCGACACGACAGTCTTCGCGGCAAGCCGCCTAATGCATGTCGCTCAAAAGTGCGTAGCGGATTTGGGACAACGACTGCATAAAACAAACCTTAAAACGCGTCGCGTGACGCGGTTTAAGTCCCGAAACCAGGCTCAGGCCGGTCGTTTGACCCGGCTCTTGAGCGTCTCGTACCCGCGTTCGCCAAGCAGCGTGCGCGCGACGGTCTTGATCGCCGTCTTGCGCCCGTCGGGCGAACTGATCTCCTGCAATCTGTCCGGAAGGTTGCGTGCCGCCTGTCGAAGTGCCGGAAGCGACAACGTATCGGGATAATTTATCACATGCGTTTCCACGCACAGCACCGGTTTGCCGGAAAGCTTGGCGATTTTTAGCGCCTGCTGGTGCTCGCTTTCGATGAACAGGATGGCATCGGATTTGCGGTAGAAATCGGCCTTGAAACTGCCATGCACGCCAAGCCGTTGCCGTTCCGCCTTGCTCGGCAGGTCAAGCATGATCAGCTTGTCGTATTCGATGCCGTGCTTTGCGAGCCATGCTTCGGTAAGCGCGCGGTATCTCTCAAGCCGGCTGGTAACGAGCCAGCCGATCTTGCGGGTCGGGCCAAAGAGAGGCAGTGCTTCGCTCAGGAATTTTTCATAGGCCGGGCCGTCGTCGTTCTCCGCTTCGGTCGGATCCAGGCAGAGCACGCCGTCGATGTCGACGCAGCATTGCGCGAGGAATTTGTGGTGCATGAAATTCCACTGGAACATCCTTGGATGCGGCACGACTTCCAAGACGATGTCGGTTTCCTCGTGCTGTGGCAGCAGGCCGAACACCGCGGCGAAGGTGAAGTCCGCTTTGATGCCGGCGGCCTCTACGCGGCTGCGTGCCTCGCGCATGGCGGCGCCGCCGCTGACGCTGTCGTCGATCACCAGAACCTTGCGCATGTCGGAAGCCTGCCGGTCGAGCGCGGCCCGGCGTTTGGTTACCCCCGAAGTATAGATCTTTCCGGCAAGGAAACTGTCCAGATCGGTCATCGGGATGTTCGCCGTCAGGCTGAGCAGCGTGGCGGCGAGAATGCCGCTTCGGGGAACGCCGACCACCAGGTCGATATCGCGCGGCAACCGGTGAAGGTTCCTGACAATGGCATCGTTCATGTCGGAGATCGATCGGTAGTGCATGGGATCAGGCCTGGTCCTCGTATGGATGTCCGTGCAAGTTACTTCGCCTCACTTGGTGCCGCCGTGGGCGCGCGTGCCGGCAGGAGCCTCAGTGCCTCCCGCAACGCCTCGCGGCCGGAAGCAAACGCTAGGGCGACCACGATGGTGATCATGTAGGATAGCACCACCGCGCTCGCCATGGCGAGGATGTGCTGTTGCGGCAGCAGCGGCTTGGCGAACCAGATGGCGGCAAGCGCCAGATGTGCACCAAGCACGAAGGGCGTTGCCGCGCGAAGAATATGGCTTGCCCGCAGCGGCCCGGTCTTGCCGATATAGAGCCACAGGAAAGGCGTTCTGAGATACTCGCTGACTGCATAGGCGATCGCCACGCCCAGCGCGCCATAGGGCAGGCCGACGATGAAGGCCAGCACCGAGGTCAAGGCTGTTATGATGCCCCAGCGCATAAAATCGCCCGAGCGGCCCTGGCTGATGAAAAGCCATCCCGCCGGGTTGTTGAGCGGCTGCAGCAGTCCGGCAAAACCGAGCGCCAGGAAGATGCTGGAACTCTGCCGCCACTGCTCGCCGAGCACGAACGGTATCAGCACGTCGGCCATGGCGGTGGCGAAGGCGACACCTGGAAGTGCAACCAGCAAGATCAGCGGCATGACGCGGAGATAGGCGCTGCGGTAGCGGTCCGGCTCGTCCTTCAGCCTGGAAAGAGCCGGCACCATGACCTTCGACAGCGGGTTGGTGATCTGGCTCAGCGGAAACAGGAGCAGCTTGTAGGCGCGGTCATAGAGCCCAAGCTGCGC
Source organism: Mesorhizobium sp. (assembly GCA_004020645.1). Lineage (GTDB taxonomy): Bacteria > Pseudomonadota > Alphaproteobacteria > Rhizobiales > Rhizobiaceae > Mesorhizobium. Next base: position 132,705 of record SAQL01000007.1, on the reverse strand, counting down.
TTCGCCCCAGTATTTTCCGATCAGCACATTGTCGAGATTTCGGGCAAAGAAGTTGGCGAAGTTGAATCCTGTGATGCCGGCGCCGAAATTGATCAGCTCGCTGATGCCGCTAACCTTGCGCGGCAGGCTGGGGCGCCATCGCGAGCTTGCCCAGAAGCAAATCGTGGGCAGCACGGCTGCTGTCAGCGTGCCAGCAAAAAGCGCCCAGTAGGAACGGTCGATGAAAGTCCAGGCGATCGACACGACGAGGCCGGCGATGGCACTCGCGACGTCGATGATGGCCAGGCGGGCGAACTGCATGCGGCGTGTCAGCAGCGCCAGATGCTGGGCGCCGAGCCCATAGGCTATGATCTGCAGCCCAAGCGCGGCCACCAGATCTGCCACCCGCGGCTCGCCGTAGAAGGCGGCGACCAGAGGCGCCGCGCCGGCGAGCACGCAAGCGAGTAGCACGCTGACCGCGACATTGATCCAGAAGAGGTAATTGATCTCTTCATGCTTGATTCCGCTTTTCTGGATCGTCGCCTGGGTTAGGCCGAAGTCCTGGAACAGCGCGATGAAGGCAAGCACCGGCGCACACATTGCCACCACACCGAAGTCGTGCGGCGACAGCAGGCGCGACAGCACGATGACGGAGGCGACCTGCGTCGCAACCCGCACCGATTGCGCCAAAGCCGTGACGATAGCGCCGCGTCCGACCGATCTGCGGAGAGAGCCCTCTGGCGGATCGAATGCATTGGCTTGCAAATTCAGGATTCCTGATTTTTGTGCCGGTCCCAATATCCGACCCATGCCCGATGCCACCATCAAACTACGGCATTAATTTTGCAGCGCAACAAAAAACATGGATTTCTGCCTCGCTGCACCAAAAATGTTGCGATGCAGCAAGAGCTGTACTAGGGTTTTTTCCGGGTGGCCAACAGCGGTCGAGTTTTCATGCTGCATGTCTTGTACTTGGTACACGACGTCTCCGATCCGGCAGTGCGCCGGCGGATCATAATGCTCAAGGCAGGCGGCGCCCAGGTCACACTGGCGGGCTTCCGTCGGACTGTAAGCCCGATCGCCGATGTCGAGGGCTTGCGGCCGATCGATCTTGGCGCGACGCGCGACGGCCGATTCGCCCAGCGTCTGGCAGCAGTCACAAAGGCGGCGGTCTCGATCGGTTCGAAACTAGGTTCGATGCCAAGACCCGACCTCATCGTCGCACGCAATCTGGAAATGCTGGCGCTTGCCCGGCGTGCCAGATCGGCGTTCCAGGCAACGGTGCCGATCGTCTATGAGTGTCTCGACATCCATCGTCTGATGCTTCGCGACGACTTTCTGGGCAGGGCCATGCGCGGCGCGGAACGCTATCTGGCCAGGGATGTAAAGCTGCTGGTCACTAGTTCGCCGGCCTTCATCGCCAATTACTTCAAGCCATTCGGGCAGATTGCTGCGCCGGTCGAACTGCTCGAAAACAAATATTTCGAGCTTGCCGCGGTTTCGCTGGATGATCGCACAGCGGTGGAGGCCCCCATCCCTCCGCCTTGGCGGATCGGCTGGTTCGGCGCACTCCGATGCCGCCGCTCCCTGGAGCTTCTGGCCGAATTTTCCCGACGGCTCGAGGGCCGCTTCGAAATCATCCTCAGAGGCCGTCCGGCGCTTTCCGAATTTCCGGATTTTCACGGTTTTGTTGAATCCGAGCCCTGGCTCTCGTTCGGCGGGCCCTATCGGAATCCCGAGGACATGGCTACGATCTACCGTGAGGTCCATTTTTCCTGGGCCATCGATTTCTTCGAGCATGGGCTGAATTCCGAATGGCTGCTGCCCAACCGCCTCTACGAGGGCTGCCGCTTCGGCGCCGTGCCGATCTCGATGGGCAACACCGAAACTGGCCGGTTCCTCGACCGGCAGGGGATCGGCGTTCTTTTGCCTCAAGCCACTCCCGAGGCACTCGAAGCCGCCCTGGGCGAACTGGAGGAGCATCGTTTCGGGAAATTGCGGGCGCGTGTTCTTGCCCGCAATCCGCGAACCTGGAGCCACGACCGCAGCGATTGCCGGGCGCTCGTCGAGAAGCTTCGCGGGTTGACGGCCGTGCCCGATTCATATGCTGCCAAGGCACTGGCTTAGGATGGCGTTGGATGGACATGGGCCGATGATGCAGACCAAAATTCTCCCGTCCGGCCTGATCGTGATTCCGTGCCTGAACGAAGCGGCTCACATCGGCGCGCTCGTTCATGAGCTTCGCCCGGCGGCCGAGAGGCTCGGTGCCCGGATCATCATTGCCGATGGCGGCAGCACGGACGGCACAAGGGCGATCGTCGAGGAGATCGCCGGGAAGGATCCGCGGATCATCCTTCTTCATAACGAAAAGCGCCTCCAGAGTGCGGCGATCAATCTCGCCGTGGCCAGTTATGGCGAAGGCGCTGAATATGTCATTCGCATCGACGCGCATGGCGGCTATCCCCCGGATTATTGCGATCGGCTGGTCGAGGAGGCGCGGATCACCGGCGCGGATTCGGTCGTCGTCTCCATGCTGACCAGCGGCAGCGGTATGGTGCAGAAAGCGGTGGCGGCTGCACAGAATTCCAAGCTCGGCACTGGCGGCTCCAAGCACCGGCATCTCTCGGTGGGAGAGTGGGTCGATCACGGCCACCATGCGCTGATGCGAATATCGGCCTTCAAGGCGGTGGGCGGCTATGACGAGACGTTCAGCCACAACGAGGATGCGGAACTCGACTACCGGCTGCGCAAGGCCGGTTACCGGATCTGGATGAGCGGCAAGACGCAAATGATCTATTACCCGCGCTCGTCGCTCGCCGACCTCTATTTCCAGTATCTCGGCTATGGCCGCGGCCGGGCAAAGAACATTCTCAAGCACCGCATGATACCGAAGGTCCGGCAGATGGTGCCGCTTCTGGTGTTCCCAGTCGTCCTTCTCGCGGCTTTTTCCTTCGTGCATTGGCTGGCGATCACGCCGCTGCTGGTGTGGGCGTCGGTCTGCCTCGGCTATGGCGCGTGGACCGCCATCAGCCAGCGCACTCCGGACAGTGCGCTTGCCGGGATTTCGGCGATGGTCATGCATTTCGGCTGGTCCGTCGGCTTCTGGCTGCAACTGCTTGGACCCCGATCACAGCGTAGGGTGGCGTGATGGGTGTGGCCGAAAAAAACCGCAGCATCGATATCTGCGTCTGCACCTTTCGGCGGCCGGAGCTTGCCGACACGCTTCGCTCGATAGCCGCCCTTGACGTGCCTTCGGGATACGACATCCGCGTCATCGTGGCCGATAACGATGACGGCCCGACGGCAGAGCTGCTGGTGGCGACGTTGGCGGAGACGTTGAAGTTGCCGATCAGCTATCATCATTGCCCGGCGCGCAACATCTCGATCGCCCGCAACGCCTGCCTCGACGCCAGCACGTCGGATTTCGTCGCCTTCCTCGACGACGACGAAACGGCATCGTCCAGATGGCTCGCCGAACTGGTGGCGACGGCGGAGGTGAGTGGCGCCGCCGCCGTGCTCGGGCCGGTGCGGGCGCGCTATCGGCCGGACGCGCCCGACTGGATGCGCCGCGGCGATTTTCACTCGACCCTGCCCGTCTGGGTGCGCGGCGAGATCCGCACCGGCTATACCTGCAATGTCCTGCTCAGGATGGGCGCCGACTGCCTCCGCGGCCGACGGTTCAGCCTGGCGCGTGGTCAGACCGGCGGCGAGGACACCGAATTCTTCGATCACATGGTCAAGGCCGGCGGCCGCATCGCCTTTTCGCCGCAGGCCTGGGTCGACGAAGTGGTGCCGCGCGCCAGGGCCGCATTCGACTGGCTCAGCCGCCGCCGGTTCCGCGCCGGGCAAACGCATGGGCACCTTCTGGGGCGCGACGCGAATGGGCTCGCGCTGGTGAGGCAAGTTGGTCTTGCCTCGGCAAAGGCGGTCTTTTGTTTCGCATCGGCAATCCCGGTCGCCATCAATCCCGTGCGCAGGAACCGCAGCGTGCTTCGCGGCGTCATGCATGTCGGCGTCGTGAGCGGTCTCGTTGGTGTGCGTGAAATCCGCCAGTACGGCCTGCCCTCGCCGCAGGAAGGGGGCAAGCATGCAGCCTGACGTCACCTTTGTCATTGCCGCCTACAATGCGGAGCTGACCATCGAGCGGGCGATCGCCAGCGCCATCGCCCAGCGCGATGTCAGCGTCGAAATCATCGTCGTCGACGACCAGTCGCGCGACCGGACGCTCGATCTGGCGCGATCCTACCCCGAAGACATCGTACGCGTTGTCGCACTTGAGCAAAACCGTGGTCCCGGCGGCGCCAGGAATGCCGGCCTTGAACTTGCCCGCGGCAGGTGGGTCGCGGTCCTCGATTCCGACGACGCCGTCTATCCCGGGCGAATCTGCACCATGATTGACCGTGCGGAGAAAGCGGGCGCCGAGATCGCGGTCGACAATCTCCAGGTCGTTCGCGAGGACGGCGTTGCCGAAGAGACGATGTTCCCGGCCGACTACCTGGAGGGGCTCGGTGAAATCTCGCTGGCGGACTATATCGCCGGCAACGTGGTCTTCGAATCCAGGTTCAATCTCGGCTATCTCAAGCCGATCTTCCAGCGACGCTTCCTGAGCGAAAACGGGCTTCGCTATGACGAAGGCCTGATCATCGGCGAAGATTACATCCTGCTGGCCAGTGCTCTGGCCAAGGGCGGCAAATGCGTGGTCGAGCCGACGACCGGCTATGTCTACCATATCCGGACCGGCTCCATTTCCCGCGTGCTTGAACTCCATCACGTCGAGGCGATGCGCAAGGCCGACCTCGTTTTCGCCAGGACCCATTCGATGGACGCAGCCGCCGAGGCCGCTTTCGCGAGGCGCACGCGCAGCCTGCGCAAGGCGGCGTCTTTCCTTTGTTTGGTCCAGCATATCAAGGCCCGATCCCCACTCAAGGCGGTGTGGACGGTGCTCAGCGATCCGGCGGCGGTTCGGCATATGGGCATGCCGATCGCCGTTCGGCTGCGAAGGGTGGCGGCGCAATTTGCCGCGGGTGCGGGGGAGGTGAAGGGTGCAGGCAGCTGAAAAACAGTTTGGCGGCCTGCGACAGGTTGAAGTGATCTCCTCAGAAGGAATATGCAATGAAGAAAGTCAGGAAGGCAGTCATACCGGTAGCGGGGCTCGGAACGCGATTCCTGCCGGCGACCAAATCGATGCCGAAGGAAATGCTGCCGGTCGTCGACAGGCCTGTCGTGCAATACGCGGTGGACGAGGCGTTCGAAGCCGGCATCGAGCACATTGTCTTCGTGACGGGCCGCAACAAGGCGGTCATTGAGGATTATTTCGATCTGCATCCCGAACTGATCGGGACCTTGGAGCAGACCGGCAAGACGGCGCAGCTTCAGGCGCTCGAAAGCCTGCTTCCCGTGGCTGGTGCGACGAGCTTCATCCGGCAGCAGTCGCCGCAAGGTCTCGGCCATGCGGTATGGTGCGCCCGGGAGGTCATCGGCGATGAGCCTTTTGCATTGCTGTTGCCGGACATGGTGTCCTTCGGCGGGCGCGGATGTCTCGCCGAAATTACCGACCTCTATGCGCAGACCGGTGGAAACGTTATCGCCGTCGAGCGCTGCGACCCGACCGAGACCAGCAAATATGGCATTGTCGGCTGCGGCGCGGATGTCGGCTCGGGTTTCGAGGTCACCGCCATGGTCGAAAAGCCGGCTCCGGCCAATGCGCCGTCGAACTACTACATCAACGGCCGCTACATCCTGCAGCCCGAGATCTTTGCGCTGCTCGGCAATCAGCAGCGCGGCGCCGGCAACGAGATTCAGCTGACCGACGCCATGGTCCGCCTTGCGCAGAGCCAGGCTTTCTTCGCCCAGCCCTTCAACGGTCGAATGTTCGACTGTGGCTCGAAGGAGGGGTTCATCCAGGCCAATGTCGCATTCGCGCTGGCGCGTGACGACATGAAGGGGTCGATCTTCGAGATGCTTCAGGACTTCGTCCGGTCGCATGAGCGCCGGGTGGAAGCCGCATAAAGCCCATTATTTGGGAGCATTAGCAAATGGATGATGACGCAAGACACGCCGATATGTTTTGCTGCCCAGGTCTCGCGGTGTCTGGCATGAAGCTTGCGTCGTATATATGCTGATGCTCTCGATTTTGCTCTAGCGTCTGTAACTTGAGCATCGGACCCAAAGTGGAGACCGGTTTGGGAAAATCCGATGTTCGACAAAAATAGAGCGGCGGCACAGTTCGACTTGAGAGACCGCCGCTCTAGGTACAAACTAGAATTGGACCGAAGATGAATTATGCCAATTTTCCTCTCGACAAGAGGAAGCCATTGCCGAGTTCGGACGCAGTCAGCGCCGAAGACTTTATCGATGTCGAGCGCTTGCTCGGCATGGCAGCAAGGCAGGCAAAGGTTGTTGCGGCATGCGCCGCCATCGGACTTTTTCTGGGCGTGCTCTATTTGCAGACCACGCCTCCCACCTACATGGCAATGAGCCGCGTGCTGATCGACGAAGGCTTGAACAAGGTCGTTGATGAGGTCTCGGCGGCGTCGGTGAGCATGCAGACCGACTCCGCCATTCTCAGCCAGATTGAAATTCTCCACTCGGCGAGGCTGGCGGCGGTGGTCGTCGACAAGCAGAAGCTCGATCAGAACGACGCTTTCATGGACCCTCCGACGTCGGCCGTGTCGAAAGCTGCCGATTTTGTGCGCGGCGTGGTCCGGTATTTCCGTCCCAGTCCCGCCGTGGGTACTACCGACGTTACTCAGCTTGATCCGGCAACGCGAGACGCGATGATTGCCTCGTCACGCCGCGATTACGCAATCCTCAAACTGCAGAACGAGGTGCAAGCCGAGCGCATCGGTCGAAGCTATGTGATCTCCATCGCCTACCAGGCGACGGACCCCGCACTTGCGACCTCGGTCACCAAAGCCTATGCCGAAGCCTATCTCGCGGATCAGCTCGATGCGAGCTTTGATGCGACCGAGCGGGCGGCGGTCTGGCTGCAGGGCCGGCTGACGGAGCTTCGCGAAAGTTCCCAGGCAGCGGCGCTCGCCGTCGAGAAGTTCAGGGCCGAACATGGGCTGGCCGTCGATGACGGCCAGTTGATCAGTGACAAGCAACTGTCGGACCTCAATGGCCAGCTCATCGAGGCGCAGGCCGATACCGCCCGCGCCAGCGCCCGCTACCAGCAATACAAGTCGATCGTCGAAAGCGGTTCGGACAACGCATTCAGGGACGCCGCCATATCCGCCGACCAGCCGAGCAACTCGGTCATATCAACGCTCAAGACCCGCTATCTCACTGTCGCCAAGCGGCAGCAGGATATCGAAGCCAATTTCGGGGCTGAGCATCCCCAGGCGGTCGCACTTGCCAAGGAAAAGGCCGACATTTCGGCGCAGATTTTCGGCGAGCTGAAGCAATTGACCGAAAGCTACCGCAACGAATACGAAGTCGCTCTCGCACGCGAGACGGCGCTCCGCGCAAATGTCGCGTTAGCGGCTGGCAAGAGTTCCATCGACAACCAGTCGCAGGTCAAGCTGCGCGAATTGGAGCAGAAGGCAACCGCGCTCTCGACGCTCTATCAGACGTTCCTTGGCCGCTACGAGGAAGCGTCCCAGCAGCAATCCTTCCCGGTCGGCAAGATCCGCGTCATCTCCGACGCGACGCTGCCGAAGTCCGCGGCAACCCCGCGCATGTCCATAGTGCTGGGACTTTCGCTTGTGCTTGGCGTGATGATGGGAGCCGGGGTTGGCGGCCTGAATGAATTCAGGGAACGGTTCTTCAGGACCGGCGAAGACGTTCGCGATCGCGTTGGCCTCAAATTCCTCGGCTACCTGCCGATCATCGGCAGCAAGGTCGTCAGGGACGACAGGCGCGATGACGGTCAGGCGGACGCCAAAACCGCTCAATCACCGTCGGCCGCTGAAAGGCGCGCGCGCATGCGGGTGAGCATCGACGCTCCAGCATCGATGTTTGCCGAAACGCTCCGCAGCGCCAAGATTGCCTTCGACGTCGTGATGGAAGGGCAAGGCAGCCGGGTCATTGGCGTAGTCTCGGTCCTCCCCGGCGAGGGCAAGTCGACCGTGGCGGCGAATCTGGCCGGATTGCTTGCCGCCAACGGGTCGAAAACCCTGCTGGTGGACGGCGACCTGCGCAACCCCGGCCTCAGCCGCAGCCTTGGCATGGAGGCCGAGCAAGGCCTTATGGAAGCGGTGGTGAGTGGGCAGACCTGGCAGTCCGTCGGCAAGATCGACCGGCAGACGAAGCTGGCGATCGTCCCGGCCGTCCCGCGCGGTCATTTCTCGCACACTAGCGAGCTTCTGTCGTCGGCCGGAATGCGGCGTTTCATCGACAACGCCAAGGAAACCTTCGAATACATCATTGTCGACCTGCCGCCGCTCGGACCGGTGGTCGATGCCAAGGCCTTTGCCCCGCTTGCCGACGGCTTCGTGCTCGTGACCGAGTGGGGGCGCACGCCGCGCGCGATGGTGCAATCCATACTGAGCTCGGAATCCTATATCGCCAACAAGATCGTCGGCGTCGTCTTGAACAAAGTCGATTTGAAGAAGCTGGCGAAGTATGGATCGATCGGCGGCTCGGAAAAATTCTTCGACAGATATTCGAGCTACTATCTGGAAAAATCGGAAGCGCGGACGAAGGCAAACACCTGAGGCGGTATACCAACACGAATGTTGAGCACAGCGTCGTCGTCCTGCGCGGCGAGACCGATACCGAGCCTGATTCTGGCGCACGAATACCCTCGAACAGAGCATGATCGGCAGCCTTGCGCATGAAGCTGACATGGTCGGCGGGAATGTCGCTTCTGGTGCTGGTCGATCTCCTCGCTTGACCCGAGAGGTCGCCGAGCCGCGCCGGATCGACACGGTTTGGGGGGAAGTCGCGTTGTCATGCCGCGCAAAAGCGTGGGCACCAATTTTCGCGCCGCACGTTCACAGCAGGACTTTGCAGCCAGGAACCGGCGTGACACGCCGGCGCGGTTACGCCGCCTTGAGACGATAGCGGAAGACGGTGTGGTCGAGCAGAAGCCGGATTCGCGGTTCGGCCTCGATCGCAATCAGCCAGCTCGCGGCGATCATGGTCGCCGCGACGATGACCACCGAAAGCAGGTATGGCACTCCCGCGCGCATCAAGGCCCCGAGAATAGCCGCGCCGACGACATTATGGATCAGATAGAGAGGGTAGGTCATCAGCCCGATCCGACGCCAGCCGCGCCAGGACAGGTCGAGCCGTAATGACCACGCCATCAGCGCCATGGCAGCGAGAAACAGGACGATCGGCGGCGCGTAGGGCATCGCGGCTTCGACTTTGATGCTGCGAACGTCGACAGCACTGATGATCTGCAGCACGCCGCCGGCCAGGAACAAGGCGCAGAAAACAAGGCGGGCGGGCGTCACTGCCTTGAAACGCATCAGCCAGAGCAGCACACCTGTCGCGAAAAAACATCCGTGATGCACCAGGAGCAGGTCGAGCCAGCGCGCCTCGGCAAGGTCCGACCAGTCGAATGGATAATACAGGCACCAAAAAATCGTGCTGATCGCGCCGAGCGCAACTGCCACCGCTTCCATCAGGTCGAAGCGGCCGAGCCGCAGCAGGATCCAGACGACGGCATAAAAGGCGATCTCGATGCCGAGCGTCCAGTAGACGCTGTCGACCCAGGGGTCGAACGGAACGAACAAGGCGGTGCGCATGAGCCTGGCGACAGCGTCCGTCGGCCAACTGAGATCGACGAAAAGCAGCACCATCGCGGTGACTGGCGCGCAGATCCAGACGGCCGGCGCCAATCGTTTCACCCTTGCCTCGAAAAACTGCAGCGGTGTCGAACGCTCGGCGCTGAAGGCGATGACGAAGCCGCTGATGACGAAGAATATCTGGACGCCGATCCATCCGAATTGGACCAGCCCGCCTATTTCCGGATGCGGCGGGATGCCGCCAGTCGCGCGCGCCGAAACGCCCTCCGGGAACGCCCACACCCAGAAGCCGTAGTGGTAGAACATCACGAGGACGGCGGCGACAAAACGCAGGATGTCGATGCCGCCGAATGTGGTTTTTTGCTGAGCCATGCCGTGCCTTCGGAATGGCCCCCCACGCAAAGTCTAAGGGCTATTGCTGCATCGCACAACAGACGATTGCAGTGCAGGATGAATTCGTCCGACGCCGCGATCCGCCTGCCGCGCTCCGAAAGCAACTAAAGCCCGATGCCGCGCGCTTTGAGCGCCGCGGTGATTTCGTCGAGAATGGCCGGGTCGTCGATGGTCGCCGGCATCGTCCATTCCTCTTTGTCGGCAATCTTCTGCATGGTGCCGCGCAGGATCTTGCCGGAGCGCGTCTTCGGCAGGCGCTTGATCATCACCACCGTCTTAAGGGCGGCGACCGGGCCGATCCGCTCGCGCACCAGGGTGACGACCTCGGCCTCGATGGCGCCGCTGTCACGCGCGACACCCGCATTCAGCACCACGAAGCCGAGCGGAACCTGGCCCTTCATCGAATCAGCGATGCCGATGACGGCGCATTCGGCAACGTCGGGATGCGCAGCCAGCACCTCCTCCATGGCGCCGGTCGACAGCCGGTGGCCGGCGACATTGATGATGTCGTCGGTCCGGGACATGACGAACAAATAACCGTCCTCGTCCATCATGCCGGCATCCGCCGTTTTGTAGAAGCCGGGGAATTCGTCGAGATAGGCTTGGCGAAACCGGTCATCGGCATTCCACAGCGTCGGCAGGCAGCCGGCCGGCAGCGGCAGCTTGACGACGACATTGCCCAACGTGCCGCGCGGGACTTCGTGCCCGGCATCGTCGAGCACGCGAATGTCGTAGCCGGGCATCGGCACGCCGGGCGAGCCATATTTCACCGGCAGCAGGCCCAATCCGGCTGGGTTGATCGTCATCGGCGAGCCGGTCTCGGTTTGCCACCAGTGGTCGATCACCGGCACGTTCAGTTTCTGCTCCGCCCATTTGATGGTTTCCGGATCGGCGCGCTCGCCGGCGAGGAACAGAGTGCGGAACTTCGACAGGTCGTATTTCGGAACGAATTCGCCCTTGGGGTCCTGTCCCTTGATGGCGCGGAAGGCGGTCGGCGCGGTGAACAGCGCGACGACTCCATGCTCGGCGATCACCCGCCAGTAGGTGCCGGCGTCGGGCGTGCCGACCGGCTTGCCCTCGAACAGGACGGTTGTGCAGCCATGCAGCAGCGGGCCGTAGACGATGTAGGAGTGGCCGACCACCCAGCCGACGTCGGAAGCCGCCCAGAACACCTCGCCCGGCTTGACACCGAACTCGTTCTCCATCGACCATTTCAGCGCAACCATGTGGCCGCCATTGTCGCGCACGATGCCCTTGGGCTGGCCGGTCGTTCCGGACGTGTAGATGATGTAGAGCGGATCGGTGGCGAGCACCGGAACGCAGTCGACATTGGCGCCCGCGGCCCGCTCGCGGGCGACGGCGTCGGCATAGTCGATGTCATAGTTTTCCCTGAGCTCGCAGCGCAGTTGGTCGCGCTGCAGGATGAGGCAGGCCGCGGGCTTGTGCCGCGACATCTCGATCGCCGTGTCGAGCAGCGGCTTGTAGGCAACGACGCGCCCGGGCTCCAGACCGCAAGAGGCGGAAATGATCAGCTTCGGCCTGGCGTCGTCGATGCGCGTGGCGAGCTCGTGCGAGGCAAAGCCACCGAAAACGACCGAATGCACGGCGCCGATCCGGGCGCAGGCAAGCATGGCGAAGGCCGCTTCCGGCACCATCGGCATGTAGATGATGACTCGATCGCCTTTTTGGACGCCGCGGTTCTTCAGCACCGACGTCAGCGCGATCACCTCGCGTTTCAGTTCGGCATAGGTGAATTTCCTGATAGTGCCTGAAATCGCGCTGTCATGGATCAGCGCGGTCTGATCGGCGCGGCCACCCGCCACATGGCGGTCGACGGCGTTGAAGCAGGTGTTGCAGGAGGCGCCGCCGAACCAGCGCCCATAGACGCCGGCATTCGGATCGAAGACCGTCTCGAACGGTGAGAACCAGTCGATGGCTTTGGCCGCATCCGCCCAGAATTTTTCCGGGTCGCGTTTCCAGTCGTCATAGACCTCGTGGTAGCGTGACGCCATCCAGCTTACTCCCCAGGAATGTTTGCTGCCTTTGAAATAGCGTATGCTGTTTTTGCAAGCATGTGCAATTTCGTCGTTTGGCGTTCTCGCCTTGGTCGCAAATACCCGGCACGACGGTCTGAGGTCATAATTGCAGTCTGGGTCATAATTGGGGGCAAGTCGCAATGAAGTTGCGGTGCAAGGTTGGATCTGCCGTTTTGGCGGCGATGCTGTTGATGGTCGTTTCCGCCGCTCAGGCCGGCGATGCGGCGGCACGGCGCATTATCGGCTTTTCGCCGGACGGCAGCTACTTCGCCTTCGAACAATACGGCACGCTCGATGCCGGCGCTTCGGATTCGGGCTGGTCGGAGATCGACATCATCGACACGCGCACCGATGCATTCGTCGGTGGAAAGCCGATCCGCATCATCGACGAAACCGAGGAGGCGACGCTCACTCTCGATCAGGCGAGGGCACAGGCTGCCGCGCAGGCGGCCCCGATCCTCGCCCGATATGCCATCGCGCCGCGCGGCGAGCGGACGGCTGTGGACAGGTTCACCTTTCCCGACGACATGGTCGGCTACCAAGATATTGCTCGCCTCGAGCAGGTTTCGCAGAAGTCGCTTTCGCCGAGCTATGACGTGCTTGGCATCTCTAGCATCCAGCTCGACCAGATCCTGGCCGACAGCACGACGGATTGCTCGTCAAGCTTCGACGAGACGCAGCAAGGCGCCGCGATCGGCAAGGCGTTCGGTTTTCGCCTGACGCTGCAGGGACAGGATGGCAAGCCGGTCAAACTGCTGCATGAGGACAAGGCCGTGCCCGGTTCGAGGCATTGTCCGACTTCCTACAGCCTGTCGGAATCCTATGCATTCACTCCGGACGGAAAGCCGGCGGTGCTAGCCGTGCTCGTGCAACGCTTCAGTCAGGGATTTGAAGGACGGGACCGCCGCTTTATCGCAGTGACCGGCCAGGTGCGTTGAAAGCCCGCTCGCGCCCTGGCATGGCGACGCGATCTCGACCTCGCCATTCGGATTGGTTCTAGAGCGGCAGCGCCGCGAGCACGAGTCCAATACCGCCGGCGATCAGCAAGGCAGCGGCCAGCGCCTTCCTGTGACGTTCGAAACCCGTCGGCGCCCGATCCCAATTGTAACGCATGTCTGCCCTCCCAAAACCCGCCGGATTTTCTTACCTTACCATAGGTAAACAAAGCAACATTGTGCCTAACTCCACCACACTGGCCTAACAATGCTCGGGATAGCGCATGACAGTGTTGTCACCGACTGTTTTTGGAGTCCTTGCAAAGGCCCACTTCGCAGACCGAAGCGGGCTTTGCTTCTGACGGCCGCTTTTTGTCGTAAGCCGCAGCGCGGCGTTGGCCGTGCTACATCCCCCAGCGCAGCGCAGCCGTATGTACCGGCGCGTCCCACAATGCGATCGTCTCGTCGTCGAGCATTGTCAGCGTGATCGAACAGCCGGCCATGTCGAGCGATGTCACATAGGACCCGACCAGTGAGCGAGTGACCGTCACGCCGTTTTTCTCGAAGATTTTCCGGGCACTGTTGTACATCAGGTAGAGCTCCATCAGCGGCGTGCCGCCAAAGCCGTTGGCGAAAAGCAACGCCGGGCCTTTTGCCCTGTCACCGAGATCGCCTGATATCGCCGCGCAGATCTCCTCGGCGATGGCGTCGGCGCTCTTCAACGCGTCGCGGCGGCGGCCGGGTTCGCCATGGATGCCGACGCCGAATTCCATCTCGCCGTCGCCGATATCGAAGGTCGGCTTGCCGGCGGCCGGTACGGTGCAACTGGTCAGCGCAACGCCCATAGAGCGCGTTGCGCCATTGACGCGCTCGCCGAGCGCCCTCAACGGCTTCAGTGCCATGCCTTGCTCGGCTGCGGCACCGAGAATCTTCTCGACCACCAGCGTGCCGGCGACGCCGCGCCGGCCAGTGGTGTAGGAGGAGTTCTCGACCGCGACGTCGTCATTGGTCACCACTTGCATCACGCCCTCCGACATTTCGGCGGCCATCTCGAAATTCATCACATCGCCCTCGTAGTTCTTGACGATGAACAGGCAGCCGGCGCCGGTGTTGACCGCTTCCGCGGCCGCCAGCATCTGGTCCGGCGTCGGCGAGGTGAACACCTGGCCGGGGCAGGCGGCATCCAGCATGCCATGCCCGACCAGCCCGCCATGCAGCGGTTCATGGCCAGAGCCGCCGCCGGAGATCAGCGCCACCTTGCCGGGCTTGAGTGTCCTGCGGCGCACGAATTTATGCTCGTCGCCAAGCGCCAGTATATCGGCATGGGCGGCAACGAAGCCGTCGAGGCTTTCGGTCAGCACCGTGTCCACAGAATTTAGAAACTTCTTCATGGCCGTCTCCTCCCGAAATAGCTGAACTTGGCGCGACTATGTCCCGCCCTTGCCGGCGATGCTGGTGATCTTCTGGATGAAATCGTTGACCGCGCGATCGAGCGCCGCATTCTGCTTGTCGTCGCCGAAATCGGGAACGATCAGCGAGACATGCCGCGTCTTGCGCATGCCTGATGCCACCGACATTTTCCCGGGATGCGCCTGATGGTAGGCGGCTAGAAAATGGTCGCGTTCGGCCGGGCTGAAATGGCAGACGGAGAAAATAGCCGGCAAATGTTTTGATGGGATCGGGATCGAGTAGGCCGGGCTGGAAATCTGGGTGACGAAGCTGCGATGCTTGCCCAATGCGTCGGCGAGGCGCTGGCGCATGCCGGACGGGCGCTGGTCGAGGACCTGCGACAGGATCGTCTTATAGGCGCGGATCGCCTCTTCGGAGCCGGCTTCAGGTGTCTTGTCGGCCATGCCGGTGCCTAGATCGAAACGTCCGCAATGGCCGCCTTGGCCATTGCGAGTTGGGCGGGAACCACGGAAAGGTCGCGCAGGCCGGCCTCAATCAGCGCCGGGATTGCCGCCGGATCGCCGCCGGCGTCGCCGCATAGGCTGACCGGAATCCTTTGCACGCGGCCGAACGCCGCAACCGAGGCGATCAGCCGAAGCACGGCCGGATGCCTGATCGAATTGAGATGCGCAACCAACGCGTTGTCGCGCGCGGCCGCCATCACATACTGCGTAAGGTCGTTCGAGCCGATCGAGAAGAAGGCGACCTCGGTAAAAGCCTCAGGAGCGATCGCCACCGACGGCACCTCGACCATGATGCCAAGCGGCGGCATTTTTTGCGCGACGCCGCGCGCGGTAAGTGCGGCCTGCTCTTCCGCGAAGAGCGCGGCGGCATGTTCATACTCGTCCCTAACGGCGACCATCGGGAACATCACCTTCAGATTGCCATGCACGGCGGCGCGCAGCAGCGCCCTGATCTGCAGCCGAAAAACCTCCGGTTTTGCCAGCGACAGCCTGATGCCGCGCAGGCCAAGGAACGGATTAGTTTCCGCCACGGTGAAGCCTGGCACCGGCTTGTCGCCGCCGGCGTCGACGGTGCGAATGGTCACCGGTCTGCCTTTAGCCCATTCGAGCACCTTGCGGTAGGCGCGATACTGCGTTTCCTCGTCCGGCAGCGTTGTGCCGAACAGGAACTCGGTGCGCATCAGCCCGACCCCGTCGCAGGTCGAGACATCGATGTTGTCGACATCGGATGGATCGGCGATGTTGACCTGCACCCGCACCGCCGTGCCGGCTTTCGTCACCGCCGGCCGGGCCAAAAAAGTTTTCGCCCTGTCGCGACGCGCCGCAAAAGACGACGACAGTCGCCGGAACCCCTCGACCTCTGCCCTTGATGGCGCCAATATGATGCCGCCATGCTCGGCATCAAGCAGGGCGACGCCGGCAAGATGAGCCGGCGAAGCACCGAGCCCGACTGCCCCAAGCCCCACGACCATCGGCACGCCGCGCGAACGCGCCAGCATGGCGACGTGGCTGGCGGCACTGCCCGCTTTCAGTGCGATGCCGCCGCCGGAACTCCAGTCGGTTTCGAGAAAGCGCGTCGGCGCGATGTCCTCGCCGTAGAAGATGGCTCCTGCCGGCGCCGCAGGGTCGCTGTCCTCGGTCAGCGCGCGCAGCACCTGGTCTCTGATGTCGCGCATGTCGGCGGCGCGCGCCCGGAAATAATCCTGATCTGACGTTTCGTAGCCTACAATTTCGGCGTCGAGCGCCTGCCGCCAGGCCACATCGGCCGGCTGGCCGGCGGCAATCGCGGCAAAGGCCGGGCCGGTCAGCGCATCGTCATCCAGCATGGCGAGCTGGAATTCGAGAATGTCGGCGGCGTCGCCCTTGGTCGCCTCGATCAGCGTCGCAAGCCGGCCTGTCGCTGCCTTGATTGCCGTTTCGAGCGCGAGCCTCTCATCCGCGGCGGTCGCCTTACGGCCATAGCGCGCGACGACCGGATCGAGGTTGAACAGCGGCCCTTCGGCATAGCCGGCCGAAGCCGAAATCCCCTGCAGCCTAAGCGGTTCGGGCATGGTCCACGCCCTCGTCGAAATCGCGCCGCACCAGCTCGACCAGCGCGCCGACCGCCTCGCCGGCGCCGTCACCCCTCGCTCGGATATGCAGCACCGTGCCTTTCGGCGCCTTTGCCGCCATCACCTTGACGATGCTCTTGGCGTCGAGCCACGGCCCGTTCGCGGCGAGCGCCACTTCGACCTCAGCCGAAAATCTCTTGGCGAGCTTGGTGAACTTCACCGAAGGGCGCGCATGCAGGCCGACCTCATGGGTGATCAGAACGGTGGCTTCGGCGGATGCGGACATGCTGTCAAAATTCCTGTTCATTCACGATGGCGACAATTCGTGTGCTGTCGCCACCACTTCCCTGAGCGAAGCGCCGCCGGACGCCTCCGTCGCCGCCATCACCGCGCCCTCGACGATCGGCGCATTGCAGACGATGATCTTGTGCGCGCGCGGCTCGCCGATCATCTCGACCGCCATCTCGCTGTTGGTCTCGGCGCCGCCAAGATCGACAAGTATGGCGACACCCGCCTCCGACCAGGCCTTGTCGATCGCGCCCATGATCGCCTCGACATTGGTTCCCAGCCCGCCATGGCCGTTTCCGCCGCACCATGCAAGCGGCACTTCGTCGCCGACCATCTGGCGCACCATGTCGGCCGTGCCCTCGGCGACCAGCGGTGAATGCGATACGATAACGATGCCGACATTGCTCATGCGTGCCCCTCGATGCTTTCGACGACAGCCCGCACAAGAAGCGCGACCGAGCGCCCGCCGGCATCCATATGGCCGATCGAGCGGTCGCCAAGGAAGGAAGCGCGTCCGCGCAATGCCTTCATCGGCACGGTAGCATCGGCCGCATTGTCCGCGACATCGGCGATTTCCGCTGTCGTCTTTCCCCGCAACAGCGCCTCATGCACTGGCTGCAGCACGTCGAGCATGGTCTTCTGCCCGACCTGCGACTTGCCACGTACCGCCACCGCCTCGATTGCCTTGCCGAAAGCTATGGCCAGATTGGCGCGATCCGGCTCTGCGGAAATCTCCTTGCCGAGCGCCATGAACAGCGTCCCGAACAGCGGTCCCGATGCCCCGCCCACCGTCATCACCAGCTTGGTGCCGATCGCCTTCAGCGCCTCCGGCAACGGCTTTGCAGCAAACCCCTCGGCCTCCGCCCGCACTGCCTCGAAGCCGCGCTTCATGTTCAGCCCATGGTCGCCGTCGCCGATCGCCTGGTCGAGCGCGGTCAGCTCGTCCGCGTGGGCGGCAATCGTGTCGGCGGTGACCGATATCAGTGTCTTCAGGTCAACCTTGTCCATCGTCCCAGTCTTGACCATTGTCCCAGCGCTCATCGGTTTGCAATCCTGTTGCCGGCCTGGTCGAAGAACAGCGGCGCCCGGTAGCGGATAATCACCCTGTCGCCCTTTTCCAATTGGATGTCGGGGTCGGTCAGCGTCACCAGCTTTCTGCTCCCCACCGTCACATGCAGGTGGTTCTGGTCACCCAAATGTTCGACCCAGTTAACAACGCCGTCGGCGGGACCATTCGATGCCTTGCCGATCGACAGATGTTCTGTACGCGCACCGATCGTTTTGGTTCCCGCCGGCATATCGCCATCCGGCAGCAGGCCGGTCGGCAACAGATTGATCGCCGGCTGGCCGAGCCTTGCGGCGACATGAAGGTTTGCCGGCTCCGAGTAGATGGTGCGTGGCGTGCCGATCTGCACCAGCACGCCGTCGGCGAGAATGCCGATGCGATCGGCCATCGTCATCGCTTCGATCTGGTCGTGCGTGACATAAAGCATGGTGGCGCCGAGCTCGGCCTGGATGCGCTTGAGCTCGAGCCGGAGGTCGGCGCGCAGCTTGGCATCGAGCGACGACAGCGGTTCGTCCATCAGATAGATCGAGGGCTTGCGCACCAGGGCGCGCCCGATGGCGACGCGCTGCATCTCGCCGCCGGAAAGTTTGGTGGAGCGGTTGTTCAGCTTGTGGTGGATACGCACCATCTTGGCCACATCCTCGACGCGGCGGCGCACCGCGTCCTCGCCCAGCCGCCGCGCCGGCGAGCGCAGCGGAAAGGCCAGGTTGTCGTAGACCGACAGATGCGGATAGAGCGAATATTGCTGGAAGACGAAGGCGGTGTCGCGCTCGGCCGGCGACAACATTGTCGCATCGCGGCCGCCGATATGGATCGAGCCCGTGTCGGGCCATTCCAATCCGGCGATCAGCCGCAGCGTCGTCGTCTTGCCGGCGCCGGTCGGGCCGAGCAGCACGACGAATTCGCCATCGGCGACGTGCAGATCGAGAGTGTCCACGGCGACATGCTCGGCGAAGCTCTTGGTCACGCTCTTGACGTGCACGTCAGCCATGATGCGCTGTTCCCTGGGAAGCCCCGTCATGGATTGCGGTTCGCACCGCGCGGCCAGAGCCCTTCTCGAACAGCGACAGCCGTGCGCTGCTCAGCGCCAGGCCGACATGGTCGCCCGCATTGAGCCGGATTTCGGCCGGCACCCGCGCCTTGATGATGCCGCCTGATGTCTCCACCGCAACGATCTGCGTGGTGCCGAGATATTCGGTGCCATAGATGGCGCCGCGCAGCTTCGACGCATCGTCGAAGCGGACGTGTTCCGGCCGGATGCCGAGTGCCATCTCGGCCGGCGCGATGTCCTCGCGCACCTCCGGCACCGCCACCTTGGCACCTTGCACCACTATCTCCCTGGCACCCTTTGAAAGCCCGCCGCCGAAGCCGAGAAAGTTCATCGGCGGCGAGCCGATGAAATCGGCGACGAACATGGTCGCCGGCCGGTCGTAGATTTCGCGCGGCGTGCCGAACTGTTCGATGACGCCGTGGTTCATAACCGCGATCTTGTCGGCCATCGACATCGCTTCCATCTGGTCATGCGTGACGTAGACCGTGGTGGCGCGGATGCGGTTGTGCAGTTCGCGCAACTCATGGACCATGAGATCGCGGAATTCGGTGTCGAGCGTGCCGAGCGGCTCGTCCATAAGGAAGCATTTTGGCCGCCGCACGATGGCGCGGCCGAGCGCGACGCGCTGGCGATCACCGCCGGCAAGGCCGGAGACCGATTTGTTGAGCAGATGGTCGATGCGCAACAGCTTCGCCGTCTCTTCGACGCGCTGGCGGATTTCGATGCCGGGCATGCCTTGCGCCAACAGCGGGAAACCGATGTTCTTGCGCACATTCATATGCGGATAGAGCGCGAACAGCTGGAAGACGAAGGCGATGTCGCGCTCGCGGGCACGCCGCATGGTGACGTCCTCGCCACCGAGCAGGATCTTGCCGCCGGTCGGCAGTTCGAGCCCGGCAATCATGCGCAACGTCGTCGTCTTGCCGCAACCCGACGGCCCCAGCATGACGAAGAACTCGCCATCCCCGACGACGAAGTTGGAATCCTGCACGGCGACGAAATCGCCGAATGCCTTTCTCAGATGCTCGACCCTGATCTCCGCCATCGTCTACTCCGGAAACTTCGAGACGATGATGAACATCGCCGTGCCGGCAAGCATGGTGATGAACGAATAAGTGTAGAGCGACAGCGCGAAGGGCTGGAACAGCATCAGGAAGCCAATGGCGATGATCGCGGTAGCGATGTTCTCCATCAGTCCGCGCCTGGCCCATGCCGGCCAGCGCGACTTGCGTTTTGCGGGTTGGGTCAGGCTCATTTGCGCACCGCGCCGAAGGTGATGCCGCGTAGCAACTGCTTGCGAAGCAGGATGGTGAACACCAGGATCGGCACAAGGAAGATCGTCGTGCCCGCGGCGACCGCCGGCCAGTCCTGGCCGCCTTCGCCGATGATCGTGGGGATGAAGGGCGGTGCGGTCTGCGCCGTGCCCGAGGTCAAAAGGGCGGCGAACGCATATTCGTTCCAGGCGAAGATCAGGCAGAAGATGGCTGTCGCGGCAATCCCGGTGGTCGCCTGCGGCAGCACGGTGCGCCAGAAGGCCTGCAGCCGCGTATAACCGTCGATCATTGCCGCTTCCTCGTATTCGCGCGGGATCTCGTCGATGAACCCCTTCAGCAGCCACACGGCGAGCGACACATTGACCGCCGTGTAGAGCAGGATCATTCCGAGCGCGGTGTCCGACAGGCCAAGCTCGCGGTACATCAGGTAGATGGGAATAGCGACCGCGATCGGCGGCATCATCCGCGTCGACAGGATGAAGAACAGGAGGTCGTCGGCCAGCGGCACCTTGAAGCGCGAGAAGCCATAGGCCGACAATGTGCCGAGGAACACCGCGCAGAAGGTCGAGCCGAAGGCGATGATCAGCGAATTGACGAAGCGCGGCATGAAGTTGGACGGGCCGGCGATCACCATGTTGCGCTTGCGCACGGTCTCGTCGCAGACGCCCGTCGCCGGTCCCAGCGAGTTGATGTATTCCGGTGTCTGCCGAGTGCGGGTCGAGAACAAATTGCAGTAGCCCTCGAGGCTCGGCTGGAACAGGATCTTTGGCGGATAGGCGATCGAATCCGGCGGTGTCTTGAAGCTGGTGGCGAAGATCCACAGCAGCGGCACGATCGAGATCAGCGCGTAAAGCACGATGATCGTGCCGGCGACACGCTTCGACGTGGGCGAGGGTGCGACGACCGAATGGGCTGACGTCAGGCTCATCTCTGCTTCACCTTGTTGAGCGCCTTGACGTAGATGTTGGCCAGCCCAAATACCGCAACGAACAGGATGATGGCGAAGGCTGAGGAATAGCCCGTCCGCCAGCTTTCGAAGGCCTGCCGCTTCAGCGTGATCGAGGCCACTTCTGTGGTCGAGCCGGGTCCGCCGCCGGTGAGCAGGTTGACCATGTCGAACATCTTGAAGTTCTCGATACCGCGAAACAGCACCGCCAGCATGATGAAGGGCAGCGCCATCGGCAGCGTGATCGACCAGAACTGCCGCCAGTTGGAGGCACGGTCGACCTCGGCTGCCTCGTAGATGTATTCGGGGATCGAGCGCAGGCCGGCGAGACAGATCAGCATCACGTAAGGCGTCCACATCCAGGTGTCGACGATGACGATCGACCACGGCGCCAGCGACACGTTGGAGAGCATGCCGATCTGCGTTGCCGGAATGCCCGTGACGAACGAGATGGCATAGGCGAACAGGCCTATCTGCGGCTCGTAGAGGAAGCGCCAGAAATTGCCGACGACTGCCGGCGACAGCATCATCGGCACCAGAATGATGGTCGTCCAGAAGGCGTGGCCGCGAAACTTCCGGTCGATCAGCCAGGCCAGCGTGAAACCGATCAGCGTCTGCAGCAGGATGGTCCAGAACACGAAATGCGCCGTCGTCTGCATGGCGATCCAGATGTCCTGGTCGCCGAGGATGCGCTTGTAGTTGGCAAGGCCGACATTCCTGACCACCTCGTTCGGACGGTTGGCGCGGTAGTTGGTGAAGGACAGATAGATCGCCCAGAATAGCGGGAAGATATTGATGGCGAGCAGCAACAGGATCGTCGGCGAGATGAACAGCCAGGCGAGGCCCTTGTCGCTGATGCCTCGGACCTTGCGGGCCAACGGCTCAGGCGTAGCCCGGGCAACGCTGTCCGCAGTCCGATTGAGCATGGTCAGTCCCGCTTCGGTCACTTGGTCGTCTCGACAATGGAATTTATCTGAACTGTGTCCCGTGCCAAGGGTGGCACGGGACATGCGGTCGTGGCTCGGGAGGAGCCGGTTAGGTCTTGCCCCAATTACATCTTGCCATCGTCCTGGAAGACCTCGGTCCAGTCCTTGACCAGGCCATCGAGCGCATCCTTGGCCGACCCCTGGCCGGCGACGACGTAATCATGGAAGCGCTTCTGCGACGCCTGCAGCAGCGGCGCATAGCTGGGCTCTGCCCAAAAATCCTTCACGATGGCCATGGAGTCGAGGAAGGTCTGCGCGTATGGCTGGCTGGCCGGGAAGCCTGGATCTTTGACGACTGCGTTGAGGCAGGAAAAGCCGCCGAGCGACCACCATTTGGCCTGAACATCCTTGTTGGCGAACCACTTGATGTATTTGAGCGCGGCCTCCTGCTTGTCGGAGTAAGAGACCACCGAGATGCCCTGGCCGCCAAGCTGGGCGAATTGATCGCCGTCGGGCCCCTTGGGATTGGCGAAATAACCAATCTTGTCGCCGCCGACATTTTCGTCCTTCTGCAGGCCTGGCCAGGTAAAGGCGAAGTTCATGTGCATCGCCACCTGGCCGGACTTGAAGGCGTCGACGCCTTCGCCCATGTAGCTGTTCGAGGCTCCAGGAGGCGTGCAGCAGTCATAGAGCGCCTTGTAGAACTCAAGACCCCTCACCGATTTCTCGGAGTTGACGAAGCCGTCCATCTCGTATGGCTTGTCGGGATTCTCATATTTGAAACCGAAGCTGTAGAGCCCGTCCATGGCGCCCATGGTGATGCCTTCGGAGCCGCGCTCGGTATAGATCGATGCGCCATAGACCGTCTTGCCGTCGATCTCGCGCTTCTGGAAAAACTCGGCGATCTGCTTCAGCTGGTCGAAGGTCGTCGGCGCTGCGAGATCCCAGCCGTACTTTTCCTTGAATTCCTTCTGCAGTTCCGGCTTGGAGAACCAGTCTTTGCGATAGGTCCAGCCGACGACGTCGCCCATGGCCGGCAGCGCCCAGTAATTCGGCGAGTTCTTCGGCCATTCGGAGTAGCCGACGACGGTCGCCGGCACGAAGTCGTCCATGCTGATCTTCTCCTTGTCGAAGAAGTCGTTCAGCTTGACGTAGTGGCCGTTCTCGGCCGAGCCGCCGATCCACTGGCTGTCGCCGATGATCAGGTCGCACAGCTTGCCCTTGGAATTCAGTTCGTTGAGGAAGCGATCGGCATAGTTGGTCCACGGCACGAATTCGAATTTCATGCCAATGCCGGTTTCCTTGGTGAAATCCTTTGACAATTCGACAAGCGCGTTGGCCGGGTCCCAGGCTGCCCAGCAAAGCGTCAGATCTTCAGCCTGCGCGACATTCGAAACGGCGGTCGACGCAAACATCGCCGATGTCAGTCCCAACGTCAGTTTCAAGGTCGATTTCATGCCTTCCTCCCATTTGCGAAACGCGCCCGGATGACGGTTTCAAAAAACCTCAACCCCCTCCTCAGGGTCTAAACATGACGACGCGGTTGAGCGGCGGATGTTTAGTAATTTGTTTAGTGATGCAATTTTTACTAAACAAGGCAAGTGAATTCGTTGCTGCGCTGCAGCATAGCGCATCGGTCGCTGGTTCAGGAAAGGCGCGTGTCAGATCGTTCGGCGCGCGGGTGTCGGCTCATTTGACCGTTTTGGTGCTCACCGTCACCGGCCGGATAACCGGGGCCGGCGGCAGCAGGGCGCGGATGTCGGCGAAGGGGAAGATCGGTTCGAAGCGGAAGGCCTCAGCGAAGGAACCGGCCGCGCCATTGGACTGGCCGGCGCGAAACCCGTTCTGCGTGCGCGCCGCATCGACGAAACGTTCGGGATCCTGCGACTGATGCGCTCGGATCGCCATCGCCTTGAGCTCGAAATGCCTGGAGATATCGACATAGTGCGTCGGCGAAAAACCGGTGCCGCCGAGCGTATCGGCATGCAGCACCGGGACAGCGAAGGACGCCGCGATGCGCACGCCGTCCGACAGCGCACGGTGGTCGCCATGATAGTCGTTCGGCGCATGGGTGATCGCAAGATCCGGCCTGATATCCCCAATCAGCGTCTTCAGCGCCGCGATCAGCGCGGCATCGGCAACCAGCGCGCCGTCCGGAAAATCGAGGAAGTGCGGTGTTGCGCCAAGCAGATCCGCCGCCACAACCGCTTCCTCGCGGCGGGCGCGGGCGAGTAATCCCGGATCGCCCTTCCCGCCCTTGGCGCCGTCCGTGGCTATCGCAAACACCAGTTCTGCGCCTTGTGCGGCATAGGCCGCCATCGTACCGAACATGAAGATCTCGATATCGTCCGGATGCGCACCGAGTGCCAATATCTTCACTCTGCTCTCTCCCTGGAACTGGAATAACGGGACGAACGGAATTCTGCTCGCTCTGCTCGCCTATGCAAGCTGTTCATGCAACGATGCCGTTGTCAAAAGTCTGAGCGGATCGCGCCGACGCATTGCTTGCAGATCCTCGGGGCGGTGATCCTGGGCGCGTTCTCCAGGAATATCCGGATCTTCTGTCGCCAGATCTTCTGTCGCTTGTCGGCCTCGTCGGCGGCTCAAGCCTTTTGACGATGGTGCGCGAGGAGGTGAGGCTCGGCACGGTGCGCTGGAACCCGTTCTCGCGGACCCGGCTATGAGTTGGCCCGTTGCCGGTTGCGCGGCGACTGCCACCGCTGATATGCGGGCGCTGCGGATCCGCCGCAATTGGATGGATGCACCCTTGGGACAATGACCAGAAAACCCTTGCCGGAGCTTCCGGTCTCCGCCGTGCTGCCGGCGCTCAGTGAAGCGCTCGGCCATGGCAACAGCGCCGTGCTGGTGGCGCCGCCCGGCGCCGGCAAAACGACGCTGGTGCCGCTGGCGCTGCTCGAAGCGGCATGGCTGGGCACGGGAAAGATCATTCTGCTCGAGCCGCGCCGGCTCGCTGCCCGCGCCGCTGCCCGCCGCATGGCCGAACTGCTCGGGGAGGAACCCGGCGAGACGGTCGGCTATGCCATGCGCATGGAAAACCGCACTTCTGCGAGGACAAGGATCCTCGTCGTCACAGAAGGCGTGTTGTCGCGGATGATCCTCGACGATCCGGAGCTGCCCGGTGTCTCGGCTGTTTTCTTCGACGAGTTCCACGAGCGCTCGCTTGACGGTGATTTTGGTCTGGCGCTGGCGCTTGACGTGCAAGGTGCGCTGAGGCCCGATCTGCGATTGCTGGTCATGTCGGCGACGCTCGATGGCGCGCGCGTCGCGCGGCTGCTTTCCGGCGCCACGGTGATCGAGAGCGAGGGCCGCGCCTTTCCCGTCGACATCCGCTATGACGAGCGGCCGGCCGGCGTCGCCATCGAGGACGCCATGGTCAAGGCGATCCGCGCCGCGCTTGCCGATGAGAGCGGCAGCGTGCTCGCCTTCCTGCCCGGCCAGCGCGAGATCGAGCGCACGGCCGAGCGGCTGCAAGGCCGCGTCAGTGCCGACACCGACATCGTGCCGCTCTACGGCATGCTCGATAACAAGGCACAGGACGCCGCGATCAAGCCAGCGCCGTCCAGCCGCCGCAAGGTGGTGCTGGCGACGTCGATCGCCGAAACTTCGATCACCATCGACGGCGTGCGCGTCGTCATCGATTCCGGCCTGTCGCGGCTGCCGCGCTACGAGCCAGCCAGCGGCCTGACGCGGCTTGAGACGGTGCGTGTCAGCAGAGCCTCCGCCGACCAGCGCGCCGGCCGCGCCGGTCGCACACAGCCGGGCATCGCCATCCGGCTATGGCGGGCCGAGCAGACGGCGGCACTTCCCGCCTTCACCCCGCCGGAAATCCTCGAGGCGGACCTTTCCGGGCTGATGCTCGATTGCGCCGCTTTCGGCGTTGCGGATCCCACGAGCCTTTCTTTCCTCGACCCACCGCCGGCCCCGGCGCTCAACGAGGCAAGGGCGCTGCTGCGTGCGCTCGACGCCATCGACGAGGCAGGGCGCCTGACGCAATCGGGTGCTGCAATGCGCAGGCTGGCACTGCCGGTGCGGCTGGCTCACATGGTCGCCGAGGCGGCAAAAACCGGCCAGGCGTTCGAAGCGGCCATGCTCGCGGTGCTGCTCACCGAGCGTGGCCTTGGCGGCGACGGCGTCGACCTCGAACGACGGTTGATCCGGTTCCGATCCGACAGATCGCCGCGCGCCACCGCCGCACGGCAGCTTGCCGAGAGGCTGGCGAAACAGGCCTCACCCTCGAGGGGAGGGTCGGCGAGCGAGCCGAGCGCAGCGAAGCGAGGGAGACGGGGTGGGGTCGCCGATGGCGTGCCCGACCCGACCCCACCCCGCTCCACTTCGTGGATCGACGTGCCGGGGCGAGCCACGGGTCTCGCCCGTCCTTCGGACCCCCTCGAGGGGGAGGGTAGGGCTGGCGCCCTCCTCATCCATGCCTGGCCGGACCGCGTCGCCAAGGCGCGCGGCGAGCGCGGCCGTTTCGTGCTGGCCAACGGTTCGGGCGCCATGCTCGAGGCGGCCGATCCGCTGGCGGGGGCGGCCTGGCTCGTCGTCGCCGATCTGCAGGGCAAGGCGCAGAACGCCCGCATCACGGCAGCGGCGGCGATAGACGAGGCCGACATTCGCGCTTCGCTTGCCGACGAGATCGAGACCAGCCGCGAGACCGGTTTCGACCGCGACAGGCGCGCGGTGCGCGTACGCGAAACCGTTCGCCTCGGCGCCATCACCCTGTCCGAACGCATGCTGCCGGCGCCGGCCGGCGTCGACGCGGATCGCGCCATCCTCGACGCATTGCGCCAACACGGCCTGTCGCTTTTGCCGTGGGGCAAGGAAGCGGAAACGTTGCGCCAACGGCTCGGCTGGCTGCATCGCGGCCTCGGCGCGCCCTGGCCCGATGTTTCCGACGCGGCGCTCGTCGACCGCCTCGACGATTGGCTGCTGCCCTTCCTCTCCGGCGCAGCGTCCTTTGCCGCGATCGATCCGGGCGTGCTCTCGGCCGGCCTCATGGCATTGGTGCCGCACGATCTCCAGCGCAGGATCGAGGCACTGGCGCCGACCCATTTCGACGCTCCGTCGGGCAGCCGCGTGCCGATCCGCTATGATGGCGAATGGCCGGTGCTGGCGATCCGCGTCCAGGAGCTGTTCGGTCTCGACCGGCATCCCGCGATCGCCAACGGCACCGTGCCGCTGACGCTCGAGCTTTTATCGCCGGCGCACCGGCCGATCCAGACGACCCGCGACCTGCCCGGGTTCTGGCGCGGCTCCTGGGCCGATGTGCGGGCCGACATACGTGGCCGCTACCCCCGGCACGTCTGGCCGGAGAACCCGCTTCTCGCCACCGCCACCAGCCGCGCCAAACCGCGGGGGACCTAGCCTTTATTCTTTTCCGGCTATAATCCTTGGCCATGATAAACATCCTGCGGGCGCCCGACTTCCAGCAAAGCCAGCGGCTGCGCCTCAACACGCTGATCAGGCTGCGTTGGCTTGCCATCGTTGGCCAGAGCCTGGCGGTTATCGTCGTTGCCTATGGGCTGAAGTTCCCGCTGCCCGTCAGCCCCTGCTTTGCGCTGATCGCCTGTTCTGCCTGGATGAACCTGTTGCTGACCTTCCGTTATCCGGCTGCGCATCGGCTGACCCCGCTGCCGGCTTTCGCTATCCTGACCATCGACAGCCTGCAGCTTGCCGGCCTGCTCTATCTGACCGGCGGCCTCACCAATCCGTTTTCAGTGCTGGTGACCGTGCCCGTGGTCATCTCGGCGACGTCGCTGCCGCTGCGCCTGACCGCCATCCTCGGCGCGCTGGTGATGGTGGCGGCGAGCCTGCTGGTCTTCTTCCATCTGCCGCTGCCCTGGTACGAGGGTGCGCCGCTTGAGATGCCGTTCATCTATGTCGCCGGCATGTGGATGGCGGTGTTTTCCTCGATCGCCTTCACCGCGATCTACGCCTTCCGCGTGGCCGAGGAAGCCCGGCTGCTCGCCAACGCGCTGACCGCCACCGAACTGGTGCTGCAGCGCGAGCAGCATTTGTCGGCGCTGGACGGCCTTGCCGCCGCCGCCGCGCATGAGCTCGGCACACCGCTTGCCACCATCACGCTCGTCGCCAAGGAGATGGAGAAGGCGCTCCGCAACGATCCGAAATACGGCGAGGACGTGACGCTGCTGCGCTCGCAGAGCGAGCGTTGCCGCGAAATCCTCAAGCGCCTGACCAGCCTGTCCTCCGAGGGCGAGGCGCATCTCTCCCGCATGCCGCTAACTTCGCTGGTCGAGGAGATGACGGCCCCCCACCGCGATTTCGGCATCTCGATCAAGCTTCGCCCCGGCGAGCGCATCGGCCCCGAACCGGTCGGGCGGCGCAATCCCGGCGTCATCTACGGCCTCGGCAATCTGGTCGAGAACGCCGTCGATTTTGCCCGCAAGACCGTCACCGTGCGCTGGAGCTGGAACGAGGCCGCGGTCACCTTCTCGATCACCGACGACGGGCCGGGCTTTCCTCCCGAAATCATCGATCGCATCGGCGAGCCCTATATGTCGACGCGCCAGGGCACCGAGGCCGGCGGCGGCCTGGGACTGGGGCTTTTCATAGCCAAGACATTGCTTGAACGCTCGGGGGCCACGCTCGATTTCCGCAATTCAAACGAACCGGGCGAGGGCGCCGTCGTGCAGATATCGTGGCCGCGCAGCGTCTTCCTCAACCCTGAATCGGCTTCGGCCACCATGTTTGACACGGCTTGAATTGGACAATAGCGCTCCAAAACTATATTTGCGTAAAAAAGCAGGCAGCAGGAATTTAGAAGACGATGAACGGCGACGAAACGATTGGCGCAATGGTTGAAGGCGAAGACACCTCGCTGTTGATCGTCGACGACGACAAGCCGTTCCTCACGCGCCTTGCCCGCGCCATGGAAACCAGGGGTTTCGTGGTCGAGACGGCCGAGAGCGTCGAGGAGGCGGTGGCCAAGGCGCGCGCCAACCCGCCCGCCTATGCCGTGGTCGACATGCGGCTCGCCGACGGCAACGGCCTCGACGTCGTCGCCGCCATCCGCGAGAAGCGCGACGACGCCCGCGCCATCATCCTCACCGGCTACGGCAACATCGCCACCGCGGTGACGGCGGTGAAGCTGGGAGCCATCGACTATCTGTCGAAGCCGGCCGATGCCGACGACATTTTCGCGGCCCTTACCCGCACGGCGGGTGAACGCGCCGCACCGCCCGAAAATCCGATGTCGGCCGACCGCGTGCGCTGGGAGCACATCCAGCGCGTCTACGAAATGTGCGACCGCAACGTCTCCGAGACCGCGCGCCGGCTCAACATGCATCGCCGCACGCTGCAGCGGATTCTTGCCAAGCGCGCGCCGCGCTAAGAGACTGTTTCGAAATTCGCTCTGGCGAGTCATAGGGTGGTGGTTTTCGAGAACCGGCGCGCAGCGGACGCTCTAACACTTTGCATTTGCGCATGATCCTTTCCGGAAACCGAAATCGGTTTCCGGGGTCATGCGCTGGTCCGCCTACGCCGGCCGTAACTTTAACTGCCACGACCGCTCATAAGTGCTTCGGCCGGCGAAGGCCGGAAGCGCAGAAAACGCCATCAGATGGCCGCCAGAGTAGAGTTTTCAAACGGTCTCTAACGCGACCGAACCGAGGTTCGCGGCGGCGAATGGTTTTCGCTGGGGATCATGCGCAAAATCAAAGTGCTACAGCGTCCTTTGCGCCCTAAAGGATACGCGGCGCTGTAGAGACTTGCCCTGCCATTGGTGTTTGCGCATCATCGCACGAGGCGACGCCGGCCTGCCGGCCGGTAGGACGGGAGACGACATGCAGGACCAGAAGCCGCGGCCGATCTCCATTTTTCGCGAGTTCCTAGCCAGCGAGGCGGCAGGCGGCATCGTCCTGATGGCAGCCGCGGCATTGGCCCTGATCGTCGCCAATTCGCCGCTGGCCGAAACCTATTTCGCCGCCCTTCACGCCTATCTGGGACCGCTCAGCGTATCGCACTGGATCAATGACGGCCTGATGGCCGTGTTCTTCCTGCTCGTCGGCCTGGAGATCAAGCGCGAGATGCTGGACGGCCAGCTCTCGACATGGCCACGCCGCGCCCTGCCCGGCATCGCCGCTGCCGGCGGCATGCTGGTGCCGGCACTTGTCTATGTCGCCATCAACCGCGACAATCCAGCCGCTCTGTCTGGCTGGGCGATCCCGACCGCCACCGACATCGCGTTTGCACTCGGCGTGCTGTCGCTGCTCGGCAGCCGTGTGCCGGGGTCGCTGAAGGTATTCCTCACCGCCCTCGCCATCATCGACGATCTTGGCGCCGTCATCATCATCGCGGTGTTCTACACGAGCGGCCTGTCGCTCGCCTATCTCGGCGCCGCCTTCGCCGTCATCGCTCTGCTGATCGTGCTCAACCGCATGGGTGTGCTGACGCTGCTGCCTTATCTCCTGCTCGGTGTCGTTCTGTGGGTGCTGGTGCTGAAATCGGGCGTCCACGCCACGCTCGCCGGCGTGGCGCTGGCCCTGACCATACCTTTGAAAGTCTCCCCGGGCATCAGCCAAGATTCAGACCATTCGCCGCTGCACCGGCTCGAGCACGGCCTGCACAGGATAGTGCCCTTCATCGTCATCCCGATCTTCGGCTTCGCCAATGCCGGCGTCTCGCTCGCCGGCCTGAGCGCAGCCGCCCTGATCGAGCCGCTGACGCTGGGCGTCGCCGCCGGCCTCGTCGCCGGCAAGCTGGTCGGCGTGTTCGGCTCCTCGGCGCTTGCCATCCGGCTCGGCTTTGCCGATCTGCCGGTCAATGCCGGCTGGCTGCACATGATCGGCATTTCGCTGCTCTGCGGCATCGGCTTCACCATGAGCCTGTTCATCGGCCTGCTCGCCTTCGCCAGCAATGTCGAGCTGCAGGACGCGGTCAAGGTCGGCATCCTCGCCGGCTCCTTCATCGCCGCGATCCTCGGCGCCGCCGTGCTGCTGGTCGCGCCGGCTGCAAATGGGGTGGACGAGGAAGAAGAATAGCCGACGAACGTCGGCGCCGCCCCTCATTGCCCTGCCGGGCCTTTCTCCCCGTATATGACGGGGAGAAAGGCGCCTTCGCAAAGGATTTCGCCAATCTCCAGCGTTGCAGAAGGGGTGCCGAGGTCGCGGCCAGCGCCCCTTCTCCCCGTTCACGGGGAGAAGATGCCGGCAGGCAGATGGGGCAGCGCAAACGTCGAGGATTACAGTGAGATCCGAAAACCCTCTACTCGCTCTCGCCCTCCAGCGCCGGCACCGCCAAACCGGCGAGTTCCGCCGCCAGCAGCCGCGATGCACCGGCTCGCGCGATCCTCAACATCAGCGCCTTGCGCGTCGCCGCCGCCATGCGGTGCTCGGGCGCATGGCGCAAGATTTCGGCACCGTAGCCGTCGGAGAGGATAAAGCCGCATTCCTGCGGAAAGATCTCCGAGGGCACGCCGGGATGCGTGGCGAAGAAGAAGCGGTCGGAGTGCAGCCGGTAATCCGGCCATTTGCGGTCGACCCTGAAATCCTCGATCGAGGACTTGATCTCGATGATCCAGATGTCGCCCTGGCGGGTCAGCGCGACGAGGTCGGCGCGGCGCCCGGTGGCCAGCGACAGCTCGGGCAGCACATGCGCGCCCATTTCCTTGAGGAGCCGCTGTACGCCGCGCCGAACCAGCATAGCGCGCTCCGACTGGCGGCCGTCGATCAGGGGATTGAGGGGTAAAGGCGAGATAATTGGCATGGCAGCATCATGCCAGACTTTGTTCACGGTTTGAACCCGTTTCTTGATGGCCATCGGGCATCGACAGGTTGACTAAGCGCTGATGGATTGGGCATAGAGGCACCAAGGTCTGAGGGCGGGACGGTGACGCATCGGTCTGCAAAACCGACGTAGTGGGTTCAATTCCCACCAATTTGTCCCGCTATAATCAATTATAGACCCATTCTAAACGTCGAAGCCGGCTTGTGGCGCACATATATTTCCTATTCTTCATATGGGTTTATCAACCGGATAGTCGCCCTTTTCTTGATGCACCCAAGGCGCGCATGCGTGTGTGGATTTTACGTGAAATCTCGGTTGGTTCCCAAACGGACGCCGCACGTTTTCCACACATTAGGAATATGAGATACTGTGCCGGTGCGGGTGGCTCTAAGGAGTTTGGATGATGAACGCGGACGAGATGCAGGCGATAGCCGACACCCTGATGCGGGTTGTGACGCCTGACATGGCACCCAAGCAATTGATCAAAGCGGCCAGGAAGGAACACCCGAACGCCTCAAAGAAGGACATCGCCCGTGCGGCGTTCTTCTCGATTATCGCCAACGCCGAAGAAGACCACGGCAAGGCAAGGAACCTACAGGCATTCGCCATAGCCGAGCGTGTCGACAGTATCTCTTGATCGGCACCGTAGCTTCATCAAGCATTGACCCTGCCGTCAATAGGCGATTGTGCAGCTGACCAACCCATCCTGGAAAACGGGGCTAGCATTCCCAGTCTCGCCACGGCATATCGGTTCAATGATTGAGCGGCGTGGCCTTGGTGCATTTGCAGTTGGAACTGGTGTTGGTTCGCTTGGCGGCTTGATCGGCCTGGGCGGGGCAGAGTTTCGTCTGCCGTTCCTGATCGGTCTGTTTCGATTTGCCGCCCTTGAAGCGGTGATCTTGAACAAGGCCGCCAGCTTGGTTGTCGTCGCTACAGCGCTGCCATTCCGGGCCACAACGGTGCCGCTGGCGTCGCTGGCCGCACAATGGCCGATCATACTCAATCTCTTGGCCGGTAGCCTTCTAGGCGCTTGGTTTGGGGCAGGATGGGCAACGCGGCTCCAGTCGGCAACGCTTTACAAGGTGATAGCCGCGCTGCTGATCCTTATCGCGATTGCCTTGGTTTTCGACCATGATCCTGATGCTGCAGGATTGCAATTGATCAGCGGAGCCGCATTGATCGTTGCCGGGATCATCGCAGGATTTGCCATCGGCGTCGTGGCATCCCTGCTCGGCGTGGCAGGCGGTGAACTGCTCATCCCTACACTCGTCCTTCTGTTCGGTGCCGACATCAAGCTGGCGGGCTCTCTCTCGCTGGCGGTAAGCCTGCCGACGATGCTGGTCGGCTTTACGCGCTACAGCCGCGACCAAAGCTTTTCGGTCATCGGCAGGAACAGGGTGTTCCTGCTGGCCATGGCTGCCGGTTCGATTGTCGGGACATATATCGGTGGGCGGTTGCTTGGAGTGGTCCCCGAGCAAATCCTGCTTCCGCTGCTGGCGGCAATTCTGGTGATCTCAGCCTACAAGATCTGGCGGCACGAATAGCACCATCGGGGCTGGCGCTTGGTCTCTTCGCGCTGACGGCGCACCGGCTCGTTTAGCTGCGGCGATTACCTTTTGAAGTGTCAGGCCCGTCCGTCCGCGTCCGCCATCTCGATCGCAACCGGCACGCCTTGGCGCAGCGAGTTGCTGACCGCGGTAATCGCCTTGGCCTTGTCGATGACCTTCCGGGGATCGGAACCGTCCAGCGTCTCGCAGGAAACCGTCATGGTTGCCGAAATTGCCAGCAAAGGCTTGCCTTCGAGGTTCACTGTAACGCTGACAATGATTTTTCCGAGCTCCACGCCCATCTCCTCGGCGACATAGCGAAGGTCGTTGCAGAAGCATCGTCCGATCGCCAGTGCCAGCAACTGGGCGCCATTGAAGCCGAGCCCCAGCCCTCCGGCCTTGCCTTCAGGCCGGTCGACGACGATCGTGTGCCCGCCGGCCCAGCCCATGGCCGCCTGAGTGCCTTCGACAGTGCGCAGTTCGACGGTTGTAGAAATCATCAATCCCCTCCTCACGAAACGTCAAAGACGGCATCGAATGCCACCGCCGCGCAGCCTTCACACCTGTGCGGATATGCCTTTATCCGGCGACAAGGCAACGCCCGCCATATCGTCCAAGATCGGGCAGTCCGGCCGGTCGTCGCCGTGGCAGGCATGGATCAGCTTCTGCAGGGTCGAGCGCATCGACTGCAGCTCGCGCACCTTCTCCTCGATTGCACTCACATGCGCGGCGGCGATCTCGCGCACGTCATGGCTGGCGCGGCTGCGGTCTTGGTAGAGCGTCATCAACTGGCGGCAGTCGTCGATGGAAAAACCGAGATTGCGCGCGGCGCAGAAAAATCAGCCGGTGGATGTCGTCGCCCGAATAGTCGCGGTAGCCGTTGCCGGCGCGCTGCGGTCGGATCAGGCCGATCTCCTCATAGTAGCGAATGGTCTTGGCCGGCAGGCCGGAACGGCGGGCGGCATCTCCGACATTCATGATGGATTCCTTGACTTCCGACGGCTTGGCGCGCCGCCCCATTGAATTTCCTACATAATCTTATGAAGGCCGTTACCGAAAAGCCACAGTTGCGGACTTACCGGCATGTAAGCCCCTGCATATAGGCATCGCCCGCTTGGCAAGCAAAGCAAATGCCAGCATGAATGATGGCGACAAGGCGGCCGTCTCGTGCCGCTATCTTTCGGGCGGGGCATCGGACCTTTTCATGCGCATGAAGTCATTCGCAATCGTCGCCGCACTTGCGCTGTCGACGGCTATTGCTGGTTGCAGCACCATCGGCTCGCAGATATTCACCAACAACTACGGCCCGATGACCGATGCGGGCTATCACCTGCCGCGCATTCCGATCGAAAAGGTGCCGTTCAAGTACCGACGGCAGGTCGTTAGCTACGACACTGATGAAAAGCCGGGCACCATCGTCGTCGATACCCAGAACAAGTTTCTCTACTACGTCATGGGCGGTGGTGAGGCGATGCGTTACGGCATCGGGGTCGGCCGCGAGGGTTTTGAATGGCGCGGCACCGCCCGCATCGCGGTGAAGCGCGAATGGCCGACCTGGACGCCGCCTTCGGCGATGATCAAGCGCCAGCCGGAACTCGCCAAATTTGCCGGCGGCATGGATCCCGGATTGACGAACCCACTCGGTGCGCGCGCCCTGTATCTGTTCAACAAGGGCGGCGATTCGGGCTATCGCCTGCATGGCAGCCCGGAGTGGAACTCGATCGGCAAGGCGATGTCCTCGGGCTGCATCCGGCTGATGAACCAGGACATCATCGACCTTTACGACCGCACCTCGGTCGGCGCTAAAGTGATCGTCTTGTAAAAACTTTCATAGCGGACCGTCTAGGCAACAACAGACGTCGCAGACAGAAAACCGGGCACTTTGGCCCGGTTTTTTGTTGTCGCGCGACAGGCGAATTGACGTTTTTGAGTCTTTAAGAAACCTGCTCGACCTGCTGCACCTCGGGCACAAAATGCCGGAGCAGGTTCTGGATGCCGTGCTTCAGCGTCGCCGTCGACGACGGGCAGCCGGCGCAGGCGCCCTTCATGTGCAGGAACACGGTGCCGTTCTCGAAGCCGCGGAAGGTGATGTCGCCACCGTCCTGGGCGACGGCCGGGCGCACCCGCGTGTCGAGCAGTTCCTTGATTGTGATGACCAGTTCCTCGTCGGCCTTGTCGTAGAATTCGCCGGTCTGGCTGGTCTCGGCGGCGGGGCCGGCCTTGGCCATGACAGGCGCGCCGGACATGAAGTGTTCCATGATGGCCCCGAGGATCGCCGGCTTCAGATGCTGCCAGTCGGGACCTTCCTTGGTCACGGTGACGAAATCATAGCCGAAGAAGACGCCGGTGACGCCGGGGATCTCGAACAGCCGGCCGGCCAGCGGCGAAGCCGTAGCGGCGCTGTCGGCATCGCGGAAATCGGCGGTGCCTTCGACAAGCACTTCCTTGCCGGGCAGGAACTTCAATGTCGCCGGATTTGGCGTCGATTCGGTCTGGATGAACATGGATGTCTCCGTGCCCATTCGGGCAGATAGTTTGGAATAATTCTAAATAGGCCTTATCGGCAGGACATTCAAGCGAAAGCCATTGCCGGAACGGCCGCCCGAGAGAATGAATTTTCTTCTACAGCGCCGCGCGTCCTTATTGGACGTGCAAGGGCTGTAGCACTTCGATTTTTGCGCTGGCCAGGGATTTTGCGCGAAGGTGTGTTGAGATTCAGGTCAGGCCGCGCCGAGAATGGTGGATTCCGAGAACCGGAGCGGAGCGTACTTAAAGTACGTGAGCCCGCGCATGGCCCCGAAATCGAGATCGATTTCGGAAAGGTCATGCGCAAAATCAAAATTCTACAGCGTCTTTTGCGCGCCAAAAAGGGCGCGCGGCGCTGTAGGTAAGCGCAGGAAGCCGCCGTTCGCAGGCCGGCCTCACCTGAATATCAACTTAACCTTAGGCCAGGCTGTCGATTTCTTCGTCCGACAGGTTCTGCGGCACCACCGTCACCGGGATCGGGAAGGCGGCGCCCTTGCCGGCGACCGCGCCGACCAGCGGACCCGGCCCCTCCTTGCCGGCGCCGGCCGCCAGCACAAGGATGGCAATATCCTGGTCTTCCTCGATCAGTTTGTGGATTTCTTCGGTCGGCTTGCCTTCGCGCACCACCAGTTCCGGCTCGATGCCAAGTTTCTGGCGCACCTTGTTCGCGTAAGCATCAAGCGCCGCCCGCGCGGTGGCGGTGGCCTCCTCGCGCATGATCTTCTCGACACCCAGCCAATGCTGGAAATCGTCGGGCTCGATCACATAGAGCAGCACCAGCACGCCGCTGGTGCTCTGCGCGCGTTTCGAGGCGTAGACGACGGCCCGCTCGCATTCGGGCGTGTCGTCGATGATCGCCAGGAACTTGCGGCGATGGCCGGCTTCGCGGCTGAGGCGTTTGGAGACCATAGTCACCCTGTTCGATGGTTTCGGTCGCAATCTGCCACCGCCACAGCCCGGCCGCAAGCGACCGGCGGATGTAGCGGTGTCGGGTGCGTCAGTGAGTCTTTTGCGCGTCCAAATGGACGCGCGGCGCTGTAAGGTTCAGCTTTGCAGCAGGCCGATGATGTCGCGCACGGTCTTCATCGTCGCCTCGGCCAAGGCGCCGGCCCGCTCGCCGCCGTCCCTGAGCACCGCGTCGACATAGGTGCGATCATCGGAAATGCGGCGCATTTCGCCGGCGACCGGCGCCAGCTTTTCCACGGCAAGATCGGCCAGCGCCGGCTTGAAGACCGAAAATTGCTGGCCGCCGAACTCTTTCAGCACCGCCTCCTTCGATATCTCGGCGAGACCTGCATAGATGCCGACGAGGTTTTCGGCTTCGGGCCGGCTGGCCAGGCCGTCCAATTCCCCGGGCAGCGCCTCGGGGTCGGTCTTGGCCTTGCGGATCTTTTTGGAGATGGTGTCGGCATCGTCGGTCAGGTTGATGCGCGACAGGTCCGACGGATCCGACTTCGACATCTTCTTCGAGCCGTCGCGCAGCGACATGACGCGCGCCGCCGGTCCGCCGATGATCGGTTCAGTCAGCGGGAAATAGCCGTTGACCGTCTCCTCGCCGACCTTCATCTCGACGCCGACGCCAAGGCCGGCGATGCGGTCCGAAAAGTCGTTGTTGAATTTTTGCGCGATGTCGCGTGTCAGCTCCAGATGCTGCTTCTGGTCATCGCCGACCGGCACATGGGTGGCGCGATAGACGAGAATGTCGGCCGCCATCAGGCTCGGATACGCGAGCAGCCCAAGCGAGGCGTTCTCGCGATCCTTGCCGGCCTTGTCCTTGAACTGCGTCATCCGGTTCATCCAGCCGATGCGGGCGACGCAATTGAAGATCCAGGCGAGCTCGGCGTGCTGCATGACCCGCGACTGGTTGAAGACGATGTGGTTTTTCGGGTCGATGCCGGAGGCGAGAAACGCCGCGGTGATCGAGCGCGTCTGGTCCTTGAGATCGTCATGGACAAGCTGCGCGGTCAGCGAATGCAGGTCGACGACGCAATAGATGCAATCGGAGGTGTCCTGCAGGGCGACGAATTTCTTGATGGCGCCGAGATAGTTGCCGAGATGCAGATTGCCGGTCGGCTGGACGCCGGAAAAGACGAGCGGCTTGAAGGCAGGCTGATTGAAGGCAGGCTGATTGAAGACGGGCTGATTGGAGTCAGTCATGGGGTTTCCCTGGCTTGTGGAGGGCCGTTTCGCGCGCGGCGAAAGTCTTTCGACGGCGCGCTTATGGACGAGAGCGGGGAGCGGATCAAGAGGCTGCTGGATGGGGGGCGCAGACGCCGCAAGAGGAGGATAGCGCCGACTAGAAACAAAAGCCCGCCTTGCGGCGGGTCGTTGGCGCAAATCAGCACCGTGACGAGGTTGATAGCATAACTGCCGGCACAAAGCGAGAACAAAATTGGCTTAGCGCCGAGGGAATGGCTTCCGTTTCGCCCGACGTTGACGAGGCAATGTAGATAGCTACATAATGTCACCTACACCAATGAGGCAAAACCAATGACGATCAATATCAACAACAAGGAGGCGGACAATCTGACGCGTGCTTTCGCCAAGCTCGAGGGCGTCGGCATCACCGAGGCGATTGTGATCGCCATGCGTGAAGCATTGGAGCGCCGGCGCAACCGCGAGACGCCTCTCCAAACCGCCGCCCGCCTTCGCGCGGAAATCGGAATCAAGCTGAACGAAAAGGCGCGCAGGCCACTCCCTCGCTCGGTCTTCGATGAAATGTCCGGGGAGAGCTGATGTTCATCGATGCGGCCGCGATAATCGCCATCCTCAGCGATGAGAACGAAGCTGAACGCTGCTCCGACGCCGTGGTTGCAGCTGCAGAACGGTTCACGTCCGCGATAGCCGTATGGGAAGCGGCGGTGGCTCTTGCGCGCCCGGACAAGTTCGCGATTTCCGTCGACGACAGCAGGCGTCTGGTCATCGCATTCCTGGAGCAACGAGATATCGCGGTTCGTGACCTGCCCGATCCGTCAGCCACAGTCTCGCTGTCGTTGGATGCAGCCATGCGATTTCGATCCGGGCCAAATCGCCTCAACCTCGCGGATTGCTTTCACTACGCTTGCGCGCGCCACTATGCCGTTCCGATGCTTTCGACGGCGGACGAGTTCCGGCTTACGGATCTGGAGACTATTCCCTAGTCGAAGGGGAGCCCTTCCGCCTGATATTGCGCCGGATCATGCCGAAATCGGCGCCGCCGATGGCGAAGGCGGTGACGAAATAAAGCAACGCCCCGCCGGCTACTAGCGCGAGAAGCGTCGTAGCCTTGATGACCAGCGGTGATGCCGAAGCAAGTTGGACGGCAAACCAGTGCTCGGCAGCATAGAGCGCCGCTCCCATCACCGCCGCCGACAGCACCAGCCGTGGGATGCGTCTCATGAGCGGCACGTCACGGCCCCAATGGCCGCGCCGGATCAGCACGCCGAGCAGCATCAGCGCATTCACCCAGCCGGCGACGGCCGAGGCGACGGCGATGCCCGGCGCGCCCATCTGCGGAAACAGCGTCAGCGCAGTGGTGATGTTCACAGCCACCGAGATGGCGGCGAAGATCATCGGCGAGCGCGTGTCTTCGCGGGCGAAATAGCCGGGGGTGAACGCCTTGATCAGCACGAAGGCCGGCAAGCCCAAGCCGAAGATCGCCAGGATTGCCGCCACGATCGGCGTCGAGTTGTTGGCGGCAAATGCCCCGCGTTCGTAGACCAGCCCCACGATCGGCTCCGACAGGACCAGCAGTGCCGCCGCCGCTGGCAAGGTAAGGAACAAGGTGAACTCCACCGACCGGTTCTGCAGATTGGCCGCCTCGATCAGATTGCCTGACTTCAGCGCCCGCGCCAGTTCGGGCAGAAGCACGATGGCGACGGCAATGCCGACGACGCCGAGCGGCAGCTGGTAGATGCGATCGGCATAGGCGAGCGACGACACCGCACTGTCCTGCGCCGAGGCGATCGCGGTGCCGATCAGCTGGTTGATCTGGGTGATGCCGCCGGTGATTGCCGCTGGCAGCGCCAGGATCAGCAGCCGCTTGACATTGGGCGTCATCTTTGGCCGGCGGAAACCGATCGAGATGCCGGCATGGCGCACCGCCACCCAGACGATCGCCAGTTGCACCAGCCCCGCCGCCAGCACGCCCCAGGCCAGTGCGAAGCCGACGGTGCGCGCGTCCGATCCCTTGTGCCAGGCGTAGGCGAGCACGCCGATCAGGATGACGTTGAGAAATACCGGCGCCACCGCGGCGGCGAAATAGCGGCGCAGCGAATTCAGCATGCCGGCCATCATGGCGCCGAGCGACATGCAGATCAGGTAGGGAAACATGATGGTCGCAAGCCGGACCGTCATTTCGAACTTTCCCGGCGTGTCGGCAAAGCCCGGCGCCACCAGGTAGCGCACGATCAGCGGCATCGCCAGTTCCATGGCGATGGTCAGCGCCAGCAGCGCCGTGAACAGCACCCCGAACACCTCTTCGGAAAAGCGCTTGGCGCCATCGGTGCCGTGGGTCTCGATCTCCTTGGCGAAGAGCGGCACGAAGGCGGCGTTGAAGGCGCCTTCGGCAAACAACCGGCGAAAGGTGTTGGGGAACTGGAAGGCGGCGTTGAAGGCGTCGGCAATCGGCCCGGTGCCGAGTGCCGCCGCCATCAGCATCTCACGGCCGAAGCCGAGCGCACGGCTCATCAGCGTGCCGGAAGCGACCGTCGCGAACTTTTTGACAAGGCTCATGCGTCTGGAGACTGCCTGCAGGATTGGGACAAATAAATGGTGGTTATCACTCGGCGGCGGCCTTGGCCTTGCCGCCGCGCTCAGGCACGGTGCCTTCGAGGACCGCGATCAGCCTGTTTTTGATGGCCGCCATGCGCGTCGGGCTGTCGACCTTCTGGCCGGTGAGATCGGTAACATAGAAGGTGTCGATGACCTTTTCGCCGAAGGTGGTGATGTGTGCCGACGCGATGTCGAGCGACAGGTCGGACAACGCCCCGGTGATCTCTGACAGCAGGCCCGGCCGGTCCAGCCCCTCGACCTCGATCACCGAGAACCGGTTCGACAGCGTATTGCGGATTTCGGCGCGCGGCGGGATGCGGAAGACCTTGGCGCCGCGCCGCGGCTTGGTCCGCTTCTCGATCATCTCCGGCAACCAGCTCTTGCCCGACAGCACGTCCTCGATCAGACGGCCGACGCGCTCGGCGCGGCGGCGCTCGTCCTCGTCGCGGTCGAACTCCCTCGAGATCAGGATGGTGTCCAGCGCGCGGCCATCGGCGGTGGTGAAGATCTGCGCATCGACGATGTTGCCGCCGGCCGCCACGCAAGCGCCGGCAATGACCGACAGCAGGCGCGGATGGTCCTGCGCCAGTACGGTGATCTCGGTCACCGCCTCGAACTGATGGGTCTTGATCATCGTGGCGAGCTTCTTGCCCGCCGCGTCCGCCTCACGAATGAATTCGGCGTGGCGGAGCTGGTCGGCGAGATCGACCGTCAGCAGATAGTTCTCGTAATGCAGGCTGACATAGCGCTTGCGGGCTTTTTCGGGCCAATCGGCAAGCGCTTCGGCCAGCCGCTCGCGTGCCGCAGCCGTTCGCTTGGCGCGCGACACTTCCGAAAACCCGCCGGTCAACAGCAATTCGGTCTCGTAGTAGAGCGTGCGCAGCAACTGCCCCTTCCAGCCATTCCAGACGCCAGGCCCGACGCCCCTGATGTCGCAGATGGTGAGGACGAGCAGCAGCTTCAGCCGTTCGACCGATTGCACGATCGCGGCGAAATCTTCGATCGTCTTGCGATCGTTGAGATCGCGGGTCTGCGCCGTCATCGACATGACGAGATGGTTCTCGACCAGCCAAGCAACCGTTTCGGTGTCGGCCGCCGACAGGCCCATATGCGGGCAGATCCGCCGCGCGATCCGGGCACCCGCTTCGGAATGGTCGTCGGCCCGTCCCTTGGCGATGTCGTGCAAAAGCACCGCGACGTAGAGCGCCTCGCGGCTTTTCTTCAGCCCCGGCATCAGCGTGTGGGCAAGCGGGTGGATCTTTTCACCGTCGCCACGCTCGATCTCGGCCAGCACTCCGATGCAGCGGATCAGGTGCTCGTCCACCGTGTAGTGGTGATACATCGAGAACTGCATCATGGCGACGATCTTGCCGAAATCCGGGATCAGCTTTGCCAGCAGTCCCGCCTCGTTCATGCGCCTGAGATTGAGTTCGGCATTGCGGTCCGACGTCAATATGTCGAGGAACAGCCGATTGGCTTCCTCGTCGCGCCTGAGCGCCTTGCCGGCGAGGCCGAGCGAACGGGTCAGCAGCTTCAGCGCATCGGGGTGAAATTCCAGCCCGTGCTTGTCGGCGAACCAGAACAGCCTCAAGAGATTGACCGGATCGCGCTCGAACACCAGGTCGTCGGCGATATTGATGCGATGGTTGTCGATAATGAAATCGGACGTGCCGGCAAGCTTGCGCTTGCGGCGCGAGAAGGTGAGGAAGATACGGTTGAAGCCCGGCACATGCTTGGCCTGCTCTTCCTCGAGCGCAGCGCAGAAGATGCGGGTCAGATCCCCGACATCCTTGGCGACGAGGAAGTAATGCTTCATGAAGCGCTCGACCGCCGACAGGCCCGGATGTGTGGTGTAGCCCAGCCGCTCGGCGATCTCGCGCTGGATGTCGAAATGCAGCCGTTCCTCGGCCTTGCCGGTGAGGAAATGCATGTGGCAGCGCACCGCCCACAGGAAGTCCTCGGCCTTCTGGAACTCCCGGTATTCGGTGCCGGTGAAGACGCCCTTGTCGACCAGCTCCTCGCCGGTGCGCACCCGGTAGAAATACTTGCCGATCCAGAACAAGGTCTGCAGGTCGCGCAGGCCGCCCTTGCCGTCCTTGACGTTGGGTTCGACCAGATAGCGGCTTTCACCAGCCTTGGCATGGCGTTCGTCGCGTTCGGAAAGCTTGGCCTGCACATATTCGGGCCCGGTCGTGCGCACCACCTCGCGGTCGAAACGCTGCAAGAGCTCGTCATAGAGCTTCTGTTCGCCCCACAGGAAACGCGCCTCCAGGATCGAGGTGCGGATGGTGATGTCAGTGCGCGACAGCCGCAGGCATTCGTCGATGTTGCGGGTGGCGTGGCCGACCTTCAGCCCCAGATCCCACAGCATGTAGAGCATGTATTCGACGATCTGCTCGCCCCATGGCGTCTGCTTGTAGGGCAGCAGGAAGAGGAGATCGATGTCGGATCCCGGCGCCAGCGTGCCGCGGCCATAGCCGCCGACCGCGACGACGGCCATGCGTTCGGCTGAAGACGGGTTTTTGACGCGATAGACATGGGTGGCGGCGAAATCGTAGAGCGCGCGGATGATCTCGTCCATGAGATGCGACAGCCGGGCGGCGCAGGCGGTGCCGCTGCCGTCGTCCATCAGCATGCGTTCGGC
Organism: Mesorhizobium sp.; assembly: GCA_004020645.1. GTDB lineage: Bacteria > Pseudomonadota > Alphaproteobacteria > Rhizobiales > Rhizobiaceae > Mesorhizobium. Next base: position 89,419 of record SAQL01000007.1, on the reverse strand, counting down.
GATGCTGCGGCCGGCGGCCAGCCTGCCCTTGAGAAGCTGGAGAACGCCGGCGCGCGCAGCCTTGCCGGAGCCGTCGCCTGCCGTGGCCGCGGTCAGGGCGGTCATCTCGCAGCGCAGGGCTTCGCTGTCGATCAGTTCATCGAGCTTTAGAGATATTCTTGCCATAAATGCCGTTCGGCCTCGCCGTTTTGGCGGCGTCTATAGCGCGTTTTCGCGGCGCTGGGTATGGGGCGGACGGACACGCTCTCCACGGTAGTCCAACGCGATGATCGCCTCCTGCCGCCGCCGGCAGATGCCGTCCTCTTGTGTCTTTTGGCCATGCCGATTGCAACCCACCGGTCGCTCCGCTCCGAGTTGAGCAGGCTTGGCAATCCGATCGCCCTGCCGCCCAGGAACTGATCCTGGACGCACAGCGCCGGAACAGGCTGATAGATGGTCTTGCTTGACGATGTTGCCAAGCCCAAAAGTGGCAGCGCCCATAGCATGGGGTGCGGTTTGGATGCGGGATTCTTCCGCCCAGGCCGTCCAGTCGAAATTGGCCCTTGACCTTCCAGTCACTGGAAGCATTACCTCCGTTTCAAGATCGAGACAGAGAGGCCTTTCCGCATGACCCGTTCCGACCACGACCATCACGCGCATAGCGGCTGCTGCTCGGCGAAAGCTGCTCCGTCCGTCGCGGACGCCGTTATTCGCGACCCGGTCTGCGGCATGACCGTCGATCCGGCCGCCGGCAAGCCCGCAGCCGAGCATGGCGGCCATCTCTATCATTTCTGCAGCGAGCGCTGCCGTTCGAAATTCACGGCCGGGCCGGAAAACTACCTTACCGCCACCGACCCGGTCTGCGGCATGCGTGTCGACCGTGCCACCGCGAAGCACTTTGCCCGGCATGAAGGGCAGGGCTTCTATTTTTGCTCGGCCGGCTGCAAGCTGAAATTCGAGGCGGAGCCGGCAAAGTACCTTGGCGACAGGCCAGAGCCGCAGGCGATGCCGAAAGGCACGCAATACACCTGCCCGATGCATCCGGAAATCGTCCGCGACAAGCCAGGCGCCTGCCCGATCTGCGGCATGGCGCTAGAACCGATGGGCGTGCCGACTGGCGATGAGGGGCCGAACCCGGAACTGGTCGATTTTACCAGGCGCTTCTGGGTGAGTGCCGCGTTGTCTGTGCCATTGCTGATCTTCGCCATGGCGCCGATGCTCGGCGTGACGTTTAGCGCCTTCATCGAGGATTCGGCGAAGGTCTGGGTGGAATTGGCGCTGGCGAGCCCGGTTGTATTGTGGGCCGCTTATCCCTTCTTCCATCGCGGTTGGGAATCGGTTCTCAACCGCAGCCCCAACATGTGGACGCTGATCTCGCTCGGCGTTGGCGCCGCCTATCTCTACAGCGTCGCCGCTACGCTGTTCCCGGATATATTTCCGCACCAGTTCCGCGGTCATGAGGGCACGGTGCCGGTCTATTTCGAGGCGGCCGCCGTCATCGTGGCGCTGGTTTTCCTCGGCCAGGTGCTGGAATTGCGCGCCCGTGAAAAAACCGGATCGGCGATCCGCGCGCTGCTCGACCTCGCGCCGAAGACCGCGCGGCTGATCGGCGAGGACGGTTCCGAAAACGACGTGCCGCTCGACACGGTCAAGGTCGGCGACCGCCTGCGCATCCGCCCTGGCGACGCCGTGCCGGTCGACGGCATCGTGCTGGAAGGTCGCTCGTCCATCGATGAATCGATGCTGTCAGGCGAGCCGCTGCCGGTCGAAAAGACTGAAGGCGACCCCGTCACCGGCGGCACGCTCAACAAGAACGGTTCGCTGATCATGCGCGCCGAGAGGATCGGCGCCGAAACCACGCTGGCGCGGATCGTCGAGCTCGTCGCCAAGGCGCAGCGTTCACGCGCACCGATCCAGGGCCTGGCCGACCGCGTTTCCTTCTATTTCGTTCCGGCCGTCGTCGTGATTGCGATCGTCGCGTTCATCGCCTGGGCGATCTTCGGGCCGCAGCCCAGCCTGATCTTTGCCATCGTCTCGGCGGTCTCGGTGCTGATCATCGCCTGTCCTTGTGCGCTGGGTCTTGCCACGCCGATGTCGATCATGACCGCCACAGGGCGCGGCGCGCATGCCGGAGTGCTGATCAAGGACGCCGAGGCGCTCGAACGCTTTGCCTCGGTCGACACGCTGATCGTCGACAAGACCGGCACATTGACCGAAGGCCGGCCGAGAGTGACCGACGTCGTTGCAGCCGAGGGCATGACGCAAGATGATCTGCTGGCATTTGCCGCCGGCCTGGAAAAAGGCTCGGAGCATCCGCTGGCCGAGGCGATCGTCGAAGGTGCCCGTGAGCGCGGGGTAAAAATTCCCGACGCCGGTGGTTTCGAGGCGGTCACCGGCAAGGGCGTTTCCGGAACGGTGTCGGGAAAGAAGGTCGCGCTCGGCAACGCCGCGATGATGGCCGATCTCGGCGTCGATATCGCATCCATCTCGACCAGCGCCGAGGCGCTGCAGGCCGACGGCAAGACCGCGATGTTCGTCGCCGTCGGAAACAAACTGGCCGGCATCGTGGCCGTCGCCGATCCGATCAAGGCGACGACATCAGAGGCGATCAAGGCGCTGCACGACCGCGGCCTGAAGATCATCATGGCGACCGGCGACAACGAACGCACGGCGAAGGCCATCGCAAGCAAACTCGGCATCGACGAGGTGCGTGCCGGCCTGCTGCCGGAACAGAAGAGCGCGCTGATCGAGAAGCTGCGCGCCAGGGGCGCGGGCGTCGCCATGGCCGGGGACGGCGTCAACGACGCGCCGGCGCTGGCCGCCGCCGATGTCGGCATCGCCATGGGCACCGGCGCCGATGTCGCGGTCGAAAGCGCCGGGATCACGCTGGTCAAGGGCGATCTCAACGGCATCGTCCGGGCCCGCACGCTCGCCCAGGCGACGATCCGCAACATACGCCAGAACCTGTTTTTCGCCTTCCTCTACAACGTGCTTGGCGTGCCGGTCGCCGCCGGCGTGCTCTATCCTCTCACCGGCACGCTGTTGTCGCCGATGCTGGCGGCGGCGGCGATGAGCCTGTCCTCGGTTTCAGTCATCACCAACGCGTTGCGGCTCAGGACGTTGAAACTCTGAGCCAAGTCCCCAGATAGGAATTCGTTTCAAAAAGGAGATCATGAATGACGTTGGCCAAGAAGATCGTGCTGCTGCTGATGGCGGCGGGAATGCTGCTTGCGGTTTTCCTCGAAAGTATTCCGTCGCAGGCCCAGGAGATGAAACACGACATGGGCGCGATGGGCGCGCAGGATCCCTCCAACGCCGGCTACAAGGCGGCGATGGACAAGATGCACACCGCCATGATGGCGATCGAACATTCCGGCAATGCCGATGTCGATTTCGCCCGCAGCATGATCCCGCATCACCAGGCGGCGATCGACATGGCCAAGGTCGAGCTTGCCAATGGCAAGGATCCGGAAATGCGCAAAATGGCCGAAGCGGTGATCGCGGCGCAGGAAGCCGAGATCAAGCAGATGCAGGATTGGCTGGCCGCCCATCCGGCGAAGTAGCATCGGGCAGTTTGCAGGAAGGACTTTGATCTGGATTTCTCGCCGGGGGTGTGGTGCCATCGGGTCTCGACTGGAGCGCGCCATGCCGTCAAAGATAAGAACCACGACATTGCCCTCGGGCGAAGCCGTTCCGGTGCTCGGTCAGGGCACCTGGAAAATGGGCGAGGACGCCCGCCACCGTGCCGATGAGGTCAATGCCCTGAAGCTTGGGCTCGATCTCGGGATGACGCTGATCGACACCGCCGAAATGTATGCCGGCGGCGGCGCCGAGGAAGCGGTGGCGGATGCCATCGCCGGGCGCCGCGACGAGGTCTTTCTGGTCTCCAAGGTGCTGCCGTCCAACGCCTCGCGCACCGGCGTGCCGGCGGCCTGCGAGGCAAGCCTCAGGCATCTGCGCACCGACCGGATCGATCTCTATCTGCTGCACTGGCCTGGCAGCGTGCCTCTGGCGGAAACGGTCGGGGCCTTCGAGGCGTTGAAAAAGGCCGGCAAGATCCGCCACTGGGGCGTCAGCAATTTCGACACCCATGAGATGCAGGAACTGGTCAGCCTGCCGGCCGGCGACAGCGTCCAGACCAACCAGATCCTCTACAATCTGTCCCAGCGCGGCCCCGAATTCGACCTTGCGCCCTGGAGCCGGCAACGCGGCATTCCGCTGATGGCCTATTCGCCGGTCGATCAGGGCGTATTGGCACGCAACGCCAGGCTCGAAGCCATCGCCGCCCGCCACAATGCGACGGCGGCTCAGCTGGCGCTGGCCTGGGTGATGGCACAGGACGGCGTCATCGCCATTCCAAAGGCCGGCAGGCAAGAGCATATCCGCCAGAATGTCGCTGCGCTCGACATCGAGCTCACCTTGGAAGATTTCGCCGACATCGACCGTGCCTTTCCGCCACCGACCCGCAAGCGCGGGCTGCAGATGATTTGAGGACAGTAGCGGGGAAATAAAAGGCCGCGTTCCTTCGCGCCCCCCTCTGTCCTGCCGGACATCTCCCCCACTTGGGGGGAGATTGGCAGCTTCGCAGACAGCATCTTTTCTCCAGCGTTGGAGATTGGCGAAGGCGATGGGGATAGCCGATCTCCCCCCAAGTGGGGGAGATGTCCGGCAGGACAGAGGGGGGCGCCGTAGAGCGCTATCGGACGAAGCCCAGCTACTTCCCCGCCATTCCCTTCAGCCGATAAAGCGCTTCCAGCGCCTCCCTCGGCGTCATCTCGTCGGGGTTGATCACGCCGAGCGCGGCACCGAGTGCGTCATCCCTGGCCGGCCTCGGTGCCTCTCGTTTCATCGCCACCGAAAACAGCGGCAGATCGTCGACCAGCCGGTTGGCCTTGCCCGAAACCTCGCCCGCTTCCAACTGGTGCAGCACTTCCCTGGCCCGCCCGACCACCGCTTCCGGCAGGCCGGCCAGACGCGCCACCTGCACGCCATAGGAGCGGTCGGCGGCACCCTTGCCGACCTCGTGCAGGAAGACCACGTCGCCCTCCCATTCCTTGACCCGCATGGTGACGTTGTGCAGTCGAGCGAGTTTGCTGGCCAGCGCCGTCATCTCGTGGAAGTGGGTGGCGAAGATCGCCCGGCAGCGGTTCTTCTCGTGCAGATACTCGACCGCCGCCCAGGCGATCGACAGGCCGTCGAAGGTAGCGGTGCCGCGGCCGATCTCGTCCAGGATCACCAGCGCGCGTTCGCCGGCCTGGTTGAGGATCGCCGCCGTTTCGACCATCTCGACCATGAAGGTCGAGCGGCCGCGCGCCAGATCGTCCGAGGCGCCGACACGCGAAAACAGCCGGTCGACGACGCCGATATGAGCTGATGCCGCCGGCACGAAGGAGCCGGTCTGGGCGAGGATGGCGATCAGCGCGTTCTGCCTGAGGAAGGTCGATTTGCCGCCCATATTGGGGCCGGTCAGCAGCCAGATCGCGCCGTTTTTGGCATTGCCTTCCGGCGATAAATCGCAATCATTGGCGACGAACGGTCCTTCGCCCGAACGCCGCAGCGACTGTTCCACCACCGGATGCCGCCCGCCCGAAATGGCAAAGGCGAGGCTCGCGTCCACGATGGGCCGGCACCAGGCCTCGCTTTCGGAAAGCAGCGCAAGTGCCGCCGACACGTCGAGCACGGCGAGCGCTTCGGCGCCGGCGCGGATCTTGTCCGCCTGGCTGACCGCTTCCGCCGTCAGCCTGTCGAAGGCGGCAAGCTCGATCGCCAGCGCCCGATCGGCGGCATTGGCGATCTTGGATTCCAGCTCGGCCAGCTCGGTCGTGGTGAAGCGCATGGCGTTGGCCATGGTTTGGCGATGGATGAAGCGCGCCTTCGCCCCATCGCTGCTCGTCATGATCGCATGGTGGTTGGCGGTGACTTCGATGTAGTAGCCAAGCACATTGTTGTGCCGGATTTTCAGCGAGCGGATGCCGGTTTCGTCGATCAGCGAGCGCTCCAGCCCGGCGATCACCCTGCGTGATTCATCGCGCAGCGCCCGCATCTCGTCGAGCTCAGCGTTGTAGCTGGAACGGACGAAGCCGCCATCGCGCTTGAGCAGCGGCAGCTCGTCGCTGAGCGCCTGCGTCAGATGCTCGGCCAGCGGGCGTGGCAGCGCCTCGATCGCCGCCAGCGCCGCCGCCAGTTCTTGCGGCAGGACGGTCGCCCCAAACAGTTCGGCAATAGTGCCGGCCGCCTCGAACCCGGCACGCAGCGCGCCGAGATCGCGCGGGCCGCCGCGGTTGAGCGCCAGCCGCGACAGGGCGCGGGGCATGTCGGCGACGCTCTTCAGGCTCGCCCGCACCGCCTGGCACAGCCGTGTCTCGGACCGGAAGAACGACACCGAATCCAGCCTTGCGCCAATCGCTGCCGGGTCGGTCAGCGGCGCCATAAGCCGGTCGGCGAGCAGTCGCGCGCCGCCGCCGGTCACCGTGCGGTCGATCGCCTTGAACAGCGAACCCTCGCGGCTGCCGGACAGGGTGCGCAGCAGTTCCAGATTGGCGCGTGTCGCCGGATCGATGAACAGCGTCGAACCCTGCTCCTCGCGCTCGGGCCGCGACAGCGGCGGCCGCTCGGCCTTCTGCGTTTTTTCGACATAGGCGATGGCGCCTGAGATCGCCGACAGTTCGGCGCGGGAAAACGTGCCGAAACTGTCCGGCGTCGCCACCTCGAAAAAACGGGCGATGCGCCCGGCGGCCGACGCGGAGTCGAACAGGCTCGGCGGCTGCGGATTGGCGACCCTGCCGAGCACATCGAACACCGGTTTCAGCTCCGAATCGTAAAACACCGGCTCGGCGACGATCAGCTCGCGCGGGTCGACGCGAAAGACATCGGCGAGCAGCCGGTCGGCGGTGGTCTCGGCAACGCGGAAGGCGCCGGTCGAGATCTCGATCCAGGCCAATGCAAAACTTCCTTGGTTCCCTGTCGCGCTGCCGCGCTCCCCGCCTCTTGGCTCGATCCCGCCCTTGACCCGGCCGAGCGCCATCAAGAAACTCGATTCCGACGGCGCCAGCAATTTGTCCTCGGTGATGGTGCCGGGCGTCACCAGCCGCACCACGTCGCGGCGCACCACCGATTTGTTGCCGCGCTTCTTCGCCTCGGCCGGATCCTCGATCTGCTCGCAGACGGCGACGCGGAACCCTTGGCCGATCAGCTTCTGCAGGTAGTCGTCGGCGGCATGCACCGGCACGCCGCACATCGGAATATCGAGGCCCTGGTGCTTGCCGCGCTTGGTCAGGACGATGCCGAGCGCCCGGCTCGCCTTCTCGGCGTCGTCGAAGAACAGCTCGTAGAAATCGCCCATGCGGTAGAACAGCAGCGAGTCCGGGTTCGCCGCCTTGATCTCGATATACTGCTCCATCATCGGCGTCGCCGGTGCAAAGGCCGGCGTAGTGCTGTCGCTGCGAATGGGCGTTTCGTCGTTCAAGAAGCTGCTTCCAATTTCCCAAGCCATGCTTGGCGGTTTACAGCAGCGAAGTGTAGCCTTAATCCCGAACGTTCCACAAAAGAAAGCATTGCACCCGTCTCAACGAGGTGCTGCATGGGCGAGGAAATCGAAAGCATCATGGCCAGGAAAACCGAAAACCCCGGACCCTCCGTCAGTGCGCAGGAGGCGCTGGAATTCCACGCCATGGGCCGCCCCGGCAAGCTGGAGATCGTCGCCACCAAGCCGATGGCCACCCAGCGCGACCTCAGCCTCGCCTATTCGCCGGGCGTCGCGGTTCCGGTGCTTGCCATCGCCGAGGATCCCAGCCGCGCCTTCGACTACACGGCGCGCGGCAACATGGTCGCCGTCATTTCCAACGGCACCGCCATTCTTGGCCTCGGCAATCTCGGCGCGCTGGCCGCCAAGCCGGTGATGGAAGGCAAGGCGGTGCTGTTCAAGCGCTTCGCCGATGTCGATTCCATCGATCTCGAGGTCGACACCGAGGATGCCGACGAGTTCATCAACTGCGTGCGCTTCCTTGGGCCCTCCTTCGGCGGTATCAACCTCGAAGACATCAAGGCGCCGGAATGCTTCATCATCGAGCAGCGGCTGCGCGAACTGATGGACATACCGGTCTTTCACGACGACCAGCACGGCACCGCCATCATCTCGGCTGCCGGCCTGATAAACGCGCTCGAAATCACCGGCCGCGACATGAAGACCACGAAAATGGTCTGCAATGGCGCGGGTGCGGCCGGCGTCGCCTGCATCGAGTTAATGAAGGCGATGGGCTTTGCGCCTGAGAACATCATCCTGTGCGACACCAAAGGCGTCGTGTTCCAGGGCCGCACCGAAGGCATGAACCAGTGGAAGTCGGCGCATGCCGTCAACACCGACGCGCGCTCGCTGGCCGAGGCGCTCGACGGCGCCGACGTGTTCCTCGGCCTCTCTGCCAAGGGCGCGCTGACCACCAAGATGGTGAAGTCGATGGCCGAGAAGCCGATCATCTTCGCCATGGCCAATCCCGATCCCGAGATCACGCCGGAGGAAGTCGCCGAAATCCGCACCGATGCCATCATGGCCACCGGGCGTTCGGACTATCCGAACCAGGTCAACAACGTGCTCGGCTTCCCCTACATCTTCCGCGGCGCGCTTGACGTGCGGGCCACCACCATCAACGACGACATGAAGATCGCCGCGGCGCGGGCGCTCGCCGAACTCGCGCGCCAGGATGTCCCCGACGATGTCGCCGCCGCCTACCAGGGCATGCGGCCGAAATTCGGCCCCAACTACATCATCCCGGTGCCGTTCGATCCCCGCCTGATCTCGGCCATTCCGATCGCGGTTGCCAAGGCAGCGATGGAATCCGGCGTCGCGCGCAAGCCGATCCTCGACCTCGACCGCTACGCGCAGGAGCTCTCCGCCCGCCGCGATCCGATCGCCTCGACGCTGCAGCGCATCTACGACCGCGTGCGCCGCCAGCCCAAGCGCATCGTCTTCGCTGAGGGTGAGGAGGAGCAGGTGATGCGCGCCGCCGTCTCCTATGTGAACCAGCGGCTCGGCACCGCCATCCTGCTCGGCCGAGAAGACATCATCAAGGAGAATGCCAGGAACGCCGGCATCGAGCTGAACAAGCAAGGCATCGAGATCATCAATGCGCGGCTGTCGCGCCGCAACGGCGTCTACACCGACTATCTCTACGAGCGCATGCAGCGCAAGGGCTTCCTGTTCCGCGACTGCCAACGCCTGATCAACAACGACCGCAACCATTTCGCCGCCTGCATGGTGGCGCTGGGCGACGCCGACGGCATCGTCACCGGCGTCACCCGCAACTACTCGACGGCGCTCGACGACATCCGCCGTGTCATCGACGCCAAGCCCGGCCACCGCGTCATCGGCGTCTCAATCGTGCTGGCGCGAGGCCGGACCGTGCTTGTCGCCGACACCGCCGTGCACGACATGCCGAATGCCGAACAGATCGCCGACATCGCCGAGGAAGCCGCCGGCTTCGCCCGCCGCATGGGTTATGAGCCAAGGCTCGCCATGCTCGCCTATTCGACCTTCGGCCATCCGCAGGGCGAGCGCTCCGAGCGCGTGCAGGAAGCGGTGCGCATCCTCGACAAGCGGCGCGTCGATTTCGAGTATGACGGCGAGATGGCCGCCGACGTGGCGCTCAACGCCCGCGCCATGGCGCAATACCCGTTCATTCGGCTCACCGGCCCGGCCAATGTGCTGATCATGCCGGCCTTCCACTCGGCCTCGATCTCGACCAAAATGCTGCAGGAACTCGGCGGCTCGACCGTCATCGGCCCGCTGCTGGTCGGCTTGGACAAGCCGGTTCAGATCGTCTCGCTCAACGCCAAGGACAGCGATATCGTCAACATGGCGGCCATCGCCGCGTACACGGCGGGGGCGTGAGGAGCGGGGCAGCAGCGAGCGCCTCTTCCTTCTCCCCTTGTGGGCCCCTTGTGGGAGAAGGTGGCCGAGCGAAGCTTGGCCGGATGAGGGGTGTTCCAGGGAACGCCGACGCCTCATTTCTTCCATCTCCCACAAGAGGAAAAGGAAAAGACGTCGAGCCCTACAGCAGCCCCGCCTGCTCAGCCTCCTGGCGCAAATTCTGCCGAGGCCTTGGCCCGATCTGCTGGATGACCAGTCCGGCCGCCAGCGAGCCGAGGTCGCCGCAATGCTTCAGGCTGCACCCTTGCGTGTAGCCGTAGAGGAAGCCGGCGGCATAGAGGTCGCCGGCGCCGGTGGTGTCGACCAGCTCCCGGATTTTGGTCGCATTGACGGTGACGGTCTCGTCGCCGCGCACGATGACCGAGCCCATTTCCGAGCGGGTGACGGCGGCGATCTTGCAGTCCTTGCGGATCTGGGCCAGCGCCTCGTCGAACGAGGCGGTCTGGTAGAGCGCCTTGATCTCGTGGCTGTTGGCAAAGACGATGTCGACGGTGCCCGAGCGCATTAGGTCCAGAAACTCCTCGCGGTAGCGGTCGACGCAGAACGAATCCGACAATGTCATCGACACTTCGCGCCCGGCGGCATGCGCGAGCTTCGCCGTCTGCCGGAACGCTTCCTTGGCGCGCGGCGGGTCCCACAGATAGCCCTCGAAATAGGTGATGGCGGCGCCCGACGCCTTGTCGGCCTCGACATCCTCCGGACCGAGCTCGACGCAGGCGCCGAGATAGGTGTTCATCGAGCGCTCGCCGTCGGGCGTGACGAAGATCATCGAGCGCGCAGTCGGCGGTTCGCCGTTGAGCGGCCTAGTGTCGAAGGCGACGCCCTGCGCATGCATGTCATGCGCGTAGATTTCGCCGAGCGTGTCGTTCGAGACCTTGCCGAAGAAGGCGGCGCGACCGCCGAAACTGGCGACACCCGCCGCCGTGTTGCCGGCGCTGCCGCCAGAGGCTTCGATGGCCGGGCCCATGCGGCTGTAGAGCAGCTCGGCGCGCCTCGTGTCGATCAGGTTCATCGCGCCCTTGATGATGCCATTCGTCTCCAGGAATGCCTCGTCGCACTGCGCGATGATGTCGACGATGGCATTACCGATACAAAGCACGTCATAGTTCGGCATCAATGATGTCTCCGCGAAAAACCGCCGGCTTTCTGGCACGCCGGCCGCGGGCGGGTCTAGCGATTTGATGCGGCTTTGCCTAGGGTCGGATCGATTAATCTGTCGAACGGCAGATGCACCGCATCGCGCTGTGTGCCTGTGCCTTGTCCTGTCTCCGCCTGCCTCGGAGATACCAGCCATGGAATTGGAATCGCCGTGATCTCCAGCGCCGCCCGCGCCGCCGCCAGGCGGTTGTTCTCGCCCGAATTCCGCTCGGTGCTCGTAAAAACGCTGGGCCTAACCTTGCTGGCGCTGGTGGCCTTGTGGTTCGGGTTGACGAGCCTTGTCGAGTGGCTGGCCTTGCCATGGTTGGAGTCCCTGATACCCGGCCTGCCGTCCTGGGCCGGCTGGTTGGGCGGCATCATCGCCGCTATCGCTCTTGCCTTCGGGATGGCGCTGCTTATCGCGCCCGTGACGGCGATCATTGCCGGCCTGTTTCTCGATGATGTCGCGGAAGTGGTCGAGCGCACCGACTATCCCGACGATCTGCCCGGCCGCGCCGTGCCGGCACTGCGCTCGCTGGTGCTGGCGATAAAATTCTTCGGCGTCGTCGTCCTCGGCAACATCGTGGCTTTGCTGCTTCTGCTTGTGCCGGGCATCAACATAGCTGCTTTCTTCATCGTCAACGGCTATCTGCTCGGACGCGAATTCTTCGAGTTCGCCGCCATGCGCTTTCGCCCGGAGGCCGAGGCCCGGGCATTGCGCAGGAAATATGCCGGCACGGTGTTTCTCGCCGGGCTGGTTGTCGCTGCCTTCCTCGCCGTGCCGCTGCTCAACCTTCTGACGCCGCTTTTCGCCGCCGCCATGATGGTGCATTTGCACAAGGCGATCTCAGCGCGGGAAGCGGCTTAGGAGTGCTGATGCTCCGGTGATGCCGGCGTGCGAATGGCGGTTTCCGGCGCTTCCGGTGCGTACCCAGCGTTACGCTCGGTTCCGCATGTTGGGCCCGGCGTTAGCGTAGAAGAAAACCGCGTCCTAACTCGTCGTCGGGTTCAACGATGAATTCGGCCCGGCCGCAGTAGAAGGCGCGGCCGCCGACGCGGGCGATGATGGCGTCATGCGGCCCGGCTTTTGCGGTCCTCGCCACGCTGCCGCAAAAACGCGAGCCGGCGATACTCTCGAACAGCCGCGTCTGGCCGGCGATTTCGCCCTTGGCATGCATTGCCGCCAGCCGTGCTGTGACGCCGGATCCGGTCGGCGAGCGGTCGACCTGGGCCTCGGCGAAGACGCAGATGTTCTTGGTCGGGCTATCGGAGAATACGTCCTGTCCGTCGGTCAGGATGGTGCCGTAGAGAAAGGCAAGGTCGGCATGGTCGGGATGCGACAGCGGGAACTCCTTCTTCAGCTCCTCCGTCAGCGCCGTCGCCGCATCGACGAAATCGCGGACGCGGTTCTTGCCGAATTCCAGCCCGAACTGGTGGCAATCGGCGAGCGCATAGAAGGCGCCGCCATAGGCGATGTCGAAGCCGATCGCCCCGAAGCCCGGCAATTCGACCTCCTGGTCGCGGGCGAACAGAAAGGCCGGCACGCTTTCGAATGACACAGCACCTGCCTTGCCGTCTTGCACCTCGACCGAGGCAACGACCAGCCCGCATGGCGCTTCGATATTGACTGTCGTCACCGGCTCCTGCCGCGCCACCAGCCCCTCGTCGACGGCATAGCGGCCGAGCGCGACGATGGCGTGGCCGCACATCGTCGAATAGCCCCCATTGTGCATGAACAGCACGGCGAGGTCGGCGCCGGGCAGGTCGGGTTCCACCAGCAGCGCGCCATACATGTCGTAATGGCCGCGCGGCTCGAACATCAGGATCTTCCTGAGATGGTCGAGGTGGTCGCGCACATAGGCACGTTTTTCCAGGATCGTGCCTGCGGGGATCCTGGGATAACCGCCGGTGACGATCCGCAGCGGCTCGCCACCGGTGTGCATGTCGACGACGGTGAGCGTCATGCGTTGGGTTCGGCAAACAACGCCTGTAGCTTGCCGAACGGCATGGCGGTCCGGGTGAAGCCGAAGGTGCCGTCCTGCTGGATCTCGCGCGCCGCCGTCTCCAGCATGCCGAAGGCGAAATTGGTGAGCCAGGGCCCGAGCGAAATGCGCTTGACCCCCGCCAGGGCAAGATCGGCGATGGTGAAGCCGGGCCTCACCATGACGTTGACCGGCTTGGTCAGCGCCGAGCAAACGGTTCGCACCGTCTCGATGTCGCCGAGGCCCGGTGCATAGAGCACGTCGGCGCCGGCCTTCTCAAAGGCCTGCAGCCGCTTGATCGTGTCGTCGATGTCGGGCCTGCCCCACAGGAAATTCTCGGCCCGCGCGGTGAAGACGAAGTCGTGCTTCAGCGCCCGTGCCGCCTCCGCTGCAGCGGCGACGCGCTCGACAGCATGCGAAAAATCGTAGATCGGCTTGTCGGGCTCGCCGGTGTGGTCCTCGATCGAGCAGCCGGCAAGGCCTGCCGCCTCGGCTGCAAAGACGGTCTCGGCGGCACTTGTCGCGCTGTCGCCCTTGCCCTTCTCGAGATCGGCCGAGATCGGCAGGCCGGTCGCCGCCGCCACGTCGCGGCAGTGGTGGATCATCGCCTCGAAGGTCACGGCGCCGTCGGGCAGGCCGCGCGAAAAGGCAAAGCCGGCGCTGGTCGTCGCCAACGCCTTGAAACCGAAGGAGGCCAGCAGTTTCGTCGTGCCCACGTCCCAGGGGTTGGGCATGACGAAGATCGAGCTGTGCAGATCGCGAAAGATTTTGCCCTTGTCCATGGATGCTCCCCAGAGTGCGAAGCGCATTTTATCCCGCCGCTGCCCGCCGGGCAAACGAATGCGATTGGTTCAGAAGCGATTGGCGTTCTCTCCTGCCAATTTGTCCAGTGCGTCGGACCCCTTGACGTATGCGGTCCCGTCCCAATGATAGGTGACGGAGATGTCGCGCGAGGAAGCCTCGGGCGCCGGATCGTCGCAGCTTTCGCCATTCGGCACGATGGCATCGGTCACCGTCGCCTTGATGGCCGCATAGGGCTGGCCGTCCGCAAAGGTCTGAAACGCCAACTCCTGCGTGCGTCTGTAGGCGCACAGGGACTCGTCGAACGTATAGATCAGGTCGATCAACTCGAACCTGTCGTCGCGGACCAGGATCAGTGGCGTGCTCACATAGCCCTGGCTCGAATTGAAATGCGTGCTCAGGGTGATGACGGCGTCATCGCCGGGCCCGATCGGCAGTTTGCCCGGATCGCGGAAATAGGTGCTCCGGTCGACGGCGACATTGACAGCGTCGAGCAGTCTCGGCTTGCCGGCAAGATCGTAGAGCGCCAGCACCGCAAAACCCTCGGCGCTGTCGGAGGAGCTGCCGAGGTCGAAAAGCATGGCCAGCCGATCCTTGCCGCCGGCCTTGATGTCGAGCGCGGCGGCGTTGGAAAGGCCCGACGTTTCGGGCGGCGAGCCACCGCTATCCGGACCCTCGATATGGCGCATCTCGATCGGCATAGAACCCCGGTAGAAGCCGTCCTTGTCCGCCGCCAGATCGGGAATGACCATCCTGGCGAGGTCGAAATAGATCGTGTCCTGGTGGCCGGGAACGGCGCTGCCAAGGTCCGGGAAGCTGCCGTCTTGCGCGCCGGCCGTCGTCCACAGGCACGGCAGCAGCAAACAGGCGAGGACGAAGCGAAGCAGGATGGAATTCATACGCTGGCGCCTCCCACGGTCGAGCGTCCGCAAGCTAGCACGGACGACCGAGGCGTACAGCCGGACAACAAGCCTGAAAATTAGATCAGTGGATCGGCACCAGCCCGGCAAGTTCGCGCATGTCGTTGAACAAGATACCGCCGGCCTCGGTCAGGCCGTCGCGGTCGGAATGCGGGTCGCCGTGATAGGAATAAACGCGCATGCCGGCGGCAATGCCGGCTAACGTCCCGGCGACACTGTCCTCGATGACGATGCAGTCGGCGGGCGCGAAGCCCATCGTGCTTGCCGCATGCAGGAACAGGTCGGGAAACGGCTTGCCGCGCGAAACCATGGTCGAGCTGAACAGCGCATGCTCGAACAGCGGCAGCAGCCCGGTCTGGCCGAGCGTGATGTGCATTTTCGATACCCGTGCCGATGAAGCGACGCAAGTTGCGATGCCCGCCGCGTGCACGGCTTCGATGAACTCCCTGACATAGGGGACGGCTTCGACGCCATGCGCGAACAGGTCCGGCAGGCCGGCATTCCAACGCTCGACGAAATCGGCACCGAGGCTGACGCCGGTCGCCTCGACTTCCTTCTGCACCGAGACCATGGAGCGGCCGGAGAAATTCTTACGGCAATATTCGAAGCTTGCCGGGTAGCCGGCGGCGCTGAGCCATTCGGCAAGGCGCCGATTGGCCAGGTTCTCGGTATCAACCAGAACCCCGTCGCAATCGAAGATGACGAGTTTGGGTAGGGACATCAGGCCGTGCCGGTCGATCCGAAGCCGCCGGAGCCGCGCGTCGTTCCGCCGGCCAAGGTGCGCTCCTCGACCGTCGCCTGCGTCACCGGGGCGAAGACGATCTGGGCGATCCGCATGCCGCGCGTCACCGCGAAATCCTCGTCGCCGAGGTTGATCAGCAGCACCTTCACCTCGCCGCGATAGTCGCTGTCGACGGTGCCCGGCGTGTTGAGGCAAGTGAGGCCATGCTTGAAGGCGAGGCCCGAGCGCGGTCTGACCTGACCTTCCACGCCCTCCGGGATCTCCAGGATCAGCCCGGTCGGCACCAGCGCGCGTTTTCCCGGGAGGATCAGCAACGGCCGGTCGTCCGGCACCGCGGCGCGCAGATCCATGCCGGCGGCGCCCGTGCTTTCGTAGGCGGGAAGCGGCAGGCCTTCACCATGCGGCAACCTGACGAAGCCGACGGCCGGACCGATGACGGAGGAACTGTAGAGGGCTGCGCGCATGAGGCTGATCCTATCGCTGTCAATGCCGATTCGGTCAACTCGGCGGCTAGGCTATCAACGGCTTTCTTTCAGCGCAGTTCCGCTTCAGCGCAGTTCTACGGGAACGATCGTCGTCTCCTTGATCTCCTCCATGACGAAGGAGGCCGAAACGTCCGACAGCGCCACCTTGGCGATCAGCCGTTGATAGAGCCGGTCATAAGCCTTCACGTCGGCGACGCGGGCACGCAAGATATAATCGAGGTCGCCGGACATGCGGTAGACGCCGGTGATCTCGGGAAAGCCGCTCACTGCCGCCCGGAATTTTTGCAGCCAGTCCGGATCGTGGTTGGAGGTCCGGACCAGGATGAACACCGAGAGGCCGAGTCCAAGTTTGTCGGCATCGACCAGCGCCACCCGGCCGGTGATGACGCCGTCTTCTTCCAGCCGCTTCACCCGGCGCCAGCAGGCGTTGCGCGACAGCGACACTCTTTCCGACAATTGGTCGACCGATAATGTGCCGTCGCGTTGCAGCTCGGCCAGCAATCTTCGGTCGATCTCATCGATTTCCAGCGGCATGTGGGATGTTTGTCCCAATAATTGGCCAAACACAAGGATGATTTGGGACCAATGAACCAAAAGCTCGTGCCAGAATACTCAGCATCGGGGGCTTATCCCGGTAGGAGGCATTACCATGACGACACGGCTTGCAAGGCTCTTTACCTCTCACCCGGCCAAGGTGGGCGAGACCTATTTCAGCCATATGGCCTTCGCGGCGTGGTTCTGCTCGCGCCTGTTCATGGCAGCGTTCGCCGCGCTCATTCACGCTTTCTTGCCGTTTCTGTTTGAGACTACGGCCAGCCGAATCGTTCGCGAGCTCTATGAGCGCACGCACAACAGAGGCACACACGCAATCAAGGAGCCTGCGGCTCTCATGGATCGCGCCTGAGGGAAGATTAAGCGATGTGCCGGTGGGCGGCCTACCTTGGCGAAGCGGTTTTCCTCGAAGACATCGTCACGGCGCCCTGCCATTCGCTGATCGCCCAGAGCCATTGCGCCCAGGAAGCCAAGTCGCCGACCAATGGCGATGGCTTTGGTCTCGCCTGGTACGGCGACCGGCCCGAACCGGGTCTCTATCGCGACATCCTGCCGGCCTGGTCCGATCCCAATCTGAAGAGCCTGTGCCGCCAGATCAGGTCCAGCCTGTTCCTTGCCCATGTGCGCGCCTCGACCGGCGGCGCCACCAGCCGCATGAACTGTCATCCCTTCACTGCCGGCCGCTGGTCGTTCATGCACAACGGCCAGATCGGCGGCTTCGAAAGAATCCGCCGCGCGCTGGAAAATTCGCTCTCTGACGCGGGCTTCGCCCAGCGCGAAGGCACCACCGATTCCGAACTCTTCTTTCTCCTGATGATCGACGAAGGGCTGTCGGGTGATCCGGAAGGCGCTGTTCTCCGCGCCACCAGCCGCGTTATGGACGCCTCGCGCCGCGCCGGCTTCGAACCGGCGCTGAGACTTACCGCCGCCTTGTCGGACGGCGAATCGCTCCATGCGGTGCGCTATGCGACCGATGCCCACGCGCCGACGCTCTACACCTCCGTCTTCCGCAATGGCGGCGGGCGATGCCTTATGTCGGAGCCCTTCGACCGTGATGGCGGCGACTGGCAGCCGATCCCGCCCTCTAGCTTCGTCACCATTACCAGAGACGGCATGACTATTCGTCCGTTTGCGCCGGAACCGGTAAGACTGGCGCTGGCCGTGTAGATCCTCGCTATCGTGGCAACATCGCGGACAGCGCCCCCTCAGCAGACCTCGCAGCGCAATTCCGATCAAGTACCACCTGTCCTCGAATGGTGAACTCGGCTTGAAGACGCGCCGTAGCCCGCCATTTGGTGAGGCTGGCGCAGCTAGCAAGCCGGAGCATTGGTGATGGACCTCGTCGTTTCATCGACTATCGAACTCGCCGCCGCGATCCGCGACCGCAAGATTTCCGCCGTGGAAGCGCTGGACGCGCATTTGGCTGAGATCGACCGGCAAAATGAGGCGGTCAACGCGGTCGTCACGCTCGACAGGGAAGGGGCTCGCGCTCGAGCGAAGAAAGCCGACGAAGCCCAGGCGCGCGGCGACGCTATCGGGCCGCTGCACGGTGTGCCGTTCACGCTGAAGGACACGCACGAAACACTGGGGATGAAGACCATGGTTGGCTTCCCGCCCTTTGCCGACTATGTGGCGAGAAAGGACAGCCCGGTCGTTCTCAGGTTGAAGGCGGCCGGCGGCGTGCTGGTCGGCAAGACAAATGTCGCAACGATGCTGGGCGACTGGCAATCGAACAATCCGCTGTTCGGCCGCACCAATAATCCGTGGGATCTCTCGCGCACCGCCGGCGGTTCCAGCGGGGGAGCGGCGGCAGCACTTTGCGCCGGCATGACACCATTCGAGATCGGCACCGACATGCAGGATTCGATCCGCCTGCCTGCAGCCTTTTGCGGCGTCTACGGCCTCAAGCCGACCGAGCATCGCGTCTCCCTGGCCGGCGCCTTTCCCGATCCCGCCGGTGCGCCGCGCAGCGTGCGGCTGATGTCCTGTATCGGTCCGCTGGCCCGCAACGTCGAAGATTTGGCGCTGATCCTGGGGATCATAGCAGGGCCGGATGGCAGCGACACCGATCTTGCGCCGGTGCCCGTCGAGGGCACGCCGGAGGTTGATCCCAAGACCCTGCGCATCGCTTTCGCGCCGGCCTTTCCGGGTTTTCCGGTAGCCGGCGAGATCAGGGCCGCGGTCGAAAGTCTGGCCAAGCAACTCAAGTCTGCGGGGGTAGCCGTCGAGGAGGCAAGACTGCCGACGCTCGACCTGCATGACGATCTGACGCAAGGCGGCGCGCTGATCGGCATGATGCTGGAGGCTGCGCAGCCGGAGCCGCAAGAAGAACCGACACCGGTCTCGCGCTGGTTCGAGGCGCTCGCCCGCCGCGACCAGTCAATCCTTGCCTGGGACCGGTTTTTCGAAGGTTGCGATGTCTTGCTTTGCCCCGTCGCCATGACCACGGCCTTTCCGCATTGCGAGCCGGGAACACCAATCAAGGTCGATGACAGGGAGCAGAGCTACTGGTTGCTGCCGGCCTATGGCGCGGTGTTCAACTATAGCGGCCACCCGGCACTTTCGCTGCCCTGCGGGCAGGACCGCGACGGCCTGCCAATCGGCCTGCAGCTGGTCGGCCGTCGCTGGTCCGAATCGCGGCTGCTTGGCATCGCCAAGGCGATGGCGCCGCTGAGCGGCGGTTTTCGCCGCCCGCCCGCCTATCAAGTAAACCGTCCCAGCCCATAAGGCTCAAGCAGCGGATCGCGCGCGTCGTCGAGGATTTCCCGGGCGGCGAACAGGCCGACCGCAGGCGCCAGCGTGATGCCGGAATGCATGACCGCGACATAGAAGCCGCTCACGCCTTGAGCCCGTCCGATGATCGGAAAGCCGTCGATCGGCGTCGGCCGATAGCCGACGGTGTGAAAATCCAGTTCCAGCCGGTCGGCACCGCGCAGCATGGTTTTCATCGACGCATAAAGCTCGCGGGCTGTGGCTGCGGCATCCATGCCCGGATCGGCGCCGCCGAAATCCGAACCGGCGATGATGCGGCCCTCGGCAGTCTGGCGCATATGCAGCCGGTCGCCGATCACCAGGCCGTTGAGCAGCTTTTCGTAGGGGCGTGAATGGACGATCAGGCCGGGCGGCGTCTCGATCGGCAGTTTTAACCCGGCCGTCGCTGCAATTGCCGGAGAGCCGGCGCCGGCTGCGATCGCCACCTCGTCGGCGGCAATCCGTCCGCCTGACGTATCCACGCCGGTAATCTGCCATTGGTCAGTATCAGCGCGGCGACTGTCGTGCCGGTCATCACCCGCGCGCCAAGCCGCTCGGCGTCGGCCAGCAGCGTCTGCGTGGCCGCGACCGGCTCGGCCACGCCCTCCTCAGCGATGTGAAGGGCGAAATCGGGAAGCTCGGTCAAATTGGGTTCTATACGTGCGGCTCCGACGCGGTCGACGCGCTCGATGCCGTAGCCCCAGGCAGAATGCTCGACGGCGTAGGCCTCCAACTCGGCCGGCGGCAGGTCCCAGCACAGGCCGCCGCACCATTCCAACGGAATGCCGGGCACGTCATGCGCAAGCCGCGTCCATTCGGTCATCGAACGGGTGCGCAGCCGGAAATACGGCTCTGGATTACTCCAGCTGGCATTGATCCAGGCAAAGGAATTCGGCGTCGCGACGCCGCCGGCGCCGCTGTCGGCAATGACCGTCACGTTCGCGCCAGCCTTCGCCAGATGCCAGGCGATGGACGCGCCGATGATGCCGGCGCCGACGATGATGACCTGCTTGGCTGCGCTCATGGACGGTCCTTTGTCGAATCGGGTCTTCTGATGTCGTTGCGGCAACCCTATCTCAAGACCGGGTAACCGCCCAAAATTGTTCGACAGGCCACAAAAGCGCTGCTAGAAGCCCGCGCACCACATGGGATTCCATAAATTGGCTGAAGACATCACGAACGCGGTGGCGCGCCGCCGCACTTTCGCGATCATCGCGCATCCGGACGCCGGCAAGACGACCCTGACCGAAAAGCTGCTGCTGTTCGGCGGCGCTATCCAGCTTGCCGGCGAGGTCAAGGCCAAGAAGGATCGCATCCAGACCCGGTCGGACTGGATGAAGATCGAGCGCGAGCGCGGCATTTCGGTCGTCACCTCGGTGATGACCTTCGAGTATGAGGACAATGTCTTCAATTTGCTCGACACGCCCGGCCACGAGGATTTTGCCGACGATACCTATCGCACGCTGTCGGCGGTCGACGCGGCGGTCATGGTCATCGATGCCGCCAAGGGCATCGAGCCGCGCACGCTGAAGCTGTTCGAGGTCTGCCGGCTGCGCGACATCCCGATCATCACTTTCGTCAACAAGATGGACCGCGAAAGCCGCGACCCGTTCGAGATCCTCGACGAGATCGAACAGAAGCTGGCACTGGACACCGCACCGATCACCTGGCCGATCGGCCGCGGCAAAACTTTTTCCGGCACCTATCATCTGGCGTTGAACGCCGTGCGAAAGGGCGACGCGGAGAAGGAGCGCACGCCGGTCAATGGTCCCGATTCCAACCGCGTCGCCGGCCTGCTGCCGGAGAACGAGCGCGAAGCCTTCATCGAGGAGCTCGAGCTGGCGCGCGAAGCCTGCCGTCCGCTCGACATCGACGCGTTTCGCGAGGGCCATCTGACGCCGGTCTATTTCGGTTCGGCATTGCGCAATTACGGCGTGCGCGACCTGATCGAGGCGCTTGGCGCCTACGGGCCGCCGCCGCGCGCGCAGGAGGCCGACACCCGCAAGGTCGAGGCGACCGAGGACAAGATGACCTCGTTCGTCTTCAAGATCCAGGCCAACATGGATCCCAACCACCGCGACCGCATCGCCTTCGTCCGCGTCTGCTCGGGCAAGCTCGAGCGCGGCATGAAAGCGAAACTGGTGCGCACGGGAAAGCCGATGAGCCTGTCGGCGCCGCAATTCTTCTTCGCCCGCACCCGCGTCACCGCCGACGAGGCCTTTGCCGGCGACGTCGTCGGCATCCCCAACCACGGCACGCTGCGCATCGGCGACACGCTGACCGAGGGCGAGGAGATCCTGTTCCGCGGCGTGCCGAATTTCGCGCCGGAAATCCTGCGCCGCGTCCGCCTCGGCGATGCGATGAAGGCCAAGAAGCTGAAGGAGGCGCTGCACCAGATGGCCGAGGAAGGCGTCGTGCAATTGTTTTCGCCGGAGGACGGTTCGCCGGCCATCGTCGGCGTTGTCGGCGCGCTGCAGCTCGACGTGCTGAAGGAGCGGCTGAGCATCGAGTACACGCTGCCCGTCGATTTCGAGATGTCGCGCTTTTCCGTCTGTCGCTGGATATCGGCCGGCGACAAGGCCGAGATGCATCGCTTCATCGAGGCGCATCGCGGCGACATTGCCCGCGACCTCGACAACGATCCTGTGTTCCTGGCCCAGCACGCCTTTTCGCTCAATTACGAGGCCGAGCGCTGGAAGGCGATCCGCTTCGCCGCGGTCAAGGATTATCAGGTCCGCGACAAGGCGGCCTGAGCACTCTTCGCCTTCTCCCCTTGTGGGAGAAGGTGTCGCCGAAGGCGACGGATGAGGGGTGTTCCAGGAAACACCGACGCCTCATTCTGTCCAACACCCGTCTCGGCGCTGCGCGCCGATCCACCTTCTCCCACAAGGGGAGAAGGCAAGATCGGACGGCTCACTCACCCCTGGCTGCCTCTTCGATCTTGGCGATGTCGATCTTGGTCATTTGCATCATCGCCTGCATGACACGACCGGCCTTTTCCGTGTCGGGGTCCTGCAGCAGCCTCGGCAATTGCTCCGGCACGACCTGCCAGGAGACGCCGAATTTGTCCTTCAGCCAGCTGCACTGGCTGGGCTCGCCACCGCCCTCGATGAGCCTGTCCCAGAAATAGTCGACCTCCTCCTGCGTCTTGCAGTCGATGGAGAGCGAGACTGCCTCGGTGAACTTGAATTGCGGCCCGCCGTTGAGCGCCTGGAACTGCACGCCGTCGAGCTCGAAATAGGTCACCAGCACCTTGCCCTCATTGTCGCCGCTGCCCTTGGGCCAGCGCATCACGCTCAGCACCTTCGAGTTCTTGAAGATGGAGATGTAGTGGTTCATGGCCTCCTCGGCCTGGTCGTTGAACCACAGGCAGGGGGTGATCTTCTGCATTTGCTTGCTCCTCGGGCTGTTTTCGGTTGCTATCACGGTGAAACGGCTGGCTCAGAGAATGCTGCCATCCTCTTGCCGTCTGCCCAAGGACGGCTGCTCGGCACGCAATCCGACAGTGGCATCGAAATTTTCGAAAGAATCTGGCACGGCGCAAAATTGTGGCCAGACCAGGCGTCGGCGTCTATAACGCCTGCGGTCGAATTCAGCGCCGCCGCGCTCCCATCGAGCGCCGCCGGCCAGTCAAGGAAAATTCATGCCTGCCTATCGCTCCCGCACCACCACCCATGGCCGCAACATGGCCGGCGCCCGCGGCCTGTGGCGCGCCACCGGCATGAAGGATTCCGATTTCGGCAAGCCAATCATCGCTGTCGTCAATTCCTTCACCCAGTTCGTTCCGGGCCACGTCCATCTCAAGGATCTCGGCCAGTTGGTCGCCCGCGAGATCGAGAAGGCCGGCGGCGTGGCCAAGGAGTTCAACACCATCGCTGTCGACGACGGCATCGCCATGGGTCATGACGGCATGCTCTATTCGCTGCCGTCACGCGAGCTGATTGCCGACTCGGTCGAGTATATGGTCAACGCCCACTGCGCCGACGCCATGGTCTGCATCTCCAATTGCGACAAGATCACGCCGGGCATGCTGATGGCGTCGCTGCGCCTCAACATCCCGACGGTCTTCGTCTCGGGCGGGCCGATGGAAGCCGGCAAGGTGGTGCTTGCCGGCAAGACGCAGGCGCTCGATCTGGTCGACGCCATGGTCGCTGCCGCCGATGACAAGATCTCCGACGAGGACGTCAAGACCATCGAGCGCTCGGCTTGCCCGACCTGCGGCTCCTGCTCGGGCATGTTCACCGCCAATTCGATGAATTGCCTGACCGAGGCGCTTGGCCTTTCGCTGCCCGGCAACGGTTCGACGCTGGCCACCCATGCCGACCGCAAGCGGCTGTTCGTCGAGGCCGGCCATCTGATCGTCGATCTCGCCCAGCGCCACTACGAGCAGGACGACGACACCGCTCTGCCGCGCAGCATCGCCTCGAAGGGCGCTTTCGAGAACGCCATGACGCTCGACATTGCCATGGGCGGCTCGACCAACACCGTGCTGCACATCCTAGCTGCCGCGCATGAGGGCGAGGTCGACTTCACCATGGAGGACATCGACCGGCTGTCGCGGCGCGTTCCGGTGTTGTGCAAGGTGGCTCCGGCCAAGGCCGACGTCCACATGGAGGACGTCCACCGCGCTGGCGGCATCATGGCGATCCTCGGCCAGCTCGATAGCGCCGGACTGATCAACCGCGACCTGCCGACCGTACATACGCGGACCCTCGGCGAAGCGCTCGACCATTGGGATATATCGCGCACGTCAAGCCAGAATGTTCGCGATTTTTTCCTCGCCGCACCGGGCGGCGTGCCGACGCAAGTCGCCTTCAGCCAGGACCGGCGCTGGGACGATCTCGACACGAACCGCGAAACCGGCGTTATCCGCTCGGCGGAGCATCCCTTTTCCAGGGACGGCGGCCTTGCCGTGCTCAAGGGCAATCTGGCGCTCGACGGCTGCATCGTAAAAACCGCGGGCGTCGATGAATCCATCCTGAAATTCACCGGCCCGGCCAGGGTGTTCGAAAGCCAGGACGCCAGCGTCAAGGCGATCCTGTCCAACGAGATCAAGGCCGGCGATGTCGTCGTCATCCGCTACGAAGGGCCGCGCGGCGGCCCCGGCATGCAGGAAATGCTCTATCCGACCAGCTACCTCAAGTCGAAGGGCCTCGGCAAAGCCTGCGCGCTGGTCACCGACGGCCGCTTTTCCGGCGGCACCTCCGGCCTGTCGATCGGCCATGCCTCTCCCGAGGCGGCGGAAGGCGGGCTGATCGGGCTGGTGCATGAGGGCGACACGATCGAGATCGATATCCCGAACCGCACCATCCGGCTTGCCGTCGACGACGCCGAACTGGCCGCCCGCCGCGCCGCGATGGAGGCAAAGGGAGCCGCCGCCTGGAAGCCAGAGGAAAAGCGCAAGCGCAAGGTGACAATGGCCTTGCGCGCCTATGCGTCCATGGCGACCAGTGCTGCCAAGGGTGCGGTAAGGTATGTGCCGGAGTAGGTTCGCTTTTCCTTCTCCCCTTGTGGGAGAAGGTGGATTGGCGCGTAGCGCCAAGACGGTTGGGGCGCTGGACGGAGTGCATCAGTGCCAAGCTGGAGCATCCCTCATCCGGCCGCGGAGCCTGTCCTCGGGCTTGCCGGAGGCAAGACCCGTGGGCGGCCACCTTCTCCCACAGGGGAAGAAGGGAGAGCCGCGGCTGAAGGTTCCAGCTTTTTGAACGAGGTGGCTTTAGATGGATTTTGACCTTATCGTCCGCGGCGGCATCCTGCCCGACGGCACGATCGCCGATATCGGCATCATCGGCGAGACGATCGCGGCCATCGAGCCGGAGCTGAACGTTAGCGCGGGCACGGCGATCGACGCCCATGGCAATCTGATCTCGCCGCCTTTCGTCGATCCGCATTTTCACATGGACGCCACGCTCTCCCTGGGCATCCCGCGCATCAACGCGTCGGGCACGCTTCTGGAAGGCATTTCGCTGTGGGGCGAGCTGAAGCCGCTGTTGACGCACGAAGCGGTGCGCGAGCGTGCGCTCGCCTATTGCGACTGGGCGGTGTCCATGGGCCTGCTCGCCATCCGCACCCATGTCGATGTCTGCGATATCAGGCTGCTGGCGGTCGAAGCCCTGCTCGATGTGAAGAAGACGGTCGCGCCCTATATCGACCTGCAACTGGTCGCCTTCCCGCAGGATGGGTTCTATCGCTCGCCGACGGCGCGCGATAACACCATCCGCGCGCTCGACATGGGGGTCGACATCGTCGGCGGCATTCCGCATTTCGAGCGCACCATGGCCGACGGCACGCGTTCGGTGACGGAACTGTGCGAAATCGCGGCAAAGCGCGGCCTGATGGTCGACCTGCATTGCGACGAGACCGACGATCCGCTGTCGCGCCATATCGAACAACTGGCCTATGAGACGCAACGCCTCGGCCTGCAGGGCAGGGTCGCCGGCTCGCATCTCACTTCGATGCACTCGATGGACAATTACTATGTCTCGAAGCTGTTGCCGCTGATCGCCGAGGCAGGCGTCTCGGCGATCCCCAATCCGCTGATCAACATCATGCTGCAGGGCCGGCACGACACATTCCCCAAACGCCGCGGCCTGACGCGGGTCAAGGAAATGCTTGCCCACGGCATCCGCGTCGGCTGGGGCCAGGATTGCGTGCTCGACCCCTGGTATTCGCTGGGCACGGCCGACATGCTCGACGTCGCCTTCATGGGCCTTCACGTCGCCCAGATGTCGAGCCCGGCCGACATGGCGCGCTGCTTCGACATGGTCACCAACGTCAACGCCGCCATCATGGGCCTCGACCATCTCGGCCTGGCGGTCGGCAAGCGCGCCAGTCTCGTCGTCCTTGATGCCGGCGATCCGGTCGAGGCCTTGCGCCTGCGCCCCGAGCGCCTGTGCGTCATCGCCAGGGGCAAGGTGGTGGCCGAGCGGGCCAGGCAGGAAACGCGGCTTTCGATCGCCGGACGGCCGGAAACGGTGAACCGCAGGCATCACCCGCCACTTCATGACCAATAATTGGCAGGCCCAATAGGACGTTGGGCCTGCATCAGGCCGCGCGTCGATCAGATTGATAGGTCCTGACCGCAAGTCTACAATCAATCTCCACTTTTATGTCGAGGAGGCCACCATGTGGTACAAGACGGCGACGGTGGTCGCGTTGGCGGCGACCTGTGCAGGCTGCATGACGGCCGAAGACCGTCGTGCCGCGGACGAGGCGAAATGCCGGTCCTACGGCTTCGTCAGAAAAAATGATGCCTTCGCCGAATGTCTGCAGCGCATCGATCTGGCGCGCCGCGCTGAGCTGAGAAGTGCGTCGGTTTTCGATCCCTGGGACCGGCCGGTGATCTATCGTCCGGTCATCATTCGGTCACGGCCAAAGTAAGCCGTTCCGATCTTCCGTACAGGCCCAGCCGATTTCCGGCCCCTGGTCTGGCCGGCTTTCCGTTTTCCGCTCGTCAAAGCGGCTGCTTGCGTCTACGACGCTGCTTACCGAGCTTTCATGCGGGAGGAAGCGACATCGGCATGGCACAGCCGCCAGCGCAGAATTCGACGATCAGGAACGTGCTTTTGGCCGGCATTCTGCTGATGCTGGCCGGCGACTTCCTGTTTGCGTTGAACGATGCGATGGGCAAATGGCTGGTCGCCAGCTTTTCCGTCGGCCAGGTCGTGCTGATCCGTTCCATCGGCGCCTTTTTCGTGCTCGGCCCGATGATCGCGCGTCAAGGCGCGGCCAAGCTGTTCCGCATGGAGCGCCTAGAACTGCAGGTCTTGCGCGTCGTCATGACCACGCTCGACACGGCGCTGTTCTATGCCGCCGTCGTCTACCTGCCGCTCGCCGACGTCATGAGCTTCTACATGGCCGGACCGATCTACGTGGCGGCGCTGTCCCATCTGTTGCTCGGTGAAAAGGTCGGCTGGCGCCGCTGGATGGCGATCCTGGTCGGCTTCTGCGGCGTGCTGATCATGCTCAAACCGTCCTCGGCCGCGTTTTCGCTGTCCTCGACCTTCGCGCTGGCCGGAAGCATTTCATTCGCCTTCGCCATCATCCTCAACCGGCGGTTGCGTGGCACCAGCGACACCTCGTTGGTTGCCTGGCAAACCATCGGCACGCTGCTGGTCGGCGGGTTTCTCACCATCGGCAACTGGCAGACGCCGTCCTCGCTCGATTTCGGCGCGATGCTGCTTCTTGGCATCGTCTCCTGCTGCGCACATCTGATGATCACCAGGGCGCTGAAGCTGGCGCCCGCCTCGACGCTGGCGCCGCTGCATTACAGCCTGCTGCTGTGGGCCGTCATCTTCGGGCTGGCCTTCTTCGGCGACATGCCCGGCCCGCGCATCCTGATCGGCTCGGCCATCATCGTGCTGGCCGGCCTGTTCATCTTCCATCGCCAGAAGGTGGTCGACACGGTGCCGCCCGAAAACGTGCCGAAAGGCGTCAACTAGGGTCCAGATTTCTGGTACCTTAAGGTTCAGAATTCTAGTACCTAACCCGCCCGCACCGCCGTCAGATGCCTTGAGAAGTCGGCCGTCTCCATCAGCGTCCTGCAGCGTGAAAAGCGACCGTCGGCATAGGCGCGGAAATCGTCGGCCGGATTGCTGTTGGCAAGCTGGATCAGCCCCCACAGCGTCCACAACAGATCGCACATCGCCTTGTAGATGACGACGCGGCCGCGCTCGGCCGGTGTCGGCTCGCCACCGAAATAGGCGCCCATCATCTCTTCCTCCTGCGCCACGTCGAATTGTCCTTCGACGCTGAGGTCGCCGAGATCCCAGAGCGGATCGTTCATGCCGGAATATTCCCAGTCGACGATCCACATCCTGTCGCCCGCATCGAGGAAGTTTTCGCACAGCGGATCGCAGTGGCAGGCGACAAGAGGCAGGGGATGCGCGGCAAGCGCCGAGCGCACGGTTTCCGCCTCGCGCACGACGTCGTGGTAACCGGCAGGCAGTGCGACGTCCTTGGTCGACAACACCTTCAGATAGTCGTCGATCATCGCGAAAAGCTCGAAGCGGAAGGGAAACACCGCGCCAGATGTATGCAGCCTGCGGAAGGCCTTGCCGGCGCGCGCCGGACTACCCGGCCGGGTCTTGAATTTTTCCGGCGACATCGTCTCGGCGCCGACGACGAAACGCGTCACCATCACGCCTGTCTCGCCGTTGACATGCAGCAGCTCGGGGCTGACGCCGGCCTTGGCGGCTTCCCGCGCCGCCACCGCCTCGTTGGCGCGATTGATATACTCCTCGGTGCCTTTGCCGGGAATCCGCAGGCAGACGTCTCCAGCCCTGAAGACGAGGTTGGTGAGGCCGCCAAGCCGCTCCAAGGGTCCCTCGTAGCCGGCCAGCCCCGGAATTGCTGCAAGCGCCGCGCGTGCTTCCTCGTCCACCATCGCTTCCGCCCTCTTTGCGTCTTTATTTGTGGCCACGACGGTTCCACAAATTTCGCCGTTTGGCTATCATCGGCGGTATGCGATTCACTCCAGCGCCGCGCGGTCCTGTCGGACGCGGAAGGACGCTGCTGCACTTTGATTTTGCGGACAGGACTGCGATGGCGGACAGGAAAAATGAAGGCGCGCTCGCCGCGGCCTATGCAGCGAAGCGGCCTGAAGAAGTGGCGGCGCTCTACGACCGCTGGTCCGACACCTACGACGCCGACATGTCGGCGGCCGGTTATCGCCATCCGACCATCTGCCTCGCCCTGCTTGCCCGCCACTTGCCGCGCGGCGCGGCACCGCTCCTCGATGCCGGTGCCGGCACCGGGCTCATCGGCGAGTGGCTGAAGATCGCGGGCTATCCGCAGGTCGAGGCACTCGACATCTCGGCGGGCATGCTGGCCAAAGCGGAGCGCAAGGGCGTCTATTCGGCGCTTCACTGCCTGGCGCTCGGAGGCCCGCTGCCTTTCGCGGATGATGCCTATGCCGGCATCATATCGGCCGGCGTCTTCACCTCGGGCCATGTCGGCGCCGAGGGGCTGGACGAACTGATCCGCATCTGCCGGCCGGGCGGGATAATCGTGCTGACGGTCAAGAACACTCTATGGGACGCCGGCTTTTCCGCACGGATCGCCGACCTCGAGGCGAAGGGCGTCGTTACGCGCGCCGAGGAAACGTCGCCCTATGTCTCCATGCCGGGCGAGGCGGACACCGTGCCCAGCCGCGGCCTCGTTCTGCGCGTGAGCTGATCTAGGCTCTGATTCTTGCCCCCGCCGGATCGTAAAGCGGCTCGAGATGGATTTTTGCCGGCGTCCGTTCCATCGCCACCACAAGCTCGTAGTCGCCGGAGGTGAGGAAATCGTCGCTGACGCCATCGGCGTTGCGCACATAACCGTAGCCGATGTTCTTGCCGACCGTGTAGCCATATCCGCCGCTGGTCAGGTAGCCGACCGGCTCGTTATTGCGAAGGATCGTTTCGCGCCCGAGCAGCACGATCTCGCAATCTTCGACCGTGAAGCCGGCAAAGCGTTTTTTCAGCGCGGCGCCGCTGATCTCTTCAAGCGCCCGCCGCCCGAGAAAATCGGTATTCTTGCGAAGCTTCACCGCCCAGCCGAGGCCGGCCTCCTGCGGCGTGTCGTTGGGCGTGATGTCGGAGCCCCAGGCGCGGTAGCCTTTTTCCAGCCGCAGCGATTCCAGCGCCCGGTAGCCGACCGGGCGAATGCCGTGCTCCTCGCCCGCCGCCATCAGCGCGTCGAAGATTTCGCCCGTCGCCGCGATCGGCACATGCAGCTCCCAGCCGAGCTCGCCGACATAGGTGACGCGCAGCGCCCGAACTGTGTGGCCGGCGATGGAGATTTCCCGCACGTGTCCGAACGGGAAAGCGGTGTTCGACACGTCCGCATCGGTCACCGCAGCAAGCACGTCGCGGGCGCGCGGCCCCATCAGCGACAGCGTGCCGAAATCTTCGGTGACATCGGTGAGCGTCACGTCGAGCTGGTTGCCGACATGGTCGCCGATCCACGAGAAGTCATGCGTCCTAAAACCGGTGCCGGTGACGACGTAGAATCGTTCTTCGCCGAGCCGAGCCACGGTCAGGTCGGCCTCGATGCCGCCGCGCGTGTTGAGAAGCTGCGTGTAGGTCAGCCGGCCGACCGGCTTGGCGGCGTCGTTGGCGCAGATCCAGTCGAGCGCCTTCAGTGCATCCGCACCGGTCATTTCGTATTTGGCGAAGGACGACTGGTCGAAGATGCCGACGTGCTCGCGCACGTGCCGGTGCTCGTCGCCCACCGGCGAAAACCAGTTCTGCCGGCCCATCGAATAGATGTCCTTCGGCTCGACGCCTTCGGGTGCGAACCAGTTCGGCCGCTCCCAACCGAGTTTGGAGCCGAACACGGCGCGATGCTTTTGCAGCCGTTCGTAGAGCGGCGACACAATCCGTGGCCGACCCGTGACATACTCCTCATGCGGGAAGCCGATCGTATAGTGCTTGCCATAGGCTTCCAGCGTGCGGTCGCGGACCCATTGCCGGTCGCGATGCAGGTCGGAGAAGCGCCTGATATCGACCACCCACAGATCGAGCGGCGCCTCGCCGTCGACCACCCATTGCGCCAGAACCCAGCCGGCACCGCCGCCCGCCGCGATGCCGAAGGCGTTGAAGCCGGCGCCGACGAACATGTTGGCGCATTCGGGTGCCACGCCGAGAATGAAATTGCCGTCCGGCGTGAAACTCTCCGGCCCGTTGATCATCTGCTTGACGCCGATGGTTTCGAGCGCCGGAACCCGCGCGATCGCCTGGTTCATATGCTGCTCGAAATGATCGTAATCGTCGTCGAACAGCCGGAACTCCCAGTCATCAGGGACATCACCGCCGGGAAGATCGGTCGTCCAGGCTTGCGGGTTCGGCTCATAGCCGCCCATCACCAGCCCGCCAACCTCCTCCTTGAAATAGATACGGCGGTCGGGGTCGCGGATCGTCGGCGCATCGGTCGCCAACCCGTCTATTCTTTCGGTGATGATGTACTGGTGCTTGACCGGCTGCAGCGGCACATCGATGCCGGCTAGCGTACCCACCTGGCGCGCCCATTGCCCGGCACAGTTCACCACCTTGTCGCAGGCGATATCGCCCTTGTTGGTCTTTACCGCGGTGATGCGGCCATCCTGCATGTCGAAGCCGGTGACGCGGATATCCTCGAACAGCCTGGCGCCATACATGCGCGCGCCTTTGGCCAGCGACTGCGTGATGTCGGAAGGGCTTGCCTGGCCGTCGGTCGGCAGCCAACTTGCACCGACGAGATCGCCGGTTTCCAGCAGCGGCCACATTGTCTTGACCTCGGCCGATGACAGCAACTGCATATCCATGCCGAAGCTTTTCGCCGTCGTCGCCAGCCTCTTGTACTCGATCCAGCGGTCGGCATTGGTGGCGAGCCTGAGGCATCCGGTCATCTTCCAGCCGGTGGCCAGCCCGGTTTCGGCTTCCAGCCCCTTGTAGAGATCGACCGAATATTTGAGCACGCGGGTGATAGAGGCCGACGAGCGCAACTGCCCGACCAGCCCCGCCGCATGCCAGGTGGAGCCCGAAGTCAGCTTGCCCTGTTCCAAAAGTACGACTTCGGCCTTGTGGTCACGCGCCAGATGATAGGCCGTCGAACAGCCGATGATGCCGCCACCGATGACGACGATCTCGGCGTGGGCGGGCAATGTCATGATCTCTGTCCGTATTTCGTTCTGTAGTTTTCCAGCGCGGCATCGAGCCGCATCAGGTTTTCGTCGGTATAGGCGACGTAGTCGATGCCGGGCGCGTCGAGATAAAGTTCGGAAACCATGCTCCACATCGCCTCGCGCAGCAGCGATGCGCATTGCATGGCCGCATGCGAGCGGCGGATCGCCTCGTCCGGCTCCTTCATGAAATAGGCGGTCAGGAAGGCGAATGACTCCTCGTCGTTCATGCTGGCGTTCGAGGCGACGCCAGCAAGGTCGAACATCGCCGTGTTGAAGCCGGCATACTCAAAATCGATCAGCCACAGCCTATGGCCGTCGTCGAGGATATTAGCCGGCAAAAGGTCGTTGTGACCGAAGACGATCGGCAGCAGTTTCTGCGCCCGTTCGAGCTCGTCCGCAAGTGTCAGCAGCCGCGGCAGCTCGCTTCGCATGCGGCTGCCGGCTTCCTCCAGCGTGCGCGCATAGTCGCGGATGACATGGAATACCCAGAACATGAAGCCGGCGCCGGAGACATGATTGGGCATCTCCCGATGGAAGCCGCGCATCAGGGCGGCAACGCGGCCGATATTGGCGCGTACGTCCTCGGCGACAAAAGTCTTGGCGCCGAGAAACTCCGTCACCAGGATGCCGGGCTCGGAATAGCGGACAGCCGGCGCGAAGCCGGCGGCATGGGCCGCGCGCGCGGTCATCACCTCGCGCTCGCGAAAGACGTGGTGGAACGGAAAGTCCTGGCCGAAGCGGACGACATGCCGTCCGACCGCGTCCTTGACCAGATAGTTGGCGTTGCTTAGGCCGCCTGGCAGCGGCGCGATCTCGATGCTGCCAGTCCAGCAGGGCAGAACGCGGATGCGGTCCTCGGCGGTCACGGGTCCATCTCTCATTGCGCGGGGTTCAAGGCGCCACGGGGGACACAAAGCTGGCGGCCGGCAGGAGGGCGAAATGCGAAGTTCTCGTCGGTGCGGGATCCCGGGATCGGTATCCCGCACCGCACCGACGAGCCCCTGTGCCGGGTTCTTCGACTCCGGCATCCGCCCCCGCGGATTCGAAAAA
Organism: Mesorhizobium sp.; assembly: GCA_004020645.1. Lineage (GTDB taxonomy): Bacteria > Pseudomonadota > Alphaproteobacteria > Rhizobiales > Rhizobiaceae > Mesorhizobium. The sequence continues at coordinate 56,452 of SAQL01000007.1, read as the reverse complement.
AACCTTCTCCCTTGCGCCAGACGACTTTCCAGCCGTTCGGGCAGGCGAATCTTGGTGCGGCTCTGCCATCGTTCTCCCGTGGCAGTTCCGAGCCTGTCACCAAGCCAGTGTCACGCCATGTGATCTGGCTTGTCAACGAAAACTTGTGGCTTTTTGCCCGAAACCACAAGGATTTCTTGTAAGCTGTGGCCGATTTGCCTTAGAAGCGGTCAGTAGCGCAACAAACCGATTGGGTGAGACCGATGCACTCGAAGCGGCATGGCGAAATCCTGCGTCTCCTTCATGAGGAGGGCACCGTCACCATCGCCAGCCTGGCCGACCGGCTGGGCGTCTCGCTGGAGACCGTGCGCCGCGACGTCAAGCCGCTGACCAGTGACGGTTCGATCTTGAAGATGCATGGCGCCGTCGGCCTGCCGTCGATGGCCGGCGAGGCGCCGTTCGAGCGGCGCATGCGCGAAAATGCCGATGCCAAGCGTGCCATTGCCCGCATGGTTGCCGCGACCGTCCGCGACGGCGAATCGATCATGCTCGACACCGGCACCACCACCTCTTTCCTGGCCCGCGAGCTGCTAGGCCACCGGCGGCTGACGGTGGTCACCAACTCCTCCGATATCGCCCGCACGTTGGCCACCGTCAACGGCAACAAGGTCTACATGGCCGGCGGCGAATTGCGCAGCGATTCGGGGGCCGCCTTCGGCGTCTCGGCCATTGAATTCGTCAGCCGGTTTTCCGTCAGCCATGCGGTGATCTCCATCGGCGCGGTCGATGCCGTCACGGGCGTCATGGATTATGATCTGGAAGAGGCGGAATTCGCCCGCATGGTGCTGTCGCGCGGCCAGCGCTCGCTCGTCATCACCGACCACACGAAGTTCGGCCGCCAGGGTCTGGTCCAGGTCTGCGGCTTCGACGGTTTTTCCGAACTGGCCACCGATCATCTGCCGCCGCGTGACATCGCCGCGGCCCTTGGACAAGCGGGCGCGCGGCTCAGCATTGTCGGCGACGAAAGCGCGATCTAATCGAAGACCAGCGATTGGTGGGCGCATACGCCCGCGAAGGCGCCACCTGATACGGCGAAGGCGATGTTATGCATCGATCGTGCCGCATCTCCCGCGGCATAGACGCCCTTCACGGTCGTCTGCTGCCGGTCGTCGACGGTAATCACCGGGCCGAGGAAGCCCTCTGTGAAGGTGCAGCCAAGCTGTTCGGCCAGTGGACTGGCCATGGTGTTGCGCGGTGCGGTGAACAGCGCCCTGACGCCGGCTTTGCGGCCATCTTCGAGGCTGACGATCAGCCCGTCTGAACCATCTTTTTCCAGTTCTGCCACGCCGGCCGGCTCGAACCGCACGTTCCGCCTTTCCAGCGCAAGCATCTGTTCCGCGTCAGGCTCGAACATGCCGTTGGCGAACAGCGTGACGTCACCCCAATCAGCGATCAATTGCGCCTGATGCACGGCCATTGGGCCGGTTGCCAGCACGCCAAGCGGACCGCCGGCCACCTCGTAACCATGGCAATAAGGACAATGCAGCACGCTCTTTCCCCAATGCTCGGTAAGCCCGGGAACATCCGGCAGGATATCGCGCACGCCAGTGGCAAGAACCAGCCGCGCCGCGCCGAATGTCTCGCCGCGATCCGTCGTGATCTCGAAGCCGGAACCAGCCGCAGCGGCCTTGTCGGCCAATCCGGCGAGGACCTTGGCTGTCGGATAGGCCAGCAGCTGCCGTCTTGCGTCGTCCAGGATTGCGCCGGGCGCGCGCCCGTCCTGTCCCAGGAACCCGTGCGAATGCTCGGCAAAACGATTGCGCGGCTGGCCTGCGTCGATCACCAGGACGTTGCGCCGGGCCCGTGCCGCCTGGATGGCGGCAGACAGGCCGGCAAAGCTGCCGCCCACGACAATCAGATCATACTGCATGGCTGGTCACTCCAATCAACTCGTAACGGCGGTGGAAATCGGCGGCGAGATCGGCAAGCGTGATGCGGCTGAGTCTTTCCGCCAGCAGCCTCTCGGCCTCGACGCGAAAGTCGTCGAGCGCGGCTATCACCGCTTGTTCGACAAGGCAGCCGGGGCTTTCCGGCTCGGTGCTGAACGGCAGCAGCGTTTCGCCGAGCGCGGCGCTGATCTCGGCCAGCGAAATTTCCTCGGGGGCACGGCCAAGCTGCCAGCCCCCGCCATGTCCGCGGGACGAGGTGACGATGCCAGCGTCGCGCAAGCCGGCGATGGTCCGGCGGACGACGACCGGGTTCGTGTGGATGAATGTGGCGAGCTGCTCGGAGGTCATCGCGTGCTCCTGCGCCTCGGCCATGTGGACCAGAATGTGCAGGGTCGAAGAGAGTCTGCTGTTTCGCTTCATGTAACTCACTTAGTTACAAGTGTTGCGGCCGTCAAGTGTTCGTTGGTCGCCCACTTCCCAGCGCTGCATCCGCGGTGTTTAGTCTGGCCATGGCCTTCACCATCCGCCAATTGCAGTTCTTCATCGCCGTCGCCGAGCAAGGAACCGTGTCTGGCGCCGCCCAAAACCTGTCGATCTCGCAATCGTCGGTCACCGAGGCGATCAAGGAACTCGAGCATGATCTCGGCGTCGAACTGTTCGAGCGCCATCCGCGCGGCCTCAACATCACCCACAAGGGCCACCAGTTCCTGCGCCACGCGACAAAGATCCTTGCCGACGTTTCCGATGCGCGCCGCGCCTTCTTCGGCGAGCATGCGGCGGCTGGCGGCCGGCTGCAGCTCGGTGTTACCTCGCTGGTCGCCGGATATGTGCTGTCCGACCTTCTCTCCCGCTATCGCCGCGCCTATCCGGGCGTCGAGATCTCGGCCATCGAGGACAATGGCGATTACCTCGAACATCTGCTGATCGGCGGCAAGCTCGACATCGCCGTCATGGTCACCTCGAACCTGCGCGACCGCACCGCCCTGCAGTCCGAAATTCTCGAAATCTCGGCCTACCGGCTGTGGTTGCCGCTTGGCCATCCGCTGTCCGGCGCCGACATCATCGGTATTGGCGACATCGCCTCGGAGCCGCTTATCATGCTGACCGTCGACGAGATCGAAGAGAATACCGGAAAACTGCTGGCGGCGATCGGCGCCAAGCCGCATGTCGCGTTCCGCACCCGCTCGGTCGAAGCGGTGCGCAGCCTCGTCGCTACCGGCGCCGGCGTGGCGCTGCTGCCCGACCTCGTTTATCGACCATGGTCGCTGGAAGGCGACCGCATCGAATCGCGCGATATTTCGGGCTCGTTGCCGGTTGTCCAGGTCGGCACGGTCTGGCGGCGCGGCTCCGGCCTGCCGCAGGCCGCGCGCGACTTCATCGGGCTTGCCCAGTCGCAGCGCATGATCCGCCAGCGACCGGAGAAGATCGGTCGTTAGTCTATCGGAAAAACCGATATCGCCTTTCTACTAAATGAATTTGCGAAACCGGAAATTTCACAGCACTTTGACAATCAGGGACCAAGCCGCCACGAGAGTGCGGCCCCTCAGATGGGAGATCGACGATGAACTCATTCCTGAAGTCGTGCACTGCATTAACGGTCGCGCTGGCCTTCTCCGGCCAGGCGATCGCCCAGGTTAAGGAACTCGGCAAGGGCGAAGGCCAGGTCAACATTGTCGCCTGGCCCGGTTACATCGAACGCGGCGAAACCGACAAGAACTACGATTGGGTCACGTCTTTCGAGAAGAACACAGGCTGCAAAGTCAACATCAAGACCGCCAACACCTCCGACGAGATGGTCGCGCTGATGAACGAGGGCGGCTTCGACCTCGTTACCGCCTCGGGCGACGCTTCGCTGCGCCTCGTCGCCGGCAAGCGGGTCCAGCCGATCAACACCGATCTCATCCCGAGCTGGAACACGGTCGACGACCGGCTGAAGAATGCGCCGTGGTTCACGGTTGGCGGCGTCCACTACGGCGCACCCTACCAGTGGGGGCCGAATGTGCTGATGTACAACACGGAGGTGTTCAAGGAACCGCCGAAGAGCTGGAACGTCGTCTTCGAGGAGATGACCTTGCCTGACGGCAAGTCGAACAAGGGCCGCGTCCAGGCTTATGACGGGCCGATCCACATCGCCGATGCGGCCAACTATCTGATGTTTCACAAGCCGGAGCTCGGCATCAAGGATCCCTACGAGTTGACCGAAGACCAGTACAAGGCCGCCCTCGATCTGCTGCGCGTCCAGCGCACGCTGGTCGGACGCTACTGGCATGACGCTGCCATCCAGGTCGATGACTTCCAGAACGAAGGCGTCGTCGCCTCCGGTTCATGGCCCTACCAGGTCAACACGCTGGTTGCTGCCAAGAAGCCGGTCGCGTCGACCATTCCCCAGGAAGGCGTCACCGGCTGGGCCGACACCACCATGCTGGCGGCCGACGCAGCCCACCCGAACTGCGCCTATATGTGGATGGAGCACTCGCTGTCCCCGAAAGTGCAGGGCGATGTCTCCGCCTGGTTCGGTTCGCTGCCGGTGGTGCCGGCTGCCTGCAAAGGCAACGAATTGCTCGGCGACGAAGGCTGCAAGACCAACGGCTACGACAATTTCGAAAAGATCAAGTTCTGGAAGACGCCGGTGTCGAAGTGCGCCACCCAGGAGCAGTGCGTGCCTTACTATCGCTGGGTGTCGGACTATATCGGGGTCATCGGCGGGCGGTGAGTTCGTTTCGCATTGCTGGCAAGTTGGCGCTGCCCCTCACCCTTACCCTCTCCCCGTGAAGAACGGGGAGAGGGGGATCGCGAGCGTTCCGGCTAGCCCCTTCTCCCCGTCCCTACGGGGAGAAGGTGCCGGCAGGCGGATGAGGGGCAGCGCTGTCGCCTGAATTGACGAGCCTGGCAGATCAGGACAGCTCCATGACATCAGCCGTTTCCTTCCAAAAAGTCTCGCGCCATTTCGGCAGCGTGCGCGCCGTCGATATGGTCGATCTCGACATCGTGCCGGGCGAGTTCTTCGCCATGCTCGGACCTTCAGGTTCCGGCAAGACGACCTGCCTGCGTCTGATCGCCGGCTTTGAGCAGCCGACATCGGGCTCGATCTCCATTTTCGGCGAACGCGCCGAAGGCGTTCCGCCCTATCGCCGCAACGTCAACACCGTCTTTCAGGACTACGCGCTGTTTCCGCATCTGAACGTGCTCGACAATGTCGCCTACGGGCTGATGGTCAAGGGTGTCGGCAAGCTCGAGCGGCAGAAAGCGGCCGAGGAGGCATTGTCGCTGGTGCGGCTTCCGGGCTACGGCGCCCGCCGTCCCGGCCAGCTTTCCGGCGGCCAGCGCCAGCGCGTCGCGCTCGCCCGCGCCCTGGTCAACCAACCCAAGGTGCTTCTGCTCGATGAGCCGCTTGGCGCGCTCGATCTCAAGCTGCGCGAGAACATGCAGGAGGAGTTGAAGTCGCTGCAGAAGGCGCTCGGCATCACCTTCGTCTTCGTCACCCACGACCAGGGCGAGGCCCTTTCGATGGCCGATCGCGTCGCCGTTTTCAACGACGGCAGGATCATGCAGATCGGCACGCCGGAGGACATCTACCAGCGCCCGAAGACGCGCTTCGTCGCCGATTTCGTCGGCTCGTCCAATGTGCTGCCGCCAGACTTCGTCCAGCGTTATTCCGGCCAGCATCGCTGGGGCAGCCTGCGGCCTGAATCCATTCGCATCGGCCGGGCGGCCAAGGGCGACGGCGTTGCCGCTCGCCTTGTCTCGACCAATTATCTCGGCGCCACGACCAGACTGGCGCTCGACGCCGACGGGTTGAGATTGCATGCGATCGTGCCGGCCGGTGCGACATTGCCGAAGGAGGGTGAGGCGGTCGTGCTCACCTTCAATCGCGAGCACCTGCATTTGATGGACGAGCCGGCATGATGGCGCTGAGGAAAGTCTTGGCTGACAGGCCAAGTGCGGCGCTCCACGGCGCCCCCCTCTGTCCTGCCGGACATCTCCCCCTCAAGGGGGGAGATTGGCTGTCGCGACTGCTTTCGCCAATCTCTAACGTTGCAGAATGGCCGGCGAGATTGAAGCTGCCAAGCTCCCCCCTAGAGGGAGAGATGTCCGGCAGGACAGAGGGGGGCGCGAAGGATCGCGGCCGGTCGAAGAAACCATGACTCTGACCGCGACCCAGGCAAAACCTGCCCCAGCCCTCCTTCCCCGCGCCGGCGGCCTGCGCGGCCCGCTGTCGGACCTGTTCTGGCGCAGGCCGAAGCTGCTGCTGCTGTTGATGCTGCTGCCGCCGGTGCTGTGGCTCGGCATCGTCTATATCGGCTCGCTGTTCGCACTGCTCTTGCAGAGTTTTTTCTCGATCGACGAATTCTCCGGCCTCATCAATCGCGAATTCACGCTGAAGACCTATGGCGACCTGCTGCAGGCCGCCAATCTCGACATCATCCTGCGCACGATGACGATGGCAGCCCTGGTCACGCTCGCCTCGGCGGTCATCGCCTTTCCCATCGCCTATTACGCGGCGCGCTATGCGCGCGGCCGCTGGAAGGCGCTGTTCTATCTCGGCGTCATGCTGCCGCTGTGGTCGAGCTATCTGGTCAAAATCTACGCCTGGAAGCTCATCCTCGCCAAGGAAGGCATCCTGACCTGGCTGCTCGCCAAGCTGCATCTCGTGTGGCTGCTCGATGGCTGGCTGTCGCTGCCGATCGTCGGCGGCAATTCTCTGTCGGTGTCGTCCACCGGCACCTTCATCGTCTTCGTCTATGTCTGGCTGCCCTTCATGATCCTGCCGGTGCAGGCGGCACTCGAGCGCGTGCCCGGCAATCTGGTCGAGGCCTCGTCCGATCTCGGCGCCTCGCCCGGCCAGACCTTCCGCAACGTGCTGTTCCCGCTGGCGCTGCCTGGCATCGTCGCCGGTTCGATCTTCACCTTCTCGCTGACGCTCGGCGATTACATCATCCCGCAGATCATCGGCACCTCGCGCCTCTTCATCGGCCAGGCCGTCTATTCGCAGCAGGGCACCGCCGGCAACATCCCGCTCGCCGCCGCCTTCACCGTGGTGCCGATTGTCATCATGGGTTTCTACCTCTGGGGCGCCAAGCGCATGGGGGCCTTCGATGCGCTCTGATGGCTCACAATCCACCCCTCTCGGCTTGAAGGTCGCTGCTGCCTGCGGCCTGCTGTTCCTGCATTTGCCGATCTTCCTGATCTTCGTCTATGCCTTCACGACCGAGGAAAAGAGCTTCGTCTGGCCGCCGCCGGGACTGACGACGCAGTGGTTCGCCGTCACCTGGAACCGACCGGACGTGTGGCAAGCGCTGTCGCTGTCGGTCCGGGTCGCCGCCATCTCGACACTCGTCGCCCTGGTCCTCGGCACGCTCTGCGCCGCCGCCGTTTCGCGAACACAGTTCTTTGGCCGCGAAACCATCTCGCTGCTGGTTATCCTGCCGATCGCACTGCCTGGCATCATCACCGGCATCGCGCTGCGTTCAGCCTTTTCGCTGGCCGAGATTCCGTTCTCGTTCTGGACGATCGTGCTTGGCCACGCCACCTTCTGCGTCGTCGTTGTCTACAACAACGCCGTCGCCCGCTTCCGCCGCACCTCCGGCTCGATGATCGAGGCATCGATGGATCTCGGCGCCGACGGCTTCCAGACCTTTCGCCATATCGTGCTGCCCAATATCGCCACCGCGCTGCTCGCCGGCGGCATGCTCGCTTTCGCGCTGTCGTTCGATGAGGTCATCGTCACCACCTTTACCGCCGGCCAGCAGCAGACGCTGCCGATCTGGATGCTGGAGGAGCTGATCCGTCCGCGCCAGCGCCCGGTCACCAATGTCGTGGCCATGGTCGTCGTGCTGGTGACGTTGCTGCCCATCCTTCTTGCCTATTACCTGACCCGCGACGGCGACCAGATCGCCGGTTCGGGCAAATGACGTCAAGAATCCATAAGGGAGAGACTTCCATGGACATAAAGATGCTGATCGGGCCGAAATTCGAGAAGGGCACCGAAACCGAGGAGCCAATCCTCAATCCGAAGACCGGGGCGACTATCCTCAACCTGCCTGAAGCCAGCCAGGCGCAGATCGAGGCGGCGGTGCTGGCTGCCGAAAAGGCCTTCGTCACCTGGTCGCGCACCACACCGGCGCAGCGCTCCGGCTATCTGCTAAAGATCGCCGATCGCATCGAGGCCGCGGCACGAGATTTCGCCGCCCTCGAGGCGCTCAATTGCGGCAAGCCGATCAATGCCGTGCTCAACGACGAAATCCCGGCGATCGTCGACTGCTACCGCTTCTTTGCCGGCGCCGTCCGCTCGATGCCCGGCCAGGTCGCCGGCGAATACATCCCCGGTCACACCTCGATGGTCCGCCGCGATGCCATCGGTGTCGTCGCCTCGATCGCGCCGTGGAACTATCCGCTGATGATGATGGCCTGGAAGCTGGCGCCGGCGATTGCCGGCGGCAACACGGTCGTCTTCAAGCCGTCCGAGCAGACGCCGCTGACCGCATTGAAGCTGGCCAAGATCCTCGCCGACATCCTGCCGGAAGGCGTCGTCAACGTCGTGCTCGGCAGAGGCGACAGTGTCGGCAACACGCTGATCAACCACCCGAAAGTCAACATGATCTCGATCACCGGCGACGTCGCTACCGGCAAGAAGGTGCTGCAGGCCGCCGCCAAATCGGTCAAGCGCACGCATCTGGAACTTGGCGGCAAGGCGCCGGTCATCGTCTTCGACGACGCCGATCTCGACGCGGTGGTCAATGGCCTGCGCGCCTTCGGTTACTACAATGCCGGCCAGGACTGCACTGCCGCCTGCCGCATCTATGCCGGCAAGAAGATCTACGACAAGCTCGTCGTCGACCTCTCCTCCGCCGTCTCGACCATCAAGTACAACCGCCCCGACGACACGGAGAACGAGATCGGGCCGCTCATCTCACGCCGCCAGCGCGATCGCGTCTCGAGCTTCGTCGAACGCGCTTCGGAATTGAAGCACATCGAGATCACCACCGGCGGCAAGCCGGGCGAGGGCTCCGGCTTCTTCTACCAGCCGACCGTTGTCGCCGGCGCGCTGCAGGAGGACGAGATCGTGCGCCGCGAAGTGTTCGGCCCGGTTGTCTCCGTTACTCGTTTTTCCGAGGTCGACGAGGCGGTGAACTGGGCCAATGACAGCGACTACGGCTTGGCATCCTCGGTATGGACGAAGGATGTTTCGCGCGCCATGGCGACAGCAGCCCGGCTGCAATATGGCTGCACCTGGATCAACACCCACTTCATGCTGACCAATGAAATGCCGCATGGCGGGCTGAAACAGTCCGGCTACGGCAAGGACATGTCGCTTTATGCACTGGAGGATTATACCGCTGTCCGCCATGTGATGGTGGCGCACGGATAGCGCCTTTCCTTCTCCCCGTTGACGGGGAGAAGGTGGCCCGAAGGGCCGGATGGGGGGCAGCACAAGTCAGCTGGTTCCGCCCCTCATCTGCCTGCCGGCATCGATCTGCCACCTGGCGCTGACATCGCTACCTCCTCACTCGTCCCATGCCTGCACGACGGTCTGCCGCGCAATCTGGCCGTCCTTCAGCTCCAGCATCGACGCGCAGAACACTTTTGTTCCATCCGGATAGGCGCAGGCCTCGGTGAAGGCGAGGTTGTTGCCGTCGGCGATGGTGGTGTCGACCTTGTGGGGTCATCGCCCGGCTGCAGATGTCGTCCCAGAGCGTGCTGATCGCTTCGCGTCCGCGGATCTCGCGCGGCTTGCTCGGCGGGTTATTGCGGTCGATCACCCGCACCAGCGCGTCGTCGGCATAGAAGCTCGCGAGCTTTTTTCCGTCACGGCCAGAGGCGCGACGCTTGCGGCAGATCAAACTAATGCAAGCCTATGGGCCATGAGAGGCACGTTTGCTGCCTACTTCTGCGAAGCGGCGATCCCGGCATTCGACTCACCGGCCCCAGGGCCTTTGCCGCCTGGAACGACGCCCCCGGCATCGGCGCGGAAGCCCACTGCCTCCGGTGCGCTCGGCCGCTTGATCCTTGCCGAGGCGGCCACGACAAGTTCGTTGAAGCCTTCGCCACCGCCGTCCAGCATTTCGAACAACTGCCGCCGCATCCTCGGTTCCCAGAACTTATTGATATGCTCGGCGACGCCGGCAATGCCCTCCTCGCGCGGCTTGGAGTGAAAAAAGGCGGCGATCTGATTGGCCATGCGGACCAGCTTCTCGCTGGTGCTCATGATGTGGCCTTCGTCATGCGACATGCTTGGCAGCTCCGGAAACCACCCGTTCGGGGTGGGTGAAGATATCGAAATCATTGCCGCGCACCAAAGCCACCAGCGTCATGCCGGCGTCCTCGGCGGTGCGAATGGCAAGTGCCGTCGGCGCCGAAACGGCGATGATGAACGCAGCGCCGATCGCCGCCGTCTTCTGCACCATCTCGACCGAAACGCGCGATGTCACCACGACGGCACCCAAGGTGCCATCGATGCCGGCTTTGGCGAGTGCCCCGGCCAGCTTGTCGAGCGCATTGTGGCGGCCGACATCCTCGCGCGCCATGACGATGCCCTTGCCGGAGATATAAAAACCGGCGGCGTGGACCGCGCCGGTCTCGGCATGCAGCGGCTGCACTTTCGACAAAAGCTTGACCGAACGGACGATGTCGTCCGCCGCAAGCGTAAGTTTTGACGAACTGACCGTCTCGACCGAGCGCATCGCCTCCTCGATCGACTCGATGCCGCACAGCCCGCAGCCGACCGGTCCGGCCAGCCGCCGGCGCCGCGCCTCGAAGCGCGTATTGGCCTGGTCCTTTAGCCTGATCTGGATGTCGATGCCGGCGCCGTGATCTTCGACTTCGATCGCCTCGATTTCTTGCCGGTCGGCGATAATGCCCTCGGTCAGAGAGAAGCCGAGCGCGAAATCCTCGAAATCGGCGGGACTTGCCATCATCACCGCATGGGTGGTGCCGGCAAAGGAGAACGCTACCGGCGTCTCTTCCGGCACCATCCGGTTGGCGGCCGCAGTGCCGCCGGCGCGGTGTGCCAGCCGCGAGATCTGCGTCGTGGCTTTGCGGCGCGCGCTCAAAGATTACTCCGCTGCTTCCAAGGTCGCGATGCGACGGCTGTTGCGAGCCTGCTCGTCATAGTCGAGCTGCCATTCCGATGGCCCGTTGGACGCGCCGACCTGCACCGCCGTCACCTTGTATTCCGGACAGTTGGTCGCCCAGTCGGAGAAGTCGGTGGTGATGACGTTGGCCTGCGTGTCGGGGTGGTGGAACGTCGTATAGACCACGCCAGGCGACACTTTGTCGGTGATCAGCGCGCGCAGCGTCGTCTCGCCGGAGCGGCTGGTCAGGCGGACCCAGTCACCGTCGCGCAGGCCGCGGTTTTCGGCGTCATGCGGGTGGATCTCGAGCCGGTCCTCGCTGTGCCACATGATATTGTCGGTACGCCTGGTCTGCGCGCCGACATTGTACTGCGATAGGATGCGGCCGGTGGTCAGCAGCAGCGGGAAGCGCGGTCCCGTCCTCTCGTCGGTCGCGACATATTCGGTGCGGATGAACTTGCCCTTGCCACGCACGAAGCCGCTGATATGCATGATCGGCGTGCCTTCCGGCGCCTGCTCGTTGCACGGCCACTGCACCGAGCCCATCTTTTCCAGATAATCGTAAGAAATCTTGGCGAAGCTCGGCGTCGTCTTGGCGATCTCATCCATGATTTCCGACGGATGCTGGTAATTCCAGGCAAGCCCCATCGCCTGTGCGAGCTTCTGCGTCACTTCCCAGTCGGCTAGCCCGTTCTTCGGCGCCATCACCTTGCGCACGCGGTTGATGCGGCGTTCGGCATTGGTGAAGGTGCCGTCCTTCTCGAGGAAAGTCGAGCCGGGCAAGAAGACATGCGCGTAGTTGGCGGTCTCATTGAGGAAGAGATCGTGCACGACGACACATTCCATCGCGGCAAGGCCTGCGGCGACATGCTTGGTGTCGGGATCGGACTGCAAAATGTCCTCGCCTTGCACATAGAGGCCCTTGAATGAGCCGTCGACGGCGGCGTCGAGCATGTTGGGGATGCGCAGGCCGGGCTCGTCGTCGAGCTTGACCCCCCACAGGCTCTCATAGATGTCGCGCACCGCATCGCCGGAGATATGACGATAGCCGGGCAGCTCATGCGGGAACGAGCCCATATCGCAGGAGCCCTGGACATTGTTCTGGCCGCGCAGCGGGTTCACGCCGACGCCCGGCCGGCCGATATTGCCGGTCGCCATGGCGAGGTTGGCGATGGCGATGACGGTGGTCGAGCCCTGGCTGTGCTCGGTCACGCCGAGGCCGTAATAGATCGCGCCATTACCGCCGGTGGCAAACAGCCGTGCGGCGCCGCGGATCTCTTCGGGATCGACATTGGCAAGCTGGCCGACCACCTCCGGGCTGTTTTCCGGCAGTGCCACGAACGACGCCCAGTCCTGGAACTCGTCCCAGTCGCAGCGCTCGCGGATGAAGGCCTCGTCGAACAGGCCTTCGGTGACGATGACATGCGCAAACGCGGTGACCACGGCGACATTGGTGCCGGGCTTCAGCGGCAGATGATGCTGCGCCTCGATATGCGCCGAGCGCACGATGTCGGTGCGGCGCGGGTCGAGCACGATCAGCTTGGCGCCCTTGCGCAACCGCTTCTTCATGCGCGACGCAAACACCGGATGTGCGTCGGTCGGATTGGCACCGATGATCATCACCACGTCGGTCTGCTCGATCGAATCGAAATCCTGCGTGCCTGCCGAGGTGCCGAATGTCTGGCCTAGGCCATAGCCGGTCGGCGAATGGCAGACGCGGGCGCAGGTATCGACATTGTTGTTGCGGAAACCCTGGCGGATCAGCTTCTGCACCAGATAGGTTTCTTCGTTCGTGCAGCGCGACGAGGTGATGCCGCCGATCGAGGTGCGGCCATACTGGTACTGGATGCGGCGAAACTCGTTGGCGGTGTAGGTGAGGGCTTCTTCCCACGACACTTCGCGCCATGGATCGGTGACCTTTTCGCGGATCATCGGATTGAGGATGCGCTCCTTGTGGGTCGAATAGCCGTAGGCAAAACGGCCCTTTACGCAGCTATGGCCGCGATTGGCCTTGCCGTCCTTGTAGGGCACCATCCGCACCAGCTCGTCGCCGCGCATTTCGGCCTTGAATGAACAGCCGACGCCGCAATAGGCGCAAGTGGTGACCACCGAATGCTCCGGCTGGCCGATCTTGATCACCGATTTCTCGGAGAGCGTCGCCGTCGGGCAAGCCTGCACGCAGGCGCCGCAGGACACGCATTCGCTGTCGATGAACAGCTGATGCATGCCGGGCGACACGCGGCTTTCAAAGCCGCGGCCCTCGATGGTCAGCGCGAAGGTGCCTTGCACCTCCTCGCAGGCGCGCACGCAGCGCGAGCAGACGATGCATTTCGACGGATCATAGGTGAAGTACGGGTTGGACTCGTCCTTCGCCATCCATTTGAAGTTTTCTGCGCCATCATTCTTCTTGAAAACGTGGTTGTCGCCCTCATAGCCGTAGCGCACGTCGCGCAGGCCGACTACGCCGGCCTGCGTCTGCAATTCGCAGTCGCCATTGGCAGCACAGGTCAGGCAGTCGAGCGGATGGTCGGAGATGTAGAGCTCCATCACGCCGCGGCGAATGTCCTTCAGCCTTCCGGTCTGGGTATGCACGACCATACCCGGCGCCACCGGTGTCGTGCACGAAGAAGGCGTGCCGTTGCGGCCGTCGATCTCGACCAGGCAGAGCCGGCAGGAGCCGAAGGCATCGACCATGTCAGTGGCGCAAAGCTTCGGGATGGCAATGCCGGCCTCCATCGAGGCGCGCATGATCGAGGTGCCTTCCGGCACGGTGACGGTGAAGCCGTCGACGGTCAGCGTTACCTGCTTCTCGGAGGTCGAGGCCGGCGTGCCGTAGTCGATTTCCTGAACGAGACCCATAGCGAGACTCCTATTCTGCTGCTTCGGCGACCGGCGCCGGCTTGAAATCATCGCGGAAGTGGTTGATTGCGCTCATCACCGGATAGGGCGTGAAGCCACCCAGCGCGCAGAGCGAACCGAACTTCATCGTGTTGCAGAGGTCGGTCACCAGCTCGATCTGCTTTTCCGGCTCGATACCCCTGGCGATCTTGTCGATCGTCTCGACGCCGCGCGTCGAGCCGATGCGGCACGGCGTGCACTTGCCGCAGCTTTCGATGGCGCAGAACTCCATGGCGAAGCGCGCCTGCTTCAGCATGTCGGCTGTGTCATCGAAGACGGTGATGCCGGCATGGCCGATCAGCCCGTCCTTGGCGGCGAAGGCCTCGTAGTCGAAAGGCGTGTCGAACAGGGAGCGGGGAAAATAAGCCCCCAACGGACCCCCGACCTGTACCGCCTTGACCGGCCGTCCAGTCGCCGTGCCGCCGCCGATGTCGTCGACGATCTCGCCAAGCGTCATGCCGAACGCCGCCTCGAACAGGCCGCCATATCTGACATTGCCGGCGATCTGGATCGGAATGGTGCCGCGCGAGCGACCCATGCCGAAATCCTTGTAGAATGCAGCCCCCTTGTCCATGATGACAGGCACCGAGGTCAGCGAGATGACGTTGTTGATCACCGTCGGCTTGCCGAACAGGCCCTGGATGGCCGGCAGTGGCGGCTTGGCACGAACGACGCCGCGCTTGCCTTCGAGGCTGTTGAGCAGCGAGGTTTCCTCGCCGCAGACATAAGCGCCGGCGCCAACACGAATTTCCATGTCGAAGGCGTTGGGCGACCCCAGCACATTGACGCCAAGCAGGCCGGCCTGGCGGGCGACCTCGACCGCCTTTTGCATCATCGCCACCGCATGCGGGTATTCCGAGCGGATATAGACAAAACCCTTGGTCGCGCCGGTCGCGACACCGGCGATCGCCATGCCTTCGATCAGCACGAAGGGATCGCCCTCCATGATCATGCGGTCGGCGAAGGTGGCGCTGTCGCCCTCGTCGGCATTGCAGACGATGTATTTTTTGTCGGCCGTCGTTTCGAGCACCGTTTTCCATTTGATGCCGGTCGGGAAGCCGGCGCCGCCGCGGCCGCGCAGGCCCGACTCGGTGACTTGCTTGACGATATCGGCCGGCGCTAGTCCCACAGCGTTCTGCAGGCCCTTCAGCCCGCCATGCGCCTTGTAGTGATCGAGCGACAGCGGATTGATGACGCCGCAGCGCGCGAAGGTCAGCCGCGTCTGCTTTGCCAGGAACGGGATCTTGTCGGGTGCGCCAAGCCAGCGCTTGTGGTGGCCGCCGGTGAGAAAGCCGCAGTCGAAAAGGCTTTTGACGTCGGACGGCTTTACCGGCCCATAGGCGACGCGGCCATTGGCTGTCGCCACCTCGACCATCGGCTCGAGGAAATAGGCGCCGCGCGAACCATTGCGCACGATCTTGGCCTCGATGCCGCGATCGGCCAATTCCTTTTCGATCGCCTTGGCGACCTTTTCAGCACCGAGCGCCAGCGCGCCGGAATCGCCGGGAACGTAGATGCGCGGGATCATGAGCGCACCTCGGCAACGATCTCGTCGAGCTTTTCGTCATCGAGCCGGCCGATCACCTCGCCATCCAGCATTGCCGATGGCGCGCAGGCGCAAAGGCCGAGGCAATAGACCGGCTCCAGTGTCACCGATCCGTCGCGGGCGGTCTCGTGGAAGCCGATACCCAGCAATTGCTTGAGCTTGGCGGCAATGGCGTCCGAGCCCATCGACTGGCAAGCTTCTGCCTGGCAGAGCTTCAGCACATGCCTTCCGGCCGGGTGGCTGCGGTAGTCATGATAGAAGGTGACGACGCCGTGCACTTCCGCCTTGGAGATGTTCAGCGCCTCGGCGATCACCGGTAGCGCGTCCTGCGGCACATGGCCGAACTCTTCCTGGATGCCGTGGAGGATCGGCAACAGCGGGCCTTCGAGGCCCTTCAGCTCCTGGACGATCGCCGCCGTGCGCGACGCGATCTCGGTACCTGCAGGCTGCATTGTCATGCAGCGCCCTCCCTGGTCGTAGTAATCTTCCGCTAAGTGCTTAGGAAATCAGAGGAAACCCACCAAATCAATAAAGCTGATCCGTTGCTCGATAGAAATCTTCTATCGATGCTGTCCAGCCTGCAATCTCTAGCTCAGTGGCGGGCGCGGAAATCGTCTGCCAGCGCCATCGCCTCGTCCAGCAGCGCCGAGACCAGCGGCGTGTGCGGCTCGCGCGGCGTCGCCACCAGCCCGACGGTGTGGCTGGCGTCCGGATCGACAATCGGAATGGCCCGGATCGGCTCGGAAAAGCCGAATGTTTCCGAGAGGTTGAGCGGCATGATCGACGACCATTTGCCGGTACGGATATGGGAGAACAGCACGATCATCGAATTGGATTCGAGCGTCGGCCGCACCTGCGTGCCGGCTTCGGCCAAATGCTGATCGATGATGCGACGGTTCTGCATGTCCGGCGTCAGCAGGCAGAGCGGCAGCTGGCTGAGCTCCGCCCATGTCACTTTGTCGCGGTCGGAATAGGGGGTTCCGACCGCGGTGATCAGCTGATAGCGCTCGTCATAGAGCGGCACGCTGGTCACCCGCCCCAGCGGCTCGTTGTCGAGGTAGGTGATGCCGGCGTCGATGTCGAAATTGCCGAGCAGCGACAGCACCTCGATCGAGGTGCGCGACAGCACCGAGAAGGTGACGCCGGGATGTTTTGCCCGAAAAGGTGTCGTCAGCCGCGCCACCATGGCCAGAGCCGTCGGGATGGCGGCGATGCGGATGCGCCCCGAGAGGCCGTGACGCGCCGCCCGCATCTCCTCGCGCATGGTGCGGGTGTCGCCGACGATGCGGCGCGCCCACACCAGCACCTGCTCTCCCTCCGGCGTCAGCCCCTGAAAGCGCGAGCCGCGCAATACCAGCATCACGCCGAGCTGGCCCTCCAGCTGCTTGATGCCGGCCGAAAGCGTCGGCTGGGTGACGCCGCACACCTCCGCCGCCCGGCCGAAATGCTCTTCCCTGGCCAGCGCGATGAAGAATTCCAGCTTGTCGATCATGAGCGGACGCTACCCGGCCAAGTGAGGTTACGCCAGATGCATGCTGTTTTTGCTTGGCGAATCCTCATGCGGCCGAAGCTTCGCCGCCGTCCAAGCCTACCTGTCCACAAGGTTCAGGATGTTGCCGTCCGGATCCTTGAACCAGGCAACCTTCATGCCGTGACCGACGTGGATGTCGCCCTCGATCGTCGTGTGAGGCATGTCGTAATGTTCGAAAACAACACCTTTCGACCTTAACGCGCCGACAATTTTTTCGATCTCGTCGCCGACCATCCAGGTCACCGCCGTCGCCTTGTTGGTTCCGGCGAACTTCGAGCGATACACGTTGATGCTGGTGTCGCCGCTTTTGTAGACGATCAGTTCGCCCCCCTCGTTGTGAACCTCCGTCAGACCCAGAACGCCTTCATAGAAGGCTTTGGCCTTGGCCAGGTCCTTCACCGCGAGATTGGCCGTTGCGTTGCTGTTTGCGAGCATGATTGGTCTCCTTTCCTTGCTGGCGAGCACGTCCGAAGCCCTGCAACAAAATAGGGCTGCTTCGTTTTCTGGCGACCGCACCATGTGCGATCGGCGTGCTTCTTCCCTAAAGACGTTTTGTCTCCTGCAAGACCCACAAACGGACGCAAGTTTTTTGAAGCCGTGCCCTCGTGCGTGTCGTTCCGCCGCTTGGTTCTGTTCGGGAACTGCATTATCTCAGGCGGAAAGCAGAGGAAAAGCTGATGCCCGCCGTCCAGGAAAACGTCACCAAGGAAATCGTCATCGAGCGCCTGAAGACGGTCAACGGACCGGACTTCACCGGCAACATCGTCGACCTCGGCATGGTTTCCGAGATTTTCATTGCCGATGCCAAGGTGTTCTTTTCGATCACCGTGCCGGCTGCCCGTGCCCAGGAGATGGAGCCGTTGCGCGCCGCCGCCGAGCGGGTCGTCAAGGCGATCCCCGGTGTCGCCGGCGCCGTGGTCGCGCTGACGGCGGAAAGGAAGGGTGGAGGCATGGAGGCTCCGGTTCCGCAAAGGCCCGCTCCCAGGCCCACGCCGGCCGCACCCGCTGCCGCGCCACGACCGGCCCCGCATGCTCCAGCCTCGCACAGCCAGGGCAAGCGCGGTGTGCCCGGCATCGGGGCGATCATCGCTGTTGCTTCCGGCAAGGGCGGCGTCGGCAAGTCGACCACCGCCGTCAACATCGCGCTAGGCCTCGCCGCCAACGGCTTGAGGGTAGGTGTGCTCGACGCCGATATCTACGGCCCGTCGATGCCGCGGCTGCTCAACATCCATGGCCGGCCGCAGACCGTCGACGGCAAAGTGCTGAAGCCGATGGAGAATTACGGCCTGAAGGTCATGTCGATGGGCTTCCTCGTCGATGAGGAGACGCCGATGATCTGGCGCGGGCCGATGGTGATGTCGGCATTGACGCAAATGCTGCGCGAGGTCGAATGGGGTCCGCTCGACGTACTCGTCGTCGACATGCCGCCCGGCACCGGCGACGCACAGCTGACCATGGCCCAGCAGGTGCCGCTGGCCGGCGCCGTCATCGTCTCGACGCCGCAGGATCTGGCCCTGATCGACGCGCGAAAAGGCCTCAACATGTTCAGGAAGGTCGACGTGCCTGTGTTAGGCATCGTCGAGAATATGAGCTATTTCCTCGCCCCCGACACCGGCAAGCGCTACGACATCTTCGGCCATGGCGGCGCGCGCCGCGAGGCCGAGCGTCTCGGTGTCACCTTCCTCGGCGAAGTGCCGCTCGAGATGGGCATCCGCGAAAGCTCCGATGCCGGCTCGCCGGTGGTGGTCTCGAAGCCCGATAGCGCCGAGGCGAAGATCTACCGCGACATCGCCTCGAACGTCTGGGGCAGGGTCAACGAAGAACGCGGCGCGGCCGATGCCGCCGTTCCAAGCATCGTGTTCGAGTGATCCCTCCCCCTTGAGGGGAGGGTGCCGCGCGAAGCACGGCGGGAGGGGTCGTCTCAACCGCCTCGACCTTTTACGAAAGAAATGTCGGAGCGCGTCGCCACCGACCCCACCCGGCCCTGCGGGCCACCCTCCCCTCATGGGGGGAGGGCCTCAGCCGCCGACCTTCTCGCCAAAACTCGAAAAAAACTGCCCAGCCAGTTTCTTCGACGTCGATTCGATCAGCCGGCTGCCGAGCTGGGCGATTTTTCCGCCGACATCGGCCTTGGCCGCATATCTGAGGATCGTCGCCCCCGGGCCGTCGGCGGTCAGCGTCACATCGGCGCCGCCTTTGGCGAAGCCGGCGACGCCACCCTTGCCCTCGCCCTGGATGGTGTAGGAATGCGGCGGGTTGAGATTCCTGAGTGTCACCTCGCCGTTGAACGTCGCCTTGATCGGGCCGATCTTGACCACCACGGTCGCCGCCATCTCGGTGTCCGACTTCTTTTCGAGGCTCTGGCAGCCGGGGATGGTCTGTCTCAGAACGTCCAGATCGTTCAGCGCTTCCCACACCTTTTGCAGGGGTGCGGCGATGCGTTCCTCGCCTTCGATCACCAAAGCCATCAAAATCTCCCGGATACAAATTGACAAACCCCGATCCGGTCTAGCGTGGGGGTAGACGCATGTCTATCGCACCAAAGTCCGGAATCGGATGGCGCGTGCCTCTTGCCTGCTCTCGCCCGTTGTCATATCGATTTGTCATACAAATACGGAGATCATGATGGCCGGCGCCCCCACACACAAAAAGAAATTTCGCTCGCAGGAGTGGTTCGACAATCCCGACAATCCGGGGATGACGGCGCTTTATCTCGAGCGCTACCTGAATTACGGGCTGACGCGGGCCGAACTGATGTCGGGCAAGCCGCTGATCGGCATCGCCCAGACCGGCTCGGATCTGTCGCCCTGCAACCGCCATCATCTCGAACTGGCCAAGCGCGTGCGCGAGGGCATCGTCTCGATGGGCGGCATCCCTTTCGAGTTCCCGTGCCACCCGATCCAGGAGACGGGCAAACGCCCGACCGCCGCACTCGACCGCAACCTTGCCTATCTCGGCCTGGTCGAGGTGCTCTACGGCTATCCCCTCGACGGCGTCGTGCTCACCATCGGCTGCGACAAGACGACGCCGGCCCTCCTGATGGCCGCCGCCACCGTCAATATTCCGGCTATCGCGCTGTCGGTCGGCCCGATGCTCAACGGCTGGCACAAGGGCAAGCGCACCGGCTCCGGCACCATCGTCTGGGAATCGCGCCAGCGCCTGTCGGCGGGCGAAATCGGCTATGACGAGTTCATGGACATCGTCGCCTCCTCGGCGCCGTCCACCGGCTATTGCAACACCATGGGCACCGCCACCACCATGAACTCCTTGGCCGAGGCGCTCGGCATGCAGCTGCCGGGCTCGGCCGCGATCCCCGCTCCCTATCGCGAGCGTGGCCAGATCGCCTATGAGACGGGAAAACGCATCGTCGACATGGTGCATGAGGATCTGAAGCCCTCCGACATCATGACTCGTCAGGCCTTCGAGAATGCCATCGTCGTCAACTCGGCCATCGGCGGCTCGACCAACGCGCCGATCCATCTCAACGCCATCGCCCGCCATCTCGGCGTGCCGCTCGACAATGACGACTGGCAGAAGGTCGGCCTCAAAATACCGCTTATCGTCAACCTGCAGCCGTCGGGCGAATATCTCGGCGAGGATTATCACCATGCCGGTGGCGTGCCGGCGGTGGTCGCCGAACTGATGAAGGCCGGGCTGTTGCCCCATCCCGACGCCATGACCGTCAACGGCAAGACGATGGGCGACAATTGCAGCGCGGCCGTCAACGAGAATCTGGATGTCATCCGCACTGTCGCCGAGCCGCTGAAGGCCAATGCCGGCTTCATCAATCTCAGGGGTAATCTGTTCGATTCGGCGATCATGAAGACCAGCGGCATCTCGCCCGAATTCCGCGAACGCTATCTGTCGAACCCGAACGATCCTGAGGCCTTTGAGGGCAACGCCATCGTCTTCGACGGGCCAGAGGACTACCACGCCCGCATCGACGATCCGGCGCAAGGCATCGACGAGCACACGATCCTGTTCATGCGCGGCGCCGGTCCGATCGGTTATCCCGGCGGCGCCGAAGTCGTCAACATGCAGCCGCCGGCCCATCTCATCAAGAAGGGCATTCATGCGCTGGCCTGCATCGGCGACGGCCGCCAGTCGGGCACGTCGGGCTCGCCGTCGATCCTCAACGCCTCGCCCGAAGCCGCCATAGGCGGCGGGCTGGCGCTGTTGAAAACCGGCGACCGCGTCCGCATCGACCTGCGCAAGGGCACCGCCGATATTCTCGTCACCGACGACGAGATCACGCGGCGGCGCGCCGAGCTGCAGAACAGTGGCGGCTATCACTACCCCGAGCACCAGACGCCATGGCAGGAGATCCAGCGCGGCATGGTCGACCAGTTTTCCGAAGGAATGGTGCTGAAGCCGGCGGTGAAATACCAGGATGTGGCGCACACCAGGGGCGTGCCGCGGGACAATCACTAAACGCTGGCTCTTCCTTCTCCCCTTGTTGTGGGAGAAGGAAGAGCCGCAACCAAGCAGCGCCTATAGATAAGCAGTAATCTCCGGCGCCTGGTCCTGCCTGTCGCGCTTGCCGTCCTCGTAGATGATCGGTGCTGCGCCGAGTTCCGCTTCGGTGACGTCGTCGAGGCAGGCGACGTTCACCGCCCAGAAGTTCCCGCCCATGAAGTCGAGATAGCCGCGCGAGAGAAAATTCGCGCCGCAGTTCGGGCACATATAGTGGTTGATGTCACCTTCCGGCCAGTTCGACGGCGTCGCCTTGTATTCCCGCATCCGGTCGCGGCCATCCGTCACCCGCACGGCTTCATAGGCTGCGAAGGATTTCCGGTAGCCGAGTTTCCAGCAGAAGCTGCAATTGCATTTGCGGATGCCTTCGGCGAGGTCGATTTCGGCTTCGAAACGCACCGCACCGCAGTGGCAGCTGCCGTGATAGGTCTTTTTCATGATTTCCCTCCCAGAAATGTTCTGGCTCCGCCAAGCCGGCCGTCGGAGCCAGAGCATCATTTGCTCCAGGCATGGCGCTTGACAAGCCGGCGCGACAAATCCAGGATCATGGCAAGGGGTGCATCGCGACGACCCCGTGAGGCGTCAGCCCAACGTTCGCGTCCAAGCTTCTCTTTCAAGGAGGTGGACGCCATGCCGTCGACAACCGCTATCACCGTATCGCAACTTTCCCGTCTGATTGGTCTGCCGGGTAGGCCCGCGATCATCGATGTTCGCATCGAAGAGGACTACAACGCCGATCCGCGCCTGCTGCCGGCCTCAAGCCCGCGTGATTTCAAAACCGTCTCGACCTGGGCATCCGAATTCGCCGGCAGCCGAGTGGCGGTCGTTTGCCAAAGAGGACAAAAGCTCTCGCAAGGCGTGGCCGCATGGCTGCGGCACGAGGGCGTCAGTGCCGAATCCCTCGAAGGCGGGTTCGAGGCCTGGCGCGATGCCAAGGGACCTTTGATCCATGCCGGCAAGATACCGCCCCGCGATGAAAAGGGCCGTACCGTGTGGGTGACGCGGACCCGCCCGAAGGTCGATCGCATCGCCTGCCCCTGGCTGATCAGGCGCTTCATCGATCCGAGCGCGGTCTTCCTCTTTGTCGAGGCGGCCGAAGTGTCGGCCGTTGCGGATCGCTTTCAGGCCGTGCCCTTCGACATCGACAATGTGTTCTGGACTCACCGGGGCGAACGCTGCACCTTCGACACGATGATCGAAGAGTTCGGGCTCGAATCCGAGGCGCTCGACCGCCTGGCCATGATCGTGCGCGCAGCCGATACCGCACGCCTCGACCTGGTTCCGCAGGCGGCCGGATTCCTGGCCGCCTCGCTTGGCCTGTCGCGGATGTTTCGCGATGATCTGGAACAGATGGAGGCAGGCATGCTGGTCTACGATGCGTTTTACCGATGGTGCCGCGATGCCACCGAGGAGACGCACAACTGGCCAGGCGCGAGCAAGCCATCATGAGCGCCCAAGCTTCGGAAGAAAGGGGGGCTTCTGACAAAACGGGGGCTTCTGGAAAAACGGGCGAGACCGTCGAAGCGCCGGCTGCGCCATCTTTCCGTGAAGGCGTAAAACTCTGGGCGAAAATCGGCCTGCTCAGCTTCGGCGGGCCGGCCGGCCAGATCGCGCTCATGCACAGGGAATTGGTCGAGGAACGGCGTTGGATCGGCGAGCAACGTTTCCTGCATGCGTTGAACTACTGCATGCTGCTGCCCGGCCCTGAAGCCCAGCAACTCGCCGTCTATATCGGCTGGCTGCTGCACCGGACGATCGGCGGCCTGGTCGCCGGTGTCCTGTTCGTCGCGCCGGGCGCGCTTGTGATGCTCACGTTGAGCATCCTCTATGCGCTGTATGGCGACGCTCCCCTCGTCGAGGCGCTGTTTTTCGGGGTGAAAGCGGCCGTGCTCGCCATCGTGATCGAGGCGATGATCCGGATCGGGCGACGCGCCCTGAAGAACCGGGTCATGGTTTCGATCGCGCTCGCCGCCTTTATTGCCATCTATGCATTGAACCTGCCGTTTCCGCTCATCATCCTGCTTGCTGGCCTGACGGGCTGGATCGGAAACCGTATTGCGCCGGCGCTTTTTTCCGGCGCGGCGCACGGCAAAGACGCGGTTCCCGACATCAAGGGCGCGGTCGACCTGATGTTCGAGCGCGGCGAACTGGCCCACACCAGGCCGACGCGGTGGCATGCGCCGCGCATCATTGCGATCTGGCTGCCGATCTGGCTCGGGCCGATGCTTCTGATCTGGGCTTTTACCGGGTCTGCTAGTGTGTGGACGCAGATTGGTGGGTTCTTCAGCGTCATGGCGGTCGTCACCTTCGGCGGCGCCTACGCAGTCCTCGCCTATGTCGCGCAGGCAGCGGTCGAGTCCTTCGGCTGGCTCGCACCCGGTGAAATGGTCGATGGCCTCGGACTTGCCGAAACAACGCCCGGCCCGCTCATATTGGTCCTGCAGTTCGTCGGCTTTCTTGCCGCGTTTCGCCAATCCGGATCGTTGAGCCCGCTGCTTGCCGGATCGCTTGGGGCGATGCTCACGCTGTGGGCCACGTTCACCCCTTGCTTCTTCTGGATATTCCTCGGCGCGCCCTACATCGAAGCCCTGCGCGGCAACAAGGCACTGTCGGCGGCGTTGGGCGCGATCACCGCCGCTGTCGTCGGCGTCATCATGAATCTCGCTCTATGGTTCGGCTTGCACGTCATTTTCGGCGAGGTGCGCAACGTCGGTCTTGGGATGGACGTGCCGGTGTTTTCATCGATCGACTGGGGTGCGGCGCTGCTGTCGTGTGCTGCCATGATCGCTATCCTGAAGCTGAAGATCGGCATGCTGCCGACGCTTGCGGGATCGGCCCTCGCTGGCGTTTTGTTGCTGGCAGCGAGTGGTTAATGCATGTAGCGCAAAAGTGTGCAGCGGTTTTGCGATAAACGACATGCATAAAACAGCCACCTAAAGCGCGTGCGGCCGGTCAAACGCGACGCGCTTTAGGTGGCTGCGTGCGGCCGGCGCTTCGCTGCGGTTTCGGCATTCGGATAGGAACATCATGGCGAAACGGCGCTCCTCCCTAGGCTTCCTCGGAATGTTCGGCCGTTCAGGCGACCTCAGGCAACTCGACGCCGCGTTACGCGGCGTCGACCTTCATCCCGCCCTTGTGCCGGAAGGAGCAAAGCTCACCATCGTCAATCTGATGAAGGATCACTGGCCCGACGAGCCGCCACCACAAGCCTATCCACCGGTGGCGCAGCTGCTTGGCTATTGTATTGCCGGGCCGGAAGCATTCGAGCAATCCAACGGCCTTCAACATAGGCTGGATGCGGAGCGCCGGCTCGAGGCGGCGCTTGAGGCCGGCGACAGCTTCGATGCGCAAATCATACTGATGACGCTGCATGCCAAGCTGATCGATGGCGAGGTCGTCGAGCGCTACGGGTTGGGCGTCGACTGACCGTTTTTTGACGAGAAGCGTCCTCAGCCGCCCATGCCGCTGCGCGGCAGATGGATAAGATTGCCGAAGCGGGCGCGCAACTTGTCGTCGACCGGTTTCGGTACATGGCGCGGGAAGCGCTCGGCGAGGATGCGTTTCTTCTCGATGATCGCCCGCTGCAAGATGTCGGGCCTGCCTTTCTCGTTCCACTCCTTCGGCGAAAAGCGGTCGCCGACCGCCGGATAGAAATATTCCGTCTGCATCAGCCGCAGCGTCTGCTCGTTGCCGAGATAGTGACCCGGGCCCTTCAGGCAAACGTCAGCGATGGTGTCTATTGACAGCGACTCATCGGTTACCTCGATGCCGCGCACGCAGCGCAGGCAATGGCCGAGCATGTCATTGTCGATGATCAGGCTTTCCAGGCAGAAGCCGAGCAGCGAGGCATGCATGCCGGCCGATTCGTAGACAAGGTTGAGGCCGGCAAGGCCGGCCATCACATCGGTGATACCCTTTTCGTAACCGGACTGAATGTCGGGCAGTTTCGAATCCGTCATGCCGGCGGCCGAACCGCCCGGCAGGTCGTAGAACTGCGCCATCTGGGCGCAGGCAGCGGTCAGCACCGCTTGCTCGGCCGAGCCGCCGGACATGGCGCCGGTCCTGAGATCCGAGACGAACGGCCAGGTGCCGAAGATCGCCGGATGCCCGGGTTTGATGGCGTTGACGTAGACGAGGCCGGCGAGCACCTCGGCCACCGCTTGCACCACCGCACCGGCAATCGCCGCCGGCGCCGTGGCGCCCGCCTGGCCGGCCGACAGCAATAGGATTGGAATGCCGCCTTCGACGCAGGCCTCGAGCACGCCGCAGGCGTCCTCGGCGAATTTCATCGGCGGCACGACAAAACAGTTCGAATTGGAGACGAAAGGCCGCGCGCGAAAATTCTCTTCGCCGCCGGCAATCGCATAGAGCATGTCGAGTGCCGGCTTGACGTTCTCGCGTACCGTGAAGGAAGTGCCGACATGCTTCGACGTGCCCATCACGCAGGCGTAAAGCGTGTTGAAATCCATATCGAGCGGATCGGGAATGTCGCGCGGCACCATCGGCCGCTGGAAGAAATGGATGTTGTCGAGCCCTTCGACGATGCGGGCGGCGTCATAGATGTCCTGCAGCAGCGACTCGCGATAACAGCGCTTCTCGACGTCGACCAGATGCACCGCGGCGCCCGCCGTGCCGTAATGCACGCGCTTGCCCTGGATCAGCATGTCGTGCTTGGGATCCTGGCCGTGCAGGGTGAAACGGCGCGCGGCCTTCTTGATGGTATCGAGGACGAGCGCGCGCGGAAAACGGATGCGGCCATCCTCGCTGAGGGTGGCGCCGGCCTCGGTCAGCACCTCGATGCAGGATGGGATGGCGTTGGCGAAGCCGACCGTTTCAAGCAGCGTCAGCACCGCTTCGTGAATGCGCTCGCGGTCATTTTCGCTGAGCGGCCCGTAGCTTCCGCCTTCGAGGCCGGCGCGCACCGGCTTGATATCGTCGGCAAGTGGCGCCGCCCGCATGGCGCGACGCGCTTCGCGCCCGCCGGAACGCCGCGAACGTTGGTCCGAGGGCGTATCCGGCTTCTCAACAGCCACTGACATGGGAGGCACTCCACCTTTAGCTGCGAAGCGGGCGGCGGTGGTTGGTCCACCAGGTGGTTGGTCCACCATCGGCCCGCTTCGTCCCCTTATGCTTCGAACTATGCCGTCGGCGTTGGCACAGCCTATGAGCCAGACGGTCCCGTCGCATATGCCAGAGCGCTAAAGAACGGTGGCCGGTCCCGGCCCGGACGAGGCATCAAGCCGCCGCTGGTCTGCGCCCGGCCGCCGTCGCCAGTTCTCGGATGCCGGGCTCGATGTGCTGCAGCGCGATCGAGGAGATGCCCAGCCGCATGAAGCGTGACGGCTTTTCGGTGCGGTCGAAGAAGCGGTCGCCGGGCTCGATGATGACGCTGCGCGAGGCGGCGGCATCGGCTAGCCCGCGCGAATCGGTGCCGCGCGGCCCTTCGAGCCAGAGCGACGCGCCACCGGCTGAATCGGTCGAGCGCCACTCAGGCAGGAAGGCGGAAATCGCATGGATCAGACGCTTGCGCCGTTCGTCGAAGGCGCTCGACAGCCGCCGCACCAGCGCCTCGTGATGGCCAAGCGACAGGAACAGCGCGACCGCGCGCTGGTTGTTGGCCGGCGGATGACGCAGCATGAAGCGGCGCAGCGCGCGAAGCTCGGAGATCAGCCCGGCCGAGGCGACGATGTAGCCGAGCCGCAGACCCGGAGCCAGCGTCTTCGACATCGAGCCGACATAGATGACGCGGCCGGAACGGTCGAGGCTCTTCAGTGCCTGCTGCGGCGCCTCGTCCAGAAGCTGGCTGTCATAGCCGTCCTCGATGATGATCTGGTTGTGGCGATTGGCCCGCGCCAGCAAATCCTGCCGGCGCTCCGCCGACAGCGGCACCATGGTCGGGCAATGGTGGCTGGGCGTCACAAAGACGAAGCCGGAATCGTTGGGAATAGAAGCGGTTACAATGCCGGAATGGTCGACCGGAACCGGTGCGACCTCGGCACCCGCCAGCCGGAAGATCGAGCGTGCGTCGGGATAGCCGGGGTCTTCCATTGCCACCTTGGAGCCCTTGGTCATCAGCAGCGTCGCCAGCATGTAGAGCGCGTTCTGCGCGCCGAGCGTGACGATGATCTCATCGGGATTGGCGAAAATGCCGCGCCGCGGCAACAGCCGCGCCTGGATCTGCTCGATCAAGAGCGGATCGTCGCGGTCGACCATGTCGGACGCCCAGTTGCGGATCTCAAGCACGGCGAGCGCCATGCGGTTGCACTCGCGCCACTCGGCGGTCGGGAACAGCGCCGGATCGAACTGGCCATAGACAAAGGGGTAGGACGACTTGATCCAGTTGTCGTGCTTGGCCGGCGGCGGCATGTCACTGGCCGCGATCTGCCGACGCGCCTTCCAGTCGATCTCGTTGGCCTGGTCGGGCGCCTTCTGATGCGGTTTGGCCGGCGTCGCCAGCACGTCGGGATTGACGAAATGGCCGCGCCGTTCGCGCGCCACCAGGAAACCCTGGTCGACGAGCTGCTGGAAGGCCAGCACCACGGTGCCGCGCGCCACGCCGAGTTTCTCGGCCAGGATCCGGCAGGACGGAAGCGGCATCGAGGCGGCGATTTGCCGGTCGAGGATGGCGGCGACGATCGCTTGACGGATCTGCGCCTGCAGGGTCTGGCCGGATTCCGCCGAAATCCGGAACAGGCCGGACCATATGGCCGTGTCGTTTCGCTGTGGCATGGAAGAGGTTCCTCGATGGCCAGCTTTTTTCACTTGGCTGGACCAGTCGAATGTACCGGTGGCACAAGCTGTTGCGCCAATCAATTTTTCTGATCACTGGGATTTACGCCAGTGATCCTTCCCCCGCGTGACGCAACGCGTCATCGCGGCGTGACGCAGAGCGTCGTCATTCCCCGCGTGACGCAACGCGTCATCGCGGCGCGACGCAACGCGCCATCCCCCGCGTGACGCCGTGCGTCATCGCTGCGCATTGAAACCAGTCGATTTCGGCTAGATAGTTTGGACGCGACGACACGCGCCGGAAACATCCGGTCTGTTATGTTGGCATCTCAAGGCTCGGAGTGAGGCAGTGGATCAATCGTCCTTTCAAAAACAGCTCGACGCCCTGCGCGATCACCGTGCGGCCAAATCGGGCAGCATGCGCGAGGCTTTCGCCGCCGATCCGCAGCGCTTCGAAAAATTCTCCGCCACCGACGGCGACCTGCTGCTCGACTGGTCGAAATGCGCGGTCGATGCGCAGACGATGGATCTGCTGGAGCAGCTGGCGGGAGCCGCCGATCTCGAAGGCCGGCGCGCCGCGATGTTCTCTGGCAAGAGGATCAACGTCACCGAAGGCCGCGCCGTGCTGCACACCGCTCTGCGCAACCTGAACGGCAAGGGCATCGTGCTCGACGGCCAGGACGTGAAGGCGGAGGTTGTCGCCGTGCTCGATGCGATGGGCGCCTTCGCCGATGCCGTTCGCTCCGGCAAGGCCGCCGGCGCCACCGGCAAGAAGATCACCGACATCGTCAACATCGGCATCGGCGGGTCCGATCTTGGCCCGGCCATGGCGACGCTGGCGCTGGCGCCCTATCACGACGGGCCGCGCACGCATTACGTGTCCAACATCGACGGCGCCCATATCCACGACACGCTGAAGGGCCTTTCCGCCGAAACCACGCTGTTCATCGTCGCCTCGAAGACCTTCACCACCATCGAGACGATGACCAATGCCGAGACGGCGCGCGAATGGGTGCAGAAGGCGCTGGGCAAGGAAGCGGTCGGCAAGCATTTTGCCGCCGTCTCAACGGCGCTGGACCTGGTGGCCAATTTCGGCATCGCGTCCGATCGCGTCTTCGGCTTCTGGGACTGGGTCGGCGGACGCTATTCGGTGTGGGGCGCGATCGGCCTGCCGGTGATGATCGCCGTCGGCCCGAAGAATTTTCGCGCCTTTCTCGATGGCGCGCACGCGATGGACGAACATTTCCAGACGGCGCCGCTGGCCACGAACCTGCCGGCGCTGATGGGGCTGATCGGCTGGTGGCATCGGGTGATCTGCCAATACCCCGCCCGCGCCGTCATTCCCTATGATCAGCGCCTGTCCAGGCTGCCGGCCTATCTGCAGCAGCTCGACATGGAATCGAACGGGAAGAGCGTAACCCTCGACGGCGGCACTGTGACCACGCCGACCGGCCCGCTGGTCTGGGGCGAGCCCGGCACCAATGGCCAGCACGCCTTCTTTCAGCTGCTCCACCAGGGCACCGATTTCATTCCAGTCGAATTCCTCGCCGCGGCGATCGGCCATGAGCCGGATCTCAAGCATCACCACGATCTGCTGCTCGCCAACTGCCTGGCGCAGTCGGAGGCCTTCATGAAGGGCCGCACGCTGGAGGAAGCGCGCGCGCAGATGCTGGCAAAGGGCATGGCGCCCGCCGAAGTCGACAGGATCGCCCCGCACCGCGTCTTCTCCGGCAACCGGCCCTCAGTGACGATCCTCTACAGACAACTCGATCCGCATACGTTCGGACGGCTGATCGCGCTCTATGAGCACCGCGTCTTCGTCGAAGGCACGCTCTTCAACATCAATTCCTTCGACCAGTGGGGCGTCGAGCTCGGCAAGGAACTGGCGACCGGCCTGCTGCCTGTCGTGGAGGGCAAGGAGAATGCCGCAAAGCGGGACGCTTCGACCGCGGGACTGGTGGGACACATCCACCGATTGCGCGGATCGGAGTAAGCGGCTTGGCCGAGATCAAGGGAATATTGTTCGACAAGGACGGCACGCTTGTCGACTTCAATGCGACATGGCTCGGCGTTGCCGATTTCATGGCGATGGATGCGTCGGAGGGCGACCGCTGGAAGGCCGACAGGCTGCTTGCGGCTGCGGGCTACGATTTCGCCACCAAACGCTTCAAGCCCGATTCCATCTTTGCCTCCGGCACCAACATGGATGTCGTCGAGCTTTGGTTTCCGCGACTGTCCGACGAAGACCAGATGCTTGCCGTCGCCCGCTTCAACGAGATCACGTCGGTGCAGGGTTCGGCGATGGCGGTGGCGTTGCCGGGCATCGTCGAGACGCTTGGCGTTCTTCACAGGAAATCCTACCGGCTCGGCGTCGCCACCAACGATTCGACCACTGGCGCGGAAAAGACATTGCTGACGCTGGGCGTCGCGCAGCTGTTCGACGCCGCCTATGGTTATGACGCGGTGGCCAATCCGAAACCGGCGCCCGATACGATCCTCGCCTTCTCGGACCTGACCGGGCTGAGGCCGGCCGCGATCGCCATGGTCGGCGACAATCGCCACGATCTGGAGATGGCGCGGGCCGGCGGCTGCGGTCTGGCGATCGGCGTGCTCTCCGGCACCGGCACGCGGGAATCGCTGTCGCAGATCGCCGACGTCATTCTGGACTCGGTTGCCGACCTGCCCGATTTTCTTTCGGCAAGAGTCAAGGAGACGACCTGAACTCTCAGGGCTGCTCCGGCTCGAACGAGAAGACGCCGCTCAACTTCGTTGCCGCATCTTTTGACTCGCCGACATCCGGCACTTGGTATTCGGCCAGCAGGCGAAGCCGCGAGCGGGGCAGGTAGGCCCGGCCCGGATCGCCGATGAGCACATTGATGTCGGCGGCCAGGCAGCGATCGAGGAAGGGGATGACCCGGTCGGCGAGGTCTTGCCTGTAAAACAAGTCGCCGGCCACCACGACATCCACCGGCAGCGGCGGACCAGCGGTGATGTCCTCGCCGACCACCGTGACTGCGACGCCGTTCGCCGCCGCATTGAGAGCGAGCGCGGCGACGCCGTTGCGGTCGATCTCGGACGCGATCACTTGGCTGGCGCCGGCCTTTGCCGCGGCGATGCCGACGAGGCCCGACCCGGCGCCGAGGTCGAGCACGCGAAGCCCGGCCACGGTCTCCGGCCGATCGAGGATGTAGCGGGCAAGCACCGCGCCGCCGGCCCAGGCATAGGCCCAGTAAGGTGGCTGCGGCTCGGGCTCGTACTCGTCGGCTTCGGTTCCTTCTTCTTCCGGCTCGGCTGCTTGTCCATCTTGATGCGTGAGCCGCCACAAACCACTCGCTGGATGGGCTGCATAAAGCCGGATTTCGGGAAGCTCGGGAACAGGGGCGATACGCATGTTCGCCTTGATGAATGTCAGCGGATCGGGGACGGGAAAGCGCCGCGTCGTCGGCAGTAAGGCAATCGCGCAAATTATCCCTATCCCCGTAACGCCCGCCGCAGGATCTTGCCCACCGGCGTCTTCGGCAGTTCGGTCCGAAACTCGATGTATTTTGGCCGCTTGTAGCCGGTCAGGTTCTCGCGGCAATAGACGGTCAGCACCTCAGCGGTCAGCAACGGGTCCTTCTTGACGACGAACAACTTTGGCACTTCGCCTGAATGCTCGTCCGGCACGCCGATCGCCGCCACTTCGAGCACGCCCGGATGCAGGGCCACCACTTCCTCGAGTTCGTTCGGATAGACGTTGAAGCCGGACACAAGGATCATGTCCTTCTTGCGGTCGACGATCTTGGTGTAGCCGCGCTCGTCCATGAAGCCCATGTCGCCCGACTTGAAGAAACCATCCTTGGTCATCACCTTGGCGGTCTCGTCCGGCCGGTTCCAATAGCCGGCCATTACCTGCGGTCCGCGGATGCAGATCTCGCCGACTTCACCGAGCGGCAAATCGTTGCCGTCGTCGTCGCGGATGGCGATCTCGGTCGAGGGCAGCGGCAGGCCGATCGTGCCGGTGAAGTTGCCATTGCTGAATGTGTTGGCGGTGGCCACCGGCGAAGTTTCCGAAAGCCCGTAACCCTCGGTGACCGGGCAGCCGGTCAACGCCTTCCAGCGTTCGGCGACACCCCTCTGCACCGCCGTGCCGCCACCCAGCGTCAGGATCAGCGGCTTGAAGTCGAGCTTGCGGAAATCCTCATTGTTGAGCAGCGCGTTGAACAGCGTGTTGAGGCCCGGAAAGATGTGGATCGGGTATTTGCCGAGTTGTTTGACGAAGCCGGGAATGTCGCGCGGATTGGGAATGAGTATGTTCTGGCCACCCAACTGCATGCCCATCAGCGCGTTCACCGTCAGCGCGAAGATATGATAGAGCGGCAGCGCGCAGATGAAGTTGAGATGCGCCGGCTTCGGTTTGACCGTGAAGGCGTCCTCGATCCACAGCGCGTTCTGCGCCACGTTGGCCAGCACGTTGCTGTGCAGCAGCACCGCGCCCTTCGAGATGCCGGTGGTGCCGCCGGTATATTGCAGGAAGGCGACGTCGTCGGCAGCGACATGCACCGGCTTGAAATTCATGCCGGCGCCTGCCTTCAACGCGGCGTTGAACTTGACATGGCCCGGCAGCGACCAGGACGGCACCATCTTCTTCACGCGGCGCACGACGAGATTGACGATCGTCCCTTTCAGGCCGCCAAGCATGTCGCCCATCGCCGCGACCACGATATGCTTGATCGCCGTCTTGGCGATCACCGCCTGCAAGGTGTTGGCGAAATTCTCGAGAATGACGATGGCTTGCGCACCTGAATCCTTGAGCTGATGTTCGAGCTCGCGCGGCGTGTAGAGCGGGTTGATGTTGACGACGATATAGCCGGCGCGCAGCACTGCCATCATCGCCACCGGATATTGCAGCACGTTCGGCATCATCAACGCCACGCGTGCGCCTTTCTGCAGTCCCGTCGACTGCAGATAGGCGCCGAAGGCGGCCGATTGCCGCTCGACTTCCGCATAGGTGACGGTCTTACCCATGCAGGTGAAGGCAGGCCGGCTGGCATACTGCTTGCAGGCGTCGGCGAGCAGATCGCCGATGGAGCCGAAGGGCAGGGCGCCGATCTCGGCCGGAACGACCTTCGGATAGCTCTTGAGCCAAGGCTTTTCCGGCGATCCGGCGCCAACCGCTTTCGGCAATCTCCTGGCCGGGCCCGGCTTCGACGCCGATGAAGCGGTTGTCGGGGCCGCTTTCGGCTTGGCAACGGCGTTGGCCGTCGTCGCCTTTGGTTTGTCGGAGCTGGCCGTTTTTGCGGCAGTTTTGGCCTTCGCTTTCGCTGGGGCCGTCGTCCTTGGTGCTTTCGCCACCTGTCCCTCCTCGGTTGTTCTTATTGTCTCTGCTTGCCCGCCGCGTTGCCTCCGAATGCAGAGACGTCCTCCGCTGCTGCCGGGCACCCAGGAAAACCAGCATGCAAACTATGTATTGCGACTATCGGCAGCCGTGCAAGTCTCCCCCTGCGGCAAGACGGGAAGAAAACCTTCCGCGCCAACGACCAGCCGAAGGTCGCAGTTCCTCACCAACGCCGGGTTGAAGATCAATAAAAAAATGCAGTCGTTAACAATACCGTGATAGGCAGTAATTGACATTTCCTTCTCCTTTTTGGCGTGTGCACAGAAATAAATTCTGCTTCCCATGGGGTAGGCAAACGGGGTGTTCCAAAGCCGGAAAAACGGTGCTTATATGCGCGCTTCGCGAGCCTGATAGAGGGGCTTGGAAGAACATCAGGGAGTCCTCCATGAAAAAGAAACTGACTTTTGCGGCCGCGTTGCTGGCCGCAAGCGTCCTCGGCGGCATGGCCAATGCGAAACAGCTGGTCTACTGCTCGGAGGCGTCGCCGGCCGGCTTCGACCCATCGCCGTGGAGCGGTGGCAACGATTTCGATGCGTCGTCGCGCACCATCTATTCGCGCCTGGTCGAGTTCGAACACGGCAAGACCACCATCAAGCCTGGCCTCGCCGAGAGCTGGACGGTCTCCGACGACGGTCTCGAATACACGTTCAAGCTTCGGCCGGGTGTGAAGTTCCAGACCACGGACTACTTCACGCCGACGCGCGATCTCAACGCCGACGACGTGATCTTCTCCTTCGAACGCCAGTGGAAGAAGGAAAACCCGTGGTTCGACTATCTGGCAGGCACCGGCTGGGAATATTTTGCCGGCATGGGCTTCCCGGACCTGCTCAAGGAAATCGTCAAGGTCGACGACCTGACGGTGAAATTCGTGCTGAACAAGCCTGAAGTCGCTTTCCTGCCGGACCTCGGCATGGATTTCGCTTCGATCGTCTCCAAGGAATATGCCGATCAGCTCGACAAGGCCGGCACCAGGCAGCAATTCACCCAGAAGCCGATCGGCACCGGTCCGTTCCAGTTCGTCGACTACCAGGTCGATGCGGTCATCCGCTATGCGGCATGGGACGGCTACTATGGCGGCCGCCAGAAGATCGACGATCTGATCTTTGCCATCACGACCGATCCGGCCGTGCGCGCGCAGAAGCTGAAGGCAGGCGAGTGCGATATCATGTCGTACCCGGCGCCGGCCGATATTGCCGGCCTGAAAGCCGACCCGAACCTCAAGGTCGACGAGCAGGAAGGCCTGAACATCGGCTACATGGCCTACAACACGACGCAGGCGCCTTTCGACAAGGTCGAGGTCCGCAAAGCCCTCAACATGGCCGTCAACAAGCAGGCCATTCTCGATGCGGTCTATCAGGGCGCTGGCCAGGCGGCCATAAACCCGATCCCGCCGACGATGTGGTCCTATAACAAGGATATCAAGGACGATCCATACGATCCGGACGCGGCCAAAAAGATGCTGGCCGACGCCGGCGTCAAGGATCTTTCGATGAAGATCTGGGCAATGCCCGTCAGCCGTCCGTACAATCCGAACGCCCAAAGAGTCGCGGAACTGATCCAGGCCGACTACGCCAAGATCGGCGTGAAGGCCGAGATCGTCAGCTACGAATGGACCGAGTATCGCGAACGCGGCAAGCAGAAGGATCGTGACGGCGCCTTCCAGCTCGGCTGGACCGGCGACAATGGCGATCCGGACAACTTCCTTTTCCTGCTCGGCTGCGATGCCATCGGCCAGTCCAACTATGCGATCTGGTGCAACCAGGAGTTCGAAGCTCTGCTGCAGAAGGGCAAGGCGACCACTGATGTCGCCGAGCGCACCAAGATCTACGAAGAAGCTCAGGTCGTGTTCAAGCGTGAGGCCCCGTGGCTGACCATCGCCCATTCCAAGGTCTTCATGCCGATGAACAAGAAGGTTTCTGGCTTCGTCATGGACCCGCTCGGCATTCATCGGTTTGACGGCGTCGACGTCACCGAATAACCCCTGAGAGATTGGACGGCGGCGCTGGACTTCCGGCGCCGCCGTTCTATGAAGTAAGATGCTCCGCTATCTCCTCCACAAGCTCGCCTTGATCATCCCGACCGTGTTCGGCATATCGCTGGCGGCGTTCGCTTTCGTCCGGCTCCTGCCGGGCGATCCGATCCTGGCCCTGGCCGGCGAGCGCGGCGTCAGCCCCGAACGCTACGCCGAGCTTATCGAGCGGTTTGGCTACAACCGGCCTTATGTCGTCCAGTATCTCGAATATATCGGCAGGGTCCTGACCGGCGACTTCGGCATATCGCTCGCCACCAAACGGCCTGTGCTCGGTGAGTTCCAGGCATTGTTTCCGGCCACGCTGGAACTGGCGACGATCGCGCTGATCATCGCCGTGCTCATCGGCATTCCCGCCGGCATCTTCGCCGCGGTCAAGCGCGGATCATGGTTCGACCAGGCGACGATGGGTGTGGCGCTGACCGGCTATTCGATGCCGATCTTCTGGTGGGGGCTGCTGCTCATCATCTTCTTCTCCGGCTATCTCGGCTGGACGCCAGTCTCCGGCCGCATCGGCCTTCAATATTTCTTCAGGCCGACGACGGGGTTCATGCTGATCGACAGCCTGATCTCCGGCAAGAGCGGCGCGTTCAGGTCCGCCGCCAGTCATCTGATCCTGCCGGCGATCGTGCTGGCGACGATTCCACTTGCCGTCATAGCGCGCCAGACGCGGTCGGCGATGCTGGAAGTGCTGGGCGAGGACTACGTCCGCACCGCCCGCGCCAAGGGCCTGGCGCCGCGCCGCGTCATCGGGCTTCACGCTTTTCGCAATGCGCTGATCCCCGTCGTCACCACCATCGGCCTCCAGGTCGGCACGCTGATGGCGGGCGCCATTCTGACCGAAACGATCTTTTCCTGGCCCGGTATCGGCAAGTGGATGATCGACGCGATCGCCAAGCGCGACTATGTCGTCGTCCAGAGCGGCTTGCTGATCATAGCGCTGATCGTCATGGCGGTGAACCTGATCGTCGACGTGCTCTACGCCGTCATCAACCCACGTATCCGGGTGCAGTGAGATGACCGACCAAACCACGGCAGAAGCCACCGCCTCCGCCATTCCGACCGGCGGCCGGCAACGCGCCTTCACCGAGTTCTGGCATTACTACTCGATGAACACCGGCGCCGTCATCGGCCTGGTCGTGTTCACGGCCCTGGTGCTGGTGGCGATTTTCGCGCCGCTGGTCGCGCCGCATTCGCCTGACGAACAGTTTCGCGATGCGCTGCTGGCGCCGCCGGCCTGGCAGGAGGGCGGCAGGTCGATGTTCCTGCTCGGCACCGACGCAGTCGGCCGCGACATGCTTTCGCGGCTGATTTTCGGGGCGCGGTTCTCGCTGTTCATCGGTCTGGTCGTCGTCGTTTTCTCGCTGACCAGCGGCATCATCCTCGGCGTGCTCGCCGGCTATTTCCGCGGCTGGGTCGATACGCTGATCATGCGTATCATGGACGTCATCCTGGCCTTCCCGTCGCTGCTCCTTGCCCTGGTTCTGGTGGCGATCCTCGGACCCGGCCTGTTCAACGCCATGCTGGCGATTGCGCTGGTGCTGCAGCCGCATTTCGCGCGGCTCACACGCGCGGCGGTGATGGCCGAAAAGAACCGCGAATATGTGATCTCCGCCAAGGTGGCCGGTGCCAGTCATCTCAGGCTGATGGTGAAGACGATCTTGCCGAACTGCATGGCGCCGCTGATCGTGCAGGCGACGCTGTCCTTCTCCAATGCCATTCTCGAGGCCGCGGCTCTCGGCTTCCTTGGTGTCGGCGCGCAGCCGCCAACGCCGGAATGGGGTACGATGCTGGCCACGGCACGCGAGTTCATCCTGCGCGCGCCATGGGTGGTGACCTTCCCCGGCCTTGCCATCCTGATCACGGTGCTTGCGATCAACCTGATCGGCGATGGGCTGCGCGATGCCTTCGATCCCAAGCTGAAGAGGTCGTGACCATGCCTCTTCTCGAAATCAAGAACCTTACCGTGTCCTTCGATACCGCCGCCGGACCGTTCATGGCCGTGCAAGGCATCGACCTGTCGATCGAGCCGCGCGAGGTGCTGGCGATCGTCGGCGAATCCGGTTCCGGCAAATCGGTGGCGATGCTGGCGGTGATGGGGCTGTTGCCGAACACGGCGACAGTGAAGGCCGACCGCATGGCCTTCGACGGCGTCGATCTGCTCGAGCTCAGTCCGTCCGAGCGCCGCAAGATCGTCGGCAAGGACATCTCGATGATCTTCCAGGAGCCGATCGCCAGCCTCAATCCGTGCTTCACCGCCGGCTTCCAGATCGAGGAGGTGCTGCGCTTCCATATGGGCATGGACCGCGCCCAGCGCCGGGCCCGTGCCATCGAGCTGATGAAGCTGGTCGGCATTGCCGATCCGGAAGAGCGGCTGAACTCGTTCCCGCACCAGATGTCGGGCGGCCAGTGCCAGCGCGTCATGATTGCCATCGCCATTGCCTGCAATCCGAAGCTGCTGATCGCCGACGAGCCGACCACCGCACTCGACGTCACCATCCAGAAGCAGATCCTCGATCTTTTGGTCGGCCTGCAGGCCAAATACGGCATGGGTCTGATCATGATCACCCACAATATGGGCGTTGTGGCCGAGACCGCCGACCGCGTCATCGTCCAGTACAAGGGCCGCAAGATGGAAGAGGCCGACGTTCTGTCGCTGTTCGAGCAGCCGATGAGCAATTACACGCGCGCACTGCTGTCGGCGCTGCCGGAAAACGCCGTCGGCGACCGGCTGCCGACCATTTCCGACATGCTGTTCGAACCGGCGCCCTCTGCTGCGGCAACCCAGCCGGCAACGGGAGCCGCGCCATGAGTGTGACGGTCCTCGAAGGCAAGAACATCGTGCGCGACTATCATGTCGGCGGCGGCCTGTTTCGCCCCTCGCGCACGGTGCATGCGGTCAAGGGCGTCTCGTTCAGCGTCGACAAGGGCAAGACGCTGGCCATCGTCGGCGAAAGCGGCTGCGGCAAGTCAACGCTCGCCCGCATCATCACCCTGATCGATCCGGCGACAGCAGGCGAGCTCTTCATCGACGGCAACAAGGTCGACATCGCCAGGGATGGGCTGACGAAGGAGATGCGCCGCAAGGTGCAGATCGTCTTCCAGAACCCCTACGGTTCGCTCAATCCGCGCCAGAAGATCGGCGATGTGCTGGGCGAGCCGCTGCTCATCAACACCGACACGCCGGCCGACGAACGGCGCGATCTCGCCATGAAGATGCTGAAGAAGGTCGGCCTCGGACCCGAGCACTACAACCGTTACCCGCACATGTTCTCGGGCGGCCAGCGCCAGCGCATCGCCATTGCCCGCGCACTGATGCTCAATCCGAGCCTGTTGGTGCTCGACGAGCCGGTTTCGGCGCTCGATCTGTCGGTGCAGGCGCAGGTGCTCAACCTGCTTGCCGACCTGCAGGACGAGTTCGAGCTGACCTATGTCTTCATCAGCCACGACCTTTCCGTGGTGCGCTACATCGCCGACGACGTGATGGTCATGTATTACGGCGAGGCCGTCGAATACGGCTCACGCGACGAGGTCTTTGCCGACCCCAAGCACAGCTACACCAAGACGCTGTTCGCCGCGACGCCGCGCGCCGACGTCGCCAGCATCAAGGCGAGGCTGGCGAAGAAGAAGGCTGCCTGACGCCGCAATTGCGGTACCCAGTCCATGCTGACAGGGCGCCGGCTGATCAAAGGCTACGGCGACCGCGATACCTACGGAATGCAGTGCTTCTCGACGTCGCGCGCCGTGAACTCTGCTGCTCGTCGCCACGCTTCGTCGGTATCTCCCCGGTAAGTCAGATATCGATCGCAGACAGGTTTGTTGTCGTTCAGATCCAGCACTGCAAACTTCACCCAGCCAACCAGCGTGCTCATCTTGTGCACCTGACCGATCAGAAGATATTTCGCGCTGGCTGTTCTTGCCTGCTTCGAGAGAGCGACAAGGCCGGGGTCCTTGATGGTGCACTGTTCTGCCTGACAAGGTAATGCGACGAGGTCGATCTTCTGGGAAAGGCCATCCTGCAACGCAACCCCAAATGCCTTCAGTCGCGCTTCGTGTGCGGCGGTCTGGTCCCTGACTTCACCTGAAGTATCCCTGAACTCGAAATCCGCGACGGCGAGGATCGCTGGCTCGACGACATCGGCAAAAGCGGCCGGCGCAAGTAGACCAGCGCCCATCAGGATCAGGAAAAATTGTCCACACTCAAAAAGTCGAAATCGAACGTCCGCACTTTGCACCTTGAGCATCTCGTTTCTCCGAGGTTAGGACGATAGACATCCAAATGACGGTGCCGATTTGTCTCTTCGCGCTGTGGAAGGCGCGGAAGCAGGCGCAGACTATCCGGTTGCGTCGCAACGTCAACTTTCAACCCGTTTACTGGGTGGACTCCACCTCCGCGACAACCAGCTTGCCTTTGGCGCGCGAGATTTCGAGTGCCTGGCCGGCCCCTGCCAACTTGCCCGGGACCGAGATCACCATCGCCTGGCCCTCGGTAAGAGTCGCGACGAAGCGTACTGGCAAACTTTCTTCGCCCGCCGCCATCGTGGTGACCACCCGGTAGCCGTCATCCGCCTCCGTGTAGTAGACGACGCCGTGAAAGTTGCCGAGATCGACGGTCCCACCCTGACGGGCCTTGAGTTCGCCGGTGGAAGCGGAACTTGCCACAACGCAAAGCGCTGCAAGAACTGGGTATCTGAACATGGTGTTTTCTCTCCATTTCGAATTGTGGTTCGGGTGGATGGTCGCCTGCGGCTGCATCCCAAGAAATCACGCTGCGAGCTGATCCTCGCGGGCAGCCGCGATCATCACACTGGCGAGCAACCCGTAGGCCGCCTCCCAAGCCTCGCGGACAGCCGGCGTAAAAGCCGTGCCGAGGCCGGTCGCCAGCGTCTCGATGAGCGCTTGCCCGACGATCGGGTAATGACGCTCCTCGACGCCGTAGGCCACGTGACGCTTGGCGAGCACGCGCACCGTCGGGAGGATGGTGTCGGCGCGGTCCAATCCGTGCACGACGAAGCCCAGGCTCGCCATCAGCTTGGCGCCTTGCTTGCTCATGTCTCTGACCGGAAACAGCGCGCGAAGATCCGCGTCGATCGCGAATAGGCGTTCATAGAACAACGCCGCGGCGGCCACGCGGATCGGGACGACTTCGCGAAAACTGTCCTGGACAAGTCTGATCTGGTCGGGTGTCATCGGCGACGCTCCTGCGTTCCTGGCTTGGGGTGACCATCGCCCCAAGGCGTTTCGCGTACATGTCGCCTGCGCATGGATGTGTTTCAGTTGTGTCTCAATTGGTTTTCATTCGCGCTCAATTGTTTTCAGATTCGTTTTTGCGGAGCCGCATCAACCATGGCCGCTGTATCCGCACCGACGGTTTCGCCGGCGTCGCCACCCTGTGCTTCATCCGCGAATTGCGCCGTCGGCGCCGCGGCCTGCTGCGTCATCCGGGACCGATGACGCCGTCCGGTTGGCGATGGGAGGGCAACTCTGCCATGTCTCTGGCGTCCCTGAGGGATGGTCACATGCGCCGGGCTCGTCTCGTGATAAGTCACAGCTGAAAATCCAGGCGCGCGCGCCGGCTTGGAACCGCATCCGCAGTCGGTCATTATATCGGAGAGCCGGCCGCGCCTCCCCTGTACCTCCTTTCGGATGGAGAAATCATGCTGCGGATACTCATTGCTTCGTCTGTTCTTCTTGCCTTCGGTGCGCCCTCGCTCGCGCAGGACAGCAGCGTCGAGAGCGAAACAGGCCGCATTGCGGTCGAGACCTTTGCCGAAGGGCTCGAACATCCCTGGGGCGCGACCTACCTGCCCGACGGCGCGTTGCTGGTCACCGAGCGTCCGGGGCGCCTGCGGCTCGTCTCGACCGACGGGGCCGTTTCCGATCCGATCGACGGTGTGCCGGACGTCCTTGCCGGCGGACAAGGCGGCCTGCTGGATGTGGCGCTCGATCCGGACTTTGCCAACAACCGGACGGTTTATCTCTCCTACTCGGAGGAACGCGACGGCGGCGCGGCCACGTCCGTCGGCCGTGGACGCCTGGACGAGAAAGGCAGCGCGCTCTCGAACTTCGAAGTGATCTTCCGGCAGGAACCGGCCGTCTCCGGCCGGAACCACTACGGCTCCCGCCTGGTATTCGCGCCGGACGGCAAGCTCTTCGTCACGCTCGGCGAGCGCTTCAAGATGCGGCAGGCGCAGGACCCGAACAATCATCTCGGCACGATCGTCCGCATTAATCCCGATGGTTCCGTGCCTGATGACAATCCTTTCGTCGGCAAGGACGGCGCCGACGAGATCTGGTCCTACGGCCATCGCAATGTGCAAAGTGCAGCGTTCCATCCCGAAACCGGCGTGCTCTGGACGGCGGAAATGGGACCGCTTGGCGGCGACGAACTGAACATTCCGGAAGCAGGCAAGAATTACGGCTGGCCCGTGGTCAGTTGGGGCCGGCACTATTCCGGCAAACGCATCCCCGATCCGTCGACGAGGCCGGAGTTTGCCGGCTCCGTCCATAGCTGGACGCCCGTCATCTCGCCTTCCGGCATGACCTTCTACACCGGCGACATGTTTGCCGATTGGCGAGGCGACCTGCTGATTGGCGGACTGTCGGCGGAGGGCATCGTTCGCGTCAGGATTGACGGAAAGCAGGTCGCCGGCGAGGAAGTCCTCGCTCTCGGCAGGCGGATCCGGGACGTGGTGCAGGCTCCCGACGGCGCGGTGATGGCGTTGACCGACGAGCCGGCCGGAAGAATATTGCGACTGTCACCGGCAGCGTCGCAGTGACCCCATGCCGCGCCACAGACGTGATTTTCTGAAACGTTGGGGCTGATCGCGCTGTGACATCCAAAGTCTTGGAGGCCGGCTCTATCTAAGTGATCGACTTAAGGACGGTCGCGGCGAAATACTTCAGACACGACGTGGACAATTTTCGCAGAGCATCGCCAAATTAAAAGCAAAATCATTACCATCGAAAGTACGGAAACAGAGAATAGCGAAAAGAATACTAGCACAGATAGAAAAGGGTCCGATGCTATCGTAAGCCTTGTCTCGTCCGAAAACAATTTTGAATACGATAATGCCGTTCTAATAGTATCCATGTTGGAAAATAAGACAGAGATCGCACTCGTAAATACAATTAAGAAGATGGCTACGGAAAGCGTACGTTCCAACTTGTCACCATCACTGTACAAGATCGGTTTCGCCATGGGTCAGCCCAGATATCCAACTGCATGTTCCGTGTAGTCGAAACAGCCTGCACGCCGAGATAAAAAACCAGAAAGTCCTGCCACCGGCCGTGATGTAGACGCCAGTGCCGGCGCGCTTGACGAGGCCGATCACCGGAACGGGGACCCGTGCGCTCACGGTAGCGACGTCATCGCAGATTAGATGGCGAAGCATTTCACAGAAGCCTGATGAACTCGTTCCTGAAAACTGTCGATTGCTTCTGGCCGCATTGACCGTGGGGTAACCAACAACGTGACGGCGTGCCGGAAACGTCGAAGCCTAGTGAATTTCGCGCTCACTCAAATTGCGGAAAAAGATCCAAGGGTTCGGTAACCAGACGCAACGATAGCTCCAATTCGAATAAGCGAAGTTTCTAATTGTTCAGAATCGCCCGGTAGCGTCCGGCCAAAGACAAAAGACAAGAAGGCTGCATTTTGGGAGATCGGGTGTGAAGGGCAAAGCCATTACAATGATCGGCATCGCCGCGGTGTTCGGCGCGGCCTCGATCTTTGCCGCCGATCTCTGGATTAAGAGCGAAGCAAACGCTCGTGCCGGAGGGATTTCGCTCGCAGTTCCGACACCCGCGCCGCCGGCGATGCAGTTTCAGACGATCGTCGTCGCCAGGGCGCCGCTGCGCTTCGGCATGGCGCTGGAGCGGACGCAGCTGGCGGAAATTCCGTGGCCGCAGGATTCGCTTCCGCAGGGCGCCTTCACGACGATCAACGAAGCTTTGGCCGAGGGAAGTCGTGTCGTGCTTTCACCCCTGGAGATCAACGAGCCGCTTTTGCTTGCAAAACTGTCGGGTCCCAATGGGCGGGCGACGCTGTCGAACCTGCTTTCGCCCGGCATGCGGGCGGTGACAATCCGCACCGACGAAATAGCCGGCGTCGGCGGCTTCGTTATGCCCGGCGACCATGTCGACGTGGTGCTGACGCGCGACGCCGGCGCCATCACCGAAGTCGCGAAAAATGCCGAAGGCGCGGCCGGTTCGACGCTGACCAGCGAGATCGTGGTCGAGAGCGCCAAGGTGCTGACCGTCGGCCAGGGCGCCGACGAGCGGCAGACCAGTCCGCAGATCGCTAATTCTGTGACCATCGAGGTCAATGCCGAGGGCGCGCAGAAGGTGGCGCTGGCCCGCACGGTGGGCACGCTGTCGCTGTCGCTGCGCGCCTCAAGCGAAGGCGGTGGTTCGACAGACGGTTTGACGACCATCTCTTCATTCGGCGGCTCGGTGGCGGCCGGCGCGTCGGATGCTGCGGGCGCAGCCATCGAGGCGATCGCCGCAGAGGGGCCGGAAGCGCAAAAATTCAAGACCGTGATCGTGACGCGCGGCACCAACCCGCAATCCTATCAGGTTGTTGCGCCGGACAAGTGACACGACACCGGCAGGGGTGCCGGATTTTTGGGGACAGGCAATGTTTGGGTGGATGGGCAATTTGTGTCGGAGCGGCGCGCATGCTGCCGGAATAGCCCTGCTGGCGATCTCGTTTGCGGCAGGACACGTTCTGGTTGGCGTTGGAAACGCTGAGGCCGGCAACGGCGTGGTTTACGTTACCTCGACCAAAAACATGTCGATCAAGCTCGCCAGGGGAAAGCCCAGA
The DNA here is from genome assembly GCA_004020645.1 of Mesorhizobium sp. Lineage (GTDB taxonomy): Bacteria > Pseudomonadota > Alphaproteobacteria > Rhizobiales > Rhizobiaceae > Mesorhizobium. The sequence goes on along the minus strand of SAQL01000007.1, from coordinate 12,049 downwards.
ACGATCAAGACCGATCTGCCGTTCTACGAGATCGTCATCGGCGATCCAGAGATCGCCAACGTCAAGCCGCTGACGGACCGCTCCTTCTACCTGCTCGGCAGTAATCTCGGCACCACGGGCATCGCTCTCTTCGACGAAAACAAGAAACTGGTCGGTACGATGGACATCGAGGTGACGCTCGACACCGACCGTTTGGCCAGCACCATCCGCGACAGCGTGCCGGGGGCCAACATAAAGGTTAGCTCGGCGAATGGCCGGCTTGTTCTGTCTGGCTCGGCCGAAGATGCGTTGGCGGTTGATAAGGCGACTCGGATCGCCACCAATTTTTCGGGCGAAGAAACGGTCATCAACTCGGTCAATATTTCCTCGTCGCAGCAGGTTCAGCTGAATGTGCGCTTCGTCGAAATCAACCGGCAGGTGGGACAGGAACTCGGCACCAAAATCGGCGTGAGATACATCGGCAGCAATGGCGGCGTCTCATTCAACTCCACCCCTTCGGTTTCTAAGGCGGCTCCCGCGGCACAGCTCATCGGCGGCCTTCTCTCCAACGGCGTGTCAATCGATGTCGCCATCAAGGCTCTGGAAGACCGCGGTGTCGCGCGGCGTCTTGCCGAACCGAACCTGATTGCGCGCTCGGGTGAAAAAGCCAGCTTCCTGGCGGGCGGCGAGTTTCCGATCCCAGTCTCGGAAGAGGTCGGCAAGATCACAGTTGAATACAAAAAGTTCGGCGTCAGTCTGGACTTCACACCGACCGTGCTCAGCGACGGACTGATCGCTCTCGACATCGAGCCGGAGGTCTCCTCGATCGATAGATCGGCTTCCTACAATATCGGCAATATCTCCATCCCGGGTTTCGTGGTGCGGCGCGCGCACACGTCGATCGATCTGAAAAGCGGTCAGAGTTTCATGATGGCGGGCTTGCTGCAAAGCGAGAACGACATGGTTCAGCAGCGCGTTCCAGGTCTGGGCAAGTTGCCGGTGCTCGGCCCGCTGTTCAGTTCCAGAGCGTATCAGCGGCGCGAAACGGACCTGGTCATCATCGTCACGCCGTACCTCGTTAAGCCGATGGATCCATCGAAGAAGCCGCTGACGCCGGCTGACGGCACCTTGCCGGCAAGCAATGTCGATTATTTTCTGGGCAATGTGGAGGAGGTGAAAATCGCCGACGCCGCCCAAAATGGCCGGACCGCAACTGACGCTGCCGCTCCAGCCACAAAAGTCGGCCACTTCCTCGATCTCCCAAAGGAATGAGCATGCGAACGCTTTCAATGATCGGCGCCGTCGCAATGCTTGCCTCTGCCAGCGGTTGTGCCACCGAGGAGACGATGCGTCTCGACGGGCTGACCCAAGGCGCGGGCAATGCGATGGCCGCCAACACCGTGATGCAGATGGTCGATCCGTGGCCTGAGGGCGTCGAACGCACCCGGCTTCGGGTGCCAGCAAACCGCGGCGCCCAGCCAAGCGCGGCCCCGCAAGCGGCCGAGGAAAAAGCATCGCAACCCACGGCCGGTTACTGATCAGGCCACCAAACGCGCGGGCGAGAAGAATGGCAAATCCCGGAAAAACCAAGCGGATCGTGCTTGTTTCCACCGACAAGAGCTTTGTGCAGAAAACGAGAACGGCGTTCGCCTCGTCGGAGGCGGTTGCGCTTGTTACGGTCGAGAAGAACGTCACCGAGTTACGCGGCGAAATCCAGGAGGCTGATTGCAGCGCGGTGATCGTCGACATGGATGCGGCCAAGCTCAGCGAGATCGAGGCGCTGCAGCGCATTACGCGGCGGCTCGAAAGGCGCGCTGCAATCATCGTTGTGACTCAGGAATTCAATGCGTCCGCCGCGCGCATCCTGGTTCAGCTTCAGATCGCCGATTTTCTGGTCAAGCCGCTGACCACCGCTGATCTTGTTCGCTCCTGCGTTCGCGCGCTTGAGGGACCGGGGCGCGAAGAGAACACCGAGTCGCAAATCTACACGTTCATGCCTGCCGCCGGGGGCGTCGGCGCCACCACGCTGACGCTGCAAACCGCGTTCCAGCTCCACCATTCGGTAACGCGCGGTTCGTCGACCTGCGTAGTCGATCTCAATTTCCAGCAAGGCTCATGCGCCGAATATCTCGACCTCGAGCCACGCTTCGACATCAACGAAATCGAGAATCAGCCGGAACGCCTTGACCGCCAGCTTCTTGACGTGATGCTCTCGAAACATGCGAGCGGTCTCTGCGTGCTGGCTGCGCCTGCGCGGCCAGCGGAGATGCGCACGTTCAACGCCGACGTGGTTGTCCGCATGCTGGACCTCGTCTCCGCCTATTTCGACAATGTCGTCATCGACATGCCGCGCACGTGGTTTCCCTGGACGGAGACCGTGCTGCTGGGCTCAAACAAGCTCTACATCGTCGCCGAAATGACCGTGCCGTGCCTGCGCCATACGCAGCGGCTGATCCAGGCCGTTTATGAGACGGTGGGCAAGGAGGTGAAGCCAAACGTTATCGTCAACCGCTTCGAACAACGCCTGTTCGAAAGCGGCATCAAGCGGGCCGACGTCCAGGCATTCCTCGGCGAGCATTTCGTCGGCGGCATCTCGAACAATTACAAGCTGGTGCGCGAGGCCGTCGATCGCGGCGTTCCGCTGCACGAGATCGACCCCAACGCGAATGTCGTCAACGATCTCAGGCGAATAGTCCTGCCTGATGAGGTCGTGGCGGAAACGCGGAAAAAGCGTTCACTGTTCGGGCTCGGCAAAAGTCTTTTGAGGAGAGCCGGGTGATCAGCCGATTTTCGACGCTCCAGAAACGCGATGCCACGCCGGAAAGCCGGCAGGAGCAGGCGCCAGTCCAGCATCGGCCGGTCGTCATCCCGACCACACGCAAGCCGGCCCCGCCGAAACCCGAGGTGGGGCCGGCAAAGCCCACGAAGGTCCTCGACGCCAGAATGCGCATTCACCGCATGCTGATCGAAGAGATCAACCTCGTAGCGCTCGAGCGCCTGCCGCGCGACGAGATGCGGCGGCAGGTGCATGATTTCGTCTCCGAGAAGGCGCGCGGCGAACGGCTTGCGGTCAATGTCGCCGAACTCGACGCGCTGGTGGATGACATTGTCGACGAAATGGTCGGCCTCGGCCCGCTCGAGCCGTTGCTGAAAGACCCAGCCATCAACGACATCCTGATCAACGGCCATCGCAGTTGCTTCGTCGAGCGGCATGGCAAGCTCGAGCAGGTGCATATTCCGTTCAAGGACGAAGCTCACCTGATCCGCATCATCAACAAGATCGTTGTGGCCGTCGGCCGCCGCGTCGATGAATCCCAGCCGATGGTCGACGCGCGCATGCTCGACGGCTCACGCTTCAATGCCGCCATCCGACCGGTCGGTGTCGACGGGCCGCTGGTATCCATCCGCAAATTCTCCAAGAATAAGCTCGGTCTGCATAAGCTCGTTGAATTTGGTGCGGTCACGCAGAACATGGCCGAGGTCCTTGCCGCCGCAGTCCATGCCCGCAAGACGACGATTATTTCCGGCGGCACCGGCACCGGCAAGACGACGATGCTGAACGCGCTGTCGGCCTTCATCCCCGAAGACGAGCGCCTGATCACCATCGAAGACGCGGCCGAACTGCAATTGCAGCAGCCGCATGTGGCGCGCATGGAGACGAGGCCGGCCAATATCGAAGGTCACGGCGAACTCAAGCAGCGCGATCTGGTCAAAAACGCGCTGCGCATGCGGCCGGACCGCGTCATCCTCGGCGAGTGCCGCGGCGAGGAAGCCTTCGACATGCTTCAGGCGATGAACACCGGCCACGAAGGCTCGATGGCGACCATTCATGCCAATACGCCGCGCGACGCGATTTCCCGTCTCGAACAGATGCTCGGCATGACCGGAATGCCGATGACCGTGCAGTCGATCCGCAGCCAGATCGCAAGCGCGCTCGATATCGTCGTGCAGCTTACCCGGCTTTCCGACGGCAAGCGCAAGGTCACGAGCGTCGCCGAAGTGACCGGGATGGAAGGCGACGTGATCCAGATGCAGGAGATATTTCGCTTCGTGCGCACCGGCATGGAGGCGGACGGGACGATCCTTGGCCACTTCGAGGCGACGGGCCTGCGCCCGCGCTTCCTCGAAGACCTGAAGGCGATGGGCATCGAATTTCCTGGGCGATATTTCGAGCCTGGCAGACAGCAGGAATAATCAATGCTCGAGGGATTCAGCGCCATCTATGTGATTTATGCCGGCGCCGGTCTGACCGGCATCATGATCGCCGAAGCGTTTTACCTGCTTTACGCCGGGCACCGGGAGCGCCGCATGGCGATCAATCGGCGAATGAAGCTGCAGGAGAAAAAGCTCAGCCAAGAGCAGGTGCTGATCCAACTGCGCAAAGAGCGTGGGATGGAAGGCGGTGCTTCGATGCTTTTACTCGACCGGATTCGGGAGCTGCGGATCCAGTCCGGCATGGTCCTGCCACTGCCGAAATTTCTGCTGATCACGTCGGGTCTGGCGCTTGGCATCTGCCTGTTTGCCTTTTCCTACGGCCTGCCGCTGATCATTGCACTGGCAGTGCTTCCGGTCATGTGTTTGGTCTTTCCGATCATGACCCTGCGGTTCCTGCGCAAGCGGCGGCACAAGATGTTCGGAATGCAGCTTCCAGAAGCTCTGGAACTCATCACGCGAAGCCTCAAGGCAGGGCATCCGGTTCCGGTGGCGATCTCGATGGTGGCGCGTGAAATGGCCGATCCGATCGGCACCGAATTCGGCGTGATCGCCGACGAAGTCACCTATGGCTCCGACCTGGTTTCCGCGCTGCATTCGCTGTTCGAGCGCGTCGGACACGAAGACCTGCCGCTGTTCGTCACCGCTGTGTCGATCCAGAGCAGCTCAGGCGGCAATCTGCGCGAAATCCTGGATGGTCTGTCGTCGGTCATCCGCGAGCGCGGAAAGCTGCGGCGCAAGGTGCGAGCAATCTCGACCGAGGGCCGCATGTCGGCCTACATCCTGACCGCCGTACCGGCGCTGCTGATGGTCGGCATCATGGTCATGATGCCGCAATTCTACGAGAGCGTCTGGGGCGAGCCGATGACTTGGTATCTGTTGGGCGGTTCGATCTTATGGCTAATGCTGGGCAACGCCATGATGTTCAAGATGTCGAACTTCAAATTCTGACATGGAAACCCTGATCGGCCTCCTTGCCTCCCTTCGCCCGACGTCGCTGGCGCCGGTGGCGCTTTTACTGCTCGCCGTGGGAGGAGGAGCGATCCTCTGGCAGTGGAGTACCGCGCGTAGAGGACGCGGCGACTTGAAGCGCCGGCTCAAGGTCGAAGTCTCCGAGGTTGCGGAGGCACCCAGGCCGACCGCCGCACCGAAACGGAACGCCAGCGCCGTCCGCGACAAGGCGATGAAAACCGCCCATGAATTCTACGCCAAAAGCGATCCGGAAAACGTTGCGCGGCTGCGGATGAAACTCATCCAGGCTGGTCACATGGATCCAGGCGCGGTCGGCAGGTTTTTTGTCATCCGCTTTGTCGGCTTCCTGGCTGGAGCCGTTGTTGCGTTTCTGTTCGTCCGCTGGTTTGGCGGTGAATCGGCAGTTCCGAGCCGCTGGACTTTTATCATCATGTCCGGTGGCGCCGGTTATTTTCTGCCGGGTCTTGTATTGACCTCGCAGGTCCGTACGAAAATGCGGGAATACCGCAATGGCTTTCCCGATTTCATGGACCTGATGATCGTCTGCGCGGACGCCGGCATGAGCATGGAGGCCGGGATCGAGCGGGTGTCGAAAGAGCTCTTTATCACTTATCCCTCGCTCAGCCAGAACCTTCAGCTTGTCTCGCTCGAACTCAGGGCGGGGCGCAGCCTTGACGATGCGCTGAAATCGTTGGCTGATCGCCTGAGCCTCGACGAGGTACGCTCCTTCGCCACGCTGCTTCAGCAATCGAAGGAGCTTGGCACCAGCCTTTCGGGCGCGCTTCGGGTTTATTCGGACGAAATGCGTCACAAGCGCATGTCGATAGCTGAGGAAAAGGCGCACGCGCTGCCGGCAAAGATGTCGGTGCCGGTTACGGTCTGCATCCTGCCAGTCGTGCTGATGATCGCCATCATCCCGATCATCGTGAAAATGACGGCAGGCGACTGATCCGCTCCAGTCGATAGTTAATCCAATATGTTCGGCTTTCCTAATATTTGCTCGAAACCCGCCACCGAAGCTTAAGCCGAACCCGCTATGGTGCTTGATGAGACGGCCCGCCAAGCGGCCGGATGGGGCAGATTATGGGGCAATCGAAATTCGCCGCGTTGGCTGCGGTCGCAGTCGTGACGATTGCGACGGGATGCACGACGAGCAGCGTCGACGTCACCGAGACCACGTCGATCGCTCCGGCGACGACCGACATCAGCAGGACTGATCTCGTATCTGGCAAGACGCAGTTCCGCGAAGCCAATTATGGGTTGGCAGAAAAGCACTTCCGCAAGGCGGTGGAACTTCGGTCCGACAATGCCGAGGCATGGCTGGGACTTGCCGCCTCCTACGACCAGCTCGGCCGCTTCGATTTTGCCGACCGCGCTTACGATCAGCTTGTTGTGGTTGCCGGCCGCCGGGCCCACATCGTCAACAATATGGGGTATTCGCAATTGTTGCGCGGCAACAAGAAAAAAGCCCGCGAATTGCTTCTGGAGGCCAAGGCAGGAATGACCGATACCTCGGTGGTCGATGCCAACCTCGCACTGATGAACAAGCCGTAGCAGCGTTCGAACCGTCGCCGGATCCAACGAATTGCAGTTGGCTTACAGACCGCCGCGGGTCCACCGTGAAAAATTGTAGAAAGCTTGGCTAGATCGGTTCTGGAGCGAAATGGTGGCGCAGAACGGATCTGGCATGTTGTTCAGCGCCAGAACTTGCCCTTCTAAACTGAGAGCGCTCTGCATTCGCGGCCACGGAATGGCGGCATCCTCCATCCGGACAGCGGTTTGACCGTCTGGCAGCTTTTCTGTGAGGACGAATTCCGTCCTACTTAAGAGTTTAGTGATCAATGAAACAACTTCTTTGCCGCAGGGATGCATTTTGCCGGCATGATGCACCAAATTCTGCTTGTGAAACGGTTCTTTCGAGACAGCCGCGGTAACTTTGCGATCGGTCTCGTTGTCATGCTGCTTCCTATGATTGCAGCAGTCGGCGCCGCGGTCGATCTCGCGAACATGAACCGCGAGCGGAGTAGGCTTCAATCGGCTCTCGATGCAGCAGGCATGGAGATCGCCGTTAAGGTCAACTCGGGCCTGAGCGACGGTGAGCTACAGGCGCTTGGCGACAAGCTACTTAAAGCCAACTTGGCATCGGTCGATGCAAGCGCGGATAACATACCCTCGCTTGTCTATCACGTTCTGGCGACGGAAGACGACGGAAGCCAGAGCCTCAGGACCGAATCCAGCCTCAACTACATCTATCTCATTCCGCGCTCAATCGGCGGCGATGGACCGTCATCGACCAACATTCTCGTCCGGTCCCGCATTACGTCCAACAATGGTGATACTGCGTGCGTCTATGCCCTCAACCGGGCCGCGCCGCGTGCCTTCGAGGCGGCCGGGAGCACCACAGTCATCATGGATGGCTGCGTTATCGCTTCCAATTCGTCGGCTCCGGATTCCATCTATGTTGGCGGCGACGCGTCCCTTGAGGCGGATTGCATTCAATCATCTGGCGGAATAGTGGCGACCAGCGGACTGATCACCGATTGTGAGCAAAATCGCGTCAATGCGTGGCGACTGCCTGACCCATGGGGTAACCTGGTGGAACCGGTACCACCAATCTTGTATCCTAATCCGAAAGCTGGCGACTTGACGGTCAGTCCAGGGCGGTATCGAAATCTCGATCTGAGCGGCGACAAAACCCTGGAGCCGGGCCTCTATTATGTCGAAGGCTCTCTTTCCGTCAAAGGCACAGTGACCGGCGCCGGCGTGACCATCTTCATGGCTGATGGCGGCATAACAGTGAACGGCAACGGCTCGTTGTCATTGAGCGCGCCGCAGACAGGCGACTATGCCGGCATGCTGATGATCTCGGCACGAGCGAACACATCGTCCCACCTGTTCAATGGGAATGGCGCCACTGATCTGAACGGCGTCCTATACTTCCCCTATGGCGACCTGACCTACAATGGTAACAACGGAACTAGCAGCACCTGCCTCCGCATCGTTGCCGACACGATCAAGATGAGTGGCAATTCGAACATCAAGTCCGACTGCAGTGCGGAACTGGGGGGACGCGAAGCTAGAGTGGCAGGCCCGTTCTACTTTTCGATGTAAGGCAGTTGCGAACGTTCGAGACCTCCCATTGGCCGCCCACGCACCACCGACGCTCGGTTTGTGTCCCGAAATGTGCCCTGATCCGAATTTTGAGGCTTTGCCCGGTCGACTTTGGGCCTGCAACCCCTTGGAAAATTTGGTGCCGCTTAGGGGCATTTTTATACGACTCCAGCGTGTATCACGGCATATCATATTTCTATATAGCGCAGACACTTAGCCGATTCTCATGTCTCACACTGTCGCAATCAACTGCAACCTATCATAGATGAATAGGTGGATTTTACGGTGGTTTGTGATAGGTGAAATTTGGGAATTTTGGAGAGGTGGATGCGATGCGTGCCCTCAACCGACTAAGTGCCATTGCCGTCAAGAAGCTAGCGCCCGGAAAACACGCCGACGGAGGTGGATTGTGGCTGCTCAGACGCGATGACGGCGGAGGCCAATGGTTCCTGCGCTACACCATACACGGCAGGCGGCGGGAAATGGGCCTTGGCTCCATCACGGAAGTCAGTCTCAAGGAAGCGCGCGATGGCGCCGACAAATGGCGGGCAGTGTCGCGGGCTGGAAAAGATCCCATCAAGGTACGCGACCGGGAAAAACGGGAAGCCGCGCGCAACCTGCACGTTTTGGCCGACATCGCCAAAGATGCCTTTGAATCGCGCAAAGCAGAACTGAAAGGGGACGGGAAAGCTGGTCGATGGTACACGCCGCTGAAACTGCATGTGCTGCCCAAACTTGGAAAAGTGCCGGTCGGGGAAATAAACCAGCGGGACATACGCGACACGCTAGCACCCATTTGGCATGCCAAGGCCGACACCGCGCGCAAGGCAATGAACCGGCTGAGCATATGTCTAAAATACGCCGCTGCCCTGGGCCTGGAAGTGGACCTGCAGGCCACGGATAAGGCAAGGGCCTTGCTGGGCAGGCAGAGGCACAAAGCCGAAAATATTCCCGCCATGCCTTGGTCGCATCTGCCGGCGTTTTACGCGACGCTTAAGGATGACAACATCACGCATTTGGCCTTGCGCTTGCTAATCCTCACGGGAGTGAGGTCAGCGCCTATCAGGCATATTCACCAGGACCAGATTGAAGGTGACGTCTGGACGGTCCCGGCTGAGGCGATGAAGGGGCGTCGGGACGCCACGACGGAATTCAGAGTGCCATTGTCAGTGGAAGCGCTGGCCGTGATTGAGAGGGCCCAGGAGTTTGAGCGCGACGGCTACTTTTTCGCCAATCCGAAGAAGGGCGTCATTAGCGATATGGCCATGAGTCAACACATGAAACGTGCCAAGCTGGAATACAGGCCGCACGGGTTCAGATCATCATTGCGGGATTGGTTGGCGGAAGCGACCGACGCCCGGCACGAAGTAGCCGAAACCATGCTTGGCCATACGATCGGCTCAAGCGTTGAAAGGTCCTACCGCCGCACTGATTATTTGGATCAAAGGCGTGAGTTGCTGGATCGCTGGGCTATCCATGTCACAAGCCACGTTGGCAAAAACTATCGTGCTCGGGTGAGACTTTAGCTGCGCGAAAGGTCGGCCCGGAAGGCGTCCATCCCGCCTGACGCCCAGATGAGGGCCTTTGTGTCGGCCTGCAACAATCTGTGACAAAGGCACACAATCGTTCTAACCTTCTGAAAAATCTTTGGCTTTTCTTCAGTTACAAAAACGTTCGTCTATATAGCTCTCTACTGCCCCATTTCGATCACAACTATAAAACCCATACTTCTCACGCTGAGACTTATGCGCTATATAAGACATATAGAGAATAACTTGGATAGCCGTGAAAATTCGGTGATGACCAACAGATTTTCTTAGAATTACAACGAACAAAATACCATACACATGATGGTTTGAGAAACCGCAGCTATGAGGTTGCGTCGATGACGGCCCATGTCACGAAATTTCTGAGTGTCAAGGAAGTCGCAGTGATGATGCACGTCTCAGTAGCGACCATTTGGCGCTACGCGAAGCGCCGCACCTTGCCGGAACCGATCAGGATAGATGGCCATACGTGGTGGATCGAGGCGGAAGTGCTGGCCGTGATTGAGGAGAAAATGGCGAGCCGCCAGAAGCACGTAAATGCGCCGGTGCCGGCGCCGGCATCGAACACCAAGAACAAGCGTTTTCGTGTGCAGCTTGACAGAAGCGGCTTGAGGTAAGCGCCATGGCAGCACCTATCTCGTTATCTTTGCTCAGGGCGCTTTCCGCAGTAGATCTGATCCTCGACACCGTAGCCTACGTCGACCAGTTGGAGATTGTCTTTCACCCCAAACTTCCAGGCTATCTCTATCACAAGCTTACGCGCCTGAACGGCTCTGCCCCGTTCCCTCGGCGCCGGAGCAACGCCCAGAAGTTGCCTCCGAGAATGCGAGGGGGAAGCGTTTGGGTCTTGATGCAGCCTACGGCCGAAGTGCTTCATTGCCTCCGGCGGCATAGCTACTACCGCTACGGGAAGAAAACCGATCATCCAATATTCTCGGTTTCCAGAGTAGATATCGCAATCGACTTCGTCACTGCCTCTCGGCCGGACGCCGAGGTGGTAGGCTCTTTCGTAGAGACCTGTTTTCTACTGAAATGGCATGGAGCAAGGCGTACGAACTCTGTCGGCGCCACGGTCTATTCGAGCATCGACAAGACGACACGCAACGTCGCCTTATATCCAGACCGGCCGTCGAAAACTGGTCTCGGCCCATGCGCTCATTTGGAACTGCGTTTCTTTTCGGTTGGAACTTGTCGGAGGCTCGGCCTGAACAAGATGAGACACCTCGCCTCAGGGATCAACGCGATGACTCTTCTTGAGGAGCAGACTCGTCTGGCTTTCATGGACGACGCTGGATTTGGCCGCTTTGTGGAGTCGCGCGCTAGGGAGCTCAAGAAGACCAATAAGCGGTTCGCAGGAAAGAGCTTGCCAGAAGTGCGTCGCATGCTCGAACGCATATTCGCTGTGATAATCCAGAATGAGTCCCGTTCTCCGGCACTGGGCAGCTTAGCAGGCGCACGCATCCAGGATATTTATGACGCCTTCAAGAAAATACGGGGTCGAATAACCCCGATCATGTGGGACGAAGTCACCTCACCACCGCGATGGGTTCATAACAAGCGCAGGTGATTAATATACATACCCTAGACACTCACGACACATGCCATTGAAAACATGAGTGGTTCCTAAGCCTGGAATTGTGGAGAAACGGGTTTCCCTTGAGAAAAAACTTCTCCTGTGAAGACCGCAGTACCCCGTCATTACGGGTCTTCTAAGCCAACTAAGAAACTCAGACCGGTGATCCCCGCCATTTTGGTGCTTTTCACCGTCCTGGCAGTACGAACGTCCTTTTTCCTACCCACCAATCCTAATTTGGATTCAGTGCTAATCAGCCTTCACAAGCCGACAACGGGCCATGCAGCTTGGAACGTCACGTTAGCCGGCAATGCCCAGGCAAACCGCATTCGCGCGCTTATAGGACCTGTTTTCCCGCGTCGCAGTCATCGGCGTCGGCGGGACGAGTCGGTCCGGACCAGGCGGCATCCACTCAACGGTCTAGACCATGCATCACAGGTCTCAAGGGAAAACCTGTACACCATGCAACAGAACAATTGACCGGCCACGGCGAGCCAGCTTGGTGACCCGAGAAAAGGCCGTACAGTGGCTTGCGGCATTTGGCCAGTGTGGAAGCCGGCAGATACCGTAGCGCTTGGTGGTGGCTGTTTCTGAGGCTAGTGTCGGCCGAATTGAGAAACTGACCCCCTGACGAAATGAAGAACTGACCCCCTCG
>SAQL01000079.1 GCA_004020645.1 Mesorhizobium sp. | reverse complement strand
GACCGCACTGTCGACGTAAGTGTCCTGATGCGGATCTTGCAGGGGCTGGAAATGCGTAAGCGGTGCACCAAGGCACCTTGCAATAGGCCGATGAACATGGAGCTTTCGCGCCATGACATTGGAACATGCAGAGGGCGATGTGGTCGCCGAGGACAGCGGCGCCGCGGCGGCTGAAGATGGTGCAGCGATGCCCGGCCGCGCGCGGCAACGGAGGCTGTGGAGTTGCGCCGAGAAGCGCGCGTTGGTCGACCTTGCGAGCGCGGCGGGGTCGTCGGTGACCGAGGTCGCGCAAGCGTTCGGCGTGGCTCCGTCGCAGCTCTATGCGTGGCGCAAGCAGATGGCCGGCGGCGAGCTCGATGTCGACCAGGCGATGGCGACCTTCGCGCGGATCGAGGTGAATGATCTGCCTGAGGTCGACCGCGCCGTCCCCGATTGCCCGGACCCGGCCGGCAGGATCGTCGTGGCCTTTCCGAGCGGCGCGCGATTGCGGATAGACGGGATCGTCGATCCGACAGCGCTGCGCATCGTCCTGGCGGAGTTGAGCAGGTGATCACGGTGGTGCCGACCGACCAGATTTTCCTATGCTGCGGCGCGACCGATATGCGCCGCGGGATCAATAGCCTGGCGCGCATGGTGCAACAGGTGCTCGCGCTCAATCCGCACACTGGCGCGATCTTCTGCTTCCGTGGACGCAAGGGTCATATCATAAAAATTTTGGCGCACGACCAGGGGTTCTGCCTATTCACGAAGCGGCTTTCCGATGGCTGTTTTGCCTGGCCCGCCACCAAGGATCAGGTCGCCGTTTCGCTCAGCAAGGCACAGCTTTCGCTGCTTCTGGAGGGGATCGACTGGCGCCGGCCGAGCAAGACTTATCGGCCGCGTCTGGCCGGCTAAATTCGGTCGTTTCTCATTGATTTTGTGTCGATTTTGCTTCCGTAGACGAGGTCTTTCGGGTATGTAATTTGGGTGTCGGAACAAGCTCTCTCAACCGCTGATTTCCTCGCCCGGATCGCGCTTCTGGAAGCAGCCGTTGCTGCCCGTGACATCACCATCGCCGAACGCGATGAGCAGCTGCGAAGAGAGCGCGCCGAGGCCGCACTTCGCATCCAGCGCCTGCAGCTGCGGATCGATCGCTTCAACCGCAAAGTCTTCGGCCGCTCGTCCGAGAAGCTGGGGCAGATGCTGCTCGAACTCGAAGATATCGAGACCGATTTCGCCACCAGCGTGCCCGATATCGAGCTGCCCATCGTCGCCGACACCGACAAGGTCTGTTGCCGGTGCGCAAGCTCAATCCGAACCTGCCGCGCAAGCGGGAGGTTCGCGAGCCGACTTGCGCATGCTGCCCGGGCTGCGGCGGCGATCTGCGCGCCATGGGCGAAGATAGCGAGGAGATGCTCGACCTGGTCGCCCAGGCCTGGCAGGTGATCGAGACCGTTCGACCCAAGTACAGCTGCCGGACCTGCGATAAAATCATTCAGGCGCCGGCACCGATTAAGGCCATTGCACGCGGCAAGCTCAGCTATGCCGCGCTCGCCCATATCATGATGGCGAAGTGGGGTTATCATTTGCCCTTCTACCGTCAGGTCCAGATGATGGCCGCCAAGGGCGTCGATATCGAACGATCCACGCTTGCGCGCAGCGCCGGCTACGCCGCCGCCTTGCTCGATCCGATCTACAGTCGCATCCGTGAGATCGGCCGTACCCGCACCAAGATTCACACCGACGACACGCGGCTTCCGATCCTAGCGCCCAGCACCGGTACGACGCACAAGGGTGCGCTCTGGGTTTACGTCGCCGACGACCGCAACTCGGGTTCACAGCAGCCGCCGATCGCCTGGTATCGCGCCACCATGGGCCGCGCCGGCGAGAGCGTGATGACCGAGCTCGCCGGATTTGCCGGCACGCTGCAGGCCGATGGGTTCACCGGTTATGTTGCGGCCAGCCATATGTAACGGTGGCCGGAGAAAGGTTCATTCCCCCGGCCTTAACCGCAACATAAGTTTCAACTCAGCGTCCGCTATAGAGCCTTCAGGAAAGCCATCAGGGATGGCAGCGAGCGCTGAGGGACAGTGGCTTGTTGGTCAGAGATGTCGACCCGAGCAAGCGCCTTCGCCTTCATTTCCATATCGACTTCAGCGTAAATATGCGTCGTGTCGAGAGACACATGGCCAAGCCAAGCACGGATTGTATTGATATCGACGCCAGCGCGCAGCAGGTGGACTGCAGTTGTATGCCGGATCGTGTGGGGACTAACACGCTTTGTTTCTATCGACGGCACTCTTTTGCTCGCCAGTTTGGCGTAGTGGGTCACGACTCCGTGGATCCCGAACCGCGTCAACGGCATGTTAAGCCGGTTCAAAAAGACCGGATCGCGTTTGCCACGTCCCTCGACGAGCCTCGACAGTGTCGTTGCAGTGGCTGGCCACAACGGACATGCTCGGAACTTGTTGCCCTTGCCGTGTAGTCGCACCGATGATTGCCGGCCCAGCTGCAGATTGTCGACGATCAACTTCGCCGCTTCATCGGCACGGGCACCGCTGTTGTACAAGAACAGAAGCAAAGCGTAATCGCGATTGCCGAGAGGCGTACGACGGTCCGGTTGTGCCAAGAGCGCGTCCATCTCCGGCTTCTCAAGATATCCGATCATGGCCTTGGCGGTCTTCTTGAACGGCATCGCTCGTACTTCGCCGGACCACGCGATGTGGACCGGCGAGCGCATGCCAATGAACCTTGCCAATGAGCGTATGGTTGCCAGCCTCTGGTTTCGAGTGACCCCGCTGCACTTTCGATCGCGTTCCAAGTGATCAAGGAACTGACGAATGATGGACGGTGTCAGATCCTCAACCGACATTCGATCGATCGCGCGCGCCGCGTGATTGCTGGCGAACGGAAGCAAGAGCATTAGGGTGTCGCGGTAGCTGGCCTGAGTGTTTCGGGACAGGTTCCGTTCCGCCACCAGGTGTTCGAGGAGGAACCGCCGCACCCATGGTCCGAGGAACATCTCATTCTTCATGGCTGCCCTCCATCGCATACTGGGCGAAGCGTTGGCTGGCCGCCTCCAGGAGTTCCGGCGTCATTTGCAGATAACGTTGCGTCGATCGGATGTCGATGTGACCAAGGAAGGTTGCAAGTTGCGGAAGCAATCGTTGAACGTCCTGGCCGGAATGATACCATGCGACGACACGGTGGACGGCCGCTGTGTGGCGAAGATCATGGATACGTGGTGGACGCGGTTCGCCGATCGGGCGTTCGATACCGGCGGCCCGGCGGACATGTTGGAACATGGTGACGACACTCTGATAAGTCCATCCTCGAATGCCGCGCGACGCGAACAGCGGTGCCGCTCTCCCCTGCGGCATTGGTAGCAAGCCACGACGATCGAGATGCGCGGCCAGCTCTCCAGACAGCTTCGGTCCAATTGGAACCAGGCGAGTCTTGAAGAATTTGGTGCAGTGGATGGTGATGACCTCCTCGACTAGGTCGACATCCTGCAAGGTCAAGCGCAGGGCCTCGCCGATCCGCATGCCGGTTCCGTAGAGGAGCAGAATCATTGTACGGTACATCGCGGGTACATGCTGGCTGTAGCCCGTTCGCAAAGTCGACGTTGCCTCCAGTAATCGGCGCACTTCCTCGGTCGAATATACGTACGGCGTTTGCGGCGGCGGCAGGAGCGGCAGAACTGTCGGCAGAGGCGAGCGATCCACATATCCACGGCTTATTGCGAACCTAAACAGGCCACTCAGCACACTGTGTTTAAGTGCCCACGTTGCCGTCGGCCCCTTGTCTCCATTGAGGAAATCTAGGACCGATTCTGGGGTTACCTCGCGGATCAGTCGATCGCCGACTGCTCGCCCGAAGCGATGGAGCAAGCGTCCGGCAGACTCGAAGCGCATGCCCAGTGATCGTTGCCGGGCTAGGTAGGCATCGATGACGTCGATCAGCTTCATAGGACGTCTCCCAAATCGAAGGCGCCGACTTCGCGAAGAGCTGCCATGTTCAGCTTTGCGTAGACACTTGTTGCCGCAGTGCTGCGGTGTCCAAGATGGTCGCCGATCTTTTTGATGGTCAGCCCCTCGGCGAGCAAGCGAACTGCACAGGCATGGCGCAACGCGTGCCCGCCGCGATGCGCCGCTTGAATACCGAGCGCGACAAATCGCCGATTGGCGACGCTATAAATGCTGGTAGCTTCCAAGGGCTGTCGAGGCGCCTTCATCCGAAGGAAAACTTCTTGACACGACGACGGCGGGCGAACCGTATCCACGTAGCGTGCCAATGCTTCAGCAACAGAAGGCACCAGTGGATAGATCTGGGCTTGTCGGCGCTTTAAGCGGAACAGCCGAAGCGTTCGCCCCGCCCAGTCGATTTGGTCGAGCCGCAATGCGACTACTTCGCCACGCCGCATACCATACACCGCCAGCAACATTAGGATCGCGCGGTCTCGGATGTCACGGGGCCGGTCGGTATCGACATCAGCCAACATCTTTTGGACGTCGGACCAATCGGGGGCATATGGCAGAGATTCTTGCTGATAAAGCCGAGGCCGCGACATTGACGTCGCCAGGCGGTCTGAGCACCAAGCCTCCTTTGCCGCATATCGAAGAAATCCGCGCAAGGCAGAGACGGTGTGTGCAATCGAGACACGACCCCAGCGTCCGGCCCCTTGGGTCGCTATATAGTTGTCGATGTCTTCTGCCTTCAAATCCTTGAGCTGGTGGTCCGACTGTTCGCACCACAGCAAGAATCTGCCGGCTATGCGCCCCCATTGCTCCACAGTTGACGATGTCAATCCGCGTTCGTCGCGCATCCAGGCAACATACCGGTCGAGTTGCGCCTGATACGACAATATGACAGTGGGCTCACGCCACCAGCCAAGGAACTTCAGCCAGGGACGCCCGATATCGATGACCCGACGTGCGGCGGTAGCCGCACCCCGAAGATTCTGCCGAGCTTGCGCGATCGGCAACAACTCCGCCATGCCGACGCCGGCTGCGGCCTCCGGACCGAGATGTCGGGCGATCCACAGGAGTTCGTGGCGCTTAACCCTCAGAACCTCGGGTCTCGCTCCGAGTGCGGCGCAGTGGTGCAGATAGCGGTTCCGCTCGTCAGCGAATGGCACTTCCAGAAATAGGGCATCAGCGGCTTTGTCGGGAAAGGAAGGGTGATCCATGGCGACCTCCAAACGAGAAAAGGTCCGGCAGCCCAACTCGCGATTTATGTTGCGTCAATCGGGTCCAAATACTCAGTTGACAAAGGGATACGCCAGCAAGACCACATATGGCTGGCCGCAACATAACCCCCAATATGTTCGCCAGAACATATCAGCGGCTACAACCAGATCTACAAGGGCGGCGCCATTCGAGAAGCTGCCTGCCTGGCCCATCTGCGTCGCAAGATATTCGACGTTCACGACAGCCAGCCGACCGAGCTCAGCACGACGGCGATGGCCGGTATCCAGGCGATCTACCGGATCGAGGAAGAGATACGGGGGCTCCCGCCCGCCGAGCGATTGGCCGCACGACGAAGGCGGACCCGACCACTGGTCCGGGCGCTGCGACGACAGCTCATGCGCCAGGGCAAGGGTCTGTCGCGCCATGCCGATATCGCCAAGGCCTTCGCCTACGGCGCCAAGCGATGGCGCGCATTCAACCGCTTCCTCTACGACGGCCAGCTCGAGCCCGACAACCTGATCGCGGAGCGCGCCATTCGTGGATTTACGGTCGGCAGGCGCAATTGGCTTTTCTCGGGGAGCTTCGCCGCGGCAGAGCGGTCAGCGGTCGTGCTCAGCATCATCGAGACCTGCAAGCTCTGTGGCGTCGATGCCGAAGCCTACATGGCCGATGTCACCGAGCGCATCCAGAACGACTGGCCAGCCTCGCGCTGGGACGAGCTGATGCCATGTTGGGGTGGACGGCTCCCAACGGCATCGGAATGTGCCAGAATGAGTTCGTTGAAAGCTCAATCGAGGGAGACCGTCCGTGGAAAAGATTATCAGAATTGGCATTGATACGTCAAAGAGCGTTTTCCAATTGCATGGCGTGAACGCAGTCGAGCAACCAGTCCTTCGCAAAAAGCTTTCGCGTAGGGAGATGGTGAAATTCTTCGAGAAAGCGCCACCGACCACTATCGCACTCGAAGCCTGCGGAGGCTCTCATCATTGGGCGAGGTTGTTAAGTTCGTTCGGTCATGAGGTGAAATTGATCGCGCCTCAGTTGGCGAAGCCCTATGTAAAACGCGGCAAGAACGACGCGGCGGACGCGGAGGCTTTGTGTGAGGCGATGAGCCGACCTACCATGCGGTTCGTGCCGGTGAAGACTGCTGACCAGCAGGCGGCTTTGATGCTGGTCGGTTTGCGAGAGAGACTCATTCGCAATCGAACGCAGCTCGCCAATGCCATACGCGGGTTTGCCATCGAGTTCGGCATCGTGGCAGCCACCGGCATGTGCCGCATCGAACCGTTGCTGGAGCGGATCGCGGCCGATCAATCCCTGCCTGAATTGGCCCGCGAGCTTTTTGCCATGCATGGCGTTGAGTATCGAGACTTGCTTGCCGAAACGAAAGCCGTCGAAGAAAAACTGACCGCGTTGCATCGCTCCGATGAATGCAGCAGGCGCCTGGCCGAAATTCCGGGTGTCGGGCCGGTCGGCGCATCGCTTTTGATGATGAAGACCCCAGATCCCCGAACGTTCAAGTCGGGTCGCGATTTTGCCGCTTGGATAGGACTCACGCCCAAAGACCATTCGACCGCAGGCAAGGTCAGATTGGGGGTGATTACACGTGCTGGCGACGAAATGCTCAGGAGCATATTGGTGGTTGGTGCGACTGCTCTTCTTCAGCACGTCAGAGCAGGTCGAAGCAGGCATGCTTCCCGATGGCTCACCGAACTACTGCAAAGGAAGAAACCGAAGCTGGTTGCGGTGGCGCTCGCCAACAAGATTGCCCGTGTCGCCTGGAAGCTCATGGTGAGCGGCGAGGCGTATCGGCGGCGAGAGGAGCACACGCAAGCAACATAGGAATTGGCCATCACGGTGAGCAGAATAGAACGCTACCATGTTGAGCTGATGTGAACTTGCAAGAGAAGAGCAGATGGTGCGATCGATCGATCCAAGACGCGTGACACTCCGTCAGTTCCAATGGCCACTCAAGGCCGTTGCCGTGTTAGGAACATGCGTTGCGGAAACCATCTTGGCCAGTGGTCATGTGCGACCACACACAAAGGCCGCACATATGGAAGCAAGCGATCCGATCAAAAATATCCGCAAAAATCACTTGCAAGTGGGAGCCAATGGTATGGACCCCGCCCTCTAGGCGCGGTGAAATCTCGAACGCCAACTGCAACGAAGGAGGATGTCATGCAGGTCGTTCGAATAGGTCTGGATCTTGCGAAGTATGTCTTCGAGGTTCATGGCGTCGACAGCCACGGAAAAGTCGTCGTGCGAAAGACGCTGCGTCGCGACGCGGTAGCCCGCTTCTTCGCCAATCTGCCGCGATGTCTGGTCGGCATGGAAGCCTCGAACGGAGCGCATTATTGGGCAAGGGTGCTTTCCGATCTCGGCCATGAGGTTCGGCTGATCAGCCCTCAGTTCGTGACACCATACGTCAAGTCGAACAAGAACGACCGGAACGATGCGGAAGCCATCTGCGAGGCGGTCGACCGGCCATCAATGCGCTTTGTGCCGCCGAAGTCGACTGATCAGCTGGCAATCCAGGCCGTTCATCGCATTCGTCGGCGTCTGGTCGCCGACCGGGTCAGACTCGTCAATCAGATTCGTGGCCTCCTTTCCGAGCATGGGATTGTCATTGCTCGTGACATCTCGCAGCTGCGACGCAGCCTTGCCGTCATCGTCGGGAACGACGATGACGGCCTCAGCGACATGGTCCGTTCGCTCATGAGGGAGTTGCGGGCGGAAATGGCCGAACTCGATGATCGCATTGCAACCTATGACCGGCGGATACGAGAGATCTTCCGCACCAGCGAGCAGTGCCAGCGGCTTGGAAAGATCGAAGGCATCGGCCCCGTAACGGCAACCGCCTTGATCGCTGCCGTGGGCAATAGAACCTGCTTCAAGAACGGCCGTCAGTTCGCGGCTTGGCTCGGCCTGGTGCCGAAACAACGATCCAGTGGAGGGCGAGCCCGCCTATTCGGTATCAGCAAACGCGGCGATCGCTATCTGCGCACATTGATGATCCATGGCGCTCGCGCTGCGCTCGGTAAAGCAGGCGGCAAGCAGGATCCCCGAAGCCTCTGGCTCGGTAAGCTGCGGCAAAGGCGGCATCCCAATGTCGCGGCTGTCGCGCTCGCCAACAAGAATGCGAGGATCGTGTGGGCCATGCTCTCGGACAACACATTCTACGAGCCCGCACCGTCGGTGAAAGCAGCTTGAGGCGAAGCGGCAAACGAAGGAACAACAGAAGGAGGTCTCACCCCGGCAATTGCAGCAAAATGGTAGGAGATGGTGAAACGGTCATTCCGTCGCTTCCCGAACCTGGTGTGTGGACCGGCTTGGCTTCGGCCAATGTCTAGGGGCCGATGAGGTGGAAGCGCGCGAAAATCCATCGGGGCTCGCGGCAAAGACGTTGTCCAGCCACATCAGGAAGCCGGATATACGTCAGCAGTTGTGACCAACGATCCTGATCCAGCCGACCTGTTGCAATCGGGCGGGGTCCATATACGTCCACATATGGAACTGGGTGCGCCGCGAAGAGATGCCGCTCCCCTTGGCGGCATGAGCTCGATCGATGACATGGCGCTGTCGGACGAGGCGCTCGAGGCCTGGATGACCGTCAAGGCCAACCCCCGCCCGCTGGTGCGGACCGTCTCGGCGCTGGATGGCTTCGTAACGGCGGCGGTCACCGGGCCGCGGTTCGCAGACCCGCAAGACTGGATGTGCCCGGTCATGGGATTGCCGCGCGACGTCCTGGCCAAAGGCTCTGCAACCGATCACGCCGTGTTTGCCAGCCTCGCCAGGATCCACAACCGGATCAACGAGACGCTGTTCGACAGACCGCAGGATTATGCGCCTCGCTTCACCACCAAGCCCAGCGGCGGCATCGACCCGCGGCCGTGGTGCCAAGGGTTCTACGCGGCCATGAATCTCAACATCAAACGCTGGAAACGGCTACTCGA
>SAQL01000078.1 GCA_004020645.1 Mesorhizobium sp. | reverse complement strand
GACCGCACTGTCGACGTAAGTGTCCTGATGCGGATCTTGCAGGGGCTGGAAATGCTGCGATGATCCCGACAGAAGGCGTGCGTGTGTGGCTTGCCACAGGCTACACCGACATGAGATGTGGCTTTCCATCCTTGGCGCTACGGGTGCAGGAGGTCCTCAAACACAATCCCCTTGGGGGCAACCTGTTTTGCTTCAGGGGGAAACGCGGAAATTTGTTGAAGGTCATCTGGCATGATGGCCAAGGATCATGCCTGTTCACAAAAAGACTCGAGCGCGGCCGCTTCATCTGGCCGACAGTTGAGGGCGGAGTTGTGAAAGTATCTCCTGCACAGCTGAGTTATCTCTTGTCAGGGATAGACTGGCGCAACCCTCAGGAAACGTCGCGTCCAACTCGGGTTGGGTAGCATTTTTTAGTTGACAATACAATGGAATGTGATTCAATCGGCGCATGACTTCGAAGCCGGTTGAGCTCCCCTCGGATCTTGCCAGCGCCTACGTGGCGCTGCTGGTTGAGCGTGAGGCGTTGCAGGCTGAACGCGATGTGGCGGTCGCGGATGCTGCCAACTGGCAGGCTGAAGCCGCCAACGCGCAGGCCATGCTGTCCGACAACGAGGCGCGGATTGCGCATCTCGAGCTGCGCATCGAGAAGCTGAAACGCGAACTGTACGGGCAGCGCTCCGAGCGCACGGCGCGGCTGATCGAGCAGTTGGAATTGGAGCTCGAAGAACTCGTGACCTCGGCGACCGAGGATGAGCTCGCCGCGCAGACCGCGGCGGCGAAGACGCAGAAGGTCCGACCGTTCACGCGCAAGCGACCGGTGCGCAAGCCATGGCCGGATGACATCGAACACGAGCGCGTCGTCATCGACCCTCCAACTGCCTGCGCCTGCTGCGGCGGATCGCGGCTGTCGAAACTGGGTGAGGACGTGACCGAGACGCTGGAGGAGATCCCGCGCCGGTTCAAGCTGATCGAGACGGTGCGCGAAAAGTTCACTTGCCGCGACTGCGAGAAGATCACCCAGCCGCCGGCGCCGTTCCATGCCACGCCGCGCGGCTTCATCGGTCCCCAACTGCTGGCGACAATCCTGTTCGACAAGTTCGGCATGCATGCTCCACTCAACCGCCAGAGCGCGCGCTTCAAGGCCGAGGGGATCGACCTGCCGCTGTCGACGCTGGCCGATCAGGTCGGCCACGGAACCGTCGCCGTCATGCCGCTCTTCCAGCTGATCGAGCGCCATGTGCTCGCGGCCGAGCGCCTTCATGGCGACGACACCACCATTCGCATCCTGGCGAAGGGCAAGTGCGCGACCGGGCGCATCTGGACCTATATGCGCGATTATGCGCACCCGGTGATTATGCGCAGCTCACCGGGACAGTCAGCCAGTTTTCTTCAGTAGATCAGTAAGATGGTGGCCGGCATCCAAGCTATGCGGTGCGCATAATGATGTTTCCTCCCGAGCGCAATCAACTCGGTAGGAGATCTACATGCAAAAAACGATCATCCTTCAGCCACAGCCCCTCGCTTGGTTGGAAGACAGTATTCTTCGGCCCTTCGTTTCGCAGTACGGTGAGCACTTGCAGCGAAGGCGATATGCGCCGAGCACGCAGCGCGCTTATCTGTGCTGCGTCGCCCACTTCGCCCATTGGCTGACTCAGGAAAGGTACGACCTAGAAGCGATCGGCCAGGCCGCTGTTTTGCGCTTTCTGTCGGAACACCAGCCGGCGTGCGCCTGCCCCGACCCGGTCCGTCGTTTGCGCCATGAGCTGCAGGCGGCGCTGGGCCATCTTCTCGAGGTGCTCAAAGCTGGCGGCGTGGTACTGCAGTATCCGGCCCGCAATTCCGCCATCGAACAGGAGCTGGCGCGCTTCGATACCCACATGCGCGACGTCTGGGGATTGGCGGACAACACGCGTCGGAAGCGTTGCCGAGTGGTCGGAGGATTTCTTGTCGAGCATTTCGGCGAGCAGCCGATCTCCATGGCGACCGTCAGCGCCACTTCCATCCGCCGCTTCGTTCTTGGCAAACAGGGGCGAAGACCCGCCACCGTCGCCGCGAACGGCGTCATCATTGGCTGCTATCTCCGCTTCCGCAGCATGTCAGGCGAGCGGGTGGGCGATCTGAAGGCCGCGATCCCCCGGGTCGCACACTGGCGGCTGGCATCATTGCCTGAGGTGCTGACCGACGCCGAGATCGACGAACTGTTGAGTTCCTTTGATCAGGCGTTCCCATCGCGCCTGCGGGCTTATGCGATGGTGCGGTGTCTGATCGATCTCGGCCTGCGATCCAGCGAAGTCGTCAAGCTGCGGCTTGACGACATCAACTGGGCCGATGGCACGATCAAGCTTGTCGGCACCAAGAGCCGACGCGCCGATGCTCTGCCCCTGCCGTCCGCGACGGGAGCGGCGATTGCGGCCTATCTGCACGAGGAGCGGCCCGCGACGTCGGGCCATATTTGTTCGCCACGTTGCCCCCTACGATGAACCGATCACGACCAAGAGCGTCAAACGCGCGGTGCTGGCCGGCTACCGAAGATGTGGATGGACGCGGACCGGCGTCCACATTCTCCGCCACAGCATGGCCAGCCGACTTCTGCGCACTGGCGCGCCGATGAAGGAGATTGCGGACATCTTGCGGCACCGAAGCCTCGACACGTCCGCCATCTACGCAAAGGTCGATCTGACCAATCTTGCCGCCGTGGCCTTGCCCTGGCCGGGGAGCGCGCAATGACCGGCGCGCGCACCATGCTCTCACTGGCAAAGGACTATTTGTCCGAACGTCGTGCTCTTAGTTTCGCCCTTAGGATGGAGGGCCATCAAATCACCTCCTTCGCCTTGTTCGCCGACGAACGCGGCCATAGTGGCCCGCTCACTAACGATATCGTCCTGAACTGGGTGCAAGGCCGGGCCAAACGGACCAGTCCCTTCTCCTGGGCCCGACGCCTCGCGATCCTTCGCCCGTTCGCGAGGTATCTGGCCCGGCTCGATCCCGACACCGAGTTCCCCCAGACCGCGACCTTTGGTCGTTCACACCGCCGCCTCGCACCGCACATCTATTCAGAGCAGGAGATCTGCGACCTTGTGGCCGCCGCTTCGCGCCTGGCCCCCGAGGGCGGATTGCGGCCGGCAACCTACGCCATGATCTTCGGGCTGATCGCCGCTACGGGTCTGCGCCGGTCAGAAGCGCTCCACCTGCGCTGCAGCGATGTCGATCTCGACGGAGCCTTCCTTACGGTTCGGAACACAAAGTTCCGCAAGTCGAGGCATGTGCCCATACACGCCACCGTCGTAGCCGAGCTACGGCGCTATGTGGCGGTTCGGGCGCGTCATGGTGCGCTCACCGAGGACTCACCGCTGTTTCTGTCTCCGGCGGGTGGATTCATCGCGAAGCGGAGGATCAACAAGGTTTTCCAGAAGCTTCGCACCAACCTTGGGTGGACCGCGCGGGGCGGCCATGGCGAGGTGCGCATTCACGACCTGCGCCACACCTTCATCTGTCGCCGTATCCAGCTCTGGCACGAGCATGGTGCCGATATCGACAACGCCATGGCGGCGCTCTCGACCTATGTCGGCCACGCCAAGATCTCCGATACCTACTGGTATCTGACCGGCGTCCCAGAACTCATGGCGGTCGCGGGCAAACGGTTCGAGCTCTTCGCCTCTACGGTTGAAGGGGATCGTCATGACTGATCCCAAGCTGACACCGTCCTTCCCCAGCCTGCTTCAACGCTTTTTCGTCGAGCATCTAGGCAATCAGCGGGCCGTCAGTTCGCGCACCATCGCCGCCTACCGCGATACCTTCCGATTGTTGCTTTACTTCGCCGAGGCGACGATTGGAAAGGCGCCCACCCGGCTGACCCTGGCCGACCTCGATGCGCAGTTGATTCTGAGCTTCCTCGACCACTTGGAGAAGGAGCGAAGCAACGGCGCCCGTACTCGCAACGCCCGCTTGGCGGCGCTTCGCTCGTTCCTTAAGTATGCCGCCCACTACGACCTGACCGCGCTGCCCGTCATCGAACAGGTGCTGGCCATTCCGATGAAACGGTTCGACCGGCCAGTCCTGGGATTTTTGTCACGCGAGGAGATGCAGGCGATCCTTGACGCACCGGATGCGCGGACCTGGGCGGGTGAGCGGGATCGCGCGCTGTTCAGCATGATGTACAACACCGGCGCACGCGTGTCGGAAGCCATCGGTCTGCGCGTCGGTGAGGTCGTCGTCGATGGCTCGGCGGTCGCGCACCTGCATGGCAAGGGGCGCAAAGACCGCAGTATACCGCTCTGGCGTACGACCGCCAACCTGATCCGCAACTGGAAGCGCCGGTTGGACAGCGCGGGCGAGGAGAACTTCCTGTTTCCGAACCGGGGCGGAGGGTGCATGGCTCGTTCGAACGTCACTCAGCGCCTCGAACTTGCGGTCTCGGCCGCCGCCGAACGTTACCCGCAGCTCGCGCGTCGCTCGATTTCGCCTCACACCATCCGCCATACCACGGCTATGCATCTCCTGCAGTCCGGCATCGACATCAGCGTCATCGCCCTGTGGCTGGGTCATGAGAGCCCCGCCACGACGCACATGTACCTTCAGGCGGACCTCGCCATGAAGGAGCGTACGCTAAACCGCCTGTTGCCCATGACGGCTAGTCAAGGCCGATATCGGCCGCCAGACCAGCTCATGCAGTTCCTGTTGAGCCTTTAAAAATTATGCGCAGTTCGCCAACTGGAAATAGTCTGGGAAGCCGACGTTATAGGGCCCTATCCCGGTGAGCTGCGCATAATCACCGGGTGCGCATAATCGCGCGCATAGGCCCATAGCCAGGCTTTCGTGGTCTTCCCGGAACCGGGGGCAAGCGTGGGCAAGGACGTCTCATCGGCAAAGACCCTGTCGCCCTCCTTGATGCGCTCCAGGATGTAATCAGCAAGCATCTGCAGCTCGAAGCCCAGATGCCCCATCCACTGCGCCATCAGCGATCGGCTGAGTTCGACGCCATCACGCAGATAGATCGCCTCCTGCCGGTAAAGCGGAAGGCCATCGGCGTATTTCGACACCGCGATATGGGCAAGCAGGCGCTCTGTCGGCAGGCCGCTTTCGATGATGTGCGCCGGCGCCAGTGCCTGGACCACGCCGTCCCGATCCCGGAAGGCATATTTGGGACGGCGCGTCACGATGACCCGGAACTTCGGCGGCACGACGTCCAGCCGCTCGGACCGATCCTCGCCGATCAGAACCTTTTCCAGCCCTGCGCAGTCGGCTGGGATTTCCGGTTCGACAACTTCCTCGATGCGTTCGAGATGAGCGGCAAAGCCCTTGCGCGGACGCGGGGCACGCTTCGGCTTGTCATCGACCGCGTGGTCGAGTTCGCTCTGGATCGCCGAAAGGCCAGTCTCGACCTCTTCGAAGGCAAAGGAAGCCTGCTCGTCATTGATTGACAGGCGCAGCCGTTCGGAACGCTTGCCGTATTGCGCGCGCTCCAGCACCCTCACGATCGACGTGAGGTTGGCGATCCGCTCGTTGTCTCTCGACGGCCGTCAGCCGGGCGACCTCCGCCGTCGCTGCTGCAAGCTGAGCTTCGTTTGCGGCCCGCTCGCTGGCCATCGCGAGGATCATCGCCTTCAGCGTATCGACGTCGTCCGGAAGATCGGGAGCAGGCAAAATCATGCGGGAAAGGAGAGCACAAAAACAGCCGCTTTCCCAACAATTACAACACCCTGATTCATCTTGCCGCAGGCCTGATTCAGCCTGTCAACAACGGCCGCCTAACCTTGGCCGGGCGGATCTTCTTCCAGTCTAACCCGGCAAGAAGAGCCATCAGTTGCGAATGGTCCAGACGCATCCGCGCCGCCGATATCGCCGGCCAGCAGAAGCTGTGCTCTTCCAGGGTTTTCGAGTAAAGACAGACCCCGCTGCCGTCCCACCACACGATGCGAACACGGTCCGCTCGCTTCGAGCGGAACACGTGAAGCGCCCCAGAGAACGGGTCGAGGCCGCCATCCCTCACCAGAGCCATCAGCGATGCCGCTCCCTTGCGGAAGTCGACCGGCTGGCACGACACGTAAACGACAACTCCTGAGGCGATCATGCCTTGCGCACCGCGCGCATGATCTTGACCAGACGATCGGGATCAACATCGCCGCCGATGCGCACCACCACATCGCCGACGACGATTTCTACCATCTCACTGCCCACCGCTTCAAAGCGCGTGAACCTGACCGGCTTGACCTGCCCCCCTGTCAGCGGCGAAACCGCTCCAGATGCCAGCGCCTTGCGGCGCCACGCATACAGTTGCGACGGGTCCAATCCGTGAGAGCGGGCAATCGCCGAAACATTGCTCCCCGGCGCCAACGCCTCCGCAACAAGCCGCGCCTTGTCCTCGTCCGACCAATGACGCGGCTTGCGCCGAGACTTCAAAGGCTCCGCAGTCAGAACCTCGAATGTTCGATGATGATTCACATTGTCGCTCATAGGATTCTCCGCATGATTCATGCAGAAAATGAGCCACCAATGGTCCCAGAGCTACGTGGGATAGCCTACGCGCTTACAGTCTTCTGGCCGCCGACATGGATGGACTTAGCTGCGTCTGAACTATCGGATGACGGCAGCGACAAGGAAGTCGGCGACCGGCTCGTTGCTCTCCACGATGGAGAGCTTCCACTGAAGCCAATTCTTTCGATTGAGCGGGCGACTGGCGCCGTGCGCAGTCGCAGTCAACGGAACGCGCATTTCGCGGCCTTGAGGTGGCTATGGCGATGAGAAAAGCAGTCGATCCGCACGGACTTCGCAACCTGGCGAACAATCCCCAAACCAGGTCCCGACCTGCGCAGGGCTTTGTCTCCGGCTGCGCAGGGCCACTCGGCTGTCGTTGCCCCATTCTCAGTGATAGCCGCTTTTTCTTCGTTGTTCAGCGATCAGCACGCGACCGTAGCGATGCGGCACAGGGAGACGGTCTCCAACAAGTTTGCCCCCTGCCTTTGCCTCCCAAGGCGCGTGGCTGTCGCCGGACATGTTTCGGTGGCAGCCACATCTTTCGAGACGCCGAGGCGGATCGTCCGTGCCGGCATCTCAAACCACCGAAACAGAACGAGGCTGACGCGTGTTCGGGGCCTCTTCAAGGCACATGGCAGCAATATGGTAACAATAATCAGGGGAATTAGAGGCCAACCACGTCAAGCAGCGCGGTGTAGTTAATTAAGGGGACCGGCGATGGCATTCCGAGCCTCACCCTACTCCAAATCCGAAAACATCATCCGTTACTTTGTTCATGAAGCGGGAACCTGAGGTGATGTGCTGCCAATCAAGCTTTTCGATCCATATGGATTATCCGGTAAGGGTATCATTCGGCGTTTGCTAGATGAGGATGATAGCGTACGCGGGCCGACAGTCATGCATCGGCTGTTTTGTTGGAAGAGTACATAGACTGCCGATGGTCTGCGGAGATGGCACCACGGCGAAACCGATACGACATTTCACGGGAGGTAAGAATGAAGGAATTTCAGATCAGTCGCCGTGCCATGATGAAGGCAATACTGTTAGGATCGGCAGCGCCCTGGATTGTGAGTTTCGCTCAAGGAAAGGGAGGAACATAGTGTTGAGCTGACAATTGGCGCGCCCAACCCCATCCCGCATCGCTTAATTGCGAGCATTCCAGCTGTCTCTCTCTCGATCAATCGATCAATCAAATTCACCATTCCGAAAAGTATCCCTCACGAATCATCATGCCGATCCTCCCAGGGGCGATAGCAGAACCGTCAGCGCCTGGGGGCGTTCGCTTCTTCGGTGAGGTCGACGCGTCGGGCACCAGCACGCGGCGGGTCAGAGGCCGGGTCGCCAGCCGCTTTGATCACGTGCATTTCCGCTTCGAGCCTAGGCCGACCGGGACGGCCTTTATCGCCTGATCCGGTCGCTTGGGCACGAGTGCACCGTGGTTGCGCCATCACGCATGACGGCTTCACGATCGAGCATCAGGCCAAGCCACTCGTCGCGGCTGAGATCGTCGGCGTTGCTCTTGTCGGCCAGGTCCCGATAGGCGGCGGCCATTCCGCCAAGGCCGAGAGCCTGCATCTGGTAGAGGGTTGAATGTGTCAGCATGGGTTTATCCTTTCCTTCACTGATAACAGGAGCCGCCGCGGATGTTGGTGTGCGATGGCCTGGGCTTGACCGGCTCGGCCGCCGTGGGCACGCGGCGAGGCCGGATTTGAGGATGGCGTTGACGGAGGAGTAGGTGATCGCATTGATGGTCAGTGCCCGCGCGCAGACCGCCTCGAGCCGATC
Source organism: Mesorhizobium sp. (assembly GCA_004020645.1). Taxonomy (GTDB): domain Bacteria; phylum Pseudomonadota; class Alphaproteobacteria; order Rhizobiales; family Rhizobiaceae; genus Mesorhizobium. The sequence continues at coordinate 925 of SAQL01000078.1, read as the reverse complement.
CCGCTCGTACCGACGGGCCAGCGAGAGGATGCTAAACGCGGAGCGGTATCCCTTCTCGGGGTGGGGATGGTCGCGCATCATCCGCTCGACCAGGAAGGCGGTGTTGTCGCCGACCCCGGCTGCCTGCCGGATCAGGTTCGCCGGCGTGGGCGTCGTGTTGGCATAGCGCTAGTGCGCCTTGGGCATGTGCTCCTTGACGTGACATGGCCGCAGCGCTGCGAGCGGCGGACATGGCTGGCGGCGCGCTTGTAGTCGTGCCTCGTTTGTGGCGTCCGTGCGCCGCTTCGGCCCGCGTGACCGCCAATGCCGAACCATGAGCTCGTAGGCGAGTTCGGCATTCTCGGCCGCGGCTTTCTGGCTGTTTCGCAACTCCTTTGCGTATTCGCAAAAAGCGTTAGCGTCACACCCTTGCGCTTCAACTCGCGCGAGATCATCGCCAATAGGGCTCGTCCAGATCCCGCGGCGGACCCTGCTCATGCGTCAGCCGCAGGATTGATCGTAGGTCTTTCACTGTCGTTCGTCTCGCTTGCTTCCGTCTTGGCATGGCCCTCTCAACCCGATGATGAGAGGGTCAAATCCTCACTTCGCTTGACACCGAGAGCTGTCCGCGAATTAACGGAATGGGTGGAGTGCACCCCCAGACTGTGGAGTGCACCCCCAGACTGAGACAAGGAAAATCGCGGACAGTTTCCCCGCAAGGAGAGGAAACTGGGGCATGGCGGGACGGCAAAGAGTTATTGATGAGGACCAAAAACTGGAGCTTCTCCAGCGCATGGAAGCGGGCGAAACCGTTAGCAAGTTGGCAGATGAGGTTGGCGTCAGTCGCCAACGTCTTTACGAGTGGCGCGATCACCTCAGGCTTCGTGGCAATTTGAAGTCACGTCGGCGCGGCCGGCCGGCCAGATCGACAGCAGGAGCTGACGGG
>SAQL01000077.1 GCA_004020645.1 Mesorhizobium sp. | reverse complement strand
AAATAGAATCGAGCTTCGCCGCAAAGCGCAACCGAGATGTGTGAATGCGATAGGTCACTTCATACGGGGAGAGGTCGCCGGCAGGCGGGTGAGGGGCAGCCTCTACCGATCGAGAATGGCGGCGAACAAGGTTCCTGGAGAGCTGTCCTCTCGAAAGTTCGTTATCGTCCTTCGCCGATCAGCGCGTCGATGCGTGCGCGCAATTGTGCCACCTCTTCCTCAAGAGCCTGTACGCGTGCTTCGAGGTCCGCGGCCGATGAAGGCGAATGCTGAGGCGTTGCAGCCACTGGCATCTGCACCGGCCCGCCCAAGAGATGTACATAGCGGTCCTCACGCTGGCCGGGTCCACGATCGATCTGCTGAACGAGCGGCGGCTTGCGGCCGATCAACAGGTCGAGATTGCTGCGAAGCTCGTCGATGGAGGGTAACCGCGCCATGCGCTCGCTCCGCGCCAGCAATTCATAGGCAGTCTGCGGACCACGCAGCAACAGCAGGCCAAGCAGCGCGATCTGCGCCGAGGTCAGCGAAAAGCGCTGCGCGACGACATGCTCGTAGCGCTCGACGCGCGAGGCAAAGACCTGCCTGACCAGGCCCTTGTGCTCAAGCTGGCCAAGCGCTCGTCTTACCTCGGCAAGCTCGACCGACATCACCGGCTCGCGCGCCGTCTTCTGGTTGGCGGCGGCAAGTGCTGCATTGAGCGTCAGCGGATAGATATCGGGTGTCAGTTCCTTCTTTTCGATCAGGCACCCGAGCACGCGCGCTTCGACGGGAGAAAGGATGGGGAGTTCGGTATCGGTCATAGGTCGGCTATCCTTTGAAGTTGGCGGGACAGCGCCCCCTCTGTCCTGCCGGACATCTCCCCCCTCGAGGGTCCACTTGGGGGGAGATTGGCGGCTTTAGCGCTCTGCTCACTCCCAGCGCCGACGATTGGCGAAAGCCGACGTGACAGCCGATCTCCCCCCTCGTGGGGGAGATGTCCGGCAGGACAGAGGGGGGCGCGAAGGATCGCTACGGATGGAACGATCTCGATGGCGCCGGTCCGCCGCTACACCCTTCTCTCCACCATCATCTTCTTGATCTCGGCGATCGCCTTGGCCGGGTTCAGCCCCTTGGGGCAGGTCTGGGCGCAGTTCATGATGGTATGGCAGCGATAGAGCCGGAACGGGTCTTCGAGATTGTCGAGCCGTTCGCCCGTGGCCTCGTCCCGGGAATCGATCAGCCAGCGATAGGCCTGCAACAGCGTCGCCGGGCCGAGATAACGGTCGCCGTTCCACCAGTAGCTCGGGCAGGAGGTCGAGCAGCAGGCGCACAAGATGCATTCATAGAGCCCGTCGAGCTTTTCGCGCTCCTCATGGCTCTGCAGCCATTCCTTGGCCGGCTCGGGCGACACCGTCTTCAGCCATGGCTCTATCGACGCGTGCTGGGCGTAGAAATTGGTGAGGTCGGGCACCAGATCCTTGACCACCTGCATATGCGGCAGCGGGTAGACCTTGATCGCGCCGGAAATGTCGTCGCAGCCCTTGGTGCAGGCGAGCGTGTTGGAACCGTCGATATTCATGGCGCAGGAGCCGCAAATGCCCTCGCGGCAGGAGCGGCGCAGCGTCAGCGTCGGGTCGATCTTGTTCTTGATCCAGAGCAGCGCGTCGAGCACCATCGGCCCGCAATCGTCCATGTCGACGAAATAGGTGTCCATGCGCGGATTCTCGTCATCGTCCGGCGACCAGCGGTAGATGCGGTACTCGCGCAGATTGGTCGCGCCTTCCGGCTTTGGCCAGGTTTTCCCGGCCTTGATTTTCGAGTTCTTGGGAAGCGTGAGTTCGACCATTACCTCAGGTCCTTTCGGATGACGAGCTTCAGCCCGGACCAGATATCGTTCACGGCTGCGACCTTCACGTCGACAAGATCGAGCTTCAGCGCCTCGGCGCGGATGACGTCCTCGGTGACGTCGGTCAGCACTTTCGACGCCTTCTTCGGCCAGGAGACCCAGACCATGCCGTCGCGCTTGACGGCCATCTCGATACCGGCGAGACGGTCCTCGATCTCGGCGCGCTGTCTGGTGAAAGCGTGGACCGCATCGTATTTCTGGCGAATACCCGAGATCGCAGACCATTCGGCCAGCCGGTCGAGCTGGGCAATATTGACGGCATCGGCGAGATCATCCAGTTCCGCCGGCAGCGCGATGAAGGCCGCCGTCATCCCGTCCTTGAAGCCAAGCTTAGCCGGCAGGGGCGTGCCGGAATATCCCGCTGTCGTCGACGCCACCCTATTTCTCCGCGTGAACATAGAGGGAATTTACGAATCCCGTGCAACTGCCGTATACGCGCACTTCCACGGCTTTCCCTATAATTTGCTTTCTCGCGGCACGGGCTGGCAAATTCCGGTCTCCTACCACGCACCTAACTGGCCCATTGCCTTTCTCGAACCAAAACCTGTTTGACGACTGCGCGCTGGAGGCGTCCTTCCAAACCGGAATATCGTCCACTGCCTTTGAGTGCTTGTAGACGTCACTATAGATATAGACGGTATCGGCCGACGTCGCGCACCCGCTGACGGCAATGGAAAGTATCAAGATCGCCAGCAGTCTCATCTCAATACACCCTCGCCTTGGGCGCGATCTTGGCCGGGTTGATGCCGCCGTCTGATTCCCTAAGCAGCGGCTCGGTGTGTACCGGCCGATAGCTGAGCGCCACCTCGCCGGCTTCGCCGAGCCGGGCCAGCGTATGCTTGCGCCAGTTCGCATCGTCGCGCGCCGAAAAGTCTTCCCGCGCATGCGCGCCGCGGCTCTCCTTGCGCGCTTCGGCGCCGTAGACCGTGGTGATGGCGTTGGCCATCAGATTTTCCAGCTCCAGCGTCTCGACCAGGTCGGAGTTCCAGATCATCGAGCGGTCGAACACTTTTACGTCCTTGAGCTCTCCCCAGATCTGCGAAATGCGCTTGCAGCCGCTTTCCAGCGATTCCTGCGTGCGGAACACCGCCGCATCGTCCTGCATCGCCTTCTGCATCTTTTCGCGCAGCACCGCCGTCGGCGTCGAGCCGTTGGCGTGACGCAGCCCGTCGAAGCGGTCCATGATCTTTTCGACCGAGGCTTCGTTGGGCGAGGGGATCGCGGCGTTGCGGTCGATCACCTGGCCTGCCCGGATCGCCGCCGCGCGGCCGAACACCACCAGATCGATCAGCGAATTCGAGCCTAGCCGGTTGGCGCCGTGGACGGAGGCGCAGCCGGCTTCGCCGACCGCCATCAGCCCGGGCGACACCTGGTCCGGGTTCAAGGCGGTGGGGTTGAGCACCTCGCCCCAGTAATTGGTCGGCACGCCGCCCATATTGTAGTGGACCGTCGGCAGTACCGGGATCGGCTCCTTGGTCAGATCGACGCCGGCAAAGATTTTTGCCGACTCCGAAATACCCGGAAGTCGCTCGTGCAAAACGGCTGGATCGAGGTGATCGAGGTGGAGAAAAATATGGTCCTTGTTCTTGCCGACGCCGCGCCCCTCGCGGATCTCCAGCGTCATGCAGCGCGAGACCACGTCGCGCGAGGCAAGGTCTTTGGCCGATGGCGCGTAGCGCTCCATGAAGCGCTCGCCCTCGGAGTTGACGAGATAGCCGCCCTCGCCGCGCGCGCCCTCGGTGATCAGGCAGCCGGCGCCGTAGATGCCGGTCGGGTGGAACTGCACGAACTCCATGTCCTGCAGCGGCAGCCCGGCCCGCGCTGCCATGCCGCCGCCGTCGCCGGTGCAGGTGTGCGCCGAGGTCGCCGAGAAATAGGCGCGGCCATAGCCGCCGGTCGCCAGCACCACCATTTTTGCCGAAAAACGGTGGATGGTGCCATCGTCGAGGTTCCAGGCGACGACGCCGGTGCAGGTGCCGTCCGGCTCCATGATCAAGTCGAGCGCGAAATACTCGATAAAAAACTGCGCGTTGTTCTTCAGCGACTGGCCGTAGAGCGTGTGCAGGATGGCGTGGCCGGTGCGGTCTGCGGCCGCACAGGTGCGCTGCACCGGCGGGCCGTCGCCGAAATTCATCATGTGGCCGCCGAACGGCCGCTGGTAGATCTTGCCCTCTTCGGTGCGCGAGAACGGCACGCCGTAATGCTCAAGCTCGTAGACGGCGGCAGGTGCTTCGCGCACCAGATATTCCATGGCGTCGACGTCGCCGAGCCAGTCCGACCCCTTCACGGTGTCGTACATGTGCCACTGCCAGGAATCGGGGCCCATATTGGACAGCGAGGCAGCGATGCCGCCCTGAGCGGCGACAGTGTGCGACCGCGTCGGGAAAACCTTGGTGATGCAGGCAGTGCGCAGGCCCTGTTCGGCCATGCCGAGTGTGGCGCGCAGGCCGGCGCCGCCGGCGCCGACGACCACCACGTCGAATTTGTGGTCGACATAGCTATAGGCGGACGCCGTGTTGGCGTTTTTCGCGTCCTTGGCCAAAACTCAGCCTCCAAATGCCAGTTTGAGCAGGGCGAAGATCGAGGCGACGCCGACCACTACGGGAAAGAATGTGTTGAGGGCGAGCAGCGCCAGCCTCATGCCCTCGCCATGCACATAGTCCTCGATGATCGCCTGCATGCCGAGCCGCATATGATAGAGCCCGGACAAGAGCACCAGGGCCAGGACCAGCGCCACGAACGGGTTGGCAAGTGCGGCACGCACTTCCGCATAGCCGGCGCCGTTCAACGCGATCAGGAAGCCGACGAAAAACAGGATCAGCGGGATGTTGGCGACCGCCGTCAGGCGCTGGCGCCAGAAATGCTCCGTGCCCTCGCGGGCGGAGCCGAGGCCGCGGACTTTCGCCAGCGGCGTGCGCATGTCGGTGTTGTGGTGGCTCACGATCAGGCTCCCCGCGCCATATAGCCGGCGATCCAGATCAGCAGCGTCAGTACAATCGAGCCCGCCAGCGTCGCCCAGGCGATCCTGGAGGCCGTGTCCTTTTCAAGACCTTCCCCGGTGTCCCAGATCAGGTGGCGCACGCCGCCCAGCATGTGGTGCATCAGCGCCCAGGTATAGAAGAACAGCACCAGCCGCCCCAGCCACGAGCCGAAGGCCCAGTTGACGGCATCGAAGGTAGCTTGCGAGCTCGCCGCCGCCATCAGCCACAGGGCGACCAGCAGCGTGCCGAAATAGAGCGCCCCACCGGTGATGCGATGGATGATCGACATCGTCATCGTGATCGGCGGTCGATAGACGGTCAGATGCGGCGAAAGCGGCCGTTCACGTCTGGCAAATTCGCGGGTGGCTGGTGATTTGCTCATGGCTCCCCCAGTTCGGCGTCTCTGGAGCCCCAAGTGGAAATGCGGCGTTACCGCTTCCGGATGCGACTTCGGACAGCCGGTTTCTAATGCTCTTTTTGCACCGCGTCAAAGCCGGAAAATCGTTTCGAAAACGTAATTTAGTCTGACAAAAGGGACGGTGTTCCGCTTAATCGATTAGGGCGCGACACCAAAGCCGGCGCAACGTTCGCTGCAGTGCGGTATGTGGTTTTCGGTCCGACGGCTTGGGGCATGTTGAGATTCAGATCAGGCCGTGGCGAAAACAGTGGTTCCGAGAACCGGAACGGAGCGTACTTTTGGGTACGTGAGTACCGGAAGCGCAGGAAACCACTGTTTGCAGACCGGCCTCACCTGAATATCGGCATGCCCCTAGCGGGTGCAGGTCAGCGGCGTCTTCCCGCCCTTCATCACCAGCGCGTCGCGTCCGTCGATCACGATTGCGTCATGCGCCTCGCCGAAGCGGCTGCTTTGATTGGCGGGCGAGGCCGGCAGGTCCTCGCTGGCGCCGTCCGGGCCAAGCACGCGCACCGAGGTGCCGAGGTTTTCGATGGTGATCCTGGCGCCATCGGCGCAATTGTAGGTCGCGATGCGCGGCTGCGGTGCCGTCGAATCGGTCGCGGTGGCCGCGAGCGGATTTCCGGCCTTCGGCGCATTGGTCTGCGACACGCAGGCAACGGTGATCAGCAACGGAAAAAGCGCAAGCGTCACCCGAAACGTCCGGCCTGACGCCATATGCTGCTGCCCCCTGCGCGTCAATCCAGCCGCGATGCTTTGCCAAGATCACCCGCGCCACGCTCGACCCTGGGCGCGATGGTGCGGGCAAGCATGGCCGAAAGATGGCAGCAGCCTTCCAAAGCGCCGGATATTAACCATGTTTGCCGAGACCCGGCTGCCAGCAGGGGCCGGCCTCTTAACAAAGGTTAAGAAAGGGTTAATTTGTGATACGAGGAAGACTCGCCTCTGACAAATGGGGGACGCCATGCGTTCGAATTCAGGCAGATCGCGCCTTTCGGCGCTCATCCTGGTGGCGGTGGCCATCGGCTTCGCAGAACCCGCACTCGCCAGGACGCGCGACCGCGTCTACGCCGATTCCTTCGGAAATCTCGTCATCGAGAGCGCCGCCGGCTACAAGCGCATCGTCGTTGGCGAAGGCAACCTGGCCAAGGAACTGTCGGACTACACCGGCGCCGACCAGCCCAAAATCTATGAAAACGAAGCGGATGACGTCAGCAGCCGCGACTGCTACCGGCCGCCGGTTTTCGTGAAGGGCCGCAGTTATATGTACGGCCTTTCCGACGGCGAGATGCCCGAACTCAGCCCCTGCCGCTGATCTTCGGCCCGGCGTTGGCGACAGCCGTCTGCAGGGTGGCGATTGACCCTATCGAGATGCGCACGCAATCGCGTCCGCTGCCCTTCGCTTGATAGAGCGCTTCGTCGGCGCGCTGCAGCAGGTCGGAAAAATTCTCGGCCGGGTGAAGCTCGGCAACGCCGAAGCTGGCGGTGCAACGATGGTGCGCCGGCAGACAGTCTATCGGCAAGGCTCCGAAAGCGCTGCGCGTGCCTTCGGCGAAGAGCCGCGCGGCGGAGAGGTTGGTTCCGGGCAGAATGATGGCGAATTCCTCACCACCGATGCGGCCGGCGACGTGGTGATCGGCGGCCGCATCACGCAGGAAGCCGGCAAAGGCCTCGATGACCCGGTCGCCGGATGCGTGGCCGAAACTGTCGTTGATGCTCTTGAAATGATCGAGGTCGGCGATGACCAGGGCGACCGGAATACCCTTGCGCACGGCGTCACGGATCGCGAGCTCGGCGTGACGTTCGAAGCCGCCCCGGTTGAGCAGCCTTGATAGCGTGTCCGTCTCCGACTTCGATGTCGCCTCGGCGAGCACGTCACGGACCAGAATGACCAGAACGAGAAGCGCGATTGTCATGCCGAATACAGTGCCTAGTGATTGCGACACCAGAGCGTAGTTGCTGTGCAGATAGGCCTGCGGATTGACGCCCCAGCCGCCCAATGCATGGGCGATGAACGGCTTGCTCACGAATTGCAGGGCGCTGGCCACCAGAACGGCCATCAGCGCACGGTCGAGCCAATCGCGTCTTTGCCTGGACGACCAAACGATGGCGACGCCGACGAACTGCATGGCCGCATAGGGAAGCTGGTAGGCCATCATGCGGGCAAGCGACTGGCGCGGCAGATCCTGCACGAAATACACGGCCAGGGTGGCCGCAAACAGGAAGACGAGCATCGGCGCCCAGGGCGGCGCCACGCCGTATTTATGGGCAAGCCCGCCATTGAAGGCGATGGTGGCGCCCAGGAAAACGGCGAAGCCCGCGACGACCGCGGGTCGCGCATTGTCGAAGACCGGAATGCTGAACTCGATGGCGAAATAGGCCATCCCGAGCAGATAACCGAAGACCAGCCAGCGCGCCGGCGCGCGCGCTGCATCGTTGAACGAGATGGTCATGAAGGCAGCCGCCAGCAAGCCGGCGACGAGCAGGTTGATTGCAAGGATGAACTCTGCGCCGCCGCCCATGTGGTTTTTCGCACTCCCTGCGCCAGCAAATCACGAACGGGCGAAAAAGACGTTAACGCGAGCCCGGGCGCGAATGCGATCTGCCAGCTTTGAGCGGTTCCACAACGAGCACCGTTTCCGACCGTTCATAGGTCGACCGTTCATAGGATAGCCGCACGCTGTCGCGGCCGTTCCGTTTGGCTTTGTAAAGCGCCTCGTCGGCGCGGCGCATCAGCGGCTCCAGCCCTTCCCCCGCCGGCGTGGGGCCGCCACGCCGAAGCTCGCCGTCGCTCTTGTACCGTGCGGACGCCCGTCGACGCTGCCAATGCTTCCGAAGCAGCCAAACACGTCGGAGCCCTCGCGGTCCAATTACCGTCCCGTTTTTTGCTTTTTCGGTCAATCAATTGCCGTGCGCGGTTCTTTTGCGACTGCCAAACCCATAGCCGATCATCAAGAGCAAAACCGTCGCCGCGGTGAAAATGCCAAGTCTGGTCCTTGCTGTTGAAAATCCCGCAAGTCTGCCGTGTGCCTCGGCCGTGAAGGACCCATGGGTCTTGTGGAGCCCTTTGACCGGGCGGAAAAGATTGTCATCGCGTGCAGATGATGCCTTGGTACGCCGGACCTGGCCCTTGTAAGCCGCACTAGCCAGGTAGCGGTCCAGCAAGCCTGGGGCAAACATGTTTCCGATGATGGCAAAAAGGGTGCTCAAACCCAACCAGTATTCGCGGGCGGGATCGCGCGCGGCGCGGATGACATTCTCGGCCACGATTTCCGGCTGGAAAACGGGGGCCATAGGGCGAGGTTCACGGCCCGTATGCGTGCGGGCCCAATCGAATTGGGGCGTATCGACCGCCGGCAATTCGACTATCGTGACCCGTATATCGCTGTGATCGTGAATGAGTTCGGTGCGAAGAGATTCGCTGAAGCCGCGAAGCGCATGCTTGGCGCCGCAATACGCGGCCTGCAACGGAATGCCGCGATAGGCTAGCGCGGATCCGATTTGCAGGATCGTACCGCGGTTGCGCGGTTTCATGTGCCGCAGCGCCGCCATCGTCCCATGGACGGAACCGAGATAGGTCACCTCGGTTACGCGGCGGAATTCTGCGGGACTTATTTCCTCCACAGGTGAGAAAACAGTCGCCATCGCATTGTTGATCCAAAGCTCGATCGGCCCCAGTGTTGACTCGATCTCGTCGGCCGCCGCAACTACTTTGGCCGCGTCGGAAACATCGGCGGCTATGGCGAGTGCCTCGCCGCCCTTGCCTTCGATTTCCGCCTTCAACTGGCTGAGAGCAGGTTTGTCGCGCGCGATCAGAGCGAGCTTCGCGCCCTCTCGTGCGAGGCGCAGCGCAACAGCGCGTCCGACACCGGCAGAAGCGCCGGTGATCACTGCTGTCTTTCCGCGAAATTCAATCTGACGGCGCCAAGTTGGTATTGGCAAGACTAAACCGCCGGTCCTTCGAGCCCGCTTCTCTCGTGCGACTTCCACAGGTACCAG
>SAQL01000076.1 GCA_004020645.1 Mesorhizobium sp. | reverse complement strand
TGAACGCGGGACGGTGTCCGCGATTTTCCTTGTCTCAGTCTGGGGGTGCACTCCAGCCCTGACCGCCCATTTACTTGTACGCGACGACGACGAGGCGCGGGCCATAGGATGTAAACTCTTCGCCTTCCTGCCCGTAGGCTTCAACAGAATCGAACCCCGCGCTTCGCAACATGCGAACGCATTCGGAAAACCCATATTGTCTGATGGAAAGACGCATGCGTCTCACGCAACCACCGCGGACGACGATCCTTTCGGAGTTTCGACGATCGGTCAGCGCGTCGTTGTTGATTATATCGATTCTTAGATCATTGTCGCGCTGTACGATCTCGTAGGTAGGCGACTGCTCGCGCAGCAAAGAGAAGCGATTGATCTGATCGATTAGCAGGCGCCCGCCCTTTCGAAGTGAAGCGGCGGCTTCATGAAGGACTCTCTCATTATCAGCTTCATCGAAATAGCCAAACGTCGTGTACCACAGAAAGGCCGCGTCAAACCGATCTCGCCAGGGAAGTGAACGCATGTCGCCACGAGCATACTCAACATCTACCCGGCGTTCAGCCGCATCCGCTTCGGCTTTTTTCAGCAAGCTCGGCGAGATATCCAATCCGGTTACCCGCGCTCCTTTTTCGGCCAACCGGTTGGTAATCCGCCCATAACCGCATCCGAGTTCAAGAACTGAGTTGCCGTGCCCAAGTGAAAGAAGCTTCCAAATTGCTTCTACTTCCCGGTCGCTTCTCTCAGGCGGATTGACCAAATCGGCAAAATACAAGTAATCTTCACTGAAGTATGATTCGAGTTCCGGTATATCATGTGAAGTCTTATCGTAGTCCACGGCGATTCTCCATTTTTGGGTTTCCTCCAGTTTTATACCAATCTACTCTTCTGACCAGTACATTGTCGCATCTAATCGTTTTCGTTAAAAGTGAAAGATTTGTTATCGTTTTTACTTTTGTTTAAATATTCGGCCGCCAAATATCCGGAAGTGTTTGATACACCTCGTGGATTTTAGCTTTTCCAGCGATTCGTCTTTGCAAGAAACAGCAGGCCTTCGATCTTTTTTCTTGCGATTTCAGATTTCGATTTTGTTGGGGGCCGAAGGACGATTCACTGCGTCTGTCGCGACAAATCGGAGCCGACAGATGTCCCGGACTGAGCTGAGCGAGACAGGAAAGCAGGACCTGTTCCGGCCCGTCTTGATCGGATCATCGACCTGAAGCGTGAACTAAGGCTTGTTGATATTCATCTGGAGTTTATGACGGCTGCAGCAAGATGAATGATAGCGGTGAAGCTCTGGTCAGTTTTGTCGGCGCGCATGGCGATGCTGACGTTGCCACCAAGTCATCTGCGACGCCTTGGCCAAACAGCCGTCAATCTTCAGGGTGAACCCGCGCCACCTCATTCCGGGATCACACATAGTGCGCCCTGTTCCCCAGTTGCCACGGCCGATCTCCCTGATAGCGAAAGAGTGCGATTGGGGTTAGTCATCTATGGCTGCGAGGAATGCCACAAGATTGTCGCCGAGTTCCGAACAGGCATATCCGCCTTCCTGCAACATGGCGACAGGTCCACCAAACGAACCGATTGTCTCGGCAGCCCTCCGAAAGCCATTAGTGCTTACGTCAAATACACTGAGCGGATCGGTGCGGTACGCATCGAGGCCAAGCGAAACCAGTAGGACATCCGGCCCGAAATCTCTTACCTTTCGCATGCCTACCGAAATAGCATCGACAAAAGCCGAATCATCGCTGCCAGGCTTTAGCGGCAAATTGAGGTTGAAACCTGCTCCCGCACCGGATCCAACCTCATCCGCATAGCCGCTAAAGAAGATCGGAAATCTGTCGGGATCGGCATGGACAGACACCGTCATAACGTCAGGACGATCATAGAAGATTTGCTGGGTCCCGTTCCCATGGTGAATGTCGATATCCAGAATGGCAATATGCTCGGCTCCTTGCATCCGTAGTGACTCGGCGAGCGTCGCAATGTTGTTGAGGTAGCAAAATCCCCAAGCCATGTCCGTGCAGGCATGATGACCAGGTGGGCGGCAGAGACCATACGCGCGACGCTCGCCGCTCGCGATCAAACTACCAACATTGAGGGCGATATCTATGCTGGATCGAGCCGCCGCCCAAGTTCCCCGGCCGACAGGAGATGCCGTGCCAGCGAGGTGAAATCCGGCGCGCGCAACAATATGGCTGGCATAACGCGATGCAAATCTGTTGGGGTGTGTAGTGGGCACGATTTCCGGACCAGCCTGAGGCAGTGCAAGCCATTCATTGATGCCATTCTCCAAAAAATCGAGATAACGCGCTGTATGCACACGCCTCAGCACCGAGGCGTCCGTTGGCTTCGCCTTCAGTGCCTCGTGTCCGGCGGCGAGGGCCGACGCAAGTAGCACATCCGCGCGTTCGGGCCGTTCGGGGCTTGGCTCCAACCTGCCGTGACAAATGAACATTTGCGGATCGTGACTACGATGACCTTCCGAGTGAACGATTTTCATCTCTATTGCCTCCTTGAGCTCCCCAGCCTGGCCAGCTTCGGCAGATCAGACGGCCCGATCGCTGGTGAGAACGGACAACAGCTTCAGGCACTTCAGCGGGGTGCCCCTACCGAAATGGAAGTACTTTGCAGAGTTGGCGCCCCGGTTTTTAAGCGGTTTCGGTTCACTTCCCGTCCACCCAAACGAAGCCTCCCTTTGGGACCGATGTGCCCCGTCGCAGAAATCAAGCGCTTCCAGGAGTATACTTGCTCAGAACGCGCTATCTTTGGATTAAGGTTTTCTAAATTTTCGCAACAATTTTGTTTCCAATGTAACCGCTGGGGAGGCTTCGACGGCCAGCGAGACTCCGATCGCCCGGCCGTCCCGTATCCGCAGATCGCAACCGAACACCTCAACAACCCCGCAAGCCTGTCTCGCTGACGAGACGCAGAGCCGACTGCCCCGAACTTTTGCCGTGGAGCTCGCACTCATCCGTCAGAGCGCGGCACTGACGACGCCCGCAGTAAGATAAGATAGGAACAGCCCCGAACGCACAATCTGGAATGCGGTAGCCAAACCGCGTATCTGAGCTTGATCACCGCCGTCCTTGAGTTCCGCCTCCACCTATGCGCGATCATGAGAATGAGCGCCGTTCCCAGGAGCGCGCCATTTCCCGCGCCGAGATCATTGACAACCGACATCAGAGCGGCGCGCGTGTGCCGTTGGAGGCGCAGTCGCGTTCGGGACGCGTCGATCCGGTCGAGCGCAGTGATCTCGGCGAAAGTGAAAACGTCTGTCGGGCGCGGCGTCTGGCTTAGCGCGCGCCGACATAGTGATGAAGAATATGCGCCAGCTGACCACCGCGATGAGGGCGAGGAACTTCGCCAGCCTTTCGGCGGTCTCGAGCCTCGCCTCCTCGGCACGGCAGCCGGACTTCATGACCTTGTGGAACACCTCCGCCTTCCATCGCAGGGCGTACCAGCCGAGCTTCTCGACCGCCGCGGAAAGATCTTCGACCGGCAAGTTGGTCACCAGCTTCCAGTCGATCGGCTCGCGACCGGGCGGCGGATTCTCTTCGAGGGCGTGGATGTAAGTCAGAACCTGCGGACTGTAACGCTTCTGCTTGCCCACCGGCGACAAGGTATTGATGGCGGCGAACTTCACCTGCAGCCAGGTCGTCTCGTCCTGATCGACCGTAATGCGATGACGTCCCGCCCAAGGCGCCGCCGCAAGTTGGGCAAAGACGCGATGAGCAGGATCGTGTGAGGCAGCATCGGCAGGCCGCTCTGCCAGCCTGTTCGTCTGCACCCGCACGAGGAAGCTGGTACCAAGGTCCTGCGCGGTGCAATAGAGCTCGTAGATGTCGCTCTCCCGGTCACCCACATGCACGCAGCGCTCGGGCGCGCCAACGAACGCGATGGACTGGCGCAGGTTCTCCAGCCAGCGTAGCTCTCCTTCGTCTCGATCGGCACGCGCGTGGGATTGATGTGCCGCTTGAGCGCGAGCGTTCCCTTGAATTTCTTTCGGGTCCAGAACTTCGCCGCCGTCAGACCGAGGGTGTGCCGGTGAGGGTGACGGCCAAGCTCGAATGCATCTGCACCCCGCACAAGGTCAGCACGTTGGGCTGCCCGGCCTTGTAGCGCCCGGCGTGGATGGTTTTGGTGAAACCGATTTTGCCCGGCTGCGCGCGGCTGTAGATAAATTCGGTCGTGTCCTGCAGGATGAGGATCGGACCTTCGCTCGCCGCAGTCGCGGCGAAATGGCCAGCGAGAACGCTATGTTCGGTCACGCGGATTGTCAAAGAAGCGGTAGGCCGCCTTCGCCGCCGCCCAGTCGCCGCACGCCGCCGGGATTGGCTTGCCCGGCGCAGCTGACATCTGATCCAGCAACCGTTGCAGCCGACGGGCCAGACGCTTGTCGGGAAGGGCCGCCGCAGAAAGCTCTTCCTCCTGCCAAGCGCTCTCGCTGCTGCTGGTCTTGTCTCGCATCCGTGACGCCTCCGTTATTCGGCGTCACGGACAGAATCACGGCAGATTCATACGGGGCTATAGGCCCGCCCACGATGTGGGTAATCAGAAGCTTCACCGGATGGGTACCGAACACCGGCTTTACCGTCGACGAGGTTGATATGAGGAGTGTCAAGGCTGGCTCCCCCTTTGTATGGGTCCGTTGGTTTGCTGTGTCCAAGTCCGTCCAGTTTATATGCCGTCGCTGTCCGAAACAGCGGCCCCATCCCGCTTGCGGTGGACAAGGACTCGGAGGACGAGACCATTCTGAGACAACCGCGTTTGACGCCGCGCTACTTCGGTGTTTCCGGTTGGCCAGCGACTGGCACGTTTAGCCTCTAACGTGAGATGTTTTGGCGACCTCACTTCGCCACCGCGCCGGTCGCTGTCCACCTCCTCACAATATCTGAACAGTTCCCCATTTCCATCGTCGCCGACCGCGCACCCCGCCATCCTCCGAATCACTTCGGGGCCAATGAATCATCGCTGCGCAGCCGGCTCTAATTTTCCTTACTAAGCGAGGCCCCTGATCTCAGATCAGATGATCTCGAAACCAGCGGGCGAAAGATCATACAATAGTATTGAGGCGCTTTGGACTTTTGCAAATCACAAGAATGTATTGTCGCGACACTTGCCTGCGACAGGCACCGGAAAATCTCTCCTTCCCGGTTAATTTCTTCCAGTTCGAGAGAGCTCGACAGATTCCTGCGCACGCTTCCTGCGCCATCCACAAGTTGTATGCTCACGATCTGCAGCCATTCGTAATGCTCTCCCAGAAGCATTTTTACACTCGCTTTAGTCACACATGGCAGCATAATGGAGAAATATCCGCCATGCAGGTGGTGTGCCCTAAGTAAAAATGCCTGGGACTCGTGTATGCTCCCTATCGAGATTTTCAGAGGTGAGAAAAGCACATTCATGTCTTCTGGGAATAGATCAAGCATAAATCTTTTTTGTACAAGCCAGCTGAACGTGAAGTCAAGCCCCAAGCTGCGCGTTTCGTATGCACCCAGGCGGTAAGGTGAAGGCAGGCACCTCACATTTTTCCAAGCACTTTCTAGGTTAAAGATCGTCTTCTTGCGATCTGGCCCCATAAGTCTCTCTTCCTGGAAGTCCTTGAAATAATCCAACTCCGCCTCAACAGGCATGTAGACATGACGAAATAGCGCCGCATGGGCGGCTTGCTGCAAGATAGAATAATCATGGGTCACACCCGACGAGGTAAAAAACGCTCTAGCATCATTGATGAATCTCAGGCATTCGTCCTGAACCTTCGCTACCTTATCGTACTGATTTTCACTTATCTTGCTATTCTCAATAACTGGATCGCCATTCAAGTTATAGTCCACAAGCTCTCCTTCTTTGGAGGCGCAGCACTGTTCCAGCAAATCGTAATTCCAGGAGGTTGTGGTAATAAGTGCTTTGCTGTTCGCTGAACGGAGAACTTTGTCCGGAGCAGACAAATATAGACCAAGTATGTTAACATTTAAATCTTCGTTAAAGGTTCTGGCCAAATAATCTTGCGTATTGCCGCAATAACCTATGTCGGCCAAAATAACGGTGTCGCCTTCCCGCAATTCCAACTCCTTTGAAAGGTAGAGCTTCAAGCGGGCACGCAAAGCACATGACTTTTTGAATATTAACTGCAACACATCGTCGTCGCGCAGCAACTGATGGAACGCCGTTTGCGGATCGGCAGATTGATGGGCGATCCGTATTAACAATTCAGTCACTTCGGGCGGTAGCAAAAGCTGTTTTGCAGTGGCATGGTTATTAGATTCGGGGTGGATCCGGCTGAGATAATAATCGACATCGGCGCGGGTTTTGAAAGAGGAGGCAATAGCAAGAAATTTGCGGATTCGTACCAGTTTGCCGATGGGCTTGCGCGCATAGGCTTCACAGGCAGCTGAAAGAAGATAAGCGTCACGCAACAGAAAGAAGACTCTTACACGCTTGCCCTGCTGCTCCAGCGACTCCACCTCGTCCATGAGAAAACGGGCATAGGCGTACAGCACCGGGCCAAACGACATGTAGCCGATCACGGTCTCAGGCGCGTACGGCTGCAGGTTTGCTACAGAAAAGATTGCCCGAAACGGGCTATAGCAGGGCAGCATAACGGATTTCGGTGCTGCTTCCTCGAATATAATCAGCGAAGATGCCGCGTGCTGTAGGCGCAAGAAGTCTGTGACCTCACGATCAAACGGCAGGAAATGTAGCGTACGGACGCCCAATTTCCGCGGCGCTTGCACGTCGGCTATGTTATTGTCGCCAATGTGCAGTAGTTGCGATGCAGGCACACGACACTCGTTAATAACACTAGTAAAGAGAGCATGGCTCTTAGAAGTGCCATAATCGACTGAGCAGTAAATCTTCGTAATTGCCTGCATAACATCTTCAGGCAAATGCCGAGCCAAGAGGCGCCTTAACTCGCCTTCGCGCAAATACGTGTCGCTCACGACGATAATTTTGATACCGCGGGAGTGCGCCAGTCTGATCAGTTCTATGTACGGCGGGAACGCAAAGCAAATATTCATTTCGGTTCGGATTTCCGCCTCGGCCAGTAACTCCCGTTCCTCACGAGAAAGCGACCTAAAAACCCGATAAATATCACCTATATCGATTTCGCTGGATCCATTCTCCAAAAGCTTCGCTCGATAGGCATGCGCAGCAGCGATAATGCGTTGGTGAGGAGTTATTTCTAAGCTTCGCGCGACAGGGTTATCGGCCAGCACGGCAAAAACATCTTCAGGCGTGGCTGTCTTGCGCCATAGCAACGTATCAAAACAGTCAAGTGAGAGTACCTTTATGGAGTTCCCGAAGTGCGTGAGTATGTTTGCGATATCATGGGCGTTTATTCGCGCCATGTGGTGTGCGTCGCCCTTGTTGCTCGAAAACAGGCAATCCTCCCGGCTTTGCCGCTGGGTAGCCTCTCCTGTTAGACAGCCTCCGTCTGGACCCGTTGCATCAGAGTGACCGATACAGCAATTGCGATCATCCCCGGAAAGACACGGCAAGACCTTGCCATACAGATCAGGATTGAACCTCTCTATGTGAAACTTATCGGCGGCCTGTGGGGCGCTATCGACTTGCCTCATCTTTGCGGCCAAGCGCTCTAGTACGTACTGCATACAGCTTCTCCTTCGCACACCCGCAATCGTTCTGGATGAGATCTTCTCGCTTGTCGTCCTCTCTTGGGCCTTGCCCCTCCGCATCGGCAAAGTGTGGAGGTAAGCGGCAACCGCCTTCGATACGGAGCGTCCAAGGAGCCGGCAATCATAATCGGGAGTCCTGAACTGGTTTAGGGACTTGGGTTCGAACAGGTCTGCGGAGCAAAACTCCGCTGTCCTACCGCCAGACGATCCGACCTCATCGTTGCCGCCCCCGTTTTTGTAAAAACGAAATGCGGCTAGCGTCAAAATACATCTGACCATTGGTTGACTCATCTGCGTCTGCTGGAATGACTTTGACAGGTTATCATTGCTATATGTTTCGTCAATATGGGTACGGCAGTGCCACAAATGCTGCCAAGTAGTTGATTATGTTGGTGGCAACTGCAGTTGTTTCATCGTGACGGCACGTGATGTTTTGATGAAGAAGTTTTACGTTTATGCATGGGGCGGTAAGCGAAAGTGCTATATCACGCGGTATGAGGTAAATGGCGAGAGACACACCGCTGGCGCCGTTGTGCGTCATGCAACTAGGACTTCAGGCGCACGTTGTAGCAGATGAACGCGCTGAAGCGATGTGCGCTGCTGCCCTGCAGTGCGTCGTCACTGCCTTCACTCCGCCAACGTTCAGACGGCTAAAAGATGGATTGCAAATGCACTTTGTCTTGAGTGAGGTGGAACGAAGCGGGTCCGCAGGGCGGCGAAGATAGAATCGAAGCGCTGACGGGTTTCCGGTCATACGAAGCCGCGCATGGTCCGCGCTCGTTTCACATCGGCAGCTGGAATTCTTGGCGCCTTTGTTCAATCCTTTGTGCGACCATTGCTCTACTTTCTCGCATCCCATGCCGCCTTGCCGCCCCATATGAGCGCAGCTAGTGATCATGCGCTTCCACACGCGGGCGGCCTGGTTCTTCGACAATCACTCGGATGTCTCGGTATTGCGGCGGTTCCGAACAATCGCATCGTGGATAGCCATCCTGATCGACAGCGCATACCCCAGTACGTCTTGCCCTAGATGGAGACGGCATGCGGATCCCGGTCCATCGTCTCCTAAACCTGCAGAGCGATGCCTTGTATGCCGCGACGCTTATCGGTTCGGCTGACCGCCAACCAGTCCGCACCTGGCTCGGGACCGGGATCATGGATGTCAACGTCCGCAAGGATCTCCTTCGGCAGTGCGCGGCCAGGTGCGGGATTAAGGATGGTCGTCAGCCCCCGCGCCTTGCCGATGGCAAGCGCGCGTGCCGCCGTCTCGACTGGTATCTCGAGCTGTGTGAGCAAGATGCCCGGGCTCGTCCAGGTGGCCGCGAAGGTTTCGACATCGGTCCCCGTGAGCCGCGCGTTGGCGCCGGGATCGGTGATGATGCGGTTCTCGCCTGCAGCGTCGAGAATGATGATCCCGGCCATCGTCGGTGTCCCGACCATCTGCCTCACTGCCGAGCAGTCGACGCCTTCGGCGCGCCAGAGTTGCACTGCCTCGTCACCGAATTTGTCGGCGCCCACGCCCGCCAGCAGTTTGCATCTGGCGCCGAGACGCGCAGCTCCAATAGCCTGGTTAGAGCCCTTGCCGCCATTTCCGAAGGCAAACCTGGCACGTCGCCCACAATCCAAAACGCAACTCCGTACGAGCCGACGACATAAAC
>SAQL01000075.1 GCA_004020645.1 Mesorhizobium sp. | reverse complement strand
CGCATCAATTTCGCTGGCAGCGTTGCATCCAAATGATCTCAATAAGCAGCGCATCCGGGAGAAGGAAAATCTGGTGAAAATCTCAGGACTTTCCACCGGCCGACAAGCATCGCGAAGACGGCTGCGGTGACCACTCCGTGGGCTTGTTGCCTCTCAATGGCGATTTGTCGGAGGGCCTTGATCTCGATACCCTCCGAAGAAGTATCCGGGCCGAGAGGCATGGCAATCCACCCTGACATGGAGAAGACCATCGGCAAACTAACTGTCCCGCATGTCAATGCCGCTCGAATTTTCCCCAGATGTGAAGTGCCGAAGTAAAATTCCACAATGCAGACGTGGGCGGCACGGTGAGGTGGCCATTTTTCAGTGGCCGACCGCGCGGGTTTGGCGGCAGCGCGGAGGCGGGCGGAGTAATGAGGGTTTTGGAGCTGGCATGTTCCAGCATGAGTTCTGCGAGCTGGCGCGTCGGTAGTTCACCGATCACTCTGTACTACGACGGCGTGATGTAGCAGTCTGTCCAACAGCGAAAGCCTCCCGGCTGCATCGGCGAGCTGGTTGCCCAGCAGGCGGCTTTAATACGCCTCGCAGTCCCGCCCGTGGGGTTCACTCCAGTCGTCAACCGCCGAGCAATAGGTAAGCGCCACCAAAGCCCCAAACCCAGGACCGCCGGCAGCTTTGTAAACTCGGGCGAAAGAGAAACTCGCGCCTGCGCCGCCGATTACCGTCTCAAGCAGGTCAAATCGGTGGGACGTTTTTCGCTGCTGGGGCCAACCACTGAACGCTAGATCACGCAACACGCTACACTTCGGCAGACGTGAGGCCGCCCACTGGTTGCGGGTATGTGCGACTCTCGAGTGGGGTGGCGTCGATTGCCGCCGAAAGTGCCGCGAGAAAGGTGGATTGGGCGCGGGTGCGCCTGGTAGTGCGCTTCGTCACGAGATAGACGTCGACAGAAGGTGGATTCGTGTATGGCGGAATTTGCCAGAGCTGCCCGGCTTCCACATCTGGAGCAACGACGTGAATCGGCAGGGGACCGAAACCAAACCCCGCCTTGATCAGGCGCTTTACCTCTTCGAGATTGGTGAACTGTCCCACAATCTTCCCACAAAGCTGCTCTTGCTTGCGCAATGCGGCGACAGGCGCCAGAGCTCCTGAAAGCTCGTCGGTTTTGAAGGAAACGTAGTCGAGCCTCCTCATCTCATCGAAGCCGGAAATTCGTCGTTGGAAGAGCGGGTGGCTTGGTCCGCAGAAGAAGCCGAAATGCTCGCGATAAAGCAGGGTGTATTCCAAGTCGTCGAGCTTTTCCTGCGCGAGGAAAATGCCGAGTGCGGCTTCATTGTTGAGCACGGCTTCAGCGGCGGACCTGCTGGACGAAACCGTGGTGGAAAAGGTGATGCGCGGATGGGCCTTGTGGAAGTCGGCAAGGAAAGTATCGAGGAAGGGGCATTCGACATGACTGGCGAAAGCCATATCGACGTGGCCGGAGATGTGGTTTTGATCCTTCTCCATGAGTTCCGGCAGTCCGGCGACGATAGCGAACATTGCCATACATTCGTTGTAGAGTGTCTCTCCCGCCGGCGTGATCCTAAAATAGTTCGAGCTTCTGTCGATCAGGCGGCAGGCCATATGCTCCTCCAGCCGACGCAGCGCGTTGCTGATTGTGGGCTGCGACAGGGACAGCTTGTCTCCGGCGGCGGTTAGGCTTCCCTCCTGCACGATGACCGTGAATGTTCTCAGGAGATTCCAGTCGATCTCCCAGACAAAACGGCGCCGCACTTGGGGCATTCTCCACCTCCAATCTTGCGGGAATCTCTTGAGGCATTTGCCGTTCCTTGTCCAGCGACTCCCTCGACACCTCCGCCCGTGAATTGGCAAGTCCGAGCCTTGACGAAATCTCTAAAGAGTCTCTAATTAGGGTCGGTTTGATCAAGATGCTCCTCCACTTTCTTCGGACCCGTGCCGCAGCCACGCGCGGGCGCGTGCATGGCGCTGGCGCGCAACGCTGTTCGGCGTCGACCGGTGCCCCTGAGGGCCGCAGGGATTGGTAAGAAACAGCTCGCAGTACTGTCCGCATTCAGCAGACCTATAGCCGTTATTGAAACAGTCTATTTGATCCCGCCTCGTTGGTCGGCGCATCAATTTCGCTGGCAGCGTTGCATCCAAATGATCTCAATAAGCAGCGCATCGGGGAACAGAGGAAAAGCTGGTGAAAATTTCCCCGACCATCACCGTTGCCGCAGGGCTTTCCACCGGCGCCGACAAGCGTCACGAAGACGGGCAAATGCTCCGGGTGCGCACGACCAAGGGATGGACATTGTACGATCCACGTCTGGCGTGGATGCTGGTCGCGCCGGTGCTGCTTCTGCTGATCATTTTTCTGGTGCTGCCGATCGCCGTGATGGCGGTCTACACCTTCTTTACCTTTGTCACCGCAGGCGTGGAAACCGGAACGCTGACCACCGCGAACTGGCACGAATTTCTCACCGACAGCTACTATCACGGCTTCCTGTGGAAGACGCTGAGGGTCGCCGCGATGACGGCGCTGCTCTGCGGGGTGTTGGGCTATTTCCCGGCCTATTTCATCTGGGCCACAACCTTCAAGCACAAGTGGCTGCTCTTGCTTCTGCTCATCGTGCCGTTCTGGATCAGCTTCACCATCCGCACCTTTTCCTGGATCAACATCCTCGGCGAACAGGGCGTCATCAACGTCGCGCTGCTGAAAATGGGCATCATCAGCGAGCCGTTGCCGATGCTCTACAACGAGGGCGCGGTCATCGTCGGGCTGCTGCACTTCCTGCTGCCCTACATGATCCTCAACGTTTATGTCAGCTTGGAGAGCATTGACCGCACGCTGATCTCGGCGGCCCGTTCGATGGGCTGCACCAGCGCCCAGGCGTTCCGCGAGGTGACATTGCCGCTCTCGCTGCCGGGGCTGGCTGCAGGCCTGCTGCTCTGTTTCGTGTTGGCCGCCGGCAGCTATGTGACACCGCAGCTCCTCGGCTCGGGCCGCGACGCGCTGTTCGGCAACCTGATCTCCGACACCATCATGGAACAGCTGAACTGGCCGATGGGCGCCACGCTTTCCATCGTCCTGTTCGTCGTGCTCGGCTTCTTCGCCGCCATCTATACCCGCTACATGGGCATGTCGCAGATCGTCAAAGGACTGGGTGGATGATGAAGCCTCGGCAAATGAAGGCGGGGCGGCGGAACAAGGAAGGCAGATGGGCCTGGCGGCTGACCGGCTTCGTCACGCTCTGCGTCTATGTCTTCATGTTCGCGCCGATCATGGCGACCGTCATTCTGTCATTCAACGCCTCGATGTTCGGCGGCTTCCCGATCACAGGCTTCTCCCTGCAATGGTACGGCAAGCTGATGGCCAATGAAGCGGTGCTGGCCGCCTTCCGTACGTCGCTGTGGATAGCCTTGGTCACGGCGATAGCCGCCACCGCGATCGGCGTCGTCACGGCCTTTGCGATAGTGCGCTTCGAATTCCCCGGCAAACAGACGCTGAGCACGCTGGTGATCCTGCCGGCGCTGGTGCCGGAAACCATCCTCGGCGTCGGCCTTCTGGTGCTGATCAAGGCGGTCGATCAGCCGCGGACCCTGCTTCTCCTGGTGCTCGGCCACATCCTGCTCGCCGTGCCCTATGTGGTTCTGATCGCTCAGGCGCGCATGGTCGGCATCCGACGCGTCTATGAGGAGGCGGCACTTTCGCTTGGCGCCTCGCGCTTCTCGTCCTTCCGCGAGATCACGTTGCCGCTGCTCGTCCCCGCCGTCGTGGCGGGTGCGATGCTCGCCTTCACCATCTCATTCGACAACACCTCGGCGAGCTTGTTCTGGCGGCCCGCAGGGGTCGAGACGATGCCGACGCAAATCCTTTCGATGCTGAAGATATCTATCAGCCCAGAGATTAACGCGCTCGGCACGGTTATGATCCTGGTGACCGTCGGCATCCCGCTGCTCGGTGGCCTGATCATGCAAAGCCTGACGAAACTGAGTAGACGAGGCGAAACAAGGGAGGAAGTACAATGAAACTTACCACCACAAAGCGGCTTGAACGACTGAACGATCGATACATTAATGGCGATCTCAGCCGCCGTACGTTCTTAGGCCTGATCGCCGCGGCTGCGGCTTCAGCGGGCATATCAATGGCGTGGATGAGCGAGGCACTCGCCGCAGTCGAACAGATCCGCTTCGACGGCTGGGGCGGGGTGGTTCAGGACGCACTTAGCCAGTACGCGTTCCAGCCCTACACGGCCAAGACGAAGATCAAGGTTGTCCAGGGCACGTTCGGTAACGAAACCGAGATTTTGACCAAGATCAAGACTGGGATTCCCGGCGACTTCCAGGTCGTCCATTCCTCCGGCGTCGCAAACTACGTCAAATGGGTGAATGCCGGCATGACCTCGGAGATCAACGAGGCTAATATTCCTAATCTGGTAAATGTAATGCGGCCAATGATTGAGCCGTTCCGCAAACTGACGCCAAAACTCTCGGCGGTGCCCTACGATTACGGCACCACCGGCATCGCGTACAACACCACAGTGATCTCGCCCGAGGAAGCGCAGGAAAAAGGGGCTTCCTTGCTGTTCGATAAGAAATATGCCGGCAAAATAGGCGGTTTTTCAGACATGGTCGCGCGCGTTTGGTATGCAGCTCTAGCTACTGGACAGGATCCTAACAATATCAAAGACATGGACGCGATTTGGGCCAAAGTACGTGAGATGCGCGACCTAGCCAAGAAATTCTGGGGATCTGGTGCGGAGCTGATGGATTTGCTCGCTAAGGGCGAGGTCGTGGTGACCGACGCGTGGTCAGGCCGCGTCGCCGTATTGCAGCAGCAGGGTCATCCGATTGGCTATCTCGATCCACCAGGGTCCCTTGCTTGGATGGACGACATGCTGATCCTGAGAGGCTCGCCGATGGCCGAGTGCGAGGAGCTCTTAAACTTTATGCTTGAGCCTGCCACCGCGATCGCCGTTGCCGAGGCGCAGAATTATCCGCCTTCTCTCGATCCGACCAAGGTCAAGCTCACAGAGAAAATCAAGAAGCTTCCGGCCTACGACGCTACCGGCACCATGAAGTCGCTAACCTTCACCGATCCGATTTACTGGGAGGCGAACAGTGACGCCTGGACCAAGCAGTGGGACAGGATTTCAAAAGGTGCTTGACAACATGACCGCACCGAAGCTTCCCGGTCAGCAGTCTGGGGCTCTCTTCTCTAGCGCCGGCTCTAGCGCGGTGCTGGAGAAGAGCAGTCCGGCAGTGGAGTTCCGCAACATCGAAATCGCTTACGGCAAGTTCGTCGCCGTGCGCGATTTCTCATTGTCAATCCAAAAGGGTAGCTTCGTCACTCTCCTTGGTCCGTCGGGCTGCGGCAAGACGACGATTCTCCGCTCCATCGCGGGGCTGGTCGACATTTCGGGCGGCCAGATCATGATCGATGGTCGGCGTGTCGACGACGTGCCGATCTACAAGCGCAACATCGGCCTGGTTTTCCAGAGCTATGCGCTGTTTCCGCATAAAAGCGTCTTCGACAACGTTGCCTTCGGCCTGAAATACCACAACGTGCCCAAGTCTGACATCGAGCGTAAGGTCGGCAAGGCGCTGGAGATGGTCAGGCTTCCAGGCAGCGAAAAGAAACTGCCCTCGCAATTGTCGGGCGGGCAGCAGCAGCGCATCGCGCTCGCCCGCGCCATCGTCTTCGAGCCGCAGGTGCTGCTGCTCGACGAGCCGCTGTCGGCGCTCGATGCAAACATGCGCGAGGAAATGCGCGTCGAGATCAAGAAGATCCAGAAGGAAACCGGCATCACCGCCATCTTCGTCACGCACGATCAGGAAGAAGCGCTCTCCATGTCGGATCGCATCGTGGTGATGAACGCGGGCGCGATGGAGCAGATCGGCGCGCCCGAGGAGGTTTACGAGATGCCGGCCACTGCCTTCGTCGCCGATTTCCTCGGCAAGGCGAACATGCTTGCTGGCACCGTTAGCAAATCCGATGGGCCAACGGCCACGGTCACCCTCGCGGCAGGACAAACGGTCAAGGTCGTTTCGCCGAAGCCGCTAAGTCCCGGCGCGCCCGTTACAGTCGTGGTTCGGCCGGAGAAACTGTCGTTGGAATCGGGAGCGATGGCCAACCGGTTGACGGGTCGCGTCGCCTCGACGTCGTATTTGGGCGGGAGCGCGACCTACGAGATCGACATCGGGGGCAAGAGGACGGTTCGCGTAAACACGCAAATTAATGGCCGGGTTGTTCGCGAAGGTGGGGCAATCAATATCGGCTTCGACCCTGCCGGCTGTGTTCTGCTGGACGAGAAGGGGATCCGCATTTCGTGAAGGCAAAGTTGGCCTCATGCCTCATTCGAACTCGTAGGTTGTTTCGGCGGCAACGATGCTCCGGCAGCGACCGATTGTGTTGAATTCGACCCACTCTCATTTACCGCCGCCACGGCGCACCGTCGAGACCGATATATTCTTCCATCGCTGTTCTCCCTTAAATGCTTAGGCGTCCAGTCGTGAGCCCGTATTTCCATCCTATCGGGAACAGCCCCCTCCAAGGGGCTATGATTGGCTTCAGGGCGACTCATATAAGAGGGCGGTGCCAACAAAGCCAAAGCACACCATCCTAGAGTTTTCGCAGGACCAAAGAAGGTGGGACTGATACAAGCTGATTTTAACCGAACTGCGCTCTGCTATGAAGGGTTCAAGTCTTTGACCCAGATCAGCTCCGCGAGCGCCGCGCCATAAGGAGGAAGCAAATGCCGTTTTGCGGGCCGCAGTCCTAACCCACGGTTGCTGGCGCGGCCGTCGGCCCTTTGTCTCATCGGCCTGCATCATCAGGCCGACGCCGAGCTCAAGACGTTCACGAGCGCATACGCGGTTGTTCGTGGGCGACGCCTGGATGGTGTCAGGCGATCCGATTTTCTGCTGCATAGCGTTGCCGGCGATCTCGGCGCCTACCAGCCCTTCGTCTAGGACCTGGCCCAGGCGCCGAATGTCGATACTCTACAAAAAATTTCCGGTGCGAAGCTGCCCTATTAATCACCTGCAAAAGGACGACGTCCAAAATCGGTCGCCGGTGTAAGGTTTCTCACTCAATGGCGGATACCCGACAGGATCGCAAACCTCCTGCCCCTGCTTTGATGATAATCTCGCACTGGCACGTTCGATGCATGGGACCTTCCGAACGCATCAGCGGATGTTCTCCTATGATCAGATCCCCCGAAAAATGCTGTCGCCGCGCACATGCGCCTTCGCTGGTCACCAAGCCGGTCGAAGGTCGGCGCAACTTGCGAATGGCCCAGGTCGCCAAGAAAACCAAGTGCTACCCATCCGATTTGACGGACACATATGCGAGAAGCGTTGGGTACGGGCGGCTATGGATTTGCGAGCGGGATTCTTCTCCCCTTTCAGAAGCTGATGCTTCCGGTCTCTGCTTCGAGAGAATCCAGGCGCATGCCAGTAATAATGAGTACCAGATGCTCCTTTGGCCACGAAAACGTTCCGACAGGGAGAATGTTGATGATCACATATCAGACCGAACGTTTAATCCTCACCCCAATACAGCGTGGGGACGAGGCAGAGTTGCTCAAGCTGAACAATGATCCGCTTGTGCGGAAAGCGAACTTCAATAATGTGCCGCAGACCATTGAGAGCGTGCACGAATGGCTCAATCGATACTCGGCCCAGTGGCGGAAGAACAGATTTGGCGTCTGGCTAGTGTACGAAAAGTGCAATGCTGGGCAGATGTTCATCGGTCGCTGCGGTCTGCAAGACCACGATGACAATCCCAATCCCGAATTTGCTTATGCATTTTTCGAACATGCGACCGGGCGAGGTCTGGGTCCGGAGGCCGCACGCTTCACCATCACACATGCCTTCCGAAACTCGACCAAGAAAAAGGTTATCGGATTTATTGCGCCTGGCAACGAACGGGCGGAGCGGGCGGCAAATAAACTTGGGCTGCGCTACATCGATGATCGCTTGTATGAGGGCAATATTTCTAAATACTACGAGATGACCCGAGAAGAGTATTTCTCAAAGCATCACTAGAGCAGACTCGATTCACTCCATGTCATAGGCGGCTGCCGCGAAATAATGCCCGCGTTCCTCGGCTGCGAAGGCCGCAAGGCAGTCGGCTACGACCGACCAGAGTTCGTAGATGGTCCGGCTGCAGCCTTTCTCAGGAGGGCCATGAGTTACGAGAAGCCCATCTCGATCGGGTTGGAGTCAGGCGAGTATGGCGGCAGGAATAGGAGCCGCGCGCCAACGTTTTCGATCGCCTCGCGCACGCCGCTGATCCTGTGGGCCGGCAGGTTGATGGAGAATTCAAGATGGCAGAGGAGCAAAGCCAATGATGCATCCCGATCTCATGAAGCGTTTTGACCTTACTGGCCGTTCGGCGCTGGTCACCGGCGGCGCGCGAGGCATTGGTCTGGAAATTGCGCGCACGCTAAGGATGGCCGGCGCCTCGCTCATGCTGGCCGATCTCGACCTTGATGCTACCAGGAAGGCCGCAGCCGATGTAGGTCCCGACGTCGGTGCCTTCCGCTGCGACGTCACCGATCCGCAGTCAGTGCGCGACCTAGCCGCAGCGGTCGGCCCTTGCCCGGATATTCTCGTTAACAATGCCGGCGTCGGACGCGAGGGGCTGACGGGAGATACAAGTGACGACGACTGGCGGTTCGTGATCTCCGTTAACCTCGATGGCGTGTTCTATTGCTGCAGGACCTTCGGCGCGGCGATGGCTGAGCGTGGTTCAGGCAGCATCGTCAATATTGGTTCGATGTGCGGCTTCATCGTCACGAAGCCGCAGAACGGTCCAGCCTACCACGCTAGCAAGGCTGGCGTGCACATGCTGACAAAGACCTTCGCCTGCAAATGGGCAAAATCGGGAGTTCGCGTCAACGCAGTCGCTCCAGGATACGTCGCCACGAAGATGACTAGTAGCCCCAGCGACGACATTTCGACTTGGGTCGAACTCACGCCGATGGGCCGCTTGGGCCGCACGGAGGAGATCGCAAATGTCGTTCAGTTTCTCGCCAGCGACGCCACCAGCTACATGACCGGCGCAGTTCTTAACGTGGATGGAGGGTACACGAGTTGGTGAGTGCAGAAATAACGGCGAGCATGAGGAACTGTGGGGCAGTTATGCGGCGAAGGCGTTGTCCTGCCGCCACATCCAGCCTTCTGACCCGCCGCAATCCGCGCTGAACCAATTCCGCGAACCGGGCTTTTGCTCGTTCTTTTCACAGTAGACTTCCGGATTTGAGAGAACCGGAAATTGGATGAATTAAACCGCATGAATTTACAGGACCTGCGCACTGCCCTCCCAGGCGGCATCTTTACTTGGATAATGGAGCAACGTTCGGATCATGCAGTTGAACGGTGATCAGAGATTAGAGGCTTATCGGCGGATGCTTCGCATCCGTCGATTCGAAGAAGAGGGTATGCGCCAGTACAAAGGTAGCAAGATCCCTGGTTGGTTCCACTCGAGCGTGGGTCAGGAAGCAGCTATCGTCGGTGCATGCCTCGCCCTTCGGATCGATGACGC
>SAQL01000074.1 GCA_004020645.1 Mesorhizobium sp. | reverse complement strand
TGTAGGCGTCTTCCAGATCCGCAACCATCTTGTCGGCGTTGGTGACGAAGTAGGGGGAGAGGTAGCCGCGGTCGAACTGCATGCCTTCGACGACTTCGAGTTCCGTCTCGGCAGTCTTGGCTTCCTCGACCGTGATGACGCCTTCGTTGCCGACCTTCTGCATCGCTTCCGCGATCATCTTGCCGACCGACTCGTCGCCATTGCCGGCGATTGTGCCGACCTGGGCAACCTCTTCCGAGGTCTTGATCTTCGTGGCGTTCTTGATCAGCGTCGAGACGACGTCCCTAACCGCGAGGTCGATGCCGCGCTTCAGGTCCATCGGGTTCATGCCGGCGGCAACCGCCTTGTGGCCTTCCTGGACGATCGACTGTGCCAGAACGGTCGCGGTCGTGGTGCCGTCGCCGGCGATGTCGTTGGTCTTCGACGCGACTTCGCGGATCATTTGCGCGCCCATGTTCTCGAACTTGTCGGAAAGTTCGATTTCCTTGGCGACGGTGACGCCGTCCTTGGTGATGCGCGGGGCGCCGAACGACTTGTCGATGACGACGTTGCGGCCCTTGGGGCCGAGCGTGACCTTCACCGCGTCGGCGAGGATGTTGATGCCGTGAAGCATGCGTTCGCGGGCATCACGGGAGAATTTTACGTCTTTGGCAGCCATGTTTAACTCCTGGGCATTTCGCCCGAAATTCAGATTGGATGGTGCGGATGAAGGGCGGCGGCGTGTCAGCCGATGATGCCCATGATGTCGGATTCCTTCATGATCAGAAGGTCTTCGCCATTGAGCTTGACTTCGGTGCCCGACCACTTGCCGAACAGGACGCGGTCGCCGGCCTTGACGTCCAGCGGGACGAGCTTGCCAGCTTCGTCGCGGGCGCCGGAACCGACGGCGATGATCTCGCCTTCCTGCGGCTTTTCCTTTGCCGTGTCGGGTATGATGATCCCGCCGGCGGTCTTGGATTCGGATTCGACTCGGCGAACGACCACGCGGTCATGAAGCGGCCGCAAATTCGACTGTGCCATTTTTATTATCCCTGGTGCGGAGGTTGAACGGTTCTTCGTTGCCGAAGCCTGGGTTAGCACTCGCCAGTGGGGAGTGCTAAGATGATCGTGAGATAGGCTGTAGGTTCGTACTTAGTCAAGACGGGCGGGGGGACGGACCGGAGGGCAAAAGATGTGGAATCGGCGCGGAAGCCTGACCCCCATTTACGGCGCAATCCCACTGCCTACGCGCGTTTCGGCCGTAAGCTTTGGGCCGACTTTTGTGTCTTATTTGGAATGTGAAATTATGTGAAATTAACGGCCGAGCAGTCGGCCGGAATCGACGGCCAGCCGAACAGTCTTGAGCCTTTTGCAATTCATCCCTAACCTGGAGTTGCATCGCCAAAGGAGCGTTTCTCGCTTCGAGCGGGCTCTTGCCGACGATGATCGGAATGTCGCCTTGAGGATGATATTCCCCTCGGTCCGGGTAGCCTGTCGAAGCGAAATCTTCGACCAGTTTCCGGAGCCCGATATCGTGATGAAATACACAGACGTTGAACCAGGTCTTAAAGATGAAGTCCCCTGGTCGGAAAGCCTAACCGCCTACGACAAGGAGCACTTCAAGACCTACTTGAGGTTCCTGGACGCCTCCGCCGACGATGCCAGTTATGAGGAGATGGCGCAGGTCATCCTCGGCATCGATCCGGCGGAAGAGCCGGTGCGCGCGCGGAAAGCCGCGAGAAGCCATCTCGATCGGGCGAACTGGATGATGACCACCGGTTACAAGGAGTTGTTCGCGTAAATAAGGGTGAACGGGCGGCGACACACGCTGCTTGTTCAGACGTGATCACGGCCGTCCGCCACAAGAATGGCATGACATCCGGGCCTGCGGGATACGTCTATTCATTGTCAAACTCCGCTGCTCGTACAGGCAGAATGTTCGCTGCGCCGATGCGTCTGGCGTGGCCATGCAGGTCAGCGGCGGCCGCTCGTCATACCTGGCCGGCGCAGCTAAGGCGGAGAAGATGAAGCCGTGTTCTGAGGCTGTGCTCGGCTTCTTCTGTCATGAAATTCTCCGGTTGGCTTGAAGGCAGCAGGCGAAGCCTCGCGACATAGTAATGGTTGTGGCGGAAGGCAATAAATGTCTCGGCAGCATAAGTATCGTCATAAACTATTACTAATACGCGTTCGCCCCGGAAATCGTTTCGGCTGCTAGGCGCCGGAACCGATATATGCAGCCATACCGTCTTGAGCTTTTGTAATTCCGAAAGCAACGTGAAATGAGGTTTTTGGCAAACGCCCGGGCTCGCAAGCTTCAGTGCACCAAGATGATCAGGCCTCGTGGTCTACTGGCATGTCGTTGAGATGTCATCCTTGCTGACCTATATGCCGTTGTGCGTCGGGCGTTCTCCTCCCATTGCGTCCGGCGCGTTCCCCTCTGGAGGTTTTTGCCCTCTTGCTTGGCCGGGTGCTGCAAGCCCGGCCCTTTTGTTGCGCGCCAGAGGCGATGAAGCTCATCAGCGGCTACGAACACGGCGTACCCGCCCAACTTGCGAACCGGAAGGGATCGCCTGCACGTCCGCACTGCAACCCGCTCTGTGGTCCAGGGCGGATACATCATTTGCCGGGAATATCCGCTCAGACGAGCGAATTGGATGATAATACCAGCGTACCTGAAATACCGGCCGCGAACGGTGCCTCATATGACGGGCCCACCGTCTTGCTGACCAGGCAAAGTCGGCATCTCACTATCGGCCGTCCGCCAGATCCAGGAATCGAACTCCGGTCGCGACGCGATCAGTTCGCTCAGCGTTTCCTCATATGTGCCATCGGAAGACGGGGGGACGTTATGAAGGCCAACCGGCCGCGGCTGTGTCTGCAATATCGCCGTCGCGGTTGGCCTGTCCAATGGTAGATTGTAGCGCAGTCCTTTCATGCTTCGCTCCCTGGTCCTTGCAAGGGCGTCGACCAGCTTCTTTTCATAGGCGGACTCGTAAGGCACCCAATTCTCCGCCACGACCATGATGGCCATTTCCTCGATCACCGCCAGCACCGCCGGGGTCAACCCGAAGGTGGCAATCGCGACTAGATGCGATGCCTCATCCGCGCTCCAGAGTGCCATCTTGGTTTCAAAGCGGGTTTGAAGCCGACGATGAAGACTCTCATCCAACAGGAACACGAACCCCGGCATGTGCTTGACGATCAACTTGTGACCGCCCCGAGCCGGGCTGAACTCCTTGACCTCGCCGACCAGGATCATCAGCTTTCTGGGGCCGCTCTTCGGGGGCAGCGCAGGTGCAAGCGCCTGCCCGCGCCTTTGCTCGATCGCGATTTTATCGGCGGACCGGAACGGCTCGGGCACGAACAGGATTTCGCTCGGCGCTCGCCCTTGACCGTCATCTGGCCAGCGGCCTCGACGAGGTGCCAACGGATATTCCACCAATGCCGTTTGCCAGCCCATCGTGACGTCCAGACCGTCAGCTCCGCTTCGTGCCAGAGGTAATGGAGCAGGCCTCGCAGCGAGAGTTTCCTGGTGTCTCCGACCACGCTGTTCGAGCCTACGGCGCCAGCTGCCGGCACAGATCGCGTGCCGACCTTCGACAGCCGAAAGTCCAGCATCAGCGCGGCCATGCCGCTCTCGGAATCGACCTGGATAGCGCTGCCCATCAGCACGCCGAGGCCGGACAGTTCGTCGGGCGGCTCGTAAGAGGAACAGGACGGATCATGGCTGCCACCCGACAGCGGCATCCGCTTGACCATGTATTGGTCGCCAACCTGCGCAATATACATCGCCGGGCAGGGCTCTTTGCACAAGCAAAGCGGTCGCAGCTTTCTGCGGTATGCATCCGCAAGCGCAGCCTGTAGATCAGGCGGCCCTCCGTTGCTCCGGACGCCGCCGCATCCCCATGCCCATTGAGTCATGCTTTTGCCATCGAAAACGGGCTGTTTGCCACGGCATACACGCGCATCACCGCCGAGATCATCGCTGCAATCGAAGAAGGTGCAGGTGATTGGGGCGCGTCGTGGTTCCAAAACGGAAACCAGCGCCGCCGGCCCGACCAACGTCGCATCAGGCAGGCGCTGCCGCGGCATCAACACCGTGGCGCTGCGGGTCGCAGCCATCGTCAACGGTTACAGCGATGGCCTATGGACACCTATCGACAATGGCAGGACGCCGGAGCGCAGGTGTCGGTTCCGGCATGTGAGGACGGGCGCCGCCCTTGCCTGGGAGAGATTACCGGCGCACACGGGACCGGCTCAGTCTGGCTTCCGCGCGGGCCGGCGCGATGCTGATGACAAGGAAGGCGACGCCCCTGCTTCAGGGCGTATCCTCGGATGACGGGCGCCGGTGACGGCCTCGAAGATTGAAGTGCCCCCGCGCGCGCATTCGTTGTGTCGCGACAGCCACGCTCCAACCAGGAACGGCTACCGGGCGGCCCCTTTGTGGGGACGCAGATAGATTGGACATCGCGGCCGTGAACCAGCGATCGGATTAGGGCAACGTGAGTCTCAGAATGCAACAAGGCCAAGTCCTTCACGGAGGCCGGCAACAGACTTGAGGCAGAATTCCTAGGCTTGCGTCGCGACATCCCGGATAGGGAGCATCGTGTCTTTCACTATCTTCGAATTCCGGAGCCCTTTGGTTTCCCCAACTGGGCTGTCCAAATTTGCCGTCGAAATTTACTTTTTCCGAATTGTTCGGTGCTAGGAGATCAACACGCAGCTACTACTCTAGCTAGGGCGGGAGTGAAAGAGTGATGCAGCGTCTGTCAGCCGCAAGGCTCGGTGACCTGTTGGCGGGAGACCTGCGTGTTTTTGGCGGGCCCTCGACGATCGAACCACTTGCCGGCCGTATCAGGGCGGAGCAGGTCAGTATCGTGCTTCGCAACACGCTTCTTGCCATGGTTGCGAACATCCTCAATGCGGCCACTTTTGTCATGGCGTTTTGGGGCTCGCCTGACCAAACCAAAGCCATCCTCTGGGCGAGTGTGATCATCGTCGCCGCTGGTTTCGTCGGCCTAAGAGCGAGATCATCATTTCAGTCCGTCAAACCAAGATCGGTGTCTCGCCGGACAACGCAAAACCTGGTGCGGAACGCCTTCTTGTTCGGCACCTGGTGGGGAGCACTTCCCGTTCTGTTCTTCAGCGGGGCAACAAGTGCCGCCCAGGTCGTCATTACCTGCCTGAGCGCGGGGATGATCGCAGGCGGCGCCGCTTCCTTTTACACGATTCCTATTGCGGCCATCGCGTATACGCTACCGATCTTCGTCGGTTCAGCGGTGGCGATCGTGTGGGTGAAAGACGCGGTCAACCTGCCCGTCGCAATCCTGATGGTGAGTTACGCCATCACGCTGTTTCGTGCCGTGCTTGCTCACGCCTTCGAATTTACCCAGCGCTTTATTCTGCAGGCGGAAAGCGAAAATGCCATTCGCAGGGATGTTCTGACGAGACTGCCAAACCGGTTCAGCTTCAACGAGCGGCTGGAGAACGCGTTGGTGGACGCAAAGCAGTTTGACCAGCACTGTGCGTTGCTTTTGTTCGATCTTAACAATTTTGCCGAGGTGAATGATCGCTTTGGCCGAGCCATGGCGGATGCCCTTTTGGTCGAAGTGGCTGCGAGACTTCGGAGATCGACGCGGGAGAGCGATGGCATTGCCAGATTGGAGGGCGGCGAATTTGCAATAATTGCTACGCGCGATATCAGGCCAGATCAGATCAGGTCCTTGGCCAAACAGATCGTAGATGCCATGTGCGCGCCGTTCTTGATCGAAAAGCGCGAAATATATTGCAGGGCCTCTATAGGTATCGCTTTGGCCCCCGCTGACGGTTTGGATACCAACCAACTCCTGCGGTGCGTCGACACCGCGCTATACAGGGCCAAGACGCCGGGGGCGGGCTCCATCCAGTTTTTCAGCCCAGGCGACGATGAAGCTGCTGCAAGGCGCCATGCCCTTGCACGCGATCTCCCATCTGCGCTGGCCAATGACCAGCTTTGGCTCGCATTTCAACCCTTTCTCGACCTCGGGAGCG
Source organism: Mesorhizobium sp. (assembly GCA_004020645.1). GTDB lineage: Bacteria > Pseudomonadota > Alphaproteobacteria > Rhizobiales > Rhizobiaceae > Mesorhizobium. The sequence goes on along the minus strand of SAQL01000074.1, from coordinate 4,228 downwards.
ATCGCATCCGAGGTTTTGAAGCGCTTCTGCGGTGGCAGCATCCGACCCTTGGCCCTATCCCTCCGTCGGAGTTCATATCCATCGCTGAAGAAACGGGTTTGATTCACGCCATCGGACACTGGGTCGTCAAAACAGCTTGTTTGGCAGCGGCGCGCTGGCCGCGCGACTTGCGGGTATCCGTCAACTTGTCGGTAATGCAGCTTAAGAACAAGGCCTTGCTGGATGGAATTGTAGCGGCCTTGGCTGAAGCCGGTTTGGAGCCCCGAAGACTCGAGGTCGAGATCACAGAAACGGTGCTGATTTCGAATTTTGAAGAAACGATTTCGTTATTACAGTCGTTAAGTTCATTATCTGTGACAGTTGCTCTTGACGATTTTGGCACCGGCTATTCATCCCTCACTTACCTCCGTAAATTGCCTCTTTCGCGGCTCAAGATCGACCGATCTTTTGTCCAGGATATGCTGGCCGATGCGGATTGCGCCGCCATTGTAAGATCATTGATTGAGTTGGCGCATGAGCTTCGAATTGAGGTGACAGCCGAAGGCGTGGAAACTCTCGACCAGCTCGACTACCTGCGCCGCGTCGGATGTGATGAAGCTCAAGGCTATTTAATCGGGAAACCTGACCGGATTGACGACATTCCTGGCATTGCTGCGAAGCAGTTTGGTCTGGAGCTAGGTGTTTGAATAGCAGGACCGGCATCTTAACCGGCGATGGTCTGGTTACCTCCTATCTCGATGAGAACGGCCGCCTTGGCCGTCGCCCACGTATGTGACGCTGGCGCGACACATCGAGAAGGCATTGCGTCGAGATTTCGCGATCACGGCCGGAATTGCGCCCGGCTCGGGAAGAAGACGAACCTTGCCTAGGCCGCGTAATCGCCTTTGAGGGCGCAAGAGATGACCGGATTTGAGAGACGAGATGATTCAAAGCGGATTTGCCGCTTAAGCGCTTTATTCAAGTTTTGGGCGTAGATTTCTCCCCAACGGGGTGATCATCCTGCCTGGGGGAAGAGCATGTTGAAAGTCTACACTTGCATTGCGACGCAGCATGATTTGCGTCTGGTTGCGCTGGCCGCCTTCATTTGCGCCCTGGCTTCCTTCACGGCCGTGAACCTCCTCCACCATGTCGGGCGCAGTGAAAGCGAGATGCGACGGATCTGGCTAGCCGTCGCCGCGGTCGCCACCGGCTTCGGCATCTGGGCGACGCATTTCATAGCTATGTTGGCCTTCCAGCCCGCCGTACCGAGCGGCTACAACATCGCCTTGACGATCATGTCGTTGCTGGCCGCGATCGCTTTGACCGGCACGGGTCTCACGATCGGCATCTCGCCACGCGTTCCACATGGACGCTGGATCGGCGGTGCTATCGTCGGAGGCGGCATCGCGGTGATGCACTACACTGGCATGGCCGCATTCGAGATCGCGGGCCGCGTCGTGTGGGATGTGCCGCTCGTCGCCGCCTCAATCATTCTTGGCGGGCTGTTCGGCGCGGCCGCATTGCCGGTTGCCCTTCACTCCAACACGCTCAAATGGAAGGCGCTCGGTGCCCTCGTGTTGACGGTAGCGATTTGCAGCCACCATTTCACCGCGATGGCCGCGGCGGCAATCATGCCAGACCCGCGCATTGTTCTTTCCGCAACGGCGTTGCCCGCGGACTGGATGGCGGCTGGCGTAGCCCTCGTTTCGATCCTCATCATCCTTTTGGCCATCATCGGCCTCGCCCTCGATGTGCGCGATCTCCGTCGCGCTGGCGAGGCAGCGCGTATGCAGGAGCTGGCCGACGCGGCCGTCGAGGGGCTGATCGTGTGCAACGAAACCGAGATCGTGGCAGCCAATCGCAGTTTCGCCGCGCTTGCCTGCGTCGACGGCTCTCAGCCGGTCGGACGCCCGCTCGCGTCCTTCTTTCCCACCGTTTCCCAAGGCGAGTTCACGGGCACTGCGCAAACGCCGCTTGAGGTGGGGCTCCGCGCGACGGATGGCAGCATGGTCCCGGCGGAGCTGATCCGGCACAGCATCCTCTATGCCGGCAAGCCGCATCAGGTGTTTGCCGTGCGCGATATCCGCGGGCGCAAGCGGGCGGAGGAGGAAATTCACTTCCTTGCCCACCACGATCCCTTGACCAAGCTTCCGAACCGCACGAGCTTCAACGAAAAGCTGGAGGCCGAGCTTACGGCACATCTCGACACTGAGCGGTGCCTTGCCGTGCTCTTCCTCGATCTCGACCGCTTCAAGGAGATCAACGACCTCTTCGGCCACCTTGTCGGAGACGCCGTGCTGCAGTGTGTGGCCGAGAAGATCAGGGGCGTCCTTAAGCCCGGGCAAATGGTTGCGCGCTTGGGCGGCGACGAGTTCGCTGTGATTGTTCCCGGTCTGCCGAGCGCGGGCTATGCGACGCGCACTGCTGAGGCCATCCTGGACACATTCAACGACACAGGCGGCAACCTGCCCGCCGGCGTCACCATCGGCACCAGCATCGGCATCGCCGTATTCCCGAACGATGCACCCGATCGGGAGACGCTTTTGAGCCATGCCGATGCTGCGCTCTATGAGGCCAAAATGCAGGGGCGTGGCCTTTATTGCGTTTTTGAGCCGGCCATGGGTGAGCATCTGCGCGATCGCCGTCAGTTCGAGCACGACATCCGTCACGCGATCTCGCGCAAGGAACTCCGCCTCGTCTATCAACCGCAGGCGCAACTCGTGTCCAACGAGGTCTTCGGTTTCGAAGCGCTGCTCCGGTGGGATCATCCTGAACGCGGCGCCGTTCCGCCGGCGGTGTTCATCCCGATCGCTGAAGAGTGTGGCGCCATTCTAAAGATCGGTGAATGGGTGCTGCGGACCGCCTGCGCCGAGGCGGCAAGCTGGCAACAACCGCTAGCAATCAGCGTCAACGTTTCGGCCATGCAACTCCATGGCGGGAATTTGTCCGAGTTGGTCGGCGCAGTGCTGAAAGAGACCGGTCTCGATCCATTCCGCCTCGAGCTGGAAATTACCGAAACTTGCCTGATCAAGGACATGGGGCGCGCGCTCGCCGCGCTGCGCCAGCTCAAAAGCCTTGGGGTCCAAATCGCAATGGATGATTTTGGCACCGGGTACTCGTCGCTGTCGAATTTGCGGGCCTTCCCGTTCGACAAGATCAAAGTCGACCAGTCTCTAGTGCGGGCGGTCGATAGCAGCGTCGAGGCGGCTGCCGTCATGCGTGCTGTCTTTGGCCTCGCCCGGGGCCTCAAGCTCCCCGTCTTGGCAGAGGGCGTCGAAACGGACGCGGAATTGACCTTCCTTCGTGGAGAAGCCTGTGATGCGATCCAGGGTTATCTTCTCGGCCGACCTTGCCCGATTTCCGACTTCGCTCAGCACACGATCGGCAATGGTAGGGCAGCCGCTTCCCGGCGGCTGGGGAACCACGAACTGCGCGTGATCAAGAACAGCGCGGCTTAATGCGGCAGCGGGTCGCACGCTGCAACGTCACGCGCTGCTACAAGCCGCTCGAGCTGCGGGAGGTGATCGGCAAGGTCACGATCAATGAGGTGAGGGAAAGGTTCGATGCCAGCAGTGCAAGAGCCGCGAGTGCGATGAGCGCAGAGCTATTCCACCCAACCGGAGCAGCACACGATCTGCCTCCGGCACTCGGCGTTGGGAGATCTGGCGGGACGAATAGGAAAAAGGGCCGGCGCCGTTTGGTGGAGGTTGCCTGAAATGGACGCCGGCTAGCTGGGAGTGTACGCAGCACCCTTAGCTGAGTCTTGACGCTAAGTCACCTGCGCCAATTTGGGATGGACCGGCCCTCTAGCGGGGTAGGTCAGCACGCGCCGGGCTGACCGGGGGGCTCGGAAGCGAAACATGGCACCGGCTGACGATATACAATACGCCATTGCTAATGCCACCGACCATGTCCCAGTGGCAAAACTGTTCCGGGTCAGCAACCTGGCTTCTCACCCAAATCGACGCCGACGGCGACACCCTGTTCGGCCCGTGCGACCTCGGCTTAGGCTTCCCCGAACTCGGCAGCGTCAGCCTCGCCGAGCTTGCAAGCGTCAAGGGGCGGCTTGGCCTCGGCATTGAGCGCGACCTCTGGTTCAAGGCGCGCTTTCCGCTCTCCGTTTGCGCCCAAGCAGCGTGCAGCGCCGGCCACATCACCGAAGCCGAGCGGCTCTGCGACGGCAGAAGCCCTTGGCAACCCCATTCCAAGCTTCCGCCGAACACGGCGGAGCAAGAGCGCCGATAAGGCA
>SAQL01000073.1 GCA_004020645.1 Mesorhizobium sp. | reverse complement strand
GCCAATTACTTCAAAGCCGCAGGATATGAACCGGATTAAACAGGACGTGCTCTAGTGCATCAAGCCTGCCGATCGCAGGGCATCCTCTATGACTTTTCGTATCTCCGCGGCGGAGTTGGGCTTCTGAGAAGGCGGGATGTCTGCACGTTTCGCAGACTGAGGGACATTGGGAACCCCAGCCTTGGGCATCGAAAAAGCGCGCGCGCAACCGGGCGCGAGCGCCTCGCTGTTGGCTCTTGCCGGCTTGGTCTTCGCATCTCGCATTACGCACGGCTTCGCTATTCCCCAGAACCGCGCGATATGCCGGGTAGAGGAGATACCGACGTCCAGCATGAACGGACCCCCAACGCCCAGCGCGGCGTCGCCGGCTGTGTCAAGTGGCGTACCGTGGCCCATTCCGGCGATGCGATATTCCTCGATCAGCTCCTGTCCTTGAGCATTGCACCAGACATACCGTGAATGACCATCCACCATTTCGGATCGGGTCGAACGTGCATCGAGTCCGTGAATGGCCCGCCATTGCTCGACGATGGCATCAGCGTTGGAAGATGATGATCGGCGGAGCCGTGCCAGACCGATATCGTAGGTCAAGGACCTTGGTGCGGCGAGGCATCGCGTAGGGATTTCTGCAATTGCCGACCCGATGGCATGCCATAACCGCGCATGCGGTCGAAGGCGGTCTTTGCGCTCCCGTAGGGCAGGCCGGCGATGATCGCGCCACCGGTAAAAACCTCCGGGTAGCACGCCAGCATCACCGATGCCATGGCGCCTCCCGCGGCGCCCAGGGTCGAGGCCATATTCGACGACAACCGCCTCGATCATCTGCCGGATGGAAAGGGCCTCTCGTTCCGCTTTGTGTCGCTGGGAACGAACCAGTTGAAGCACAGGTTGGGATTGTTGGCGCGTTGCTGCTCGGGAAATAGCAGCGCAAAACCTTCCTGATCGGCAAGTTGCGACCAGCCGGAGCCACTGTCGTAGCCAGCCGCCGTCTGCGTGCAGCCATGCAGCACCACGACGAGAGGCGCCGCTTCGGGCAGATCATCCGGAACGTAGATCCTGGCACGCAAGGCACCCGGATTGGACCCGAAATCGCCAGATCCGATAACCGATCGCGGCATTGGTCTGAAAACCCGGCCCGGCGCGGAATGCGGCGAGGCGGGTGATGGTGTCGGAGATTTTTCGCAAATCAGTATTCCTTGTCGTCGGCCGTTAAGATGGCCACGACGCTGCGCAGAACGCGGATGCAGCAGTATCGTTGCTGCACTGCACAATAACAAGGTTCATTTGAACTGTTGCGGAGGGCCTCCAGGTCACCTCCCGCTCCAAACGGGGCTGGCGTAGTTCGCCTCGCCTAGAAGCCAATACGTCGGCCAAGGGCCAAATTGGCGCTCATACAAAGAAAAAGCCCACTGCCGGAGGAGGTGGCAGTGGGCTCGATTTGAAATGCAGCGCGGGAGGAGGTGCACCGCATTCAGCGTCGGCATCGCATCTGTGAGGAGTAGATGGCCGACAACAGGATCATATCGATCGCCGCATATATTGCAATGCACAAATTGCATATCGCATGTGCGAAAGCGAGACGTGGGTAAGCATCGACATGGTCTCGAAAGGATCCACTCTCAAAATCGTTGCCATAGCTGGCGGCTGTAGAGATTAATAGAGCTGGTCATTTGCTCTCCTTTCCGCTGTCGCAAGGAGGGCAGATCTGCGCCTCGATCAATACGTCGAGCGCTGGCGCTCGTCGGCGACAAGCAGATCCGGCTGCAGCATGAGCGCGCGCGCGTGCCAAGCCGATGCGCTGCCTTTGGCCTCCCGAAAAAGCGTGCGGGCATCGATCGGCCGCACTGCAGCTAAGCCCGGCGCGAACAAGAAGCCGGAACATACGCTCCTCGGGCCTTTCGCGCGAGAGGCCGCTGACGATTGCGGCTTCCGTCGAGATGCGGCGAACGCGATGGCGCGGATTGAGGGAGACGAAGGGATAGCGAACTCGGCCGCGTAGGCGCTGGCCGCGTCAATCGTGCTGATGTCGCCAGGCGTAGCTTCTTCACAAGACGGCGCACATGATGTCGATGTTCAGCTGGAGTACGCGGTGACGGAACCGATTAGCCTTGCTTGCAGCTTCATGCCGGGCTGCGGCGCGATCCGCCACTGATATGGTGGTGGCGTGCCATGGACTGCGTAGTCGCCAACGATGCGATCCTTGAGATGCGTGGGTTGTGCGACGACTGGCTGAAATTTTCTCCTGCGTCCCGGCAAGAGCGAATGAGCGCCGGGTAAGGCGTGGTTTGGTCCCCCCTTTTCCTATTCTGCGCAGATCATGCCGATAGCAGCCGCGCGCTCCCGCACGACCCTCGAGAGATAAGTCAAGCTGCGACCTTCTTGCCGGTCCGCTTCGCCGGCGCCGGCGTTTCCGACTCTTTCGGTTTGCGGCCGAGACCCATGGTCTTGGCCAAGGCCGAGCGCGCAGCGGCGTAATTCGGCGCGACCATGGGATAGTCCGCCGGCAGGCCCCATTTGGCGCGATATTCGTCCGGCGTGAGGCCATAGTGGGTCGACAGATGGCGCTTCAGCGATTTGAAGTTCTTTCCATCCTCAAGGCAGATGATGTAGTCCGCCATCACCGACTTCTTGATCGGGACAGCAGGCTTGAGAGCCTGCGGCTGTTCTGCGGAAACGCTGACGGAGGTTCCTTTCAGTGCCGCATGTACTTGGCCGATCAGGGCGGGGAGATCGCCCACTGGGACCGGATTGTTCGAGACATAGGCTGAGACGACGTCGGCGGTAAGCTCGATGAGGGCGTCGAGATTGTGATCGGCTTCTTCTGTCATGAAATTCTCCGGGTGGCTTGAAGACAGCAGGCGAAGTCTCGCTACATAGTGATGGTTGTGGCTGAAGGCAATAAATGTCTCGGCAGCATAATTATCGCCATAAAGCCATTGCTAATAGGCGTTCGCCCCGGAAATCGTTTCGGCTGCCAGGCGCCGGAACCGATATGCAGCCATGCCGTCTTGAGCTCTTGTAATTCCAAAAAAAACGTGACGAAATTCCGCGCTACACGAAAATACGGCCAGGTGAACGAAACCTGGCATTCGTCTTTCGTCAGTGACATTGGCCCAACGGGGCCGGTCTATTCCCGGCGACTTCTACGGATGACTGTTTGTTTTTTTGCGAGCTGATCGGCCTTTCGCCGGAGCTTGGTCCGAGAATGAAGTCAAACACGGGTTGGGGCTGACCGAGCGCTGTCGCCTGCAAGGCTGCCGGAATCCGTGCCGCGGCTTCTGCGTATTCGGCGAGCGCTGCAGGTGACATGCCGAGCGCACGCTCGAAGGTATGATCCGCCGTGTTCAGCCGACGAAGGAGCGCCGCGGCGCGTCCGGCATGACGCATCGCCGCCGCCTGCTTGCCCTCGCGGATCTTCACGCCGGCCGCCGAAAACAGGATCAATCCCTTGAAGAGCGTCCGAAGCGGAGCGCCTCGGTCTGCAACTTGCCACAGACCCTCCCACGCCTCATGGGCTTCCCAGTAATACCCATGGTTGAAGAGGTCGAGACCCCAAAGGAATATGTCTGAGTCCAGCGACGCCTCTGCCGCCAACGGCATGGCTTCGCTATTGTAGCTATGTCCCGCGGGGTCGCGCACGGGATGCGGTTGCCTGCCCGGCAGATACGCATACGATGGAAAGCTCTTTTCCGGCAGCCAGCGCCGGCGCAACATCGAACCAATAGTCATCAAAGCCGTATAGCACACCCGTGGCCCTGAACAGATGCTCAGTTCCGTGCATAGCCGCCGCATCAGGAATGTCTTGGCAAATAGTTGTCAGCCGGTCAGATCTCACGAACCTGCGAGGTTGCGTCGGCGGTCATCGGGCAGTTCATGCGGGCCCTCACTTCGTAGGCGGTCATATTGTGGCTCGGCAGTTAAACGGGGCCTTTCAATTTTGTGTGGTTCATACGCCGTTAGAGAATGACGGCACCCGGGGGGTATGTTCTCCTCAGATCAGGCCAGGAAGGAAGATAGATGCCTGAGCAGGTTTCGCCGGACTTCGCGGTGATGCGCAGCCGAACTGCTTACCGAGGATGCAGATCACGCATCCTCTTGAATCGTCATCGCCCTGACAGCACATTTCTGCAATGGTCGGCGGGCGTCGATGCGGCCCGGGTCGTGCAAATTGGCTATGGAGCAGGTGGAGGGGAACGAATGAACGCTGAGGCTTTTAGCAGCCCCATTTTCGTGAAGCGAGCCAGCTATATCGTGCAAGAGATTGCCAGTCTTGCGGACGCTATCGATTTTCTCAATGAGTGGCCCGAGGATCGCAGAGACCTGACCTACGAGACCGCCCTGAGGGCATGTTGTGATGCATATGCCGGGCACATACCGGTAGACGCTGCCAGCAATGCCTTTGTCGGCTTTGCAAAGCGAGTTGCGATATCGGAAGACCCAACCTCCGCCATGCAGTGGATCGCTGCGTGCAAGGCGGGCAGCGGAAAGGTGCAGGCGTAGGCTTGCACCAACTGTGCGACACTGGCGCAAGGCGACATTGTCGAGATTGAGCTAGCCAATCCGCGCCACCCCGACATGAACCAGACAGCGCTCATGACGATCTCTTGGACGCCAGCGACCAAGTTTAGCTGCGAGGGTGCAGCCGAATATTTCGGTAAGGAAATAAATGCGAGCGAGGCTGTCGCCGCTGGGTGTAGAGGGGGGGTGATGACCGGCTCGAGCAGATTTGAAAGGCCAGTCGTTGTTCAAGTCAGCCGTCACAGTTCGGAGCGTGTCGTGTTCGATGTCAATGACGCGTCCAACATCCTGCTGCGGCATCTCCATCGTCAGACCGCGAAGCGCAAGGCAGCAATGGACGCCTGTCTGCAGGTGTTGCGAGGTGAGACTCATCCACCAGTCGCTCGGCGTGCTTTTGTGGCAGCCGCGCTCGAAGCAAAGCTTCTGCGCAGCGATTGAGAGCTTGGACGCGCGCTCATGAATTTCGTTCATCTCGGACAGAGTGGTCCAGGCGTCTAGCGATTATTCAGCGTTTGTTCATTATGATAGCGCACGATCATAACTGGACATGCTGGTAGCTCGTACATGCCTGAAGGCCCTGCGCGCCGACCCAGCGCCGGGGCCTTTTTACTTCCGCAAAATCGATTCTCCAGCAACGCGGGCACTTCGCAGGATGTCGCAATCCCGCGCTTGCGATGATACGCAGTACAGCGAATTGCGCGAGTCAAACGAATATGGGTTCCTCAAAATAAAGACTCGTCGACACCGATCCTGATGGATCGAGCCTCGACGACGAAATCAACCATCTTCAAACGGAATTGTTCAACGTTGCCGAGAGCCCGGTGTGCCGTCGAAGCCGACATTCGCGAGGTCGGCGGTCAACAACGATCATGGTGATCGCCAGCATATTTCGTATTCACATAACCGCCGTCGGCCGCATCGGTGCCGAGACCAGAAGTCGCTGATCGTATATGTCAGTTTTCGCAGCGGACGTACGCCGTGATGTGAGTCTTGTCTTCCAAGCGCCGATGTGGCCGGGTAGGGTTTGCAAGGGGGGCGAACAACCGGATGAACGAACGGAATGATACTGGAAAAACTGCGCGCCTGTTGGGCGTTTAGCCCGACCGTCGATAGGAATGTCGCCCTGGTCGAAGGTTTTCTGAAGGGCAAGAGTTTCGCCGACCTAGCGCAAGAACATAGCCCGTCGAAATTGAGGGTGCGCCAAATCATCGAGAAGGCTGATCGGCTCGTGGGCGGCGGCATCCTGACCAAGGCTGAACCGTCCAAGGCCTCGCCTCGATCCGATTTCATGGTCGACTATCCATATGTGTGGAACCTGGCCGAGATGCACCGGCTCGGTAGCGTCACGCCGCATCATTTCTTTGCGGAGCTGGAACGCGCAGGATCGCTGGAGCGGCTGGTTGACAAGATGAAGCGGTTGCCGTGGCGCGCACCAACGACACGTGAGCTGGCGCGCCTCGTGTGGCTAAGGGGGAGGGGCGAGAGCCCATGGCCTGCAATGAAGCGATCGAGCGTTGCGATCGTGGAACCAAGCTGCCCGGTCGACCATCCGGATCGCGGCCTTCAATGCCAGCTCGCCTTGGAACCCGCCTTCCAGCAATTGGCTGAGCGGGCAGCGGAATCCGGCTGGACCGAGAACGAGATAGCCTACGCGCTCCTCGAACTCGCCGGCGCGCGCCTCAAGAGCAACTCCGCCAATTGTGAGACTGAGAGGGCGAATGCTGCCGCCGCTCCACACAAAGTGAGGAAGAACCGTTTTGCGTGCAAAGGGCGACGTCGGACTCGTCCAAGAACCTAGCTGCGGCTTTCGCAAAAAATTTAGCCAGCTACCGACAATACGGGCTAAGGTCTCAGCGAAATGGATGGCCGGGCCTTTGAAGAAAAAGAAACTGGGGAAGCGAGCGCGCCGTGGTAAGCCCATCGCACAGGTTGCCGCTTTGCCTTATCGCCGCGCTGCAGACGGAGACACTGAAATCTTGCTGCTAACGTCTCGGCAAACGGGCCGCTTCATCTTGCCCAAGGGGTGGCCGATGAAGGGTCGACCAGACCGCGAGGCTGCAGCTCAAGAGGCGGGTGAGGAAGCCGGAGTAGTGGGCACTTTGCATGAGCAATCCGTTGGCAGCTTCCATTATTGGAAACGATTGAAGGACACGTTTGTCCCGATAACCGTTAACGTATACCCGCTTCACGTGCAGCAGGAGCTGGATGAATGGAAGGAGCAGAAGTATCGAAGACGGGCCTGGCTTAAGCCGGATCAAGCAGCACTCCTGGTCGATGAACCGGAGTTGGCTGCCCTACTGGAATCTATAGCACCTGAACTGGCTCATTTCTGAACGCTACAGGATAAAACATGCTCAATTGGTTTCGTGCGCTGTTGCCCCGCGAGGACAAGTTCTTCGACCTCTTCGCCATTCCCGCATCCTGGTCGCCGGCGCCGAGGCGCTGCAGAAGCTGCTCGATGGCGGCGAGGGCGTCGAGCGCCATTGCCGTGAGATCGTCGAGCTCGAGGACCAGGCCGACGTGGTCACCTGCGAGGTGCTGCTCGCCGTGCGCAAGAGCTTCATCACCCCTTTTGACCGTGGCGACATCAAGGACCTGATCCAGTCGATGGATGACGCCATCGACATGATGCACAAGGTGGTCAAGATGGTGAGGCTGTTCGAGCAAACGAGCTTCGAGCCGCGTATGCGCGAGATGGGCGCCGTCATCGTCGAGGCCGCGCATCTGACCGCCGAGGCGATCCCGCTGCTGGAAAAGTCGGTGCCAACGTCACACGGCTCGGCGCTCTTGCCGAGGAGATCACCAAGGTCGAGGAGCGCGCCGACGGGCTGCACGACGCAGACCTGAAGGAACTGTTCCAGAGGCACGGCAGGACCGACGCCATGGCGTGGATCGTCGGCAGCGAGCTCTATGGCCAGCTGGAAAAGGTGGTCGACCGCTTCGAAGACGTCGCCAACGAGATCAGCGGCATCGTGATCGAGAACGTTTGAGCGGATGGACCCCACTCTCGCCTTTCCGCTTCTCGTCGGCCTGATCGGCGTCGCTTTGTTCTTCGATTTCCTGAACGGCCTGCATGACGCTGCGAACTCCATCGCCACCGTCGTCTCGACGCGTGTGCTGCGCCCGCAATATGCGGTCTTCTGGGCTGCCTTCTTCAATTTTATAGCCTTCATATTCTTCGGTCTCCACGTCGCCGAGACCATCGGCAGGGGCATCGTCAGCGCCGACATCGTGACGCCGCAGGTCGTGTTCGCGGCGCTCGTCGGCGCAATCGCCTGGAACATCATCACCTGGCTCTACGGCATACCCTCGTCGAGCTCGCATGCGCTGATCGGCGGGCTGGTCGGCGGGGCTGTCGCCAAGGCGGGAAGCGTCGCCATCGTCTGGTCGGGGCTGCTGAAGACGGTCGCGGCCATCGTGCTGTCGCCCTCACCGGCTTCGTGCTGGCGCTGGTGCTGATACTCACCGTCTCCTGGATTTTCGTGCGCCAGACGCCGTTCGCGGTCGACAATACCTTCCGCACCCTGCAATTCGTCTCAGCCTCGCTCTATTCGCTCGGCCATGGCGGCAATGATGCGCAAAAGACGATGGGCATCATCGCGGTGCTGCTCTACTCGCAGGGCATGCTCGGGGGCGAGTTCTACGTGCCCTTCTGGGTGGTGATCACCTGCCAGGCAATGCTGGCGCTAGGCACGCTGTTTGGCGGCTGGCGCATCGTCCACACGATGGGCTCGAAGATCACTCGGCTCAATCCGATGCAGGGTTTCTGCGCCGAGACTGGTGGCGCGATCACGCTGTTTGGCGCGCCGTGGCTCGGTATTCCGGTCTCAACTACGCACACCATCACCGGCGCCATCGTCGGAGTCGGCGCGGCGCGCCGCATCTCGGCCGTCCGCTGGGGCATAGCCGGCTCGATCGTGATCGCCTGGGTCATCACCATGCCATCTACGGCGCTGATTGCTGCTTGCTGTTATGGAATCGTGGCACTCTTCAGTTAATGCGGAGCCCGGAAGTTTGACTGACGATCGCGAAGGTCGACTGCTGCCGTTGCGCGAAGATCAGCTTTGGAGAGCGGCCAGAATGTCGCGAAATGGCGCGACCGAGCCGGCCGAAGGATTCGTTCTGCCGTACAGCCGCGGAGCGTTCTTCGTCGCGGTTGGGCGGCGAGCCGACTTTTCTGCCGCAGACCGGTCAGACCGGTTGACGTTGGAAAGCGGACATTCCTTCTGTTTCCGATCAAGTAGGGCTCACAAGAAGCTATCCAACTGGACTCTGGCTCAATCTGCTGTTCATTGTAACGCATGGGCAACCGAAAATCCTCGGGGGAAAGCAGGCCACCCCCGTTGTACAATCTCGGTTCAACTGGCCTTGCCGAAGCGATCTTGCAGACCATGGATCAGCCGCTGCTGGTCCTAAGATACGACCTTACGGTCGAGGAAGCCAATTCGGCGTTCTATAGGCTGTTCAAGGTCGACACCGAAGAGACCCGCGGGCGCCTGCTCTACGAACTCGGCAATGGCCAGTGGAATATCCCCGAGCTCCGTCGGCTCCTGGAAGAGATCCTGCCGCAGCAGTCGGTAGTGGAGCACTACCGGCTAGAGCATAAGTTCCCGGAGATCGGCAAAAGGATCATGATCCTGAACGCGAGGCGGCTGCCGCCCGAGGGCGACCGCCCTGAACTGATCCTTTTGGTCATCTCAGATCGCACCGAGACCGAACAGGCCCGGTTCGAACTCGAAGGCCACGTCGAGTTCGGGGAAAAGCTGATCGACAGTATCCGGGAGGCGCTGCTGGTGCTCGATTGGGATCTGAAGGTGGTTCGCGCCAACCAGCCCTTCTACGACGCCTTCCAGGTGTCTCCTGCCGACACTAAGGGGCGGCTTATCTACGAGCTCGGCAATCGGCAATGGGATATCCCGCGTCTGAGAGAGCTGCTTGAGAACGTCCTGCCCGACAACAACGCCTTCGATGATGTGGAAGTGGAGCATGATTTTGAGCACGTTGGCCGCCGCATCATGCTCATCAACGGCCGACGCCTCGACCATCTGGACCTCATCTTGCTGGCGATCCGCGACGTCACCGAGCAGCGCCGCATGGAGAAGGAGCGGGAAACGCGGGTGGGCGAGCTCCATCACCGGATAAAGAACGTCCTAACCACCGTCGATGCGCTGGTAAGACGAACGCTGCGCGACAGTGGTTCGCTTGAGGAATTCGGCCACGCCTTCGAGAGCAGGCTCGGTGCCATGGCACGCACGCAGGATCTGTTGGTGCGCGCGCCGAAAGGAAGTGTTGATATGTCCGAAATTCTGCGGCTGGAGCTGCAGGCGCATGGCGGACGGGAAGGTGGGAATTTCAATCTCGACGGCCCCGCAATCGCGCTACCGCAAGATGCGGTCCAGGCATTCGCAATGGCCGTTCACGAACTCACCACCAACGCAGTCAAGCATGGCGCGTTTGCTTCGCATGAGGGGCGAGTTGAGATTAGATGGACGTTGGAGGCGGGCGAAGAGGGCGCGACGCTTGTAATGTTTCGCTGGCGGGAACGCTGCCCGATCAAAATCAGCCCCAGCCGCACCGGCTACGGCACGAGCGTCCTGGAGGCCGCGTTCCGCCATACCCTGAAGGGCAGCTCCCGGCTTACGCTGCATCCTGATGGAGCTGAATTTTCGGCTGAGTTCCAGGTCTAATACCCCGCGGACATGTCGAGGCTGCGAGGACTGCCGCCAAATCCCGTATCCACATGATAGTGTCAGGCTGCGGTTCTGCATGCTGGCACAGCAACCGGTCTGGATCGAACGGGTTCTCCCATGGCCCGAAACGACCGCTGCCGAGGGTTCCGCAGTCATTCCTCCCATCGCCCCGGCGTCTCGAATGGGTCGCGTCAAGTCATAGCGCGAACGGCAGGTTTGTAGATGCGCCATGAAGGTCAGCAAAGGGCGCTCCTTGCTCCTTCCGGTGGTCGACACAGTTGATGCGAGCAGACCCGGGACAGTCCTTCAAAACGAGCACCCAAGAAAATCACCGTTTGTTCTCCCTTAGCGTTGTTTGGCGTACTTTCAACGCGTTGCCCTCTTCCTGCGCTTCGCTCCGTGCAGACCGGGGAGACCCCTCCGCCCCCCGGGACTTGCC
>SAQL01000072.1 GCA_004020645.1 Mesorhizobium sp. | reverse complement strand
GAGGGGGTCAGTTCTTCATTTCGTCAGGGGGTCAGTTTCTCAATTCGGCCGACACGAGCGCAGCGGCCAAAGCTTGGAGATACCGCCGCTCTTCGACATCTATTGGCTTTTCTGCGAAGCCAGAACGCAATCGCCGAAGAGATTGAGGCCGACCACAACCCATCACGGGTAGAACAACATGTGCAGGCATATGAGCGGTATTTGCATCACGCGCGGGCGCTGTCTCGTCAAACGATCATAAATTACCGGCCAGTTGTCCGGGATTTTCTCAACTCGCTTCAGTGATGGCGAGGTCTCGCTCGCACAATTGCGTGCCGTCGACGTGACCGATTTCGTACGAAAGAGGGTTTCGCGCCTCAACATGCGACGCGCGAAGATCATGACCACCGCACTGCGGTCGTTTCTCTCCTATGTGCGTTATCGTGGGGACATCACGTCAGACTTGGCAGCAGCGGTTCCGATCGTGGCCAATTGGTCACTGTCGTCCATTCCTCGTGCGATTGGCCGCGATGAGGTCACCCATTTGCTCGCCAGCATCGATCGGCAAACGCCTATCGGATGCCGCGATTATGCGATGATCCTCGCATTGGCGCGGTTGGGATTGCGGTCGAGCGAGGTGGTGACGCTCGAACTCGATGATATCGATTGGGTAGCCGGAGAGATCCATGTGGTTGGCAAGAACGGGCAGCGCAACGATCTTCCGTTGCCTGCGGATGTTGGCGAGGCGATTGCCGACTACTTGCAGAAGTCGCGTCCACGCAATGCCAGTCGTCGCGTCTTTTTGCGCGACAAGGCCCCGATCCGGGGTTTCACCGGCCAGTGTGGACTCGGTTCCGTCATCCGACGCTCACTCAAAAGGGCCGGGATCGACGCTCCCACAAAGGGAACGCACCAGTTCCGACACGGCCTTGCCTCAGAGATGTTGCGTGGCGGCGCCTCGCTCGGTGAGATCGGTGAAGTTCTGGGCCACCGTCATGTTCAGACAACGGCGATTTACGCCAAGGTCAACCTTAACGCGTTGCGAACATTGGCTTTGCCGTGGCCGGGAGAAGCCCAATGAGCACACTCCGACAGGCTGTTCAGGACTACATCGAGATGCGGCGAGGGCTGGGGTTCAAGCTGCGAGAGACCGAAAGGGGATTGATCGATTTCGTCACCTTCCTGGAGGCTAATGCCACGCCATATGTCACGACGGAACTGGCCCTTGCCTGGGCTCAGCGACCATCCCATGCGCAGCCTTCGCATTGGGCGACACGGCTGGGGTACGTCCGCGTATTTGCCCGTCATCGGGCTGCCGCTGATCCGCGGACCCAGGTTCCTCCGGATGGTTTGCTGCCCTTTCGCCCGAAGCGGGCACGGCCGTATCTCTACTCCAAGGAAGATATCCAGCGCCTCCTGTCCGCGGCGCTTGAGATGCCGTGCCGATATACCCGCTGTAAGCTCAGGCCATGGACATACTATTGCCTGTTCGGATTGCTGAGCGTTTCCGGCCTGCGCCTCGGCGAAGCCCGCAACCTCAAGCTCTCGGACATCGATTTCGATGCCGAGGTGCTGACGATCCGCGGCACGAAGTTCGGCAAATCCCGTCTTGTGCCGATGCACGCATCAACCAGCACAGTGCTCCAGGATTATCTCAAACGCCGCCGACAGCATTGTGCAGCCCAGGCGGCGTCTCCTTATTTGTTCACGTCCCAGTTGGGCAACCGCCTTGATGTGGGAGACATTCACCGAACATTCTATGCTCTGTCTCGCCAGATCGGCCTGCGAGGCGCAACCGACAGCTACGGCCCGCGCCTGCATGACATGCGGCATGTGTTCGCGACGAACACCCTGGTGCGTTGGTACGAAGCCGAGCAGGATCCCGAGCGGCTGCTGCCCATTTTGTCCACCTATCTCGGTCATGTCCACGTGGCCGACACCCAATGGTACCTCACCGGTTCGCCCGAGCTGATGAAAGAGGCAATGCGCCGCCTTGAGTGCCGCTGGGAGGATCGGACATGATCAAGCATGCCAGCCTGGCGCCGCTTTTGGAGCGCTTTTTCACCCAACGCCTGATGCAACAGCGGCAGGCAAGCCCTCATACGATCAGTTCCTATCGTGATACATTTCGGCAGTTGCTGAAGTTCGCGGAACGAACATTGCATAAGCCGCCGTCTCGCCTGAACTTCGCGGAAGTCGATGCGCCGTTGATCGTTGCCTTCCTTGATGACCTGGAGAACCATCAGGGTATCAGCGTCCGCAGCCGCAACTTGCGCCTCACGGCAATTCATTCTTTCTTTCGCTACGCGGCATTCGAGGTACCCGAGCATTCCGCCCAAATCCAACGCGTGCTTGCAATCCCCAGTAAGCGCTTCACTCGAACCCTCGTTAATTTCCTGACCCGCCCAGAGGTCGATGCCTTGCTGGCCGCACCGGATCGATCGACCTGGTCCGGGCGACGCGATCATGCGTTCCTGCTGGTCGCCGTGCAGACCGGATTGCGGATATCGGAGATCACGGGTCTCAAGCGCGACGATCTGTTCTTCGGCACGGGCGCCCACCTGCGCGTCATTGGCAAAGGGCGCAAGGAACGCTGCACCCCGTTCGCCAAGTCTACGACCGCAGTCTTGAGAAGCTGGCTGAAAGAGCCTCAGCGCGGAGAAGAGAGTATCTTGTTTCCCAGCGCCAGAGGTGAGCGGCTGAGCGTTCATGGCGTTCAGTATATGCTGAACAAACACCGCCAGACCGCTTCTGCCATTTGCGCGTCGCTGAATCGAAAGCGCGTCACTGTTCATCGTTTGAGGCACACGATGGCCATGGACCTCCTGCAGGCGGGCGTCGATCGCGCCGTCATCGCTCTGTGGCTCGGCCATGAATCGGTCGAGACCACACAGATCTATCTCGAGGCGACGTTGGCGATGAAGGAGGCGGCGTTGGCAAAGACGTCCCAATATTCCGGCAAATCATCCCGCTTCCGGCCCGGCGACAATTTGTTGGGCTTCTTGAACAGCCTGTAGATCGAGCTGACTATGTCGGGTGGCCCGGGCGTTTCTGCAGGAAATATCTCTATTCTTCAGACACTTACTGTTGCGGTCAAAGCTACTCGACATAGTCGGGCGGGGTAGATAGTGCCGGCTATGTCTTGATCGATATAGCCGGCATGGCACCGCCGTGCACCTCGTCTCGGCGGGCGTCGACGTCACGGTCAGCGGTTGCTGCACGTCAGGCGACGGCTAGTCCTCGATGTCGAGGTCGGCGTTTTGAAGGTTGGAGAAAAAGTCGGGCACTATGTCGCCGGCCAGCAGCTTTTCCTTTGGACAGCAGCCCCGCGTCCTCCAGTGCCTCGAAATCCGGCAGGTCACGCAGCGTGTCGAGGCCTCCAGCAGGAATTTTTTTGTCGACACATAGGTGTATGGCGCGCCAGGCGTCGGAGTGCACGGTCCAGAGGCGATCAGGCCAGCACTGCGCAGATGACCATTCAGATCGCGCGAAACTTCCTTGCCAAAAAACGAAGACAACTCCCCACGCGTGATAGGTTGAAAGTAGTGGCATAGCGGTGGACGAGGATAGCCTTATCCGGCATTTTACCTTGGAATCGGCAGACCGCGTGGAATGCGAGCTCCGCCGCCGACCGCAGAACAGCTGGGCTTCGCGGTTCAACTTTGCACAATGCGCCAAACGGGGCGACTATTGTCAAGCGACACGAGGAATTGACCCCTTTGCCGACACGAGGAACTGACCCCTTCATTGGTTTGCGGTTTCGTTAGTTTCGGATGCCGGTCCGGTTTTCTGCAGAAGGCCGGAGCGGCGCTTTTCACGGAGACGGTAGCTGTCGCCGCGGATGGTAATCACCGTGGAGTGGTGTAGCAGGCGGTCCAGGATCGCCGCGGCCACAACGGGATCGCCAAAAACGCTCCCCCCATTTCGCCCACGGAGCGATTTGAGGTGATCAGGATCGATCCCTTCTCGTAACGCCGCGACACAAGCTGGAAGAACAGGTGGGCGGCGTTGGCTTCGAACGGGAGATAGCCGAGTTCGTCGATGATCAGCAGTTTCGGCCGGGACAAGGTCGTCAACTGCTTGTCGAGCGAGCCGTCGGCATGAGCCTTGGCCAACATCGCCACCAGTGTGACCGCCGTGATGAACTGCACGTTGTAATTCTGGCGGATCGCCTCGCGGCCGAGGGCCACGGCCAGGTGCGTCTTGCCGGTGCCGGGCGGGCCGAGAAGATGGACTACCTCCGCCCGCTCGATGAACTTCAGTTCGGCCAGCGCCATGATGCGGTTCCGATCGAGCGATGGCTGGAAAGCGAAGTCGAAGCCGGCGAGCGTCTTGATGGTGGTCAGGCGCGCCATCATCAGAGCAGCCTTGATGCGCCGACTTTCGCGCAGAGTTAGTTCTTCCACCAGAAGTTCGTCGAAGGCCTGGATGCCGTCGATCTCGCCCTGCTCGATGCGCCGCAGGGTCGCGTCAAGCGCTTCGAGCGCCCGCGGCATGCGCAGCCCGACCAGGCTCTTCCTGATGCTGTCGATCGTGGATGCGTGCATGGTCATGACCGGCTCCCCGCGTCGGCCAGTCGCTCGGCGACGGCCTGATAGAAGTCGAGCGAGCGCCGGGCGACATGGTCGCCGAGGCGGCCGACGATGATATCCGGGGCGCTCTTCCTCGCCGCGTGGCGAACTGCCCCCTGACGATGAGCAGGATCGATCCGATATTGGCGGCGCCCCTCGAGCACAGGATGGCTGGCGACCAGCCTGCCTTCGTCCAGGATGCGGATGCAGTCGGCAAGCTGGTGAACCTCGACAAGTCGCCGGGTGCGATCGGGAACGCTATAGTAGTTGCCGCCGATCGAGACGAGACCATCATGGCTGACGCGACGCTCCAGCTTGAGAAGCGCGTCGAAGGGAACTGCCGGGAGAGGTTGAAGGTCCGGCTGCTCCGCCGCGAAGGCTTCACTGACGATGCGTTGCGTGGTGCCGTGCAGGCGAGCGTTGGCGACGGTGTCGAGCCAATCTTGTAATTGCTCGTTCAGGTCGTCGAGATTGCGGAAGCTGCGGGCCAGGAAGAAGTCCTCGCGGATATAGCGGAATGGTCGCTCGACTTTGCCCTTGGTTTTGGCACGATACGGCCGGCAGGCTCTGGGCTGGAAGCCAAAGTGCTTGGCCAGCGCCAGCAGCGAGCGATTATAGATGATGTGGCCTTCGTTATCTTCGCCCACCTGCTCCTGCGGTCGGATTGCGGCCACGAAGCGCTTCACGGCGGTGTAGGCGCCGTCATAGCCGCGCTCACGAATCTCGCGCGTCAGGCGCACGGCGCTCAGATCGGGAAAGGCCGAGACCCGTTCGCGCAGATAGTCGACAAAGGGAACGATCTTGTTTGGCCGCCCCGCCTGTCGCGGGCCATAGGCGGGAAGTTCGAGCCCGCGCTCGATGTATTTGCGGACCGTCTTGGGATCACGGCCCGTTGTCGGGCGATCGCGGTCACGGACAGGCCCTGACGGTGTAGATCCAAAATCATCAGAAGTTCTCCAAGTTGGACCACCAGCGCCGCTCCGATTCCGATCAAATCGGGACGGACTATCGACGCCGGAGCGAAAGCCGCCAGTTCCGGGACGCGTCCCGGAACTGGCGGCAGCAGCGCCAACTAGGGAATTTTCGATGCCCACAATCAGGGAATATTCATCGCCCGATGACAGATGGGTTGGCTGTTCTCTCAGGCCAGCAACCGTAAGAAGCAGCGGCATATGGATTGCAGGCCGGACAAACTGCCGCGCTGCGATGCGCGTTAAATCACTCAGGTTCTCCCGATCCCCGGCTTGACCGGATCTGCATCACTGATGTCGTTCTCTCCTGCCCAAACTGGATGTCATTTCGCGCGACCGTCGATTACCCTTGAGCCATCGACGGCGTCGCGGGGTAGTTTTCCTCACGCGCCATCACCGCCCAGGCGATCCGCACTACCTTGTTGGCGACAGCGACTGTGACCAGCCGTGCCGGCTTACGCTCGAGCAACTGGTTCGCCCAGGTGCTGACGGTCGTCGCTTTTCGCCGCGTGTATCGGATGACCGCCGTGGCGCCGACGACGAGGAGATGCCGTAAATAGCGATCTCCCATCTTCGAGATTCCTCCCATTCTGTCTTTGCCACCGGAGGAATGTTGTTTTGGAACAAGGCCGAGCCAAGCAGCGAATTGACGACCGGAGCGGAAGACTTTTGCGTCGACGACGGTGGCAGCGAGGGCGGTCGCCGTGATGAAGCCGATTCCGGGAATGGTTAAAAGCCGCCGGCAGACCTGGTTCGTGCGATACCACGCCAGAAGCTCGATCTCGATCTTCCGGATTTGCGCCCCAAGTCCCTCGATCGTTCGGGCGAGAGGATAAGAACCTGTCGCGCCATCGCGGGGAGCGGCCCATCGCCCTTGTCGAGAGCTTCGATTAGACCAGGACATGGGCCCGCCCCTCGGTGCGACGACGCCATACTCGGCCAGATGCTCCCGCATCGCGCTGATTTGCGCTGTGCGCTGCTGAACCAAGAGGTGGCGAGCCCGATGAAGCATCAGAAAGCTCTGGGCATCCGCCGATTTGACAGCCACGAACCGCATTGTCGGTCGCGTCACCGCCTCGCAGATCGCTTCCGCGTCGGCCGCATCGTTCTTATTGCGCTTGACGTAGGCCTTTACATAAGCCGGCGGCATTAACTTGACCACATGCCCGAGTGCAATCAGCTCCCGCGCCCAATGGTGCGCCGTCGCGCAGGCCTCCATGCCGATGAGGCACGGCTGCATATCGCGAAGCAACGGGATAAGCTGATCGCGCCGAACTTTTCGACGGAGCACCGCGTTTCCAGCGCCGTGAACTTGAAAGACGTTCTTGGCGATATCCGATCCAATCGTGATAACTTGCATGCGGACGGTTCCTTCCCTCTGATGGTCCTTTGACAACGCCATCTTGGCATATTGCGATGCCGCTGGGTCGGGGGCCGTCCACCCCATCAAGGTGCTGGCTGGATGGAGGAGAGCATCGGATGACACGAGCCCTTTCCAACGATCTTCGTAAGCGTGTTGTTGAAGCAATTGTTGCCCGCGAGAGCTGCCGTGCGGCGGCTGCGCGGTTTGGTGTGGCAGTCTCTTCGGCTGTGAAATGGTCGGAGCGTTACCGTGCCACCGGGTCGGTGGCGCCAAGGCAAGATGGGCGGACACCGCAAGCGGTTCTGGCGCCGCATCGGGCCTTCATCGTGGAGCGGTTCAACCAGACCTCGGAGCTGATGCTGCACCGGCTGAAGGACGAGTTGGCCGCACGCGGAGTGAAGGTCTTGTTGATCTCAAGCTCGATCATGCCGGCATCTCGAGTGGCTTTCCGTTTCCGCTGCTTCGGTAAACGGCTGGCTCCAGGTTCCGCCGCCACAACCGCCGGCACAAAGGTTGGAGAATCTTGCTGCACCGTAGCGCCTGTTTGCGCGCTTCGCGGCGCCAGGCGAAGACCTGCGGCCTAAGGCCATACCGACGGACGACCTCGGAAATGATTGCGTTCGGCTCCAGCGTCTCCGCGATGATCCGCGCCTTGTCATCCACCGACCAGTGACGCCGACCGCCGGCACCGTTGATCACCTCGAAACGCCGAAGCTGCAGCTCCCGGTCAAGCGTAGGTCAAGTCCAGACACAAGCCGATCTCCGATCCCAATACAGGATCGGCAACCTCACAGATCGCGCCCCCCGAAGGAGGTCCGGAAACACCGCTCTGATGTCCGCTGTCAAGGTTTGGAACGCAGGAGGTCGCCCGATCCGAGGAACGGCGGCTCATTCTGATGATCGCGTATGGGTGGAGGCGGAACTGAAGGACGTCGGTGATCAAGCTCTGATGCGCGGGTTGGCTACCGCATTCGTCTTGAACCGATCGCCAGGCTTGCGCAGGATCAGAGACGAAGCAATCACGGCGCACTCGCGGCCGAGCACTTCGATCTCCCGCTTTAGACGGTATCCGGTAGGTCAGCCTCAATAGCAAAATCTCAATCGTACGCCCGGGCGTCCGAGCTTGCGGACGGGGCGGCGTACTGACGCACTATCGGAGGATATCTCTCCGACATATCGAACCTCGCCGGTACGCCCGCTCTCGGCGAGAGCAACAGCATCCCGATCCTTCGCAACATCCAAGTAATCGCCGAGATACCCTGCAAAGACAACAACGACACCATGCTCCGGCAGCGTCTCAGAGGTCGAAAAGACCTTTCACCATCAGACATTGCGACTTAATTAGACTCTATCGATCCTCGGACGGAGCCTCGATCGGTATGGCAAAGCCCACCTTTACGCGGTCCATTATCACCATCGTTTTAACGCCCTTAATGTCGGGTATTTCATAGAAGAACCTCTGGGTGAATTGCTCGTAATCTTCCATGCTACGTGCGGTCACGTATAAAACAAAGTCGGCGTCCCCTGTGACGTAAAATCCATTGACGATTTGAGGTGACGATTTTATGGCCTTCTTGAATCTATCAATTATATCTGCACGCTCACGCTCCAGGCTCACAAGGACAAACATCCCAATGGGTCTTCCAACTGCCTTCGGCGAAACGATTGAGACATCGCCCTCGATGATACCTTCCGAACGGAGGGTTTTCAGTCGTCTTTGACACGCAGTAGCGGATAGCCCGGCCATGTCACCGATTACTTCAGTAGTTAGTCGGTTATTTTTTTGCACAATCTCGAGAATGCGAGCGTCTATACGATCGTATTTCATTTCAGCTCCAGTTGAGGTGACTTTTCACCGTCAAATGCCATCTCATTGCGGCAATCGTGCGCTAGATGGAAAATGGAATGCGAATGTAATCGCGTTGGAAGGTTTTGACAAAGGTTTTCGCCCTTCCATTTTGAATGAGGGCTGCGAATGGTTTCTAGCAGCACTCCCTAACGACCTGGCGCAATCGCGTCCGGCTAATTCTCGGAATCGCGTCTAGTTTTTTGATCGGAGTGCCGTCCGGTAAATCAAAGGGGTGTGACGCATGACGCCCTATTCCGAGGCGCTCGGACCCGAGCTCGAAGTGTTGTCCTGCTGAGTGGCGTAGACCCGATAGAGATAGCGGTCGTCGACGTTCGATGCCATAGAACTGTGCTGTGGTCCGATTGTAGATCGAGGACTAGAGCAGATTCGACTTATTCCGGGTCATCGCCGGCTGCCTCGAAATAGTGCCTGCATTCCTCGGCTGTGAAAGCTGCGAGGCAGTTGGCCACGACCGACCAGAGTTCGTCGATGGTTCGGGTTGCAGCCTTTCTCAGGAGAGCCTTGAGCTTCGAGAAAGCCATCTCGATCGGGTTGAAGTCGGGCGAGTATGGCGGCAGGAACAGGAGCCGCGCACCAAGCTTCTCGATCGCCTCGCGCACGCCGCTGATCTTGTGGGCGGGCAGGTTGTCCATGACCACGATGTCGCCGGGGTGAAGCTCGGGTGCGAGAACCTGCTCCGCATATGCGAGGAAGGCAGAACCATTCATAGGGCCATCGAGCAGCATTGGCGCCGCCAAGCCGCCCAGCCGCAGGCCGGCCGTGAATGTGGTGGTCTTCCAATGGCCGTGAGGAACGGCCGCCCGGCATCGTTCGCCGCGCAGGCTGCGGCCACGCAACCGCGCCATCTTTGTGGATGCTGCGGTCTCATCGATGAAAATCAGCCTCTCGGGGTCGAGATCGAGCTGGCCATCGAACCAGGTTCTGCGGCGGCGCAGGACATCGGGGCGCTGCTGTTCGGCGGCGTGCGCCGTCTTTTTTTGAACGTGATGCCGCGCCGGTCGAGGTACAGCCAGACCGTGGACGACGCTGCCCGCACGCCGCGCTCTGCGGCAAGGCGCTCCCCGATCTCGGCAAGCGTGATGTCCGGCGCGTCCTCGATGAGGCCAAGAATGAAGGCCTCATGCGCATCGAGCTTCGAACGCGACGGCTGGCCCTGCTTGCGCGCTTCCTTCTCGCCGGTCTCGCGATAACGGCGATACCAACTCCCGGCCGTCGAAATACCGATCCGGAAGCGACGCGCCGCCTCCCGCGTCGAAACCCCATCTTCAATGGCCGCAATCACCCGCCCACGAAGGTCCGCGCTCAGGCTCCTCGTCATCATCACCTCCTCGCAAATCACCGGGACAGTGAATCAGACAGGACCTATCGCGTGAATCTGGAGGCTTCTGTGAGGTCCGCATGCTCAACGGAGCACACCCGCTAGTCTTCGGACCTCATTGCAAGCCGGATTGAACGAAGCCGCGGGACGGTCTGGCGGCTATGGGGATTGTAGCCTGGAGGAGCGGCCGGGATCGTCGGTGCCAGGCTGGTGAAGGGCATTCACGATGCGGCGACAGCGAAGGATGGTACGGTGGAAGACGGAACCGGGATGGCGCGAGCCGTCGGATAGGCTGCAGTGCTTTCTGTCGCCGAAGGGCGGCTTGGCGTAGACGACCCATTGATAGCGACGAACCTCGGCGAGCAAGCAGACGAAGGCATCAGGCTTTGCCAGGTAGGCGAGCTCGCCGAAGAAGCCCAGCCGACCCTCATCATAGGCCGCTCGGAGTTCCTCCAGAAAGAGACGGCGGAACAGGCGCGACAGCACACGCACGGGCAGGAAGAACCCCGGCCGGCGGCGACCCATCGCCCTCCATCGAGGGAGATGCCGCCGCCCGGGACGATGCAATGGAGGTGGGGATGATAGGTGAGGTTCTGGCCCCAGCTGTGCAGCACCGCGATGAGACTGCCTGTTTCGGTAATTGCCGGACACCCTTTTCGCTAAATCCCGGACAGTGATTGGAGTGCACCCCTATTGTGAGACAGAGAAATTGCGAGACAATTCCCTGCTCGTG
>SAQL01000071.1 GCA_004020645.1 Mesorhizobium sp. | reverse complement strand
CGGCAGAACCCTCAAGCGCCCAGATCAATGAATGGTTCTCGGCCACAGTGCCCCCGCGATGCGACCGATGGCGACCAGGGTGTCGGGGCGCACAAGGATGACGGTTTCCTGACGCCATTGCTCCAGGATGACAACAAGGGGCTGCAGGTCGACTATGATGGAAGGTGGGTGGATGTGGGTCCGATAGCTCGGAACGCTCCTCGTCAACATCGGCGAATTGGTCGAACTGCCTGGAACGGCTATTTGCACGCGACCGTGCATCGCCGCCCACCGGCGTCGAGCGTATTTCGATGCCGATCTTCTTCAGCGCCAGGCTCGATGCGACGATCCCCTTGCTCGGTCTTTCCGAGGAATTGGCGGCGCAAGTGCGCGGGCTGGCCAGCGATCCGGACAACCCGCTGCTTCGCGATGTCGGAACCATGTGCTCGCCGAGTGCGTTCACATCCTGACGTCGCCCGGCGCCATCACGCGGACCTGCTGGACCCGGAAAGCCGGCCCGGCTGAGGTGCCCAGTTTAAAAGACGAATTTTTTTCATTGGAGCCATTCTTTGGAATTTGATGTGTCGCTGGGACTGCGAGATGGGCTCAAAAAGGTAAAGTCGTTCAGCGTTCTCCTCCCAAGCCACTGAACGGTGTCTCTATGAAGGTGTGAACCTTCTTCTGGCCGGGCCGCATTCGAGCCCGGCCAATTTTTTGCCGGCAGGTCTCTTGCCGGTCGCGACGGGCATCCATCGCTCCCAGAAACCACCAGGAAACGAGCTGGACCGCATTCGCCGCGATGCGCCCTTTTGGGAGCAATCTGCTTTCCCAGTGGCCAAAAAATTGGATTGCCATTCCTTAGCCTCCAAAAATTATAGAGTTAACTTTGCAGCGGTCGGGCAGAGCGGGGGAAGTTCCGCCAGCGGCTGATGACAAAAATCGCACGAGTGCCTGACATGACAATGACAACCCGGTCCGGTGCCGGTTGGAGGACGGCACTGGCAACAACGCTCATGGTGGCAGTGGGACTGTTCTCGACATCCACCTACGCCGGCCCGACCCTCGACAGGATCAAGGCTCGTGGCACGATCAAGGTTGGCGTGGGCACGATACCCGGCTTCTTCTCACCGGACAGCAACGATCGCTGGCAAGGCTTCTTCGCCGACTATGGTCGCGCCCTGGCGATCACCGTTTTTGGCGATCCGGAGAAGGTGGAGTTCACCAACTCGTCGCCGCAGCAACGCCTGCCGGTGCTGCAATCCGGTGAGTTCGACATTCTGCTTTCCGGCGTGACGGGTGACGATCACGCGCGCCTTCCAGCTCGGCTTCCATTTCGGCCCGCCCGTTTTCTATGATGGCCAGGGCAGACTTGTTCGCAAGGACCTCGGCGTGACCAAGGCAGCCGACCTCGATGGCGCGACGAGCGGCGTGCAGAGCGGCACGACCGGCGAGTTGAACTTCGCCGATCTCTTCCGCAAGACCGGCAAGAAGTTCACGCCGGTGACGATCGAGGACACCGGCCAGTTCATCAACGCGTTGGAGACCGGTCGCGTCGACGCGATCACGCAGGACTCGTCCGATCTTGTCGGCAAGCGGATTCAGCTGAAGAAGCCCGACGATTACATCATCTTACCGGAGCGGCTGTCGAAGGAGCCGCTGGCGCCGGCGGCGACGATCGCTGGCTGGAGATCGTCAACTGGACGGTCAACGCAACCATCCAGGCCGAGGAATGGCATCACCAGCAAGCATGTCGACGATTTTCTGGAATCGCCGGACCCAGCCATACAGCGCTTCCTCGGCGTTGATCCATCGCTGGCGCACGCAATCGGCCTCAATCCAACATGGGCCTACAACATCATCAAGACCGTCGGCAATCTGAGGCCGCTCGGCTGGGAGCGCGGTTACAACAGCCTGTGGACCAACGGGCGGTCTGCTATATTCGCCGCCGTTCCGCTAACAAGCTCGTTCTACCAATGGCATTGACGCTCGAACCTGTGCCGGGTCGCTACGGCGAGGCGGCCGATGACATCCCACACTAGCGGCCGATCGTATCGCTGCGATTGCGGCGGCGTCGCCGCTCGCAGGCCGGGGCGGCGGCGGTGTCCTTGAGCATGGACGCAAGCAGCTTCGTGCGAGAGGGGTCGTCCGCGTGATTGCTGCCGAAGGCTGTGCGATGGAAATCTTGCCCAAGATCGACTTTCCAGGCGAGGATGGGGCCGAGATGACCGGCAGCATTCGCCGTCGTCTCGTCCACATGCTCGCCGTCGCACTAGCCCTGAAGATCGATGCGGGCCAGGTCACGACGCTAGACTGGCAGCGAGAGACGCTGCTCGAAATATTGATCGGGTTGTTTTCCGAGAAGTTGGTCGATTCTGTCCGGCAGGTTATGCCGCGGCGCTATGTCGAACACGCCAATGACCTGCCCTTGCTGCGCGGACGGCTCGACGTGACGCGGCAGTTCACGATCCTCGCCGCCAAACCATCGCGGCTGGCTTGTCGCTATGACTCCCTGACCGCCGATACTGCCCTCAACCGGATCATGAAGGCTGCTGTTGCCCGGCTCGTTCGCATCCCACGGACCGCCGACAACCAGCGCCGACTGCGCGAGTTGGCATTCGCCTAGGCCGATATCGCGGATGTGCCTAGGTCGGTCCTACGCTGGGACGAGGTCGTGCCTGATAGGACCAATGGCCGCTGGCGCGAGTTGCTCAATCTCGCTCGCCTCCTGCTTGGTGAGCGGTTCCAGACGACCTCTGCCGGTTGCAGCGACGGCTTCTCTCTGCTGTTCGAGATGAACACCCTGTTCGAGGAATATGTCGCTCGAATGTTGAAGCGTGTGCTGGTGGATACAGATCTCCGTGTCGTCAGCCAAGGTGGACGGCTCTACTGCCTCGAAACCGAAGATCGACGTGGCCTGTTCCAGACGCGGCTGGACATCCTGGTCAAGCGCGGCGACGAGGTCGTGCAGATTATCGACACGAAATGGAAGCGGATCGCCGCCCGTATGGAGGATACCAAGCAAGGCGTGTCGCAGGGTGACGTGTAGCAAATGATGGCGTATGGCCAGCTTTACAAATGTGATCGGCTCCACTCCTCTACCCTCATCACGTCGCTGATAAAAACAGCGGAGGAGTGCACACAGTGCACCAAGTCACCGGAGCTGCAATTGGCTGCAAACCGTTACAATCGACATTGGTTGAAGCGAAATGTTCAGCAAGCGGCTGAGGGCAATTACCGGCTTCCAGCGGGAACGCTTGACGGCTATCGGCGTGACAGTCGGCCGGATTGAACCCATTGTCGCCCACCCTAGTACTCAGACGCGGCAAGCCTTGGCCCAGGCGCCTGAAGTGAGCATTGCGCAAGGAAGAGGGAAGAGGTCGCGTAATCCTGTGTGGTCGGGCGACAATCATTTGGGAAGGGCCTATTGCCGATCCGTACCGTTGCATGCACTTCTTTGTATTGCCGGTTTTGAACTGTGACAGCTCATCAATGCTACAGAAGAGTGCGAGGGACAAAATGGAAGACATCATTGCTCGCATTCGCCGTACATCCAAGCTTAGTAGGCTCGGAGAAATCCTTGCTGCGGAAGCGCTTGCCCTAAATGGTTTTTCAGGAATCCGTGATTTGAACGGCGACATACACAACCACCCGTTCGCAGACCTTCTTGCTGAAAAGTCAGGCAAACGTTACTTCATCGGGGTGAAGACGCGAAACGAGGACAGGACAAGCTGTTGCGCATTGGCCAGTGGTCATGCGGATTTAGATTAGACTGGCTCGGCGCCGGCGCAGTTTGCTCATATGCCAAGGCATATACGTTAATCCCCCGCAACCGTTTCGGAATGAGGAGCAGCGCTGCCGCTCCTCCTCCAATCACGCAACGGATTTCACGATGCGCCAACTCGAGCCATGATTTCGGATCGAATGGTCGATGCGGTGTATAGCGACGCATCCAGCGGCAAATCCCCAAATGCCAGTTGACACAGAAGATAATTAGCACCTGCCTCTTCCAGCTGATCAAGGAGAGCTTGTCGGACAGAAGCTGCCGTTCCCACGACGCACAATTCACTTTCAATTGCTGCATCGAAGTCCAGCGGCAAGTTTGGTGGGGTGGGAATGGCATTAAGTTCGTATAGAAATTTGAAGCTCTTGAGCCATCGTCCATAGGCAGGTGCTGCGAGCAAATACGCATCTGTTTCAGAACGCTCTATCACCACCATTCGGAGCAATCCAAGAAATGGCGCTTGGTGGCCAACGTCAGCATCGTGCATTCGAGCGGCGCGGAATGCGTCGGTAACGCTGCGAACAGAAGTGCAAGGTCCAACGCAGGCGATGTTTGCCCCATTCGCGGCGGCCCAGCTAGCCGGCTCGGGTCGATTGGTGGCGATCCATGTCGGCGGATGGGGATATTGGTGAGGTCTCAACGTCAACGGAACGTCCGTCAACTCAAAGTGGCGGCCCTGATAAGAAAGCGTCCCGCCTTTCATCGCACTCATGAGAATCTCGCTGGCCTCCGCATACTGTTCTGGTGCTGCTTCTACAGCAACCCCGAAGTATCCCAATTCAGTCGGGGCAGAGCCGCGCCCTATGCCGAGTTCGAGCCTGCCGCCGCTCAACTGATCAAGCATGCAGATCTCCTCGAACGCACGCAGCGGATGATAGAGCGCAAGTAGCATTACCATGGGACCAACACGAAGACGGCGGGTTCGCTGGGCGACGCTCGCTAAGAACAAATTCGGTGATGGGCCTCTGCCATGCGGCGTACAGTGGTGCTCTGCGAGATGATACGCATAAAAGCCATAGCCATCGCACGCCTCTGCTAGGGTCAGCCGATCTGCATATTGTTGGGCGATATCATCGCAGTTTTCGTCCAGATGATCGAAGATGCCGAAGGTCAAGCCCGAAGGGAAAATTTTCTTCATTAATTCTTCTCCAAATTAGACATAATCTAACCTACTCGTGGGAACACCAGCACTCATAACACATCGACACGTATTACATTATGCACCGCCCATGCAAAGCGAATTCAGACCTTGATGCTTCTGCGCACCGCGATTTCCTCCTAAAGCTCACGGAGATGTGTTTGGCGGCAGCAAGGAATTTATCCATCTGCTCTTTGGTGCCAATGCTGACGCGAATGCAGTTCTTCAAATATCTGTCAGGAAAGCTGGCAATAAGTATCTTCTGCTCTTTCAACGCTGCTTGCCAGCATGGGCCCTCCTGTCCCGCCGGCACACGGGCCAGCAAAAAGTTTGCGTGGGAGGGTGTTACGGAAAAGCCAAGTTGCAACAGCGCCAGGGTCACTCGCTGTCGTTCATGCTTGATGTGCTTGTGGTTCTCTTCGTAGGCGTGGCGATGCGCAAGGATGCTTTTCCCGACCGCCTGCCCGATCACGTTCATGTTGAACACGTTCTGGATGTTGCGCAGCCTGCCAATGATTTCTGGATGACCGAAACCGAAGCCGACTCGCACGCCAGCGGCAGCATAGCTCTTCGAAAAAGTCCTCAAGATCAAAAGATTCGGATGTTTATTGACGAGGCGCAGGGCATGGTCGGGTGCAAAGTCGACGTAGGCCTCGTCCAAGACGATCAAGCGATCTGCTAGCTCCACAAGGCGTTCGATTTCGGCCACCGGCACGAATGTTCCGGTCGGATTGTTCGGATTAGCCAACAGGATGAACTTCGCGTCTTTTGCGGGGCCGAACAGCAGTTTTTCTATCGGCAAGGAATGAGCTTCGCTCGATGCGATTTCGAGAAACTCAGCACCCTGCAGCATGGCAAGTTTTCGGTTGAACGAGAATCCGGGCGACAGCATCGCCACTCTATCTCCTGGGGCGAGGAACGCTCTGTAGATGAGTCCGAGAAGTTCCGACGAACCGTTGCCGGCAATCACCTGATTTTTGGAAAGTCCGTAAGCCTCGGAGGCAGCTTCCCTTAAGCTGAGGTTGTCGTCTTCCGGATAAAGATACTGGTGTTCGATCGCAGCAATCGCACTTTGCATTACGTTCTTCGGCAACGGAAACGGGTTCTCGTTCGTATTTAGCTTAACGCAATTTGCATCCGTCACTGGTCCGTTGGACGAGAGAGCATCTAACTGTCTGGCCACCTGCGAAAAAAGCGAAAGCACGGTTTTCAGTTTTGCATCGCACATATTCTTCTCCGTTTTTCAGTTCCGCAGGGGCATGCAGCATGAGGCAATCGTCGATCGTGACTTGATCGACGTTCGGCTATGTCAGCGCTGCCTTCCCACCACCTTGGTTGGGAGCGCCGACCACGGCTTGAATTTGCCACCGGGAAGCTGTCGAGAACCTGACGACGACAACGCGTGGCCGACGGCCGATTCGATGCAACAGACGCTGTTTTCAACATCGCATCGTCGTCAAAGCCCGCATGCAGGGCCAGCACGTCAGCCCCTCCTCCAGCGCCCGCAGTAAATAGGTGGAAACCGAGGTCTTGCCGAACCTCAGTCGCTCTGCCATCTCGCCCACCGGGAGGCCCAGTTCATGGTCAGGCGCAGGATCGTCCGGATATCCCTCACGCTCGTTCATCTCGCTTGCTTCCGTCTTAGCATGGGCTCTCTCGGTTCGATGATGAGAGAGCCAAAATACCAGAACGGCGCAGCCGAGAACCGAACGTCAAATCCACCCCGGAAACTGTCCGGGGGCTTAGCGGAACCCCTGTCCGCCTTTTGCGAAACGCGCAGGGTAGACCTGGTAGAGCCCGCCACATTTGAGGGCCCGTCGCCGGCCCAACGCCTCGCCGTGCGCCAGGAGCGGAGCGCGCCGCTGGTCACCGAGCTCGAGCGCTGGATGATCGAGACGCGCGACAAGCTCTCGCGCGTTCGGACGCCGGCTTCGCTGCGAGAACAGCGAAGAACGCGCCAACGGTCGGATCATTCTCTCCGGATGGTTTCATCATCGGGAAGACGCAAAAATGAGAACCTTGCCGCCACTGACACGATCTCTCGTGATCGTTCGCCAGCTCAGCATGCCGCTCGACTCGCAGAAGCTGAACGGCTGAGTTCAGCGCAACGGACCATAGTGAGCGCCCGGCTCGCCAACGTACTGATGGCCGCCGCCGGCGTGGCAACGGAGGAGGAGAGCTGCGATTACGAGCGGTAATCTGATCCAAATCGGACAGTCAGGCAGCGGAAAGACCGCGACCGCCGAGGCGCTCTGGCTTCACCTCAAGGGCGGCATCCCTGATCTCAAGCGCGTCCACATCACCCATGGCCCGGACCAGCTGCGGACCGACACGACGGTGCCCCCGGTGCTCTACGATATTGAAGACCTTGGGGGCGCTTCAAGTTTGAGCCGGACAGCCGTCCCTGGAACGATCAGCTCGCTCCGGCCTTTGAGAGCGCACGGCATGACCGGATTTTCATCGCGACCAGCCGCAGCGACGTGGCGGAGGCGAGCCACGCCGAAAACAACATCCAGCGCTGGCGTATGCCCCTGAACGCCGAAAACTATGGGCGACCGCAGTTGCGGCAGCTCTATCGCAATCTGTCGAAAGGACTTCCTCCCGATCTTTCCGCCTTCGTGCACGAATACCAACTCACGGTTCTGCGCGAACTCAGCCTGCCGCTCGAGCTGCGCAAATTCTTTGACAGCCTCCCTGACCTAGCTTCGGACGAACTCGCCAGGCAACCGCAAGCTGCCCTCGCGACTGCGACTAAACGGGCACATCAGGATTCCATCGAGCGCACCGTCGTCGACCAACTCGAGGCCCGCGACGCGATCAAGCCTGCAGCGATTCTGTGGGCACTCATCAAACCATACGGTCGTCTGTCAGCCGATGTGCTGCGCGGCCTCGACGATGCACTAGTCGACATCCATTCCAGTCTCGAGGGTAAGATCAGCACGCTTGTAAACAGCTTTGTGACTGGGCGCAATTTGCGTCAAGGTGCCGACGGATCGCTTGCCTACTATCACGGCAAGGTCGAAGCCGGGATAGAAACTGCGCTTGCTGGGCATCCCCAAGCTGTGCGCCTGACCTTGCGCCCGCTGATTGACGCGCTGCTCGCACGTGATGACGATCAGGGCGGCAGTTGGGGCATTGAAACCGCCGCCGAGATCATACGTCTCTCACAACGCATCGCAGATGCAACGCCGCGACCACCGCGCGCGAGCCAGGACCGGCTCAACCGCTTGGTCGAGAATAAACTCAAGGCAACTGGCCGCGATCTCGAAAACGCTCTGCGCCTGGCAGCAACGGTCGGATCTTCAATCAGCAATCTGTCGGAGGTGCGCGCTGGCTGGAGTATCAACCCGATCGAAGTTTCCCGGGATTGGTGGACTGGGGCAAACCCGAACGTGACGCAGATTGGTATGCGCGGATGCGCGCAGATCCTGACGTGCGTGAATTGATCGAAAGTTTCGTCTGCACGGTACTGCCCACGGACCAAACCAGCTTCCCGAGAGGCTTTGCTAGCGACCTTGCAGAGCTCGCGGGAGACGTGACAGGTGCTTTCCTGGCAGCCGCCCAAGAGTCCGCGGGCTATGGTCATATTCGTAACACCCAACCTGGTCGAGCTGGCGCGATTGACCGGATCGGCACCGGCCTCGGACGAAAAAGGCGCCTGGCGTCAAGCTGACGAATTGTCGAGAACGGTCAGGGCCGCCGTGCTCGTCAAGGGCGGCCATGCGCAAGGAAGCCGTTGCATCGATGTGCTGTTGCAGCCAAACCTCCCCTCGGTTCGATTCGATGCGCCCCGCTGGCCGCGTGGGATGCGCGGTACTGGCTGCATGCTGTCCAGCGCAGTCGCCAGCTCGCTTGCTCATGGAGCATCGCTGGAAGCGAGCGTCAGCCGCGCCAGGCAATATGTTTTCGATGCGCTTGCCAGATCGAAGGACATCGAGCCGAAAAGCTGATCGGGCCCAATGTATCAAAGCTCCGGTCGAGTCTGGGAGGCAATCGCTTTGGTCTACCCCCCAGGACGTGAAAGGCCCTATTCGAGGGCTGGGAATGCGGCATACGCGATCGCGACCCTATGAACAACACGCCGCTTTGAGGAGGAAGCCGGGATGCCACTGTGCCAACCGTCGATGCGCGACCTGAACGGCGCTATTGACCGCTTGCCGTGCATCACGCCAACGACACGATTTACGGGCTAGCCGCTATTTCTGCGCTTCCAACCTGAAACGTGTCTGGCGTGTGGCGCCACCTCTTTGACGGGCAGCCCCAACACGGCGGCGACATATCCGAGCGCTAGCATATCACTCTCCATTCGATTGCATCTAATTTGAATCCGAACTTCGATATTCTGAAATTATATGCCAGTCATGGTCGAAACGACTGCATTTCCCAGTTAAATGCCAAACGATACATAATTTACAAAATACATTTTCTGATTGAGTTAGTACATATTATGTTTCCAATTTGTAGAAAAGATATAAACCGTCACAATTTTTCATGAACTGATTGTTTCAGACGTATGAAAAGCAAGTAACCCTTTTCCGATTCTGATCCTGATAATGGAATGGAACAACAGAAGCAGGCGCGATCTCATCTGGCGTGGCATGAGATGATGGGCGAGAGATGATGACACTGAAGGAGCCGGGGAAGCTTACGGCGTCAATTTCTATGTCTGCGCCTATGTCTGATGACAGAAGTCTGCATGTTCTTGAGGCGGCTCCGAACCGGCTGGACCGACGATGACGTCGGCACCGTCGACATGATCCGGCAGGCCGGCAAGTCCAAGAGCTGCATATGGCGTTGGCAGAGCGCTTCGCCGCCGAAGGCTTCAAGGGCTGTTGCGACAAGACGCGGCCCTCGCGTATTGCGGCGCTCGGGCCCGAAGCCCTGCCGAGCGCGGTTCTGATACGCCGTGAGAGGAATGGGATGACGGGCCAGAATTGTGAAATATATTGCGGAATTATGCGATTTTAGACATTTCAGTAACAAATAAAGTTAACATTCTTTCACTTGAATTTTGGGGCTTGTTATTCAATTAACTAGGGCGCCCGAACCCGGCAAGATCAAGCGGGTTAGTCGAAATCCAATTTTGCTGGTTCTTGTTGAGGGATGAGACGTTACGCATCTTGCGCGAAGCTGCAAATGATTTTGTAACTTTATACATAATGGTTCTTTAAGGAGTTGTTGGCATGCGCGTAAAAAACGATCATTGCGATGTGATCGGTGTGTCGGTCGCTCCCACGCAACTTGATAGTCTGTCTGCTGCGATTCTGCAGCAGGGGGGGATGGCGCGAGTGTCGCTGCCAGGCAATGTGGTGACCTGGGCGGCAGGCCGTCACCAGACGCTCAGGCGGATGCTTTCCGACCAGCGTTTCAACAGGGACTGGCGACAGTGGCGGGCGCTGCAGGACGGCGAGATTCCCGAGGATCATCCGCTGATCGGGATGTGCAAAGTGGACAACATGGTCACGGCGCATGGCGCCGATCACCGGCGCTTGCGCGGCCTGCTGTCCAGGAGCTTCGCGCCCAGTCGTATCGCCTTGCTGGCGCCACGGATCGAACAATGCGTCGATCGACTCCTGGCCGAGATGGCGCAGCGCGGCGGCAGTGCCGATCTGATGTGCGAGTTCGCCGTTCCGCTGCCCACCAACGTGATCGCCGAACTGTTCGGTTTGCCGGACGAACAGCGCGAGGAGATCGTCGCGCTCACCTACAGCCGGGCCAACACCTCCGCCACAGCCGCAGAGGTGCGACAGACGCGGCAGCGCATCCCGGAGTTCTTCCGTCGCCTGATCGCGCTCAAGCGGGGCCAGCTCGGCGACGATCTGGCTTCGGCCCTGATCGTCGCGCGCGACAACGGCGAGCTCGTTTCCGACACCGAGCTCATCGACATGCTGTTCATGGTGCTCTCTGCGGGCTTCGTGACCACCACCGGCGTCATCGGCAATGGCGTGCTGGCATTGCTGACGCATCCGCAGCAACTGCACCTGGTGCGCAGCGGCCAAGTTCCGTGGTCACAGGCGATCGAGGAGATCCTGCGCTGGGGCAGCGCAGTGGCCAATCTGCCTTTCCGCTATGCCACCCAGGACGTGGAGATCGACGGATGCATGGTCCGCCGCGGCGACGCCGTCCTGATGGCGTTCCATGCGGCGAACCGGGACGAAAAGGCCTTCGGTCCCGGCGCCGACAGGTTCGATGTCACCCGGCGGCATAACCCTCATCTGTCGTTCGGCGAGGGGCCGCATTCCTGCCTGGGCGCTGAGCTGGCGCGCCTGGAATTGCGCTACGCCTTCCCCGCGCTGTTCGTGCGGCTGGAGGATCTGGCGCTGACCATCGCCGCGGAG
>SAQL01000070.1 GCA_004020645.1 Mesorhizobium sp. | reverse complement strand
CCCGGCGTACGACCACGCGGTCATGAAGCGGGCGGAACTTCGACTTTGCCATTTTCGGATTTTCCCTGGTGCGGATGTTGAGGGTTCTGTTAGCACTCGCCACAGGCGAGTGCCAACGCGGTAGTGAGGTAGTCTGTAAGCGGGTACTCGTCAAGACGGACGAGGGCAGGGCGAAAGCAAAAAGATGTCGGAAGGGGTGTCACGGATCGCATTGCCGAGGCTGAGCGCTTGGCGCGCGGCAGCCGCAGCTTTCGGCCTCGGTAGAACGACATCGGTAAAGCCACGGCCATTGCGAGATGGATCGAAATTTCATTCGGCAGGTACGACATCATCCTGCCTGCAAACAGATCCTTGCGTGCCGTCGAACTTGCCGCCCCCGCCGGTCGAGGTGACGATGTGATAGCTCAGGTCCACGTCCGCCTTTGATTGCTGGTGTGGGTCGGCGCCAGCTGCTGGCACCACCACAACCACGCCCCCCAATATGGTTGTCGCGCCGTTGACAGCGAGCCGATCGCTCTTGTTTGGGCCAATCTCGATATACAGTGCACTGCCCTTCTTGAACGTCACGTCCCCGTTCGACGTCAGCGTGCCGATCCCGTTACCGGGCGACACGCAACCGCCGCCACCGACTTCAATACCGCCGACCGTCCCCGTGCCTCCCAACCTGCCGGGCTTATTGACGATGACTTTCGAGGTGATCGAGCCGTCCACTATCAATAGCCCGTCATTGATCACGGTATCGCCCCTGTAGGTGCTGTGGCCGGTCAGCCGCAAG
Source organism: Mesorhizobium sp. (assembly GCA_004020645.1). Classification (GTDB taxonomy): domain Bacteria; phylum Pseudomonadota; class Alphaproteobacteria; order Rhizobiales; family Rhizobiaceae; genus Mesorhizobium. The sequence goes on along the minus strand of SAQL01000070.1, from coordinate 10,964 downwards.
GTACCGGGGCCGGATTTGGTAAGGCCTCCCAGATAGCTGTTGGGCTCGGCAAGTCGCGCACTAAATGCAGACGCGCGTGCCTCATTGGCATTGAACTCGGCGACGCGATCCTGGGTGATCGCTTTCCGTATCGTGCCAAGGCTTGCTTTGCTGGTGCCGGTGAAGTCGAGGAACTGCGGCGCCAGCGGGATCTTCCTGTCGGGGAACGTGGCCGCGAACGCGTCGAAGAGATAGAGGAGGATCGGATTTTCACTCATTCCGCTTGGAGCCGGGAGGTCGTCTCCTTCGGAGGGGCCCTTCGCGTCGTGCGCTACCCACCAAGCCCGCCCCGCCCTGAGCGCCTCTTTCGAGGCTTTGCGCGTCACCTCTGCCGCGACGTCGGTCCTGATGGCCTGGATGACATCCTTGGTCACCTTGTTGTCCCAATGCTCGGCAATTTTCCTTGCTTCCCAATCGGCGATCATCTGCTGGTCCTCGCTCTTGCGCTGATCCAGAGCGTCCTGCGAGATGTCGTTGTCCCAGACTTCCTCTCGCGAGCCGCGATAGGAACCGGGCAGCTTTGCCTCGAAACGCCCTTCGAACTCGCTGGGGCCTTTCAGCGCCTTCTTGTCATTGATGATCCCCCAGCCGAAAACCTCGTCGACGCCGGCCTCGCCAAGGTCAGTGGAGGTCGTTTTGAGGATTTCGTTGACCTCGCCATTGGCTAAGTAGGGATAGCGTTGCTTCACTATAGCGAAACTGCCGGTGGCGAATGGGCCGGCCATCGAAGTACCGTCGTACTTGTCATAGGCCGGGTGCAGGCGGTCGTCATTGACGCTGTCGCCCAGCTTGAGGCCGGTGATATCGCCTGCTGGAATGCTGCTGTTGATCTGGGTTCCCGGTGCGGCGACGCAATAATACTTCGTGTAGCCGCAAATGCTGGAAAAGTCGCTTTCCGAATAGCCTTGCGGATTTTTCGCGTCCGCGACCACGCTCATCGTGGTCAGCCAGTGTTTTTCGATGTCGGGCAGGAAGCTGGCAAGCCCCGTCAGTGCGTCCGGCTCCAGGCCGTGGTCGTTGCCGGCCGAGAATTGGACGACGATGCCGCTGCGCGCCGCTTTGATGGCGCCGGCATAGGCGCCGCCATCGGGCTTGCCGAGGATCCCCTTGATCTCCTGGAACTGCGAAAACGCCTGAGCATAGGACCACGGCGGCTGCACCTCGCCGATGCCCCAGCTGTCGGTGATGATGTCGACACCGGCACCGATCATCGCCTGCCAAGCCGCGCCATAGATGGCGCCGTCAAGGCTCGTCACTTGACCATCGCCGGGTCCCTCATCAACGTCGCTCGCAGAGAAAAGGTCGGCGCCGAATGCCGCACCCATCGTGCCAGCGCCGTCCCTGTTGGCACCAGCAATGCCCGCCACATGGGTCCCGTGCGTGGAAATACCCTCAGCCTCGTCATCGTCGATGACGTACTGCCTGCCGTCGGCGACGAATGGATCACCGGCTTTAACTCCAATGGAAGGGTTCGAACAAATGCGCGTGCCTAACGTCGGTAGAAAGGTCAGCCGGCCGGTAAACTCTGGATGCGCCGCCCAGACCGGCTCGTCGATGATGCCGATTTTGACGCCCTTGCCGGTGAAGCCCAACGCATACGCGGCATCTGCGTTGATGGCTCCGAGCCCCACATTTCCATTGAATTCGGCGTCATGACTCCAACTCGCGCGCGCCGCTTTCAAGTCGCCAGTCGTGCTCCCGTCAGCACGAACATAGGGCTGCGCCTCACTTCCCGTCGAAGCCGCGGCCAGCAGCGCCGCCGTCAGCACGCTCCTTTGCAGATGCTTGCGAAAGGTGGAGAGTGAGCGCGGATGCGCCTGGCTGTTGGTGAGAAGTACGTAAGACGTCATTGAACAAGTCCTCTTGCAAGTCGAGCCCTTCTCCACTTTCGGCCGCCGTCGACGCGAAGAAGTCCGCACCGCGTTGAAGACAAGCGCTGCGAATAAGGAGAAAGATGTTGTTTGATTGGGTGCGGCCCCGCCGGCCCTTCAGATTGAGATCACGATGCGGCTGAAGCTCCTCGCGTCGAATCTGCTGGAAAGCTTCCAGGAAAGGAGAGCATCGCTCATCTCGTGCTTGTGCATGCAGTCAACCTTCAATCCGTGTTGCCGCATCTCAATTTGCAAAGGCCGTGCCAAAGCTCACTGGGCAGTAAGCGCATGGCTCTCCCCTGAAAACCTCCACAATCCCAGCATGGTCGATTGTGCGGAACCCGACATGTCGTCTTTCTGCCACTGTCAGCTTTCGGACAGGCATGACGCGTTTCGCGCCGCCCACCCAAGCCCGTGAGCGCGCTCGGCAAGGACGCCCCAGGCGGCTTGAACTTGCCGACCATCAGGCCGCATCTCTGCGCCACATCGGTGATCGCGAAGCGATCGATCCGATTGCCAGTTGCTGATGCAAGACGTTCCTCCCAGTCTTGCGAACGACCGTTTTGAGCCGGGCCCGCAGCCTCGAAGCAGCACCGGGCAAGCCGCTTTCGCCGGCCCGCCATGTCGGGCGAGGACGGCAAGGTCGCCAGCGGCAATGGTGACGCCTTTGCCAAAGCGAGCGTCTTGGCTTCTTCGACCATTGCGCCACCAGGACAACGCCAATTCAAGCCTCGCCGATGTCGGCGGCAAGCTTGTGCGCCCCGCAATGTCGCTGCGAAGGTTCAGGCGCAAAAGAACATCATCGCGACATCCTTTCGGGCGAGAATTGCCGCCACGAGCTCGAAACTTGGCTGCCGCGCCGGATGGAATTGCGCACCGCCGGTCGATGGAGGAGGGGCCGGTATGTTCGTCTCATAAGAGTGCGTCACGTTGCGTGGCGGCTTCCCGATCGCCGCCGCTCGACACTGGACCCGCAGGTAGCGCGGGCTTTTCATCCAGCCATGCCTTGGCCCCATCGCGCATCAAAGTCCCGCCGGCGAGCCCTGCTTTCATCGATCGCACGACGCCGGATGTGCGCCCGACCCTCTGGCACGATCTCGATCCGGCATATGGGCGCAGCATCAGTTGCGGGCCATCTCATTCCCGGCCTCCTGCCTGGCTGACAGCGAGCGCGTTCGGCGAGGAGTCTCCATGCTCTCTCCAAGGACCATCCCTGCGGCTGGCTTGTCGACCTATGGGCGGATCCGGCCCGCCCGAAACCCTCGCCGTCAGCTTTTTTCCCCGCCGCCTGTGGCGGCTTCCTCGCGCCGCTTCGCTGCAAAAAAGTTGCCCGCTCGGGTCCTGCGCTGCCGCTGCGGCCCTGTCGGGTTCAGGCGGTCCGGACGCGCCCATCACGGTCCGCCATCGCAGGGGATGGTCCTCGGCGACAGCAAAAAGGAGACTTCGAAATGACCGCAATCGGTTACGTCAACCGCCAGGAAAACGGCGGCTACAAGGGCCAGCTCAGGACGCTCAGCGTCCGCGCCGACATCGATATCGTTCCCAATAAGGCCAAGGGCGCCGACAACCATCCCGACTTCCGGGTGCTGACGCAAGGGGTCGAAGTCGGCGCCGGCTGGATCCGCACCGGCGAAACTTCCGGCAAGGACTATGTGAGCCTGTCGATTGCAGCACCCGAGTTCGGACCGCGCAAGCTCTACGCCAATCTCGGCCGCGCCGCCGGCCAGGACGATGATGACACCTACGCCATCATCTGGAACCCGGTCGACTGATCGACCCCACCTCGGGCCTCGCGCCGCAGCCGGCGCGAGGCCCATTCCCAGCAACGCCGTCGAAACCGGTTCGCCCGAAAGGGCGGCGAAAACTCTCTCCCGACTCTTCGCCCGTCCCCTGGACGATCTCGCTCGCCCATTGTCAGCCGTCGCTTGTCCGAAGCGAAACGAGGATCACCATGGACGACGAAAACGAACGCGCGGCCCGCGCGAAAAAGGGCAGCCCGTTTCTCAACACAGCCCAAGCCGCCTTCTATATCGGGCTCTCCCAGCGCACCCTTGAAAAGATGCGGCTCAAGGGCGGCGGCCCGCAATTCCGCAAGCACGGCCGCTATGTCCGCTATCACATCGACGAACTCGACCACTGGTCGAAAGGACACCCGCAGCACTCCACTGCCGGGGACGGCGAGGCCGGTTTCGGCCAGTCCGGCAAGGGAGGCCGTCCATGAGCCGGCGCCCTTCCATCCAACTGATCGGTAGCCGCCTGCGGCGTGTTCGAGCCCGCAAGACGATCGCCTTAGCCGCGCTGGGTCTCGGCCTTTTGGGCTTCACGGCGCTCGCAAAACCCACCCCTTGGCTGGTCTGGAATGCCTCGGCCAGCGCCCCCATCGGCCTTTATCGCATCGCTGCGGGAGCGCTGGCGCGTGGCGATCTCGTGCTCGTGCGCCCGCCTGAATACGTGGCGTATCTCGCCGCCGAGCGCGGCTATCTGCCTCGCAATGTGCCGCTGGCAAAACGCCTTGCAGCGCTGCCGGACGACCATGTCTGCGCCTTCAATGACGCCATCATCATCGGCGGCGACATCGTCGCGCGCCGGCTCAAAATCGACGCCAAAGGCCGACCTTTGCCATGGTGGAACGGCTGCCGAGCGCTTGGCCATAACGAGGTTTTCGTGCTCGGCAGCGAGAAAAGCCGCTCCTTCGACAGCCGCTATTTCGGGCCTGTTCCCACCCAAAATCTCATCGGGAGGCTCGTGCCGCTATGGACCGAGTGATCCTCCTGCTGTTCGGCATGATCGCCATTGCGCCATGCGCCTGTTCCGCCTCGACCGGCGCTGAGCCGGTCGCCATCTCCTCCCAAAGTCCGCAGCTTCAAAAGTGGCAGGCGTTCGTATCGGAAGCGAGCAGGCGCTTCCGTATTCCCCAGACCTGGATCTACGCCGTCATGGCTGCCGAAAGCAGCGGCAAGACGATGCACAACGGCCGCCCCATCACCTCCCGCGCCGGCGCCATGGGCCTCATGCAGGTAATGCCCGGCACCTATGAGGAGATGCGGGTCGAACACGGCCTTGGCCCTAATCCGCACGATCCGCGCGACAATATCCTGGCCGGCACCGCTTATCTCAGCGCCATGTTTGATCGCTTCGGATTTCCCGGCCTGTTTGGCGCCTACAACGCCGGTCCCGAGCGCTACGACGAGCATTTGAAGCGTGGCAAACCGCTGCCAAAAGAAACGGTCGAGTACCTCACCCAACTCACGGGGGCCGGAGTTTCGGCGGCCGACATCGAGAAATTCAAAGGCAAATCTGTCGCTCGAAAGGCGCAAAGTGCTCCCTCCGGACGGTCGCTGTTCTTCGTCCACGATGGCGTTCGCGCCGGCGCGCGAAACGCCGATCTCTTCGTGCCGCTCGGTAGGAACGGCGCGGAGCCGAAGGAGCCGGTGCGCTAGCAATGGGCGGACGGGGGCGCGCCCGGAGGAGAGGCAGAGAGGCAGGGCGCGTAAGGCAAGATAAAGGCACCGCCTCCAGCAGGCAGTTAAGTTCCTGTCTGCACATCGTTTTTCCAGGAGGCTGCCGCCGGTGCCAAGAGGGTTTGACGCGTAAGGCTTTGTTTTGCTGCCACTTTCTGGGAGGCTGGCATGAGGGATGACGAGTTCAGGCCGAAGCTGGGCAAGATCGGGTCGCGCGGCTCGAAGGCAGGCAAACGCTATGCCGGTCAGGTCCGGGCAGCGGTCAACCGAGCCGGCGGCCAGCCCCAGTCGGGCGGTCGCTTCACGGGCAGCCGGGCAGGGCGCGGCGGGGCGGCTGCGGCGCTGCTGAAATCACGCGACAGGTACGCCGCCTTCCAGCAGCGGCGGGTGATCGTCAAGGCCCGCATCGTCAAGCTGGCCGGCAAGGGCCAGGCCGGGGCGCGTGCGCACCTGCGCTACATCCAGCGCGATGGCGTCACCCAGGAAGGTGCGCCTGGCGTGCTCTATAGCGCCGAAAGTGACCGCGTCGACGGCAAGGATTTTGTCCATCGCGCGGATGGCGACCGGCATCAGTTCCGCTTCATCGTCGCTGCAGAAGACGGCATCGAGTATGAAGACCTGAAGCCGCTGACGCGTCGGCTGATGGCGCAGATGCAGGAAGACCTCGGCACGAAGCTCGACTGGGTCGCGGTTGATCATTTCAACACCGGCCACCCGCACAGCCACATCATCGTCCGAGGCAGGGACGGCCGTGGCGAGAACCTGGTCATCGCGCGCGAATATATCTCATCTGGCATCCGCGAGCGGGCGGCCGAGTTGGTCAGCCTCGATCTCGGTCCGCGAACCGACCGCGAGATTGAGCTTCGCCTGCGCCGGGAAATGGAGCAGGAACGCTTCACCAGCATCGACCGTCGGCTGCTCAGCATGCGTGATGATGACGGCCTGGTCTCGCCGGACGGTCCCGACGCCATTCGCCAGACGCTGCACCAGGGACGGCTGCGCAAGCTCGAGCGGATGGGTCTGGCCGCGGAGGTCGGCGCTGGCTCCTGGCGCCTCGACGATGAGCTCGAAGCCACGCTGCGCCGCACCGGCGAACGCGGCGACATCATCAAGACCATGCACCGCGAACTGACCGGCAAAGGGCTCGTCCGCAGTGCCGCCGACTGGGTGATCCACGATCGATCCGGCGAGCCGGTCCAATCTCTCGTCGGCCGCGTCGTCGCGCGTGGACTGGCCGACGAAATCAACGACCGCCATTATCTGATCGTCGACGCGGTCGACGGCAAGAGCCACTGGATCGACATCGGCAGAGGCGAGGCAACAGAACCGACGCCCGACGGCTGCCTCGTGCATGTCACGCCGAGGAACACCGAGCCGAGGCAGGCCGATCGTACCGTCGCCGAAATCGCCGCCGCGCACGGCGGCCGCTACAACGTCGATATCCACCTGAAGCACGATCCATCCGCCACCGAGAGCTTTGCGCGAACGCATGTGCGGCGGCTGGAGGCGATCCGCCGCGCGACCGGCGGCGTCGAGCGAGAGCCGAACGGCACCTGGCTCATCGCGCCGGACCATCTCGATCGCGTCGCGAATTATGAGGGCCAGCGGGCCAGGGCCGAGCCTGTCGTTGTCGACAAGCTCTCCTCAATGGCGCTGGAGCGACAGGTCAGCTTCGACGGCGCCACCTGGCTCGACCGGGAGCTGGTTGCCGATAGACCCGAGCCTTTGCACGGATCCGGCTTCGGCCGCGACGTGAGAGAGGCGCAAGCTCGCCGGCGGCAGTGGCTGATCGCGCAAGGCCTCGCGTATGAAGAACAGGATCGGATCGTCTATCGAGCCAACATGCTTTCGATCCTGCGCCAGCGAGAACTGAACCGTGTTGCTGGCCAACTGTCGGAGGAACTTGGCCTGCCCTATGCCGAAGCGCGATCCGGAGGACGAGTAGAGGGTACGCTCCGCCGCTCCGTCGAGCTTGCCAGCGGAAAATATGCCGTCGTTGAAAAGTCGCGCGAGTTCACGCTGGTGCCATGGCGGCCGGTGCTTGAGCGCCATGTGGGCAAGGAGGTCTCCGGTGTCGTGAGTGGGGAGGGGGAGATTTCATGGACCGTCGGCCGGCAAAGGAGCGGACCTGGTGTTTCGTGAGATGGTGTACAGCTTTTTAGCCAGCGGCGCGGGCAGCCATGCGAGCCCGCGTAGGACCTTATGGCCGCACGCCCGCAATCGGTCGCATGGACCTGCCAGGCGGGGCGGCTTTGGAGCGTTCGGGCCCGACACGCTGCGTGAGTGGCCAGACTTCGAGCGCTCGAAGATGCGGACTGTTGTCTGCTGGCCGGCGTTATTCCGGCTGGCCCATAATCACGGCGCAACAGTTCACCGCTGAAGTTGCCACGGGCGAACATCGACAAGAGAAAAAACACCATTGCGCGATACAAATCGCCGTTGAAAGCGTTTAGGTTGCATGCGCTTCGCCGAGTAACGGATACCCCAGAAGAGAGCCATGACCACGGCCCGCTATATCGTGACGCTGCTTAAAAGCCACATTGCCGGCGACGAGGATCGTTTCCTCTCTATCGCGATGCAGCTTGCTGCGCATGAGGCACGTCAAGGCCATGGCAAGCTTGCTCAGGAGCTCAAGGATCTGGTCGACGCAGCCAAGAGCAGGGACGCCCGGATTGCCAAGAGCAGTCGGCCGGTTCCCCTTTTTCAGCCGAAGGGCGAGCTCGCAGGGCTCCTGCATGCGCGCTATCCGGACCTGCGACTGACCGACATGATTTTGCCGGACAGTCTGCGCTCGCGCCTGCACCGCGTGCTGGGAGAGCAGCGCCAACAAGCAAGCTTGCGCGAGCACGGGCTTGTTCCCCGTCGCAAACTGCTTCTGGTCGGCCCGCCAGGATCAGGCAAGACGACGACCGCCTCGGCATTGGCCGGGGAGCTTCATCTGCCCCTTTTCACGATCGTCCTCGATGGTTTGATCACCAAGTTCATGGGAGAGACTGCCGGAAAGCTACGGCTTGTTTTTGATGCAATGCAGGCGACGCGGGGCGTCTACTTCTTTGACGAATTCGATGCCATCGGCGCGCGTCGAGGCGAACGCCAGGATGTTGGCGAGATTCGGCGCGTGCTGAATTCGTTTCTGCAGTTTCTCGAGCAAGACGACAGCCACAGCCTGATTATTGCGGCAACGAATCATCCCGAGCTGCTCGACAGAGCTTTGTTCCGCCGTTTCGACGATGTCATCGAATACGCCGTGCCCGATCGGCCGATTATCGAGGCGCTGCTTCGGGCTCGACTCGACCGCTTCGACACCAGAGGGCTTGCCTGGAACGAGGCGATCTCTCAGGCAGAGAGACTGTCGCAGGCCGAGATCACCCGCGCGGCCGACGACGCTGCAAAAACCATCATATTGCGGGGCGGGAAGCGGATCACCTCGGAAGCGCTCATCGACGCTCTAAAGGAACGCCGGCAGGCTTCGCTGTCTGAGTAGCGACAGCACAGATCATAATGGCAGACGATTTTCCGCGCGACCGCGCCCATATCCACCTTCGCAACAACGGCATTCGGGAAGCCTATCGGCGGCCCAACCAACTTATACATGCACCGCCGCGCCGGCGCGTGATCGGGCGTCGCATGCTGCGGCCTTGACGCAATCCATCGAACAAGTGGTCGAAAGTGCACGCCAGCAGATTGCGGCGCGTGACCTCCAGCTGTCGGTCGGCACGCCTGGCTTTTACCTCGAGATCGATCTGCCCATGTCCGGACGGGCGGCCCTCGACCAGCTGGCCGATCGTCGCCAGCACATGGAGCTGGTCGCCGTCCACGAGCCAACTCAACCCGGTGCTCCCATCACAGCGTCGGTGTTCCTGCCGCAAAGCGCGCAAACCTATTATTTGCGGAAAGTCGAGGCGTATCGAGACGTTGACACTGACCGCGGCAGACCGCGCAACGAGCCGCTCGTCTCCCGCATGGAGACAGTCAGGCTGGCGACTGCACGATCGTTGTTTACCGACCACGACGACCTCTTCCCCCAGGCCGCTGACGAGCAGGTGTGGTGGGAAGTCTGGCTGCGCGACGGTCGCCGCGAGAACTTCGAGCACATTGCCGAAGCCCTGAACATCACTTTGCGCACGCATGCGGTCAGGTTTCCGGAGCGGGTGGTCATGCTGGCACTCGCCAGCACGGCAATGCTCGACCGCATGATTGCGCACAGCGATGTCGTCGCCGAGCTGCGGCGGGCGAAGGATACGCCGTCCTTCTTCATGGGCCTTGGCGGCGCGGAGTACAATATGCAGGCCAATTCCACGCCAAACGACGATCGAACTGGCATTTCCGCGCTCGTCGGATTTGGCGCGCAGGCGCGCGGCGCATCCGGCAGGCTGCTGCCGGAGATCTGGATGCAGGACGGCGTAAAGCGGGTCGAACAGGCGCTGGCGCGTCTCCTCTGCGCGGAAGACGACGGTGAGACCGAGCTGATGGCGGCGATGCGCTACGCCACCTTGCATGGCGGAAAGCGCACCCGCGCCTTGCTCTGTCTGGCTGCCGGCGCACTGGCCGACACGTCGGCGCACATGATCTACGACGTCGGCGCCGCCATTGAGATGATGCATGCCTGTACCCTAGTCCACGACGACCTGCCCGCGATGGACGACGACGTGCTTCGCCGCGGCCTTGCGACCGTGCACGTCAAGTTCGGCGAAGCCACCGCGATCCTGGTCGGCGATGCGCTGCAGGCGCACGCCTTCCTGACCCTGGCGAGCCTGGATGCGCCGGGCGACAACCGTATCGCGCTCGTGCGCGAACTGGCGCAGGCGGTGTCCGCCGAGGGTGCCGCAGGCGGGCAAGCCATGGATCTGTCGCTGGTCGGAAAGCACGTCGAGCTGGACAGGATCGTGGCGATGCACCGGATGAAGAGCGGAGCGCTAGTGCGCGCGTCCGTTCGCATGGGCGCGCTAGGCGCCATCTCGGAGGATGCCGCGCACGCTGCGCTGTACTGTGCGCTCGATCGCTACAGCGCCTGTTTCGGCCTGGCGTTGCAGGTAGTCGACGACATTCTCGACGCGACAGCGGATACCGCGACGCTGGGCAAGACCCCCGGCAAGGACGCGGCGGCGCAGAAGCCGACCTGCGCGTCGATCATGGGGCTGCAGGCAGCGCTCCAGTTCGCGCTTGATCTGTTGCGCGACGCCGGGGAGGCCATCGCCCTGCTGGGGCCGCGTGCGGAACGATTGGCGCAGATGCTGCAGCGGGCCAACGCGTATCTGTTGAAGCACGCGCCATGCGCGTGAGCGCCCGTCCGAATGGAATCGCCCCTGTGCCGCTGCGATCGGCCGGCGGCAATGGTGCATGCTGCACTGTTTCCGAGTCCGGGGTGCCGATCGCAGCGGTTGCCCAGCACGGCCGCGGCGCACGCGGCGCGCTGCGCCAAGCCTATGCGTCGGACCGGCCCCAGCATCGGGGCGCGTCGTCGGGCCGGAGCAGGGCGGCCGTCCGGCGCTCCATGCGCCAGACCGCGACGGGCCTGCGGCGACGTGCGCGGCGTCGGCCCGATCCTGGTTCTCCTCAGCCGTCTGCAGAAGGAACATCCCACGTGAACGCG
>SAQL01000006.1 GCA_004020645.1 Mesorhizobium sp. | reverse complement strand
AATCACCAAACTGGCACATCGCGATGCCGTCGGGAGGGGGCATCCACTCCATCAGATTTTGACCACTAGCAGCAATCAGGCAAACTGCCCAATCCGTCGGCGATGCGATGATTTTCGCGTCACTCGTGCGAATGCTCGAAGCCGCACAGCTCCCACGAATGCCGGCCTTTTGGCATAATTTGGCGTTGGCATGCTCCTTGCATCGTTGATCGTGTGCAGAGCGTCTAGGGTTCCGGCCGCAACAAAGCGGTGCTGGTCCAAGAGATGCGACCGCCAGGGATGCACTGAGGCATCCGGCGGAACACGGCGGGCCAAAATCCCGGGAGAACCCTGCACGGGTTTGCTGGCGCGAACCTCTCCCGGATGCGCGCTCCGTAAACCCCAACATAAAGTCCGGACGCAATCCGGATCGCGAACAGGGGTACGCAATGCTTCGCAAGCTGGCCGCAATCATCCTAGCCGCATCACTTCCCATCGTTTCCGCCGCCGACGCGGCGCCCAAGAAAGACTTCAAGATATGCTGGTCGATTTATGTCGGCTGGATGCCGTGGGGCTATCTCTCCGACAGCGGCATCATGAAGAAATGGGCTGAAAAAAATGGCATCAATGTCGAGATCACCCGTATCAACGACTATGTCGAAAGCATCAACCAGTATACGGCCGGCGGTTTCGACGGCTGTTCGATGACCAACATGGACGCGCTGTCGATCCCCGCAGGCGGCGGCGTCGACACCACCGCTCTGATCATCGGCGACTTCTCCAACGGCAACGATGCCGTGATCCTCAAGGACAAGGCCGCGCTCGCCGACATTGCCGGCCAGAAGGTCAATCTCGTCGAGCTCTCCGTCTCGCATTACCTGCTGGCGCGGGCACTGGACACGGTCAAGCTCGCCGAGAAGGACATCACCGTCGTCAACACCTCCGACGCCGACATGGTCGCCGCCTATGGCACCAGCGACGTCACCTCGGTCGTTACCTGGAATCCGCTCGTTTCCGAGATCGTCGCCATGCCGGGTGCGCACAAGGTGTTCGATTCCTCGCAGATTCCCGGTGAGATCATCGACTTGATGGTCGTCAACACCGAGACGCTGAAGGACAATCCGGCGCTGGGCAAGGCGCTTGTCGGCGCGTGGTACGAAGCGATGGAGCTGATGACCTCCGACACGCCGGAAGGCAAGGCAGCCAAGGAGGAGATGGCCAAGGCATCCGGTACCGACCTCGCCGGCTTCGACGCGCAGCTCGCTTCGACGGCAATGTTCTTCGACCCCGCCAAGGCGGTCGAGTTCACCAACGGCACCGAATTGCCGAAGACGATGGATCTGGTCCGCAACTTCCTGTTCAGCCACGGTATCCTCGGCACCAACGCGACGAGTGTCGACGTGGTCGGCATGAGTTTTCCCGACGGATCCACGCTGGGCGACGCCAAGAACGTCAAGCTGCGTTTCGATCCAGCCTTCATGGCCGAGGCGGCAACCGCTACGCCCTGACCCGACATGCTGGCCAAGGGAATGAGTGCCAGGGCTGCAGTCTCGGAAACGGGCGGGGAGGGTCCGCGTCCTCCCCAGCCAAAGCCGAGGGTGCGCCTTCGCATGATCAATGCGAAGGTCTCGCGCGGCGGCGCCTTGTTCCTCGGCGGCTTGCCGTTCTTGTTCGTGGCAATCGCCTATCTCATCGCTTCGGCGCAACGACTGGCGGTCAATCCCAGCGACAAGCTGCTGCCCTCGCCGGCACAGATGTGGTCGGCCTTTCTTGACCTTGCGACGGTTCCGGACAAGCGCTCCGGCGACCTCATCCTTTGGGTCGACACCTATGCCAGTCTCCTCAGGCTGTTCGCGGGCGTGGGCATGGCCACCTTCGCCGCGCTTTCGCTCGGCATCGCCATCGGCTTCATTCCGCGGGTGCGGGCCTTCCTGCTGCCCTTCGTCACCGTCGTCTGCGTCATCCCACCGCTGGCGCTGCTGCCGATCCTGTTCATCGCGCTCGGCCTCGGCGAAACGGCCAAGATCACACTGATCGCCGTCGGCGTCGCGCCGGTGATGGTGCGCGACATCGCCAACCGGGTGATGGAATTGCCGTCCGAACTGGTGGCCAAGGCACAGACGCTTGGCGGCAACAGCTGGACCATGATCTTGCGGCTGGTGCTGCCGCAAGTCATGCCGCGCCTCATCACCTGCGTGCGGCTGGCACTCGGGCCGGCCTGGCTATTCCTGATCGCCGCCGAAGCCATCGCCTCGACCGAAGGGCTGGGTTACCGCATCTTCCTCGTCCGCCGCTATCTCTCGATGGACGTCATCCTGCCCTATGTCGCCTGGATCACGCTGCTTGCCGTCATCACCGACTGGCTGCTGGTGCGGCTTTCCCAAGCGATGTCCCCTTGGGCGCACCCGGTGGAGGCCAGATGAGCCGCATCGTCGTTCACGGGCTGGAAAAGAGTTATGGCGATGCCCGCGTGCTCGAGCGGGTCAACGTCACCGCCGAGGCCGGCGAATTCCTGTCGCTGGTCGGCGCCAGCGGCTGTGGAAAATCGACATTCCTGCGCATTCTGCTCGGCCAGGAGCAGCAGAGCAGTGGCGTCGTCATCGTCGGCGATGGCCCGATCGTGCCCGAGCCGACGCCGCAGCGCGGCATCGTCTTTCAACGCTATTCGGTGTTTCCACATCTGACCGCCATCCAGAACCTGCTGCTGGTCGAAGACTTTCGCTCGGGCGGGCCGTTTGGCCGCGTCTTCGGCGCCAGGCGCAGAAACGCCAGGCAAGAGGCCGAAGCCATGCTGACGCGGGTCGGGCTCGCCCATGCGCGCGACCTTTATCCGGCATCGCTTTCCGGCGGCATGCAGCAGCGGCTGGCGATTGCGCAGACCTTGCTCGGCCGTCCGCAGATCCTGCTTCTCGATGAACCGTTCGGGGCACTAGATCCCGGCATACGCGTCGAGATGCACGACCTGCTGACCGAGCTCTGGACCGAGCACGGCATGACGGTGGTGATGGTCACCCACGATATCGGTGAGGCCTTCAAGCTCGGCACCCGCGTGCTGGTCTTCGACAAAGTGCGCCACGATCCGCAGTTCCCGTCCGCTTACGGCGCGACGATCACCTACGATCTGAAGCTCGATCGCAAGACCCGGGCTTCCTCTCATCACTTGGCCAAGGTGGCCGCGATGGTCGGGACGACCCGACCGGAAACAACAATGGCGACGACGGCGTCGTAACGGAGACCGTGAATGTCCAGAAATATCCCCGAACGCAATCACCGCCGGGCAGGGCTCGTCGCGCGGGAGGCCAGGGAACGCTTTCACCACCCCGATTTCGACGCCCGCGGCACGCAGGGGTGGAAATCGATCGAGGCCGAGGGCAAGCTGCCGGAAAGCGGCTGGCGCAAGGAGCAGCAATGGGCGCTCGACATGGGCCTGCCGGGATCGGAGTCGATCGTCGACAAGTCCATCCCGACATTCGCGCGCGGCGAGTTGCCGCATTTCGCCGGCATCAACACCTTTCTCAAGGCGCCCTATGTCGAGAACGTCCGCGATGTCGGCAAATATGATGCTGCCGTTATCGGCATTCCTTTCGACAGCGGCACCACCTACCGGCCGGGTACCCGCTTCGGCCCGCAAGGCATTCGCCGAATCTCGGCGCTCTACACGCCGTACAATTACGAGCTCGGCGTCGATTTGCGCGAGCAGATGACGCTGTGCGATGCCGGCGACGTCTTCACCATTCCCGCCAATCTCGAAAAGAGCTTCGACCAGATCACCAAGGGCGTCAGCCATGTCGCCTCATCCGGCGCGCTGCCGATCATGCTGGGCGGCGACCATTCGATCGGTTTCCCTTGCGTGCGCGGCATCGCCGACGTGACCTCGAAACGCATCGGCATCATCCATTTCGACCGCCATATCGACATCCAGGAAAAGGATCTCGACGAGCGCATGCACACCACGCCCTGGTATTGGGCGACCAACCTGCCGAACGTCTCGGCGACCAATCTCGTGCAGCTCGGCATCGGCGGCTGGCAGGTTCCCCGCTACGGCGTCGCCGAGGCGAGGAAGCGCGGCACCAACGTGCTCACCATTGCCGACATCGAGCAGATGGGACTTGAGAAGGCGGCGGAAATCGCGCTCGAACTCGCATGGAAAGACACCGACGCCGTCTACATCTCCTTCGACGTCGACAGCCTCGATTGCGGTTTCGTGCCCGGCACCGGCTGGCCGGAGCCGGGCGGCTTCCTGCCGCGCGAGGCGCTCAAGCTGCTTGGGCTGGTGACGGCGCCCGGCATCTGCGGATTGGAAGTGGTCGAGGTTTCGCCGCCCTACGACACGTCGGACATCACGGCGCTGTTCGGCGTGCGTGTCGTCGTCGAAGCGCTCGGCTCGATGGTCGCCCACGGCAATCTCGGCAAGCACAAATCGATCATCGACAAACCGGTGAGTTTTTAACCATGCACGACGATCATCACCACCACAGTCATGACCATGGCGACGGTCACCACCATCATCACGCGCCGAACGGCCATCATGACCATCCGCACGCCCTTGGCCACAACGGGCCCGCGGGCAGGCCGCTGCAATGGCAGACGCCGCATCTGCCGGACCAGGCTCACGAGCCGCTGGCCGATCCAGCGACGGTCGACCTCAACCTTGTTGAAACCGCCTTCCTCGAAGGCTTTGCGCGGGCGCCGGACCCATCCAGCTTTCTGCGTCTGGCCGGCATACCCTTTGTCGGCGAGAGGGCGGACGGGATGCGGCTTCATCTGCTTCGCGTCGAGACCGAGGATCTGGTCGACGTCGGCGCGGTCATGCCGCTCGTCGGCGGCACCGGCGTCGCCTATCACCCGTTGCCGGCGCGCCTGACATCGCACCGCCGCCGCCTCGCTTTCATCTATCACGACGGCAATGAGCAAATGCCGCTCGGCTTCGCCGCGGCGCGCGCCCTTGCGGACCGTTCCGCCGCTTCGCAATTCGCCGTTCCCGGGCACTGAAACCAGAACCCGTCACTCTCATCGAACAGGTACAACCATGAAAACATTTGCAGGATTTGGCACCCTTTCGGCTCTCGCCGCCCTCACACCGTCGCTGGCGTTTGCCCACAGCGGCGGCGCTCACATCCACGGCTTTTTCGCCGGCCTCGGACATCCGCTCCTCGGCATGGACCATCTGCTTGCCATGATCGCGGTCGGCATCATTGGCGCTCGCGCCGGCGGGCGCAGTATTGTCCTTGTCCCGCTGGCCTTTGTCTCGGCGATGGTCGCCGGAGCCTTTCTCGGCATGGCCGGCATCGGCCTGCCTTCGCTTGAAACGACCATCGCGCTGTCGCTTGTGGTCTTCGGCGCCATGGTCGGTCTTGCCAGGCCGCTGCCGATGGCCGCCGCAGCAGCACTGACGGCCCTGTTCGGCCTCTTTCACGGCAACGCCCACGGCCTCGAGATCCCCGGGAACGCCAGCGGCATCGCCTACGCCGCTGGTTTCATGCTCGGCACGTCGATGCTTCATGCGATCGGGGTGTTGTCCGTCCTCAAGCTCGCCCGTTGGCCGATGACGGTCCGCACCGCGGGGCTCGCTACCTCGCTGGTTGGAATGGCCATGGCGGCTCAGGCCTTCTGAGTGAGGCGATCAACGCAGGCAGTCGGCAAACAGAACTGGAAAACAGATGAGCCAGAAATTGTCGATGAGGCTGCGGCGCATCCGCGATATGCTGTACCAGATCCTGAAGATCCGGGCTGCGCGGCTTTGAGGGGCGCGGTTTTCGCGTCCCTCCGGTCGGCATGACCGTCAGGACTCGAGCGCCTGCCTGAGCGCCGGACCGCTCCTGACGCGCAGATCGAGGTCGGCCTCGATATGGTCGATGTGATGCAGCATCAGCGCGCTGGCGCGCTCGGAATTGCCATTTTCCAACGCCTCCAGGATATTCATGTGCTCGCTATGACCGCAGCTCGAGATGCCCGAGCGGCCATAAAGCGCGATCACCAGCGATGACCGCGCCACCAGCTCTTCCATGAAGCGCTGCAGGATGGTGTTTCCGGCAACCGAAGCCAGCAGCAGGTGAAAATCGCCCGAAGCCTTGATCTCCGATCGCCTTGCGTTCGGGCCGCGTTCGGCAATGAAGCGGCCCTCTTCGTCGAGCTGCGCTTTGAAGGCGACGACATGCGCGGGCGTCATCCGCCCGGCTGCGGCGATTGCGATGCCGGGTTCGATCAGCCGGCGCGAAGCGAACACCTGACGCGCTTCCTCCGGCGACGGATTGGCGACGAAGGCGCCGCGGTTGCGCTCTGTCCGCACCAACCCCTCGAAGGAGAGCATCTGCAGCGCCGCGCGCGCCACGGTGCGGCTGACATCGAATAAAGTGCCGACCTCGCCTTCCGACAGCTTGGTTCCGGGAGCCAGCCGGCGATCGACGATCGCGTCGCGCAACTGGTCGCGAATCGTTTGGGCGCGATCCTCGTTGGCACTGTCGACAGCAGGGAAAGTCTGGTCGGCTATATTCATGATGGTGGTCCCGGCACCCTTCTACCCTGAATCGGGTCGCTTGCACGAGGGCCAAAGTGAATACGATGCGAGAAAAGATTGCATACGATTTTGGCGCGGATCGCCGTCTATCGCCTATATTTTGTGCATTGCATAAGCGTGCCGTTTCGCGGGCAACGCGGAGCGCAATCCCATTTTCCCAAGGAATCAATCGTTTGAGGCCGATCTAGGGCAACTGGCACGCATGATGCTTTGCTAAAGTTGATTTAGAGAGGAAGCCGGATGTCCAAAGCCGCCGAAATCGACATCGTGTCCGTTTCGAAAATCTATGGCGCCACGACTGCCGTCGAAGACATCAGCCTGAAAATTCCCGCGGGAACCTATTGCTGCCTGCTCGGCCCGTCCGGCTGCGGCAAGACCTCGACGCTGCGCATGATTGCCGGGCACGAAAGCATATCGAGCGGCGACGTGCGTCTCGGCAACATAGTGGTCACCGACCTGCCGCCGGCCAGGCGCGGCACCGCCATGATGTTCCAATCCTATGCGCTGTTTCCGCATCTCGACCTGATCGACAATGTTGCGTTCAGCCTCAAGATGAAGGGTGTCGGCAAGGAGGAGCGCCGCGCCAAGGCGCTCGATATGCTGAAGCTGATGCAGATGGAGGGCTACGCCAGCCGCCGACCGGTGCAGCTTTCGGGCGGACAGCAGCAACGCGTCGCTCTGGCCCGCGCGCTGATCACCGACCCCGAAGCGCTGCTGCTCGACGAGCCGCTATCGGCACTCGATCCGTTCCTGAAGATCCGCATGCGGGCGGAATTGAAGAAGCTGCAGACGTCGCTCGGCATCACTTTCGTCCACGTCACCCACAGCCAGGAGGAGGCGATGGCGCTCGCCGACCTGATCGTGGTTATGAATGACGGCCGCATCGAGCAGGCGGCGCATCCGCGCATCGTCTTCGAGCGGCCGGCCACCGCGTTCGTCGCCCGTTTCATGGGCGATCACAACGTCGTCTCCGGCCGCGTCAGCGGCAGCCGCGACGGTATGGTTGTCTTCGATGTGCCGGGTGGCGCCTCGCTTGCGGCCAGCGGGCAGGGCAGGGCGATCGGCGAGCCGATCGATATCGCCATTCGCACCGACCATGTGCGGATCGGTGACCCGCCGGCCACCGGGCTGGGCTTCACCGGCATCGCCTCCAACGTCGAATACCGCGGCTCGACCGTGAAGCTCTCGGTCAACGGCGCCGGCATCGAGGATTTTACGGTGATCGTCGACGACACCAGCTTTTTCGCCAAGCCGGTCGCCGTCGGCGACGCCGTGCCGATCGCCTGGGACGCCGGGGACGCGATCGTCCTTGGCCGTCTTGATTCCTGAACCAGAACAACCAATCAAAATAGGGGAACTGACATGACCAACACCACCGACAAGAAGACAGGAATTTCCCGCCGCTCGCTGCTGAAGACCGGAGCTGCCGCCGTCGGTCTTGCCGCCGGCTCGGGTGCCATATCAGGGTTCCCGACGATCTGGGCGCAGAACCCGATCACGCTGCGCCAGTTCGGCACCGGCGTGTCCAACCTCAACGCCATCGCCGACAAGTGCAAAGCCGATCTCGGCATCACGCTGGAGATGACCGCGACCGATTCCGATGCCGCAGCCCAGCGCGCTGTGACCCAGCCGGACAGCTACGACATCGCCGACATCGAATACTGGATCGCCAAGAAGGTCTATCCGTCCGGCGTTATGCAGCCGATGGATGTCAAAAAGCTGAAATATTACGACAAGATCGTTCCGCTCTTCATCACCGGCAAGCTGGCGCCCGACAGCGTCATCGCCCAGGGCACCGCGCCGCATACGGTCGGCTTCGTCGAGGCGCAGGACGCCAAGACCTTCGCCAAGGAGCCGACGCAGTGGATGACGATGGTTCCGACCATCTACAATGCCGATACGCTCGGCATCCGCCCCGATCTTGTCGGGCGCGAGATCACCACCTGGGCCGACATCATGGATCCGGCCTTCAAGGGCAAGGCCGCCATTCTCAACATCCCGTCGATCGGCATCATGGATGCGGCGATGATCATGGAAGCCATGGGCAACATCAAATATGCCGACAAGGGCAACATGACCAAGGAGGAGATCGACAAGACGATCGACTTCCTGATCAAGGCCAAGCAGGACGGCCAATTCCGGGCGTTCTGGAAATCGTTCGACGAGAGCGTCAACCTGATGGCTTCAGGCGAAGTGGTCATCCAGTCGATGTGGTCTCCGGCGGTCGCGGCGGTGCGCTCCAAGGGCATCGCCTGCAAGTACCAGCCGCTCAAGGAAGGCTATCGCTCATGGGGCGGCGGCCTTGGCCTGGCAGCGCATCTCAAGGGCGCCGAGCTCGACGCCGCCTACGAATACATCAACTGGTACCTGTCCGGCTGGGTCGGCGCCTACCTCAACCGCCAGGGCTACTACTCGGCCGCCATGGATACGGCCAAGCAGTTCATGTCCGAGGACGAATGGGGCTACTGGGTCGATGGCAAGCCGGCAATGGGCGATATCATGGCGCCCGACGGCAAGGTCATGGAAAAGGCGGGCGCCGTGCGCGACGGCGGCTCCTTCGTCGAGCGCATGGGCAAGGTCGCCTGCTGGAACTCGGTCATGGACGAGGATCGCTACATGGTGAGGCGCTGGAACGAGTTCATCGCTGCGTAGCGCGCTCTTGCCTTCTCCCCTTGTGGGAGAAGGTGGCCGAGCGAAGCTCGGTCGGATGAGGGGTGCTCCAGCTTGGCATCGCCGCATTCCGGCCAGCACCCCTCATCCGTCTTGCCGCTTTGCGGCAATCCACCTTCTCCCACAAGGGGAGAAGGGACGCAGCTCCAGCCGCCTCGCAGCCTACCGAGATGTTGATGACAGCAGTGCTCGAACGTCCTGGAATGATCGAAGCCAAACCCGCCAGGCGCGGCCGCTTCTCGATCAGCACCCTCGTCCCCTACCTCCAGGCGACACCGCTGGCGCTGATCCTCGGCGCGTTCCTTTTGCTGCCGATCCTGATGATCGCCGTGGTCTCCTTCTGGGACTACGACTTCGCGGCGATGTACCCGGATGTCCTGACCACCAACTATACCGACACGCTCGGCTCCTGGGTCACCTGGCAAACCTATCTGAACACGCTGAAATACGCCGCCATCGTCTGGGCGCTGACGCTGTTCATCGGCTTCTGGGTCGCCTATTTCCTCGCCTTCCATATCAGGACCACGGCCATGCAGATGGTGCTGTTCCTTGTCTGCACGGTGCCGTTCCTGACCTCCAACATCATCCGCATGATCTCGTGGATTCCAGTGCTTGGCCGCAACGGCCTGGTCAACTCGACGCTGGTTGAGATCGGGTTGATCCCGAAGCCGATCGAATGGCTGCTCTATTCCGATTTCGCCGTGGTGCTCGCCATGGTGCACCTTTACACGCTCTTCATGGTGACGCCGATCTTCAACACGCTGATGCGCATCGACAAGTCGCTGATCGAGGCCGCGCGCGACGCCGGCGCTTCCGGCTGGCAGGTCCTGTGGAACGTTATCATCCCGCTCGCCAAGCCTGGCATGGCGATCGGCACCATCTTCGTCGTCACGCTGGTGATGGCCGACTTTTCGACAGTGCAGGTGATGTCCGGCGGACAGAGCGCTTCCGTCGCGCTGATGATGAAGAACCAGATGTCGCTGCTGCAATATCCGGCGGCCGCCGCCAACGCGGTCGTGCTCCTGGTGCTGGTGCTGCTGATGGTCGCCGGCATTTTGCGCATCGTCGACATTCGCAAGGAGCTGTGACGTGAGCCACGACAAGCGCACCCTCGAATTCTACGTGCTGGCGGCCTTCTTCGCACTTTTCGTTCTGTTTCTCTACGGCCCGCTCTCGGCGATCCTGATCCTCTCCTTCCAGGGCGAGAATGGCGGGCTGACATTCCCATTGAACGGCGTTTCGCTGCACTGGTTCGCCAATCTGTTCGAGCGCCAGGCGGTCGGCGATTTCGGCGGCAGTTTCAAACGCTCCTTCATCCTTGGCCTGATGGTGATGATCGTGACCGTTGTCGTGTCGCTTCTCGCCGGTTTTGCCTTCCGTCAAAAATTTCGTGGCGCCACCGCACTGTTCTATCTGGCCGTCGCCAGCCTGGTCGTGCCGTCGATCATCATTAGCCTCGGCATTGGCGTCGTCTTCCAGCAGATCGGCTTCCGCCCCGCTTGGTACACCTCCGCCTTTGGGGCGCACCTGACCTGGACCTTGCCTTTCGGCGTGCTGATCATGTTCGCCATCTTCAATCGGTTTTCGCCGGCCTATGAGGAAGCCGCGCGGGACTTGGGCGCGACCTCATGGCAGACCTTCGCGCATGTCGTCCTGCCGATGATCGCGCCCAGCCTGATCGGCGTCGGCCTGTTCGGTTTCACCCTGTCGTATGACGAGTTCGCCCGCACGCTGATGACCTCGGGCACGTTCAACACGCTGCCGCTCGAAATCTACGGCATGACGACGAATGTCACGACGCCGGTGCTCTATGCCCTGGGCACCGTGACATCAGTATTTTCCTTCCTGGTGATCCTGCTGACGCTCGGCGCAATCGTCTATGTCGGCCGCCGCCGAGCGCGTCCTTGAGAACAAACCGCAATGCAGATCCTCGTTGTCAATCCGAACACCACCGCCAGCATCACAGACACCATCGCAGCGGCGGCGCGGTTGGTCGCCGGCGCCGGTACGGACATCGTCGCCGTGACCTCGACGATGGGTCCGGTTTCGATCGAAGGCTACTATGACGAGGCGCTTGCCGTGCCGGGCCTGCTGGTCGAGATCGCCGCCGGCGAGCGCTCGGGCGCGCAGGCCGCGATCATCGCCTGTTTCGACGATACCGGCGTTGATGCCGCGCGCGCCATGGCCAATATTCCGGTCATCGGCATCTGCGAGGCAGCGCTCAGCACGGCCTCGTTCATCGCCCAGCGCTTCACCGTCGTCACCACGACCGAGCGCTCGCGGGTGCCGGTCGAAGGGCTGGTGCAGCGCTATGGCATGGCCGGGCGGGCACGCGTGCGCGCCGCCGACATTCCAGTTCTTGCTCTCGAAGACCCGGCATCGGGCGCGATCCTGAAACTGCGCGGCGAGATCACGCGCGCGCTCGAGCAGGATCGTGCCGAGGCCATCGTGCTCGGCTGCGCCGGCATGGCCGATCTCGCAGCCGAGCTGCAGCGGGAATTCGGCGTTCCGGTCATCGACGGCGTCGGCGCAGCGGTCAAGCAGGCCGAGGCCTTGATTGCGCTTGGCCTATCGACGTCCAAGCGCGGCGCCTATGCAAACCCACTGGCAAAGCCTTATCGTGGCGCATTGAAATCCTTCGCCCCCGGATCTGTTGCCGCCGAGTGATCGCAATGCGCCGAACGATCAGAACGCTCGCACTTGACGAAGTGGAAAGCCTTGTCGACTGGGCGGCAGCGGAGGGCTGGAATCCCGGTCTCGGCGATGCCGTGGCGTTCAAGGCAGCGGATCCAGAGGGCTTCATCGGCGCCTTTGTCGATGGCGAGATGGTGGCCGGTATTTCGGCCGTGGCCTACGGCGACGATTTCGGCTTCATCGGCCTCTACATCTGTCGGCCGGACAGGCGTGGCGAGGGCCATGGCAAGGCGGTCTGGGATGCCGGCCTGGCGCGGCTCGGCGACCGTACGATCGGCCTCGATGGTGTCGTCGAACAGCAGGCCAACTATCGCAGCATGGGTTTTGCGCCGGTCTACCGGACGATCCGGTTCGTCGGATCGCCGGATGTTCCGGCAGAAGCCGACAGCGACATCCATGCCATACGCCCGGAACTCATGCCCGATGTCCTGGACTACGACGGCCGCTTCTTTCCCGCTCCGAGGCGATCCTTCCTGGAGCACTGGCTGCGCCCGCCGCACATGGCGCTTGCGATCGTCAAGGACGGCGTAATCGAAGGGTACGGCGTCGCGCGCCGATGCCGGGACGGTTGCAAGATCGGGCCGCTTTTTTCCAACAGCCTGGACGCGGCAAGTCGTCTCTTCGCCGCGCTCGCCGGCATCTCCGGACCCGGAAATGTCCATCTCGACGTGCCCGAGACCAGCGGGCAATTTGCAGCTCGGCTGACGTCCGCCGGCCTCGAGCCGGGCTTCGAAACGGCTCGAATGTACAGGGGAAAGGCGCCGCAGCTCACGCAGTCGGGTGTCTTTGCGATCACCACTTTGGAGCTTGGTTGATTGGACGCAGGCCGCCTAATACAGCGGTTTGGCCATGTGCCGGGGTGCCGGCCATTCCGTCGTGATCCCGGGCTGCACCGGCCGCTCGAGATAGGTCGACAGAACCACGTAGCTTCGCGTCGAGGTGACTCCAGGCGTTTCGTAAAGCCGCGACAACAGGCCTTCGAGCGCCCTTGTGTCCTCGGTGCGGACCTTGATCAGCATGCATGTGTCGCCGGCCACCGAATGAATCTCCTCGACTTCGGGGTGCTCGGAAATCGCCATCAGTTCAGGGGTCTTTCCCCAGCCCTTGGTGTCGATGTGCACGAAGGCGAGCAACGGCTTGCGTACCGCCTTGGGATCGATGATGGCCGCGGTGTTGCGGATGGCGCCGCTGCGCCGAAGCCGCTTCACCCGTTCATGCGTTGCCGGCGGCGACAGGCCGACACGATCACCGAGCTCGGCATAGCTGATCGTGGCGTCGTCGACCAGAACGCCTAATATCTTTCGGTCGGTTGCGTCGACATCGCGGGCAGCAGGCCTGTTCTGCAGAATGCCATCTGTTTCTTCATCCATGGTGAAATTCCTTATTGATACAGAATTTAATACGGCGATTATCGTCGTATGACGAACAGTGATCAAGTCGCAACATTGACGGCAAGGCCGCCTATCCCGGCGCTCGCCTATCTGCTCACCGGATGCATCGCCGTGATCGGCTCCAACTCGCTGGTTCTCGGTCCGATAGCACCGGCAGTGGCGGCGTCGTTTGCGACGAGCGTGCCGGCCGTCATGATCGCGTCCGCCGCGTTCGGTCTCGGCACATCGGCAAGCGCCCTGTTCCTGGCACGCTATATCGATCGGCTTGGCGCTCGCCGTATGCTGCAGGGGGCGTTGCTGCTGCTGGCGATAGCGCTTCTCGCCAGCGCCGCCGCGCCGACGGTAACGGCGCTGGTTGCAGCCCAGCTTCTCGCCGGCGTCGCTGCCGGTATCGCCATGCCGGCAATCTATGCCAGCGCCGCTGCGATTGCGCCGCCTGGCCGCGAGAGCGGGACGATCGGCGTCGTGCTGACCGGATGGACCCTGAGCATGGTCGCCGGCGTCTCACTGTCGGCGGTGCTTGCCGATCTGCTGCACTGGCGCGCTGTTTTCGCGGCGGTCGCAGTGCTTGCTGCGCTTGCATTGACCGGTCTTACGCTGACGTCGCTGAGCGATGTCAGGAAAAGCGGCCCGGCGCCGACGCCGCTCGGCGCCTTGGCTGTGCCCGGCATAGTGCCGCTTCTGGTCGCCTGCGGCGCCTTCATGACCGCCTTCTACGGCGTCTATGGCTATCTTGGCGATCACCTTCACAATGGCTTGGGACAGCCGGTCAGCGCCAACGGCTTGGCCGCGCTCGCCTATGGCGTTGGCTTCGGCATGGCGGCGCTGCTTGACGGCGTGATCGATCGCCTCGGCGCGCGACGCGTCATGCCGTTCGCTTATCTCCTCGTTGCGATCGTCTATGTCGCGCTCGCCGCGGCAGGCGGCAGTTTCCATCTGACCATCGCGATGGTCGCGGTCTGGGGCCTTGCCAATCATTTCGGGCTGAACGTCCTGGTGATGCGCCTCTCGGCGCTCGATCCGGCGCGGCGCGGCACGATCATGGGCTTGAACAGCGCGGTGACCTATCTCGCGGTGTTTGTCGGCACAACCGCCTTCGGACCGCTTTATTCCAGCTTCGGCTTTGCGGCATCGGCAGTGGTTGCAGCGCTGCTCATGCTGGTTGCCGCTTCGGCGGCGGCGTGGCAATCGCCGCGGCCCGTGTAGTTGCGGAGCCACGCGGCGGCAGAGCTTGCGCTCCCCTCCTTTCCTTCCATAAATCCAAATGAAAGTGCCACGCGTCCGGAAGCGCTGTATACCGGTATCCGGCTGTGAGCCTGTCTGGACAAGCGATGAACACGACGCTTGAAACCACCGCCGACCCTTCGCCGAAAGAACTCGCTTTTCTCGGGGAGCAGCTCAGCGCGTTCAACGACAGCGACGTCGGTCCGGCCAACAGGAAGGCGCTCGCCGTGTTCGTGCGCGACGAGCACGGCGCGGTGGTCGCCGGCATCTCGGGATATACCGCCTCTGGGGCTGGCTCTATGTGCAATGGCTGTGGGTTGATGAGCGACTGCGCGGCCAGCGCATGGCCGGCAGGATGCTGGACGCCGCCGAACATGAGGCCGCCGCACGCGGCTGTCATGGCGCCTTGATCGACACGTTCAATCCGAAAGCGGCAACCGTCTATGAGCGTCAGGGATATCGGCCATTCGGCGTGCTTCCCGATTTTCCCGTCGGCCGCGCCCGAAATTGTTGGCTTGATTAGCCGGCAAGGCGCGCCCCGCGCATCGGCTGGGGCACACCGGTGGTAGTCGGGAAGCTGATCGGCAGGCCCCTGAGCACGCGAACCGCAAGGAAAGCAAAGCACTCTGCCTCCACCGCGTCACCCTTCCAGCCGAGCGCCTCCGCCGGCACCGCTTCGACGCCGGCGCGGCTGGCAAGCATGGTCATGATCGTCGGGTTGTGGCGGCCGCCACCGCTGACCACCAGCCGCTTCGGCCGGTGCGGCAGGAGGTTGAGCGCCTTGCCGACGGCTGCGGCGGTGAAGGCCGTCAGCAGTGCGGCGCCATCCTCAGCATTCATCCCATCCGCCATGGCCGCGCCGAAATCGAACCGGTCCAGCGACTTTGGATAGGGCTTGACCAGATAGGGATGCTGCAGGAGCTTGGCCAGCCGCGCCTCGTCCACAGTTCCGGCACGGGCAATCGCGCCGTCGCGGTCCATCTCACCCAAACCCTTCGACTTGATGAAATCGTTCAACGGCGCATTGGCCGGTCCGGTGTCGAAAGCGACGACATTGTCCTTGCCGTCCCACCAGGTGATGTTGGCGACGCCGCCGAGATTGAGCACGGCCGTGTCGCCGCTGGTATCGGTATCGCGCAGCAGCGCGACATGATAGGCAGCGGACAGCGGCGCGCCTTGCCCGCCGGCGCGCATGTCGGCCGAGCGGAAATCATAGGCCACTTTGGTTTCCAGAATAGAATGCATCAACTCGCCATCGCCGAGCTGGCGGGTCTGGCCGAGCCGGCCGACTTGCGGGGCGCGGTGCAGCACGGTCTGGCCATGGAAGCCGACGACGCCGATATCGGCCATCGTCAGCCCGTAGCTTTCGACCAGATCCTTGACGGCTGCTGACTGGGCGCGCGTCAGCGCTTCTTCAGCTTCGCGGAAGATCGCCGGCTCCGGTCCGGTGAAATTCCAGGCCCTGGCCTGGCCCAGCGTCTCCTCCAGCAGGCTGCGGATCGACCTGGGGTAGGGCGCCAGCGTGTAGGTGCCGAAATCCGCGATCCGCTCGCCGTCGGTCTTGATCAGCGCAACATCGATATTGCCGTCCAGCACGGTGCCGGTCATCAGCCCGACGGCCCAGATTGGTTCCCCGCTTTTCGCAGTCATCGCTTGTTAGGCTCCGTTGACGAGATCGCCGACCGATTGGCGAATCTCGATAATCCCGCTGTTGACGTGTCGGATGGATCCGGTTGGTGAGCAAGTCCATGCCTTGCCTTTGTCGAAGTCGATCCGTCCTGTATACCAGTATCCCGGTATCCAGGCGGCTTCACAGCGTCCTTTCGCCTATCGCCTTTCGCAGAAACCCGCCCGCATTGTCGAGCGCCTTCCGCGCCTCTTCGATGCCCATCCCGGTGATTGTCACCAGTATCGCCAGCTTGACGTCTTTGCCGGTCTGGTCGAGCACCCGTCGTGCCTGCTGCGCTGTGCAGCCGGTGGTCTGCATCACGATCCCAACCGCCCTGGCGACGAGCTTTTTATTGCTGGGATTAAGGTCCACCATCAGGTTCTGATAGCTCTTGCCGATCCGGATCATGCTGGCTGTCGTCAGCATGTTGAGAACCAGCTTTTGCGCGGTTCCCGACTTCAACCGGGTCGAGCCGGCGAGAACCTCGGGGCCGACAAGCGGAGAGATGGCAATGTCGGCAATGCCGGCAATGACTGACCTGGGATTGCAGGAAAGCGCCACGGTCGTTGCTCCCACCTGCCTTGCATAGCTCAAGCCGCCGATGACGTAGGGTGTGCGGCCGCTGACCGCGATGCCGACCACCACATCGTCGGCGGTCAACTTGATGCCCTGCAGTGCCTTCATGCCTTGTTGCGGATCATCCTCGGCGCCTTCCACGGCCCGCACCAGCGCTTTGGGGCCGCCCGCGATCAGGCCGACCACCATGTCCTCGGGCACGCCGAATGTTGGCGGACACTCCGAGGCGTCGAGAACTCCCAACCGGCCGCTCGTGCCGGCGCCTATATAGACAAGCCGCGCGCCTTTTTGAAACGCACTAACGATCCGGTCTACCGCGGCAGCAATTTCCGGAATGACCTTCTCGACGGCGGCCGGAACGCCGCTGTCCTCGTCATTGATCATGCGCAGGATCTCGATGGTCGGCAGCAGGTCGATATCCATCGTCCTCGGGTTCCGATCCTCGGAAACCAACCGCTCCAGCTCCGACATCAACTCCTGTTCATTCATCCGCCTACTTTCAAACTTCTTTCCATCGGCAATAAGTATCGGCAATAAGTAATGTGATGCGGCGCCAAGCGTTGACCAGTACCAGCGGCTGGCATTGGCGGATCCCTATCGGTCCAAACAAATGTTGACAACATCATCTGTTGTTGATTAAAGTTCAGCATGAATTGCACGGGCCGGGTGAGGCGATGGACGACCTTGGAGCACAGGAACAGGCAGTGCTGGACCTCATCGCGGCGAACCCGTTCGCCGGCCAGCAGGATATAGCGACCGCGCTCGGCATTGCCCGCTCGACCGTCGCGGCCCACATCGTGCAGCTCGTCAACAAGGGCTACATTCTTGGTCGCGGCTATGTGTTGCCGGCGTCCAAGCGCATGATCTGCATCGGCGGCGCCGTCCTCGACCGCAAGTACCACGCCAAGAAGGATCTGATCTTCGGGACGTCGAACCCGGTCGACGGCTATCGCAGCTTCGGCGGCGTCGCCCGCAATGTCGCCGAGAACCTTGTCCGCCTCGGCGTCGACATAAGCTTCGTCTCGATTGTCGGCGACGACGAGACCGGCCGCTCGCTGGTGCGGCATCTGCGCGACCTCGGCGCCGATGTCAGCCAGGTGATCACCACCACGGAGCGGCCGACGGCGGAATATGCAGCGATCCTCGACCTCAATAACGATCTCGTGCTCGGCATCGCCGACATGGAGATATTCGATCTGTTTTCGCCCTCCCATCTCGACCGCTTCTGGCCGCATCTGGCTTCGGCGACTTGGGTGTTCATCGACTGCAACCTGCCGGCCGCGACTATCGCAGCGCTGATGTCACGCAAGCAGGGCGCGCGCTTCAAGCTCGCCGTCGACACGGTCTCGTCGCCGAAATCGGCACGCCTGCCGAAGGACCTGTCCGGCATCGACCTTTTGTTCACCAATCGCGACGAGGCCAATACGATGCTAGGCATCACCGATGCCGACAAGCGGCTGAAGCCGAAGGAGGCTGCTTCGGCGCTGCGCGCGGCCGGCGCCAGCGAGGTGATCGTGACCATGGGCGCGCATGGATTTGCGGTGGCGACCGAGAGCGGCGTGACGACGATGCGTTCCGTCCCGGCCCGTGCCGTCGACATCACCGGTGCCGGCGACGCGATGATTGCCGGCACCATGTACAAGGTGCTTTCGGGAGATCCCGTTCCTCACGCTGCGCGCACCGGCGCGCTGCTCGCCACGCTGACCACCGAGAGCGAATCCAGCGTTCATCCCGACCTGTCGCCGCGCTTCCTCACCGCCGGCATGTACCGCATTCCCGCCTGAACGCGAGCCGAACCCTGAAAGCGAAATGACAATGAAACCTTCCCTTCTCCACCTGAACGACGAAGTCGCGGCAGCACTTCGTGAAGGCCGCGCGGTGGTGGCGCTGGAATCGACGATTATCACCCATGGCATGCCTTTTCCTGCCAATCTGGAGACTGCGCGTGGCGTCGAAACCGTGGTGCGCGAGAACGGTGCGGTGCCCGCCACGATCGCGGTGGTCGCCGGCATGATCAAGGTCGGGCTCGGTGACCGGGAGCTGGAGCAACTGGCGGCGGCAAAAGACGTGGTCAAGGCCTCCGGGCGCGACCTCGCCGCCATCATGGTGGGCGGCGGGTCGGCCGGGACCACGGTTTCGGCGACGATGCGGATCGCCGCACTCGCCGGCATCGGCATTTTCGCGACAGGCGGCGTCGGCGGCGTGCATCGTGGCGCCGAGGCTACTTTCGATATCTCGGCCGACCTGACCGAACTCGGCCAGACCGGCACGACCGTCGTCTGCGCCGGCGTGAAATCGATCCTCGATATTGCAAAAACGCTGGAATATCTGGAGACCCAGCGCGTGCCGGTGATTGCCTATCAGAGCGACGATTTTCCGGCCTTCTATACGCGCTCCAGCGGACTGAAAGCCGATCACCGCCTCGATACGCCCGAGGACATTGCGCAGGCCATGCTGCTGCACGAGCAGATCGGCTCGGGCACCGGCATCCTCGTCGCCAACCCAATTCCGGAAGTGGATGCGCTCGATCCGGCCTTCATCGACGGCACGATCACGGCAGCGGTGGCAGAGGCCGAGAAACGCGGCATCGGGCGCAAGGAACTGACGCCGTTCCTGCTCGCCCGCATCAACGAGCTTTCGCAGGGTCGCAGCCTGAAGGCCAATATAGCGCTGGTCCGCAACAACGCCGCGCTTGCTGCCCGCATTGCCGTGGCGCATGCGGGATTGAAGCCCGTGGGCAGATAGACTCAAGCACCCGGCCAGCGCTACCGGCCTTCGATCTCCAGTCTCATTGGGGCGGCACGTCATGTATGCTGGCTGCCGGCGCGAGATCGAAAACCCGCCCGGCATTGAGGATATTGTTCGGATCGAAAGCCGCTTTCAAGCGCCGCATGGCCGCGATCTCGGCATCGCTGCGCACGAGGTGCAACCATTCCTTCTTGTCGAGGCCGATGCCATGCTCGGCCGAGACGCCGCCGCCGGCCGCAGCCACGCTGCGATAGACGATGTCATATGCCGCCGCCGGATCCACCGTGCGGACCTGATAGTGCAGATTGCCATCGCCGAGATGGCCGAAGACGTAGATGTCGGCGTTGCGGTCAACGGCCTGGACCGCAGCTTCCGTTTCCCGCAGGAAAGTGCCCATCCGCGCCAGCGGAATGCTGACATCGACGCCGACCAGGCCTTTTATCGAAAACAGGAAGCGATTGGCGTCCTCTCGCACCGCCCACAGCGCGCGGAATTCGCGCGGCGACTGCGAGACCACGACGTCGTCGATCACGCCGTCCTCGACTGCCTGCATCAGCACAGCGGCAAAACGTTCGCCGTCGCGGTCGGGCTCGCTGCCCTGTATCTCGGCCAGCACATAGACGGGCGAGCCGACGGGCAGTGGCGCCGGCGCGTCCATGCCGGCGATCATGGCGCCGTAGAGCGGTTCGAAATTCACCTCATAGGCCGAGAGCAAGGGTCCGAGCTTCTGCCTGAGCAGCGCAAGCAGCGCGATCGCCGCGTCGAGCGACGCAAGCGCGCAGAAGGCGTTGATCTCGGTGGCCGGCTTCGGGTGCAGTCGCAGGCAGGCGCGCGTGACGACGCCCAGCGTGCCTTCGCTGCCAATGAATAGCTGGTTGAGATCATAGCCGGAATTGTCCTTGGACAAGCCCTTGAGCGACGTCAGGATGCTGCCATCGGCAAGTACCGCTTCCAGGCCGAGCACCTGCGCGCGGTACATGCCGTAGCGCAGCACCCGGATACCGCCGGCATTGGTGGCGACATTGCCGCCGACCGTGGCCGTGCCGCGCGCGCCGATGTCGACGCCGAACAGCAAGCCGGCCGTATCGGCCGCGTCCTGCACCATCTGCAGTGGTGCGCCGGCCTCGGCGACGATCGTTGCCGCCTCGCGGTCGGGGGTCTCGATCGCCGTCATGCGCTCCAGCGACAGCACCGCTTCGCCGGGCTGGATGCGAGCCGCCCCGGCAAGCCCGGTTCGGCCACCCTGGACGACAAGCCTTTGCCCCGCCTCGTTGCACAGGCGCAGTATGTTCGACACCTCGCCGGTCTTGCGCGGGCGGAGCACGAACTCCGGCAGTGGGCCGGTCTTGCCGTCGGGATCTTCCCTGTAACGCGGTCCGGCCTCGTCGGCCGAAACGATCGCTGATCTGTCCAGCCGTTTTTCCAGCCGCGACAGGAGCTCGGCAACCTTCTGTGACATGGGGCTCACTCGTTCGCCCTGGGCGCTTCGGCCTCGGCGCGAACCAACTTGATGTCGGCTCCCGCCGCCCAAGCGCCGATATCTTCCCGGCGCAATGCCGCCGCCATCATGTCCGGAAACAAATCCGGCGTGCAGGCGAAGACCGGAATGCCAAGTGCGGCAACCGAACCTGCCATTGCCGGATCGTAGCCGGGCCGGCCTTGGTCGGTCAGTGCCAAAAGCACGACGACATTGACGCCGGATCGAACCAGCGCCGCCAGCCGCCGCAGCAACTCCTGGCCATTGCCGCCCTCGTAGAGGTCGGTGATCAGCACCAGATGCGACTTGGTTGGCCGCTCGATACGGTCGGCGCAATAGGCGACGGCCTGGTTGATATCGGTGCCGCCGCCAAGCTGCACGCCGAACAGCACTTCGACGGGATCGCTAAGTTCTTCGGTAAGGTCGACGATGGCCGTATCGAAACAGACGAGCTTGGTGCGCACGACCGGCAGCGAGGCCATCACCGCCGCGAAGATCGAGGCGTAGACCACCGAGCTCGCCATCGAGCCGGACTGGTCGACGCAGAGAACGACTTCGTCAAGATCGACCAGCCGGCGCTGCTTGCGCATGAAACCAACCAGCTTCTCCGGCACGATAGTTTTGTGCTCGGTCTGGTAGTGGCGAAGGTTCGCCGAGATGGTGCGCTGCCAGTCGATATCGCGCGCACGCGGACGGTTGGTGCGCCTCGATCGGTCGAGCGCGCCGCGTATCGCCTCCGCGGTCTTCTGCTCCAGCTTCTGCATCAGCTTGGCGACGATGTCGGCGATGATCGTGCGGGCGATGTCCTTGGTCTTGGCCGGCATGACCGAGCGGAGCGAAATCAGGTCGGCGACCAGGTTGACGTCCGCCTCGATCGCCTTGAGGAACTCCGGCTCCATCAGCATCTGCTTCAGGTCCAGCCGTTCGAAGGCGTCCTTCTGGACAATCTGAACGACCTGTGCGGGAAAGAAGGAGCGAATGTCCCCCATCCATTGCGCAACGCGCGGTGCCGAGCGGCCAAGCCCGCCACGCCGCTTGCGCGGGTCACTGGCCGCCGCGCTGGCGCCATCGCCGTAGAGAGCATCGAGTGCCGCCGAAAGTCGTTTGTCGTCGCTGGAAAGCGCCGCCGACGCCTCGTCATCGGCGCCGATCGCCAGGCGCCAGCGGCGCTCCCCTCCGGCATCTGCAGTGAGTGGGCCGGGCCCGTTCATTTCGCCCTCGTCATCCATTGCCGTTTCCTCCCATGAGCAACGGTCCAAGCCGTTCCAGGTGTCGGCGCCATGCCTCGCCGCCATCCGGCGTCGGCGTCAGGCCAGCCGGCAAGCGCGCGGCGCGGCGGAGAACCGCTTCGATCAGCCGCCGGCGCTCCATGCTGTCCAGATTGGAAAAGACGCGGCGCAGCAACGGCAGGTGCGCGATGAAAGCATCTTCGTCGAGAGATTTGAGCCAGGAATCGACCGCGCTGCGCAGACCTTCGTCATAGATCAGCCGTTGACCGGCTGTGCTGAAGAAGCCCTCGAAGAATCCCGCCGCCTCGGCGACCGGCGTGCCCGGCGACAGGCGTCGCCCGAGCAGCCCGGCTGCGGCTTCGGCGGACAGGCGGCCGGCCTCGTAGAGCAGGTGCGCGGCGCATCCGGCGAGCAGCGCCGTCGCTCGCGACCCCTCCAGCACGGCAGCCAGCCCGTTGCGCCATCCGTTCAGCACGTCTTCCCCGGGCTCGACCAGCCTGATCGCCTCATCGGCCTTGCGCATCACGCTAGCCAGCGTCGCGGCGGCCTGCTCATCCAGGTCGCGTGCCGCATAGGGAAGCGCGATCGCACCTTCGACGATCAGCCGCTCCATCAGGCCGGAAAGCCGGTTCGTCTCTGTTTTGCGGGCCTCGCCGTAGCGGATGATGTCGGCGAGCGGCGGCACCGAGGCCAGAATCTCCAGGCATTCGCTGCTGCGCGCCGCGCGCGCCTCCAGGGCCGCGAGACCGGCCGTCGATGCTTCCGACAGGCCTGCCGTGATGGCGCCCTGGACCAGTGCCGCAAGAGTATCGAGGGTTGCTGCGGCTTCGATCATCTGGATCAGGCGGCCGTTGGCAGCCTTTTCAATGGTCGGCCCGTAGATCAGGTTCTCCACCAGGCGAACGGCATATTCCGGCTCCCAGGTCAGGGTCCACCGCTCGCGGAAGGTGCCACGGCTGCGACCGGCGTCCGTCAACTTACCCCAATGCACACCAAGCACGTTCAGCCGATGCAGCAATGTCGAACGAAACAGCCCGCTGTCGCTTCGCAGGTCGACGGATAGTTCCCGCTCCAGCGCTTCAGGTTTCAGCCGCGCCGCCTTCTGGTTGCGCTGCAGATCCTCGATCAACGGCGCCAACGGCGTGTCGGGTGGAATTTCGCCGACGTCCGCACCTAGAAGCAGCTCGGCCTCGACCAGGGCCCACAGCAACGCTTCGCCATTGAACAGAGCCGCAATTGCGGCGTCGCGCAATTCCTCAAACCCGGCTTTCGGCCGCTCGCGAATCGCGGCGAGCGTGCGGGCGAGCCGCTCCGCTTCGATCAGCGAAGCGGTCGAGACCAGGTGACCCTTCACCCGCAGGACCGCTGCAATCATTGCAAGCCACAAGGTTGCTGCATCGCGCCGGCCGCGCGTGCGCCAGAGATGCTTGCACCAGCCGGGTGCGACGACGCCCGCGCCATAGCCGTAACCCAGCGCCAGACGCGGTCCCGTCCACGGCGCCCATGTCATCGTGCTCTTGCGCCTTGCAATCCCCTTAAGCAGGGCTTGATCGTTTTTCTGCGTGTGTGTCGCCTGCAGTGCCGGCACATGCCACGCTCCGCAGACGACGGCGATAGGTCCGTCGAATTCCTTGCGCGCCGCAGCGATTTCGAGCCGCATATGCGCTTCGCGCTGGGCCTCGAACTGCGCGATCGAGCCTTCACCATACCTCAGTGTCATCATCGCGTCGGAGATGGCCGCGAATATGGGGCCTGGTTCCGGATTCTGCTCGATGATGTCCGACCACCAGCTTTCGCCGTCCTCATAGCCGGCGGCGCGGGCCAGCGTGCCTATCGGATCACGCCGATGCGGAGCCACATCATCACGCTCGCTTGCTTCCTTCGCTTCGCCGGCATCGATTTTTTCCGCGCCGTCGACCGCCGCTTCCGAGAAGCGCGCCGACGACGGCAGGTCGATGAAGCGCAACGCCGCCTTGTTGTCCACGGCCCAAAGGACCGCCTGATATTCCGGCGAGAACTCGGCGAACGGCCAAAAACTTGTCGAAGCCGGATCCTCCTCCGGATAGCAAAGCAGTGCTACCGGCGGCTGCATTTCCGGGCGGGCCAGCAAGGGCAGCAGCGCGGAGGCATCGATCGGCCCCTCGATCAGCACGGCGACCGGCTGCAAATCCTGCAATGCCTGCACAAGGCTGTCGGCGGAACCCGGCCCGTGATGGCGTATGCCGAAATAGGCGACGTCGTTGTGCCCCATGGCGCGTCAGATCGCTGCGTTCAAGGCCGCATAGTAGCCGGCATAGTCGGGCCGCTTCTTGAGCACTGTTTCCAGATATTCCTCAAGCACTGCCTTGTCCTGTACCGGGTCTTTCACGATCGCGCCGACAAGGCTGGCGGCGAGACCTTCGGCGCCGAGCTTGCCGCTGTCGAACCACGCCGCCTGGCTCAGCCCGCCAACCATCGTGGCGATCGCCTCGGCGGTCGACAGCGAGCCCGAGGGCGTCTTCAGCGTCACCTTGCCGTCGGCGGTCGCACCGGACCGCAATTCACGGAAGATGGTCAATACCCGGGCTATCTCCTCGCCGACATTTTTCGGCACCGGCAGGTCGAGCCCGCCGGCCATCTCATCGACCCGCTTGGAGACGATCGCCACCTCTTCAGCCATGTCTTCCGGCAATGGCAGCACCACGACATTGAAGCGACGCTTGAGTGCCGAGGAGAGTTCATTCACACCTTTGTCCCGGTTGTTTGCCGTGGCGATGATGTTGAAGCCGCGCTGGGCATAGATCGATGTGTTCAATTCCGGGATCGGCATCATCTTTTCGGAAAGTACGGTGATCAGCGTGTCTTGCACATCCGAGCCCATGCGCGTCAGTTCCTCGAGTCGGCAGAGCTTGCCGGTCTGCATGGCGCGGTAGAGCGGCGTCGGCACCAATGCTTCCTGGCTCGGGCCCTTTGCCAGAAGTTGCGCATAGTTCCAGCCATAGCGGATCTGGTTCTCGTCGGTGCCGGCCGTGCACTGCACGATCAGCGTCGAGTCGCCCATGATGGCGGCGGCGAGATGTTCAGACACCCAGGACTTGGCCGTTCCGGGAACGCCGAGCAGCAACAATGCGCGGTCGGTGGCGAGCGTTGCCACCGCAGTCTCCATCAACCGGCGGCGACCGACATATTTTGGCGTTACCGGCGTGCCGTCACCGGCCTTCCCGCCCAGCAGATAAATCAGCACAGCTTGTGGAGAGAGGCCCCAGCCGGCAGGCTTTTGCCTGTCGTCACTGCGCGCCAGCGCCTGCAATTCAGAGGCATAGGCCTGCTCGACCGGGAGACGGATGGCAGCGTTCATATGAATTCTCCGGATTGATCATGTGTCGGTTCTAGACTGATGTTCGGCCAGCGCCGCGTTGAGACGCAGGACACTGAGTGATGGGGCTGCGGGCGGCATGCCGGCTGCGACGACCTCGTCGATCAATTTTGCTGCTGTGGTCGCCGTGGCAAGGAAGCCGATCGTTTCCAGTATATCGTCGGCGCCCCGGCGCATGGCGTCGTCGTTTCCCGCAACGGCGGAGCGCAGCGCCGCAAGAGCCGATCCATTCGAAAGATCGTTCCATTCCAGCCAGCCAGCATCAATGCCTTCCGCCAGATTGATCGCGTTGAGGTAATTCGCTTGCTTGAGGATCAGCCGGACGAGGGCTCGTTTTCTGCGACTGTCCAGGCGCGGCGTGAGGTGCAGTACGAACAGCGCTGGCTTGTCACCATCGGCGACAAGTGCGTCCGCCATATGCGTCACCGCGACGTCGCTCCCCGAAGCGGCGACCATTCGTGCGATCAGGATGTCGGCATTGTTGTCGGCGCCGAATTGCCAGGCTCCTATGAACTCAGGTTCGGTAGCACTGAACCGCGCGGCCAGGTCGACCAGATTGCAGGTCTCGAACAATTCGGCGCGACGCTTTTCCTGCGCCGGCGATTTCAACTTCGCCGGCGTGTAGATGCTGCGGCGGCGGATGAAGCCGGATTTGCCTTCGCTGATGAACGCGGCGAGTTCAGCTGCGGGATCATCCGGTCCGCCATCGTTTGAACGGCCGTGCTCTCCCAACCTTGCCAGCAGCCGGCCAGCCAGTTCGCGCACCTTGCCGGACCTGTCGGCGGAGAGGCTTTTAAGGAACGGCGCGTCCTCAGGATTCAGGCCGAAGCGCATGAGTTCGATCAGCGCAAGCCTGACCTCGGCGGGCTCGCCCGAAGCCTTGGCCTCGACCAGCAGTCGGGCCGAAGCCGGTTCACTGCGGCGCATGTCTGCCAGCGCGATGCGTCGCGCGGCGGGATAGAACTCATCCCAATTTTCCGCCGTCAGTTTCTCCTGCGGGGCATGTCTCTCCCCGTCCACGCTTGCTTGCCAGTCGATCCAGGGAGCGTAGACGTCCGGGCTGTTCTGATCCGACGCGACGGGCATCCAGTCCATCGGATGAAGCACAAAGCCGCGGCTGGCGACAAGCGTCACCACGCGCGTCTTGCGTCTCGCGTCGACGGCGTGTTTCAGAGCGGCTCTCAACAGCGGCCGCAATCGCTCCGGCAGCATAGGGAGCGCAAGCCTGGGCAGCGGCGGCCGACGCTTGAGCGTCTTCGGCGCCGCAGGCCGCAGGGCGACGTCGAGTGCTTGCGCTGCGATTGCCAGCAGCCGGCGCTCCTGCTCGTCGGGACTTGTACTGCCGGCGATTGTCTTCCAGGCGGTCGGAGCCAGATCGAAGGTGGCTCCGCCGGTGATCCAGCAATCGCGCATTGTCGCCAGGCCAGTTTGCTCGGTCTCATTCACGACAGGTCAAGCCTCCCGAACCCGCTTTGCGCCGCCAGGAGTTCAAGCCTGGCGCCATTCCAGAGCGCTGCCGTGGCCGCAAGGTCGAGGCCGAGCAATGTTTGATTGACAGCGCCTGCGATCGGCAAGGCGATCCCTTGCGGATCGTCCGCGGCCTGCCACCAGCCTGTGCCGCGGTCGTCGACCAGGATCGCACCAGGCGGCAGCATGAGAGGACAATCGGTAATCCAAGGCGCAGCATCCTGATAGGAAGCATGTGTGGCGAGTGGGTCCTTTGCAGCGCCAAAGCTGAAATCAGGCCACGCGCCGGACATCACTTCACCCATGCGTTCCGCCACCAGTGCGCGAAGCGGCTTGCGTGATGGATAAAAGACCAGCCGGGCATCGAAACGATCGCCAGGTGCAAAAGCATTGGACCGGCGTCCGGCAGAAGCCGGAAAATAATCGAGCAGCACGGCAAATTGCGGGGTAGCGCTCTTCAGATCAAGCAGCCAGGTCGAATGGCTGACGAGACCGTCACGGCGGCTCTCGATCTTCTCGCCCAGGACCTCCCAGAAGCTTTCGACCTGTTTTGCATCCGGATTGGCCAAGACCTGTTCGCGGGTTTCCGATGTCGATACGAGGCGCTTCAGCTCTGGGTCGTCGGGCGCCGCCCGCCATGCCTTGGCCAGCAACACAAGCTTGCCGAGCTCGCGGATCGCCGCATCCGGTTTTTCCTCGCCGCGCAGCGCCATCAGCCGCGATGGGATCTCGTCGATGCGGCCGGCAAGCGCGGTTGCCTTCATGTCGACCAGCCGCGCGGCAATCCGGCGGCAACGGTCGCTGCTGCCGTCGACAAACCCGGAAAGACCAAGCCGCAACTGATCGGCGATCCATTGATCGAGTTCATCGAGCGCCGCCGACACTGCTTGTCGTGTGTCTTCCGCCCGCTTGCGCTGCGCTGCCTCGCGACGCTCCACTGCCGCAACGTCTTCGACGGCGGCGCTCTCGTCCGTCCGTGCGGCTTCATCAATACTCTTGGCCGCCGCACCGGCTGTCGGTTGCGCTGGCGGTGGCGTCGTCTTCCTGCGCCTGCCAAGCCAGTCATTCACCCATTCCGGCGAGGATTCGGCCGCGGCAAAACTGGCTGGCGCGGTCGCGGCAATCCACATCAGCGCCAGAGTGTGCTTGCATGGGAATTTTCGCGACGGGCAGGTGCATTTGTAGCCGTGATCGCCCGTGTCGACCACCACACGATACGGATTGGAGCCGGAGCCCTGGCATTCACCCCAGATGAGCGCCTGCCGCTCATTCTTTTCGAGCCGCGGCCAGTTCGATCGCTTGGTCAGCTTGGAGGCGGCGCTCAGCGACGCCTGATCGGGAGCAAGCGCCTCAATGGTCTTCAAATCGAATTCCAAGCCGCGCCCCTCGTGACTCGAACCAAACCCCTGTCGCCAGGATAGATAGCCGTTTGTGAAGAATTATTGTAGCTCTCGTAATGTGAAGATTGATACTTCCCTGTCCTCCTTGCCCGAATTCGCCTGATCCGCAAGCGAGGTGCACCGCCATTCGGCGGGCAGAGCATTTTCAGCAAAACGGCGTTTGGCGTCGGTCAGCCCAGTTATACGCTCAGTGAACGGGAGCAGGCCTTAGCGGCCATGCAACTGGTTCGCTTGGAGCGAGCCGTTCAGCCTTTGCCCTTCAGGTCGACAGGCATGGCATATTCAAACTAGCACCGCCCTGCACGATGGCGCTTCAGCAGGCTAGTTTTTGGTCCTTGTCATGATTTGAACCACGCGGCGCTTGACTCCGGCGGCGGCTTGTGAAAAATTTTGCACCGATTGATAAAAATATCTAAGGGCGGAAATGGTTGGTTTTGGAAACGGCCTGCTGCGCGACGATGAAACCAGTATGGCGACGCGTGCCGCCTGGCTTCATTATGCTGGTGGCCTGACCCAGTCGGAGGTCGCCAAGCGGCTTGGCCTGACCAGCCTCAAGGCGCATCGCCTCATCACCAAGGCCAATCAGGAGGGGTTGGTCAAAGTCTATATCGACGGCGAAGTGTCGGAATGCGTCGCGCTTGAAGACGATTTGTCCAGCCGCTACGGGCTCGACTATTGCGAGGTCGTTCCCGACTTCGATGGCGAAGACTTGCCGCTCAAGGCGCTTGGCATTGCCGGCGCGCAATTTCTCAAGCGTGAAATCGAACGCGGCGAGGATACGCTGATCGGCGTCGGTCACGGCCGCACACTGGCCGCCTGCGTGGAGTATCTGCCGCGCATATCTGCCGAAAAGACCCGCTTCGTCTCACTGCTTGGCGGCCTGACGCGCAAGTTCTCGGCCAATCCGCACGACGTCATTCACCGCCTGGCCGAACGGACCGGCGCGGAAGCCTATGTGATGCCGGTGCCGATGTTCGCCAACACGGTCGAGGATCGAACCGTGCTGCTCGGGCAGAAGGGCATCAGTGAGGTCTTCGATCTCGGCAAGGCCGCCGACCTGCTCATTGCCGGCATCGGCACCGCCGAGCGCGAGGCGTCGCTGGTCGCCACCGGCATGATCGAAAAGGGCGAAATGGAAGAGATTCGCCGCAATGGCGGCGTCGGCGAACTGCTCGGCCATTTCTTCGACGATGCTGGAAAGGCGGTCGAGACGACCCTTTCCAACCGGGCGCTGGCGCTGGCGCGCGAAGACATCAGCAATCGCAGGATTGTCGCCGTCGCCGGCGGCAAGGTGAAGGTTCGTGCCATCAAATCGGTGTTGGAGGGCCGCTATCTCAAGGGCTTGGTCACCGATGAGCGGACGGCGCGATCACTCGTGGAGCAGACGTCGGTCGGGTAGCCGGCAGCCATTCGATTGAAACTACCCTGTGGAGGAGAAGACAAATGCATGAGAAAGAAAAAGACCTGATCGATGCGTTCCTGCGCGGACAAGTTGATCGTCGTGGGCTGATCAAGGGTCTTGGCGCGATGGGCCTTGCCGCTGGCACGGCCGGCACGCTGCTCAATCTGGGGCAGACCCGTGCGCTGGCGGCGGACTTCGACTGGCAGGCGCACAAGGGCAAAACCATCAAGCTCTTGCTCAACAAGCATCCTTACGCGGATGCGATGATCGCCAACCTTGAAAACTTCAAAAAGTTGACCGGCATGGAAGTCGTCTACGACGTCTTCCCGGAGGATGTCTATTTCGACAAGGTCACCGCTGCGCTGTCGGCCAGCTCGCCTGAATACGATGCTTTCATGACCGGCGCCTACATGACCTGGACCTATGGCCCGGCCGGCTGGATCACCGACCTTAACGAGTGGATCAAGGATCCGACCAAGACCAACGTGAACTACGCCTGGGACGACTTCCTGCCCGGTGTCAGGAAGTCCTGCGCCTGGAACGGTCAGCCTGGCGGCGTGCTCGGTTCCGACGACGCTAAACAGTGGTGCATTCCGTGGGGCTTCGAACAGAACAACATCACCTACAATAAGGGTATGTTCGACAAGGTCGGCGTCAGCGTTCCCGGCAATATGGACGAGATGGTCGCTACGGCGGCCAAGCTCACCAAGGATGTCGGTGGCGGCGTCTACGGCATCGGCGTGCGCGGCTCGCGCTCCTGGGCGACGATCCATCCCGGCTTCCTGTCGGCTTACGCCAATTTTGACCAGAAGGACCTGAATGTCTCGGCCGACGGCAAATTGTCGGCCGCGATGAACACCGCCGAATCCAAGGCATTCCACAAGCAGTGGGTCCAGATGATCCAGGAGAGCGGCCCCAAGGACTGGTCGACCTACACCTGGTATCAGGTCGGCACCGATCTCGGCGCCGGCGCCTCGGCGATGATCTACGACGCGGACATCCTCGGCTACTTCATGAATGGCGGCGACAACAAGATGGCCGGCAAGCTCGCCTTTTCGGCCTTCAAGGCCAATCCCGTCGCCAAGGCGCCAACGCCTAACATCTGGATCTGGTCGCTGTCGATGTCCAATTTCTCGAAGGACAAGGACGCCACCTGGTACTTCATGCAATGGGCATCCGGGCCCGAGCATGCACTGTTCGGTGCGACCAAGATGGACTTCGTCAATCCGGTCCGTCAGTCGGTCTGGAACGACCAGATGTTCCGCGAGAGGCTGAACAAGAGCTATCCGGGCTATGTCGAGATGTTCGACGTCTCGGCGCCCGGCGCCAGCATCAAGTTCACCCCGCAGCCGCTGTTCTTCGATCTCACCACCGAATGGGCGGCGACGCTGCAGAAGATGGTGGCCAAGGAAGTGCCGGTCGACGAAGGCCTCGACATGCTGGCCACCAGCGTCGACGGCCAGCTCAAGGAAGCCGGGCTCGGCTGAGTCCTGGCGGCTGGCTGGCCCGCTTCTGCGGGCCAGCCGACCATTCCACTGCGAAGCGGCGCCTGGAGTATCGGACCCAAAAGTGGAAAACCGGTTTTGGGAAATTCCGATGCCCAAACACTGGCGGTGCCGCCACTCGCCCAACCGGCCGCCTAGCTCCCTGGGCGGCCGGCAGGGCGAAGCAACAGAGATGACGGGGTGAGTAACGATGACTGCGGCGACAATGCAAAGAAACAGGCCTTCCGGCGTCAGGATCAGCAAGAAAGTGCTGCCCTATGTGCTCAGCCTGCCGGCCTTGCTCGTCTGTATCGGCATCCTGATCCCGTTCTTCACATCGGTCGTCTATTCGTTCCAGCGCTACCGGCTGAGCCAGCCCTGGGCGCGGCAGTTCAACTGGGGCGACAACTATATCTCGTTTTTCACGGACCCGAGGTTCTGGAACACGCTGGAGATATCGCTGCTCTATGCCGGCATCACCGTGCTGCTCGAACTGCTTCTCGGTCTCGGCATC
Organism: Mesorhizobium sp.; assembly: GCA_004020645.1. Taxonomy (GTDB): domain Bacteria; phylum Pseudomonadota; class Alphaproteobacteria; order Rhizobiales; family Rhizobiaceae; genus Mesorhizobium. Next base: position 228,249 of record SAQL01000006.1, on the reverse strand, counting down.
GCCATGCTGCTGCAGAAGCGCACGACGCTGAACAATTTCATCTCGATCATGCTGTTGATGCCGCTGATGACGGCGCCGGCGCTTGCCGCGCTGATGTGGAAGCTGATGACCAATCCCGGCTTTGGCGTGCTGAGCTATCTCGCCAGCCTGATCGGACTGCAGGATTTCCGCTGGGCCTCGTCGCCGTCGACCGCACTTTTCACGGTGGTCCTTGTCGACATCTGGGTCTACACGCCCTTCATCATGATCCTGCTGCTTGCCGGCCTGCGCAGCCTGCCGACGCAGCCCTTCGAGGCGGCAGCACTTGACGGCGTGCCGCGGAGTTTCGTGTTCTTCCGCATCACCTTGCCGATGCTGACACCCTACATCCTGACGGCGACGCTGTTCCGTCTGCTGGATTCCATCCAGCAGTTCGACATCATCTATGCCATGACCCAGGGCGGTCCGGGCGATACGCTGACTGTCTTCCAGGTCGAGGCCTACCTCAACTTCTTCCAGTCGACCAATGTCGGCCGCTCGGCGGCGCTGATGATCATCCTGTGGGCGATCACCTATTTCCTCTCGAACATCTTCATCAAGAACTGGCTGCGGCTGCGCGAACGCGCCCGCGGCCAGGCATAGGAGGCTGAGATGGAACACACCTCGCTTCTCGAACGCATCCTGCGCGGCATAGCGCTGACGCTGGTCGTGATCTTCTTCATGTTCCCCATCGTCTGGATTCTCATGATGTCGTTCCAGACCAACGAGACCATCCTGCGGATTCCGCCGCAGCTTGTCTTCAAGCCGACGCTGGCCAACTACACCGCACTGATCACCGGAAAGCTGACGACGGCAGCCGGCACGCTCGACATCGCCTTCATGCGCAACCTCTGGAATTCGGTGTTCCTATCGGTCACCTCGGTCGCCGTCGCGCTGCTGCTCGGCGTTCCCGCCGCTTACGCCTTTGCCCGGCACAAGTTCCGCGGCTCGGAGGACATTGCCTTCACGCTGCTGTCGTTCCGGTTCGCGCCGGCGCTGCTGGTGCTGCTGCCGCTGACCCTCTATTTCCAGAAGCTTGGACTGGCCAACACCTATATCGGGCTGATCTGGGTCTATCAGCTGATCTGCCTGCCGCTGATCCTGTGGATCGTGCGCGGCTACTTCGAGGACATCCCGGCCGACATCGAATATGCCTATCGCATTGCCGGCCATTCCTGGTTCGCCACCTTCCGCAAGATCGCGCTGCCGCTCGCCGGCCCCGGCATTGCGGCGGCCGGCCTGCTCGCCTTCATCTTCGCCTGGAACAATTTCGTCTTCGCGCTCGTGCTCGCCTCGGCCGACAAACAGCCGGTGACAGTCGGCGCGCTCGCCTTCATCACCTCCTCCGGCATCCAGTACGGCCAGATCTCGGCAGCGATCGTGCTGTCGATCACGCCGACGCTGGCACTCGCCCTTTACGCGCAGCGCTATCTCGTCGAAGGCCTGTCGCTCGGCGCGGTGAAAGGATAGCTCCAATGGCCAGCCTCGAATTGCGAAATGTCGTCAAGCGCTACAAGAGCCAGACTGTGCTCGACAATCTGTCGCTGAGCGTCGCCGATGGCGAGACCCTGGTCCTGTTCGGACCGTCCGGCGCCGGCAAGACGGTGCTGCTGCGGCTCGTCGCCGGCGTCATCGACCCCGATGAAGGAAAGATACTTATCGGCGGCGAGGACATGACCGACCTTGACGCCGAGTTCCGCGGCGTCGGCATGGCGTTCCAGAATTTCGCGCTGTTTCCGCACATGACCGCCTTCGACAACATTGCGACACCGCTTCAGGCCAAGCGATCGTCGCAAAGTGCGATGAAGTCGGGCGTCGAGAGCGTCGCCAAGCTGCTGAAGATCGGCCACGTGCTCAGCCATAAGCCACGGGCGCTGTCCAACGGCCAGAAGCAGCGCACCGCACTCGCCCGCGCTCTGGTCGGCGCGCCGCCGGTGCTCTTGCTCGACGACCCCTTGCGCAACGTCGATGCCAAACTGCGCTTCGAGATGCGGCTCGAACTGCCGAGGCTGCTGGCCGACCGTGGCGCGACCGTCGTCTACGTCACACAGGACTACAGGGAGGCCATGGCGCTCGGCGACCGCATCGCGGTGATGTCGCAAGGTGTCATCAAGCAGCTCGGCACGCCCGAGCAGATCTATCGCGAGCCGGCCAACATCGAGATCGCGCGGCTGTTCGGCGATCCGACGATCAACCTGCTCGACGTCAAGCCGTCGCGCGATGCCAAGGGCATCTATGTCGGCCTGTCGAATGTTCAGGTCCATCTGACGGGCGCCTATGACGCGACGGTCGGCCGCGATTGCGTGATCGGCTTGCGGCCCGAAGCGCTGCGCTTCGTCGACGAAGGCACGCCGGCTGCCATACCGGTGACCGTCGAGGCGGAGACGCCGCTCAACGAAAAGATCGTCACCCTGGTGCGCACCGTGCGCGGCCGCGAAATCCTCGTCTCCCGGCCGGCCGGAACACCGGGTCAAACCGAGGGCAGGGCCCACATTGCCGTCGACGGCAAAAGTGCGCTGCTGTTCGATCATGCCAGCGGCGACCGCATCGGCGCCAGCAACGTGGTCAATCTGCGCAGCGGAGAAGCGGCATGAGCCAGAGCGCACTCGCCATCTCAGGCGTCGACAAGTTCTACGGCCCGATCGACAGGGGCGTGCACGCCGTCCAGAACCTGACGATCGAAATTGACAAAGGCGAGATCGTCGCACTGCTCGGCTCGTCCGGCTGCGGCAAGACCTCGACATTGCGCATGATCGCTGGCTTCGAGGAGGTCTCGCGCGGCACCATCTCGGTCGCCGGCCGCAAGGTGCATGCGCTGCCGCCGGTCAAGCGCAATGTGGCGATGGCGTTCGAGGGCTATTCGCTCTATCCGCCGCTGACCGTGCGCGAGAACATGGCGTTTGCGCTGAAGGCGGCCAAGCTGCGGAAAAGTGACGTCGAGGCGAAAGTTGCCAGCATCGCCAAGCTGCTCGAAATCGAGGATGTTCTTGAGCGCTATCCGAGTTCCATCTCCGGCGGCCAGCAGCAGCGCGCCAGCCTCGGCCGGGCGCTGATCCGCCAGGCCGACCTGCATCTGCTGGACGAACCGATGGGCCAGCTCGAACCGCAGCTTCGCGCCGTGCTGCGCGGCCGTATCAAACACTTCATCAAGGAGCGCGGCCTGACCGCGATCCTGGTCACCCACGACCAGACCGAGGCCAACGCGCTTGCCGACCGGATCGCGGTGATGGAAGGCGGCGTGTTGCAGCAGTTCGACACGCCCGACATGCTCAAGCAGCGGCCGGCCAACCTGTTCACCGGCACCTTTGTCGGCGAGCCGCCGATGAATGTCTTCGAAGCCTATGTCGGCACGGCTGCCGACAAGATCAATCTGCGACTGCCCGACGGACTTTCGCTCGATTATGACAAGGACGCGTTCAGCGGCTCGGTTCGCGACGAGTTGCTCAAACGGCAGCGGGTCGTCATCGGCATCAGGCCCTATGCTGTTCGCCGCTCGAAGGACGGCGTGCCAGCCACGGTTTCGGCCAACCAATGGCTCGGCGACCAGACGCATATCGCGGCGGATTTCGCCGGCGGCTCGCTGGTTCTGGTCGAACACGACCGAACCCGCCTGGAGCTTGGCGCGCCGATCAATATCAGCATCGATCCGAAAAACCTGCACGTCTTCGATCAGTCCAGCGGCATGGCCATTTCGCATGGCATGGAGCTCGCCTGATGCCGGATGTGCTGATCGGCATCGATGCCGGCACGTCTGTCATCAAGTCCGTCGCCTTCGACACGGCGGGCCGGCAGCTCGCGGCCGCGGCGGTGCCGAACCGGTATGAGACCTTGCCGGGCGGCGGCGCCGAGCAGGATCTGGCGCGCACCTGGGCCGATACCGCGACCACATTGCGCCAGCTTGCCGACAAGGTGCCGGATCTCGCCAGCCGCACCATCGCCATCGCCGTGACCGGGCAGGGCGATGGCACCTGGCTGATCGACAAGGAGGGTGAGCCGGTCACCAAAGGCTGGCTGTGGCTCGATGCGCGCGCTGCCGCCATCGTCGAGGAGATCCGCGCGCGGCCCGATGACCGGCTTCGTTTCGAAAAGACCGGGAGCGGGTTGGCCGCCTGCCAGCAGGGACCGCAGCTTGCCTTCATGAAGCGCAGCGCGCCTGACATGCTTGCTGACGCCACGACGGCATTCCATTGCAAGGACTGGCTCTATTTCAACCTGACCGGCGAACGCGCAACCGATCCGTCCGAGGGCACCTTCACCTTCGGCGACTTCCGCACCCGTGGCTATTGCGATGATGTGCTTGAGGTGCTCGGCGTCGCCGATCTCAGGCATCTGCTGCCGCCGATCGTCGACGGCACCAGGCATAGCGCCGGCCTGTCGGCGGCGGCTGCCGAAGCGACCGGGCTGCTTTCGGGTACGCCGGTGGTGCTGGCCTATGTCGACGTGGCCTGCACCGCGCTCGGCGCCGGCCTGCTCGACCGCGAGCGCAAGCCCGGCTGCTCCATCATCGGCTCTACCGGCATGCATATGCGGCTTGCGCAGACGCCGGACGAGGTGCTGCTCAACGAGGCCAGGACCGGCTACACGATGACGATGCCGACGCCCGGCGTCTTTGCGCAGATGCAGTCGAACATGGCGGCGACACTCAACATCGATTGGGTCCTTAGCCTCGCCTCCGGCATTCTCGCCTCGCAAGGCATTACGCGCACCAACGGCGAGATGATCGCGCTGGTCGATCAGTGGATATCCGTATCCGAGCCGGCATCGCTGCTCTATCAGCCCTATGTGTCGGAGGCCGGCGAGCGCGGGCCGTTCGTCGATGCCAACGCCAGGGCCGGCTTCGTCGGCATTTCGTCGCGGCACGGCTATGCCGACATGGTCCGCGCCGTTTTCGAGGGACTGGCATTCGCGTCGCGCGATTGCTACGCCGCCATGGGGCCGCTGCCGAGCGAAATCCGGCTGACCGGCGGCGCCGCCAGAAGCCCGGCTCTGCGCAAGATCCTGAGCGCTGTCGTCGGCGCCGACATTCGCACTAGCCAGCGCGAGGAAGCTGGTGCGGCGGGCGCCGCGATGATCGCCGCGGTTTGCGTCGGCCAATACAAGTCGATGGACGAATGCGTCGGCGAGTGGGTCACGCCGCTGCTGGGTGCGGCGGAGCCGAGCGACCCAAAACTTGCCGCGATCTATGAGCGGGCGGTTCCGTCCTACACTTTGGCGCATGAGGCGCTGCGGCCGGTCTGGCGGTCGATGGCCGCATCCAGGGCAAACTGAGAAGTCGAGCATGCGTAGGAAGATTGCAATCATTGGCGACCGCTTCATGCTTCCCGAAGTGTTTCGCGAGAAAATCGAGAAGGCCTGCGGCGACAATCTCGACATTCGCACCCTTGAGGCGGCCTGGCCCGACGAGCCGATGGAATTCGGCAATGCGGCGCTCGGCCTCGACAAGGTGAAGGAGTATTTTGGCGATCCGGACGAGGTGGTCGATTTCATTGGCGACGCCGAGATCTTCGTCACCCAGCTTGCGCCGCTCTCCGAGACCATGATGCAGCGTCTGCCTACGCTGAAGCTGGTTGCGGTCTCACGCGGCGGCCCGATCAACATTGACATGGCTGCCGCCAGGGCCCACGGCATCACCGTCGTCAATGTGCCCGGCCGCAATGCAAGTGCTGTGGCCGAGTTCACCATCGGTGCGATCCTTGCCGAGACGCGGCTGATCCGGGTCGGGCACGAGGCCTTGCGCAAAGGGGAATGGCGCGGCGATCTCTACCGGGCCGACCGTACCGGCCGCGAGCTCAACGAAATGACCGTCGGCGTCATCGGCTACGGCAATATCGGCACCAAGGTTGTCCGCCTGCTGCGCGCGTTCGGCTGCCGCATCCTGGTCACCGATCCCTATGTGCAACTGAGCGCCGAAGACCGCAATGACGGCGTCGAACTGGTCGCGCTCGACGATCTCCTGTCCCGCTCCGATGTGGTCACGCTTCATCCCCGGGTGACTGAGGAAACCCGCGGCCTGATCAACAAGGACACCTTCGCTCGGATGAAGCCGGGGGTGATCTTCGTCAACACCGCGCGCGGGCCGCTGGTCGATTACGACGCGCTTTACGATGCGCTGGTCTCGGGCCATATCGGCAGCGCCATGCTGGAGACGTTTGCGGTCGAGCCGGTGCCTGCCGACTGGCCGCTGCTGCAGCTTCCGAATGTCACGCTGACGCCGCATATCGCCGGCGCGTCGGTGCGCACGGTGACCTATGCGGCCGAGCAGGCGGCCGAAGAGGTGCGCCGCTTTATCGCCGGGCTCCCACCGGTCAACCCATGCTGAAGGTCGCGGCAGCCATGAAACACAATCCAGGCACTGAGGACCCGGCGAGATGAGCGGCGCCACTGACATCGTCGATCTGTTCGTCATCGGCGGCGGCGTCAACGGAGCCGGCATCGCACGCGACGCAGCCGGCCGCGGCCTTTCCGTCATCCTGTGCGAAAAAGACGATCTGGCCGAAGGCACCAGTTCGCGGTCGGGAAAGCTCGTCCATGGCGGCCTGCGCTATCTCGAATATTACGAGTTTCGGCTGGTGCGCGAGGCGCTGATCGAGCGCGAAGTGCTGCTTGAATCGGCGCCGCACATCATCTGGCCGATGCGCTTCGTGCTGCCGCACAGCCCTGACGACCGGCCGGCCTGGCTGGTCCGGCTTGGCCTGTTCCTCTACGATCATCTCGGCGGCCGCAAGCGGCTGCCGGGCACCCGCACGCTCAACCTGCGCACTGCGCCCGAAGGCGCGCCGATCAAGGACGCGTTCAAGCGCGGGTTCGAATATTCCGATTGCTGGGTCGACGACGCTCGCCTTGTCGTCATCAATGCGCTCGACGCCGCGGAACGGGGAGCAAGGATCTTCACCCGGACCGCCTGCACTGCCGCCCACCGTGAAAACGACCTGTGGTCGGTCGAGATGCGCGACAGCCGAACCGGCGTCAGGACCACGGTTCGGGCACGGGCACTGATCAACGCCGCCGGTCCCTGGGTCAACGACATCATCAACCGCGTGGTCGGCCAGAACTCCAAACGGAATGTGCGCCTGGTCAAGGGCAGCCACATCGTCGTGCCGAAATTCTGGGAAGGGCGACAGGCCTATCTCGTACAGAACCGCGACAAGCGCGTGATCTTCATCAACCCCTACCAGAACGACCTGGCCCTGATCGGCACCACCGACATCCCCTATGAGGGACGGCCGGAAGACGTGACGGCTGATGCCAGCGAGGTCGACTACCTGATCAAAATCGTCAACCGCTACTTCAAGCGCGAACTTGCCCGCGACGATGTCATCTACTCGTTTTCGGGCGTCAGGCCGCTCTATGACGACAACGCCGACAACCCGAGCGCGGTGACGCGCGACTATATTTTCGAACTCGACGCCTCCGTCGGGCAGGCGCCGCTGCTCTCCGTCTTCGGCGGCAAGATCACCACCTTCCGCAAGCTGGCCGAGCACGCGCTGGACCGGATCGCCCCTTTCTTTCCGAAAATGGGCAAGCCGTGGACGTCGAAAGGCTACCTGCCGGGTGGCGATATCGCCAACGCCGATTTCGAGCAGTTTCTAGGCGATCTCGGCCGCGAATTTCCCTGGATGCCGGCATCGCTGGTCAAGCACTATGGCCGGCTCTACGGCACCAGGACGCGCGTTCTGGTCGGGGCGGCCAGGTCGCTCACCGATCTTGGGCGGTGCTTCGGCAAGGATTTTTTCGAACGCGAGGCCAATTATTTGTTCGAGCACGAATGGGCGCTGACCGCTGCCGATATTCTCGAACGGCGCACCAAGCATGGGTTGCATCTGTCCGCCGCAGAAAGAGCCGCCTTCGAGGACTGGTGCGCGAGCCGGCTGGTGAAAGCAAGCTGATGGCCTTTACGCTTTCCCTCAACACCAATCCGCTGGTCAACCGTTTTGCCGAACCCGACGATCTGATCGACGCGATCGCTTACGACATCGGCATCCGGGACGTGCAGCTCACGCATGAATTCGTCAATCCCGGCTGGCCGGCGGCGACGATCTCGAAATTCATCCGCCTGTTCCGCACCGCGCTCGACCGCACCGGCGTGCGCGTGACATCCGGCATGACCGGCCCCTACGGCAGACTCAACCATTTTGGCCATCCGGACGCCGATGTGCGCCGCTACTATGTCGATTGGTTCAAGACCTTTGCGGACATTTCGGCCGAGCTCGGCGCCAGCGGCATGGGCACCCAGTTCGCGATCTTCACGCACAGGGATTTCGACGATCCCGAACGTCGTGAGCGGCTTTTCGACATCGCGCTGGAATGCTGGCGCGAGGTTGCCGAGCACGCCAAGGCGGCCGGATTAACCTATCTGTTCTGGGAGCCGATGTCGGTCGGCCGCGAATTCGGCCATACGATCGAGAGTTGCCGGACGCTGCACAACCAGATCGAAGCGGCCGGCATGGCCATTCCGTTGCAGATGATGGTCGATATTGACCATGGCGACGTGACCTCGAGCAACCCGGCCGACATCGATCCTTATGCCTGGGCCGAAGCCTTTCCCAGGGTATCGCCGATCATCCACATCAAACAGTCGTCGATGAACAAAGGCGGCCATTGGCCGTTCATTGCCGCTTACAACAAGGACGGCCGCATCACGCCGGAAAAGCTTCTGGAGACGGTTCGCCGCGGCGGCGGCGTCGACAACGAGATCTGCCTCGAACTGTCGTTTCGCGAACGCGAGCCGGTCGACCACCATGTCGTCGCCATGATCCGCGAGTCGGTCGACTACTGGGCGCCGTTTATCGAGACCGGCAGGGCGGAACTTCTGCCGCGAGCAGGATAGACAAGCAGGAGCCGATGCAGCTCCTGCTCAGAGCCGGAATACGTCAGCCGAATTTCGGATCGAGACTGCCCGACTTGTAGCGCTTGGCCATTTCCGAGACCGGCAGCGCCTTGATCTTGGGGGCGTTGCCGGCAGTGCCGAACTGCTCGAAGCGCTCCTTGCACAGCTTTCTCATGGCGGCCATCGCCGGCGTCAGATATTTGCGTGGGTCGAATTCGCTCGGGTTCTCGGTCAGCACCTTGCGGATCGCGCCGGTCAGCGCCATGCGGTTGTCGGTGTCGATGTTGATCTTGCGCACGCCGTGCTTGATGCCGCGCTGGATCTCCTCGACCGGCACGCCCCATGTCGGCTTCATCTGGCCGCCATATTTGTTGATGATCTCCTGCAGCTCTTCCGGCACCGAGGACGAGCCGTGCATGACGAGGTGCATGTTCGGCAGGCGGCGGTGGATCTCCTCGATCACGTTCATGGCGAGCACCGCGCCGTCCGGCTTGCGCGAGAATTTGTAGGCGCCGTGGCTGGTGCCCATGGCGACGGCCAGCGCGTCGACATGCGTGTCCTTGACGAATTGCACCGCCTGTTCAGGATCGGTCAGCAACTGGTCGTGGCTGACGGCGCCTTCGACGCCGTGGCCGTCTTCCTGTTCGCCGCCGCCCATCTCCAGGGAGCCGAGAACGCCGATCTCGCCTTCCACCGACACGCCGCCCCAATGCGCCATGTCCACGACGCGCCGCGTGATACCGGAATTATGATCGTAATCGGCCGGCGTCTTGCCGTCTTCCTTCAGCGATCCGTCCATCATCACCGAGGTGAAGCCATACTGGATCGCGGTGACGCATGTGGCTTCGTTGTTGCCGTGGTCGAGATGCATGCAGACCGGGATATCGGGGTGGATTTCGACCAGCGCGTCGATCAGCTTGGCCAGCACGACGTCGTTGGCATAGGCGCGGGCGCCGCGGCTCGCCTGCAGGATAACAGGCGATTTGGTCTCCTCGGCGGCCTCCATGATGGCGAGGCCCTGTTCCATATTGTTCATGTTGAACGCGGGCACGCCATAGCCGTGTTCGGCGGCATGGTCGAGCAATTGTCTCAATGTGATGCGAGCCACCCAATAGTCTCCCGTATTTGATTTCAAGCCTATGGTTGCGAGCCGTTCGTTCGTCGTTCAGCCCACTGATGCTTCTGGCCGGATTTCCGGAGAACCGCAACCTTTGGCCATACCGCCGGGGAGCAATTCTTGTTACAGGACAGCAATCAGAAGCGAGTAATATCCCAAATAAATGTAACATCATCACAAAAAATTTGCCGCATGCGCGATTTGCTCTGTTATAATGGTTTTTGGGCTCGCCTTTCCGCCACGGCGGATTCGCAGCGGACCGGATCAGGAAACAGGCTGGACTATGAAGAGCGACGGCCGGCGGCAAGGCATCATGGATTTTCTGATGGACACTGGCACGGCCAGTGTCGATGAGCTTGCCTCGCGCTTTGGCGTGTCGAAGATGACCGTCCATCGCGACCTCGACGAGCTTGAGGAAAGCGGCTTCCTGCGCAAGGTGCGCGGCGGCGCCTCGATCCAGCCGAGCGGCCTGTTCGAAAGCGATTTCCGCTACCGTCAGAAGCAGGCCGGTGAGGAGAAGCAGCGCCTGGCGGCTGCCGCCGTGGCGATGGTCGAACCGGGCCAGACGGTGATCATCGACGACGGCTCGACGGCCGGCGGCATTGCGCGCCACCTTGCGGATCTGCGCCCGCTGACGGTGATCTCCAACAATCTGGCCGTCATCCAGGATCTGGCAGGCGTTGGCGGGATCACCCTGATCGCGCTCGGCGGCCAGTACAGCAAGAAGTTCCACGGTTTCTTCGGCCTGCTTGCCGAGGACACGTTGCGATCGTTGCGCGCCGATGTCGCCTTCCTGTCGTCGTCGGCCATCCACGGCGCTTCCGCCTTTCACCAGGACCAGGAAGTGGTCCATACCAAGCGGCTGATGATGGCCGCGGCCGCCCGCAAATATCTGCTGGTCGATCACGGCAAATTCGGCCGCACGGCCCTGCATTTCCTGACCGATCTCAAGGCGTTCGACGCCGTCTTCACCGGTCGCGAACTGGAAACCCAGATGCGCGAGGCGCTGGATGCCGCCGGTGTTTCGCTAACATTAGTCGAGAGGACTAGACCATGATCCCGAAAAGTGGGAACCGGTTTTCGGAAAAGATCATGGTCAAAGAAGGAGATAGAGCACCATCCCGCTTCGCGGGATGGAACCGGCTCTAGGAGGAGGACGCGTGGTTTACTGGGTCGGCACAAGCTGGAAAATGAACAAGACGCTTGCGGAGGCGATTGATTTCGCCGGCGCGCTGGCGGGGTTCGTCCCCGGTTTCGACGACCGTATCCAGCCCTTCGTCATCCCACCCTTCACGGCGGTTCGCGAGGTCAAGAAGGCGTTGGCGATGACGCGGGTCAAGGTCGGTGCCCAGAACATGCATTGGGCCGACGCCGGAGCCTGGACCGGGGAGATCTCGCCCGTGATGCTGACGGATTGCGGGCTCGACCTCGTCGAGCTCGGCCATAGCGAACGGCGCGAGCATTTCGGCGAGACCGACAACGCGGTCGGCCTTAAGACCGCAGCGGCGGTGAAGCACGGGCTTGTGCCGCTCATCTGCGTCGGTGAGACATTGGCGCAACGTAACAGTGGCCAGGCCGATGCGGTGCTGGCCTTGCAGGTGCATGGCGCGCTGCAATACCTCGAAGGCCAGGCAAAGGCGGCGACGATCCTGTTTGCTTATGAGCCGGTCTGGGCAATCGGCGACAAGGGCATTCCGGCAAGTGCCGACTATGCCGACAGGCAGCAGGCGCTGATCAAGAAGATCGCCGGCGATCTTCTGCCGTCCACACCACCGGTGCTTTATGGCGGCAGCGTCAATCCGCAAAATGCCGCCGAGTTGATCGGCCAGCCTCATATCGACGGGCTGTTCATTGGCCGCTCCGCCTGGCAGCCGGATGGTTACATCGACATCCTTCAACGCGCCTCGGCGGCGATCTAGAGCATGATCCCGAAAAGTGGAATCCGGTTTTTCGGAAAAGATCATGCCCAACAAAAAATAGAGCCCCATCCCGATTCCATCGGGATGGAACAGGCTCTGAATCAATCGAATAGGAAAGGACAGAAAAGATGAAAATAGCCATTGGAGCCGACAGCGCCGGCAAACCGCTGCTCGACGTCATTGCCGCGCATCTCGCCACCAAACCTGGCCTCGCCGTCAGCGACCTCAGCCAGGCGGGCTATTATGCCGACCTGTCGCAGAAGCTCGCCCAGACCATCCTCGATGGCGAGAACGATCGCGGCATCCTGTTTTGCGGCACCGGCATCGGCGTTTCCATCTCGGCCAACAAGGTGCCCGGCATTCGCGCAGCACTCACTCACGACACCTACTCCGCCGAGCGCGCTGCGAAATCCAACAACGCCCAGATCATCACCATGGGCGCCCGCGTCATCGGCCCGGAATTGGCCAAGTCGATCGTCGACGCCTGGCTCGCATCGGAGTTCGATGAAAAGGGACCGTCGGCCGGCAATGTCCAGGCGATCGACAGGCTAGACGCGGCGAAGCTGGGCTAATGCATGTCGCCCAAAAGTGCGCAGCGGTTTTGGGACAACGACATGTATAAAACAGGAGCTTAAGCGCGTCGCATTAATGCGATGCGCTTAACCCAGGCTTTTCCGGATTGCGCCGATGACGGTGACGGCCGACGCGGCGCCGGGGTCCGTGTGCCCGAGCGACCGCTCGCCGAGCCGCGACGAGCGGCCCTTCGCGGCGATCATGTCCTTGGTCGCCTCGGCGCCCCGTTCGGCTGCTTCAAGGGCGGCTGTCAGGCTTTCGGACAGGGTCTTGCCGGCGGCATCTGCAACGGCGGCGGCCTGCGCCGCCGGCAGCCAGGCATCGACCATCGTCTTCTCGCCGATCTCAGCCTTGCCGCGATCCTGGATGCCTTGCGCCATTGCCTGGAACAGGGCGATGAAATCGGCACCCGCCAAAGTTGCCTTGCCCTTGACGGCGGCCGCACCACGCATGAAGGCCGTCGCATAGAGCGGACCTGACGAGGCACCGACGGCGTTGAGGAACGATTTCGCCGCGGTGTTGAGGAGAGCTGTCGGCTCGGTCGCCGCGAGGTCCAGCGAAGCGAGCGCATCGCGCACCGCGCCGAAGCCGAGCGCCATGGCGATGCCATGATCGGCGTCGCCGATGACGCCGTCGAGTTGGCAGAGCCGGTCCTTGTCGGCTTCGATCGCCACCGCGATCGCATCGAACATTGTTTTCAAGCCGGCCGTATCGATGGATGTCATGGATGCACCTTTCAGCCGGCGCGGAACATGGCGCAGTCGCAAGGATGGTCGAGCATCGTCTGCAATTCGCCGTCGAGATGCATCAGCGTCACCGAGGCGCCGGCCATCTCGAGCGAGGTGCAGTAATTGCCGACCCAGGTCGCGTGAACTGACACGCCGATATCATCCAGCCGACGCTTCACACGCCGATTCATGATGTAGAGCTCCATCAGCGGCGTCGAGCCGAGCGAATTGACGAGCACGGCGACTCTATCGCCACGCGCCGGCGCCATCTCGTCGAGGATCTTGTCCAGCATCTCATCGGTGATCTCGTCGGCCGTTTTCAGCTTTCCGCGCGCGATGCCCGGCTCGCCATGAATGCCCATGCCGATCTCCATCTCGTCCGGACCGATCTCGAAATTCGGCCGGCGGGTCTGCGGCAGCGAACAGGGTGACAGCGCCACGCCCATGGTGAAGGTGTGATCGTTGGCCTTCCTGGCGATGCGCTCGCATTCATCGAATGACAGCATCCGGTCGCAGGCGGCACCAGCGGCCTTGAAGATGAAGAAATTGCCGGCAACGCCCCGCCGTTTTTGCCTCTGGTTACGTGGCGCCGAGGCGACATCGTCAGTGGTCAGCACGGTGCGCACGTCGATATCGTCCATCGCCGCCATCTCGGCGGCCATGTCGAAATTCATCAAGTCGCCGGCGTAGTTGCCATACATGAACAGCACGCCGGCGCTGCCGCTGGCCGCCTTGGCGCATTCGAGGATCGGATCCGGCGGCGGCGAAGCGAAGACGTTGCCTATTGCCGCCGCGTCGGCCAGCCCCTTGCCGACGAAGCCGAGGAAGGTCGGCTCGTGGCCGGAGCCGCCGCCGATGACGAGGCCGACCTTGCCCTGGCGAGGTCCGTCGCGGGCGATAATCGAGCGTGGACTGCCCTCCGCGCTTTTGAGATGGCGGGGATGCGCGGCAAGGATGCCTTCCAGCATCTCGTCGACAGTGCGGTTGCCGTCGTTGATGATCTTCTTGGTCTGCACCTGCATCCTCCCGATTTCCGTATTTTCGCAGATAGTACAGCGCGTTACCGGGATTTCTACCCGGGACGGACATTTCACGCCGCCAATATGTTCCCGCGCGGCCAGGATCTGCATGCAGGCATGGGCTGCCTCTTTGCCCTTGAGCTTGAAATGCTCGAAGAAGAAGCGGTGGGAGGAGCTGATGACTTGCCGCGTCAAATGGCGATTACCGGCAAGGCAGGCAGCACCTTGTCCAAGGTGATGGGAAATTCACGCACTCGCACGCCGGTCGCGTTGTAAATGGCGTTGGCGACAGCAGCCCCCGCACCGCAGACGCCGAGCTCGCCGAGACCCTTCGCGCCAAGTGGATTGGCCTTGTCGTCGTGTTCCTCGAGGAAGACGACCTCCATCTCGGGGACGTCGCCGTTGATCGGGACGTGATACTCGGCAAGGTCGTGATTGACGAAGTGGCCATAGCGCGGATCGAGCACCGTCTGCTCCATCAGCGCCGCACCGATCCCCCAGGTCATGCCGCCGATGATTTGCGAGCGCGCAGTCTTGGCGTTGAGGATACGGCCGGCGCCCATCACCGCCAGCATCCGGCGCATGCGGATCTCACCGGTATCGCAATCGACAGCGATCTCGGCGAAATGCGCTCCATAGGAATGCTGCGAGTAAGCCTTGTATGACTGGGTGACGGCGCCCGCGGCCACGGAGCCTTCGGCCTCGAATCCGTCGGGAGCGATCCTTCGGATGAGGTCGGCCAGGCTTGCCGACCGCTGGCCGATCCTGACCTCGCTGTCGGCAAAGCTTGCCTCGGTGGCGTTCGCGCCGCGTAACGGTGAGGCTTCGCTCGACTGCGCCGCCTCCAGTATCCGTTCCTTGAGGGCATTGCAGGCATTGTGCAGCGCTGAACCCGCGCTCGCCGCGCCCCAGGACCCGCCGGAGCCGGCGGTACGCGGGAAGCGGCTGTCGCCGAGCTCCACTTTGACGGACGAGATCGGCAGGCCGAGGCTCTCCGCGGCGATCTGGGTCAGGATCGTATAGCTGCCGGTCCCGATATCGGTCATGTCGAGCCGCGCCGTCACCCGACCGTCCCGGTCGATCGCAACCCGCGCCGTCGCCGCGCCGATGTAGTTCGGACGGATTGCCGCAGCCATGCCGTAGCCGATGAGCTTGCGGCCCTCTCGGGTGCTGCCCGGCGTCGGGTTTCTCCGCTGCCAACCGAAACGGCGGGCGCCTTCCTCCATGCAGGTGACGAGGTTGCGGGTTGAGAACGGCACGCCGCGTTCGGGATCCTGTGCCGGTTCGTTGCGGATCCTGAGTTCGATCGGGTCCAGGCCGAGCCTCTCGGCGAGCTCATCCATGGCGCATTCGAAAGCCAGCATACCGGGCGCTTCGCCGGGCGAGCGCATCCATTCGCCACGGTTGATATCCAGCGGAACCAGGCGATGGCGGGTGGCATGGTTCGGCGCCGCATAGAGCGAGCGGGCAAAAACTGCCGTTTGCTCGCAGTACTCCTCGAAGCTGGACGTTGCCGCCCAGACGTCGTGCGCGATCCCGGTGAGCCGCCCGTCGGTGGCCGCGCCGAGACGTACCTGTTGGATCATCTCTGCGCGGTGACCGGCATTGGCGAACATCTGTTGCCGCGTCAGCGCGATCTTCACGGGACGCTGCAGGACCTGCGCTGCAAGCGCGGCCAGGATCGTATCGGCATGGGCAATCAGCTTGGAGCCGAAGCCTCCGCCGATGAAAGGGCTCACGATGCGCACACGCTCAGGCGGGATGCGAAGCGTGCTGGCGACCCCCGCCCGGAAATTCGCCAGGGTTTGCGCCGATGTATGGATCGTCAGCTCGTTGCCTGACCAGGCGGCGAGCGTCGCATGGGGCTCCATCGGATTGTGATGTTCGAAGGGCGTCCGGTAAGTGGCATCGATCTTGACCGGAGCCGCAGCAAAGGCGCTCTCGAAGTCGCCGATCACGCTGTCGGTCTCGAAGCCGGCATTGGTCCGCTTCGGTGCGTAGGCGTCGGCCATATGTCCTGATAAATCGTAGACGCCCGGCTCCTCGTCGTAGCGCACTCTTATGAGACCCGCGGCAGCGCGTGCCGCCTCGAACGTCTCCGCAACGACCAGCGCGACGGGCTCGTCGTAATAGCGCACCCGCTCGCTGTTGAGCGCGGGCCGGGCGCGCGTGAAGACCTCGGGCACCGTCGGCGTGACCGCCGGGCCGAAATCCGGCTGGGCCGGCGCATTCCGGTGCGTCATGACGAGCAGCACTGCCGGCGCCCGTTCGGCTTCGGCCGTGTCGATCTCGGCGATGCGCCCCTTGGCGACGGCGGCGCCGAGAATATAGCCAAAGGCTGTACCCTCCAGCGCATTCTCGTAGGCGTAGGTGGCACCCCCTGTCACCTTGAGCGGACCATCGATGCGGTCGATCGGGCGCCCGATGATCCCATTGCGTGTTTCGGAAGGACGGTTCTCGCTGGTCTTCGTCTCTGTCATCATGTCACCTCACGCACTCTCGACGGCGGCGGCGAGCGTGTGCCGCATCGTCCGTTTCGCCAGCGGGATCTTGAAATCATTGCCGCCATGCCCGATCGCTCCGGCGAGCGCGGCTTCGGCCGCGTCGGTAAAGGCGCCGTCGGACGCTGCGGCTCCTGCGAGCATGCGCTCCGCCTCCGTCGCGCGCCAGGGCTTCGCGGCCACGCCGCCCATGGCGATCCGAGCGCTTCGGATACGATCGCCGCTTTTCTCGACGATCGCCGCCACAGACACCAGCGCGAAGGCGTAGGAGGCACGGTCGCGCACCTTGCGGTAAACCTGCCGGCCGGGCGGCGGCGGCGGCAGCGTGACCGCGGCGATCATCTCGCCGTGGCCGAGCACGGTCTCCACATGCGGCGTGGCCTCGGGCAATCGATGGAAATCGCCGATCGGGATCGCGCGGGTCTCCCCGCCGGGCGATATAGTCTCGATCCTGGCGTCGAGCCCGGACATGGCGACCGCCATGTCGGAGGGATGGACAGCGATGCAGGCTTCGCTTGCGCCGAGTATCGCGTGCATGCGGTTGAAGCCCTGAAGCGCGGCGCAGCCCGAACCTTGCTCGCGCTTGTTGCAAGGCATGTTGCGGTCATAGAAGTAGGGACAGCGCGTGCGCTGCAGGAGATTGCCGCTGGTCGAGGCCTTGTTGCGTATCTGGGCGGACGCTCCCGCCAGCAGCGCTTGCGTGAGCATCGGATAGCGCGATCTCACCCGCGGATCGGCGGCGAGATCGCTGTTGCGGACTTGGGCGCCGACCCGAAGCCCGCCTGCCGCCGTCTCCTCGATCCGATCGAGCGGCAGCCGGCTGATATCGACGAGATGCGCAGGGCGCTCGATCTCGAGCTTCATCAGGTCGAGCAGGTTGGTGCCGCCGCTGATGAACTTGGCGTCCGGCCGCGCCGCGACCGCGGCGGCGGCCTGCTCGGCACTTGCCGCACGTTCATACGTGAAGGACTGCATCGCTCACGCCTCCTCTGCTGCGTCGCGGATGGCAGCGACAATGTTCGGATAGGCGGCACAACGGCAGATGTTGCCGCTCATCCGCTCGCGGATCTCGGCATCGGTGAGGGCGACGGAAGCCGCCGCCACGTCGGCGCTCGCATGGCTCGGCCAGCCGGCCCTGGCCTCGCCCAGCATACCGACCGCGGAGCAGATCTGGCCCGGCGTGCAATAGCCGCACTGGAAACCATCGCGGGCGACGAAGGCGGCCTGCACCGGATGCAGCCGGTCACCCTCGGCAAGACCCTCGATCGTGGTGATCTCGTCGCCTTCATGCATTGCGGCAAGCGTCAGGCAGGAATTGATCCGGCGGCCTCCGACGAGCACCGTGCATGCGCCGCACTGGCCGTGGTCGCAGCCTTTTTTCGAGCCGGTGAGGCCGAGATGGTTGCGCAGGGCGTCGAGCAGCGTCGTCCGCGGGTCGAGCTCGACGGCAAAATCCCTCGCGTTGATCCGCAGGGACATCGGCATCGTCGGTACCGGCGTCGGCAATGCGGCCGCGGTGACGCTGTCGGCCGGCTTGGCGCCAACCGGTATACCGGTAGCCAGGAGCACGCCGGTCGCTACCCCGCCCTCCAGCACCGTACGACGCGTCGGCCCGCTCCTTCTGTCTGTTTTGGCCATGCATGATCTCCCAGCTGCAGTTCTGTCATTCATCGACACTGGAGGTGGGGGTGCGCGCGGCGGCTTTCTTTCAAGAAACCGGCGTCAATGTCAGGATTCCGGAGAAGAATTCACCCGATAGGCCCGAGGCGTCATGCCCCTGAGACGCCGGAACGTCGTGGTGAAGTGGCTCTGGCTTGAAAAGCCGAGCCGAAAGGCAATGCTGCCGATCGACAAACCCGTTTCGCGCAGCAGTACCTCCGCTCGCCGCACCCGTCCCTCGATCACATAGGCATAGGGTGCAAGCCCGGTCGTCGCCTTGAAGCGGCGTGCAAAACTGTCGACGGCCATGTCCACGACAGCTGCCAGCTCGCTTAGCGAAATGTCGGCATTCATATGTGCATCGATGTAATCCCGGACTCGACCAAGCGCCCGACGGCTGAGACAGCCGTGACGTATAGACGGTTGCTCCCGGTTCAGGTTGGCCACGCGGAGGCTGACGAGGGCGACCAGGTGCTCGACATAGGCAGTGTCCGGCTTGTGACCGAGTGCTATCTCGTCGCGAAGCGAACTCAGCAGCGTGGCGATCACCACGTCTTTCTTGTTCACCAGGATCGGCAGCTCTCTCAGGCGTCCGCATCCAGGAAGCCTGATATCGGGATCGATCCACAAGGCTGAGTAGGAGAGGTCTACGTCGCGATAGAAGCCCTGCCGCTCCGCGCCTGCGGGGACGAAGGTGAGGGCTCCGGGACGGTCCATTCCGTCGTAGAGGGATCTTGCCTCGTGCCGGATGGATGTATGGGACGTTCCGCCTTCTTCGGTCAGCACGATCAGATGATGAGGGGCTGTCCAGCGGAGCTCCGCCTCCCGGCACGCCCACCGCCGATTGTCGAAAACGATCGAGGAGCTGACCCATGACGCGGTTTGCTGGGGCTCCGACTTCTCCTCCTTGCTCCGAACCCGTCCGTCACCAAGCAACGGTCTGAATGACATCGCGGCACCCGCTGGTTCAATCGCGGAGCCCAGCCCCGCTTGAGCGTTGTGCGCCGCCCCGCCGCTACGCATACGGCGCCTTATGTGGGGCAGGCATCGTGTGTTGGTAACCGCGGCGTGTTCAAGAAGTCGTGAGATCAGGCAATCCCGTCAACCGCCTAGCCCATCGCGGATGGCGCAGAAATAGCGATCGGTTCCGACCTGCCCGCCCTTGAGGGCGACCTCCAGTCCGTCGATTGCCTTGACGCGCGAGTGGGCGACGCAGAGCGGAGAGCCCGGCGACGCGGGCAGCGGCATCCTGACCGTCAGCGCATCGACGCCCACCTGGCCGAGTGCGTGGCTCGACGTGTCGCCGCCGGCAACAACCACTCGCTTTAATTTCTGCTCGATCGTCAGCTCGCGAAGAAGTTCGCCGAGGCCGCGGCCAAGCTTGTGGCGGGCGCCTTCCTGCCGGTCGATTTCGGCGCCGCGGTCGGCTGTGGGACCAAGGGCGGTGTAGAGGACGACGCTGCGAGCGGCTTCCAGGCTGGCGCGGCCCGCGGAAACCGCGCGCGCAATCGCCTTGTCGGAATTCTCCGAGACCAGTTCGACAGGATCGACCTCGATCCCGTCAAAACCGTCCGTCAAAGCATGGCGGATCTGTCGTTCCGTTGTCGGCGAGCAACTGCCCGAGACCACCGCGATCCGGTCGGCCGCGCCCGGCGGCGAAAAGCTGGGCTCGGCACGGACGGTCCCGTTGGACGCCCATTCGGCCAGCAGCGCATATTCGATGCCCGAAGAGCCGACGACGAAAGTGCCGCCCGGCCTGCGAACGCGCCATATCTCCTTGCCGGCAAGCGCCTGACTTTCCAGGCTGTCGACATCAAAAAGCACGATGTCGCTGCCATTCTCGATCAGGCGATCGAACGCTTCCGAGCGGGACGCCGACTGCAGCGTCGCGAGATCGATCAGCCCTGAGGCGAGATCCGTCTGCCGCGACAGATGGATCAGCAAATCGGATTCATCCATCGGTGTGTTCGGGTGGCGGCTCATCACGGGATGGCGATCGATACGGAAATATCTTTCGCGATAAGCCGCAAACAGATGGCCGAAGGCGGTGTAGCGCTTGAGCTGCGGCGCGCCGACCACCAGCGGCACGCTGTCCTGGCTGAAAACCGAGCGGCCGATCTCGATTGCCCGGCCGATGCTGCCGATCGTTGGACTGGAATCGAAGGTGGAGCAGACCTTGTAGTGGCAGATCTCGGCGTTCAGTGTCCTTAGCCAGGCGAAGGCGCCCCGCAGATGCGTGTCCATCCATTGCGGCGTCTCGCTTCGGCTGGTGCCGGCCAGGCCGATGGCACGGCAATGCCCGAACTGCGAAAGCAGGGCCTCGTCCGGCTGGCGCATGAACAGCACGGTCGGCACGCCGCCGAGCTCGAGCGCTTCCATGACGTCGGTCGAGCCGGTGAGGTCATCGCCATAGTAGCTCAGAAGCAGGTTTTGCATGGCGTCAGGTCGCTTTGCCGTCGCCGAATTTCTCGATCGACCGCGCCAGTTCCGGGTGGCTCAGGGCGAAATCCGCCAACGGTATGCCATCGACGGCCGCCTGCCAGGCTTGCTGCACGGCGCGCACGCCGGCGCCCGGCCCGTCAGGATGACTGACGATGCCGCCGCCGCAGAGATAGAGAAGATCGACCGTTCGGCCGGTTCGCCTGTAGGTTTCGGGGGCTTGTCCACCCCATTGGCCGGAGCCGGCGACCGGCAGCGCGCAATCATCAGGCGAAAAGATCGGCGTGGTCACCGCCTCGAAGGAACTGATGAAGGACCAGTCCGGCTCCCAGTATTTTGAGGCGATGCCGTTGATCTGGAACTGATCGACGCCAAGCAGCCGCCAGAACTGCTGCCAGACCTTGAAGTCCATGCCGAGGCCGGAGTGGCGGGTGAGGATGTCCCAGCCGTTGCGGTGCGCATGGATCACCAGGCTGGAGCGCTTTCTAAGGTAAGCCATGCCGCCGAAGCCGACGGAATTGATGTTGACCACCGCGCAATTGCCGCCGGCCTTCACCACCAGATCGTGGTTTCGCATCATCTCGTCCGGGTCGGCATGCGAGATGCCGAAGGCATACATCACCTTCTTGCCTGTCTTCTGCTCATGGTCGAGGACGAGCGGCATGATCGCTTTCACCCGTTCCGACAGCGGCGAATAGGCCGGGCTCATCAGCTTCTCGTCGTCCTTGATGAAATCGACGCCGGCGTCGATCAGCTCACCCACCATTGCGGCCGTTTCGTGCGGCCGCAGCCCCAGTGCCGGCTTGACGATCGTTCCGATGATCGGGCGGCCGTCGACACCGGTCAGCCGGCGGCTGCCGGCGACGCCGAACTGCGGACCAGGATGCGCACCGCGATATTCATCTGGCAGCTTCATGTCGACGACGCGGATGCCGGACAGGCCTTTGATCGAAAAGGCGCCGCCGATGGCGATGGTCATCAATGCCGAAAGATCGGTGCCGACGGCATCCAGCGGAAACGCAATGTCGACATCCGCGCGCTTGAAAGGCCCGTCGCCGGCTTCGGGAAGGGACGGGCGATCGGTGTCCGGCAGATCCCTAATCGCCAGGACGCGCGCCGCCACCCGCGCCTTGAGCTCTTCCGTCTCGCCGGCCAGTGCGACGAAGGTCCCGGTCGACTGGTCGCTGGCGATTTTGGCCGCCAGCGCCTCGATGCTGCCTGAGGTTTCGATGCGGTAGGTGAGGGTGATCATAGTTCGAAAAAAGTTCCCTGCTCCTAGAAATCTGGTATAATGAGTACACGAGTATTGCAAGCTATATCCTGCTCGGTCAGGCATTCTGGGAATCGTGGCGACAATGCTAAACAGAGACGGTCAAGGGAGTGATTCGCGACGATGAACCGTTCGGAGCCGATCGTCCGGCGCAAGCTTTCCGACGAAGTATTTTTGAGACTGAAGCGCCTGATCACCAGCGGCGAATTGCAGCCGGGGGACGACATGCCGTCGGAGCGCGAGCTGATGGAGCGCTTCGAGGTCGGCAGGCCGGCGATCCGCGAGGCGATGCAGGCGTTGAGCAATATGGGTCTCGTCGCGATCTCGCATGGCGAGCGGGCTAAAGTGCTGCAGCTGACCGCCAAGTCGATCATCAAACAGGTCGACGGCGCGGCCAAGATCATCCTGTCGTCATCGAAGGACACGCTGGAGCATCTCAAGAACGCGCGCATTTTCTTCGAGCGCGGCATGGTCAGGGAAGCCGCAGAAAAGGCCACCGCCGAGGACGTTCAGCGGTTGCGGGCAACCGTTGCCGAACAGCGGAGCTTTCGCGGCGATTCCGAGGCCTTCATATCCGCCGACATGAAGTTTCATACGCAGATCGCGGCGATATCCGGCAACCCGATCTATGTTGCGGTCAGCGAAGCAATGCTTGGCTGGCTGAAGGAATATCACACCGAAATGCTGATCTGGACCGGCAAGGAAAACTTCACGCTGACCGAGCACGAAGAGATCATCGGCCGCATCGAGCAGAAGGATGCGGACGGCGCGGAGAAAGCGATGATCAAGCACCTCGAGCGCTCACGCGCGCTCTATGTGATGAATTCCGGGTGATGAATTCCGGCAGCTGATTTCACCCGATCCGGGTGATCGCGTAAGGCGTCATCACAAGGTGGCGTCGTTCGGACCCGGAAATATCAACCGTCACTTCGCTCGCCGTCAGGTTCGCCAGCCACATGACGGTCTTGCCCGCGGCAGAACGGGCGGCCAGCGTGAGCACCCGCGTCTCATCGCTCGTCCTCGCCGCTACGTGCCTGAAGCCGGCCAGCTCGCAAAGCCCTCGCACGGCCTCGAAGATCGGCCGGGGTTCACCTTTGCCGACGGGTTCCCCGGATTCCGCCAGTACGCCGAAGGATCCGGTAAAACCGGACAGCGTGAGCATCTCCAGTCCGGCCGGCGCGACTTGCGCGGCGTAGCCGATCGTCCATGCAGCCGCGAACAGGCCGGCATGGCGAGGATCCCGGTCGGCCATAGCGATGCGCTGACGGTGCGGATTGGCTTTGGTCGCACCGCCATAGGGGTTCTGCCGCATGGCGATTGTCGATGGGCCGATCCGGTACGGTTTTGCCCCGAAGATGGCCCGCGCCGAGGCGGTGATGAATGGCAGCGCCTCCAGCGATTGCATGACGCTGAGATCGTCGGCGGCGTGCACGATCGGGCAGGTGCAGTGGGTGACAAAATCGAGCAGGCCGGCGGGAACGCGCTTGCGGTTGAGTTCGGTGAAATAGCTGAACATGCCGCCGCCGAGGCGGATATCGGGAAAGGCGCGCCGCGCCGCGGCATAGACGTCTTCGAGCGGCGGACATTCAGGCCATGCGCTGCCCGGCGGCGTCGATTGCCGGTCGACCGAAGGTGAAACGGCAATGTCTGAGAGCTTCAGCCCGGCGCGACGCACCATGCCGGCGGCATCTGAAAGCTCGGCATCGAGATCGCCAACGCAGGAAACGACGCATTCGAGGGTCGTGGCGACTGGATAGGCGGCGGCGAGCCGGGCAAAGGAACGCAAGGCATCGAGGCCATGACCGCGCGTCGGATCGTAGTGGAACATCAACTGTTGCGGGCCAAGCGCGGACAGTTTCGGCAGGTTCGCCAGCGCCGTCTCGACCTCATCCGGGTAGATGATGACGCCGATATTCGGCAGCAGCGGTCCGGCTTCGCCGAGTGCAACGCGGATTGGTTCGGCGATTGCTGCGGCAGCCGGCACTTTCCCATCGCCGGCCACACGCAGACTGATCGTCTGGCGCACAGTCTCGCCGGCAGGCAGCACATAGGGCCATGGCAGCGCGAGCGGCCGGACATAGGTCTTGTAGGAGGCATCCGACCAATTGCGCTGGTCCTCCATCTCGAACGCATCGCCTTCCATCCGGCATTCGGCGATGACGCCGGGCCGGACCTCATGGGTGATCGCCCGCAGATCCTTGAAAGGCTGCCAGGGGTCGATCTGATGCGGAAGCTTTGTTTCCACCACGCTGCCGTCGGTGTGCTCGACCGTCACCGGGCTGCCGGCCAGGCCGGCGATCGGATGCAGGATGCAGAAGCCGCAGCGATTGGTCTCAAAATCGCTTTCGGGAAGCGCGCTCATATCGAAAACCAGCTGGCCGTCGGCGGAAGCCTTGATCGTCGCGCGAAAGTCGAGCCGGCTTCCCTACGGTCCGACACAACTTGCCGAATAGCTGACGGAGAAAGTGTCGGCGCCCTGGTCGATGACTAAATCCGTCAGCGCCGGCTCATAGGTGCCCCAGTCGCGATCCCTGACGATATAGGCGATGGCGCGCAGCACTTCGGTGTCGCAATGGCGGATGGTGCGCAGATTGCCGTTGACGAAGTCCGCGCTGAGCACGCCGACGCGCAGCCTGAGCGGCGCGGCCTCGACCGCGCGTGTGCCATAGAGGAGGAAGGCGTCGGCGGTCATCTCAGCAAAGCGTCGAGCTGCACCGGTTCCCGGCTCGCAGCACCCGCATAGGCCGCCTCTACCAGCGCCAAAGTCCTAAGATTGTCCGCTCCCGAGGTTGCCGGCTCGGTCCCGTTCGCCAGGCAATCCACCCAGTGCTTTTGAATGGCGACGACGCTTTCCTGGATGTTGTGCCATGGGCGCGATGCCCACGGCAGCAGCGGCGGCGAGACATCGCTGACCGCCGTTCCGTTCCTGCCGGTGACGGTGAGCCGGTAATTCTGCTCGAGCCGGATCGTGCCATCGCTGCCGTCGATCTCGACCAGCGTCTGCGGAAACGGCTCGGTCGCGAGCTTCGTCGCATAGCTGCAATCGACCACGGACGTTGCGCCGCTCTTGTGGTCCATCAGCATGGTAGCGACGTCCTCGCCGGCAATGTTGGGATTAATGCGAGCGGTTCGTGTCGTGATCGTCGAAACGTCGCCCAACAGAAAGCGGGCAATGTCGAGACTATGGATGCCGAGGTCCTCGATAATGAAACGCTTTCCCGTCGCCAGATAGGGCTGGCCGGAAAACACGTCATAGGCCGAGCGGAACGAGATCCGTCCGAAGAAGGGCGTGCCGATGTCGCCGCTGTCGAGCACGGCACGCACCGCCTGGATCGGCGACTGCCAGCGAAAATTTTCATGCACCATCAACCGCACGCCGGCGTCAGTGCATGCCTTCACCATGGCCTTGGCGTCGGCGAGCGACGGCGCGAATGGTTTTTGGCAGATCGCCGGAACGCCGTGCCGTGCTGCCATCTCGACGAGCGAACGATGGCTCGGCGCGGTGGTGGCGATATCGACGAAATCCAGGCTTTCGCCGGCGAAAAGTGCTGCCGCGTCGGTGTAGCGTTGCGCGATACCGAACTGGTCGCCGACAACCGCGAGCCGTTCCGGGTCACGGTCGCATACGGCGACGATCGAGACATCGGCGATGTCGCGCCAGGCGTGCATCTGGTTGATGGCAAAGAAGCCGCAGCCGATCAGCGCTCCATGCAGTTCCGCCACCATCAGCCTGCCTTTGCCATCTGCATCAGCGTCACGCGGCTCTGCAGCCGGCGCTGCGCCTGGTCCACGACGACGGCGACGATGATGACGAGGCCCTTGATCACCATCTGCCAGAACGAGCTTACGCCCATCATCACCAGCCCGTCCGAGAGAATGCCGATGACGAAGGCGCCGACGATGGTGCCGCCGATCGTGCCGCGGCCACCCGACATCGAGGTGCCGCCGAGCACCGCCGCGGCGATGGCGTTGAGCTCGAAGCTTTCGCCCGTCGCCGGATGCGAGGCCATCAGCTCGGACGAGATGATCAGGCCGACGATTGCCGCGCAGAAACCGGAGAACATGTAGACGAACATCTTCACCATATTGACCCTGACGCCCGAAATCCGCGCCGCCCGTTCATTGCCGCCGACGGCAAAGATGTGGCGGCCGAGCGGGGTGTATTTGGCCAGATAGGCCGCCCCAAGTGCTACGACGACAAGAATCCATATCGAGACCGGCAGGCCGAGCAGCCGGCCGGCGCCGAGAAAGCCGAATCCAGTCGTGCCCAGATCGGGCTTGCCGACGAGGTTCGGGAATGTGCGGCCATCGGACGACAGCAGCGCCAGGCCGCGCGCGACGTAGAGCACGCCGAGCGTGGCGATGAACGGCGCGACATTCAGCCTGGTGATCAGCAATCCATTGACGGCGCCGATCAGTATGCCGACCGCCAGTGTGATCAGTGCGATCTCGAAGACGTTGAAATAGATCGTGTAGCCGACCTGCAGGTCGATGCCGTTGAGCACGAGATAGCCGGCGACCATACCGCACAGGCCGACGATCGAACCAACCGACAGGTCGATGCCGCCGGTGATGATGACGAAGGTCATGCCCATGGCCAGGAAGGCGTTCAGCGCCACGTGCTTCGACATCAGGATCAGATTGGCGGCCGACAGGAAATTCGGCGCTGCGATCGAGAAGAAGATCAGGACGGCGATCAGGGCGATGAACGTCCTCGCCTTCATCAGCGTCAGCAGCACGGAGCCGTTCGAGGCGGAGGCAACAGAAGCCTTGGCCGGGATATCAGTCATGGGCGTGGCTCTCCGTGTGCGGGGGTCCGTGACCAAGCGCCGATGCGGCGACAAGTGCCGCCTCCGTTGCCTCGGCGCGATCGAACATGCCGGTCAGTTTTCCATTGCTCATCACCGCGATCCGATCGGACAGCGCCATCACCTCGTCGAGATCGGAGGTGGCGAACAGAATGCCCAGTCCGTCGCGGGACAGTTTGCGCATGGTGCGGAAGACGTCGGCCTTGGCGCCGACGTCGATGCCGCGGCTTGGTTCGTCCATCAGCAGCACCTTCGGTCCGGTGAGCAGCGCCTTGCCGATGACCACCTTCTGCTGGTTGCCGCCCGACAGCGACGAGACCTCCTGTGCCGGGTCTGCGACCTTGATCGCCAGTTCCCGCACCATCTGCGCCACGGCATGGTTTTCCTTGGCACCGCTGATATGGAACAGACGGACAAACCGCGACAGGCTGGCCAGCGTCAGATTGCTGGCGACCGAGAGGATCGACACCAGTCCTTCGCGCTGGCGGTCCTCGGGGATCAGCGCCAGCCCGCGCCGGATCCGCCGCGTCGTGTCGCGCTCTCTGACCTTCTTGCCGGCGATGAAGATCGCTCCAGTCGCATGGCCGTGGCGTCCCATGATGCAGTCGAACAGCTCGCTGCGTCCGGCCCCCATCAGGCCATAGATGCCGAGGATCTCGCCGGCGCGCAGCGACAGCGAGACATGATCGACCGCAAACCCGCCGGTCACGCGCGGCAGGCAGATGTCCGCGGCGCGGAAGATCTCTTCGCCCGGAACATGGCCGTCGGCCTTGGCGAAGTCCTTGGCATCAGAGCCGATCATCTGCCGCACGATCCATTGCGTGTCGACGTTTTTCATCGTCTCCTGGCCGGTGATGCGGCCGTCGCGCAGCACGGTGATGTAGTCGCCGATGCGGATCAGTTCCTCGAGCCGATGCGAGATGTAGACGATCGCCACGCCGCGCGCCTTGAGGTCGGCAATGACCTTGAACAGGATCTCGACCTCCGCCGCACTCAGCGCCGAGGTCGGTTCGTCCATGATCAGGATGCGCGCGTCGAGCGAAACCGCCTTGGCTATCTCGACCAATTGCTGCTGGCCGATGCGCAGGTCCTCGACCAGCATATCGGGCCGGATGCCGGCCTCCAGGCGCTCGAGAAATTCCGCCGCGCGGCGCTCCTGTTCGCGGCTGTCGATCTTGCGGAACCGGTTGGTGATCTCGCGCGTGGCGAAAATATTCTCGGCGACCGTGAGATTGCCGAACAGGTTCAGCTCCTGGAACACCATGCCGATGCCGCGGCTCACCGCGTCCCCCGACGATGAGAAGGAAACCTCCTCGCCATCCAGGAGAATGCGGCCGAGCGTCGGCTGTTCGACGCCGGCGATGATCTTCATCAGCGTCGATTTGCCGGCACCGTTCTCGCCGACCAGCACGTTGACCGCGCCCTTGCGTACCTCGAAATTCGCGCGCTTGACCGCGACGGTGCCCGAGTAAACCTTCGAGACGTCTTCCAGTTTCAGGATGACATCGTGATCGATGGCGGCATTCATGGCTTCGGCCCGATCTCTGCCTCCGCCGGCGCCACCAGCGGCAGGTCCTGGCCGCTGCCCATGGCATAGGCGCCGACAACCCTAACGCTCCGGCCCTCCAGCGCTTCGCGCGGCAGCTTGGAAAGCACTGTCCTGTCGGCATAGATGTTGAACGCCTTGCCGAACTGGGCGAAGTCGATCTGGTTGGTGAAATCGTTGAACTGGATGAAGTCGAGACTGTCGCGCAGCGCGGTGCCACGCATCGCCGGTCCGATCTGCACCCGCGCATCCGCCTTGCCGTCGCCGTCGGCATCGATGTCCATGGTCGCCGCGCGTGACTGTGTATTCGCCGTGACCACCTTGCCTTCGAGGCGAACCGCAAACGTCCATGGCGAGTTCGCCTGCTTCTTCGGATTGCCATACTTGGCGCCGGCAGCCGCTGGATCGGCTTTCGCCAGGGCATGAACCTCGGGAAACGGTCCGGCCTTCTGCTGGAGATAGGGCACCACCTTGGCAGCCCAGATATCCCCGACCATCTTGTCCGCATTGAAGGCCGGCGCTTTGCCGTCGTTTTCTCCGGACGGTGTCGGCAGGATCTTGCAGGCGGTCAGGCTGATGCCGACGGCAACGGCAAGCATCGGCGCGGCGAGGATCGGCCAGGCAACGGTCGGCCAAGGCAGCTTGTTCAACATGTCGACTCGTTCGGCATGGCGGTCAGGGGCACCCAGGAAATGGAAGCAAGGGACGAGCCGGAAGCTCGTCCCCTGCTATTGATGTCACGCCGGCTCAGTTTGTCAGCGCGAAGGTTTCCAGCTTGGCGGCATTGTCGCCATTGATCAGGACGCAGTCCATCAGCTGTTTCTCCTCGGCCGGAGACTTCTTGTTCTTGATGAAGTCGTTGGCCTGCTCGACCGCCATCTGCGCCTGCGCATAGGCCGGCTGCAGGACTGTGGCCTTGATGCCGCCTGAGGCGATCGAGTCGCGCACGTCGTTCGATCCGTCGAAACCGACGACGATGACGTCCTTGCGTCCGGCGGCGGCAAGGGCGGCATAGGCGCCCATCGCCATCGTATCGTTGCCGGAGATCACGCCCTTGATGTCCGGGTTGGCCTGTAGGATCGATTCCATCTTGGAATAGGCTTCGGTCTGGCTCCAGTTGGCCGACTGCTGCGCCACCATCTTCAGGTCCGGATAGTCGTCGATGACATCGTGGTAACCCTTAGAGCGGATGCCGGCATTGGTATCGGATTCCTTGCCGACCAGCTCGACGAAATTGCCCTTCTCGCCCATCAGCTTGACGAACTCCTGCGCGCCGAGCTGGGCGCCCTGGTAGTTGTTGGAGACGATCTGCGCGACGGCGACGCCGGTAGCGTTGATCTCGCGATCGATCAGGAACGAGGGGACACCCGCATCCTTGGCTTTCTGCACGGCGGCGACGGTGGCGTCGGCGCCGGCATTGTCGAGGATGATCGCCTTTGCGCCGCGGCCGATCGCAGTGTCGATCAGCTCGGACTGCTTGTTGGCGTCGTCGTCATGGACAAGCACCAGTGCTTCGTAGCCGAGTTCCTTAGCCTTGGCTTCCGCGCCGACGGCTTCGGCCTTGAAGAATGGATTGTCATGCGAAGGTGTGATGATGGCAATGAGATCCGCCGCGTAGGCGGGTGCGGCGGTGCCAAGCGCCAGCATGCCGGCGAAAGCCGCAAGTGTCATTCTGCGAGTGAGTTTCATGATTTCCTCCCGTTTGAAAAAGCCTGTGCCTCCGCGGCCCAGGCTAAAAATGCGTCCCAGTTCGCCAGGCGGATCGCGACCGTGTCGCGGATCGGTCATTTGCCGGCTCAGCTGGGCGGATCATCCTGTTCGAGTTGGTCCCCAGGCTGCCCATCCAACCTGCCATCCACCCTATTTTCAGCCCGGCCTCGGCTGGCCAAAGCCATTCCAACAGCTAAGCTAACTGGTATAATGAGTCAACCACAAATTCAGATGATATGTATCTGATGAGCAGCGAGCGGCTCCTGCATTAGCCACCGGCCATCGGATCCACCAAGAGCGATACTTCGTCCCCCAACGATGCGCCGGCAGCTGGCCAGGCCGGATAACCACCACCATAAGGGGTATGATACACGGGCTGAGAGCGCAGTAAGTAAGTAAAGAGGAGACACTCCTAAGCCTTATTCGGTGCTCAGCGGTACGCGCAGGCTTTGCTAGTATCGCGCTTTGGTTGTGGAATTTCTCCGCGGCCCCAGCCTGCGCGCGGGTTTCTTATGAATCCGTTCGCGGCAAGGATCGTGTTGCCGGTGAGGTTCAGCTATGAATTTTGTGCAGAGGTCCAGGCCGCCATCCTGCAGCCCCGCGCTAAGCTTTGCTGACCGACGGCATTTGGCTTCATTTCGTGGCATGTGCGGCAGGAGCTGCAGCGCCATGTTGTGCCTCATTTCGTTCTGTATCATCCTGCTGCTGGAATCCGCGGCACACGGTCGGCCGAAGGCTGACGACAGACTTGCCCCGCGAGACACGATCGAACTGCACGTCTGGCGATGGACTGCCTTGCGCGATGGCGTTTTGGAGGCGTTGCAGCTCAACCATACTTTCACCATCGACTCGGCTGGCGCGCTTGACCTTCCAGTGATCGGGAACATTGCCGCCGCAGGTCTGCGTGAGGAGGAGCTGGCAGAGCTGATTTCCGATCGCCTGCAAGCTAGGAGCGGTCGTCAAGAACGGGCCGATACAACTGTCAAAGTGATACGAAATCTGCCCTCGGACATCACAGGTTCGGTGGAACACCCGGGCTTACGAAAAGCGCCCGAACCGCCGGCAGACGCAGCCGACGACAGCTCTTCGGCCGCCGCTTCGGAACGCGCCAGTGTCGAGAACGGCAAGGCCGAGGCGCAACCGAGCGTGCGCGGTTCCCACACACCTAGGCAGCCTGCAGCGGAGCAACAGCAAGCTCTGGAAGGGGCATTGCTGAATGAGCTGTCCGCCGCTCGCATGGAAATTGCGGCAGCTCGCGAGGAAGCACTTGCGGCTCGCCAGACTGCTCGCAACGATGCCGTGCGAGACAATCAGAACCTTGCGACGGCGCGTCAACGGGCTGCCGCCTTGGTGCGGGAACTCGATGCGGTGCGGACTGACCGCGCCGCACTGGAACAGAAGCTCTTTGCGGCGCTGAGGGAAGTCGAAGCGCTCAAGAAGAGCGTGCAGCCGGCTCGCGGCGACCATGAGGCGGTTTTGGGCCGCGAATTGGCGGCGGCGCGAGCGGAACTGGGCGCGATGCAGCGCGGCGCACGCGACGCCAGCGCGCAGGCGCGTGCGGTAGCCGACATGATGGCTGAACAAGGACAAGCCCTGAAACAGCAGCGGCGAAGAGCCGAAGAACTCGCGCTCGATCTGGAAGTGGCGCGACGCGAAGCCAAAGGCTTAAAGGCCAAAGCCATTCTCGCGGATCACGAGAAGGCCGCCATGCTTGAAGCGCGTCACTCTGTGGAGGCCTCTCTGGCTGAGGCGCAGCGAGCGCTTGATGAGGAGCGGCACAAGGCTGAGCGTTTCGAACGCGAACTCACCGCGGCGCGCCAAACAATCGACGCTCTTAAGACAAGCGCAAATCTGGCTGCGGCCGCGCAGACCAACGCCATCAGGGAACGACAGGTGGCAGAGGCGGCTTTAAAGCGAGCTGGCGATGCACTCGAACTGGAACGCGAACGGGCAGATTCAGCCGCACGTGATCTCGACAGTGCTCGCCGGGAACGCGACGCGGCAAAGCAGGAAGCGAGCCGAGTCTCAATGGAGCTGAGCGTCGCGTTGGAGCAGGAGCGCAACAAGGCCATCGGTCTAGCCCGCGACCTCAGCGCCGCGCGAAAGGCGATTGACATTAAGAAGGCCCGGGATGAGCGTCGCACCGAGCATATGAACCGTGCTCCGAAGGCACGTGCCGCCGCAACTTCGCGTGGAGATGTGTCTGCGCGCTCGCGACCAGCCCGTCAACCCGGGGTACGGGAAAACCACAAAGTGAAGATCAAAAGGCGATCGCGACCTGTTCTGGTGGCGACCATTGCGCTTCCCGACGCGTTGCTCCCGACGCGACCGCCGAAGCTCGGCTCTCGCTAGCGAGGGCTGATCGCGAACGGCATTTCCGTGGGCCGAGATACATGCCGCAGGAGGAGTACGGTAATGAATAAATGCGTCGCAGCCGCATTGACAATCGCGATCACAATTGGTCCTGCCTCGGCTCTTGACGTGGGGCTGGGCGGTAAAGTTGGCAGTGTCGGGGTCAGTGCTGGTGTGAGCGTTGGCTCGAAAGGCACCTCTGTGGCGGGTGGCGCGAGCGTCGAGGGAGTAGGGGGAGCAAGCCTTGGCGGATCGGCCAAGGCTGGCGTGAGCGTCGGCTCGAAAGGCGCCTCTGTGGCGGGTGGCGCGAGCGTCGACGGAGTAGGGGGAGCAAGCCTTGGCGGATCGGTCAGCGCGGGCAACGGATCACTCGGCGCCGGACTTGGCGTTAGCGGCAACCTCGGCGGTGCAAGCGGGGGCCTATCTACAGGTACCAGTGTGGGCGACCATTCGTCCGGATCGGGCACCGCTCCAGGAGGTTCGCCAGGCGGCCCGGCCGTGGGCTCCGGGCAAGTCCTGAGCGGCAGTGCCGGCATCACGCCAGCCATTGCTAAGGCCAACGCCGCGAGAATATCCGCCGTCCTGCCACGCGCTCTCAGGCCTTCCGAAGCTGGTCGCGGCGAGTTGGCGCTGATCACCAAAGGCTATCCGTATCCGTTGGGATTTCTGGCGCCACTGAAAGCGAAACCCGGTACCCCACAAGCTGTGGTGCGCGCCTGCCGCACGGCGATCGCGTCGGCTGCGACGCCCCTTGGTGCCGTACGTGTTCATGCGGTAAGCGCAGGTCCGTTGCGCCAGGAACGTCGGGGCGCACTCACGGCGCGGATCGAGGTGCGCATACACTACGCAAGACAAGGCGGCATCGAGGTTCGGCGGGCGCGAGTCGGCTGTCGTCTCGATGCGGCGGGCAGGGTCATCGCGGTGACATAGGACGCGGCTGTCAAGCAAAGGGTAGCACGAGAAATACAGTTAGGATTGGCCAGCGTTGCATGAGATTTCCCCTCCTCGATGCCGGGCCACACCCGCATTGTTGAGGATGCAAATCAATCAATGAAACGCCGCCCGGGGGCGGACGGCTCAAAATGCTTCCATGATTTTCAGTTCCTTCCGCCTCAGGTGATGCGCCGGATGCTGGCCGCGATCTCTTCAGGCTCGAAGACCCGCTTCCAGTCGTCGCGCATCAGCACCGGCTTGCCGAACTCGATGGCCTTGTTGCAGGCGTCGGAGAACACACCCTTGGTTTCACCGAAGATGACGGCGCCGAGCACGTTCATGTGGCCAAGCAGGAAGTCGAGCGCCGCCTGCTGGTCGACCCCGCGCGCGACGACTTCGTCGACCGCTTCCTTCATGACGACGAGCAGCGACGCGCAGACAGTTTCCGAAAGGCCCGGTTCGAGCAGCGCCATCTGGTCAACCGTGACGCGATGCGACCGCATGACCGGAGCCCAGATGATCTTGGCTATCGCTTCGCCCTTGGCGAAATCTTCCTCCGGCCCCTGCATCAGGGCGCTGACCATATGCTGCTTGGCCTTGACGCCGCCGAAATAGTCCTTCTTGGCCGCCATATCGGTTTCGTCGTTGAAGATCGGCGGATGGCAGGGATGGGTGACGAAATAGGTCAGGTCCGGCCGTTTCGGCAAATGGCCGGCGAAAGGTGCCGCGGCGTCGAGCACGACGACCATGGTGCCGGAAGCAAGCTTGCCCTCGATGCTGGCCGCAACCTTGCCGATATGGGTGTCGGGAACCGCCAGGATCACCGCCTCGGCGCCGTTCAGGGCTTCATCTGCGCTGACCGCGTCGATGCCCAGCCCCGTCTTCAGCCGCTCGCGGCCGGCATCGCTGACCTCGACATGGCGTATCGTGTAGGGAGAGCCGCGAAAATTGGTCGACAGGCGGTAACCCATTTTGCCGCCAGCACCGAACAGCGCAATCGTTGTCATCTAGCCGTACTCCTGATCTCGAATGATGGCTCTGCCGATCGTCATCTTAGTAGCTGGTATAATCACCCTACCATGTTTTGGCAACCGGATAGGAATCGGATGCGGCCCGCTTCGTCAGTGCCGTAGGTTGTTAGCATCGCCCACCGCATCGATGGACGATCGCGTCGCTTTAACTTGTCCGCGTGCCGCCGAGGCGAGCACCAAGATGTCACGCAGAATCGGCCGTTTCAAAATGCCGGTTGTCAGAGATGAGCTACTCTGGATGAGACGCAAGCCGCCCTTGCTACGGGTAGGACAGCTGGACTCTCGGTTATCCGCTGATGCTGCGTTCAAAAGTCAATGAAGCCGGATCATCAGCGTCCGGGAAACATCGCCTTCAAACCTTCGCGCGAGGCCTTGGCGACGCCGCGTTCGGTGATCAACCCGGTGACCAGCCGTGCCGGCGTCACGTCGAAGGCGGGGTTCGCCGCGGGCGTCGCTTCCGGCGAGATGCGGACCTGCGCGATCTCGCCATTCGCGGTCTTGCCCCAGACCAGCGAGACCTCGTCGCTGGAGCGCTGTTCGATCGGGATTTCGGCCAGCCCGTCACCCACCGTCCAGTCGATGGTCGGCGAGGGCAGCGCGACATAGAACGGCACGTCATTGTCGGCCGCGGCCAGCGCCTTCAGATAGGTGCCGATCTTGTTGCAGACATCACCGTCGGCGGTGGTGCGGTCTGTGCCGACGATGACCATGTCGATCTGGCCGCGCTGCATCAGATGGCCGCCGGCATTGTCGACGATCAGCGTATGCGGCACGCCGTGGCCGGCCATCTCCCATGCGGTCAGCTGGGCGCCCTGGTTGCGCGGGCGCGTTTCGTCGACATAGACGTGAACGGGAATGCCCGCTTCCGTAGCCAGATAGATCGGCGCCGTGGCGGTGCCGTAGTCGACGGTGGCCAGCCAGCCGGCATTGCAATGGGTCAGGATGTTGACCGGTTCGCCAGGCTGCTTGCGCGCCGCGATGTCCTTGATGATTTCAAGCCCACTGACGCCGATGGCGCGGTTGAGGCCGACATCCTCATCGGCGATTTCTCCGGCGCGCCGGTAAGCAGCCTCGGCCCGTTGTTCAGGCGCAAGCGGCCGCAGGACGTTTCGCATCTCATCGAGCGCCCAGCGCAGATTGATCGCTGTCGGGCGCGTTTCGTGCAAGACCTCCCAGACGCCGTCGAGTGCTGCATCGGAAGGATCGTTTGCCATCTGCATGGCGACGCCATAGGCCGATGTGACGCCGATCAGCGGCGCGCCGCGCACCCACATGTCGCGGATCGCCGTGGCGATGCCGGCAACGGTGCCGACCTTTTCCACGCGGAAATCATGCGGCAGCCAGCGCTGGTCGATGATCTCCACCGAACGCCCGTCGTCGCTGAGCCAGATGGTGCGATAATGGCGGTCGCCGACGTTCAAATTCCGTTCTCCTGTTCGATCAGCGTGGCCAATTTGTTGACCTCGTCGATGCTGTGGATCTGGCGCCGGTTGACGGCGATGTGACGGCCGAATTTCAGCGCCTTTGCCTCACATGTGGCGCGCAGATCCTCGTCGGCAATGGTCTCGAAATCGGCGTTGTGCGCGAGGCCAAGAATGCGCCGGTGCACCTCGACGCCGGCAAAGCCCAGCATGTCGGTCCAGACCTGATGCAGCATGTGGTCGAGCGCCTGTTCGGCGCCAAGCCTGTCGCCCTGATCCTCGAACAGGCTCTTCTGGTAAAGCATGCCCGTGCGCTCGGTTCGCCACAGATGCGAGAACTCGGTGCGGAAGACCGACCATGTGTCGACCGTCACATCGAGCAGATAGGCGCGCATGGTGTCGCGCTTTCCATTCTGCTCGTGGCCACGCTGCGAGAAGAACGCCATCCAGAAATTGGCGAGCAGCATGCCGACGTCGAAGGCGATCGGGCCGTAGAAGGCGAATTCGGGATCGATCATCCGCGTTTCTGTCTCGGTGACCATGATCGAGCCGGAATGCAGGTCGCCATGCAGCAGCGTCTCCGCATTGGCCGCAAAAATGTGCTTCAGCCGCTGCGCCTCGACCTTGAGATCGCGATCCGCGCGCAACTCTGCGACGACGCTGTCGAGCTGCGGGCTCGTATGCCGGTTCATCTTGGCGTCGAAATACGGGTCCGAGAACACCAGGTTCTCGGTGATGTCGCAGAGCTCGACATTGTCGGCGAACAGCGCCAGATCGGCTTTACGGTCCTTGGTCGCCATATGCAGGTCGGAGCCGCGAAACAGGGTGCGGGCCATGAACAGGCCGATGTCTCTGGCGATATTCGGCAGCTGCCGGCCCTCGATTAGCGCGCGCCGCAGGATGATGTGCGGCGACAGATATTCCATGATGATCAGCGCCTGGCTCTCATCGAAGTGATGGATCGCAGGCACCGAACCTGGCGCTCTCGCCTCCTGCCGCGTCAGCGCGTGGTACTCGAAGAAGGAGCGCTTCAACGGCAGCGGCCAGCTGTCGCCGACCAGGCGGACATAGGGTAGGGCCTGCTTGACGACGGCCGCACCCGTGGCGCCCTCGACGATGAAGACCAGGTTCAGATTGCCGTCGCCGACCTCGCGGACCTTCCAGCGGCTTGTATCTTTGCCGATATGCGAACACAGGGCATCGTTGGCGCCGAGGCGTGCTGCCAGGGTGTCGACCGACAGTGCTTCGAACGGCAATTTCCCAGTCATCCTCACCCCTCCCGCTGATGTGCTCCCATCATAGTGGAGCCAAAGCGGTTGGTCCAAGCTAGGAAGCTCTCTGGCAATTGTCAATCGTGTTGACAATTGCCGGAACAGCCCCTAGCGTCATGGTCAGGGAGGAACGAATGGGCAATAATGCCGTGTTCCGCGTGCACGGCCTGAGGAAGTCCTTTGGCCATATCGAGGTGCTTGGCGGCGTCTCGCTCGATTTGCATGCCGGTGAAGTGACCGTGCTGATGGGCGCCAACGGCGCCGGCAAATCTACCCTCGTCAAAATCATAAGCGGCGTCTACGAGCGCGGCGGCGGCACGATGAGCCTTGCCGGCAACGACTTCGCGCCCCAGGACTTTGCGCTCCAGGATTTCGCGCCGAATACGCCGGCGGAGGCGATACGCGCCGGTGTCGTCACCGTTCATCAAAACATCAATGATGGTGTCGTAGCCGACCTCGACGTCGCCACCAATTTGACGCTCGACAGGCTGAGCGGCAGCGGCGCGCCGGTCCTGTTCAATCCGGGCCGGGTGCGTCGCGAGGCAAAGGCGGTTGCCGACCGCATGGGGCTGGCCATCGACCTGAGAGCCCGGATCAGCGATCTCTCGCTGGCCGACCGCCAGATGGTGGCGATAGCCCGCGCCATGGCGCATCAGCCGAAAGTGCTGATCCTCGATGAGCCGACGTCCTCTCTGTCCAGCGCCGAGGCCGACCGGCTTTTCGCGCTGCTCGACAGGCTTCGCGAGCACGGCGTCGCAATCCTCTACATCTCGCACCGCATGTCGGACATCAGGCGGCTTGCCGACCGGATCGTCTCGATGCGCGACGGCGTCATCTCAGGCGTTTTCGACCGAAAGCCGCTCGACTATGAAGGCGCGGTCAACGCCATGCTCGGCCGCAAGATCCACCTCGACCGGATCGTCGCCAGGAATTCGGCCAGGCCTGTCCTGACGATCGACGGGTTGCGCATTGCGCAAGGCGCCAGGCCGATCTCGCTGACGCTCGGCGACGGCGAAGTCGTTGCCATCACCGGCCTCGTCGGCGTCGGCAAGACCGCGCTCGCCGAGACGCTGTTTGGCGTGCGCAAGCCGCTGTCCGGCACCATGATGCTGAGCGGCAAACCCTATGCACCGGGTTCGACAGGCGAGGCGATCGCCGCCGGCGTGTTTCTCGTCGCCAAGGACCGGGGCGAAAACGGGATCGTCGGCGACTTCAACATCCAGGAAAATATCAGCCTGCCGTTCCACAGGCGGATGTCGCGTCTGGGCGTTCTCAAGCGCCGCATCGAGCGCGCCACCGCCCGCCGGCAGATCCAGGAGCTGGGCATCGTCTGCCGCTCGGAGAAGGACGAAATGTCGGCCCTTTCCGGCGGCAACCAGCAGAAGGTGATGGTCGCCCGCTGGATTTCGCAGGCCGCAAAACTGTTCATCCTGGACGAGCCGTTTCAGGGCGTCGACATTTCGGCCAGGCGCGATATCGCGGCCAAGCTGCGGGCGAGCGCGAACGGCCGTGCGACGCTGCTGTTCGTCACCGAACTCGACGAAGCGCTGGAGACCGCCGACCGCATCCTGGTGATGTCGGAGCAGACAATCGTTGGCGAACATCGCAATGCCGATATCGACCTCGAGCGCCTGCTGGCCGAAGTGGCGGGCGGGCCGTTGCACAGCGCAGCGTAAAGGGCGGGCAGATCATGGGACGTGGAACGGAGAGGGCATGAGTTCGGGTTGGGTAAGGATGGCAGCGGCGCGCGACCATGCCATTCGCTATGGCTTCATCGTTCTGCTGTTCGGGTTGATTGCCTATTTCGCCGTCGCCGCCGATGGCTTCGTCTCGCCGCAGAGCGCCGTCTTCATCTTTCAGTCCGTCGCCATCACCGGCGTGCTGGCGCTCGGCGTCACCGCCACCCTGGTCGTCGGCGGCTTCGACCTGTCGATCGGCTCCGTCGCCACCAGCGCCATGATGGCGGCCGCCTATGTCATGGTGGTGCTGGAGCAGAACGCCGTCGTCGCGGTTGTCGCCTGTCTCGCGATCGGCGTCATCGTCGGCCTCATCAATGGCTGGCTGATCGTCTATATGCGTGTACCGGACCTTCTGGCGACGCTCGGCATGATGTTCCTGCTCGTCGGCTTGCAGCGAATCCCGACCGAGGGCCGCTCGATCGCCACCGGCATGACGATGCCTGATGGCTCGGTCGCCAACGGCACGTTTGGCGCTGGCTTTCTGGCGCTTGGCCGCCACCGCTTCGATTTCTTCATCCCCAACCTCATCCCGGTTTCGGTGGTCGTCCTGCTCGTGCTTGCGGTGCTGATCTGGTTCTTTCTCGAATACACCCGTTTCGGCCGTATGATGTATGCGGTCGGCAGCAACGAACGGGCTGCCGAGCTCGCCGGCGCGCCTGTCAAGGCATACAAAATCTGGGCCTAC
Source organism: Mesorhizobium sp. (assembly GCA_004020645.1). Classification (GTDB taxonomy): domain Bacteria; phylum Pseudomonadota; class Alphaproteobacteria; order Rhizobiales; family Rhizobiaceae; genus Mesorhizobium. The sequence goes on along the minus strand of SAQL01000006.1, from coordinate 188,683 downwards.
GTTATTTCAGGGGTTTTTGCCTCGATCGGCGGCATTTTGCTCGCTGCCCGGCTTGGACGCGGTGACATCGCCTCGGGTAATAATCTCCTGCTCGATGCCGTAGCGGCGGCGCTCATCGGCTACGCGGTCCTCGGCGCCGCCAAGCCGAACGCCTTCGGCACGGCCGTCGGTGCGGTGTTTGTCGGCGTGCTGCTGCAGGGCCTGACGATGATGAACGCGCCCTACTACACGCAGGATTTCATCAAGGGCTTGGTTCTCGTGGTTGCCCTTGTCTTCACCTTCGCCCTTTCCGGTAGGGGCAAGAGATAGGATTTCGACAGATAGGATTTCGACCGGCTGAAATTTGAGTTCAACAAGTGGAGGAAACAACATGAAGATCACAAGAAGACTTTTGGGGAAGGCAGCGCTTGGGCTTGCCGGCGCCGCTCTCCTGATGCAGGTCCCGGCGATGGCGCAGGACAAGCCGGCGCCGTTCGACAAACCCGGCGCCGTCAAGATCGCGCTGGTCCGCTATCTCTCGACCGGTGACTTCTTCCAGGCCTATTTGTCCGGTGTCGAAGCGCAGGCCAAGGCGCTCGGTGTCGATCTGCGCGTCCTCGATAGCCGTCAGGACGCCGCCCTTCAGGCAGACATGGTCGACCAGGCCATCGCGCTCGGCGTCCAGGGCATCATCATCCAGCACGGCTTGACGGAATCGATGAAGGAAGCCGCCCAGCGCGCGGTCGACGCCGGCATCAAGGTCGTCGCCTTCGACGTCAATGTCGAAAACCCCAAGATACCGCAGATTGAGCAGTCCGACCGCGACCTCGCGCGCCTCGCGCTCGAACAGGCTGTCAAGGACAATGGTGAGAGCTGGAAGGCCGGCTACGTCTATGTCGCCGGCATCGCGCCGCTCGACCGCCGCAACGAGACCTGGGTCGACTTCAAGAAGAAATATGCGGGCATCAACGAGGCTGCGATGTTCGGCACGCTCGACAATCCGATCGCTAATTCCGTCGCCAACCAGGCCCGCTCGGTGCTGTCGGCCAACCCCGACATCAAGGTGATGTTCGCGCCCTATGATGAATTCGCCAAGGGCGTGAAGATCGCCGTCGACGAGGCCGGTCTGTCCCAGGACATCAAGATCTATTCGGCCGACATCTCGACCTCCGACATCGCCGCAATGCGCGAGCCCGACAGCGCTTGGGCGGCAACCGCCGCCACCAATCCGGCTGTCGTCGGCCAGGTTTCGGTGCGCGCGCTGGCGCAGCTTTTGGCCGGCGAAGACCCCGGCCACAACGTCATCGTGCCGCCGACGCTGATCACCCAGAAGGACCTGATCGACAAGGACATCAAGAACATGGAAGACCTCTCGGCCAAGCTGCCGCAGTTCGCCCATGCCGATGTCGCGATGCCGGCCTGGATGCCGAACCCGAACGCGAAATAACTCTTTATCGCAGGCAGAAGAAAAGAGCGGCTTTCGGGCCGCTCTTTTTGCGTCTGGACTGTTCTTGAGCCTACCTCAACGCCGCCGCGATGTTGCCGCCATCCACCGTCGTCACATCGGCGGTGGTCCGATCGGCGAGCGCCTGATGCAGGAAGGCCTGGGCGACGTCTTCGGCTGTCACTTCCTGGCCGAGCAGGTTGCCCGCCATGTATTCCTTCTCCGATACGCCGCGCGCGCCCGAGCGGCTGGCTATCATGGCGTCGGTCAAAAGCCCTGAGCGGATGCGGTCGGCGTTGACGGCATTCGAGCGGATGCCATGGGCGCCGTAGTCGAGTGCATACTGCCTGGACAGGAACAGCGTCGCCGCCTTCGGTATGCCGTAGGCGCCGAACTTCGGACCCGGATTGATTGCCTGCTTGGAGGTGTTGAACAGAAGCACGCCGCCGGTGCCCTGTTCGAGCATGATCCGCACCGCATTCTGCGCCGCCGACTGGTGGGCGAAGAAATTGAGCTCGAAGCTCTTGCGCAAAGTGGCGTCGTCGAGCTCACCGATCCTGCCCTCCCAGGCCGCACCGGCATTCGAGACCAGAATGTCGAGGCCGCCGTAGACGGTGACCGCCTTGTCGAACGCAGCGCGCATCTGCGCCGGATCGGTGATGTCGGCACCGATGCCGATCGAACTGTTGCCTGCCTTTTTTGCTGCCTCGGCAGCCCTTGACGCGTCGAGATCGACGACGACGGCATGGGCGCCATTATCGGCGAACAGCTTTGCGGTGGCGGCACCGATTGCGCCGGCGCCGCCGGTGACCAGCACAACCTGGCCGGTCAGCGGCTTCGGCTTATTGGAGGCGAGCTTGGCCTGTTCCAGCGACCAGTATTCGAGCGGGAACAGGTCGGCTTTGGACAGTGGACGGAAATCGCCGACCGCTTCGGCTCCGCGCACCGCCTCGATCCACATTTCACCGACGTCGGAGGCGATCTTCGCATCCTTGAGCGTACGGCCATGGCCGAACATGCCGAGTCCCGGCACCAGCGTCAGCCGCGGCATCTGGTCGAGCATCGTGCGCTTGACATCGTCGAGCGCGTCGTTGGTTTCGAAGTAGGCGCGATAGTCCTTGGCGAATGTTTCGACATGTTGGCGGATGACTGATTTGTAGTCGCCGATCTTGTCCGCGTCGGGCGCCGGCAGCGCCATCGGTCCGGTCTTGATGCGGATCGACAGGTCGGGTGTCGATACGCCGCGCCCGGCATAGTCGGCGATCTTTGCCGAATTGATGAAATCGACGATCGCCTCCGAGGTGCGGAAATCGCTGATCATGCGGTCGAAGCGGCCTTCGCCGCGCGCCACCGCCACTGCACCGCGCAGCAGCGGCGCGATATCCGCAGGCTTCGCCAGCCTGGCCGGCAAGGCGGCTTTTTCAGTGCGCGGCTTGCCGTGGCTGGCGATAAAATCCTCGGCGACGTTCACATAATGGATCATCCGGTCGTAAGCCTGTTTGGCGGTGTCGCCAAAGGTGAAAATGCCATGCTTGTCGAGGATCAGGCCCTCGACCGTCGGGTCGGCGTCGAAGACATCGGCAGCCGCCTTCGCCAGGTCAAAGCCCGGCATGATATAAGGCACGAACCCCATCTTGTTGCCGAAGACCTTCCTGCTCAGCGCCTCGCTGTCGTCCTGGTCGACGATGGCCAGGACAGCGGTCGAGTGCGTATGGTCGACGAACTTATGCGGCAGGAAGGCGTGCAGCAGCGTCTCGACCGAAGGGTTCGGCGAAGACGGATCGATGAGGTTTACCCGCTGCAGGGCGACCATGTCTTCGTCGGAGAGCTTTTTGAGCGACCGCGCCTTGAGCAGCGCGCCGAGCTTGACCGCCGGCAGGCCCTGCGGCTCGATGACGCCCATGTCCCAGCCGCTGCCCTTGACGCAAAGCACGTCCCATTCGTCGCCGACGAGATCGGTGGCCTTTGTCTTGCAGGATGTGTTGCCGCCGCCATGCAGGACAAGCCGCGGTTCGCCGCCCAGAAGCCTGGTCGTATAGACGCGCAGCGCCAGGTCGCGGGCCACACCCTTTTTTGCATAGTCGGCAACCAGCTTCTCCGCGTCGCCGTCATTCCACAGGTTCTTCATGTTCGCTTCGTCCGATTTGCTCGTTGTGAAACAGGAATGCCGCGACGCCTTGATGATAATGCGTCCGCGGCGGAGTTTTGCGTGTCTAGGCGACCTTTTCCGCCGCCGGCCCGGCATGATCGAGCAGCCGTCGCGCCATCCGTGCGCCGACTACCAGATGCGTGCACAGCCCACCTGCGATCGCCGCCACCAGCGGTCCGAACTTGCTGTCCTCCTGCACCACCACGAGGCGCTTTTCGATCTTGCGCAGCGATGACAGCTCCGCCGAAATGATCCGCCGGTTGTAGCTGCAGTCGAGCGCCTTGCCTTGCGCGTCGATGATCTGCCCAGCGATGACGCCGGCAGCCCCGGCACGGCGCAGCACCTCCATTTCGCTCGCCGTCAGCGCGCCGCATTTGACGACGTGGCTGTCAGCGTCGACGGTGCCGACCGAGTACAGCGCCAGGTTGCATTCACTAATGCCCGATAGCTGCTCGCGGATCACCGGCTCGGCGCGCAGGCCGCGCGCCAGTTCTTCCGTCGTCAGCACCAGCGGCGCATAGAAATTGAGCCCCTTGGCGTTGAGCCGGCGTGCGATTTCCATGGTGCATTGGTCGGGCCGGTAGGAGTAGGGGGCTCCGAGATTGCCGCAGAGCTGCACCACGGTCACATCCTGCAGATCGGCATAGGACATGATGTCGGCGATCGTATAGATGGTCCGTCCCCAGGCGACGCCGATGCGATCGCCCTTCTTGATCAGTTCGAGAAAGACGCTTGCCGCCAGCACCGCGATGTCGGTCGACGGATCGGCGACATGGCCGTTTTCCGGCGCGATCCAGACGGCATCGAGCTTGAATGCGTCTTCAAGCTGGCGCGCCAGGACATCGTCGGTGAAAAGCTGGGTCGAGGTCGAGATGTTGACGATGCCGGTCTCGCGCGCCTTGCGCAGATACATGGCGACCGAGGCTCGTGAAATCTTGAGCTGGCTGGCCACCTGGTCCTGGCGCAAGCCATGGGCATAGTAGAGCCAGGCGGCCTTGTGAATAAGCTGTTCTGCCGGTCGGATCGCCATGCCATCTCCTCGCTGACATTATTCATGGCTCTCGACAAAAGTCAAACCGAGCGAGGGTAAACGATGCCCATTCGCTTGCTTTATCTAGATCATCATTGTGCCAAATGCGCCCTATCGTGACATCGTTGGTGGTGACGGGCCGGAAGCCTGTGGGGTGGAAGGTCTCGATCAGATATGCAGCGCCGCGCGTCCTTTCGGACGCGCAAAGGACACTGTAACACTTTGATCTTGCGCATGCCTCGAAAATCGATTCCGATTTTGGGGACATGCGCCACGGGAGGACAGGATGGGCAATCCCTACGAACAGGATCTCGACAGGAATCCAGCCAACCACCAGCCGCTGACGCCGCTCAGCTATCTGGAGCGGGCGGCAAAGACCTTTCCCGACCATGTCGCTATCATCCATGGTCGCCAGCGCACGACCTATCGTGATTTCTGGCGGCGGTCGCTGAAGCTGGCCTCGGCGCTGCAGAGGCGCGGCATCGGAAAAGGCGACACCGTCACCGTGATGTTGTCCAACACGCCGCCGATGCTGGAAGCGCATTTCGGCGTGCCGATGACCAAGGCGGTGCTGCATTCGCTCAACACCCGCCTCGATGCCGCGGTCATCGCCTTCCAGCTCGACCATGCCGAAACCAAGGTGCTTGTCGTCGACCGCGAATTCGCAAATGTCGTCAGCGAGGCGCTGGCGCTGGCTAAGGTAAAACCGCTGGTCATCGACTATGACGATCCCGAATACGCCGCCGGCGCCCCATATCCCAAGGGCGAGCGGATCGGCACGCTCGACTATGAGGGCTTTGTCGCGGGTGGCGACGACGATTTCGCCTGGTCGATGCCGGACGACGAATGGGACGCGATCTCGCTCAACTACACCTCCGGCACGACAGGCAATCCCAAGGGCGTCGTCTACCACCATCGCGGTGCGGCGCTGATGGCCTACGCCAACACCATCCATGCCGCCATGGGCAAGCACGCTGTCTATCTGTGGACGCTGCCGATGTTCCACTGCAATGGCTGGTGCTTTCCGTGGACGCTGGCCGTGCAGGTCGGCACCCATGTCTGCCTGCGCTGGGTGCGGCCGAAGCCGATCTACGACGCCATTGCCGATCATGGCGTCACCCATCTGTGCGGCGCGCCGATCGTGATGTCGGTGCTGGTCAATGCCAGGGACGAGGACAAGCGGCAATTTCCGCAGACGGTCACCTTCAGCACGGCCGCGGCACCGCCGCCGGAAGCAGTGCTGTCGGGCATGGCCGATGCAGGCTTTGCGGTCACCCACCTCTATGGCCTTACCGAGACCTATGGCCCGGCCGTCGTCAACGAATGGCATGGCGAGTGGGACGGGCTCGACAAGGGTCTCAGGGTGGCGAGGAAGGCCAGGCAAGGCGTGCGCTATGCCGCGCTCGAGGATCTGACGGTGATGGACCCCGAGACGATGGTGGAGACGCCGGCCGACGGCGAGACGATCGGCGAGGTCATGTTCCGCGGCAACATCGTCATGAAGGGGTATCTGAAGAACCGCAAGGCGAGCGACGAGGCCTTCGCCGGCGGCTGGTTCCACTCGGGCGACCTCGGTGTCAGGCATCCCGACGGCTATATCCAGCTCAAGGACCGCTCCAAGGACATCATCATTTCCGGCGGCGAGAACATCTCCTCGATCGAGGTCGAGGAGGCGCTCTACAAGCATCCTGCCGTCGCCTCCTGCGGCGTCGTCGCCAGGCCCGACGACAAATGGGGCGAGGTCCCGGTCGCCTATGTCGAGCTGAAGCCGGGCGGGATGGCGACCGAAGCCGAGATCATCGATCACTGCCGTGCGCTGCTCGCCCGCTTCAAGGTGCCGAAGGCGGTGACCTTCGCCGAAATCCCGAAGACCTCAACCGGCAAGATCCAGAAGTTCAGGCTGAGGGAGATGGCGAAGGCCAGTGCGCCGCAGCTTTGAGCCAGTGGCCGCTGGCATCCAGCATGAATGAACCTTTCAGTCGTGCCCGACGACATAGCTGTGTTCCGATTACTCCGCAGTCGCGGAGGTAATCCAAAATCGAGGATAGAACACATGAAGAGCTTACTCTTGCTTGCCGGGACAGCCGCTCTCGGCCTTGTTATCGTCTCTGGATCGACTGCACGCTGAAGCCGCCGGATGCTACTATCGGTTGCACCATGACGGTCATGGCGTCGTGACCGGAAAACTCGCAATACAGGGATACGCCTCCGCCGCCAAACTGGACAACGCCTGCGATCGCGCGCGTCGCGAATGCAACCGCCGCTTCGAGCGCGCGCGCAAAAAGGGAAAATATCCCTCGTAGCGGCCCGCGTGATTTGCGCTGCATTCGCACAGCGGCGGGATGAAACGTGTCGCTCTAATGCATGTCGCGCAAAAGTGTGCACCGCGCCAGATCCGCTTGCGATCGCGCCGCACAGAAAGTGCCGCCTCTTTCAACGACATGTCGAGCCCGATATACTCGCTCATGGTTGTTCGCCGTTCGATGCTTGGGCCCGGCGTCCAGTCGTGAGCCCGTATCTCCATCTTATCGGGGAACAACCACCCGCTCTTCAATGCCGTGACCTTCCGGCCTTGGCGGATCGCTCCTGCGATTGCCTCGCAGCAGCCGGACCGGCTGAACGGAGCAAACAAGATCACTCAGTGTCGGGTCGAGCGCCTCCCGATCGTCCTCGATACAGAACCAACTCGACGGAGGAAGATCAGCAGGAGGAGCATTGCAATGGAGAACACGGAGCGCGACGCCGAGGCACACATCCAGGCGCTCATCGAGCGTTGGGCGAATGCCGTGCAGCAGCAAGACCTGGAGACAATCATTGCGGATCACGCGACGGACCTTGTGATGTTCGATGTCCCACCCCCGAACGAACTCAGGGGAATTGAGGCCTACCGGGATAGCTGGGGCCCGTTCTTCGAGCACTTCAAGCAGGGCGGCGTTTTCGCGATCGAGCGGCTGGATGTCACGGCGGGCGACCGGGTTGCTTTTGCAACCGCGTTGCTGCGGTGCGGCACCGGGGAAGAGCTTGAAAAGGACCCGGCAACCCGCCTCCGGCTTACCGTCGGGCTACGGAAGGAAGATGACCTTTGGATCATCGCTCACGAGCATCACTCGTATCCTTACAAGCCGGACTGAGCAGCGCATCGGGGTCGAGCGATCGTGACAGCGCGGGTGGTGCAATTGGCGGTTGGAGGAGGAAACTCATGCCGGTTCTCAGAACATCAGAGCCTGAAGGTCAAGACGAGACCCTTCCTCGGCCATGGGCGCGAAAAGCCGCCGCGGTCAGGAAAGCCGGGCGGATCCTCGCCGTGACCGGGGTCATAATGCCGCTTCTCATGATCGGCGGGATGAAGTTCACGGCTGTTGAGATCGAGGCGTTGAGGCCGCTGATCGGCGGCACGCCCTGGCTCGCCTGGATGTATCCGGTATTTGGTGAAGCCGGTGCCTCTTATGTGCTTGGCGTCGTCGAGATCGCGACCGCGCTTCTCCTGATTGCCTCTCCCTGGTCGGCGCGCGCCGGTGTCGCCGGCGGGGCATTGGCCACCCTGATTTTCCTGGTCACCTGTTCGATCATGGTTGCCCTGCCGATCTGGGAGCCTGCGTTGGGCTTCCCCGCGCTCGGTCCCGCCGGTCAGTTCCTGATCAAGGACATTGCGCTGCTTGGCATCGCGCTTGTCATACTGGGCGAAAGCCTGAACAGATTAAACAAATCGGCTACCTAAGCGAATCCAGGCCGAAGGCGAGTGGCAGACCACGCCATCCGCACAGCCGCGCCAAATGGCGGGGCTCCACCTGCTGCGACCATTGTGGGACAGGCACAGGTTCGCTGCCTGCGCGGCCACCGGACTACACCTTCGACTAGATCGAAAACGCCCCGCTCGCCACCACGATGCCGCGTCCAGAGACGCTCACTGAGCCGGCATCTACATCTACCTCGATGATGCTGGTACGTCCGAGCGCCGTGCCTTGCTCGATCTTGATTACGCCGGGCTGTACAAGACCGTGTGCAACGAGATGTGCGGCGAGCGGACCAGCCGCCGTACCGGTTGCCGGGTCCTCGGAGATGCCGACAGTCGGGCTGAAAGACCGTGCATACGCTGTGGCTCCAGGCTGCCGTGGATCGAGTGAGAAGACGTAGCAGCCTTCCCCGCCAACCTCGTTGAGCAGGTCGATAAGTTGCTTGGCATCCGGCGAAATCCGGTCGACGGCTTCGCGATCGCGGATCGGCGCCAGGAGATGGGCAGCACCAGTCGAGACCACCTGGCAAGGCACGACGTCGGCCGCCATTTCTTCAGCGTCAAGGCCGAGTGCCTTGGCAAGAGCGCCAAGGTTTGAGAGCTGCCGGCCGGCCACCGGGACTCCTTGCTGCATAATGACCTTTTCGAGTTTCCCTTGGCTTTGCCAGATAGCCAATGGATATACCAAGTCGCCGATCTGTTGATGAAACCGTGTTGGGCCATCGCTCAGATCGAGCCGTCCCGCTGCAGCGAGCCACCACCAGGCCCCCAACGTGTTGTGGCCGCCTGCACCGAAAACCTCTACGCCTTTCGGCGTGAAAGAGCGCAACTTCCAGTCGGCGTCCTCCCGGGTCGCCGGTAGCACAAAGGTTGTCTCGGACTGGTTGAACTCACGTGCAATGTTCTGCATGAGCTCGAGCGCCAACTCGCCACCGCCGTCGACCACCGCAAGTGAATTGCCCGTCAGCGGCTCTACCGCGAAGACATCGACGAAATGAAATGGTATTGTTCTGCTCATGGTTTCCTCCGATGACCCGCGGGCCCGTTTCAGTCGTTCGGCTGAATGTTTGGACGGTTGGCAATGTCCTGCATTGCAGAACAACCTCTAGCGAAGATGCGAGAGCACGTTGAGCAGTTTGCCGGTCGGGTCGGCAATGAAGAAACGTCTTACGCCCCACGGTTCGTCGGTCAAATCATAGACCAGTCTGCAACCGATCTCGTTTGCGCGAAGATAAACCGCGTCGACATTGTCGACCTCGATCGACAGATCGGGCACCGGGGTGCCTGAGCCGCCCTCGCTGGCGATGCTGATCTGGGGGATGGTTGTTTCACTGGACGCCAGCGTGACGAGCCACCCGTGATCCATGACAGCATCGAGCCCGAACAGGTCGGTATAGAACTTCCGAACATCCGGAATGCTGTCTGTGGCGATATTCGAGACGATGCGCAGCACGGTCATCCAAACTCTCCTTTCCGCGGCTTGGATGATAACGCATTGCTGCGCGCCGCGGAGCACGTCTTGAATAAAATGGAGCACGTCTTGAATAAAATAAGGCGCCCGATCACCTGAGCCTGGCGGGTGGCCCGTGCACGGCCCGCAGCAGGCTTCATTAACGTTGTTCACGCCCAAGTTGTGTCAACAGATGTCACCAGTCGCCCAAGACGGATAATGTCGCAGTTGACAGGCGGGCGATTTCGAATTACGAGTGACGAAATTCAAAATTCGTCACTCGTAATTGAGCTAACGAAACACGATGAATAATACCCTTGATACCCTCGACAAGGCGGTCGACGTGGTCCGACAGGAGAATGTCGCGCGCATCCTCGATTGCGCCGAGCGGCTGTTCCGCCACTACGGTTACGGCAAGACCAATGTCGCCGACATAGCGCGTGAACTCGGCATGTCGACGGCCAACATCTACCGGTTCTTCGCCTCCAAGGTTGAGATCCACCAGGCCGTTTGCGGCCGTATGCTCGCTACCTGCTACCAACTGACCTACGACGCCTGCCATAGTCCCGGAACGGCCAGCGAAAGGCTTCGCCGCTACGTGCAAACGCATTATCAGTGGACCCGCGACACCATGCTCGACCAGGAGAAGGTGCACGAAATGGTGATCGTTGCCATCGAACGCGATTGGCATGTCATCGAGAAGCACATCGAAAGGATCCGCGGCTTGGTGGAAGAGGTGATCAGCGAGGGAATCGCAACCGGCGAGTTTGCCGACCAGGACCCGAAAGTCGCCTCGCGATGCTTCGGCGCCGCCATCATTACCCTCTGTCACCCGCAGATGGTCGCCCAGTGTCTCGCCAAAGAAAACCGCGCGATGCCGGATGAGCTTATCGAGTTTGCGATCAGGGCCTTGAAGAAATGACCGGCGGCGTCCGCCGGTCGTCGACAATCCATATCCATTTCGGGAGTACGCAAGTGCCTTTGTCCAGATCCATCATGAACAGGCTGCCGGCCATTGGTCCGGCTCTGGTCGTCGTCGCGGCGCTTGGGCTCGCCGGCTGCTCGCAAGAAAACGTGGAAGTCAAGGACATCGTCCGGCCGGTCAAGGTCGTCGAGATCGCCAAGGCGAACGATACCCGAGAGCTTTCTTACTCCGGATCGGTGCGCGCCCGCACCGAGATGAACCTTGGCTTCCGCATCAACGGCAAGATCACCGAGCGCCTGGTCGATATCGGCCAGCGCGTCAAGCCGGGCGACGTTCTGGCCCGCATCGATCCCGCCGACTACGACCTTTCGGTCGACAGCGCCGAGGCCAGCCTCGAGGCGGCCGAACGGCAGGTCGAGACGACAGGCCTTGCCCGCCGTCGTGCCGAACAGTTGTTTGCCAAGAACTTTGCATCGAAATCGCAGCTCGAACAGGCAACGCTCAGCTATGATCAGGCGGTCGCTACCCGAAATTCCGCTCGCTCAGCGCTAGACCAGGCGAAAAACCAGGTCCTCTACGCCGACCTCAAGGCGGACAGGAACGGCATCGTCACATCAGTCGCCGCCGATATCGGTCAGGTGGTCGGCTCCGGCACGCCGGTTGTGACGGTTGCCGTCGATGGCGAAAAGGAAGTGCTGATCGCCGTTCCGGAAATGGATATCGCCCAGTTCAAGCCGGGCAAGAATGTCAAGGCAAGCTTCTGGTCCGACGATGCGCTGACGCTCGACGGCAAGGTCCGTGAAGTCGCCGGCAGCGCCGATCAGCAGTCGCGTACCTTTGCCGTTCGCGTCAGCCTGCCCAACGATCCTCGCGTGCTTCTCGGCATGACCGCGAACATCGAGGCTTCGGCGGCCAACAGCAGCCCGCAAAGCGTATCGATCCCGTTGAGCGCCCTGGCGCAAAAAGATGGCCAGCAGATCGTCTGGACCGTGGACCGCAACGGCGAGACCGTCCATTCGCGTCCGATCAAGGTCGCCGAGTTCACCGCCGACGGCGTGCATGTTGCCGAAGGATTGAACCCCGGCGATGTCGTTGTTGCGGCGGGCACGCAATTCATGGCCGAAAATCTAAAAGTCAAGCTGACCGGCGATGCGGCGCAACAGTCCGCATCGGCGGACGATGATGGCGATGCCGTCAAGCGCGTGCGCTGACGGCCAAGCAAATTAAACCGGCTTTTCCTCGCATCGGCGCAAGCCGCGCGGTCAAGCGGTTCATGGTTTCCGGGCGGCAGGTGCCCGATTGTCGAGACGTCAGGTCGATGTAACCCCCACATCGATCCTCGCGTCCCACCGCGATGAGTGTCTCTCCGCTCGGAAAGCCTCGCCGCCCGGAAGCCAGCATTAGAAGCTCCGTGGGCATGCCGTGTGCGTGCGCTGACGATCAGACAAATGGACTGGCGCTATGACCACCGACACCAATGAAAAGCGGCCCTTCAATCTTTCGCGCTGGGCAATCGGGCACCCGAGCATTGCGCGGTTCCTGTTCGGCTTGATCATCGTTGCCGGTGCGCTCGGCCTGATGCGCATGGGCCAGAAGGAAGACCCGGACTTCACCTTCCGCGTCATGGTCGTCCAGGCTGTCTGGCCGGGGGCCTCGATCCAGGAGATGGAGGACCAGGTCGTCAACAAAATCGAGCGCAAGCTGCAGGAAACGCCGCATCTCGATTTCGTCCGTTCCTACACGCGCGCCGGCAGCGCCATCATTACCTTGCAGGTGGAAGGCGACACCAATCCCACGCAGGTCGCGGATGCCTTTTACCAGGTACGCAAGAAGGTCGGCGACATCGCCAATGAGCTGCCTCAGGGGCTGCTCGGGCCCTACTTCAACGATGAGTTCGGCGACACTTTCATCACCTTGCATTCGATCAGCGGCGACGGCTACAGCTATCCCGAGCTGAAGAAATTAGCCATCCAGGCGCGTGACATGCTGCTGACGACGCCCGGCGTCGAAAAGGCCGTGATCATCGGCGACCAGCCGGAAAAACTCTATATCGACGTTTCCTCCAAGGTGCTCGCCGAGCGTGGCCTGACGCTCACCGATCTGCAGAACGCGATCAAGGGCCAGAACAATGTCGATCCGGCAGGCTCGGTCGATACCGGCCAGCGTTCGGTGCGAATCTCGGTCGAAGGCAACGTGACGGAGGCGGCCGACATCCGCGAACTTCGCCTGCGCGCCGGCAATCAGGTGACGCGCCTCGGCGACATCGCAACCGTGACCATGGGTCTCGAAGATCCCTATCAGCGCAAATACCGCTTCAACGGCCACGATAGTGTCCAGGTCGGTGTCGTCATGGCCAAGGGCTTCAACGTCACCGATGTCGGCAAGGAGGTCGAGGCGACCTATCATCGCTTCGAAGAGGCCTTGCCCTACGGCGTTTCGGTCGATCAGATCGCCGACCAGCCGGAAGTCGTGCGGGACGCGGTGGGCGAGTTCATGACGGCGCTCGGCGAGGCGCTGCTGATCGTGCTTGTCGTTTCGTTCCTGACGATCGGCTGGCGTTCGGGCCTGGTGATCGCGATCACCATTCCGCTCGTTCTGGCCGCCACCTTCGCCATCATGTACGAGATCGGCATCGATCTGCAGCGCATTTCACTTGGCGCACTGATCATCGCGCTCGGCCTGCTTGTCGACGATGCAATGATCGTCGTCGAAATGATGGAACGCAAGCTCGAGGAAGGAATGGTCAAGATCGAGGCGGCGAGCTTCGCTTACACCTCGACGGCCTTCCCGATGCTGACCGGCACGCTGATCACCACCGCCGGCTTCATCCCGGTCGGCTTCGCGGCTTCGACAGCCGGCGAATATGTGCGCTCGCTGTTCTACGTCGTCGGCATCGCGCTGGTCGTCTCCTGGTTCGTGGCGGTCTACTTCACGCCGTGGCTTGGTCACATGATTCTCAAGCAGCGAAAACACGCCGGCAGCCATCACGATGTTTTCGATACGCCATTTTACCGCCGGCTTCGCGCCACCGTCGGCTGGTCCGTGCGCCACCGCATCATCGTGCTGGTCATGACACTGGTGACCTTCGCAACCAGCCTGTGGGCGTTCCAGTTCATCCCGCAGAATTTCTTCCCGCAGTCATCGCGTCCGGAAATCCTTGTCGACCTCTGGCTGCCGGAGGGCACCAGCATCAAGGAAGTCGAGACGCAGGCCAAGGCGCTAGAAACCAGGATAATGGACGACAAGGACAAGCGCTTCATCGCCACCTATATCGGTGAGGGCGCGCCGCGCTTCTTCCTGCCGCTCGACCAGCAGCTTCGCAATCCGAACTTCGCCCAGCTTCTGGTGATGGCCAATGACGAACCGGCCCGCGAACGGCTGATCGTCAAGCTGCGCACCATTCTGGCCGAGGATTTCCCGTCGGTCCGCGCCAAGGTCGACCGCCTGTTCCTCGGGCCACCCACGGGCTGGCCGGTGCAGATGCGCGTCATGGGCCCGGATCGCCAGGAGGTGCGCCGCATCGCCGACGAGGTGAAGGCGAAGTTCCAGGCAAATCCGCTGCTCGGCGCCGTTCACGACGACTGGCTGGAGCCGGTGCCGGAGATGAAGCTGGTGATCGACCAGGATCGCGCCCGGGCGCTCGGCGTCACCTCGCAGCGCATCCGCCAGATACTGCAGGCAAGCATGTCGGGGGCGCCGCTCGATGATTTCCGCGACGGCGAGGAGACCGTTTCGATCGTCGCTCGGGAACCGGAGGCGAGCCGCCACCTGCTGTCGGCGGTCGACTCCGTCTCTGTCCCGACGGATTTCGGTGGTTTCGTGCCGCTGTCGCAGGTCGCCAAGGTCGTCCCGGTGCTGGAGCAAGGCGTCGAATGGCGGCGCGACCGCCTGCCAACCATCAGCGTGCGCGCCACGCTGCCGGATGGCGTGCAGTCGAACGATGTCGTCATGAAGATGTACAGCGAGATGCAAGGCCTGCGCGACGGTCTGGCGCCCGGCTACAACATCGAGATCCAGGGCGGCGCCGAGGATTCGGCCGAAAGCCAGGCCTCCATTGCTGCGAAGGCTCCAATCATGCTGGCCGTCATCGTCGTGCTGCTGATGATCCAGCTGCAGCACTTCGGCAAAGCGATGCTGGTGCTGGCGACCGGTCCGCTCGGCATCATCGGCGCGGCGGCGGCACTTTTGATCAGTGGCGCACCGTTCGGCTTCGTCGCCATCCTCGGCGTGATCGCGCTGCTCGGCATCATCATGCGCAACTCGATCATCCTGGTCGACCAGATCGACCAGGATATCGCGGCCGGCATGGAACGCTCGGAGGCCATCATCGGCTCGGCGGTCCGCCGTTTCCGGCCGATCATGCTGACCGCGCTGACGGCGGTCCTGGCGCTGATCCCGATTTCGCGCGGCGTCTTCTGGGGTCCGCTCGCCTATGCCATGATGGGCGGCATCCTCGTCGCCACCGTGCTCACCATCCTCGTCCTTCCGGCAGGCTATGCCTTGTTCTTCGGCAGGGAGCGCAAGAAGGCCGAGGATGCGGAGCAGGCGGTCGAGCCGGAGCTGGCAGAAAACGACGACAGGCCGCGACTGGCTTTGGCCGCCGAATAGAGCTGTTGGCAGATGTGACGTCGAGGGGTTAAATCCGCCCACCGGCAGGAGCGCTGGAGAGGACCGTCATGACCGTAGCTCAGACACCGGCGGCGCTGCGCCAGCCGATCGACGGACGCCACCGCCAGATGTTCGTCGATGGCGCCTGGGTCGACGCCCGCTCGGGCCGCACCATGGAGACCCGCAATCCGGCCACCGGCGCGGTCATTGCCACAGTGCCGCGCGGCGACCGCCAGGATGTCGAGCTGGCGGTGGCCGCGGCGCGCAGGGCCCTCGACGGGCCGTGGAGCAGATACAAGCCCTATGAGCGGCAGGTGCTGCTGCTCAGGATCGCCGACCTCTTCGAAAAGCACTGGGAGGAGATCAGCCGCTCGGACACGACCGACATGGGCATGCCGATCGTGCGCACCCGCGCCAACCGCAACCGCGTCATCGGTATGCTGCGCTACTACGCCGGCATGGCAACGTCCCTGCACGGCGAGACGATCGAGAACTCGCTGCCGGGCGAAATCGTCTCCTTCACGCGCAAGGAGCCGGTCGGCGTCGTCGGCGCCATCATCCCGTGGAACGCACCGACGGCCGCTTCGACCTGGAAGATCGGGCCGGCGCTGGCGACCGGCTGCACGGTGGTGCTGAAACCTTCGGAAGAGGCGCCGCTGACGCCGCTTCTGATCGCCGACCTCATGAACGAGGCCGGCGTTCCGCCAGGTGTCGTCAACATCGTGACCGGCACCGGCGCCGAGGCAGGCGCGGCACTTGCCGAGCATATGGGCGTCGACAAGATCGTCTTCACCGGCTCGACGGCAACCGGCCAGTCGATCGTCCGGGCGTCGGCCGGCAACCTCAAGCGCGTCTCGCTGGAGCTCGGCGGCAAGTCGCCGGTCATCGTCTGCGCCGACGCCGATCTCGACAAAGCGGTGCCCGTGGCGGCGATGTCGGTGTTCGCCAATTCCGGCCAGATCTGCATCGCCGGCTCGCGCCTCTTCGTCGAACGCGTCATCCATGACGAGTTCGTCGAACGGCTGGCGGCCTATGCCAAAAGTCTCAGGATCGGCGACGGCATCGACCCGGCGACCGAAATCGGTCCGCTCGTCTCCGAAAAGCAGCTGCAGCGGGTCGCCTTATATCTCGAAGCCGGCACGGCGGAGGGCGCGACCCTCGTCACCGGCGGCACACGCCTAATGGAGGGGGAACTGGCCGCCGGCAATTTCGTCGCGCCGACGGTCTTTGCCGGCGTTTCGGACGACATGAAGATCGCGCGCGAGGAGATCTTCGGGCCGGTCATTTCGGCGCTGCCATTCGACACGCTGGACGAGGCGATCGAGCGGGCCAACAGCACACCCTACGGGCTTGCCGCCGGGGTCTTCACCCGCAATGTCGCCACCGCCCACCAGCTGTCGCGAAGAATCCGCGCCGGCTCGGTCTGGGTGAACACCTATCACGTCATCGATCCGGCCATGCCCTTCGGCGGCTACAAGATGAGCGGCTACGGCCGCGAGGGTGGTGCCGAACACCTCGACGAGTATCTCAACACCAAGGGCGTGTTCATAAAGATCGATTGAGCGATCCGCCGGATAATGCATGTCGCGCAAAGTGTGCAGCGGTTTTGCGATAACGACATGCATAAAAACAACCTAAAGCGCGTCGCATGAGGCCGGTCAAACGCGACGCGCTTTAGGCCCAGAAACGAAAAACCCGCCTCGGCGGCGGGTCATCGGTGCCAATCGGAGTTCCTCGCCCCGGCGAAGCGGGGGAGAGGTCCGTCTCGGCTTCGCCGAGCCACCTCTCCCCCACTTTTCGTGGGGGCGAGGAACCCAAGCGGAGTGAATTATCGCGCGCTCGATCCTTGAGGCGGTCGTCAAATAACGAACAGCCAGTTGGCGAGGAGCATCACCACCACGCCGGCGATCAGCGTCAGATAGGGCAAGATTCCCGCCTTTCTGACGGCGAGATCGGACGACGTCATGCCGAGATCAGCCAGCATGTGGTCAGGGAATTTGCCCTTGTCCTGGATGTAATGCCGGAAGCAGAACACCGGGATGATGAGGGCAGCCGTGATCAGCCCTGCCCACAGCGCCATCGGGTTCCAGACCTTGGCGCCGGCGCCCATGAAGATCATGTTGACATAGGCAAAGATGGCGCCGAGGCCAAGCAGCCAGCTCGGTGCCTTCCACGGCCGCGCGATATGGCCGTTGTCGATGCGATGGATCCAGCCGGCATTGAGGTTGAGGAAGTTGAAGATGATGTAGCCGCAGTTCGACACGGCGAGGATGAAGAAGAAGCTGGTCGCGTCAGCCGAGGCGATGGCCAGCACGGCCAGGTTGAAGATCAGGTCGGTCCACATCGCCCGCGTCGGCGCGCCATGCTCGTTGACATGGCTGAGATAGCGCGGCAGCCAGCCATCGACCGAGCCCTGATAGAGCGTGCGCGAGGAACCCGCCATCGCCGTCATTATGCACAGCACCAGTGCCAGGATCATCAGCATCACCAGCAGGCTATGGATCAGCTGGCCGCCGCCGACCATGCTGGCCAGTGCGTCGGCAACGCCGGAGCCGTCGACGATCGGGGTCGCCAGCATGCCGTTCAAGCCGAGTACGCCCTGGAAGGTGAACGGCACCAGGATGAACAGCAGCATACACAGCAGGCCGGAATAGAAGATCGCCTTGAAGGTGTCGGCGCCGGGATTTTTGAACTCGGAGGTGTAACAGACGGCGGTCTCGAAACCGTAGGTCGACCACGCGGCGATGAACATGCCGCCGAGAACAAGCGTCCAGCCGGCGATGTTCCACGCCCCGGGCTCGGGTGCATAGGCGGCCGCGAGTGGCACCAGCGGCGAAAAATTCGCCCAGTCGATCTGGCCGGTGATGATCGGCACGACGCCGACGATCAGCATCGGAATGATGACGAACAGGCCGATATACTTCTGCACATTGGCGGTGCCCAGG
Source organism: Mesorhizobium sp. (assembly GCA_004020645.1). Classification (GTDB taxonomy): domain Bacteria; phylum Pseudomonadota; class Alphaproteobacteria; order Rhizobiales; family Rhizobiaceae; genus Mesorhizobium. The sequence continues at coordinate 170,420 of SAQL01000006.1, read as the reverse complement.
ATGCCGCGATGCTGGATGGAGAAGATGATCAGCATCAGCACTGCGCCGATGAAGAAGGTGGCGTTGAAGGTGAAGGAGACCGGACCCAGCGTGTGACCGTAGAGTGTCCAGTTGCGGATCGCCGGTGTGGCGGCCGCCGTCACCGCCGTGATGGCATCGGCGGCACTCGCCCCAGTATTAGCCGCGATATAGGCGGCGACTTCCGGCGAGGTGTCGGTAAACAGCGGCACCGGCGCCAGCGCGTTGAGGATGTAGGCGGCGGCGATCGAGCAGCCGAGCGACAGCACCGGCGACCAGGCGAACCAGTTGCACCACACCGAAAGCGGCGCGATGAACTTGGAGTAACGCAGCCAGGCGGTGGCGCCATAGATCGAGGCGCCACCGGACTTGTTCGGAAACAGGCCGGCGATTTCGGCATAGGTGAAGGATTGCAGGAAGCCCATGATCATGGACATGGTCCAGATCAGGAAGGCCAGCTTCCCGGTCGTGCCGGCAATGCCGCCGATCGAAAACAGGACAAGGGCGGGAACGCCGCTTGCCACCCAGAAGGCGCCGCGCCAATCGATATTCCGGTGCAGCTTCCCTTCGGCAGCCGGCACCAAGGCAGAGACTATCGTGCTCATTTACGTGAATTCCCCATTTCTGATGTTCCCCATCGGCGACAGCCGACACCTCGCGATGCGTCATCGACGCACGCGTTGAACGACCTCAGGCGTTTTCCGCTCAGTAGTATTTTTTTCTTGGGAGTGAAGATTGACGCGTCACGCTCTCACGTCAAGCGTTTTGTGAAGCTGTGCACATCGCAGATGTGGGGATGCTGCCGTCAGGACCGCGGTCTGGTCTTTTGCGAATCGTAGTGGGCAAAAGCCACGACGCGCGCCGGCAGCCGCTTGCTGTGGCCGTCGAGCTTGCCGATCTCGACCTCGGTGCCGATGGCGGAATGGGTGATATCAAGCCTGGCCAGTGCGATGTTCTTGTTCAGCGCCGGCGAACGCATGCTCGAAGTGACCTCGCCGATTTGGGCACGGCCGACATGGACGCAATCGCCATGGCCGACCGCGACATTGGCGTCGATGTCGAGGCCGACCAGTTTCTTCTGCGGGTTTTCCTTGCGCCGGATCAGCGCCTCGCGGCCGATGAAATCGTCGGTCTTGCTCTTCAGCGGCACGGTGAAGCCGATGCCGGCCTCGAACGGGTCGGTCTGGTCGGAAAATTCATAGCCGGCAAAGATCAGCCCGGCCTCGATGCGCACCATGTCGAGTGCCTGCAGCCCCATCGGCTTCAGGCCGTGCGGCTGGCCGGCCTCCCAGATGGCGTCGAACACCTTTTCGGCGTCGCGCGGATGGCACCAGATCTCGTAGCCGAGTTCGCCGGTATAGCCGGTGCGCGAGACGACGACGGGAATGCCGTTGCCGCCGCCGATGCGGGCGACGGCGAAACGGAACCATTCGAGCTCCTCGATCGACGGCTGCAGCGGCGAGGTCCAGATGATCTCCTTGAGGATGTCGCGGCTCTTCGGTCCTTGCACGGCGACATTGTGCATCTGGTCGGTAGACGAGCGCACCAGCACGTTGAGGCCGAGTTTCGTCGCGATGTCGCGCAGCCATTCGCCGGAAAGATCGTCGCCGCCGACCCAGCGGAAGTTGTCCTTGCCGAGCCTGAGCAGTGTGCCGTCGTCGATCATGCCGCCATGCTCGTAACACATGGCGGAATAGACCACCTGGCCGACCCCGAGTTTTTTCACGTCGCGGGTCAGCGTGTATTGCAGCAGCGCTTCGGAATCCGGGCCGGTGACCTCGAATTTGCGCAGCGGCGACAGGTCCATGATGACGGCGGCCTGCCGGCAGGCCCAGTATTCGTCGATCGGGCCTTGCCTGGCGAAGGAATTAGCCAACCAATACCCCCTGTACTCGACGAAGTTGCGGGTGTGTTTGGCAAAGCTCGAATGAAAAGCGGTCTCGCGGGTCATTTTCGGTTCCGAATCGGGCGTCATGCGTCTGGCGATCGCTCGCGAGAATTTGTGCTGGCCGGAATAGGTCCGCAAATGGATGTCGGTCAGGTTCCAGCCATTAGCCGGTGTCGTGTCGTCGGGGCAGGCCGACGACACGCAAACGATGTCGGTCAAGGCGCGCAGCAGCACATAGTCGCCCGGCCGCGACCACGGCTCGTCGGACACCATGACGCCATGCGCGTCGATCGCCGTGTTGAAGAAGAAGTTGATCGCCATCCAGCCCGCGCGCGGGGTGACGCCTTTGTCGGCGAGCGCGCGGTTGAAATTCTCCGAGCAGTTGGGGTGACCGGGATAGCCGATGTCGTCGTAATATTTGGCCGCGCAAGCGAGCGCGAATGCATCGTGCCGCCCGCACGTGTCCTGCACGACCTCGACCAGCGGCTCCATGTCCTGGTCGTAGTATTTCGAGTGCAGGCCTGGCATCGGATAGCTCGAGCCCATCAGCGTGCGGGTCGTCGTCACGTCGAGCGGAAGGTCGCTGCCCTTGTCGAGCTTGCGCGCCGAAAAGCACTGGAAGTCGGTGCATTGGCGCCCGTCGACATCGATGATCTGCAGATAGTCGCCTGCCTTGACGAAGTAGGCTTCCGCGGTCGCCGAATGGACACGCAGGTCGAGCACCGGGTCGGCCAGTGGATCGCCAAGCCTGGACTTCGCCGCCGGACGGATCGTGGCGCGGCGGACGATGACGTTGAGCGGCGTCGCCGTGTCATGGCCGTCGACCAGCATCGGCCCGCCCGGGGCGGCGATCAGCATCGACCCGTCGCGGGCGACGGCAAAACTCTGTTCGGTGCCGGCAGGGGTGGCGCCGCCGAAGACACGAACCGCCTTTGCCTGGTCGAGCTGCACCTGGCGTCGCTCGATCCCTCGGCGCAAGGAAGCGAGGCTGTCGTCGCCATCGGCCAGCAGCGCCTTGATGCCGGCGGCGTTGCTGTTCGATTTCTCGCCTAAAATGGTGGCGTCGGTAGCGCCGCTCTTGTCCCATGCCAGCAGCTCGCAGGCCTGGCCGCCTTCGACGTTGCGTACGCTGATGGTATCGCCGGCCTCGACATCGATGAGCACCGCGCCATTGCCGTGAACGAAATAGCGCTCCATGCCGGCCGGCAGCGCGATCTGGCCGGGCCGCAGGATCAGGCTCGGCCGGGGCGGTCCGGCTGCGACGGCGGGGTAGGGCGACTGGCTCATCTCAACCCTATGTCTTGAGAAACAAGTTTGCCTGTACGTGAAATTATTTTAGCAACAAGAATAGGCTGGGAAGGCTGGATTTGGCAAGGCGAAGGTGGCGGCCCGGGCGCGGCTCTCCCTTCTCCCCTTGTGGGAGAAGGTGGCCGAGCCCACGGGTCTTGCATCCGGCAAGCCCGAGGACAGGCTCCGCTCGGTCGGATGAGGGTGCTCCAGCTTGGCATCGGCCGCACTCCGTCCAACACCCCCGTCTTGGCGCTACGCGCCAATCCACCTTCTCCCACAAGGAGAGAAGGGGAGAGGCAACCGCTACCCCAATTCCTCCGAATGCCCGATATCGACGCCATACTCTGCGGCGGCGTCGAGCATCGTGCGCCACAGGCTCTCGGCGAAGGTTGCAAACACCAGAAGATTGAACACCGCCCGTCCATCCGGCCGGTCATTGCCACGCCAGAGATTGACACTGGTATGGTCGATCGACGTCGCGGCAGCGGCGCCGATCGGGAACGACGCCGGGTGCAGGTCGAGCGACGACAGCTTGGCCAGCATGGCGCACGCCTTCGTTCCCGAGACGCTGATCAGGGCGCGCGCATGCGACTGGTCTGAGAGCGAGGCGGATTGCGAAAACGCCTGGCTCAAAATGTCCATCGCGTGCTTGCCGCCCTTGGACAGGACGAGGAACTGATCCGGTCCCGACCAGATGAGCGTAACGTCCGAAGCGCTGACTGCCTTCGGCACATCCGGAGCCGCCATGCCGAAACGGGCCTTGGCGGCGTTTGCCAGTTCCGCCCCTTTGCCGCGCCGCGCCATGACCTGGATCAGGTCGAAATTGCCAATCTCGGTGAGCGAAACGCCCGGCGCGACGTCGCGCGCGCCATAGAAGCCCACGACAAGGACATGCTCCAGCGGACTGCGGGGAAGCCACGAAAATTCAGCCACGCTGGCGCCCTCCATCCGGATCGTAGAAGACGGGATTGCACAGCTCGACGTCATAGCTTTCGCCGCGCAGCGGATCATGCGCATGGACGATCTCGCCGATGCGCTCGCGGCCGCGCTCGACAAGCGCCAGCCCGATCCACTGGTCAAGCGTCGGCGAGAAACAGACGGAGGTGACATAGCCCTGGTCGTTATCCGGGCCGGGCGTCTCGCCTTTCGGAATGATATGCGCACCGGAGCGCAGGCGGCGCGCTCTGTCCGTCGGCTTGATGCCGACCACGACCTGCCGGTCGGGAGCAACCAGCGCTTCGCGTCCGGCCATGACGCGGCCAATAAAATCCTTCTTGGTCGACATCATCTTGCCGAGCCCGAGATCGGCGGCGGTCGTCGTGCCGTTCAGCTCCGGTCCGGCGACATGGCCCTTTTCGATGCGCATGACGCCGAGCGCCTCGGTGCCGTAGGGCGTCACGCCGAATGGTTTTCCGGCCAGCATCAGGTTGCGCACCAGCGCATCGCCGTAGCGGGCCGGAACGGAGATCTCGAACGCCATCTCGCCGGAGAACGAGATGCGGAACAGCCGCGCCTTGATGCCGCCGCGAAGCGAGACTTCCCGCGCGCCCATGAACGGAAAACCCTCATTCGACAAATCCTCGGCCGGATCGACGATTTCCCGAAGCAGGTCCCGGGTCTTCGGCCCGGCGATCGAGAATTGCGCCCACTGGTCAGAGACGGAAGTCAGCTGGACGTCAAGGTGAGGGAACAGCACCTGCCGGCAGAATTCGAGATGCTGCATCACCGGCCCGGCCTTGGCGGTGGTGGTGGTCAGGAAATAGTGATCCTCAGCCAGCCGCGACGTGGTGCCGTCGTCATAAACCATGCCGTCCTCGCGCAGCATCAGCCCGTAGCGAGCTTTTCCCACAGCGAGACTGGAGAAGGTGTTGATGTAGACGCGGTCGAGGAACGCGCCGGCATCCGGTCCGTGCGCGTCGATTTTGCCGAGCGTCGAGACGTCGCAAAAGCCGACGCCGCCGCGCACCGCCTTGACCTCGCGGGTGACCGATTCCAGCCAGTCCTTCTCGCCGGCGCGCGGATACCATTGCGCGCGCTTCCACAGGCCGGTGTCGACGAACACTGCGCGCTGTTCGGCCGCCCAGTGATGCGACGGCGTCAGCCGCGTCGCATGGAAATTCTCGTCGCGATGATGACCGGCGAAGGCGCCGATGGCGACCGGCACATAGGGCGGGCGATAGATCGTCGTGCCGGTCTCGGGGATGGATTTGCCTGATACCGCCGCCATGATGGCGAGGCCGGCGACGTTCGAGGTCTTGCCCTGGTCGGTGGCCATGCCGAGCGTCGTGTAGCGTTTCAGATGCTCGACGGATTCAAAACCTTCGCGCTGCGCCAGTTCGATGTCCGCAGCGGTGACGTCGTGCTGGTAGTCGACAAAGGCTTTCCCTTTGCCGGCAACATGCCAGAGGGGGGTCAGCGAAAAAGCCTCGTCGTCAGCGATTGGCGGAGCGCCGGCATTGCCGCTGTGTGAGGCACTGTGCGCTGCCGCCGCACCGGCGGCGAATCCCTGTCGCAGGCAGGCACCGAGGCCGAAGGCACCGTTGGCGGCACCAGCGGCCACCATGCCCGCAGGGGCGCTGTCCGGCACGAAGGCTGATATATCGTCCTGCCATTTCGGCCGGCCGCGATGATATGAGGTCAGCCCGACCGCCGGGTTCCAGCCGCCGGAAACGGCAAGCCCGTCGGCTTCGACCTCGGCGCGTGCGCCGCCGGTCAGCGATATCGAGATTTTCCTGACACCGTCCTTGCCGCCTTCGACACCGACAACGGAGCCGTTCAAAACGGCAAAGCCGGCTTTGGCGGCGAGCGCGCGATGCGTGGCGGACACGTCCGGACGCGCATCGATGACCGCGGCGATCTGCAGTCCGGCGCCAAGCGCGGTTTCGACCGTGCGCCAGCCATCCTCATTGTTGATGAACAGCGCGATCCGCCTCGCAGGGGTCGCCGCATAGCGCGCGACATAGGTCCGCATTGCCGAAGCCATTATCACGCCGGGCGTGTCGTTGCCGGCAAAGACGATCGGCCGTTCGATAGCGCCGGCGGCAACGATTGAGCGTTTGGCCACGATCCGCCACAGCCGCTGGCGCACTTGGTGTTCGGGCGGGGAGGGCAGGTGATCGTTGACCCGTTCGATGGCGCCATAGGTGCCGCCGTCATAGACGCCAAACAGCGTCGTGCGGTTCATGATGCGGACGTCGGGCAGCGAGGCGAGCTCGGCCAGCGTGCGGGAGACCCATTCGGCCGCCGGCATACCGTCGATCGTGCCGCCGTCGGAAAGCAGACGGCCGCCAAGCGCAAAATCTTCCTCGCACAGGATCACGCGGGCACCAGATCGGCCGGCGGCGAGCGCTGCGGCCAGCCCGGCAGGACCGGAGCCGGCGATCAGCACGTCGCAATGCGCCCAAGCCTTGTCGTAATGATCGGGGTCAGCAACGCCCGCCGTCCGGCCGAGACCGGCGGCGCGGCGGATCGCCGGCTCGTAGATCGCCTCCCAGAATTTTGCCGGCCACATGAAGGTCTTGTAGTAGAAGCCGGCGACGAAGATCGGCGAGAACAGCTGGTTCACGGCCATCAGATCGTGGCGCAGCGACGGCCAGCGGTTCTGGCTGGCGGCTTCCAGACCGTCATAAAGCTCGGCGGTGGTCGCCTTGGTGTTGGGCTCACGGCGCGCCCCCGTGCGCAGCTCGACCAGTGCGTTGGGTTCTTCCGAGCCTGATGTCAGGATGCCGCGCGGCCGATGGTATTTGAACGAGCGGCCGACCAGCTTGACGCCATTGGCGATCAGCGCCGAGGCAAGCGTGTCGCCTTGAAAGCCGGCAAAGGTTTTGCCGTCGAAGCGAAAGTTCAGCGGCGCCGAGCGGTCGATGAGGCCGCCGGACGCAAGACGATGGGATTGACTGGAGATCACGATTGCCGGCCTTCATGTAAGAACGCCGCGCTGCCCCTCATCGCTCTGCCGGGCACTTCTCCCCGTATAGCGACGGGAAGAAGGGCGCCTTCACTGAGGGTTTCGCCAATCTCCAGCGCAGCAGGATGAGCACCGAGGTTGCGGCCATCTCCCTTCTCCCCGTCACTATACGGGGAGAAGGCGCCGGCAGGCGGATGAGGGGCGGCGCTGAGTTGGCTAAGAATACTCATTTTGCAGTCTGCCTCGCCCCGACGCCCGCCGCCGGCTCGACCGACGAAATCTCATGCGTCAGCGTGTTGCGGGTGATCTTCAGCCAGGCCCGGCAGCCGCCGCCATGGTACCAATGTTCGCTCATCGCACCGGCGACATTGTCGCGCAGATAGACGTAGTCGAAGACGTCGTCTTCCGAGCCGCCGGCCGCCGGACGCAGCGGCTTGGCGTCGCCGCGATAGGTGAATTCGCCGAGTTCGCGTTCGCCGCAGAAGGGACAGACAATACGCATGATTTTTGGACCGTCCTCAGTGCAGGTTCGGTTGGGCGCCGACGCCCTTTTCATCGATCATCGCGCCCCGCCGGAATCGGTCGAGGCGGAAGCGCGCGGCCTCCTTGTGCGGTTCGTCGCGGGCCAGAAGATGGGCAAACACAAGGCCCGAGCCCGGCGTTGCCTTGAAGCCGCCATAACACCAGCCGGCATTGAGATAGAGCCCGTCCACCGGCGTCTTGTCGATGATCGGCGAGCCGTCCATCGACATGTCCATGATGCCGCCCCACTGGCGCAAGAGGCGCACGCGACCGATCATCGGCATAAGCGCCATGCCGCCCTCGCAGACGTCTTCCATCACAGGCATGTTGCCGCGCTGGGCATAGGAATTGTAGCCGTCTATGTCGCCGCCGAAGACCAGTCCGCCCTTGTCGGACTGGCTGACGTAGAAATGGCCGGCGCCGAAGGTCATGACATTGGGGATCAGCGGCTTGATCGCCTCGGAAACGAAGGCCTGCAGCACGTGGCTCTCGATCGGCAGGCGCAGTCCCGCCATCGCCGCGACCCGCGACGAACTGCCGGCGACGGCCATGCCGACCTTGCCAGCGCCGATTGTGCCGCGCGAAGTCTCGACGCCGGTCACTTTGCCGTTGGCGTCGCGCGAAAAACCTGTCACCTCGCAATTCTGGATGATGTCGACCCCGAGCGCGCTCGCCGCATGGGCGTAGCCCCAGACCACCGCGTCATGGCGCGCCGTGCCGCCACGCCGCTGCAGCAGGCCGCCTTGCACGGGAAAGCGTGCATTGTCGAAGTTCAGGAACGGCATCATCTTCTTGACCGCCGCCAGGTCCAAGAGTTCGGCATCGATGCCGTTGATGCGCAGGGTGTTGCCGCGCCGCGCATAGGCGTCGCGCTGCGCATCGGAATGGTAGAGATTGATGACGCCGCGCTGGCTGACCATCGTGTTGTAGTTGAGATCCTGCTCCATGCGCTCCCACAGCTTCATCGACAGCTCGTAGAAGCCGGTATTGCCGGGCAGCCCGTAATTGGAGCGGATGATGGTGGTGTTGCGGCCGGCATTGCCGGAGCCGATCCAGCCCTTTTCGAGCACGGCGACATTCCTGATGCCGTACTCGCTGGCGAGGAACCATGCCGTCGCCAGGCCGTGACCGCCGCCGCCGATGATCACCACGTCGTAGCGGTCCTTCGGGCTGGCGTCGCGCCAGGTGCGCTGCCAGGTCTTGTGGCCGGAAAATGCGGCGCGGGCGAGGGAGAAGATCGAGTATTTCATAAATCTATTCCGAGGTCGCTCGCGCCACGCAGGACCTTTCTTGACGCATCGGAATCATCCGAAACCGCTTCACGCTTTTCGATCCGATGCTTTAGATATCCAGCGTGTGGTCACGCTCCCACTGGGTGAAGTGGGAAGCATAGGAATTCCATTCCTGGTGCTTGAGCTTTAGATAAGCCGACGAGAATTCCTCACCCAGCGCCGCCTTGAGCGATTTGTCGTTGTCGAACTCGCGTAATGCATCGAGCAGGTTGAGCGGCAGCTTCGGCGCGCCCTCCACCGTATGTCCGTGCTGGTACATGTCGATGTCGTAGCGCCTGCCGGGATCGGCCTTCGAGCGGATGCCGTCGAGGCCGGCGGCGATGATGACCGCCTGCAGCAGATAAGGGTTTGCCGCGCCGTCGGGCAGGCGCAGCTCGAAGCGGCCAGGGCCGGGCACGCGCACCATATGGGTGCGGTTGTTGCCGGTCCAGGTCACCGAATTCGGCGCCCAGGTTGCGCCCGAAATCGTGCGCGGCGCATTGATGCGCTTGTAGGAATTGACCGTCGGGTTGGTGATCGCGGCAAGTGCTGAGGCATGCTTCATGATGCCGCCGAGGAAATTCTTGCCCTTCGCCGACAGGCCAAGCTCCAGGGCGTTGTCGGCAAAGACATTGGTCTTGCCGTCTTTGTCCCACACCGAGATGTGGGCGTGGCAGCCATTGCCGGTCAGGCCGGGAAATGGCTTCGGCATGAAGGTCGCGCGCAGGCCGTGCTTTTCGGCGACGGACCTGACCATGAACTTGAAGAAGGAATGCTTGTCTGCGGTGGCCAGCGCATCGTCAAAAGCCCAGTTCATCTCGAACTGGCCGTTGGCGTCTTCATGGTCGTTCTGGTAGGCGCCCCAGCCGAGCGCCAGCATGTGGTCGCAAATCTCGGCGATGACGTCATAGCGGCGCATCACCGCCTGCTGGTCGTAGCAGGGTTTTGACGCGGTGTCGTATTCGTCGGAAATCGTCTTGCCGTCCGGCGAGATCAGGAAGAATTCGGCCTCGACGCCGGTCTTGACATGCATGCCGTCGCCGGCCGCCTCGTCAATCAGCCGCTTCAGCGTGTTGCGCGGCGCCTGCTCGACCGATTTTTCGTCCATCATGCAATTGGCAGCAATCCAGGCGACTTCCGGCTTCCACGGCAGCTGGATGACCGAATCCGGATCCGGCACCGCCAGCATGTCGGGATGCGCCGGGGTCAGGTCGAGCCAGGTGGCAAAGCCGGCAAAGCCGGCACCGTCCTTCTGCATGTCGGCGATGGCCTGCGCCGGCACTAGCTTGGCGCGCTGCCCGCCAAACAGGTCCGTGTAGGATATCATGAAATATTTGACGCCCTTCCCTTTGGCAAAGGCGGCGAGATCGTTCCCCATTTATAGTTCCTCGCTTACGGAATTTGTTGTGACGTCTTAGAAGCCGTTCTTCCCAGGTATCCAGTTGGTGCCGGCCAGCGGCACGCCGGCCATGGCGGCGGCTTCGATCGTGAGTGCGACGAGATCCTCGGGCTCAAGATTGTGCAGGCTGTTCTTGCCGCAGGCGCGCGCAATCGTCTGCGCTTCGAGCGTCATCACCTTCAGGTAATTCGCCAGTCGCCGTCCGGCGGCGATCGGATCGACCCGCTGCATCAGTTCGGGATCCTGCGTGGTGATGCCGGCCGGGTCGCGTCCCTCATGCCAGTCGTCATAAGCGCCGGCGGTGGTGCCGAACTCGTTGTAGTCCGCCTCCCAGCGCGGGTCGTTGTCGCCGAGCGCGACAAGTGCGGCCGTGCCGATCGACACCGCGTCGACGCCGAGCGCCAGCGCCTTGGCGACATCGGCGCCGTTGCGGATGCCGCCGGAAACGATCAGCTGAACTTTGCGATGCATGCCGAGATCCTGCAGCGCCTGCACTGCCGGCCTGATGCAGGCAAGCGTCGGCTGGCCGACATTCTCGATGAACACTTCCTGGGTTGCGGCAGTGCCCCCTTGCATGCCGTCGACGACGACCACATCGGCGCCCGCCTTCACCGCAAGGGCGGTGTCGTAATAGGGCCGCGCGCCGCCGACCTTGACGTAGATCGGCTTTTCCCAGTCGGTGATTTCGCGCAGCTCCAGGATCTTGATCTCGAGATCGTCGGGCCCGGTCCAGTCGGGATGGCGGGAGGCCGAACGCTGATCGATACCCTTCGGCAGCGTGCGCATTTCGGCGACCCGGTCGGAGATCTTCTGGCCAAGCAGCATACCGCCGCCGCCGGGTTTGGCGCCCTGGCCGACGACGATCTCGATCGCATCCGCCCGGCGCAGATCGCGCGGGTTCATGCCGTAGCGCGATGGCAAATATTGATAGACCAGCGTCTTCGAATGACCGCGCTCTTCCTCGGTCATGCCGCCGTCGCCGGTGGTCGTCGAGGTGCCGGACAGCGTCGCGCCGCGGCCCAATGCCTCTTTCGCCGGGCCGGACAGCGAGCCAAAACTCATGCCGGCGATGGTGATCGGGATTTTGAGCTCGATCGGTTTTTTCGCATGACGCGAACCCAGCACGACACTGGTGTCGCAGCGTTCGCGATAGCCTTCGAGCGGATAGCGCGAAATCGAGGCGCCGAGAAACAGAAGGTCGTCGAAGTGCGGCAGCTTGCGCTTGGCGCCGGCGCCGCGGATGTCATAGATGCCGGTCGCCGCTGCGCGGCGGATCTCGGAAAGCGTGTAGTCGTCGAAGGTCGCGGATTTGCGCGGCGTCGTCGGCGGGTTGCGATAAGTCATTGAGCCTCAATACGCGTCGGCGTTGTCGATGTTGAAATTGTAGAGCGTGCGCGCCGAGCCGTAACGCTTGAATTCCGCCGCTTTGACGCCGGTCACACCGGCGCGGTCGAGCAGGCCCTGCAGCAAGTCGAGATGCTCGGGCCGCATCTCCTTGGCGATGCAGTCGGCGCCGAGGCTTTCGACCTTGCCGCGCACGAAAAGTCGCGCCTCGTAAATGGAATCGCCGAGTGCGTCCCCGGCATCGCCCAGCACCACCAGATTTCCGGACTGCGCCATAAAGGCCGACATGTGGCCGATATTGCCATGGACAACGATGTCGATGCCCTTCATCGAAATGCCGCAGCGCGACGACGCATTGCCCTCGATGACCAGCAGTCCGCCCCTGCCGGTGGCGCCGGCATACTGGCTGGCATCGCCTTTGACCGTTATCGAGCCCGACATCATGTTCTCGCCGACACCAGGTCCGGCCGAGCCATGCACGGTGATGGCGCTGCCGTCGTTCATGCCGCCGCAATAATAGCCGACACTGCCGCGGACATCGATGGTGACCGGCTGGTCGACGCCGACGGCGACGGAATGGCTGCCTTTCGGATTGAGCACTTCCCAGGCGGTCTCGTTCGAACGGGCGGTCAAATTGTGAAGCGCCCGATTGAGCTCGCGTAGCGGTATCTCGGCCAGGTCGAAGATCCGTGACGCATGGCTCTGGTCGAGTGCCTTGGAGAGATTGATTGCCGGCATGAACTCAATGCTCCCAGAAATAAACGGTTGCGGGCTCGGGTTCCCAGACCGTCGCATTGTCTATGCCGGGCAGTTTGGCGAGCGCACGATATTCCGAGCCAAAGGCGACATACTGGTCGGTTTCGGCCATGACGGCGGGCTTGCAGGCGATCGGGTCGCGCACCACGCCGAAGCCGTTCTTGGTGCCGACGACGAAGGTGAAGAAGCCGTCGAGGTCGCTCAGCGTGCCTTCCAGCGCTTGGCCGAGGTTCTTGCCATGCGCCATCTGCGAGGAGAGATAGGCGGCCGCGACTTCGGTGTCGTTCTCGGTTTCGAATTTCATGCCTTCGCGGATCAGCTCGCGGCGGACATTGTTGTGATTGGACAGCGAGCCATTATGCACCAGGCACTGGTCGGCGCCGGTCGAGAACGGATGCGCGCCCATCGTCGTCACCGCCGATTCCGTCGCCATGCGGGTATGGCCGATGCCGTGCGTACCGGTCATGCTGCGCACGTCGAAGCGATTGACGACCGCTTCGGGCAAGCCGACTTCCTTGTAGATTTCGACGACGTCGCCGGCGCCCATGATGCGGATCTCGGGGCGCAGCGCCTGGATGGTCTCGCGCACTTCATCGATCTTGTCGGGCGTCGTCCTGACGACCGCATGCGTCGATTTTACTGCGATGTTCACTGGCGTTCCGATTGCCCTGGCGAGTTCGGCGTCAAGGTTGCGGAAATCGTGCTCCGGCTTTGCCGACTGGATGGTGATCTTGGCCTCGTTGCCCGACGGCGAGCCGTAGATGGCGATGCCGGCGCTGTCCGGACCGCGATCGCTGAGCGAGATCAGCATCTCCGAAAGCATCGAGCCAAGCTGGGGCTCGAGCGACTTGTCCTTCAAAAACAGTCCGACGATTCCGCACATGTCAGGCTCCCGAGGTTTGTTCCCTTGGAGGTGTATCGAATGAATCTTGAGAATTCAATTGGTATGAAAATTTTTTTCCTGCCATTACATGTCGGCTCGCACATCGCCGCTGGCGTTGTCGATGTGCTGGCGGGTGCTGTGAACCCATTTGGCATAGCGGATGCGGGCGATTCTATAGGCATCCAGGATCGACAGAGCATAGATCAGCACACCTCCGGCGTGGTGGCCGATGAAACTGGCATCGGGCGGCGCGATCTTGGCTGTGACCCATGCCAGGATCACCATGAAGAAAAGGAACCGCAGGCCGCGAACCGGCACCCCCAGAACGACATGTCCGCTTGCCGGCAAAACAATCGCGGCGCCGAGGACGAAATACGGATTTGGCGGTGCGGGGGAGGTGGTCTGGCTGATCATGCGGCCCGCCGTTCGGCATGGTTGATGGCGTCGCGAAGCGCGGATGCCGACGCCAGCAGTCTTTCGATCAGCACTGGATCAAATCTGGAGTCGCCGAATTCAGCCTGCCGGAACACGCCATAGCGCGCCCGCTCGGACTCCGCCAACAACCAGACAATGCGCACGCCGTTTGGCGTGATCAACAGTTCCTTGGCGCGGCCGTCGGCAAACATATCGAGGTGATTCGCGACGATATCTAGCGGGAAGTCTACCGTCTTGCGATCTGTCCGCAGCACCGCCTCGGCAGGAAAGCCTGTGGCCTTGGGCAGCGTGTGGTCGAGATGATCGAAGTTGGAGAAGGTGGTCGGCGAACCCGGCCGCATCATCATGTCGAAGGTGCCTGATACCGCGACTCTTTCGGTGATCGAGATACTGAGCCAGCGTGTCGGAAGCTTTCTCGTCGCCAGCGTGTCGATAATCGTCCGCACCTGAACCCGTCGGCCATTCCACGAGCCGGCCCAGGTGACGACGCCGGCCGTGCCGTCCGATATATTGGCCGCGTCGGTTATGACGGCTCGGACGCTGGCCTCATCAGCGGCAAGCGCGGCCAACGACCTGCTGCGGCTGGCGCGCACGAGCCAGGCAAGATGGAGGACGAGTGCCAGGGCAACGGCTCCGGCGAGCAATGCTGAGATCACGTAACGCACCTCGTCACGCCGACACACGCCCCGCAAAGTGCCGGCTTTCCTACTTCGCTTAGCGCATGACCCGGGAAACGGAATCGGGTTCCCGAAAGGATCATGCGCCAACTGAAAGTGTTAGAGCGTCCTTTAGCGTCGAATCGGACGGGCAGCGCTCTAATATCCCTGCGGTTTCGGCCACGGCATAGTGAACTGGGCACCACGGCGCACGAATTTGTAGCGGTAGAAATGGAACCACAGCGAGATCAGGAAGTAGAACGCCACCATCGCGATCAGCTGCGAGCCGAAGCCGAGGAAAATTGCAAAGAAGGTGACCACGCAAAGGCAGAACAGCACGATGGCCGGCAGCGGATGGAACGGATGCGTGTAGCCGCGACGGATCGAGCCGAGCGGCCATTTCTTGCGGAACATGATGATGTTGATGCTCATGAAGGTGTACTGCAGCACACCCGACAGAATGGAGAAGGTGATCGCCTGGTTGAGGTCGGCGATGAAGGCGAAGGCGAGCGCGATGGGCAGCAGGAACAGGATCGAGCGATAGGGGGTGCGGTATCTCGGGTGCACGGCCGCGAACCAACTCGGCAAGTAGCGATCGCGGCCGAGCGAGAACCAGGCGCGCGCCGCATCGTTGATGCAGCCATTGGCGGATGCCAGCGCCGCAAGCAGCGTCGCGATGAACAAAAGGTTTTCAAGCAATGGGCTGCCGGTCAGCTTGGCAGCGTCCCATAGTGGATAATAGGTGGTGCCGAGATATTCCCACGGCATCATAGAGGCGCAGACATACCAGGTCATGGCTGCGGCGATCAAAAGCGTGATCATGCCAGCCATCGTGCCATAAGGCAGCGAGCGCGCCGGGGAGCGCACCTCCTCGGCTGCCTGCGTGGTGCCCTCGATGCCGAGATAATACCATATGCCGAACTGGAACGCGGCAATGACGCCGATCCAGCCATAGGGCAGGGCGTTGCCGGGAGTCACCAGCTCGTTCAGCTTCAACACGGCGCCTTGCGTCCAAGGGCTTACCGAAAAGAACAGGATGACAATCGAGACATAGGCGAGCGCGGTGATGACGAAGTTCACATTGAGCGTCATCAGCACGCCGCGATAGTTCAGCCATGCGAGCACGACGATGGTGGCGGCTATGAAAGCGTTGTGGTTGAGCCCCTCGACGCCCGCCTTGGCTACAATCGTATCGCCGAGCAGGATGGCGTCGGAGACTTCGAGCATGGTGTAGGCGAAGACCAGGAACAGCGCAACGTTGAACGCCATCAGCGGCCCGACAATGTGCTTTGCCTGTGCATATTGGCCGCCGGCGGCAGCGACGGTCGAGGTGACCTCGGAATCGATCATGGCGACGGACGTGTAGAGCAGCCCGACAACCCAGCAGACGATCAGCGCCGCCAGTGCGCCGCCCTTGTCCGCCGCGAAGTTCCAGCCGGTGAATTCACCCACGAGAACGATGCCGACGCCGAGCGCCCAGACATGGGCCGGGCCAAGCACCCTGAGCAGCGAAACCCTGTCACCTTGTGCTGCTGGTTCTTGCACTGCTGGTTCAAGCGCGATCGTCATGATTCGACCCCCACTCAGATCCGGTGTTTTTCGGACACGGCTTCAAGATCGCCTTCACGCGATGAGGTCAGAACCTCCTCAGAAAAAGTCGTGTCGACCTTGAACCAGTCGTAGAGCATCCACAGCGCGAGCACGATCGAGATACCCCACGATGCGTAAGAGAGTGCGATCCACATGACGACGCTTCCCCGATTTTGCCTGTCTTACTTGTCGTCGAACTTTTCGTTGATGACGTCTCGATATTCACGGTCTGATGCGCGAAACAGGAAAACGAAATAGCCGATCAGAACCGCGGCCATGATGATCAGCGTCGGCCAGTCGATGACGTAGTGAAACCGGTTCTGGATGATGTCATGGGCGGTCTCCGGTGTGTACCCGAGCTTCTCCCAGATCGACGCCATCGTCGCGTTCTGGCCAAGCGCTTCCCACGTCTTGGCGTCGAGCGCGTCGATGGACTTCGCAGCCCCCGCTAGGCCGAGCTTCAGCGGCAGCCACAGGGCGACGAAAATGGCGACCACGACGACGGCGATGTCGAAAACCTGTCCGGCTTTGCTTTGTTCCGGCGGTGTATAGCGCGACATGCTCTCTCCCCTTAGGACTTGCGGTTGCGGAAGGCGTCGGCGTGCTTAATGTCGAGCCCGTAGATGAAGTCCTTGTCTTCCTTGTAGTGGTTGACCATCGCCAGGATGGCGGCCGTATTGAAGATCAGCACGGCAGCGGCAGCGACGGTGACCACGAGCTTTATCCCCATGTCAGGGATGTATGGCCAGGTCATCACAAGGACGAAGAGGATCGTCGCCCAGAGGCAGACGATCAGGAGCACCGCTCCGCGGACGTCGGAACGGTACAGTGCTTCGATGCGCTGCTGCAGGTTGGACATCGTTTCCCCTCCATCGCTCTCTTTCAAGAGAGTGAAATTTTTTTCACAAGTTCCGTCCGAATTCTGGAATTGTCAAGCCACTTTTACGTCCGCTTAACCGTTTGTTCCGCGCCGAATTTTGCCTGACAATGAAATTATTTGCTTGCGGGTATTGCAGGGCTCCGGTGTTTGCGATCAATATTCGGCAAGCGCTCCGGCCTCCGCACAGGGCAGACGGGGACGACTAGGATTTTCGAACGGAGGACGAGTGGATGACGGCATCCTGGAGATTTTCGACGCTTGCGGACCGCCACCGGGCGCTCGGCTCGAAGCTCGAAGACTGGAGCGGCATGGGCACCGCCTGGACCTACGACAAGGACGCGGACGAGGAATACATTGCCATCCGCACCAAGGCCGGCCTGATGGACGTGTCGGGCCTGAAGAAGGTCCACATCACCGGGCCGCACGCCTCGCATCTGATCGACCTGGCGACGACGCGCGACGTCGAAAAGATCTATCCCGGCAAGTCGGCCTATGCCTGCATGCTCAACGAGGCCGGCAAGTTCACAGACGACTGCATCCTCTACCGCATAGGGCCGAATTCCTGGATGGTCGTGCATGGCTCGGGCACCGGCCATGAAGAGCTGCAGCGCGCTTCGGTCGGTCGTGACGTGTCGCTGCGCTTCGACGACAATCTGCACGACCTTTCGCTGCAGGGGCCGGTAGCCGTCGATTATCTGGCAAAGCATGTGCCGGGCATTCGCGACCTCAACTATTTCCACCACATGCAGACCCAACTGTTCGGTTTTCCGGTGATGATCTCGCGCACCGGCTACACCGGCGAACGCGGCTACGAGATCTTCTGCCGTGGCCAGGATGCCGGCACGATCTGGGACACCATCCTCGATGAGGGCAAGAGCGCCGGCATCATCCCGTGCCGGTTCACCACGCTCGATATGCTGCGTGTCGAGAGCTACCTCTTGTTCTACCCCTACGACAATTCGCAGAAATATCCGTTCGAGAACGAAGGCCCCGGCGACACGCTGTGGGAACTCGGCCTCGACTTCACCGTCAGCCCCGGCAAGGCAGGGTTTCGCGGTGCCGAGGAGCACTACCGCCTCAAGGGCAAGGAGCGCTTCAAGATCTTCGGCGTGCTGCTCGAAGGCAAGGAGCCGGCCGACGAGGGCGCGCCGGTCTATCGCGACGGCAATAGGGTCGGCGTGGTGACCTGCGCCATGTATTCGCCGCTGGTCCAGAAATCGATGGGCATTGCCCGGCTCGATGTCGACTGTGCCGTCCAGGGCACCAGGCTCGAGATCCGCAACCAGAGCGGCGCCATCAGCGCAACGGCTGAGCCGCTTCCATTCGATGATCCTAAGAAGACCAAGCGCACGGCGAAAGGCTGAGGCATACTGGGAGAATGGCAGCGAAAAGCATCATCAGCCGGCCGGTCTACGGAACCCTGTCGCCGCAGCCCGGCAAGCACCATCTTTTCGTGGCGGATGCTGAGGGAGCGCTGGCGATATCGGACCTGGCCGCCAAGGCGCCCTCCGGCTTCTTTGCCGATGCCCACATCATCTTCATCCCAGGCCATGACGGCAAGCATGTCGCGGCGCTCGAGGCGCTGAAGCCGGCGCAGTTCTACCAGGGGCCTACCTTCGCCAGCGCCTTGCCGCGGCTGAAGCAGACTCTCGCCAACGCGCATATGGGCCTGCGCCTCTATCTCGCCGGCACCGAGGGGCTGATCGGCCAGGCCATGCAGGTGGCGCTCGAAGCTGGCATCGACCACACTTCGATCCAGACCGAGCATCGCGGCTCGCTGGCGCGCCGCATCCAGTGCGTCCATTGCAAGGGCATCACCGAGAACGTGACGACGCAGCCGGCGACCTGTTCGCATTGCGGCCTGCTTCTCCTGGTACGCGATCACTATTCCAGGCGCCTCGCGGCGTTCCAGGGCGTCTGCATCAATGCGGAAGACCGCAGCGAAATTCCTCCGACGGAGGAGATCTTTCGATGAGCACCGGCACCACAAAGCTCGACGTCGTGGTCAGCGATGTCGTCCCGGCCAACGAATTGGTCACGCGCTTCCATTTCCGCCGGCGCGACGGGCAGCTTTTGCCGACGTTCTCCGGCGGCGCTCATGTTGTGGTGGAGATGCGCGACGGCGAGCGGACCAGGCTCAACCCCTATTCGCTGATGGGCTCGCCGCTCGACACGCGCGAATACACGATCTCGGTGCGCCGCGACGATGTCGGCCGCGGCGGCTCGCTGTTCATGCACAGCAATGTCCGGCCCGGCATGGAGATGGTGATCAGCTATCCGGTCAATCTGTTCTCGCTCGACCTGCGCGCCAGGAAGCACCTGATGCTGGCGGGAGGCATCGGCATCACACCGTTCATGGCGCAGACCGCGCAGCTGGCGGCACAAGGCGGCAATTTCGAGCTGCACTACACCTGCCGCACCGCTTCGCTCGGCACCTATGCCGATGTGCTGAGAGAGCGCTACGACCGCCGGGTCAGGCTTTATCACGACGACCGCGACGAGCGCATCGAGCTCGACCGGCTGCTGTCGTCGCAGCCGCTCGGCACGCATCTCTATGTCTGCGGCCCGTCGGGCATGATCGGCTGGGTGTGCGACCGCGCCGCTGCCCTCGGCTGGCCGACGGAAACCGTCCATTTCGAGCATTTCGCAGCCCCGCAGCCCGGCGCGCCGTTCGACGTGACGCTGGCGGTCAGCGGCAAGATGATCCGCGTCGACGAGCAGCAGAGCCTGCTTGAGGCGATCGAGGCGGCCGGCGTCGATCCGCCCTATCTCTGCCGCGGTGGCGTTTGCGGCCAGTGCGAAACCAACGTCGTCGCGCATGACGGCAAATTCATCCACAACGACCACTGGCTGAGCGAGGAAGAGCACCGATCCTGCAAGAAGATCATGCCTTGCGTGTCCCGCTTCGAGGGCAGGTCGCTGGTGCTGGAAAGATAGGAGGCGAGCTTGGGCATCACCTTTCGCAAGGAAACGTTCCGCGACGACTTCACCTTCAAGAACAGCCCGGAGCACATCAGGCGGTTTCCGTTCCCGTTCCACGAAGACAGCTACATGTATGCGGTCAACATCGAGCCGCATGTTCTGGGGCCGAAGGGCAGCGTGCTCGAAAACCTGATCGACGTCGACGAGCACTATGTCGCCGAGATGCAGGACCGCGCTTTGGTGCTGGCGGAGGACCCGCTGCGCTGTCAGTCGCTGCCGCACATGACGCTGGCGGGCTGGGACCTGCTCGAACTTCTGATGGAACAGCAGGCTTTAGGCTATCCCGAGCATTTCACGCTGACGCGCAACGGCGACAGATGGCGCTGGACAAACCGGCCGCTCGGCATCGACGACACCTTCACCTTCGGTGACGTGTCGACGCTGCCCTATGGGCCGATGGAATACATCACGCGGCAATCACAGGGCGATTTCTGCATCCTCGACCAGCGCGACGGCAATCTGTGGATGGATGCCGGCATGGTCACCACCCAGGCCGACTGGTCGCTCGATTTCGACATCGGCATGAATTTCTTCGAGTGGCACGCGCCGGTGCCGCTGGCGCATGAGAAGGGCATATTCGTCCGGGCGCTAAAATTCCTCACCAACATCCAGCAAGGCAAGCCGGCGCGGCGCCTGAACTGGACGATGACCATCAATCCGCGCCTCGACACCAGTCCGGAAAATTATCACAAATGGGGTCCGGACCGGGCGACGGTGACGCCCGAAAATGTCGGCGACAAGGTCCATCTGCGCGTCGAGCTGCAGAGCTTCTGGCGGCTGCCGCGCTCGAACGGCATCGTCTTCCCGATCCGCTGCTATCTGATCAAGATGGATGAGCTGGTGACGCAGCCGAAATGGGCGCGCCGCCTGCACCGCGTCATCCGCGACCTTCCCGAAGAGCTGGCCAACTACAAAGGCCTGACACGCTACCGCGCGACGCTGGTCGAGTGGCTTTCGAAGCTCGATGACGGCAGCCCGACGTCAGCAGGTTTCGGGCCGGACTAAAACAAGGTCCCCCTCATCCGGCCGCTTCGCGGCCACCTTCTCCCCGCTGGGGAGAAGAGAGGTAGGCGCCGGCGCTGCCGATCTCCTCTCCCCTCGGGGAGAGGTCGGATTGCCCCGAATTGCCCTTCGCAATTCGGTTGGTAATCCGGGTGAGGGGCTGCTTGCGTTCAACCCGCGCTTTGCGGGTAGCAGATGATCGACAAATAACGCATCGGCAGGACTGTCAGCACTTCCGGTCCGTGCGGCGCATCGGCGTCGAAGAACAGGCTGTCGCCGGGCTTCATAGGATAGAGATTGTTGCCGTGGCGGTAGGTAACCTCGCCCTCGAGCATATAGAGGAATTCCATGCCTTCGTGCTGGAATGTCGGAAACACATCGGAATCCTCGGTCAGCGTGATCAGATAAGGCTCGACGACGACGCCGCTGGTGTTGGAGCCGATATGGCCGAGCAGATTGTACTGGTGGCCGGCACGCGTGCCGCGCCGCTCGACGTCGAGGCCTTCGCCGGCCCTAACGAAGACGGCGCTGCGCTCTTCCTCGAAGCGGCGAAAGAAGGCGGTGACCGGAACGCCGAGCGCCCGCGACAACGCCTGCAAAGTGGTCAGCGACGGCGAGGTGATGCCGTTTTCGATCTTCGACAGCATGCCAAGAGAAATGTCGGTGGCAGCCGCAAGATCGGCGACGGTGATGCCGAGTTTTTTGCGAAACGCCCGCACCTCGCGGCCGATCGCCACCTCCAGGACTTTTTCTCGGGTGTCGCGAACAGCGTGTGGGTCCTGGGTCAGTGGCGTCCGGATCGTTGCCACACCCTTCGGCGACAGCTTGGCCTTGGCGGCTGCCCCATTCCTGAAATTGGAAGCTTTCTTTGCCATGTTGCCACCCCGTTCTGCAGATTTATTTCACTCACGGTGAACATATTCAGTGCGGATACAGAGTGCAACTGCGACAGCAAGCCACTTTATGTCGAACGGCGTGCTCTCCGGTTTCCGCCATCAGCGGTTTTGCTGAAATCCGATCTGCTGAAACGTGGTTTCAGCAGAAGACCTGTTGACAGCATCGAACGGGCAATTACTGTCCTGTCAGTGAAATTTGTTTCGTTAGAGAAATGAGACCGGGAGGCCCGCAATGAAAACTCGTGTTGCCGTCATCGGAGCCGGACCTTCCGGCATGGCCCAGCTTCGAGCCTTCAAGTCGGCGGCCGACAAGGGTGCGGACAATCCGGAAATCGTCTGCTTCGAAAAGCAGTCCGACTGGGGCGGCCTGTGGAATTACACCTGGCGCACCGGCCTCGACGAGCATGGCGACCCGGTGCATGGCTCGATGTACCGCTACCTCTGGTCGAACGGACCGAAGGAATGCCTCGAATTCGCCGACTACACGTTTGAGGAGCACTTTGGCCGCCCGATCGGCTCCTACCCGCCGCGCGCGGTGCTGTGGGACTATATCAAGGGCCGCGTCGAAAAATCCGACGTGCGCAAATGGGTGCGCTTCAACAGCCCGGTGCGCATGGTGACCTTTTCCGACGCGACGAAAAAGTTCACCGTCACCGCGCATGACCGCACCAACGACGTCACCTATTCCGAAGAGTTCGACAATGTCGTTGTTGCCTCGGGGCATTTTTCCGTACCGAACGTTCCCTATTTCGAGGGCTTTTCGAGCTTCAATGGCCGCATCCTGCACAGCCATGATTTCCGCGACGCCATGGAGTTCAAGGACAAGGACATCCTGATCATCGGCCGCTCCTATTCGGCCGAGGATATCGGCTCGCAATGCTACAAATACGGCGCCAAATCGATCACCTCCAGCTACCGCTCGAAGCCAATGGGCTTCAGATGGCCTGACAACTGGAAGGAAGTGCCGCTGCTGCAGAAGGTCGTCGGCAAGACCGCGCATTTCAAGGACGGCAGCACCAGGGATGTCGACGCCATCATCCTGTGCACGGGCTACCTCCATTCATTCCCGTTCCTCACCGAGGACCTGAAGCTCAAGACCGCCAACCGCATGTGGCCGGACGGGCTCTATGAGGGCGTCGTCTGGGAGAAGAACCCGCAGCTGTTCTATATCGGCATGCAGGACCAATTCTACACCTTCAACATGTTCGACGCGCAGGCCTGGTTCGCGCGCGACGTCATCTTGGGCCGCATCGAACTGCCCTCGGCAGAAGTGATGGCGGAACATGGCAGGAGATGGCGGGCGCGCGAGGAAACGCTGGAAGACGCCGAGCAGATGATCTGGTTCCAGGGCGACTACACCAAGGAGTTGATGGAGCAGACCGATTATCCGGGATTCGACGTCGAGGCGACAAATCAGACCTTCATGGAATGGGAGCACCACAAGGCGCAAGACATCATGAGCTTCCGCGACCACGCCTACCGCTCGCTGATGACCGGCACGATGGCGCCGTTGCACCATACGCCGTGGCTGCAGGCGATGGATGATTCAATGGAATCCTATCTCGAAGTGAAAGGGGTCGCGGCGGAATAGCAGCTTCCTCAGCGCACCACAGCAGCGGCAATCCAAGCCGCTTTTGCAAGTTTAAAAATCGAACTCCAAGCAGTACAAGTTAAAAAGCGCCGTCAAGAGTGCCGCCATTTTGCGAAACTTGCGCCAGATCTGTCGTCAGCGACAGCTGCCTAATTGCTGGGTGGTGCGCTTGCGGAAAATCGGAAGGAGCGGAAAGTTCGAACGGTATTGGAACTATGCGGTTCCTTGACGGTTTGATTTCTCGCGCAAACTTTGCCGGCCGAACCCAATGACAGGAGGATCAGGGAAAAACGCCGGACATCGGTTCTGACAGCGATCCCGTCGTGGGATCGGGCGAAAACGCCCTCCTACAAGCTTCCGCCGGCACGTCTCAACCGGCCGAGCCAGATGCCGATCAATTGAGGATCGCCGGGTGAGAGGTCCGCGATGTCGTCAACTGTTTCAGGCCCAACTTTCTCAGGCCCAATTTTCTCACGCAAAGCATTCAGGCTGCTTGCTATCGCTGGTCTCTTTGTCGTTGCGCTCGCAGTGGCGGCCACTGTGGGTCTGTTACGGCAGCCGCGACAATACCGCGTCGACCCCCCTGTATCGGCGGCACTTGAGGGATTGCGCCTGATGCCGAACGGCATAGCGGGCTCTCCGCCGGAAGTTTATTTTGCGCTGGGCCAACCCTATGAGGAGACAGCTTACGACCTCAACCAGGGCAAGCGCCTCTATTCCTGGTTCGGCTGCGCATCATGTCACGGCGACGGAGAAGGCGGGGCCGGGCCATCGTTTTTGGACGGATGGTGGCTATACGGGCCATCGATGGTTTCGATTGCAGCTTCCATTCGTGATGGGCGCCCGCATGGGATGCCGGCATTCCGTCACAAAATGACAATTGATGAGATTTGGCAGCTCGCGGGCTACGTCAAAGCCATCGGAGCCTATTCCGCCAAGCTGACTGCGCCAAGCCGGAGCGACGACCGGCAGACCCGGCCGGCGGAGAATCGTGCCCCGGCTGCGATCCTCTTCGATCAGGGGTCGGCCCCGGTCCGTCGTCCAAAGCAGGGGCCGTCGCCTTGAAAACAGCCGCGATTTCCCTCCCGCTCCTGCTATTGCTTTCCGGATGCGGCGGCGTTCAGTCGGCTCTCGACGCACACGGGCAAACCGCGATCCTTCTCAAAAGCCTGATCATTTTCGTCGTGGCGACCTGTTTCGTCGTGTGGATCATCGTCATGCTCGTGCTCATCTGGTCGCTCATGCGCCGTCGTGACGGGCAGGCGGCTGATGATCGAAGCTTGCATCGGCGGATCACGATAGCGGTATCCGGGGCGGTCGCGGCGACGGCACTCATCATCAGCGGATTGACGATCGCCAGCTTTTACACGACGCGTGGCCTCGACCCGGCTCGGGATCCCGACATGACGATCCGTGTTCGCGCCCAGCAGTGGTGGTGGCAGTTCATCTATGAGGACGCCGATCCAGCGCAGTCTTTCCATACCGCCAACGAAATCCATATTCCTGTCGGGAAAGCGGTGCGTGTGCGGCTCGAAAGCAGCGACGTCATCCACTCTTTCTGGGTGCCGAGCCTTGCGGGAAAGCAGGATCTTATTCCGGGGCGAGAGAATGTCCTGACGCTTCGGGCGGAGCGGCCAGGCGTCTATCGCGGCCAGTGCGCTGAGTTCTGCGGGCTTCAGCACAGCCATATGGCTCTTTTTGTCATCGCGGAAGACGAGGAGAGTTACCGGCAATGGGCCTCAGCCCAGCGGAAAGAAGGCCTGCAGCCACGCGAGCCGGAAATTGTCGCCGGCAAAGCCCTGTTTATGGCGAGACAATGTGCTGCCTGCCACACGATCCGCGGGACCGAGGCATCCGGGACCACCGGCCCGGATCTAACCCATATAGGAAGCCGCCACACCATCGCCGCCGGGCTGCTTGAGAACACCCGCGGGTCGCTTGCAGCCTGGATCGCCGACCCGCAGACGCTCAAGCCCGGCAACAACATGCCGATAGTGCCGCTCTCGGCCGACGAACTGCGGCAGATCTCCGCCTATATGGACAGTCTGAAATGACGACCGAGCGGAGATCATCGGCAGCGACCGACGTCGATCTGGACGATGCCGAACTCGACCGTCAGCTTGATCGGACGTGGGCCGGACGGACGAGCTTTTGGGGTGCGATCGCCGCCGTTGATCACAAGGTGATCGCGCGGCGCTACATCGTCACCGCATTCGTGTTTCTTATCCTCGGCGGCATGCTCGCGCTTGCGATGCGCATCCAACTGGCGCAGCCGGAGGCACGCTTTATCAACGCCGATCGCTATAACCAGATCTTCACCATGCACGGATCGAACATGATGTTCCTGTTCGCCGTGCCGGTGATGGAAGCCATGGCGGTTTATCTCGTGCCTCTGATGGTCGGCACGCGCAATATAGCCTTCCCGAGACTGAACGCCTTTTCCTATTGGGTATTTCTGGCCGGCGGCATCCTGCTCTGGATTTCCTTTGCGCTCGACACGGCGCCGGATGTCGGTTGGTTTGCTTACGTGCCTCTCTCGGGACCTGAATATGGCTCAGGCAAACGCGCTGACGTCTGGGCACAGATGATCACCTTCACCGAATTGTCGGCGCTCGCGGTCGCGGTGGAAATTGTCGTCACGGTTTTGAAGCAGCGCGCGCCGGGCATGTCGCTCGATCGAATACCCCTGCTGGTCTGGTCCATGCTCGTCATGGCGTTCGTCGTCATCATGGCGATGCCGGCCATCATGTTCGAGAGTTCGACCCTGATCATGGATCGTCTCGTCGGAACGCAATTCTACAATCCCGCCGAGGGCGGCGATGTACTGCTCTGGCAGCACCTGTTCTGGTTCTTCGGTCATCCGGAGGTCTACATCATCTTTCTGCCGGCGGTCGGCATGGTTTCAACCATACTTCCGACGTTCGTGCAGCGTCCGATATTCGGTTATCTACCCGTGGTGATGGCGCTGATCGCGACCGGAGTATTGGCGTTCGGGCTGTGGGTGCATCACATGTTCGTGATCGGGCTGCCGCGGCTCGCGGAGAGCTTTTTCACCGCATCGAGCATGGCGATCGCGATTCCCGCGGGCGTCCAGATCTTCTGCTGGCTGGCAACGCTCTGGGCGGGGCGGCCGATATTCAAGACGCCTCTGCTCTTCGTGATCGGCTTCATCATCACATTCGTGATCGGTGGCCTGACGGGAGTGATGGTGGCGTCGGTGCCGTTTGACGCTCAGGTCCACGACACCTATTTCGTCGTCGCGCACTTCCACTACGTGCTGATCGGCGGCGCGGTCTTCCCCTTGATAGCCGGCATCTATTACTGGTTTCCCAAGATGACCGGCCGGATGATGAGCGAGCGGCTGGGGCAGTGGTCATTCTGGCTGATCTTCGTCGGCTTCAACCTTACCTTTTTCCCGATGCACATTCTCGGGTTGCAGGGCATGCCGCGCCGCATCTACACCTATCAGCCTGAGATGCCCTGGGGCGGGCTTAATCTGTTCATCAGCCTCAGCGCAGTCATCCTGTTTTCAGGCTTTCTCGTCTTCTTCATTGACGTCGCCCGCAGCTGGTCTGCCGGCAGGCCGGCCGGGCAAAATCCATGGAACGCATCGACCCTTGAATGGGCAATGAATTCGCCTCCTCCTCCCTATAATTTTCGTCGCATTCCGGTCGTCGATGCGCGCGATCCTCTTTGGTGTGGATCGGATGAACTGCCGGTGGCCTCAGGCCTGCGGACCGATCGTCGCGAACTTTTGATCAGCAGCGTTGTTGAAGCCCTGCCGGAGGCGCGCGAGTCATCGCCGCGGGATTCGGTCTGGCCATTTTGGGCGGCTATCGCCACGTCGATCATGCTGATCTGGTCGATCTTTTCGCCCTGGGCCATCGTCTGGGGCTCCATCCCGATCGCGATCACCCTGATCGGATGGTTCTGGCCGAAGGGTATTGCGGAGGATGAGTCGTGAAGGAACAGCCGGTCCTGGATGTTTCGAAACTGCCGCTGCACGGCATGGGAATAGCAAGCCCGGCCTGGTGGGGCACGTGCACCTTCATGCTCATCGAGGGATCCGCCTTCGGCCTGGCGATAGCCGTCTATTTCTACCTCATGAGCCTGGCGCCGCACTGGCCGCCCGATGTGCCGCCGCCCGATCTGTTTGCGGGAACATGTTTGACAGTTCTGCTCCTGGCCAGCGTCGTGCCGAACGTCCTCGTATCCCGCTGGGCGCAGCAGAGGAAGCTGGGAAAGGTTCGCATCGGCCTCGTGGTGATGTCGCTGTGCGGCATAGCGCCACTCGCGTTGCGCATTTTCGAATTTCCGGCTCAGCATGTGAACTGGGACGAGAGCGCCTACGGCTCGATTGTATGGACCATACTCGGCCTTCACACCGTCCATATCATCACGGATCTTATTGATACTCTGGTGTTGGCGTGCCTGATGTTTACTCGGCATGGCGACAACACTCGTCGATACGGTGATGTCGAAGACAATGCACTCTATTGGAACTTTGTCGTCATCGCGTGGCTTCCTCTCTATGCCTGCATCTACTGGGTGCCACGTCTATGAGTATCGGGGCGGCGAGGTATAGCGGATTTTTGGCGCCGGGCGCATGGGCGATCAACACCCAACTCGGCCTGATGCTTCCCTATGTGGACTGTGCCAGTAACACAGGCTGGACGGCGTTCGCGACGTTGGCCGCCACCCTTCTGGCGCTGACAGGGGTGTTCCTCTCGCGCGACGATGGCAGTTCGACAGCCTCTAGAACGAAGCTCTTCATCAGCTGGCTGAATGTACTTCTCGGCCTTGCCTTCGTCTTTGCGCTTGTCCTGCAGGGAGCGGCTACACTGCTGCTGAGTGGATGCGAACGCTGACCGCCATCGTGCTGCTTCTGATGTGTGCCAGCCGGGTGGCGGCGCATGACGGGGAAGCGCATGGCTCGGCATTCGTCTGGACTTTCGATCCGTGGGTCGTCGTTCCGATCGCCGTGGCCGGCGGTCTCTACGCAGCCGGTTCGTTCAGGCTGTCGCAGCGGTCGAACGGTCGGCACTTTCTGATCAGATCCGCAGCCGCTTATTGGGTCGGATGGATCGTGTTGGCGGCTGCGTTGATATCACCTCTACATTATCTAGGGGAGCACCTGTTCACCTTCCATATGGTCGAGCATGAGCTCGTCATGGCGGTTTCGGCGCCGCTTCTTGTGCTGGCGCGACCAATGGGCGTGCTGCTCTGGGGTTTGCCGAGGTCGAGCCGGCGTCTGGTCCGCAAAGCCGTGAAAACGGCTCTTGTCGGAAAGACCTGGGAGGCCTTGAGCACAGGGTTCGGAGCAACCCTCCTGCACGGTCTCGCCATATGGGTCTGGCATGCGCCAGTCCTGTTTGATGCAGCGGTGAGCGATATAACGCTTCACCGGCTGCAGCATGTGAGCTTCTTCGTCACGGCGGTCCTCTTCTGGTGGGTAATAGTCTGGCGAAGCGACCGCGGCTTTGCCTCGTGCCACCTGTTCCTCACCATGCTGCATACCAGTGTTCTCGGCGCCCTGATCGCGCTTGCACCGCGCGCCATCTATGTGACGCAGACGCGAACCGCCGATGACTGGGGCCTGACGCCGCTGGAGGATCAGCAACTGGCGGGAATCATAATGTGGGTGCCCGGCGGCATCATCTATGCCGGAGCGGCGCTGACGATGCTTGCGCTGTGGATCGTAAATTCGGGCAAGGGAGGTCTCGATGCCGGTCGTTTCCCTTCGCCCTGACTTCCGTTTTGTTCTGGCGAGCGCCCTGTTGGGATTGCTGCTGGTCGGGGTCGGAGCCAACCTCATCAAAGACCGTGAGCAGCGTCGCGCGGTGGCGGTGGCGATGACGGGCGGTGATCCGTCACGCGCCCCCGCGATTTTTCGCAGGTATGGCTGTGGAGGATGCCACGTCATTCCGGGCATAGCCGGCGCGGACGGCAAGGTCGGCGGACCGCTCGTCGATCTGCGGCAGCAGGTCTACGTCGGCGGGGTGGTCAACAATACCCCGGACAATCTCGTCCAATGGATTGTTTTCCCGCAGCGCTTTTCATCACGGTCGGCAATGCCCGCAACCGGTATTTCGGAAGCAGAGGCGAGAGATCTTGCAGCCTATCTTTATGCCCGTTGAGTCAAGTAATTCACGCTGAGTCAGGGATGCGGTGTTGGCCGTGCCGGCAGAGACTTGATGTAGCGCGCGATCGCCAGGCGGTCGCTTTGCGGCAGTTGAGTGATATTGGAGACGACATCGACCATCGACGATCCCACGCGCCGGTGTTCCGGCGTTCTTCCGCTCATCAGAATTTCTGCGATCTCGGTCTCGGACCACTGGCCGATACGGCTCGGCGTGATGTTCGGTACAAACCCCGTACCCTCGGGATCGGGACCTCCCGCGAACCGCGTTGACGGCTTGATCGCCCCCAGGCTGTTGCGCGTCGAATGGCAGTCGTCACAATGCCCGAGTACCTCTACCAGATAGGCGCCTCGATCATGAACAGGATCGCCGTTCAGGCGCGCCTCCGATCCGCCCGCATCGAAGAACAGCAGTTTCCAGAGGCCAAGAAGGCGGCGGATACGAAACAGCAGCGGGAGGTCGTGCGGCGGTGGGCGCCCGGAAATGGCCGGCAGCGTTTGCAGATAGGCATAGAGATCCCTGACGTCCTCGATGCGCATGCCTGTGTAATTGGGATAAGGGAGTGCGGGATAATAATGTTCACCAGCCGGCGAGACGCCGGAGATCAACGCATTTGCCAGATCGGCGGCCATCCATGATCCGATTCCATCGATGGGATCCGGTGAGATGTTGGGAACGCGGAACGTTCCGAAGGGGGATGCGAGCGCCAGGCCTCCGCCGAGATTGAGCGGATCGGATTGGCCTGGCCTCGCATGGCAGGAACCGCAGCCGGCCGCAGCAAAAACGAGCCGCCCGCGAGCCGCATCGCCTCTCATCAATGTCCGATCGTCAGGCTCGAACCGAGGTGTCGCCGCGGTGATGAGCCAAAGCGCAGAAAACAACCCCGCGATGGCAACGGCGAGCACCCATAACCAGCGTAGATTGTCCGCTCCGCCGCCGTTCACCAGGCGATGTTCAGATAAGACGGCTCGATGTGCTTCGTCATGAGCGGGACCATCGCTGTCTTTCATCATCGGTTCATCGCGGTTAGGCAGCTGGAGCTCACAGCCTTCGAAATTTCCGCCAGCGGCATGATTAAAAACCAATGCCCGGGACACATGTTCCCGATTTTGGGACGTTGCCGCTTTTGGTGTTGCCGATGAATGCTGAAGGCAGGCGAGCAGACGACCATGGCGCAGATGATGATCATCGCCAGCGCCATCAGGATCGTCTGGTAGACGCCAAGCCCTTCAAGTGCAGAGATACTAGTTGCTGCGAGCCTCGCGCACGTCTTTCATCGCCTCAATGATCCGCTCGAGCAGGGCATGGAGATCGTCGCGGTGGCCGCTGCTGGCGGCGGGGCCGTTTTCATCTGAAGTCATGACCACGGTCAACGCGCGCCCGGGCACAACGTAGACCATCTGCCCGCCATACCCCCACCCGTAGAAGACCGCTTCGCCCGCGATCTGACGCATGAACCAACCATAGCCGTAACCGTCACCGGTGAAACGCGAGGCGGTGCGTGGCTGCCAGGAGAGCTTGATCCAATCGGCCGGCACGAGCTGCCGTCCGCCGCGGCTCATCCCGCCGCTGCGGTAGAGCTCGCCAAAGGCGAGCAGCGAACGCGGACTCATGGCCATCTGGTTGCCGCCGAGATAGATGCCCTGTGGGTCGCGGTCCCAGGCGGCGATGGAAAAGCCCTCCTGCGGCCCCAGCCATTCGCGCGCCAGTTCCAGCGTTGAGCGGCCGGTCCGGCGCGTCAGGATCGCCGAAAGGAGATGGGTCGAGCCGGTGGAATAGAGCATGGTACCGCCCGGTTCGTCGTCGAAGGGCATGGCGAGCGCTGCCCGCACCCAGTTGTCGCTTGCCACCCAGCGCCCGTAGTTTGGGCCGGAGGTCCGACCCAGCCCTGCCTGCATGGAAAGCAGATGACCGATCGTAACCTGCTGGAGCCGCGGATCCACGTCGGCGGGCAGGTCGGCCTGAAGAAGCGGAGCGATCTTCTGGTCGGGGCCTTGGAGCACGCCCTTGTCGATGGCGATGCCGACGAGCGCGGAGATGATCGACTTGGAGGCGGATTTTATGTTGGCAGGACGTGCCGGAGAATGGCCGCGATAGCCACGCTCCGCCACCACCGCGCCGTCATGCGCAATGGTAACCGTGCGCAGCGGCGTCAGGCGCTCGGCCTCATCAAAGAGCTTTTCAAGCCGCTTCTCCAGGCCGTCCGCACCGTGAGCAGCGACGGAAAGCATGAGGAGAAAGGTTAGAATCACGGTGGGGCGCTTCAGCATGAAGCCAGCTTGGGATGCATTTTGGGCAAGACGAAGGTGGGACGCGATCCTCTATCTCCCGGCTATCCCAGTCTTGCCCGTGCCTTCGCCGTCCAGGCGTTGAACAGCCGGTCGGCGACGATGCCGATGAAGGCGATGGCCAGTCCGGCGACGATGCCGCGGCCGGAATCGGCCTTGGACAGCGCGATAAACACCTCCTGGCCGAGATCGCGGGTGCCGACCATGGCGCAGATGATGATCATCGCCAGCGCCATCAGGATCGTCTGGTTGACGCCAAGCATGATCTCGGGCAGCGCCAGCGGCAGCTGCACGCGCAGGAACGTCTGGCGCTTGGTGCAGCCCGATACCTTTGCCGCCTCGATCAGCGCCGGCGGCACCTGCCTGAGGCCGTGATTGGTGTAGCGGATGGCCGGCACCACGGCGAAGGCGATCGTCGCGATCATCGCCGTCACGTCGCCGACGCGAAACAGCATCACCACCGGGATGATGAAGCAGAACGACGGCAGCACCTGCAGCGTGTCGATGATCGGGGTGACGACCTTCTCGACGCGGTCGCTGCGCGATGCCATCAACCCGATCGGAATGCCGATCAGGCAAGCGATAAAGGCCGAGATGCCGCAGAGGTAGACTGTCGCCATGGTCTTTTCCCAGAGACCGGTTACCGCGCAGAAGACGGTCAGCGCCGCGACCAGGGCGGCGAGGCGCAGACCGCCGAGCTGGTAGCCGGCAAGGCCAAGCAAAAACACCGCGCCCAGCCACGGGAAGCCCTCGCAGAAGGCGCGCACCGGGTTCAGCACATTGAGGATCAGCGCCACGCGGAACGCTTCGATCGTGTCGAAGAAGTTGATCGTGATCCAGCTCACTGCTGTCTTCCACATC
Organism: Mesorhizobium sp.; assembly: GCA_004020645.1. Lineage (GTDB taxonomy): Bacteria > Pseudomonadota > Alphaproteobacteria > Rhizobiales > Rhizobiaceae > Mesorhizobium. The sequence goes on along the minus strand of SAQL01000006.1, from coordinate 137,821 downwards.
GGCGCGGTGGTGAAGGTGATCGCCTTCGGCACTGCGGCGAACGCCGGCACGAACAGACCTAGCAGTGTCGTGACGGCAAGGATGGCGATGGCCAGCGTCAGGTTGGGGTAGCGCCGCCAGAAGCTCGGACTGACCATTTGATAGACATGACCTTGCGCGTGATTGCGTGCGATCGCCTGGCTCAGCCGGTCGAGCGCGATCGCCAGTGCGACGATGGCGAGCCCGGCTTCCATGGCCTCGCCGACCTTTAGCGCACGCAGCGCCAAAAGCACGTCGTAGCCGAGGCCGCCGGCGCCGATCATCGAGGCGATGATCACCATATTGAGCGCCAGCATGATGACCTGGTTGACGCCGACCATCAGCGCTGGACGCGCCGACGGCAAAAGCACCCGCCACAGTTTCTGGCGCGCCGTGCAGCCGGCCATCTCGCTGAAATCGTCGATTTCGGATGGCACCCGCGACAGCCCCAGCATCGTCGCGCGCACCATTGGCGGCGTGGCGAAAATGGCCGTCGCGATCATCGCCGAAACCGGGCTGTTGCCGAACAGCAGAAGCATTGGGATCAGATAGGCGAAGGTCGGGATGGTCTGCATCAGGTCGAGGGCAGGGGAGATCAACAGCCTCTCCGCCCAAGGCTTGCGCCACGCCCAGATGCCGACGAACAATCCGGTGACGATGCAGAACGGCACGGCGATCGAGATCAGCCCGAGCGTCAGCATGGCGCTGGTCCATTGGCCGAACAGCGCGATGTAGAGAAAACAGCCGCCGACCAGCGCGCCGAGCTTCCAGCCACCGGCGGCGCGGCCGGCCAGGAATGCGGCGATGCACACACCGACCCAGGATAGGCGCGGCAAGATGATCATATCCGCGCCACGGCCGATCTTGAAATTCTTGGCAAGCAGATTGAGCGCGAAATCGAGCGGCACGCCGAGCGCCGCGGTGATCGACCGCGTCAGCCAGGAGAAGTTCGACTTTATCAGGTTCATCAGCGCGCTGACCCAGTCGGCGACCGGAACGATTGCGCCGGCCGGATAGTTGACCGCCCAGGCCAGCCTGTCCTGCAGCAGGAATACGGCAAGCACCGCGGCAAGGGCGCAGGCCCAGACCACCAGCCAGATCTGAACCGGCCGCGATCGCGCATCGCTGGTGCTTGCCGTCACCGTCATGCGCTTGCCCCGGGACGTTCGATGCCTGCCAGAAGATCAATCACGGCTTGCGGCGTGACTTCGCCGATCGGCTTGCCGCTGCCGTTGACGACGGCGAACGGCTTGCCGGCCGAGACGATGCTTGCCGAAAAAGTTGATATCTTGGCATCCGGCGCGACCACGCCGCCATGCTCGGTGCCGTCGCAGGCGCGCATCAGGCTTCGCGCCGAGATCACCTTGGCGCGGTCGACGTCACGGGTGAATTCGGCGACATAGTCGGTCGCCGGGTTGACCACCAGCTCTTCAGGCGTACCGATCTGGATGACCTCGCCGTCCTTCATGATGGCGATACGGTCGGCCAGCCGGATGGCTTCGTCGAAATCATGGGTGATGAAGACGATGGTCTTGTGCAGCATGGTCTGCAGCCGCATCAACTCGTCCTGCATCTCGCGGCGGATCAGCGGATCGAGCGCTGAGAACGGCTCGTCGAGAAACCAGATCTCCGGCTTGGTGGCGAGGCTGCGGGCGATGCCGACACGCTGCTGCTGGCCGCCGGAAAGCTCGCGAGGATAGAAATGCTCGCGGCCGCGCAGGCCGACGAGCTCGATCACTTCCCGCGCGCGCTTCTCGCGCGTCGGCCGGTCCTGTCCCTGGATGCCCAAGGGAAAGGCGATGTTCTCCAGCACGTTCAGATGCGGCAGCAGGGCGAAATTCTGGAACACCATGCCCATGCGGTGGCGGCGCAACTCGATCAGCGCGGCATCGGAGATCTTGAGGAGATCCTTGCCCTCGAACTCGACCTTGCCATGCGTCGGCTCGACCAGCCGCGACATGCAGCGCACCAGCGTCGATTTGCCGGAGCCGGACAGGCCCATGATGATGAAGATCTCGCCCTGGCGGATTTCGAGGTCGACGGCGCGCACCGCACCGACCAGCCCGGCCGCGGCGACTTCCGCCATGGTGGCTGCGCCGCCGCGCTGGCGGATGAAATTGGCTGCGTTCGCCCCGAATAGCTTCCACACGTTATAGCAGGCGAGCTTTATCGGGCGGGCATCCTTTGGCGTGCCCGCCGCTTGCGGCACCTGGTCAGTCGTATCGGCCATGCAATCGTCCTTCTGGAATATGGGATAAAGACCCGGCCATCAATGACCGGGTCTCGCAGTTTTCCAGTTGGAACGATCACTCGGCCCAGGCTTTCCAGTCGGCTTCGTGGGCGGCGACCCAGGCAGCAGCGACGTCTTCCGGCGTCTTGCCTTCGAGATCGATCTCGCCGCTCATCTTGTTGAGCTCGTCGGTGTCGACCGTGTAGTTTTTCGCGACCTTGTAGGCGACCGGCCATTTGTCCTTCATGCCGGCCCAGGAATATTTCCAGATCTCGCCATGCGGCTTGCCGCAGTCATATTTCGCCTCAGGGTTCACGCCCCATTTCGGGTCGTTGTAGCATTCCGGCGTATAATCGGGGAATTCGACCCATTCGCCCTTGTATTTGGCCGGCGCCCAATGCGGCGAATAGACCCACAACATGATCGGCGCCTTGCGCTGATAGGCCGAATCCAGTTCGGCGAACATCGCCGCGTCGGTGCCGGCATGGATGACGGTGAAGGGCAGCTTCAGCGCCGCGGCACGCTCGTCGTCAAAACCTTCCCATGTCACGGGGCCGCCGAGATAGCGGCCGTTCGGCGCTGTTTCCGCCGTCGAGAAGGCTTCGGCGCATTTCGGGTCCTTCAGCGCCTCCCAGTTCGGCAGGCCCGGGCATTTTTCCTTCATGTATTCGGGATACCACCATTCTTCCTTGGCCTTGGGCCCGAGCGCACCAAGGCGTTCGGTCTGCCCGGTCGCATCCGAGGCCTTCATGGCTTCGCCGGCAGTCGTGTCCCAGAATTCCAGCGCGACAGTGAGATCGCCATTGGTAAGTCCGGTGGTCAGGCTGGAGAGATAGTCGGCGGTCGGGTACTCGACCGTGTATCCGAGCTTTTCCAGAATGCCGCCGAGGATCTTTGCGTTCAGATTGACGCTGGTCCAGTCGAACAGCGCGATCTTGATCGGGTCGTTGGATTCTGGCGCCGCAGCCTGAGCCGAAGGCGTCAGCACACTTGCCGCGGCAAGCGCAAAAGCTCCCATTGATAATCTGGATATCATACTCCGAAGTGACATGCCTGTTCTCCTGTCAAGCTCTGGTGGAAGTTATCGTTCGTTCCCTTCTTGCGTCTTTTTTTGATTGTGTTGGAAAAGCTGATCGTTGCGCAAGTCCATTGGCACCAAATTGCTGTCGGCGCTGAAGTAGGCGCAGACGGGAATGATGCCCAATTCGATCAAGATGTCGTGCGGGACGGGACCGCGTCATGGCTGCCGTGCTGCCGAAGCAGTGATCTGCGGATCGATCGCCGGTCTTGCGGCGGCCCTCAAGCTTGCGAGCCATCAAGTTCCCATGATGTCGGCTGCCGGCAGTCGCCGAAGCCATTTTCATGGGATGAAATTATATATACCAACGTTCATGTCGCGCAACGACTAACGCGGCGCGAATCGCGCAATTCGGCTGCAGTTTCGCCGCCTGCCGATTATATCAGCAGATTGACGCGTGAACCTGCCCTGTTGCTCACGACATGATCAGCCCGCCATCGACATTGATGGTCTGACCGGTGATGTAGGCGGCGTCGCTGCTGGCCAGAAAGCTGACCAGGCCGGAAACGTCCTCGCCGCTGCCGGCGCGGCCCATCGGGATGTTCTTCACCCATTCGGCCATCAACTCGCCGGGCTTGTAGTCGCCCATCAGCTTGCCCCATGCCGCGTCGTTATAGGCCCACATGTCGGTGTCGATGATGCCGGGACAGATCGCGTTGACGGTGATCTTCTCCTTAGCAACCTCCTTGGCGAGGCTCTGAGTGATGCCGACAACGCCGAATTTCGAGGCGGCATAGTGCGGCGTGTAGATGAAGCCCTGTCGCGCCTGGCCGGATGCGGTGTTGACCAGCCTGCCGCCGTCGCCATGTTTGCGGATGCGCGCGATCGCCTCCTGGCAGCACAGGAACACGCCCTTGGTGTTGACCGCCATTACCTTGTCCCATTCGGCCTCGGTCATCGCCTCGATCCTGGCGATGGTGATGACGCCGGCATTCTGTACGGAGATGTCGATGCGGCCGAACTGCTGTTCGGCCAGATCGTAGAGGGCGGCGACCTCGTCCTTCTTGGTCACGTCCATGCGCAGCGATGCGACCTTGGCGCCTTCCGCCTTCAGTCCGGCGGCGACCTCGTCGACGCGCGCATCGATGGCGCTGACGACGACAGCCGCGCCCTCAGCCGCGAAGCGCCTGGCCATGGCCGCGCCAATGCCACCGCTGGCGCCGGTGATGACCGCCGTCTTTCCCTCGAACCGCTTCTGCACTTTCCTGTTCTCCTACCAGCAGACAAAGCCGCCATCGACGATCAGGTCGATGCCGGTAACGAAACTCGAAGCGCGGCTGGCCAGGAACACGGTCGGGCCGACCATCTCTTCCGGCGCCGCCATGCGCCCCATCGGCGTGTCGCGCTCGAAGATCCTGACCTGGTCGGCGACCTCCGGCCGCCTGTTCATCGGCGTCAGCGTGTAGCCGGGACTGACGACGTTGACGCGCAGGCCGCGATCGGCCCATTCCATGGCGAGACTCTTCGACATATGGATGACGGCGGCCTTCGACGAATTGTAATGCGCCTGGGTCAGGCCGCGATTGACGATCGAGCCCGACATCGAGGCGATGTTGATGATCGAGCCCTTGCGCCGCGTCAGCATTGCGCGCGCTTCGGCCTGGCAGGACAGGAACACGCCGTTGACATTGACGTCGTAAAGCTTCTGCCATTTCTCCAGCGACAATGTCTCGGCCGGCTCGGCCGCGGCAACGCCGGCATTGTTGACGGCGATGGTCAGCGCGCCGAGTTCCTTCTCCGTGCGTTCGATCGCCGCCGCGAGATCGGCCTCTGAAGTCACCGTGCCGGTCAGCACAAGTGCCTTGCGGCCAAGAGCCGAGATCCTGTGCGCGGTTTCGTCCAGCCCGCCTTTCGAGGCATGGCCGAAACAGGCGATGTCGGCGCCGGCCTCGGCCAGGCCGATGGCGAGTGCTTGGCCGATGCCGCTGCCGGCACCGGTGACGAGGGCAACGTCCCCATGAAGATCGAATAGTTTCATCGAAATGTTTCCTGTTGAGCCGCCGGTGCTGCCTAGGAAAGGAAGGGGCGCCAGTCCTGGCTGGCGCCCCGCGCGGTCCGGTGCTTGGGAGGCTATCACCTGCTGCGCTTTATTCCGATTCCCCAATCGCTGGTCACGTCCTAGCTTGTGGCAAGCTCCATGACGGCGACGTTGCTCGCTTCGCTGCGGTCGAGAATGCCGCGCTGGCGGCCACGGCTCAGCACCAGCACGCGATGTGACAGACCGAGCACTTCCTCGAGGTCGGAGCTCACCACCACCACCGCCATTCCGGAGCGGGCGAGGTCGGCGATGACATCGTAGATTGCGGCGCGGGCGCCGACATCGATGCCGCGTGTCGGCTCGTCCAGGATAAACACCTTGGGCGGCCGTGAAATCCATTTGGCGATAATCACCTTCTGCTGATTGCCGCCGGAAAGCTTGCTGATCGCCTGGTTAGGCCGGCCCTTGACGCCGAGCCGGCCAATGCCGGCCTCGGCGAATCTCTGTACCGCCTTGGGAAATACCCAGCCATTCGGCGCGACATGGTCGAAATTGCCGATCGCCAGATTCTCGCCGATGGTCTGGTCGAGCACCACGCCTTGCGCCTTGCGGTCTTCCGGAACCAGCACGACGCCGGCCTTGATCGCAGCCGCCGGGCCATTGAGGTGCACCGGTTTGCCGGCGACACGCACCGACCCCGAGGAAATCGGATCGGCGCCGGCGATCGCCCGCACCAGCTCGGTGCGGCCGGCGCCGATCAGGCCGGCGATGCCAAGGATTTCGCCGGTCCGCACCGAGAAGCTGACATTTTGAAAGCTACGTTCCGGCGAGGACAGGTTCTCGACCTCGAGCAACGTCTCGCTGCCCGGCTCCGAGAGCGGCGGGAACATCCGCTCGACGCTGCGGCCAACCATCTGCTCGACTATCGCGCGCACCGGAATGTCGGCGCGCTCGTGGCGGGCGACGATGCGCCCATCGCGCATCACCACCACTCGGTCGGCGATCTCAGCGATCTCGTCCAGCCGGTGGCTGATATAGATGAAGGACATGCCTTCCGCCTTGAGCTTGCGGATCTGCTGGAACAACAGTTCCGTTTCTTCGCTGCCAAGTGCTGCTGTCGGTTCGTCGAAGATCAGAAGCTCGGCATTGAGCGTCAAAGCCTTGGCGATCTCGACCTGCTGCTGGGCGGCGATGCGCAGCGTGCGCACCTTGCGCTCCGGCGAAACGTCGAGGCCGAGCCGCTTCAGTTGGGCCGATGCCCGCGCATTCATGGCTGCACGGTCGATGCGGCCGCCGCGCATCGGCAGGCGTCCGACGTAGACGTTCTCGGCGACCGACAGATCCGGCAGCAGCTTCAGTTCCTGGTGGATCATGCCGACACCGGCGTCGATCGCGTCGGCGGGAGAGGCGGGGGAATAGGGTTTCCCCCGCCATGTGATGCTGCCGGCATCGGGTTTAGTCGACCCGGCGATGATGTTCGAAACGGTGGACTTGCCCGCGCCATTTTCTCCAAGCAGCGCCACAACCGCTCCCGGCCGCACCTCGAAGCTCGCATCGGCCAGCACCTGGACCGGTCCGTAGCTTTTACAGAGGCCGCTGACGAAGAGCCCCAGATGCGGGGTCTGCGTATGGCTGGGATCCAAGGACATCGTTCCGCTCATCAACTGCCGGACTCTTTGGGATCAGGGATGCTTGGCGATGAACTGATCGACATTGTCCTTGGTGGTCAGCGTCGCGTCCTGCAGCTGTTCTGCGGGAACGGTTTCGCCGGCCACCAGCTTGATCGCCGCATCGACGGAAAGCCGGCCCATGCCTTGTGTCTGCTGCGTCGCGGTTACGTCGAAAACGCCGCCCTTCAGAGCCTTGAGCGCCGCCACGTCGCCGTCGAAGCCGGCAACCCAGACCTTGTGGCCGGGATTGGCGACCTTGACCGCCTGCGCGGCACCGAGCGCCAGCGCGTCGGCCTGGCCAATGACGATCGATACGTCGGGATGGGACTGCAGCAGATCCTGCGTCAGCTTGAAACCTTCGTCCTGATGCCAGCCTTCGCTCCATAGCTCGCCGACCACCTTGATGTCGGGATAGGCGCTCAGCGCTTCGCCACAGCCCTTTGACCGGTCGACCTCGGGCGTCGTGCCTTTCTGGCCGTGGATGATGATCAACTCGCCCTTGCCGCCGGCCTGCTTGGCGATGTAGTCGCACACCGCCTTGGCCGACGCCACGCTGTTGGTGGCGATGAAGGTGTCGCCGGGTGCGCCTTCAGCGTTGCGGTCGACATTGATGACCGGGATGCCGGCCGCCTTGGCCGTCTTGGTCGGCACGGTGGCGGCGGTGGCGCCGGCCGGGATGTAGATCAGCGCATCGATGTTCTGCGTGATCAGATCCTGCACCTGGCTGACCTGGGTCGCCGAATCGCCCTTGGCGTCGACGGTGACAATTTCGATGCCCTTTTCCTTGCCGTAGGCTTCGACGGACTGCTTGATCTGGTTGAAGAAGTCGGCCTGCAGGTTGGCGACGGCAAGGCCAAGTTTCTTGGCCTCCTTGGCCGACGCCATCTCGGACAGTCCGAGCAGCGGAATGACGGCCGCGGCAGCAAGCAGCAATGAGCGTTTGGTCAGCATGTGTTTCCTCCGTTGATGTTCAATCTGTCCCGCCGGCGCATCACCGCGCCCCTTGGCCGAACAACTCCCAGTTTCGGATCACCGATCCGTTTTCGCCCGGACATCCGGGTGAATCTCATTGCGCCCCGCTCTTCATTGCGCCCAGTCTCTCATTGCGCCCAGTCTTCATTGTGCTCTGCGCCGCCATGTATCCGTGGCCACCGCCAGCGCGATCACGACGCCGATCACCACCTGCTGGATGAAGGGCGACACGCCGAGCAGGTTCAGCCCGTTGCGCAGCACGCCGATGATCAGCACGCCGATGGCGGTGCCGCCGATCGAGCCGACGCCGCCCGACAGGCTGGCGCCGCCGATCACCACCGCGGCGATCGTGTCCAACTCGTAGCCGAAGCCGGAGCTCGGCTGGACGGAATCGAGCCGTGCCGCAAGCACGATGCCGGCGAGCCCGGCCAGCACGCCGCAGATCGCATAGACCCAGTTGGTCAGGGACTTGACCGGTATGCCGGACAGCCGCGCGACCTCGGCGCTGCCGCCGATCGCATAGAGGCTGCGGCCGGTCGCGCGATAGTTCAGGAAGACTGCGAAGATGATGGCCAGCACGATCATCAAGCCGACGGTGACCGACAGGAAGCCGAAATGGCGGATAATCGACAGGCTGGTGAACCAGTCGGGAAAGCCGATGATCTGCGAGCCGTCGGTGATCATGTTGGCGAGACCGCGCGCCACCGACATCATGGCCAGCGTTGCGATGAAGGGCGGCAGTTTGGTGACGGTCACGAGCAGGCCTGAAACCAGTCCGCAAAGTCCAGCAACGACAAGCGCCGTGACGATGCCGGCGGGCATGCCGAGATCGAGATGGTCAGGATGGGCAACGAACCCCATCACCATGGCGGCCAGCGCCAGCACAGAGCCGACGGAAAGATCGATGCCGCCGATCAGGATGACCAACGTCATGCCAATCGCCATGATGCCAAGCACGGTGACCTGGTCGAGCACGTTGAGGATGTTGCGGATGGTTAGGAACGTGTCGGTGGTCAGCGACAGCGCAAGGCACAGCAGTACCAGCCCGATCAGCGGTCCCAGGGTTCCGGCGAACAGGGCCGAAAGCTTCGCGCCCGCCGCGGCCTGCGCACTTGGGCCGGCCTTCAACTCGCTTGCACCGTTGCTCAGAGCCATCTTGTCTCCTCCACCAGCGATCCGGCGATGCGTCGTCGGCTCACTCTTGCTCACCAGGCACCTCCCTGTGAACAATTTATCTTTAATATGCAATTTTGTTCAGCTAAACTGTTCGTCGGAAAATTGTCAAGGCCCGCCGCATCATTCCACGCCGGTTTGCGCCGCCAGCCGGTTTGCCTTACGAAAGGGCATGAAATGCCGCATTTCAGGTCCGCTCTCATCCTGCGACTTCGTTTCGGCTGCTTGAGCAGGCCGGAACGGCCAAGACAAAGTAAATGTTGACCATTTTGGCTTTCATCTCGCGTTAAAGACGATATCCTGTCGATGTCTTAAACCTTGAATCCTGGGCATGCAGATCGATTTCGTGGCGCTTGATCGGATACGCCATTTGAATGGCATTTAAGGATTCGGACGACCGCGGGAGGGCAAAAAGATGGCGATGATAGAGAATGACAAGGCCTCGGGCTTCCCGGATGCCGAGCTGAAGGCCCGTGCCGCATGGCACTATTATGTCGAGGGGCTGACGCAGGAGAGGATTTCGGAGATCCTCGGCATCGGCCGCATCAAGGTGCATCGCATCCTCTCCGCCGCGCGCGAGGAGGGCGTCGTCCAATTCCGCATCCGCGACAGCGTCGTCGAATGCTTGGTGCTGGAAGAGGCCTTGAAGCAGCGTTTCGGGCTCAGCCAGGCCATTGTGGTGCCGTCGGCCGCTGACCGAAGCAATGCGCCGCTGATGATCGGCCATGCAGCGGGCGCCTATCTGGCCGACAATGTGAATGCCGGCGATGTCATCGCACTGGGCTGGGGGCGGACGCTGAAATTCGCCATCAATGAATTGCCGCGGCGGCCCATCGCCAGGACCACGGTGGTCTCCATGCTGGGCGGCCTCACCCATGCCCAGCCGCTCAACCCGACCGAGAGCGCCTGGGAATTCGCCGAAAAGATCGGCGCCGAGTGCTTCCTGCTGCCGGTACCGGTCTATGCCGACAGGCCGGAGCAGCGCGAAGCCTTCATGAGCCAGCGCAGCGTTCAGGACGTCGTCTTCCGCGCGCGCCGGGCAAACATCGCCGTGCTCAGCGTCGGATCGTTTTCCAATGACAGTCCGATCGCCAATTACGGCTTCATCAAGCCCAGCGAACTCGAGGAGCTGCAGACGGCTGGCGCAGTTGGCGATATTTTATGCCATTTCATCGACGCCGAGGGCCGGCTCGTCGACCATGAGGTCAACCGCCGGGTCTGCGCTTATCCGCTGCAGGACCTGTCGGACATCCCGGCCATCATCCTGGTTTCGGGAGGGCAGGAAAAAATCGCGATCATGCGGGCGGCGCTCGCCAACACCAAAGTATCGGTTCTGATCACCGACGAGGATGCCGCCAAGGGCCTGCTCAACCGCTAAACCTTGCTTAGCGCCTCAAGGCGGGCATGGATGTCGCGCGTCGCCTGATAGAGGTCGCGGTAGATCGCCTTGCGCGCGCGGTAACCGGAGACCAACTCGCCGACGGGGTCGACATGCCTGGTCGGCGGCACGGCCATCGCCTCGGCCGCCGTTTCGGGCGAGGCGAACCATCCGACGGCCGAAGCCGCCAGCATGGCGGCGCCGAGGGCTGCGGCTTCGTTGACCGGCGAGACGGAGAGCGGCCGCTCGAGCACGCTTGCCATGATCCGCATCAGCAGGGCGCAGTTGGTGCCACCGCCGGCAGCTATCATCGCCGCCGGTTTGCCGCCGGCTTGAGTTTCCATTGCCTCGCTGGCGATCGCCTGCTCGAAGGCGATGCCTTCCAGAACCGCTCGAAAAAGGTGCTTCGGCTCATGGTCCAACGACAGGCCGACAATGGCGCCGCGCGCCGCGCCGTCCCAATAGGGGCTCATGACGCCCGCCCAATACGGCATGACGAGCAGGCCCTCGCTGCCGGCGGCGACATCCACCGCCGCCTTCTCCAGCGCTGCGGCCGATGGCGAGCCGGTGTTGCGAACGATCCAGTCGACCAGTTGCATGCCCGAGCGCAGCACGGTCTCCAGCATGAACCCCGAGCCGGTGGGCGAGACCAGCGTTCGAAACGCGTCCGACGTCGCCATCCCATGGGAATAACAGCCGCTGACGACGCCCGAACCGAGCGAAAGATAGCTTTTGCCTTCGCCATAGACGCCCATGCCGAGTCCCATCGCCTGGCCGTCGCCGGCGCCGGCGACAACAGGCGTGCCGGGCTTCAGGCCGGTCAGCCTGGCCACGCTTTCACTAAGCCTGCCGCAGATCGCGCCGGGCGCGACCAGTTGCGGCAACTGGTCCGGCCGCAGTCCTGCGGCCCCGACGAGCTCAGGGTGCCAAGTGCAATTCTTGATGTCGAGCAGCCCGAGCGGATCCGCACTTGCCGCGCTGGTGACCAGACTTCCGGTCAGCCGGTGGACGAAGAAGCCGTGCACGTCGACGAGTGCGGCTGCGTCGTCGAGCGCTTGCGGCTGGTGTTCGGCAAGCCAGGCGATCGCATAGAGCGCGGGCGTCGGGTCCGGCGGCTTGCCGCTCCAGTCGCGGATCGCCTCGCGGCCAAGTTCGGCCGACAGCCTAGTAACTTGCGGACGGGCGCGCTCGTCCAGCCACAGGATCGCCGGAATAAGCGGCTTGCCGGCATGATCAATCAGCGTAAAGGTCTCGCGCTGGTGGGCGATGGAGATCGCCGCCACCCGCACAGCGCCAACCGCCTCAGTGACCTGCTTCAAGGCGCCGAGCAGCGCGGTCCACCAATGTTCGGCATCCTGCTCGAAATGGCCGGGCTTGGGATTTGAAAGCGGATAGGCTTCGCGCGCCTGGAACAGCTCCTTGCCGTCGCGCGTGAAGGCAATCGCTTTCACGGCCGTGGTCGAGGCGTCGATCCCGATTACGACATCGTCCATCAGGTGGAAATCCAGCGATTTAGGCGGCGTTCGTAACGAACCGTCCGTCCGACTGGTCGAGACGACGGCGGATCTGGGTTATCACCATCGAATCGTCGGGTACACAATTTTCATAGGTGAGGAAGTCGCCGGTCTTGATCGGCTTGACCACCTTGGCGCGCTCGGCGAGGCCGAGCGGCAGGGCGCCGCGGGCGCGTGCGTCTTCCCAGGTCATGGCGAAGCCGCGATAGTCGTTCTCGCCGATCATGCCCAGTGACTGGCCAAGACCAAGCTCGCTCTTGGCAACCGCCACCGCCTCGGCGACCGGATGGTCGAGCGGCTCCATGTCGGCGCGCTTGTAGACCACGGCGCGCGCCGCCGACAGCGGCACTTCCAGGCTGGTCAGGTGATAGGGGCGGAAGATCGTGAAATAGGGGCCCTTGCCGACCTTGAGGTCGATCATGCGCTCCAGCACGCGCGGATGCCGGGTCTCGATGATGCAGAACACGCCGGGCGCCACGCCCTTGCCGATCGAATAATCGACCACGCCCTTGCGGTGCAGCACGCCGCCATCCTCGCGCGGGCAGAGCACGCTGGCGAGCTCCTCCAGCGTCGCGGTCGGGCCGTGCATGCCCGGCACGTCGGGCACCAGGCCGGTGGCATTGGCGATCGCCACCATCTCGATCGCCGTCTTCGAACCGTCGACGAATTCGACCAGCATGCGCGCATTCATGTTGCGCTCGGCCGCCTCCTTCTCGTAGTCGGCCGGCATGGCGTCGATCTTCAGCGGATTGTTCTTGCCCTTGCCGGCGGCGATGATGTTGAAGCCGAGGCTCCTGGCAAAGCCGATGATCTCCAGTGTGCAGGCCGGCTCGTCGCCGGCCGCACCCGTATAGACGACGCCGGCCTTGCGCGCCTCCTCCTTGAGGAAGCGGCCGATCGTGATGTCGGCCTCGACGTTGAGCATGACGATGTGCTTACCGTTCTTCATCACTTCGAGTGCGAACAGCGTGCCGATGTTGGGATTGCCTGTCGCGTCGATGATGACGTCGATGCGGCCTGCCGCCGCCAGCGCGTGCAAATCTTCGGTCACCGCGATCTTGCCGGCCTCGATGGCGCGGTCGATTGCCGCTGCATTACCGGCTTGCACAATATCCGAGCGGTCGTGGCCGGCGAGCAGCGCTGCTTCGATCGCCGCCTGCGGCCTGACCTCGGAGATTGCGCCGATCCGCATGCCCGGCATCAGCGCGACCTGGACGACGATGTCGGTGCCCATCTGCCCGGCGCCGGCAAGCCCGATGGTGATCGGTCCCTGCTTCTCAGCGCGCTGCAAAAGTTCCGCCGCAAATTGCGGATGGGCCATGTCGCTTCCTCCAGTTCCTGACGCGCCGCAGCGTCGAAGTCATCATTTTGAACATTCCTATTTCTAAATGAAAAATATTTCAACCCGCCAATTCGGCAGCCGTCCCCCAATATTCTGTGATTTCAATTTGTGCGCCCTTGGCATGCGACCTGGCAGCGCAGTCAGCTAGGGAGCAGAGAAGAAGGCTAGGGATGCAGGCGGCGACGACCGTCACCTCGCTTCTCGCAAGCGAGCGAGTGCAGCGAAAACTGTTTCATGGCCGCTCAGCTGCCGCTGCGCCAATCGCTAACGACGAAGCCGCGCAACAGATAGCGCCAGCCGGCATGCTCGGCGCATGCCAGTATATCAGCTGCCGACCTCGAAGAAGGGCGCGCCAAGCAGGTCGGGAACAACGTCGATGCCGAGGCCCGGCCCGTCAGGAATGCCCATTCGGCTTCCCGAAACCGGCGGCTTGTTCGATGCGGTGCGCACCGTCACCCATTCGTGGAAGGCAATGGCGTGCAGCCGGCGCTCCTCCGGCGTCGACAGCGACAGATGCGCCATGGCTGATGTGTCGATCTCGGCGCCGCCGGTGTCCTCGACGGTGATCATGAAACCAAGATCGACGGCAAGGTCACGGATCTGCCGCGTCTTGGTCACGCCGCCGAGCCGCGAGATTTTCAGCGTCAGCCCGTCGGCCGCGCCCTTGCGGTGGATGTCGAGCATGTCGTCCAGCGAGGCGACGGATTCGTCGAGCACCATCGGCTTGTCGAGCGAGCGGCGCACCGACATGCATTCGTCGATCGTGGTGCAGGGCTGCTCGAACGTGTAGTCGATGGCGCGCGTCGCGTCAGTGAACTGGCGCGCCTGATAGGGCGTCCAGCCGGCATTGGCGTCGCAGAAGATCACCGTGCCCTTAGGCACCGAATCGGCGACTGCGGTGACGCGCTCGATATCGTCATGGACGTTGCCGCCGACCTTGACCTGCAGCCGGTGGAATCCGTCCTTGACGATGCGCTTGGCCAGTGCCGCCATGGCGTCGACCGTGCCATGGGTGACGACCTTGTAGAGCTCCGCCGTCTCGCTCTCGCGCCCGCCGAGCAGCGTCACCAACGGTATGTCGGCGGCACGTGCCGCGAGATCCGAGCATCCCATGTCCAGCGCCGACTTGATGTAGGGGTGACCCTTGAACACCGTGTCCATCAGCCTGCCGATACTGGCCAACGCGCGAGGATCGTGACCGAGCAGATGCGGTGCAATTTCGATGACGCCGGCGCGAACGCCGGCCGCGAAGGCCGGCGAGTAGAAATTGCCGAGCGGCGCCATCTCGCCCCAGCCGGTCAGCCCACTGTCGGAGGTGATGGCGACGATCACCGCGTCGAACGCGCCGGCGACACGCCCTTTCGACATTCGGTAGGGGCCGTCCACGAAGGGCTGCACGACATGGTAGGCCTTGATGGTTTCGATCTGCACGTTCTCTGTCCGTTGTCTGTGATGTCGCGACGAAACCGCCAATTGGCGGGCTTCTGTCGGCTCAGCTGCCATCTGGTCGGTTGCGCGTCGGGCCAGCGCGATCGGCCTTGGCGCCTCTGCACCCTGTTCGAGGCTGCACGCATAGGCAAGCAATTCTTCGAAATCGAGATCGATATGCTCGCGATGGGCCGAGCCGGAGACCCAAGACGGATTTGAATTCGCCGCTTACTTTCCTGTCGTTGGCGCAGCCCTCACCCTGGCCCTCTCGCCGTGAAAAACGGGGAGAGGGGGATCGCCAGCGTTGCAGCAAGCCCCCTTCTCCCCGGGGGAGAAGTGCCCGGCAGGGCGATGAGGGGCTGCGCCGGCTTCGGCAATTGAGAAAGCCGGCGCCTTAGGCGGCCCGGTCGAACTGCTCAGCAAAACGGCGCCCTCGGCATAGCCGGGGGCGCCGCTGGACCGGGCCTGAGGGGGGTATCAGGTGGCCGGTTTCTGCGGCAGCGGCGAGACAGGCATTCCCGGGCCGATCTTCTGCAGATTGCCAGTTATCACCTGGTCGCCTTCCGATACGCCGCTCGAGATGGCCACCAGATCGCCATTGGTCGGCCCGAGCGAAACGATACGCTGGTCGACAGTGTTGTCCTTGCCGACGACGTAAAGGTATTTGCCGAGCTGGCTCGATCCCAATGCCGTCTGCGGCACCATCAGTGCATCGGGCTGTTGCTTGATGTGCAGTCTCACACGAACATATTGGCCCGGCAGCAGCGTGAACTTGGCGTTGCCGATCGTCGCCCGTGCGGTGATGGTGCCGGTCGAACGATCGACTGTGTTGTCGATGAAGGTGAGCTGACCTCTCTGGCGCGGTTCCGTATCGCCGGGAAGCAGGACGTCGACATCGATGGGCCCCGCCGCGCGGGCTTCCTCGATCTGCACCAGATCCGTTTCACTCGGATTGAAGGTGACATAGATCGGGTCGAGCTGCACCAGTGTGTTGAGCACCGTACCGGCGACGCTGACCAGCGTTCCGACCGAGGCCTGGTTGCGGCCGACGCGCCCGGCGAACGGCGCCTTGATTTCCGAATAGCTCAGATTGAGCTCGGCGGTCCGCACAGCCGCCTGGTTCACGGCGAGCGAGGCCTGGGCCTCGCGCAAGCTGCTGGTGCGCTGGTCGAATGCATCCTTGGCGATGTATCCGCTCTTGGCCAGCTCGGTGCCGCGACCAAGGCTGGAACGGGCATAGTCGAGCGTTGCTTCGTCACGCTGGACCTGAGCCTTCGCCTGTTCAAGGGCAGCCTGGAAATCCTCTGGAGCGATCTTGTAGAGAAGGTCGCCCTTCTTGACATCGCTGCCGTCGGGCGCGACCTGCTCCTGCAGATACCCCGGTACGCGCGCCTGCAGCGTGATGCTGCGGATCGGCTCGGTGCGGGCCGCATAGTCGAGATAGATCGGGATCGTCTTCTTGACGACGCTCACCACCGGCACCGGCATGACAAACGCTGCGGGCTCGGGCGCCGCGGGTTCGGGCGTTGCTGCTCCTGCCGTACCGGCGTTGAGGCCGAAATTGCCCATGTCGAGCAAGTGAACGCTCGCCACCGAGATCGCTCCCACGGCAACGGCCGCTCCCAACGCAATTTTCCATTTACGCATGATCAATTCTCCAATCCTATTCGGCCGCTTCGGCCAATCGCTCGAAAGCGGGTTCGGCAGTTGGTTCAGTCGGTTCGGCAACAGGTTCGCTCTTGCTGCCGCGCTCGCGCAGCTGCTCGATAACCGCATAGAAGACCGGCACGAACACCAGCGACAGGATCGTCGCTGCGACCATGCCGCCAAAGACGGTGGTGCCGATCGACTGGCGGCTCGCTGCACCAGCACCTGTGGAGAACATCAGCGGCAGCACACCGAGGATGAACGCGAAAGCGGTCATCAGGATGGGCCGCAGCCGCAGGCGCGCCGCTTCCATTGCGGCGTCGACGATGCTGAGACCTTCCTCGCGCCGGCGCCGGGCAAACTCGACGATCAGAATGGCGTTCTTCGCCGCCAGCCCGATCAGCATGACGAAGCCGATCTGCGAATAGACGTCGATCTGCATGCCGCGCATCAACAGGGCGACAAACGCACCGAACAGGGCAAGCGGTACCGCGAGCAGAACCATGAAAGGCATGGCCCAGCTCTCATATTGGGCGGCGAGGATCAGGAAGACGAAGACCATGGCGAGACCGAAGACAATCGAGGCGATCGATCCAGCCTTGAGCTCCTGATAGGTGATCCCGGTCCATTCGTAGCCGAAATCCTTCGGCAGTGCCGTGGCGGCGGCACGTTCCATCGCCGCGACCGCCTGGCCTGAGGAGAAGCCGGGTGCGGCACCGCCGTTGATCAGGGCCGACGCATTGTTGTTGTAATGCGGGACGGTTTCCGGGCCGACGACAGGCACCAGCTTGCCGAGCGTGCTCAACGGCACCATGCCGCCGGAGGCATTGCGCACATAGAGCCGCGAAATGTCGGCAGCACCCGCACGCGCATCCTTGTCGGCCTGGATCGTCACCCGGAAGGTGCGGCCGAACAGGTTGAAATCGTTCACATAGAGCGAGCCGAGATAGATCTGCAGCGTGTTGAACACGTCAGGCAGGCTGAGGCCGAGCAGCTTCGCCTTATTGCGGTCGAGGTCATAGTTGAACTGCGGCGTCGAGGTCGAGAACGACGAGAACAATTGCTGCGGGTTAAGCTCGGGCTGTTTACGCGCTTCGGCGAGCACGGCTTGCGTCGCGTCGTTGAGCGCAGCGCTGCCACGACCGGTCAGGTCCTCCACCTGGAATTCAAAGCCGCCGGTCGTACCGATGCCCGGGATCGAAGGCGGATCGAAGCTCAGCGCGAACGCTTCCGGAAGTTCCATGAGCTTCGAACGCACGTCGGCAACGAGCTTCGACGCGCTCTGGTCAGGGCCGCGTTCGTCCCATGGTTTCAGGATGGCGAATTCCACCGCCGAGTTCGACTGGGCCGCACTGGTGAGGAAGTTCAAGCCGCTGATCGAGCCGACGATGTCGACACCGGGCGTGTTCTGCAGGATGTCGCGTGCCTTCCGCGCCACCGCGTCGGTGCGTTCCAGCGACGCCCCATCCGGCAACTGGATGACCACGAAGAAATAGCCCTGGTCCTCGACCGGAAGGAAGGTCGAGGGCAGGCGCTGCCAGACGAAATAGGTCGCGACAAGCCCGGCCGCGAATATGCCGAGCATGATCCACCGCAGGCGGATGAGGAAGCGCACACCATGGGCATAGGCATGCGACAGCCGATCGAAGCCCGTGTTGAACCAGCGGAACAGCACGAACTGCGTTGCCGGGCGATGGCGCAGGAAGGTGGCGCTGAGCGCCGGGGTGAGCGTCAGCGAGACGAAGGCGGAGATGCCGAAGGAGATCGCCACCGTCAGCGCAAACTGGTTGTAGAGCCGGCCGGAAACGCCGGGTATGAAGGCGACCGGCACGAACACGGCCATCAGCACGGCGGTCGTGGCGATGATCGGGCCGGTAACCTCGGCCATCGCCGCGCGCGTGGCAGCCAGCGGTTTGAGGCCGGCCTCCAACTGGCGCTCGACGTTCTCGACGACGACGATCGCATCATCGACGACGAGGCCGATCGCCAGCACCATGCCGAGCAGGCTGAGCATGTTCAGCGAGAAACCGAACATGTACATGACGACGAGCGTGGCCACCAGCGACACGGGAATCGCAATCGTCGGGATGATCGTGGTGCGCCAGCTCTGCAGGAAGATGAACACCACTGCGACGACCAGGACCAGCGCCTCGCCGAGCGTGACCAGCACGTCGTGCATCGACGCCGAAACGAAACGTGTCGTGTCGTAATGCATGGCGTAGCTGACGCCCTTGGGGAAGCGGGCCGACAGTTCCTGCATCTTGTCCTTGACGCGCTGCTGCAGATCGAGCGCGTTCGAGCCCGGCATCTGGTAGACAGCGAGCACCACGGTCGGGTCTTCGCCGAAGAACGCCGACGACGAATATTGCAGAGCGCCGAGTTCGATGCGCGCAACGTCGCGCAAGCGCACCAACGAACCGTTCGCGGCATCGGCGCGCACGATGATATCGCCGAATTCCTTGGGATCGCTCAGTCGGCCGACCGCGTTGACCTGCATTTCGAATGCGGTGCCGGCCGGCGCCGGCGACTGCCCGATCTTGCCGGCCGCGACCTGGACATTCTGCTCGGCGATGGCGTTTTGGACATCGACGGCGGTAATGCCGAGATTGGCGAGCTTGTCGGGATCGAGCCATACGCGCATCGAATAGCGCCGCTCGCCGAAGATCTGCACGTCGCCGACGCCCGGCAGGCGCTTCAGCGGGTCGACCACTTGCAGGTAGGCGAGGTTGCTGAGCGCGACCGGATCGACGGAGCCGTCGGGCGAGGTGAGGTTGACGATTAGGACGAAATTCGGATTCTGCTTCTTGATCGTCACGCCGCCCTGGTTGACAATGGCCGGCAGTGAGGACGCCGCCTGTGAGACGCGGTTCTGGACATCGACGGCGGCGGTGCTCAGTGGATAGCCGACCTCGAAGGTAACGGTGATCGTCGACGAGCCGTCATTGGAGCTCGACGACGACATATAGGTCATGCCTTCAACGCCGTTGATCTGCTGTTCAAGCGGCGTCGTGACGGTGTCGGCCACGACTTGCGCACTGGCGCCCGGGTAGTTGGCGCTAACCACGACCTGAGGCGGCGTGATGTCGGGAAACTGCGAGACAGGCAGCAGGAAATAGCAGATCGTCCCGGCGAGCACCATGATGATGGCGATCGACGATGCGAAGATCGGACGGTGGATGAAGAAGTTTACCATGACACGTACGCCTCGCCCGATGCTCTCGCCTGGCCAAAGGCCTTGGCCACTCTGGACAGCCGCCGGCTGCGCCTGTGCCCGGAATCCTCCAGGAAACGAGGCGGCGCCTTGCGGCCGCGGCCTTGCGCATCCGCAAGGGTACGCAGCATCGTCTCGAAAGAGCGCGGGTCGACACGGTCCGCCTTCATCAGCATCCGGATCATCGGATCCTTCACAACTTCGTCGATCGTCAAATCTTTGCGCTGCGACATCGTAGCGGCTCCTGGCTTGGCGATCTGTAGCGTAGGCCGCAGATCGCGTGGTCTTCCTGTTCGCGGCCAAAGTCGCCTGGGGCGCAGTTTCATGCCTGGGCCGGTTCGGCGGAGGCTATTCACAGGCGCCTGCGAGATTGACACGAGGCAATGGGGGTGTTACCAGTAAGTAACATCTAGAAGTTACAGACCGGTAACACCCTAGTCAAGAGGCGTACCGAGGGATTTTTCGGAAACCCCGGAAACCAAGGAGGTTTTGATGGAAGACGGCACTGCGGAACGCATCCGCCCCCGGGATCGCATCCTGGAGACGGCACGGGATATGTTCCACAAGCATGGCATCAAGGGCGTCGGCGTCGACGCGATCACTGAGGCCGCCGGTACCAACAAGATGACGCTCTACCGTCATTTCGAGTCCAAAGACGATCTGGTCATCGAGTGCCTGCGGGCGACCGCATGCAGCGCCAACGCGATGTGGCAAAAGTTCGAGGCCGAGCATCCGGGCGACAAGCTTGCGCAACTGCACGCCTGGGTTCGGATGGCGGCCGATTGCCTGATGATGGACGGTCGCGGTTGCGATATGGCGAACGCCGCCATCGAATTGAGCGAGACCGACCATCCGGCGAGGCGTGTGATCAAGGAACTCAAGCAGGCCCAGCGCGACCGTCTTGTCGGCCTGTGCCGGGATGCCGGCATCGGCCAGCCGGAGCTGCTCGCCGACACATTGTCGCTGCTGCTTGAAGGCGCCCGTGTCAGCCTTCAAAGCGTCGGAGCCGAAGGCCCCAGCGCGCAATTTGTCCGCATGGCGGAAGGTTTGATCAGCTCTTTCAGGGCCAGATAGTCTCGCCAGCGGCGAAACGATCGGTAGCGTGTTCATTGCGAGCCGCGCCGCAGAATACTCTTGTGTCCGTTCGGACGTGCTGTCATCGCGCTTCTCCTTTGCCGGTCTGTCGCCGCACTATTTGCTACCTGTTGCTTGTTGGTGAGGCAGGATAGGACCGACAACGAATTGGTGAGAGTGACAAGTGTGACGGGATTCCGACGGATCCGCCGATCGCGGCTGCAACATGCCCTACCGCTCGCACCTTTGCGGGCGAATGTGCTGTCGGCATCAACCCTGGTGACGGCCCCCGGCGCTCATCCGGAGCCGGAACAAAAAAAGCCCGCTGCCGGGAGGAGGTGGCAGCGGGCTCGATTTCGAATACGGCACGGGAGGAGGTGTGCCGCACTCAGCGTCGGCATCGCATCTGGGAGGAGTAGATGGCCGACACCTGCGAAACTATCGATTGCCCAATGATTCGGCAATAGCAAAAGATGCATAGCAGATGCGCAGATTCGCGGTATCAACCGAATTTTAACCATCGGGGCAAGTGACCGTGGCCGTTGCGCGGCATCACTGGACGGGCACGTTTTCCTTGAAGACAAGGCGCGGTTCGATGAATTTCCGCGTCAGATAGGGCGCCGAGGAAGCGATCGAGCCGAGCAGGCGAATGACCGATTGCTCGGCGATCAGCCGTGCATTCTGGTCGATCACGACATCGAGCAGATCGTCGACGAGATAGCCGCGTGTCGCCCTCGTCAGGTCGTGGCAGACGAACACCGGCTTCCTTTGCGGCTTGGCTTCCAGCAGCGCTTTCGCCACGCCAGAGCGTCCGGCGCCGACGCAATAGATGCCGAGCAGTTCCGGCTCGTTGTGCAGCGCCTTCATCGTCGCCGTGTAGCTGATATCAGGCTCGTCGTTGATCTCGACGGCGCTGGTCACGGTCAGATTGGGGAACTCCTCGCTGAGCACCGAGCGAAAGCCCATTTCGCGTTCCTCATGTCCGCGATAGGAGCGTGAGCCGACGACCATCGCCAGATGGCCCGTGCGCCCGCCCAGGAAACGTCCCATCAAAAGGGCTGCGGTGCGCCCGGCGACACGGTTGTCGATGCCGACATAGGCCGATCGCGGTGCGCCCGGAACGTCCGACACCAGCGTGACCAGGCGGATGCCGGCCTCGACGATCTCGCGCAGGATGTTGCGCGTTCTCGGGTGATCGATCGCAATGACGCCGACGCCGTTTGCCTTGAGCGAGAGGTTTTCGACTGCCGCCTGCAACGCGTTCGGCGAGATCCCGGCAAGCTTGTGGATGCGGCAGGAGGCGACAAGCGGCAGGCGTGCCGCATAATCCTCGATATGATTTGCCAGATCCATCATGAAGGCATTGGAGCCGATCGGCAGGAAGAACTCGAGATGCGCCGGCCGCGAGGGCAACA
This sequence comes from Mesorhizobium sp., assembly GCA_004020645.1. Taxonomy (GTDB): domain Bacteria; phylum Pseudomonadota; class Alphaproteobacteria; order Rhizobiales; family Rhizobiaceae; genus Mesorhizobium. Next base: position 115,693 of record SAQL01000006.1, on the reverse strand, counting down.
CGACCTGATCCACGACCGGCAAATAGCCGAGCTGCTTGGCCGCCTCCATCACGCGCTGCCGGTTGGCGGCGCTGGCGCCCGGCCGGCTGTTCAGCACCCGGTCGACCGTCGCGGTCGACAGCCCGCAGCTTCTGGCGATGTCCGCAACGGTGGCTTTCATTGTCGCAGTCATAGGAGCGGATGTGATCCTGTACCAGAGATACGGCCAACCGGTTTCCGCGTGGCCCGCTCAGGCCTGCGATTGTTTCCCCTGCACGATGGCGTCACGGATCTCCTCGTCGGACATGCCGGTGATAATCCGTTCGACCTCAGTGACGCTGGTGTTCTTCGGGTCGATATCGTCGGCAACCACCTTGCCGCGGCGCATGACGACGATGCGGTCGACCACCTGGAAGACGTGATGGATGTTGTGGGCGATGAAGATGCAGGAATGGCCCGAATCGCGGGCGCTGCGCACGAAGCTCAGCACACCTTGCGTCTCGGCGACGCCGAGATTGTTGGTCGGCTCATCGAGGATGATGAGGTCGCTATCGAAATGCATGGCGCGTGCGATCGCCACGGCCTGCCGCTCGCCGCCGGAGAGCGAGCCGATCGGTGTGGTCGGCGGGATGTTCTTCGAGATGCCGACCTGCTTGAGCAGATCGCGGGCGACCACGTTCATAGCCTCCTGGTCCATACGGTTGAGGAAACGCGGCGGCTTGATCGGCTCCCGCCCGAGGAACAAGTTGCGCGCGATCGACAATTGCGTGACCAGTGCGGAGTCCTGGTAGATCGTCTCGATGCCGTGGGCGATGGCGTCGCTGGTGCTGCGGAAATCCACCTTCTTGCCGCGGATGAAGATGTCGCCGCTGGTCAGCGGGACCGCACCCGACAGCACCTTGATCAGCGTCGATTTGCCGGCGCCATTGTCGCCGAGCAGACCGACGATCTCCCTTTCATTGACATGGAAATTGGCGTCTACCAGCGCTTGCACACGCCCGTAGGACTTGCGGATGTTTTCCATGCGGACAAGCGGTTCGGCCATGGTTCAAGTCCCCGCCTGATGCCGGCGTTCCAGCCACGAGTGGAGCGCCATCATGCCGAGGATGATCGCGCCGATGAAGATGTTGTAGGCAAGCCCTGGCACGCCGATCAGCACGATGCCGTTGCGCATCACGCGCAGGATTAGGATGCCGAGCACGGTTCCGATGATGGTGCCGCGTCCGCCGGTCAGCGCCGTGCCGCCGATCACCACCATGGCGATGACTTCGAGCTCGTAGCCGGTGCCGCTGTTCGGGTTGGCCGCCGAGGTGCGCAGCGAGCTGATGACGCCGGCAAGCGAAGCCATGATCGACGACAGGATGAACAGGCCGATCTTGACGCCGCTGACATTGACACCGCGCGCCCTTGCCGCATTGGGGTTGCCGCCGGCCGCCTGGATCCAGTTGCCGGTCCGGCTCTGTGTCAGCACGTAGCCGAGTGCGATCGCGGCTGCGATGAACCAGAACAGCGACATATAGATGCGGAACGGCCCGATGAAGAAATCGCCGACCAGCGCCTCGGCGAGCCAGCTGCCTTCGGCGCTCCAGGTGCGTTGCGGAAATCCGCTGGTGACGAACAGAGCGGTGCCGCGCACCACCAGCAGCATGCCGAGCGTTACCAAGAAGGAAGGAATCTTGAGTTGCGTCACGAACCAGCCATTGACCAGCCCGATGAAGGCGGCAACCAGCAAGGCTACGATAAAGCCGGCTTCCAGCGAGGTGAGGCCGCTGTTGAAGAGCGTCCACATCAAGACGGGCGAGAAACCGAACAGCGATCCGACCGAGAGGTCGAATTCGCCTGAAGTCATCAACAGCGTCATCGCCAGCGCGATCAGGCCGAGCTCGACCGTGAAGGCCAGTATGTTGCTGATGTTCTGCGGCGACAGGAAGTCGTGGTTGAACCCCCAGAACACAGCGAGCTCGACGACAAGCAGCACGAAGGGCCCGAATTCCGGCCTGGCGATCGAGCGTTGGATGATGGAGCTATTTTCCACGTTGGACCCGCGACATGGTTGGAACTGGCCAAGCCCGGCGCCGCATAAGGCGGTTCGAAAGCTCGGCGGAATGATGGGGATGACCGCGGCAGGCGTGCCGCGACCATCCCGATCGCAGTTTTATTTTCCGGACAGGATGTCGTCGTAGACCTGTGCGGTGTCCTTTTCGTAGAGTGCGCCGGTGATCACGTCGAAGCCGGGCGGAATGCCGCTGGCGGCCATGTTGGCGATCGAAAGCGCCACATAGCTGGTCGCCTGCGGATCCTGCCATTGGGCGGCATTGACGTAGCCGGTCAGCACCTCCTGGGTGGTGTCGAGCGAGTTGCCCCAGCCGACGACCGGGATTTCACCCGGCTTGATGCCGGCCTGGTCGAACACCCGCTTGATCGAGCCGGTCACCAGGTCGCCGAGACCGATGATCGCCTTGACCTTGGCCCTGTTGGCGGTGAGGTAGTCGACCATGCGGTTGATCGCTTCGGCCTGATCGAGCGTGGCTTCGGTGATTTCATAAGTGATGCCGAGCGGCTCGAAGACGCTCTTGATGCCTTCTTCTTCCTGAACACCATAGGTGGCGCCCGGGATTTCGACCGGCATCCAGACAAAATCGCCCTTCTTCACCAGGCCCTTGTCGACCAGATACTGCGCCCAGTTCTTGCCGAAGGTGACGTTGTCGCCGCCAACATAGGCGTTGAAGTCCGCCTTCGGATCGGGCGTGTTGAAATTGATGATCGGGATGTTTGCCGCCCGTGCTTCCTTAGCGAGCTCGATAAGGCTGCCCGGGTCGGGGCTGGTGGTGGTGATGCCGTCCGCCTTGGCGGCGATGGCCGCGCGAACAGCCTCCTGCTGGGACGACACGTCGCCATTGTGGAACGAGGTGTTGACGGTGTTGCCGGTGTCTGTCGCCCATTGCTTGGCGCCGGCGAGGAAGTAGGTCCAGACCGGATCGGCCGGGCCGCCATGCGAAATCCAGTAGAAGGTCTTGGCCTGTGCCGCCGCTGGGATGGCCAGCGCCACGATCAAGCCGAATACAAATAGTCGTAGCCTTGTCAGCATTTGATTTCCTCCCATTTTGAAGACTTCCTCCACCTCCGGCGACGATCACGGCAAACCCTGATCGTATTTCTTGCCAGCGCCGATCTGGATGCATCAGAGCATCCGCTTTTTCGACATATGGCAAGCCTCCATTTTCCAGTGGTAGTTGGCGCGCGACAAGGCGCCATCAGCAGTCCCATCAGATTGCATCAGTTTGGCTGATATTTTCCACGCAGGCGGATCCTCAATTCGAGCACCAGGCCGGGACATCTCTCCGTCGCAGTCGGGGCGGGAACCTAGATAAGATCGGCCCTGGCGAGGTCGCGCATCAGATGGCTGGCGCCGTAGGTCCAGTGGGGACAGTCGGGTGACAGCCGCACCCGGTTGACCAAGGCGCCGAATTTCTCCGATGAGATGGTGACGATGTCGCCTACCTTGTGCGTGAAGCCCTTGCCCTTTTCGCCGCGATCCTTCGACGGCACGAACATGGTGCCGAGATAGAGCGCCAGCCCGTCCGGATATTGGTGATGCGGACCCATGGCGGCCGCGACCAGCTCTTCCGGCGAGCGGCTGATCTCGGCCATCGAGCTGGCGCCCTCCAGCGAGAAACCGTCCTCGCCCTCGACCTTCAGGCGCACGGTGGCCTGCTTCACGTCATCGATGGAAAAATTATCGTCGAACAGCCGGATGAAAGGGCCGAGCGCGGCCGAGGCATTGTTGTCCTTGGCCTTGCCGAGCAATAGCGCCGAGCGCCCTTCGACGTCGCGCAGATTGACGTCGTTGCCGAGCGTCGCGCCGACGATCCTGCCGCTGCTGGCAGCGATCATGGCGATTTCCGGCTCCGGATTGTTCCAGGTGGAAACCGGATGCAGGCCGACATCGGCGCCGAAGCCGACCGATGCCATCGGCTGGCATTTGGTGAAGATCTCGGCATCGGGGCCGATGCCCACTTCCAGATATTGCGACCAGGCGCCGCGCTGGATGAGCTTGGCCTTGATCTCCATCGCCTCCAGCGAGCCGGGCTTGAGCTTCGACAGATCGTGGCCGATCAGCCCGGCAATGTCGGCGCGAATGGCGTCCGCCTTCTCGGCCGAGCCACGCGCCTGCTCCTCGATGACCCGTTCGAGCAGGCTGACGACGAAGGTGACGCCCGACGCCTTGACCGCCTGCAGATCGACCGGAGAAAGCAGGATTGGTTTTTGCGGATCGCGCGCGGCCTGGAAACAGTTGGCGGCGATTGCGTCAAGCGATCCAATCGGTTCGCCCCCGGCCGCGTGGACGTACCCTGCTGGGTCCGGCATCTCGCAGACGTCGCGCACCGTTGGTGCCATGCTCGACGTGATGTCGAACACCGTGCCGCCGCGCACCGTGACCACCAGCGGATGGGATGCTTCGCTTGTCCTGGCGCGGCCGATGAAGAGGCCCTCGTCAGGCAGGAGAGTGGTGTTTGTCATGGCTTGCGGTCCTCTGCTGTCTTGTTCCGCTGCGACGGTCATCGCTGCCGGACCAATAGTTCATCAGAACCTGGCCAGCGGCGGCGGCACTTTCAACAAATTCCCGCCAAAGGTCTATCCCGTTCCTCGCGGTCGAGGCTCCGCTGCATTTCGCATCGGCGGACGCCATCCTCTTCAATCCGCTGATGCCTAGATCAAACGCTCTTTCAAAATCATGAAATCGTCACTAGGATTTTCATTTGACGAAGTGCGTTCAGGTGACCCTTGCCCATACCGTTTTCCGATCCGATCTGGCAGAAGCCGCCGGCGGCCCCTGCGTTCCAGTCGCTTTTTCCCGGCGGCCAGGGTGCCGATGTCGTCATCGTTGGTGGCGGGATTCTCGGTCTATCGACAGCCTTGCATGCAGCCCGGTTCGGCCTTGCCGTGCAGGTGCTGGAAGCCGGCGACATCGGCCAGGGCGCATCGGGCCTGAATGGCGGTCAGGTCATCCCCGGCCTGAAATATGATCCGGAATGGCTGCTGGAGCATTTTGGCTCCGAACGCGGCGAGATCCTCGTCAATTTTGCCGCCTCGACGGCGGACGCCGTCTTCGAATTGATCCGCGACGAGAAACTGGCGGTGCCGTTCGTCCGCAACGGCTGGATCCAGGCAGCCCACACCGAGACGGCGCTGAAGGCGGTGGCGAACAGGGACCGGCAGTGGCGGAACCGTGGCGCCGATGTCCGGCTTCTGAGCCAGACCGAGATCGCCGCGTTGACTGGCGCGCAGGGCTATCTCGGCGGCTGGCTCGACCGCCGCGCCGGCGTGATTGATCCGCTTGCCTACACGTCGGAACTGGCACGGATCGCCTCGGCCGCGGGCGTGAAGATCGCCGAGCACCAGAAGGCGGTGCGCCTCGATAAGAACGCCGGCCTTTGGCGCATCTCGACGGAGGACGGCGCCGAATTGCAGGCGAAGGCTGTCATTCTGGCGACGAACGCCTATACCGGCGACCTGCTCCCCGGTCTCGCCGAGACGATCGTTCCGCTGCACTCCTTCCAGATCGCGACAGCACCGCTGCCGCCCGATCTGGCGGCCGGGATTCTGCCGCAGGGGCAAGCAGTATCGGATTCGCGCCGCATCCTCGTTTATTACCGCAAGAGTGCCGACGGGCGGCTGGTGCTCGGCGGGCGCGGCCGGATGGCGCTGCCGACCAGCGAAAGTAATTGGGCGCATCTCGAGCGCGCGCTGCTCCGGCTCTATCCGGCGCTATCCGGCGTCGCCATCCAAAAGCGCTGGTTTGGCCGGGTGGCGATGACGCCGGATCACCTCCCGCATATCCACGAGCCCGAGCAGGGCCTGATGGCCGTGGTCGGCTGCCAGGGCCGTGGCGTCGGCCTGATGACCGCGCTTGGCGAGCGCATTGCCGGCTATCTGGCGAGCGGCGACGCCAGGCAATTGCCGTTCCCGGTTTCGCTGATCCGGCCGATCCCATTCCACCTCTTTCGGCAGGTCGGCGTCGCCGCGACGATCGCCTGGTATCGTATGCTGGATGCATTCGAGCGCTGATTTTATGCCGATGCAGGAATCAGCCTTGACAGTTTCATGATTCTGAAAAATTCTTGAGTGATTTCAAATTTCGATGGGCAACCCCGATGTCGACCATCGTTGCAAGGCAGCCGCTGCCGGAATCCAGGTCCTCGACGGGTTTCCGGTTGGCCATGCTGCTGCCGGGCGGGCTGGTCACCTTCTTCCTGATCCTGTTTGCCCTCGGCCTCGTGGTTTTCCTCGCCCTTCGCGGCAATGACGGTTCGCTGCTGGGCGCCGGTTTCACTTTTGCGAATTTCATCACCGTGGCATCCGACCCGCTGTACTGGACGGTAACGCTGCGCTCGCTGGCCATTGCCGGCCTGGTGACGCTGGCGACGGTCGTCACAGCCTATCCCGTCGCCTACTACCTGGCCTTCCATGCCAGACGGCGGCGCGGGCTGCTGCTGTTTCTGGTGACGCTGCCGTTCTGGACCAGCTATCTCTTGCGCGTTTTCGCCTGGAAGATCGTGCTTGCCTACAATGGCGTGCTGAACTCGGCGCTTATCGAAAGCGGCATCTGGTCCGAACCGACACTGGCGTTTCTCAACACGCCGGCCGCCGTCGTCGTCACGCTGGCCCACGCCTATGCGCCGTTCGCCATCCTGCCCATCTATGTGGCGCTGGACACGATCCCGAAATCGCTGCTCGAAGCTGCTTCCGATCTCGGCGCCAGACCGTTCACCAGCTTCCGCCGCGTCGTGCTGCCGAACTCGATGCCGGGCGTGCTGGCGGCGGCTCTCGTCGTCTTCGTGCCGACGGTCGGCGACTATGTCACCCCCGCGCTGGTCGGCGGCCCTGCCAGCACTATGATCGGCTCGCTGATCCAGGCCCAGTTCGGCAAGGCAAACGACTGGCCGTTTGGCGCAGCACTCGCCGTTGCCGTCATGCTGGTCATCCTTGCCGTGGTGCTGGTCGTGCGTTCCGCCGACCGCAGATTTGGCAGTCGAATATGAGCGCCGCGCGCATAGACGCAAAGCAAGGTGGCCGCTGGCTCGGCGCCTACGTCCTTGTCTACCTGGTATTCCTGTATTTGCCGGTATTGCTGATCCCGCTTTTCTCCTTCAACGATTCGATCCAGGCGGCGTTTCCGCTGCAAGGCTTCACGTTTGAATGGTACAAGACGCTGTCCGGCAATTCGGCGCTGTCCGGCGCCCTTGCCAACAGCCTCGTCATCGGTGCGATTGCCGCCACCGGTGCCACGCTCTGCGGCATCACCGTGTCCTATATGGATCTCTTCGGCCGCTCGCCGCTTGCCGCCACGATCAGCGCCATCGCGCGGCTGCCGATCCTGATCCCCGGCGTCATCGTCGGCATCTCGCTGCTGATCCTGGTCAACCTCATTGGCTTCGGACCGTCACGCACGGCCATCGTGCTCGGCCACATATTGGTGGCGCTGCCGACGACGGTGGTGATCATGAAAAGCCGCTTCGCCGCTATCCCCAAGACCATCCGCGAGGCGGCGCTCGATCTCGGCGCGTCCGACTGGACGACGTTCAGGCGGGTCATGCTGCCGCTCAGCCTGCCCGCCATTGTGTCAGCGTTCATGCTGGCCTTCCTGACGTCCTTCGACGAGTTCATCGTCGCCTTCTTCCTCGCCGGCACCGAGCCGACCTTGCCGCTCTACATCTGGAGCCAGCTGCGTTTCCCGAAATCGCTGCCCACCGTCATGGCACTGGGCACGGCCATCCTGGCCGTGTCCTTCGTCATCGCGGCAATTGCCGAAATCCTGCGCCATCGCGGGCTCGCCGCCGCTCGGCGGCCGGTGCCCGCCAACCTGTCCAAACCAGAAGAAACCGAAAGAGGAGAACTGCAATGGCATTCGACCTGAAATCGATAAATCGCAAGACAGTCCAAGCCGGATTGGCAGCCTTCGCGCTGGCGCTTTCGTCGACCGTCGCGCTTGCGGCCGACAAGTTGCAATATTTCACCTGGTCGGGCTACGAACTTCCCGACTTCAACAAGAGCTTCCTCGCCGCACACCCCGATGGCGTCGAGGCCTCGATGTTCGGCGACGACGATGACGCCTTCACCAAGGTCAAGGCCGGTTTCCGCCCGGATGTCGCGCATCCCTGCTACGACAAGGTGGCGCGCTGGAACAAGGAAGGCCTGCTGCAGCCGATCGACACCAAACGCATCAAGAACTGGGATTCGATCTTCCCAGTCTTCAAGAACCTGCCCGACCTGCAGGCCGGCGACGGCAAGGTCTGGATGGTGCCGTGGGACTGGGGCAACACCTCGATCCTCTACCGCACCGATCTGGTGAAGAACCCGGAACCCAGCTGGAACCTTTTGTGGGACAAGCAATATGCCGGGCGCATGGCGACGATCGACGCCGTCCACGACACGCCGGTGGTAGCGGCCCTTCTCGCCGGCGTCAATCCGTTCGACATGACGCCGGAACAGATGGAAAAGGTGGCTGAAAAACTGCGCGAGCAGCGCCCGCTGATCTCCAACTACACCACCGACATGACCTCGGTCGAACAGGCGCTGGCCAGTGGCCAGTTGGTCGCCGCAATGACCTGGAACGCGTCGGCCACCTCGTTGAAGAAGCAGGGCGTGCCGGTCGAGTTCATGAAGCCTAGGGAAGGCATGCTGACCTGGGCGTGCGGCTTCGTCTTGCTCAAGGACGCCAAGAATGTCGATCTCGCCTATGATTTCATCAACAGCCGGCTGGAGACGGATTCGGGAAAATACCTGATTCAGGCCTATGGTTACGGCAGCTCAAACAGCTCGGCCTTCGCCGCGGTGCCGAAGGAGGAACTGGAAAAGCTGCAACTGCCGTCCGATCCGGAAGTGATGCTGAAGACCACCGTCTTCACCGGGCCGATGAAACAGAATGACGAACTCGCCAAGATGTTCGAGAAGGTCAAGGCAGGCGGCTGAGCTTCTGAGGTGCCGCGCGGTTTCGACTGCGCGGCTCCGCTCCAGGATACCGAAAACGAGGTCGGGAAACAGATGGATATACTGGACCACGCGGCTGAAAAGCCGAAGGACGACGCTGACTTGCGGGTCGGCCGGCGCGTGCGGGCGCTCAGGCTGGAACGCAATCTTTCGCTGGCCGAGCTTGCCGCCAAGGCCGGCGTTTCGATCGGGGCGCTCAGCCAGATCGAGCGCGGCCTGTCCTCGCTTCGGGTCAAAGTGATCTGGCCGCTGGCCGCCGCGCTCGACATCGAGCCGTCGGCGCTGATTGCTGACGGCAACGATGCAGTCAGCGACCTCTATTGCGTGCGCGCCAACAGTCGGCGCCAGATCCCGGTGAGGTCGGAAGGCATCGCCAAGGCGCTGCTATCGCCGCCGGCCGCTACGCTCACCGGCATGCTGGTGACGGTGGAAGCCGGCGGCGGCACCGTCGAAGCCTACGCCCATCCCGGCCACGAATTCGGTTTCGTCCTATCGGGCGAAGTCGAACTCGTGATCGATTCAACCACCTACGGGCTGAAGACCGGCGACAGCTTCGCCTTCAAAAGCACCTTGCTGCATGCCTTCCGCAATCCCGGCAGCGAGCGCTGCCAGATCCTCTGGGTCAACACGACCAAGCCGTCCGAGGTTCGCGATGGCGCCTGATCCTCTCGTCCGGCTGGATGCGGTGTCGAAGATTTTCCCCGGCGGCATCGTCGGTCTCGACGCCGTCGATCTCGACATTGCCCGCGGCGAATTCCTGACCTTGCTCGGCCCATCCGGCTGCGGCAAGACCACAAGCCTGCGGGTGATCGCAGGGTTCGAAAGCCCGTCGAGCGGACGGGTGCTGCTCGACGGCCGTGACGTCACTTCGCTGCGGCCGTTCGACCGTCCCGTCAACACCGTGTTCCAGGACTATGCGCTGTTTCCGCACATGGACGTCGCCGAAAACGTCGGCTTCGGCCTGTCGCTGCGCAAGCTTTCCGGGGCAGAACAAGCAAGGCGCGTCGGCGAAGCGCTCGACATGGTTGGCCTTGCCGAGAAGCTCGGCGCCCGCGTGTCCGAATTGTCGGGCGGCCAGCGCCAGCGCGTCGCGCTCGCCCGTGCCATCGTCTGCGAACCGCGTGTGCTGTTGCTCGACGAGCCGCTGTCGGCGCTCGACGCTCATCTGCGCGAACAGATGCAGGTTGAATTGAAGCGGCTGCAGTCGCGGCTCGGCACTACCTTCGTCCTGGTCACCCACGACCAGACCGAGGCGCTGTCGATCTCCGATCGTATCGTCGTCATGAACAAGGGCCGCATCGAGCAAATCGCGCCGCCGGCCACGCTCTACGATCGGCCCGCCACCAAATTCGTCGCCAGTTTCATCGGCACGATGAACCTGCTGCAGTCGCGCTTTGTCGGCCGTGACGGCGATCGGTTGCGTTTCGCCGCTGGCGCCCTGCCGCTCGAAGCCACGTCGGAAACCGGCGAAGCGCCGGGAGAAGGCGCGGTGCGAACCATCGGCGTACGTCCGGAGGATCTTTTGGCGACGACCGAAGCAGCGACCGGCACCGCGCCGGTGCGGGTGAGCAGCATCGTCTTTCACGGTCGCACCTTGCGCCTGCACGCTGAATTGGGGCAGGGGATACCAGTGGTGATCGATGCGCCACGCCGGGCGGAAGGTTTTCAATTCAGCGTCGGCGATGTGGCGCATATCAGCCTGCGCCGCGGCGCTAACTGCCCTATGCTACCCGGCTAATCTGATCCCCGTCCTATCCAGAAAACCGGAGCACTACCATGAGCAATCACCTGAACTTCTTTATCGATGGAAAATGGGTCGCGCCCGTGGTGCCGGCAACGCTGGATGTGATCGACCCGTCAACCGAAGAGGCCTACACGAAAATCTCCGTCGGTGGGAAGGCCGATGTGGATCGCGCCGTGGCAGCGGCGAAGGCGGCCTTTCCGGCCTTTTCGCAAACCAGCAAGGCCGAGCGCCTGAAGCTGCTGAAGCGCATCCTCGAAGTCTACAACGAGCGCTACGAGGACATCGCGCAGGCTGTTAGCCAGGAAATGGGCGCGCCGATCACCTGGGCGCGCGAGGCGCAGGCCTGGGCGGGCAGGGCGCATATGGAATCCACGATCAAGGCGCTAGAGGATTATGAATTCAGCGAGAAGCGCGGCACCACCATGGTGGTCAAGGAGCCGATCGGCGTCTGCGCGCTGATTACGCCGTGGAACTGGCCGCTCAACCAGATTGTCTGCAAGGTGGCGCCGGCGATCGCCGCCGGCTGCACGGTCGTGCTGAAGCCTTCCGAGATCGCGCCGATCAGCGGCGTCATCTTTTCGGAAGTGATGGAAGCGGCCGGCACGCCGAAGGGCGTCTACAACATGGTCAATGGCACCGGTCCCGATGTCGGACAGGTCATGGCCGGCCATCCCGACGTCGACATGGTCTCGTTCACCGGTTCGACCCGTGCCGGCATCATCGTCGCCAAAACAGCGGCCGAGACGGTCAAGCGCGTCGCGCAGGAGCTCGGCGGCAAGTCGGCCAACATCGTGCTGCCCGATGCCGACTTCGAGAAGGCCGTGCGCAAGGGCGTCAACGCCTGTTTCGGCAATAGCGGCCAGTCCTGCGATGCGCCGACGCGCATGCTGGTGCCGGCCGCCCGCCACGATGAGGCGCTGGTGATCGCCAAGAAGGCTGCCGAGGCGCACAAGGTCGGCGATCCGCGCTCGGAAGAAACCAAGCTCGGGCCGGTGGTCAGCAACATCCAGTTCGACAAGATCCAGCGGCTGATCGAGGCCGGCATCGCCGAGGGTGCTACGCTGGTCACCGGAGGACCCGGCCGGCCGGAGCACCTCAACCGCGGCTACTATGTCAGGCCGACCGTCTTTGGCCATGTCACGCCAGGCATGACCATCGAGAAGGAGGAGATTTTTGGGCCGGTGCTTTCGGTCATCTCCTATGATGACGACGACGACGCGGTGAGGATCGCCAACGATACCGTCTATGGCCTAGCCGCCTATGTGCAGTCCGGGGATATCGATCACGCGCGAAAAATCGCCGGTCGCCTGCGCGCCGGGCAAGTCTCGATCAACTATCCGGAATGGGACACGTTCGCGCCCTTCGGCGGTTACAAGCAGTCAGGCAACGGCCGCGAATATGCCGACTGGGCGATCCACGATTTCCTCGAGATCAAGGGCATCATCGGCTACGGCGCGTAGGGCTTAACCCGGACAGCGCCGCGCATCCAAGAAGGACGCGCGGCGCTGTAGCGGGTCAATCCGAGCTATTCGGCGGCTTCGCGGACAGGGATCAGGCGCCGCTCGACCTGTTGGAGATGCAGCCGCATCGCCGCCGCCGCGCCGCCAAGGTCGCGCTCGGCGATCGCTTCGACGATCCGTTCATGGTCGGCGAAGCTGTGATGGTCTGCCGGAGGGCGGGCGCCTTCTGAGCGAAGACGTCCCCAGACTACGGTTCGGCGCACGGCGTTCAGGACGTCGAACAGGCCGAGCAGCACATTGTTTCGGCTCGCCTGCGCAATCTGCCGGTGGAGCAGATTGTCGATGTTCTCATATTGCCGCCATGTGACGGCGTCCCGCGTCTGCACCAGCGATTGCCGCATCGCCGCAATATCGGAAAGCGTGGCGTGCAGCGCCGCTTCGCGCGCAATCTCGGGCTCGATGATGAGGCGCGCGCGCATCACGTCGGCCGGATTGGTGCGCCCTGCGATTTCCGAAATCCCGATCGTCTCCTCGACCGGTCCACTGCCGACGAAGGTGCCCCTGCCGACGTGACGCCAGATGCGGCCGTCCTTCTCGAGCACCGCCAGCGCCTTGCGCAGATCGCCGCGCGATACGCCGAGGCTCTCGGACAGTTCCCGCTCGGCAGGCAGCCGCGTCTCGCCGGCATGGTCCATCTGGGCAAGATAGGCCTGAAGCTGAACCAGGGCGGCGTGGCCGCCATTGCCGGGATCGTCCATCAATTTTAACCAATCCGCGTATGATTCCCTTTGTCGGTGTTAAAACGATTAGCTCAAACCGTCAACTGCCGAGTTTTCCAGGCCCGCATGTCCGACATGCGCAGTTTCTCCTTGACCAATCCTCTCCGGAGCCTTAACCAATTAAGGTAATGGTTACAAAAAACGGGAGGAATGACAATGGCCAGCATGACCAGACGTACTATCCTTGCCACCGCTTTCGCCGCGGCTCTGGCATGGTCACTGCCCCTGTCGGCCGCAAATGCGGGCGACATGCGCATCGCCTTCGGCGACCTTCCCGGGATCGAATCCATCCAGACGCTCGCCGCGATAGAGCGCGCCAAGGAACGCGGCGTGAATGTCGAGCTCATTGTTCTCAATGACGAGGATTTGGCAGCCCAGGCGATTGTCGGCGGCCAGGCCGATGTTGGCATTGGCGCTCCCTACACTCTGATCCAGAAGGTCGGCGTGCCGATCCGCATCTTCGCGCAGATATCGACGCTGCGCTTCTTCCCTGTCGTCAACAGCGAATTCTACAAGGAATGGAAGGATCTCGACGGGCAGGAAGTCGCCGTTCAGGCGCGCGGCTCCGGCACCGAGGCTGTCATGCTCCTGATGGCGAAAAACCACGGCATCAAGCTCGGCAACATCAGCTATGTCCCGGGTTCCGAGGTTCGCCGCAATGCGCTGCTCCAGGGGACCATCAAGGCGTCGATCGTCGATGCCGCCAACAGGCGCGCGCTCGAGGCCGAAGCCCCCGGCAAGTTCATCGTTCTGCCGGTCGAGGATCTCGGGGCCTCGGACGAAGCGCTTTTCGCGACCGCAGACTATCTGAAGAACAACGCCGCCGACGTCGACATCCTGGTCGAGGAACTGATGAAGACCGCGCGGGAAATAACCGCGAATCCGGCTGTCGCGGTCGAGCTCCGCAACAAGTACAAACTGCTGCCGGATCTCGGCGCGGAGGCGGACAGCGAAATCACCGAATACTACAAGGAAACCGCGGAAGCCGGCAGCCTTGCCCTGAATGGCGGCGGAGCGGATGCGGCTAAAGACGACTTTGCCTTCTTCAGCCTTGCCGGCCAGATCGAAGGCGATCCCGCGAGCCTCAAGGTCGAAGACTTCTGGGATGTCTCCGCAATCGACCGCGCCGTCGCCAAGCTCGGCAAGAAATAGGCGGCCTGCCGGATGGCCGTAAGCATCAGAACCGACGGCGAGGCTGCCGGCCTCGCTTCCTCATCCAATCGCAGTGCAACGGGCGCATCTTGGGACCAGCCGATCCTGCTCAGGCTTGTGTCGATCGCCCTGTTCGCGGGAATCTGGGAGGTGGCCGGGCGCATTCCCGTCAGCTTCGCCTTTCCGACCTTTTCCGACACGGTCGTCGCGTTTTTCGGATTGCTCGCCGACGGCAGCTTGGCAACGGCCTACCTTTCGACACTGCAGCCGCTGGTGCTCGGCGTCGTTCTTTCGGCATTCCTGGGTGTCAGTCTTGGCACGATCTGTGGCCTGTGGCGCACAGGCGAATGGCTGGTGATCCCGGTGTTCATCGTGCTTCAGGCTGCACCTGTCGCCGCCTTCATTCCGATGGTCACCTTCGTCTACGGAATAGGCATGACCGCCAAGACGCTCGCCGTCATGATCCTGGCGCTGCCGGTCATTGTGCTCAACACCTACAAGGCCGTGCGCAATGTCAACGAGTCGCTGCTGGTCATGTGCCGATCGTTCCTGGGCACAAATTGGCAGACCGTCGCCAAGATCATTCTTCCGGACGCCAGCCCGGTAATTTTTGCCGGCTTGCGCCTCGGAGTCGCTGCCGGGTTCGTCGGCGTGGTGCTCGCCGAATTGCTGATCACCCCGACCGGCATCGGCGACCTCATCACCTTCCACCGCTCGCGCGCAGACTACGCCGAGATGTACGCAACAATCGCCTCGATCATCGCACTTTCCACCCTGACGCTCGTCTTTCTGCAGTGGGTGGAAGTCCGTGTTTTCAGGCCCGAGAGTAGAGGTGCTTAAGATGGGCGCGACCGCATTGCGAAATGGACCGTCGCCGGTTCCCGCACCGATCGATTCGATCGTGGAAGTGAGGGGAATTTCCAAGACCTACGGCAATGTTGAGGCGTTGCGCGGCATCGATCTCGACTTTCCCAGGGGCAAGCTGACCAGCCTTCTCGGACCCAGCGGTTGCGGAAAGACGACGCTGTTGAAGATCATAGCTGGCCTGATACGGGCCGATGGCGGCACCGTCGCGATCAACGGCAAGCGCGTCAGCGCCCCAGGCCCCGAACGCGCTTTCGTGTTCCAGGACTTTGCGCTGATGCCTTGGGCGACCGTGACACGCAACGTCGCCTTCGGGCTGGAATTGCGCGGCACCAACAAGGCCGAGCGCGAGGAGATCGCCCGCCGCTATATCGCCGAGGTGGGTCTCGCCGGCTTCGAGGACAAATATCCGCACGAACTGTCGGGTGGCATGCGCCAGCGAGTCGGCCTGGCGCGGGCCTTGTCGGTCGATGCCGACGTCCTGCTGCTCGATGAACCGTTTTCGGCGGTCGACGAGCAGAACCGGCGGAAGTTCCAGGAAGACCTGATCCGGCTGCGCACCAACCAGAACAAGACCTTCATCTTCGTGACGCACTCGATCGAGGAGGCGGTCTACATTTCCGACCGCATCGTCTTGCTGTCACCGAGACCCGGCCGCGTTTCGCAGATTATCGAACCGGAAATCGACCGCTCCGGCGACCCCGAGCGCATTCATCGCGACAGGCACTATCTCGATACCGTCGATGAGATCTGGCAGGGGCTGAAGCAATATGTGGAATAACCGGCCATGACCTTGTTTGGCTACCGTGTACCAATGATGGCATCCCTGCTCGTCTGGTGCGTCGTATGGGAAGTCGTCGGCCGGCTCGACCTTGTCTTTCTGCTGCCGCCGTTTAGCGACGTGCTGGTTGCAGCGGTCAGTCTGGTGCAGACGCCGTCCTGGCAGAGTGCGACAGTCACGACCCTTCGTGCCTTCGCCATGGGCATGGCCCTGTCGATCGTTATCGGCGTGCCATTGGGCATCTTGATGGGACGCGTCAAGATCGCCGACGACCTGCTCGGCATGTGGGTCAATATCTTTTCAAGCGCACCGCTTTCGGCGATCGTCCCGGTGCTGATGATCCTGTTCGGCTTCGGCGAGAAAACGATCGTTGCGGCGGTGTTCCTGTTTGCGATCTGGATCATCGTTCTCGACACCCGCGCGGGGGTCCGCCATATCTCACCGTCGCTGATCGAGATGGCGCGTTCCTATGGCGCCTCGCGCCCGGCGCTTTATACCAAGATCATCCTGTGGGCGGCTCTTCCGGAGATCCTTGCCGGCATCCGCCTCGGCCTCATCCGCGGCGTCAAGGGCGTCGTCATCGGCCAGTTGCTCGTCGCCATCGTCGGCTACGGTGCGCTGTTCGAGACCTTCTCGCGAAATTTCCGCATGGCCGAATTCTGGGCCTTGACCATCATCCTTTTTGCCTTCGCCCTGCTGATCGCCGAACTGATCGAAAGGGCCGAAGCCAAAGTCGAATACTACGCAGGAGCAAGACAGTGAACATGCACGGCACGACCTCAAGCTATGTCATCGAACCGACCGCAGTCCCCAGCATCCCGGTGGCGGCAACCGACAAAATGTTTCCGGTGCACCGGGTCTATTGCGTCGGGCGGAACTATGCCGCGCATGCAGTCGAGATGGGACACGACCCCAACAAGGAGCCGCCGTTCTTCTTCCAGAAGAACCCGGATAACCTCGATACGACAGGGGAATTTCCCTATCCTCCGGCCTCCAACGATGTCCATCACGAGATCGAAATGGTCGTGGCGCTGAAAAGCGGCGGTACGGATATCCCGGTCGAAAAGGCTCTGGACTGCGTGTTCGGTTATGGCGTAGGTCTCGACATGACCCGGCGCGACCTGCAAGGTAAGGCGAAGGACATGGGCCGTCCATGGGAGGTCGGCAAGGCCTTCGAGGCATCGGCACCATGCACGCCATTGGTTCCGGCAAGCTCGATCGGCCATCCAACCCAGGGAGCGATTTGGCTGGACGTCAATGGCCAGCGAAAACAGACCGGCGACCTCAACCAGATGATTTGGAAAGTTCCGGAAATGATCAGCTATCTCTCAGGTCTTTTCACGCTGATGCCGGGGGACATCATTCTTTCCGGCACGCCGGCGGGCGTCGGCGCGGTTGTTCGCGGTGATGTTCTTCGCGGTCATATCGATGACGTCGGCGACCTAGAGGTTCGCGTTGTCTGAAGCCGCGTCGATCATTGAACGACTTGCTGCCGGCGCGGATGATGCGCCGGCGATTTCGGCGCCCGACAGGATCACGCTCACCCATGGCGGACTGCGCCGCCTGATCTCCGAGACGGCGGCGCAACTGCATGCGCTGGGCCTCGGCCGTGGCGACCGGGTGGCCATCGTGCTGCCGAACGGGCCGGAGATGGCGACGGCCTTTGTCGCGGTGGCGGCGGCGGCGTCGACGGCGCCGCTCAATCCGGCCTACCGGGCCGACGAGCTCGATTTTTACCTGACCGACATCGGCGCCAAGGCAATCCTCGTCGCCGAGGAGGAAAGCGGCCCGGCGGTCGCGGTTGCCGAGCGTCTCGGCATAGCTGTGCTGAGGCTCATAGCACTCCGTGACGCGCCAGCCGGAAGCTTTGGGATCGAGGGTGAACCGATCGGCCAGCCGGCTGCGCCCGAATTGGCTGAGGACGGCGACATCGCGCTGTTGCTGCACACGTCCGGCACTACGTCACGACCCAAGCTGGTGCCGCTCAGCCATGCCAATCTCGCCGCCTCGGCCGCCCATATCGGCGCTACGCTCGGCCTGACATCAGGTGATCGCTGCCTCAACATCATGCCGCTGTTCCACATTCATGGGCTGATCGCGGCGGTGTTGTCCTCGCTCGCGGCCGGCGGCAGCGTCTTCTGCACGCCGGGCTTCAACGCGCTGCGCTTCTTCCATTGGCTTAGCGAGGCGCGCCCGAGCTGGTACACGGCCGTGCCGACCATGCATCAGGCGATCCTGCCGCGGGCGGCGCGCAATGCCGATGCATTGGCCGACGCGCCTCTTCGCTTCATCCGCTCGTCCTCGGCATCGCTCCCGCCGCAAGTGATGGCGGAGCTTGAGGCGACCTTCGGCTGTCCGGTGATCGAATCCTACGGCATGACCGAGGCCGCGCACCAGATGGCCTCGAACCGGTTGCCGCCGGGCCTGCGCAAGCCGGGCAGCGTCGGCGCCGCCGCCGGACCGGAAGTGGCGGTGATGGCGCTGGACGGGCAATTGCTGCAGCCCGGTGAGACCGGCGAGATCGTCATTCGCGGGCCCAATGTCACCGCCGGCTACGAGAAAAATCTGGACGCCAATGCCACCGCCTTCGCGCATGGCTGGTTTCATACCGGCGACCAGGGCATGCTCGACGACGACGGTTATCTGCGCGTCACCGGCCGGCTTAAGGAGATCATCAACCGTGGCGGCGAGAAGATCTCGCCGCTCGAGGTCGACGACGTGCTGATGGATCATCCGGCGGTGGCCCAGGTCGTCACCTTCGCCACGCCACACGACAAGCTCGGCGAGGAGGTCGCGGCTGCGATCGTGCTTCGCGAGGGCATGGCCGCCACCGAAGGTGACATCCGCAGCTTTGCCGCGCTCCGGCTTGCCGACTTCAAGGTGCCGCGCATTGTCCTGATCCTGGACGAAATCCCGAAGGGCGCGACGGGCAAGCTGCAGCGCATCGGTCTCGCGACCAAACTCGGTCTTGCCAAATCCGGGCTTGCCAAACCCGGGCCTGGCTGATGATGCGGATCACCATTTTTGGCGCCGGCGCGATCGGCGGCTATCTCGCGGCCAAACTTGCCATGGCCGGCCGGGTCGATCTGTCGATCGTGGCGCGCGGCGCTCATCTTGACGCGATCAGGACGGCCGGGCTTCGCCTGATCGAAGACGGTTATGAATCCGTCGCCTCGGTCAGGGCCGCCGCGCAGGCGCAGGAGCTAGGCGTCCAGGACTATGTCGTGCTGGCGCTCAAGGCCCATTCGCTTGCGCCAGCGCTCGACCAGATCGCGCCGCTGCTGGGCGAGGGGACGGCCGTCGTCACCATGCAGAATGGCGTGCCGTGGTGGTATTTCCACAAGATCGGCGGATCGCTCGAAGGTACGCGGCTGCAAGCGGTGGATCCAGGTGGGGTGATCTGGGATCGGCTCGGGCCGGATCGCGTCATCGGCTCGGTCGTCTATCCCGCTGCCGAGGTGGATGCGCCC
The DNA here is from genome assembly GCA_004020645.1 of Mesorhizobium sp. GTDB lineage: Bacteria > Pseudomonadota > Alphaproteobacteria > Rhizobiales > Rhizobiaceae > Mesorhizobium. The sequence goes on along the minus strand of SAQL01000006.1, from coordinate 96,473 downwards.
GGCCTGGTCCGCCATATCGAGGGAAAACGCTTCTCGCTTGGCGAGCCCTCGGGCGAGAAGAGCGAACGTGTCACCCGGCTTGCCGAGGAGATGGTTGCGGCGGGGCTGCAGGTGCCGGTTCGCGACGACATCCGAAGCGAAATCTGGGTGAAGCTCTGGGGCAATCTCTCCTTCAACCCGATTTCCGCGCTGACCGGCAGCACGCTTGCGGCAATCGCTGCCGACGAGGCAACCCGCACCCTTGCCCGCGCCATGATGCTGGAGGCGCAGGCGATCGGCGAAAGGCTTGGTGTCCGTTTCCCGATATCCGTCGACCGCCGCATCAAGGGCGCCGGCGACGTCGGCGAGCACAAGACCTCGATGTTGCAGGACCTGGAGCGCGGCCGGCCAATGGAGATCGACGCACTGGTGACTGCAGTCCAGGAGCTTGGCCGGCTGACCGACCAGCCGACGCCCACCATCGACAGCGTGCTGGCGCTGGTGCGCCGCCTCGCCATCGAGCGCGGCTGTTATTCTTCCTGATCCAGCCGAGTTTCTTGGCCGCTGGCAATTGAGTGGCCAGGACGACGCCGCGGCCGCATGTGAGAAGACAACGCCTCAAATCGTCCTGACATACGCCGCAAGCTGGTCGGCCACTGTTCCCCAGCCGTCGAAAAAGCCCATCTCCTCGTGGCTCTTTCGTGTCGCTTCATCCCGGTGGATGGCTGTGGCGGTATAACGCGTCGCCTTGCCTTCCGGCTGCAATGATATGACCGCTGTGATGAATGGGTCCCCTGACGGCCGATAGCCGGGCAGCAACGCATCGGTCCACACCAGCCGCTCGTTGGGCACGATGTCGAGGTAGCAGCAGTGGCGGTCATTGACCTCCTTGCCATCAGGCGACTGCATGCGGGTCCTGAACAGCCCGCCGGGCCTGAGGTCGATCTCGCAATCGGTGACGATCCACGGCTTCGGTGTGAACCATTGCCGAACATGTTCGGGCGCCGTCCAGGCTGTCCACAAAAGCTCGCGCGGCGCGTCGATGACGCGTTCGAGGACGAGGTCGAGTTTCGGGTCGGGTTTGAGCAGCAGGGTCGAACTCATTTGTCTTTCTCCTTGAGTTTTAGGACGTAGTCGTCGAATTGATCGAGGCGGCGTTCCCACAGCGCGCGTTGCTCCGCCAGCCAGTTTTCCGCGAGCTTCAGCGGCTCAGGCGCGAGTTGGTAGGTCCTGATCCGGCCAGTCTTTTGCGAGTGCACCAGCCCGCAACCTTCTAAAACCCTGAGATGTTCAATGAAGGAGGGCAGGGCCATGTCGAATGGCTGCGCGAGCTCGCTGACGGAGGCGGGGCTTCTGTTCAGCCGCTCGACGACACGGCGGCGCGTCGGATCGGAAAGTGCCCGGAAGATGCCGTCGATCGGCGGCTGGCTGGCGGAGAGCAGCCTTGGTACCACGGTCATGTCGTCCTCGCGTCACTGCACATAATTTATGTTACTTAGGTAAAAACCTTAGTATTGGCAAGCGCAAAAACTCTGAGGATGCCTGCGGGGTCGCCGCTGGCATTGTCTGAGGGGTGGTTTACGGTGCGCCAGATTCGATGAGCGATCAGTCCGAGGGCCAAAATTTGACGATCACGATGTACGGCATCACCAATTGCGACACGATCAAGAAGGCGCGTGTCTGGCTGGAGAGCCATGATGTCGCCTATCGTTTTCACGACTACAGGGTCGAAGGACTGGAGGCGGACCGGCTGGACGGCTGGTCCGGGAAGGTCGGCTGGGAAACCCTGCTCAACAAGGCGAGCACGACATTTCGCGAACTGTCGGACAAAGACAAGCTGAGTCTCGACGAGAAGATGGCCAAGGCGCTGATGCTGGCCAAACCGACGATGATCAAGCGGCCGGTCCTCGATCTTGGCGGTCGCATCCTTGTCGGCTTCAAGCCCGATGTCTATCAGCAGGTGGTGGGTGGGTTGAAGTAGCGGAACGGCGAGGCACTATCGATCGACGACAATCCTGCGCCGGTCTCAATTCCGCCAGGCGAATTGGGTCGCGGGGAAGACCTTGGCCTGCCTGGCCGACAGCGCGTCCCACGCTTCGCGATCGCGTCGGTCCGGTTCGATCGTCTCGGTGATGCTGGTCATGGCATCGGCAGCCTCGGAGAAACTTTCGAACCATCCGACGCCGACTGCCGCGCTGATCGCTGCGCCCAGGGAAGAGGCTTCGGCATTGTGCCCCTTATGGATCGCGATCCCGGTCGCGTCCGCGATCATCTTTGTCCAAAGCTTGCTGTTGGCGCCGCCGCCGATCGCCACCATTTGCGCCGGCGAAAGACCATGGCTGCGCATCTCTTCGAGAGCCCGGGCGGTTTGCAGCGTCATCGCCTCGAGGCCCGCACGATAGAAGTGCCCGAGCGTGTGCGAGGGGTGCATGCCGATGAAGCTCGCGCGTGCGCTCGGATCCCAATGCGGATCCATGCAACCGACCAGGGTGGTGCCGGCGAGAAGTCCGTCCGAGCCGATCGGGACGGCCGCCGCTTCCCTTTCCAGGCGGTCGAAGATCGCCGGATCGGAGCGTCCGCCGGCAAACATGTCGACGAACCAGTTGACGAAATAGACACCCGCCCGCTGCACTGCCTCGAGGAAATAGCCATCGCCTGTCGGCGAGGTCATGGTACGCCAGAAGGCGCCGACCACCGGTTCCCGCGACCAGATTCCCGCAATGATCGCAGTTCCGAGATTGAGATAGACCACGCCGTCGCGCATGGCATTGACGCCGAGCCCGGCGCATTGCCCATCGCCGCCGGCGGCAATCACCGGCGTACCTTCGGAAAGGCCCGTTGCGGCGGAGGCCGCGGCATTAACGGTCCCGACCCGCGTGCCGGACCGCACCGCATCGGGAAGTTGCGACGGCTTGATGCCGAGATGATCGAGGAGCGGCTGCGACCATGCCTTGCGCGAGATATCGAAGAGACCGAACGGATCGGCGCTCGTCCAGCTCGCACTTGGCGTTCCCGTCAGTTTCAGTGTCAGATAGCCGTGCACGTCGAGGATTTTCTTCGCCTGGTCCAACCGTTCCGGCTCGTTCTCGCGCAGCCATTTCAGGCGGTAGACGACCGGCGTCACATCGATCGGCTTGCCGGTGATCGCGTGCAGCCGCTCACGGCCGATCTCCGCCGCGAAACGGTCGACCAGCCCGGCGGCGCGTTCGTCGAGCCAGAGGCTCGCGGGTCCGATCGGCTCGCCGGCGACGTCGATGAGGGCTACGGTCTCGCGCTGGTTGGAGATCGCGATACCGGCGATGCGTTTCGCATCGACCGCGCCGACAAGCTGCCGCAGCGCCACCGTTGCGGCCCGCCACCAGTCGGTGACCTCCTGCTCGACATAGTCCGGCCTCGGCTTCATCAGATCGAGCGGCGCGCGACCTTCCGCCACGGCTCGTCCGTCCCGGCTCCAGGCAATCGCCTTGCAGGATTGCGTGGAACTGTCGAGGCCGACGACAAGTGGTCCGTCGCTGCTGCCCATGATTGTCCTCCCGAGACGATGAGTTCGACCGACTGCCGGTTATTCCAAGAGAATGTTCGCGGTGGCCATGTCGGTGACAAAATGTGTCGCATATCCGCCGCCGAGCCCGGCCCTGATCGCCGCCATCTTGCGGACGCCACCGGCGGCGCAGATGCGGACGGGCACCGCTTTCAATTCATCGAGCGTGATGCCGACGGTGCGTCCGTCGAGCGGCGTTGCGAAAGCGGCTCCCTGAGCGTCGATGAACCGCCCGATAATGACCCCGAGCGCGCCTTGCTCGATCATGCCGGCAAGTGCGGCCGCATCCGATATCCCGGCTCGGGCATAGGTGCTCTCCGGCCCGATATCGCCTATCCCGAAGATGACTTTGCCGGCGGCACGGATCATGCGGAACTGGTTGACGAGCATCGGCTCCTGCATGAGTTCGTCGTGCAGTTCCTCGGTGGAGACGATCGCCGGGGCAAGCAGGTTGATGCAGCGGGCGCCGAGCCGGTTGGCCATCAGCGAGGTGCAGAATTCCGGCGAGAAATCGCTGGTGCCGATCGAGCTTCCCGAAAGCTGGACGACGGTGAGGTTCCGATCATGCCGTAGTCGTGGAATCGAGCGGGCGGCAGCGAGCACCGTTTTTCCCCAGGCAACGCCGATCGTGTCGCCCCGATCGACCATCGACGCCAGCAGCCGGCCTGCTGCTTCGCCTATGCGGCGGTCGGCATCGTTTGGATCAAGGTCGGGGATGACCGCCGCGCCGCGAAGCCCGTATTTTTCCATGAGACGCCGCGAGGTCAAGGTGCGGGCAAAAGCGTCGTGATCGACCTGCACGGCGACAAGTCCGCTTTCGCGTGCCTCCTGCAGGTAATGTACCACGCTCGCCCTGGAGACGTTCATGACCTTGGCCACATCGCTCTGGTTGAGCTGGTCGACATAGTAGAGCCAGGCAGCCCACGCCACCGCGCTGTCAAATTCGGGCGGCAGTGCCGAGAGCCCAGATGGTCGAACCACGTCGATGTCGGCGTTGGCATTCATGTCCCTTTTTCCGCAGGTTTGCAGAACGAAGTCAAGCGCCGCGGGCGAATGCTTGACAAAAGACAGAGATAGATGACTATTGTTCAATGACGCAACGCACCTCCGCCTCGATTAGAGGGTTGCCCCAGAATGAGGACGCCATGACGAATCCGGCAGCCGGATCCTGGACGACACTAATCGACGACATTTTGGACGGGCGCTGGACCAACCCGGAGACCGGGAAAAAGGCCGTGGTCCCGTATGAGCGGATCGTCATCGAAGAGAGCCTCGAAGGGCGGGCGGCCGATCTCGTTTCGGAGCTCGACCTGGGTGAGCGGTTCACGGTCGTCGCGGATGCCGCGACCTATGATGCGCTTGGCGAACGCGTTGCGCGCGAGCTGAAGACGCTCGGCCCTGTCGATGTCCTGATATTGGATCACCCGCATGCCGACATGGCCAACGTTGAAAACCTGGCCGTGAAACTCGCGGATGCGGATGCCGTGGTCGCAGTCGGTTCCGGCACGATCAACGATCTCTGCAAGTTCGTCACCGGAAGGAATGAACGGCGCTACTGCGTGTTCGGGACGGCCGGTTCGATGAACGGCTACACATCGACGACCGCGTCCATCACACTTGAAAGCGGCCTGAAGGTATCGCTGCCTTCCCACGCCCCATCAGGCTTTTTCGTCGACCTTGGCGTCTCCGCTGCCGCTCCGACCTATCTGGCGGCGGCGGGGTTCGGTGACTGCCTTTGCCGCTCGGTCGCCCAGATCGACTGGTGGATGTCGCACCGTCTGCTTGGCACTGCCTACCATCAGGTACCGTTTCTCATCCAGGAAAAGGATGAGGCGGCGCTCAACGAGCGTGCGGCAAAGCTTGCCGAACGCGACATCGAGGCCAATGGCTATCTCTATCGCGTGCTGACGCTGTGCGGCCTCGGCATTTCCTTCACCGGCGTCTCCAATCACGGTTCCATGGGCGAGCATCAAATATCGCACTACATCGACTGCTTCGCCGGCGAGCGTCACCCCGGGACGCTCCACGGCACACAGGTCGGCGTCGCTTCACTGACCATGGCGCGATTGCAGCAAACAATGCTTGCAAGCGACAAGCCGCCGGTGGTGAAGGCGACGAGGATCGATCCTGACGACATGGTCCGCCGCATGGGGCCGGCTGTCGCCGCACAATGTCTCGACGAACTGAAGAAGAAGGCCTTCGACGAGAATGCCGCCGCCGCGTTCAACGAGCGGCTGCAGGAGGTCTGGCCGACACTCAGGCAGGAGCTCAAGCAATTCATGGTGCCTGTCGACGAGATGCAGCGCCTGCTGAAATCTACCGGCGGCCCGATTTCAGCCGCCGAACTGGGCACGCCGGCCGATTTCTATCGCGAGGCCGTCGTTCATTGCCGGGAGATGCGCAATCGCTTCTCCTTCCTCGACATTGCTGCAGATGCAGGAATGCTGGAGGATTTTGCGCGCGGGGAAGCCTGACTGGATGCGCGACCTCGCCGAATTCGCACCCGAAACTGCGTCGCGCATGCGCGGCGTATTCTGCGATATCGACGACACGCTGACGACCGAGGGTCGTCTTCCGGCCGACGCCTACCGTGCGCTCGAACGCCTGCACCAGGCGGGCCTTGTCGTTGCTCCCATTACCGGGAGACCGGCAGGCTGGTGCGACATGATTGCCCGGTTCTGGCCGGTGACCGGCGTGGTCGGCGAAAATGGCGCCTTTTACTTCGCTTATGATCAGGCAACGCGAAAGATGATCCGAGTTTTCGCGGCGAGCGCTGAGGAACGCCGGGAAAACAGGCGCAGGCTCGCCGAACTGGAAAAGCGCATTGTCCAGGAAGTGCCGGGTTCGGCGGTATCCGCCGACCAGCGATATCGCGAAGCCGATCTGGCCATCGACTTTTGCGAGGATGTTCCGGCGCTGCCGCTGTCCGATGCCAGGCGCATCAAGCAGCTTTTCGAGCAGGCCGGCGCTGTCGCCAAGATTTCGTCGATCCATGTGAACGGCTGGTTTGGCCGATACGACAAGCTGTCGATGACGCGCCGCTTTGCGAGCGAGAGGCTGGGAACCGATCTCGATGCTGAAAGGCAGGCCTATGCATTCGTCGGAGACAGCCCGAACGACGCCCCGATGTTCGGGTTCTTTCCGAACTCGTTCGGAGTCGCGAATGTCGTGGATTTCCAAGGACAGATCGACGCCGAACCCGCTTTCGTCGCCAGGTCGCGGGGTGGACGCGGCTTCGTCGAGATTGCCGACATGATTCTGGCGAACCGGAGGTCGGGAGGGGTCTGATCGGCCGGCGCGAAATATGCGGGCTGCAAAAGACGCAAAGGATGTTCTGCAGGCGATGGAACCGAACCAGGGACGGCTTAGGGAAGATTCGATGCCAGTCTGCTTTCAGATGCCAGTCTGCTTTCAGATGAAAGCGAGCGTCGGCTGCCACCGCGATGCCGGCCGGGGGATGTCACAGCGAGCTGCCCGTCTCCTGGTCGGTGATGAGGCCGGTGAAGAACCCTTTTTCCAGGAGCTTGGCCATGATGCCGACCTTGTTCTTTCCGCCGGAAACGAGGATGCGTTTGGGAATGTTGAGCGTGTCGAGAGGATAAACCCCGACAATGCGTTCGTTGACGGGATGGTCGACGAGTTCGGCGTTGCGGTCGAAGAAGTAGCCGAGAAAGTTCCCGATCGGCTTCAGTCTCAGGATGTCGTCGAATTCCTCGTCGGTCATATAACCGACGCTCCGAAGCGTCGAGCTGGTTGTGCCGCCGACGCTCATCAGCGCAAGATCGGCGTTCAGCGCCTTCTGGATAACCTCGCGCGCGCTCGGTTGCTGCAGGATCGTCTCGCGGCTTTCGCGGCTGTCGCAGATGATGGGTCCGGGGAGATAATAGGATTCGGCCTGGGTGCGCTGGGCAAAGACGGCGGCGGCGTCATATTTGTCGATCGACGACCGGCGCGACAGCGAGCCGAGAAGCGGCACGACGGTGACGTTCCTGAGCGCCACCGGTTCGATGTTGGAAGCGAGCCATCTCATGGTTCGGCCCCACGCCATGGCGACCGTCATGTCGTCCCTGAGCAGCGTCTCGACGGTCTGCGCGGCATAGATGCCGATCACTTCGGAGAGCCCGAGCTCCGACCCGGTGTCATCAGGCGTGATGCTGCATATGTCGAGCCGGTACTTCCGCCTGAGCTGTTCTTCCATTTCGAGCGCCTGGGACGTCCCGGCGTTGATTCGGATCGAGACGATGCCGCGTTCCTTCGCCTCGGCCAGCAGCCTGTGGATCTTGGTGCGGTTGATCTGCAGCCGCTCGGCGATGGCCTGCTGCGTTTCGCCCAGCACGAAATATTGATGGGCAACCCGTGCCAGGAGACCGATCGACGTCATGAGGGTCCTCCGCTGCAGGTGGCGCACCCGTCCGAATGCCGCTGTCGCCGGCCAACAAGTGCTTGCCACAGACAGGGTGACGATATAGCATTTGAACAAATGCACAAGACATGAACATTTGTGCATCGCAAAACGAAGCGGTTCGGGAGGAACGCGTGCGGGTTGCCCAAGCCAGACGTTTCGTCATTTCGGACCACCCGCTGCCCTGGCTGCTGCCGTTGGTGGCGATCCTGCTTGTCTTCACCGTCTATCCCCTGATCTACAACATCTGGCTGAGCTTCCACGGGTTCGTCCCGCGCAGGCGGGCGCTCGAATTCGTCGGAACGGAAAACTGGGTGCAGCTCTGGAACGACGCGCGGTTCTGGCAGTCGCTCGTCATCACCTTCACCTATTTCGCCATCGCGCTGATCTTTGAACTGGTGCTCGGCATGGCGATCGCGCTGCTCCTCGACAGCGACGGCTTCGGTTTCGGATTCCTGCGCGGCGTGCTGACGATGACGCTCGTCATTCCGCCGGCCATCGTCGGCATGATGTATCTGCTGATGGAGGATCCGCAGTTCGGGGTGATCAGCTATCTCCTGCAGTCGGTCGGGCTGCTCAATCCGAACAACCCCATCCTCGCCACGGCGTCGACCGCGCTTGCCGGCGTTCTCGTCGCGGAAATTTGGCAGTGGACGCCGTTCATGGTCCTCATCTTCCTTGCCGGTCTCAGGGCGTTGCCGCCGGAGCCTTACGAGGCCGCCATGATCGACGGCGCGTCGTCTTTCCAGATCTTCCGGCGCATCACCTTGCCGATGATGTCGAAGGTGATCGCGATCGCCGTCCTGGTCCGCGGCATCGATCTCTTCCGCGTCTTCGACTACGTCTTCGTCATGACCTCCGGCGGGCCCGGAGCGTCGACCTATTCGCTTTCCCTCTATGCATGGCAGCAGACGTTCAGCTTCGTAAAGTGGGGCTACGGAGCCACGCTCAGCCTCGTCACCCTCGTGATTATCCTCGTCATTGCCAACCTCTTTATCCGTATCGCGAAGGTGAGATGGTAGAATGAACGGCTCCTTCTCGACGCGCATGCTTCGCACCATCGCCGCCTGGGTTGTGGTCGCAATCTTCTTCTTTCCGATCTACTACTGGACATCGGTGGCGTTCAAACACGGCAACGACATCTTCAACCGGCCGCCGAAACTGTTCGCCTTCACGCCGACCTTCGACAATTTCCAGAAGGTGTTCGGGATTTCGCTCGGCAGCGGCGGCATCACCGTGACGCCGGGCGGCGGCAATTTCTACATGGCGCCCCGCGTCTGGGATTCGATCGTGATTGCGACGCTGTCGACCGTGCTCGCCGTCGTCATCGCCACGCTTGCCGCCTATGCCCTGTCTCGCATGAACTTCCGCGGCCGCCACAGTTTCGTCGGATGGGTGTTGTCCACGCGCATGATGCCGCCCGTCGCGGTCGCGGTTCCGATGTTCTTCATCTACAAGAATTTCGGGCTCATCGACACCTATACCGGCATGGTGCTGATCCACGCGCTGATGAACCTGCCGCTCGCCGTCCTCCTGATGAAGAGCTTCTTCGACGACATTCCCTCAGAGATCGACGAGAGCGCCATTGTCGATGGCGCCAGCCGTTTCATGATTTTCCGGCGGATCGTGCTGCCGATGGCCAAGGGCGGCATCGCCGCCACGGCGGTGCTCTGCTTCATCTTCAGCTGGACCGAATTCCTCTTTGCGCTGACCCTGACCACCACGTCGCTCAAGACCGTGCCCGTCGTCTCGTCGACCTTCGTCACCTCGATCGGCACCGCCTGGGGCAACATGGCCGCGCTTGGCGCCGCATCCATCATTCCCGCTTTCATCTTCATTCTGTTGGTTCAAAAGCACCTCGTGCGCGGTCTCACGATGGGGTCGTTGAAACAATAGATGGGAGGCTCGAATTCGCAGCCTTGTGAAAATCGCGAATTAAACCGGAGGAGTAGACAATGAAAGACAGCATCAGAAAGGCGCATCTTGCCTCTGTCACCGACCGCTTCGTTCGCGGACAGATGGATCGGCGCTCGTTTCTTCGCGCAGCAAGCATCCTCGGCCTCGGCGCCGGCGCGCTCGGCATGGGCTTGGGACGACGTCCGTTCTACGGCATCAGCCAGGCATCGGCACAGGAACAGGAACTAAAGCCCAGCGCCGAAATCACCAAGTGGCTCTCGGACGTCGGCAAGCCCTTTGCCGGAACGACGCTCCGTCTCGCTACCGAATCGACGCCGCCGTCGAATGCCATCGCCACGCAGCTCAAGCAGTATTTCGAGGAGGCTACCGGCATCAAGGTCGAGATCGAAGTGCTGCCGCTCGAGCAGGTGCTGCAGAAGCTGACGCTCGACGTGGCGTCGAGCCTCGGCACTTACGACCTCTATTATATCGACCAGAGCTGGGCGGCGAGCTTCAGCCAGGACGTCTTCGATCCGCGCGAGCAGCTCAAGAACGCCGATCTGGCAATGCCGAACTACAACATCGACGACTTCCTGAAGCCGCTCGTCGACGGTATCGCCATGTACGAGGACCGCATGGTCGGCGTGCCCTACGACATCCCGATCTTCATCATGCAATACCGCAAGGACGTCTGGGACGAGCTCAAGCTGCCGCCTCCGGCCACGCTGGACGATTTGCTGCAGGCGTCCGCGGCGATCACCGACGCCAAGGGCCCGAACATGTACGGCACCAGCGGCCAGATGAAATCGGGCCACTACAGCCTCGAATGCGATTGGACGGCGTGGCTTTGGGGTCATGGCGGTTCGATTTTCGGCCCCGACGGCAAATTCACCGGCAACGACGAGGCTGGGCTGGCCGCCATGGCCTACTGGGACAAGCTCAAGGCGACGATGCCGCCCGGCGTCGACGGCTGGACATGGGATGGCGAGGGCCAGTCGGTCGGCCAGGGCGTCGCCGCCTCGATGCTGTCCTGGGGCGAATTCTTCCCGTTCTTCGATGATCCCAAGGCCTCCAAGGTCTCCGGCCTGATGGAAGCGATGGTTCCGCCGAAACCTGCCGCCACGCTGCGCACGGTAGAGCAGACCGGATTCGGCGAAATCCCGGGCGTTGGTCACCAGGGCGGTTCTTCGCTCGCGGTGTCGAAATATTCGAAGAGCCCGGATGCTGCCTGGATTTTCATGCAATGGGCGACCTCAGCCGATACCCAGGCGCTGATAACCGTTCTGGGTGGCGGTACGGGGCCAACGCGCACCAGCGTCTATGACGATCCGCGCGTGCTGGCCAATGCGCGTGTCGGCGCCGGCACGACCCGCCATTTGCCGGTCGTGCGCGACACCATCGCCAACTACATGGGATCCGAGCCCGACCTGCCGGCATGGGCAGAACTCTCGAGCGACATGATCCCGGTTGCGCTGGGCAAATACTTCGCCGGCCAGTCGGGCTCGGCCAAGGAGTCGCTCGACGCTCTGAAAACCCAGGTCGACGATCTCGTCGCCAAGGGCTGAGTGTTTCGGGGTGGCGGCCTTGGCCGCCACCCCGGGTATCGACAGTTCCCAAGAGGAAAAGCAATGGCTGGAAAACAGCTCGTAGCAGTGACAGGAGCCAGTTCTGGTATCGGTGAGGCGGTCGCCAAGGCGTTTTCGCGCGCCGGCCACCCTGTTTTGATGATGGCCCGCCGTCTGGAGCGCATGGAGGCGCTGAACCTGCCCGACAGCATGGCCCGGCAGGTCGATGTCCGCGACCGCGCCGCGATCGCAGCCGCCGTGAAGGAGGCGGAAGCCGAATACGGACCGGTCGACATGCTCTTTGCCAATGCCGGCATCGCGCGTCTTGCCGACATAGGCCGGCAGCCGCCCGAGGAATGGGACGAGATGATCGACATCAACACGAAAGGCGTGCTGAATTCGGTCCACGCCGTGATGTCGGGCATGATGGAGCGCCGTCATGGGACGTTGTTCATGATGAGTTCGATCGCTGGCCGGAAGGTCTATCCGGATCATACCGTCTACTGCGGGACGAAATTCTTCGTTCACGCCGTCTCGGAATCGCTGCGCGACTATCTTTCCGACTATGACGTCCGCGTGGTCGTGCTTTCGCCCGGGGTGATCGAAACCGAAGTTCTGAGCGGCGTCCTCGATCCGCAGACGCTGGCCAACTACAAGGCCAACAAGCTCAAGATCGGCGGCGGCATCGGGCCGGAGCACGTCGCTGACCTCATGCTGCACACCTACCAGATGCCGCAGAACGCCCTCGTGCAGGAAATCGTCATCACGCCGACCAGGCAGAAATACTGACGACCCGAATCCGAGCGTCCGGAAAGAGATAGAGAATGGCCACCGTAGAATATAAGAGCATCGCCAAGAGTTTCGGGCATGTCGAGGTGATGAAGGACATCTCCTTCGGCATTGCCGACCGCGAATTCGTCGTGCTTCTTGGGCCGTCTGGCTGCGGCAAGACCACGCTCCTGCGCATGACAGCAGGGCTCGAGAGAGTAACCAACGGCGATCTGTTGATTGGCGACAGGCGGGTCAACGACGTTCACCCGCGCGATCGCGACATCGCGATGGTGTTCCAGAACTACGCACTCTATCCGACAATGAAGGTGTTCGACAACATCGGCTTCAGTCTCGAAGTGGCGAAAGTGCCAAAGGCCGAGATCAGGAAGAAGGTCGAATGGGCGGCGGAAATCCTGAATCTCACGCCCTACCTCGGGCGCTACCCAAAGGAACTGTCGGGTGGCCAGCGCCAGCGCGTCGCCATGGGCCGCGCCATGGTGCGGAATGCCGCCGTGTTCCTCTTCGACGAGCCGCTCTCCAACCTTGACGCGAAGCTGCGCACGCATATGCGCGTGGAAATCCGCCAACTCCACAATCGTCTCGGCACGACCACGATCTACGTTACCCATGACCAGATCGAGGCGATGACCATGGCTGACAAGATCGTGCTGATGCACGCCGGCAGGATCATGCAGATCGGCACGCCCGACGAGGTCTACGAGCGCCCGAACTCGAAATATGTCGCTGATTTCATCGGCTCGCCTTCGATGAATTTCATCGCCGGCGCTGTCGAGACCGCCGGCGGCAGTCCTCGCTTCGTCGCCGAAGGCGTGTCGATCGGCCTCTCACCGCAGATCAAGGCGAAGCCAGGCCAAAAGGTCATCATGGGCGTCCGGCCGCACGATCTCGGCATTTCGGATGCGGGTGAGATCAAGGGCGAGGTCGTGCTTTCCGAAACGACCGGCGCGGATGTCCAGATTCATTTGCGCGTGGCAGGATACGACGCCGTCGCCGTGGTGCCGCGTGACGAGCGCCGCAACGCCGGCGCCGCGATCAATCTTTCGGTGCTGCCGGGCAAGGTGCACCTCTTCGATGCGGCCACGGAACTGCGTGTCGCCTGAGGGATTCGCCATCGCGCTTCCACGACGCCTGTTGTTGATCCGGCCGCTCCCGGTCGAGGCATGCATGCGCGCTGCCTCAGCCCTTTAGGCTGAGATAGTCGGCCAAGGCCACCGCGTTATTGTGCATGTCGTCCTGGGCGCCGTAGAGCAGTGTCACCCGGCCGTTGTCGAGCAGCGCGCGCAACTGTCCGACCGCATCGCTGTTCCTGTCGAGTTCGCCGCGATAGCGCTGCTGGAATTCCATCCAGCGCGTCGGCTCGTGGCCGAACCATTTGCGCAATTCATCGCTTGGCGCGAGGTTCTTCAGCCATAGCGTCAGCGCAGCGTCTTCTTTGCGGATGCCGCGCGGCCATACGCGGTCTATGAGCACCCGCTGCCCATCGCCAGGCGAGGGCGGCTCGTAGATGCGCTTGACCTTGATGTCGAGTTTCATCGTCAACTCCGGGGTTGGCCGCCAAGACGGCTTGCTGGCGGCTCCTTACGCCCACTCGCCCTTACGCCCACTCGCCCTTACGCATGACCGGTACGCGGCTGCCGTCCTTGCCGACGCCGTCGATGTCGATCCTGTCCGAACCGATCATCCAATCGATATGGATAAAGCTCTTGTTGCCGCCACGCGCCGCGATCTCGTCCTGGCTGAGCGAGGCACCGTCGACGAAGCACTTCGAATAGCACTGGCCGAGCGCGATGTGGCAGGCGGCATTCTCGTCGAACAGCGTGTTGAAGAACAGCAGGCCGCTCGCCGCGATCGGCGAGGAATGCGGCACCAGCGCGACCTCGCCGAGCCGGCGTGCGCCTTCATCGGTGTCGAGCACTTTCTTCAGCACATCCTCGCCGCGGCTGGCCTTGGCCTCGACGATGCGGCCCGCCTCGAAACGCACCGCAATGCCGTCGATCAGCGTGCCTTGGTAGGACAGCGGCTTGGTGCTCGTAACATGGCCTTCGACGCGCCTGGCATGCGGCGTGGTGAAAACCTCCTCGGTCGGAATGTTCGGGTTGCAGGTGATGCCGTTCCTGGCGGTCGAAGCACCGCCCATCCACTCATGTCCGTCGGCCAGCCCGACGGTCAGGTCGGTGCCGGGTCCGGTGAAATGCAGCGCATGGAAATTATGGCCGTTTAGCCATTCGGTGCGGCTGCGAAGAGCCGCATTATGCGCCTTCCAGTTGCCGATCGGGTCGTCCACATCGACCCGTGAGGCGGCAAAGATGGCATCGGCGAGTTTTGCCACGGCGACGTCGTCGGTATCGCCCGGAAACACCTGCCTGGCCCAGGCCAGGTCGGGGTAGGCAACGATGTTCCAGTTGATGTCGAAGCCGGTGATCTTCTCCAGCGCCGGCTGATAGGCGATCGAGTTCGCCTTGTTGGCGCGCGCCACTTTCGCCGGATCCTGCGCCGACAGCAGCGACGGATCCTCGCCGCGCACGGCCAGCCGCGCCGCATTGTTGGCGAAGGCCTTCGCCATGCCCTCATAGAGCCAGCCGGCGGCGTGGTCGAAGCCGGCATCGGCGCCATAGCGGAAGCGCGCCAGTGTCATCTCGTCGTCGTTGAAGATCGGCGTCACCAGGCCGGCGCCAGCCTTGTAGGCATGCTCGACGATCCGTCGCGTCAAAGGCAGTGCTGCGATCGACGATGTCAGCACCAGGTCCTGTCCCGGTTGCAACTGCAGCCCGACCTTGATGGCGACTTCCGCCAGCCTGTCGAGCTTCACCGGGTCGATCGTTGCGGAAACGCCGCGCGAATGTGTGGTCATGGTCCTGCCTGCCGTGATGTGGGAGTCTCGTCCTTACATAGACCGGTGCCGCCGTCCTTTCCACCGCCATCGCGATAGGAGGCTCAGGCAGCGCTGTCGAGCGCGCCGAACTGCGCCATCGTCGCCTCGATCTCTTCGCGGATCCAGGCCTTGAAATCGCGCACCTTGCGGCTCTCGCTCTTGCTGGTCGAGGTCACCAGCCAGTAGCCCAGCCCGCTCTCGGCGCGCACGCCGAATGGCGCGACCAGCCGGCCGTCAGCGAGAGCGTCAGCCGTCAACAATTGCCAGGCGAGCATCACGCCATGGCCGGCGATCGCCGATTCCAGGCAAAGCATCGGGTCGGTGAAACGCGCACCTTTGAGGAAGGTGACGGGCTTCACCCCGGCCGCCTCGAACCAGCTGTCCCAACTGATCATCGACCGCTCGTCGGTGATGGCGCAGGTCTGCTCCAGGTCTTGGATCGACTTCAGTCTGGCAGCGATCGACGGCGCGCAGACCGGAAACACCTCCTGCGCCAGTAGCAGTTCTGCGCGTACGCCAGCCCATTTGCCGTCGCCCATTCGGATGCCGATGTCGATGTCGGAATGGTCGAGATCGGCGATCCGGCCCGAAGCGTCGATGCGCAGCAGCACGTTTGGATGGCGGGCGAAATGCCTGGACAGCCTCGGCAGAAGCCATTTCGAGGCGAAGGCCGGCGCCACCGAAATCACCAGCGTGCATTCGCTCTCCTCGTCGGCCAGCGCCACCGCCTGCGCAAGCTCGCGGAAACCGGCGCTGAGCCGCGCTGTGAAGACGACACCGAATTCCGTCAGAACCAGTCCGCCCGGCGTCCGTTCGAACAGCGTCTGACCGAGCTGCTTTTCGGTGCGCTTGATCTGCTGGCTGACGGCGCTGGCGGACACGTTGAGTTCGCTCGCAGCAGCCGAAAGCGATCCCAGGCGGGCGACAGTTTCCACGGCGCGCAGGCCGTTGAGGTGGACGCGGTTCAACATGGCCATACAGTTTTTCTAAACCGGCACGGTTGAAATCTCAATTGAAATACAGGGCGGAAATGCAGATTTTAAGGAAACAAGCAGACCTGTGGAGGAAATCCGATGAAGATTTTGTCACTGCTCACGGTCTTTTCCGCTGTCGGCACAGAGCAAAGCCGGTCGTATGAAAGCGAGACCACCCGATGGGCGGCCGATCCGCTGTCGCATCCTGTGCTCGACACCATGTCCGAGCGTGAACTCGGCGACGTGCCGTTCAGGCTGACGGCCCGGCGCACTGCCTACGAAACAGCTTCCGTGCAAGCGGGTTGCGGCTGAAATCATCGAAACAGATTTAGCGGACCGGCCGCCGCGGCGGGCACTTGCCAGACAGAAGCTGCGAATCGTTCTGGCCCAACACAAGCGGATTGTTTAACCGGCTCGTGCACCTATGGTGCACCGCAATGAAAGCCGCTTCGCCGTCCCCTTTGCGCCTCGCCTTCGCCGGCATGATTGCCCTGGCCGTCGCCATGGGCATCGGCCGCTTCGTCTACACGCCGATCCTGCCCGGCATGATGGAGGTACTTGGCCTGTCGCCGGCCGATGCCGGCTGGATCGCGTCCGCCAACTATCTCGGCTATCTCATTGGTGCGCTGGCGGCCGTCGGCGGCTGGGCGCACGGTCGCGAGCGCCTGCTGATGCTGGCCGGTCTTGCCGCCACCGCAGTCCTCACCGGGCTGATGGGCCTGGTCGACACGATGGCGGCCTTTCTCGTCATACGCTTTCTGGCCGGTGTGGCCAGCGCCTTCGTCCTGGTGTTCATGTCGAGCATCGTTTTCGGCCATCTGGCCGCGACCGGCGGAAACGACCTGCAGGCGCTGCATTTTGGCGGCGTCGGCCTCGGCATTGCGGCGTCCTCGGCGCTGATGGCTGTCCTCGTCACCGGACATGCCGGCTGGCCGGCGGGCTGGTTCTGGTCGGCCGCGATCTCAGCCTGCGCCGTTGCCGTCGTGGCGCTGCTGCTCGGCAGCACTGCGACCGCCAACGGCGCCGATGGTCGCGAACCGGCGCTGCCGAAGGACCGCTCGCTGACGAAGATCATTGTCGCCTATGGGCTGTTCGGCTTCGGCTACATTGTGACGGCGACCTTTCTGGTCGCCATCGTCCGGCAAGGCGGCGGCGGCCGCGTCTTCGAAGCCATGGTGTGGATGGTCACCGGCCTTGCCGGGATTCCCTCGGTCTGGCTTTGGCAGAAGATCGCCGGAAAGATCGGGCTCTACCGGGCCTATGCCTGTGGGTGCCTGGTCGAGGTGGTCGGCGTCACCGCGAGCGTCGCCATGGGCGGACACATTGGGCCGCTGCTCGGCGGATTTCTGCTTGGCGGGACCTTCATCGCCATCACCGCGCTCGGCCTGCAGACCGGAAGGCAGCTTGCCCCGCAAGCGCCACGCCGGATCCTGGCGTTGATGACGGCCTCGTTCGGCCTCGGTCAGATCATCGGTCCGATCGTCGCCGGGCTGCTTGCCGAAGCCTCGGGCGACTTCTTCCTCGCATCGATTGTGGCCGCCGCCGTACTGCTTGTCTCCGGCGCGGTCATGTGGTCGGCTGCGCCAAAATCGCCATGATTGTGGTCTTGCTCGGTGCCGGGCATCACGCACCGGCCATTTTCATTCCGATCGATGTGTGACCTTATGCCCGCTGAACAGCAACGCCGCTGATTTGCGCATCGACCGAGGATTTCCCCACAGTGTTTGTATCCTTCTTCCCGCAGCCGAAGCTTTTTTTCATCTCGGCGGCCGTCTGGAGTCTTCTGCTGGTTATCCTGTGGTTTTTCGGCGGCGAACACCTTGGCACGATGCTCGGCATGCCGCCGGTCGACCCGCGGGCCGCGCCTGTCATCAGCCCAATAAGATTCCTGACGCCGGCATTCCTCTGGTTCTACGGATATTTCTTCGCGGGTATGGGCGTATTCTACCTTTTTTGGGCGCTGTATTCCCCACACCGCTGGCAGAACTGGTCGATCCTTGGCTCTGCTTTGATTATTTTCGTCACTAATTTCATCGTGCAGATAAGTGTGGCGCTCAATGACTGGCGCGGCATGTTTTACGACATGGTGCAGAAGGCGCTCACCACGCCGGGGTCCGTTGCGCCTGCCGAGCTTTACTACGGAGTATGGCAGTTTCTGTCTTTGGCCCTGGTCTATATGACCATTGCCGTCCTGAACGTTTTCTTCGTCAGGCACTATGTTTTCCGCTGGCGTACGGCGATGAACGATTATTTTACCGCTTACTGGCCGAGGCTGCGCCATATCGAAGGGGCGTCGCAGCGCGTTCAGGACGACACGATGCGCTTCTCGGGCACAATGCAGGGGCTCGGAGTGAACTTCATCGACTCCATCATGACTCTGATTGCTTTTCTACCCTTGCTGGCATCCCTTTCTCTCCATGTTCCAACTCTCCCAATAGTCGGAGCAATCCCTTACCCGCTGGTTGTTGCGGCGATCGCCTGGTCGTTGTTTGGCACCGGCTTGTTGGCAGTCGTCGGCGTCAAGCTACCCGGGCTGGAATTTCGTAATCAGCGTGTTGAAGCCGCTCTGCGCAAGGAACTTGTCCTCGGTGAGGACGATACGGCGCGAGCGCAGCCACCAACGTTGGTCGAGCTTTTCAGAAATGTTCGCAAGAACTATTTCACTCTCTATGCACACTATGTCTATTTCGACATGGTCCGCTATCTATACCTTCAAGTCGACAACGTCTTCGCCACGCTTATTCTCGTTCCAACCTTGGCAATCGGCAAGATAACATTTGGCGTTTTCCAGCAAATTGTCACCGCCTTTTCACAAGTCGCCACTTCGTTCCAATACCTCGTGAATTCCTGGCCGACTATCGTCGAGCTGATATCTATCTACAAGCGCCTGCGCGCCTTCGAGGCGACGCTTGAAGGGGCGCCGCTGCCGGAAATCGACCAGGACTATCTGGAGCGAGAGCGAGCCGGCTTGCGCCCTGAGGATCAGCCGGTGAGCTAACAGTGGCGAGCGGCGGTCACTTCCGGATCCAGCCGCCCACCGACGCCTGCGTTTGGCCGCCATCGCGCCGCGAAACATAGTCGCGATAGCTGATGCACTCGACGTCGGGCCTGGTGCAGACCTCGCCGGCAAAGCGCTCCAGCGCATTCCAGTAGGCGCCGTCATTCATCAGCGTGAAATGGAACCCGAGTTCCAGCGGAATGCGTTTGCCCTGGTATTGAGCGTCGAAGGCTGCGCGAAAGGCGTCATATGTCCGGTCGGCGAATTCGTTCGCCTTGCTCGGCCGCTCGAAACCGCCGGAATGCCTGATATAGAGATTGTAGTCCATGGCGATCACTCGCCTTGTGTCAGGACCTTCCGGGATCTGCGGTAGCGAAAAGCGTGTGATGCCGTCGCGGGTCGGTGGCCGGGCAGGGCCGCGTGACACGCCGCTCGCGTCAAACAGGTAGCCCGCCTTTGGCAGCGCCTCGTAGAGTGCCTTGTTTGCCGACAGATAGGGGGCGCGAAAGCCGACCGCCTTGCGCGCGATTTCGCGCCAACCCGCGGGTTCAGCGGTAATAGCGTTTATCGAATAGGCGTTCTCGAGAATATGCTGGAACGAACCGAACTCGCTCAGCCAGTCGGCCTTGCTCCAGTCCTTGCCGTCGAAATGGCCGCAAGCGTGGCTGCCGATATCGTGGCCCTCCGAGGCGGCAAGGTTTATCTGCGCGAGCCGGTCGGCGACGTCCTGTTTCGAGGCGGCAAAGCCGATACTGGATTTGCCTGATGTCTTGCCGGGCGCTGTGTATTCCTTGTGTGTTTCCGGCGAGAGCAGGAAGACGCAGGACACGAAATAAGTAAAATGCGCGCCGGTGCGCGCGGCCAGCGCCCTGCTGCGCTTCCACTGCGAAATATCGCGAGCGCTGTCGAACGAGATGATGACGGCCTGCTTCGGCCTTGCCGGCGCTGGCGCCGCGGGCGGATCGGCGACAGCGGCGCCCGCGGCAGCGAGCGACGCGATGGAGAATGCAGCAACGCGGGACGAACGAGGCATTAGCATCTGATCTGGATTGGAGGAGGGTTCGAGCACCGGCTATCGGCGAAATGTGGCGCTGGTGCGGTGCCTCGGGCGGCCACGTGTCGGCGATTAGCCGATTTTCCTGTCCAACCCCTTCCATGCCGGCAAAATTTCGCTAAAACGCGGGCTACCGCGTCGGCCTGAAAAGCAGAATTGATTTTCAGGAAGCACGATGCGCAAATTCAAAGTGTTAGAGCGTACTTTCCATGGACGCACGTCGCTCTAAACCGCCCTGGGGGCGGGCAGGATGGTTTTGAGATGTCGGACGACAGTTTTATCCGCGAAGTCAACGAAGAGATGCGTCGCGATCAGGCGCATGCGCTATGGGACCGTTTTGGTCCTGCCTTGCTTGCGCTTGCGATACTGGTGGTGGTCGGCACCGCGGCCTTCGTCGGCTATCGCTATTGGGACGAGACTCGCGCCAATCGCTCGGGCGACGCCTTCTCGCAGGCGCTGAAGCTTGCCAATGAGGGCAAGAGCGACGAAGCGCTGACGGCCCTCGCTGCGTTGGAAAAGGATGGCTACGGCGCCTATCCGCTGCTCGCCCGCATGCGCGCGGCAACCGTCAAGGCGGATAAGGGCGATGTCGCCGCCGCCGTCAAGGACTTCGACGAGGTCGCCGCCGACACGGACATTCCATCAGGCCTTCGCGACATGGCGCGCCTCAGGGCAGCGCTGCTGCTCGTCGACCACGGTTCGTTCGCCGATGTCTCCAGCCGCGTCGAGACGCTCACCGCCGACACCAATCCGCTGCGCCATACCGCGCGCGAGGCGCTCGGCCTTGCCGCCTGGAAGGAAGGCAAGGCGACGGACGCACTGAAACTCTTCGACCAGATCGCCTCGGATGACGGCGCCCCGCGCAACGCGCGCGAGCGGGCGACGTTGATGTCCGAGCTGATCCGTGGGTCGGGCAGCGTGTCGTAATGCATGTCGCCCAAAAGTGTGTTGCGGTTTTGGGACAACGACATGCATGGGAGATGCATGTCGCCCAAAAGTGTGTTGCGGTTTTGGGCCAACGACATGCATGGCAGATGCATGTCGCCCAAAAGTGTGCAGCGGTTTTGGGACGACGACATGCTGGCAGATGTAGGGCCGCATGACGTTCAAAGTCGCCATCATTGGCCGGCCTAACGTCGGCAAATCGACCCTTTTTAACAGGCTGGTGGGAAGGAAGCTGGCGCTTGTCGACGACACGCCCGGCGTCACCCGCGACCGTCGCGTCCATGCCGCCAAGCTTTACGATCTGCATTTCGACGTCATCGACACCGCCGGCTTCGAGGATGCTGCTGCTTCGACGCTGCCGGGCCGCATGCGCGCCCAGACCGAGATCGCCATCCGCGAAGCCGACCTGATCTTTTTCACGATCGATGCCAAGTCCGGGCTGATGCCTGACGACAAGACCTTCGCTGAGATCGTGCGCAAGTCCGGCAAGCCGGTTGTCGTTGTCGCCAACAAGGCCGAGGCGCGCGGCGCCCAGGGCGGCATGCTGGAGGCCTGGGAACTCGGCCTTGGCGAGCCGATCCCGGTCTCGGCCGAACATGGCCAGGGCCTGCCCGATCTGCGCGATGCGGTGATATCAGCACTGGGCGAGGCGCGCGCCTTCGGCGAAGAAGAAGAGGATGCGGACGAGGAGACCGCCGCCAGCGAGGTACTGATCGGCGAGGACATCACCGATCCGGATGCCGAGCCGAGCTATGACGATACCAAACCGATGCGCATCGCCGTCGTCGGTCGCCCAAATGCCGGCAAATCGACCCTGATCAACGCGCTGATCGGCGAGGAGCGGCTCTTGACCGGACCGGAAGCCGGCATCACCCGCGATTCCATCTCCGTCGACTGGGACTGGCATGGCCGCCGCCTGAAACTGTTCGACACCGCCGGCATGCGCCGCAAGGCCAGGATTCACGAAAAGCTGGAAGTCATGTCGGTGCAGGATGCCCTGCGCGCCATCCGCTTTGCCGAGATCGTCATCATCGTGCTCGACGCCACCATTCCTTTCGAGAAGCAGGATCTGCAGATCGCCGACCTGATCATCCGCGAGGGCCGCGCGCCGGTGATCGCCTTCAACAAATGGGATATGATCGACCACCCCCAGGAACTCCTGGCGGAACTGCGCGAGAAGACCGAGCGGCTGTTGCCGCAGGCGCGTGGCATGCAGGCGGTGCCGGTCTCGGCCGAGACCGGGCGCGGCCTCGACAAGCTGATGGATGCCGTGATCAGGACGCACAGGGTGTGGAACAGCCGCGTCTCGACCGGCAAGCTCAACCGCTGGCTGGAAGGCATCCTGGCGCATCATCCGCCGCCTGCTGTCGCCGGTCGCCGGCTGAAGATCAAATATGTCACGCAGGCCAAGACGCGCCCGCCTGGCTTCGTCGTGTCCTGCTCACGGCCGGACGCGATGCCGCAATCCTATGTCCGCTATCTCTCGAACAGTCTGCGCGAGGCCTTCGACATGCCAGGCGTGCCGATCCGCATCGCCTTGCGCACCTCGGAAAATCCGTTCGCCGGCAAGGCGAAAAAACGCCGCTGAGCGCCACGTCTTCTGGGCGGCAGCATCAGCTACGCTCCGCAGGCCGCTCGCGGGCAGGCCTGCACATTCTCGGGCAGGCGATTCCACCGCCACCTGCAGCAGGATATCGGCAAGTCGCGCCGCCACTGGGTCTGGCTCGGCCTTCCTTGCGGTGCGGGAACAGCCCCATCTCAGGCAGTGCGGGCAGCCCGGCGATCTGCGGCGTCATCGCCCTGACAGTAGCCAGCACGAGTGGGGACAGCCTCCGCACCTAATGGGCGGTGTAAGCTCCGTCCACCAGATGATAGCTCCCAGTGATAAAGCTGGCCTGATCGGACAAGAGGAAGCACACAAGAGCCGCTACCTCTTCCGGTTTCCCGCGCCTGCCCATCGGCTGAAGGCTTGCCATGCGCCGGGTGGCTAATGCCTCCACTTGCTCCGACAAAAGAGGCGTTTCGATCAAGCCGGGGCCGACGACATTGATACGGATGCCCATCCTCGCATATTCAATCGCCGCAACCTTGGTAAGTCCGACGACCCCGTGTTTCGCTGCCGTGTAAGCGGACGCAGTTGGCAAGGCGACGGAACCGAGAATGGAGGACATGTTCACGATGGCGCCTCCGCCTCGATCCAGCATGGCGGCGATTTCGTACTTCATGCTGTAGAAAACGCCATTTAGATTGACGTTTATCAGCTTGTGCCAGTTGTCGAGCGGATAGTCTGCCGTTGCTTTTCGAACGCCGTCGATACCTGCATTGTTTACCGCCATATCCAGTCCGCCGCATTTCTGGACAGTGAACTCGATCAGCTTTTCGACGGCTGCCGCATCCGTGACATCGACCGCAAAGTCGTAGGCCCTGCCTCCTTGCGCGTTTATTTCGGCGGCCATGCAGCGCGCGGCCTCGGCATCAAGGTCGGCGACAACAACCTCGGCTCCTTCTTGCGCGAGTTGCCGTGAAACAGCCGCTCCTATTCCGGAGCCTGCACCGGTCACAATCGCGACTTTCCCATGGAAGTCAGCCTTCATCGTCTCTGTCCTATGCCCATTGTGACATAACCGAACAGAGGCAGACGGTTATCGCAAGAAGTTTCGCTCCAATTCGCTTGTCAATCCTGTGAATTCATTTCGCCACCACACAGCGAGACTTGGCCCGCAGGCCCTGGAATGGTAGAGACAAGGGTGGGGTAGATTGACCAGTTTCCTAGCAGGTAAAAATGGAAGAACACCACATTGCGCGCCGGGGGCTCGTGCTGGGTAGTCTGGCTCTGATGGTCTCCGGATGTACGTCGACGTTACGACAGGTGACGGAGCCGATTTCATCCGCGTTCGGACCAAGAAGTGGCCTCAGTCCTCGTTACCGACGGCAGCATGTGCGGTACGACGGAAACGAGCCGGCTGGAACGATCGTCGTCGATACGTCGCAACGTTTTCTCTATGCCGTCGAGGGCGACGGGTGGGCGACGCGCTACGGCGTCGGCGTCGGCGAGCAGGGACTTTCGTTCAAGGGGACAGCGACCGTCGCCCGCAAGGCGGACTGGCCGTCGTGGACACCCACCGCCAACATGATGAGGCGCAAGCCGCGCCTGGTGAAGTATGCAGGGGGGGTCCCTGGCGGACCAAACAACCCGCTTGGGGCGCGTGCCCTTTATCTCTATCGCAACGGGCGCGACACCCACTTCCGGATACATGGTACAAACGAGCCATGGACGATAGGCACAGCGGTATCGAACGGGTGCATCCGTTTGACAAATGACGACATCATTGACCTCTACGACCGTACTCCTTTGGGCACGACGGTGGTGGTCGTTTGATGGTGGGCAGGCCTGATCTCCGTTGGATGGTGAGCCCTGCCGGCACGTCACCGCAAAGGTGCCGCCTGCAACCGGGCGCCGACTGTGTCATTTCTGCACTAGGCGTTGGTGTAGATCGCAGCTAACTTGGCGGGGCTGCATATAATTTTTTATTTGTGGCGATTCTATAGGCTGTTCCGCCCCTGGGGAAAGGATTGCTTGATGAACAGAATGTTGATTGTAATGGTTGCCACCCTCGCCGTTACCAGCCTGAGCGGCTGCGCGAACGTGATCGGTAAAGGAAAGGGGAAGGCTCCTCCGCCGGAACCCGCTGCCGTAGAAGAGCCAGTGATTAAATAAGCACCGGCTTCGGTGATTTGGGGAAGGGCCTGCCGGGCCCTTCCCCATCGATATGCAGGGGCCAAGGCCGGATTCGTAACCTTTGGGCGGTTAGCGGGCATAGGCTGGCACTAGGTCTGCGGTCCTCGGAGTTCTGGATGAGATGACGCTTGTAAGTGGCCGTTCAACAATTGTGGCCCTGCTCGCGCTTGTCGCGGCGTCATGTCAGTCGCAGGACAACAAGCCCCAGCCGACTTTTGTGTCCAATGATCGGGCACTGAAAACCGCGGCGATGCCGGCGCGCGCGGCCCAACGGCATTTCATCGAGTTCCGCTCCCGATACGCCCTTACCTACGGCCATTCCTACGTGATTTTTGGACGATTGAACCAGGCGGGACGGATGGTCAACCCCGAAGTCGCGGGGCTCGCTCCGAAGTCCGATGATCCCAATGTCTATGTTCTCGGCCATTTGGCGCCCGTGCCAGCCTCGACCGGGTGGACGGACGGCGACCTGGAAGATGCCTACCGGTCAGCAAGCTGGCGAGTTTTACTTACCGAAGCCGAATATAGGAAAGTCGTCGCGAGCATACGAAAGTTGCAGGCCAGTTCTCCGCTTTGGCACGCCTCGCTCTACAACTGCAACGCATTCGTAGCGGACATCGCCAGATCGATGGGGTATAAGACCCCCGGTACCTGGCTCCGGCCGCAACAATTCATAACCAAGCTTCGGGAGATGAACGGGGGTTGAAATGCGATTGGCAAAACCCGCTTTCGCGTCATTCGCCCGGTCACGTCCGAAAGCAACGCGCTCTGAATGTCTATCGGTCGACAACTCGGACGGTGACATCGTTGCGACGGCTTATCGTGGTCCCAGATCGAGAAAAGGCTCCGGTGACCTGAGGTGACCATTGCTGTAGCTTCACTTGGCGAGATCATATGGGTGATCGGCATCGTCGCTTGGTACGTGATCCGGTATCCCTTCGAGCGCCGGGCAAGGCGGGTGCGAATTGTAGCTGGCGGCCGCTCAAGTTCCGACACCGTCGGGCTTGCATCGGCTCTCCTTGGCCTCGCGATCCTGCCTGGCTTCTATGTCGCCACCGGCATCCCCGAAGCGGCTGACCATCCGGCCAGCGTGTGGTCAGTGGCGCTCGGAACCATCATCTTCTGCTCCGCGCTGTGGATTTTTCGCATGTCCCACAAGGAACTTGGCCGTAACTGGTCGATTACGCTTGAGATTCGCGAACGGCATGAACTGATCAGCGCCGGGCCATACGCCTTAGTCCGTCACCCGATGTACACCTCGTTCCTGCTTATGGGGCTCGGCCAGCTCTTTCTGCTGCCGAACTGGGTTGCGGGCATATCCGGTTTGATTGGTTTCGCAGTCCTTTTCCTGCTGAGAGTGGATAAGGAAGAGCGTATGATGCTGGAGAATTTAGGCTCGCAATACCGCGCCTATATGGAAAGGACCAAGCGAATATTCCCTTATCTTTATTAGAGGTCGTTTGATGCGAGGCCGAGCCATCAAGCTTTCGGCGCCCCGGCGCCTTGTTGGCGATCTGATGAGGTTTTCGATCGGCGTGCCACGGGTCGCGGTTCAGCGTCAGATGAATCTCGGCCCACTCGTAAGGGCTAGAATAGCGCAGCAGACCAGGCCCTCGTGGACCGCGATCTTCCTGAAAGGATATGCGCTTCTCGCCCTGGAGATGCCGGAGCTGCGGCGCGCCTATGTCAAGTTGCCCTGGCCGCAGCTTTACGAGTATCCGGCAAGCGTAGCCTCAATTGCCCACGAGCGCGAATATGATGGCGAGCCGGCCGTTCTGCTGAGCTGCATCAAGTGCCCGGAGCGCTACTCCATCACGGAACTTGAGGGGTCCATCCACGCGGCTCGATCACGGCCGATCCTCGAGGTTCCGGAGTTCCGGCGTGCCCTGCGGATGGCAGGTGCGCCCGCGCCAGTCAGGTGGCTGCTGATGTGGCTAGGGTTGAACATCGGCCGGCAAAGGGCAAATTACTTCGGTACCTTCCAACTGTCCGTCTATTCTGGTCTCGGTGCGGAATCACTCAACCCGCTGACACCATTGACCACGCTTCTAAATTACGGTCCGATCGGCAAAGACGGATCGGTGAATGTCCGCATACACTACGATCACCGGGTCATGGATGGAGCGAACGTCGCGCGAGCACTGGAGCGATTCGAAAAGATTCTGAATGGCACTGTCGCCAATGAAGTGGTGCTGCTCGGTCAAAGTGTTTCCGCTCCTGCAAGACAGAGGAACGCGACGTGATTTCGCACCGTGAATTGCGGCCAGCCGTCGTCGTGATTGGCGGCTCGGGTGGAATTGGCCGGGCAATTGCGAGCGTCGCTGCACGGGAGCGCGGTGCGGTTGTGCTGGTTGCCCGCTCGCCCGAGGGTTTGGCCGCCGCGGCGTCTGAGGTTCGGGAGGCGGGTGGCGAGGCATTCACGCTCGAACTGGATCTCGTGGCAGGCGATGCGCCAACGCGCCTGGAGGGCTTTCTGACCGCACACGGCCTGGTCTGTGATGTCCTGGTCAACAGCGCCGGCCATGGCCTGCGGGGCGCCGCGACGGCGCTGCCTGCTGATGGTCAACTCGGCATCATCGATCTCAACATACATTCGCTCACAGAACTGACCCTCCATTTTCTGCCCGGAATGGTGGCGCGCCGACGGGGCGGGGTGCTCAATCTCAGTTCCGTGGCCGGGTTCCTTCCCGGACCTTATATGGCTCTGTACTTCGCAAGCAAAGGTTTCGTGCGTTTCTTCTCAGAGGCGCTTCACCAGGAATTGCGCCGAACCGGTGTGACGGTCACATGCGTGGCACCAGGCCCGGTGTCGACGGAGTTTCTCGCAAGGTCAGGCGCCAATCAGACGGTGCTCTTCAACGTCTTGCCCAAGGTGGATGCGGGGTATGTGGCCGAACGTGCGTGGCGAGGGTTCAAATCCGGTCGTCGCCTCGTCGTGCCGGGAATCTCGGCCAAGTTGGCTGCCCTTGCGGCATCGCTCCTGCCTTCCGCAGCGTTGCTGCCCCTGGTCGGCCGGCTGCAACGCGGCGGCAATGATCAATGTCCTTGCGGTTCTGGTATGAAGTTCAAGAAATGCTGCGGTACCCGCCAGATCCAGCTGCGCCGGGGCCCTCGGGGAATTATCCCCTGACCGGACCAGCACGCCACCGAAAAACCTCATTGAAGCAAGAGACCGCTCGCCGATGACGGGCCGTTAAGCATGTTCGTGGCATAGAGGAGAATCCCTCCATCTCTGAACAGCGCTCTGCGGAGCGGTTGTTGGGACCGTTGGAGCCGTTGCCAACAAAGCCTTTGAAATGACTGGCGCTGTCGAACTCCGTTAACGCCCCATCAAGGTTAATGCATCATCGTGCCTCTCCAGTGGGGTCCGTTGCGTTTCTGGAGAGTTCCGTGCATCGACGTGTTTTGAAGCGGCTTGTCGCTTTCGCCGGTGAGAAAAGACGTTCCTTTCTGTCTCCTCTGGTCATTGGACTTGGCATCTGGGTCGGCTTTCCCAATGTCATTGCCTATCAGGACATGACGAGCCTGGTCTCGGGCCTCAAGGCGCCGAACGCCCGCTGGAACGCCTATGTCGAGAAATCCGTCGCCGGCTCGGTCCATGCCGCCGAAATGCCTTTCCTCGATTCCGACACCACCGGCTCGATCTCGGGTTCCGGCGTCCGGTTGCCCGGGATCGGCGCCGTGTCGTTTCGCGGCAAGGGCAGCGTGGCCAGCACGACGCCCGACGAGGACCGCATCATGCGCGCCGACAAGAAGGGTCGCATCATCATCGTCTCGCCGGTCGCGCCGCCGAAGAACTTCAACGCCGGCTCGGTTTTCGAGCGCACCTCCTCGCTGCTTCGCCCGAGCATGGACAGCGGCCTGAAAATGGCTTTCGCCAAGCCCGAGATCAAAGGCAAGGAGATCCAGATTGCCGCCGCGTTTCATAGGCGCGTCGACAAGAAGCCGGATCCTGGCGTGCCGGCCATGCTGGCCGCGCTGGTCAACAACGATCGCCCCGACGTCCTGGCGACCGCCTACGCAGCGGCCGCGCCTGATTATGCCCAGGCTTCGCCCTTCGAGGCCTTGCTTCAGGACGAGAAGCCGAACGATGGCCGCTTCATTCCGCCGGTGGCCAAGGGCGATCATTCGTGGATGCAAACTCCGCTGCCGGCGAGCGTCTTCTCCAAGGCGGAACAGACTTGCCTCGCCAACGGCATCTATTTCGAGGCGCGCGGTGAATCCGTGCGCGGCCAGGCCGCCGTCGCCCAGGTCATCCTCAATCGCGTTCGCAATCCGGCCTATCCGAACTCGATCTGCGGCGTCGTCTACCAGAACGACAAGTGGTTCAACCGTTGCCAGTTTTCCTTCGCTTGCGACGGCAGGAAGAAACGCATCCAGAGCCCGGCCCACTACAAGACCGCGCAGGATATCGCCATGGCGGTCACTGCCGGCAAGATCTTCATCCCGGAAGTCGGATCGTCGACCCATTACTACGCCAACTACGTCAACCCGGGTTGGGCGCGGACGATGAAAAAAATGACCAAGATCGGCCTGCATATCTTTTACCGCACCTATGGCGGCGGCTGGAGCTGAGCGCTCCGGCAAGGCCCCGGCCGCGACCGATCGAAGACCCATCGCTGGAGGGATTCGGTCGCGGCACGCCAGTGGCGGTAGCGGGCACGATGTCGCACCCTGGCAAGCCATTGATATGAATAGAGAAAATACTTAAGGCGGAAGTCCCGCCCGTGGCTTGACGGGCGCGGACCCTCTAACTATGTTGCCGGCGACTTAAGAGCGGACGGACGGTGACGATCTGACCGGGCAAGGGGGTTGCGATGGCCGACAAGAATGGGCCAGACGGAACCGGAGAAACCGGCCGCGGCAAACTGCGTCAAGCCGACATCCGCGACGACGATCTTGAGCGCCGCCGGCGCGACCTTGAAGCATCGCTTGCGACAAGGCGGCCGGACCGGCTCGAGGGGAAAGACGACGCGAAAGCGGGCAGTGCGGCCGGATATGGCCAGGCGCTCAAGCTATCCAGCGAGTTCATCGCCGGGATAGTGGTTGGTGCTGGTCTCGGCTGGATCATCGACCGTGTGGCGGGGACATCGCCATGGGGTCTGATCGTTTTTTTGCTGCTGGGTTTTGGCGCCGGCGTGCTCAACGTCCTGCGCTCCGCAGGGCTTATGGCGGAATTCGGACAGGGCGACAAAACCCGCGATCCGAAAGAATGAACTTGAGGCGCCGTTTGCCGGCGCAGTGAACAGGACACTAAAGCCGCGTGCGGCTTTGATGGGGATTTTTTAAAGTGGCTGCTGACAAGGTCGATCCGATCCACCAGTTCCATATCAACAAGCTGATTCCGATCGAGATCGGCGGCTACGACCTGTCTTTCACCAATTCGGCACTCTTCATGGTCGCGACCGTCGCCGTTGCGTCGGCGTTCCTCTATCTCAGCACCTCGAGCCGCAGCCTCGTTCCCAGCCGTCTTCAGTCGGTCTCGGAAATGGCCTACGAATTCGTCGGCAACATGCTGAGGGACGCAGCCGGAACGCAAGGCATGAAGTTCTTCCCCTTGGTATTTTCGCTGTTCATGTTCGTGCTCGTTGCCAATCTGCTCGGTCTTTTCCCGTACTTTTTCACTGTCACCAGCCACATCATCGTTACCTTCGGCCTTGCCGCGCTGGTGATCGGAACCGTCGTCGTCTATGGCTTCATGAAGCACGGCCTCGGTTTCCTGAAACTGTTCGTCCCCCACGGCGTGCCGATTTACCTGCTGCCGCTGGTGGTGCTGATCGAGGTGATTTCCTTCGTTTCGCGCCCGGTCAGCCTCTCGGTTCGTCTGTTTGCCAATATGCTGGCCGGCCACATCACGCTGAAGGTGTTCTCTGGCTTCGTGGTGAGCTTGAGCGCGCTTGGCACGCTTGGCATTGCCGGATCGGTCCTGCCGCTGGCGATGGCCGTGGCGCTGACGGCGCTGGAACTGCTGGTCGCCTTCCTGCAGGCCTACGTCTTTGCCGTGCTGACCTGCATGTATCTGAACGACGCCCTGCATCCCGGGCACTGACCCAGGCTGGCCAAGAGTTTCCGGCATTGCTGCCGGATGGAATTGCAACGGAATTTTAGATCCAAAGGAGTTGAACAAATGGAAGCAGAAGCAGCAAAGTTCATCGGCGCCGGCATCGCATGCCTCGGCATGGGTGGCGCCGGTATTGGCCTCGGCAACATCTTCGGCAGCTATCTGGCGGGCGCGCTGCGCAACCCGTCGGCCGCGGATGGCCAGTTCGGCCGCCTGATCTTCGGCTTCGCCGTGACCGAAGCGCTGGGCATCTTCTCCCTTCTCATCGCGCTTCTGGCCCTGTTCGGCTGAGCCCCTGTTCGGCTAACATTGGGAATTGGACGGGCCGGCCGCAAACAGCGGCGGGCCTGATATCAGGGGATAGTCCATGTTCGTGACATCTGCCTTTGCGCAAGAGTCCGCGCCCGCCGTCGAAGACGGCCACACCGGCACGGAAGGCGATACGCATTCCGGCACCGGCGTGCCTGCCGAGGCGCACGGCGTGTTCCCGCCATTCGATCCGGCGACATTCCCGTCGCAGCTTCTGTGGCTGGCGATCACCTTCGGGCTGTTCTACCTGTTCCTTAAGAAGGTGGTGATGCCGCGTGTCGGCGGCATCATCGATGTCCGCAACGACCGCATCACGCAGGACCTCGACCATGCCGCCAGGCTGAAGGCCGAGGCCGATGCAGCCGTTGCCGCTTATGAGCAGGAACTGGCGGAGGCCAAGACCAAGGCCAATGCGATCGGCCAGCAGGCCAACGATGCCGCCAAGGCGGAAGCCGAGGCCGCCCGCAAGAAGGTCGAGGCTGCCCTCGACCAGAAGCTTGGCGAAGCCGAGGCTCGCATTTCATCCATCAAGGCCAATGCCATGAAGGAAGTCGGCACGATCGCCGAGGACACGGCTTCTGCTATCGTCGAGGCGCTTGTCGGCGGCAAGGCCAGCAAGGCCGAGATCGCGGCAGCCGTCAAATCCGTGGCCCGGTGAGGAGCGCATCATGGACGCCACATCACTCGCGACGCTTTGGGCCACCGTTGCCCTGGTCATTTTCCTGGCCATTGCCGTCTACATCAAGGTGCCTAAGCTGATCGCCAAGGCGCTCGACGCCCGCGCCGACAAGATCAGCAACGAGCTTGAAGAAGCGCGCCGGCTGCGCGAGGAGGCCCAGCAATTGCTCGGCCAATACCAGCGCAAGCGCAAGGAAGCCGAGCAGGAGGCCGCCGCCATCGTCGCCGCCGCCAAGCGCGAGGCCGACATGCTGGCTGCCGAGGCGCACAAGAAGACCGAGGACTATGTCGCCCGGCGCACCGCACTAGCCGAACAGAAGATCGGTCAGGCCGAGCGCGAGGCGATCAGCGAGGTGCGCGCCAGCGCCGTCGATATCGCCGTCGAAGCCGCACGCACGCTGCTCGCCGGCAAGATTGACGCAAAGGCGGGTGCCGACCTGTTCAAGGCCTCGCTTCAGGACGTGAAGTCGAAGCTGAATTAAGGGCCACAACGGTCGTGTAATCGAAGCCGCCCGGGCAACCTGGCGGCTTTTTTGCGCATTGGCGAAAGCGGCTGAGTGCGTAATCTCCCCCCTTTGAGGGGGAGATGCCAAGTTTTGGCAAAGAGGGCAGGCCAGAGGGGGTAGCCGCGCGTGAAGCGCCAACCTTCTCTTTTGTCCCACATGGCGTCGCGCCAGCCGAGACGACCCCTCTGTCGCCTTCGGCGACATCGCCCCTCGAGGGGGGAGATTGGCGCTCGCCTCAATCCAGACCCGAAAAGCTCTCTTCGTCGAGCACTTCGGTTCCGCCAAGCCGGAACGGTGCGAAGGACGCGCGGTGCAGCCGCGCCACCGGTCCATGCATCTCGATCGCGGCACGGTGGCGGACTGTGGCGTAGCCCATATGGAGTTCGAAACCGTAATGCGCGTGATGGCTGCCGCAGCCGCACATCATGCGGTCGCGCATCACCTTGGCGACGATCGAGGCGGCGGCGACCGACTGCGAGCGCTGGTCGCCCTTGATCAGCGCTCTGCCTTCGCATGGCAATCCGGGTGGCACGTCGCGCCCGTCGGCCAGGGCCAGCTTTGGCTGCACCGAGAGCCCGACCAAAGCGCGACGCATCGCCTCGAGGCTTGCCTTGAGAATATTGCTGCCATCGATGCCTTCGGCGCTGACCGAAGCCATCGACACGCCAAGAGCGGAGCCTAGGATTTTCAGGAACAGCGCCTCGCGCTGCAGATGGCTGAGGCGCTTGGAATCGTCGAGGCCGTCGGGAATGTTGGCGGGATCGAGCACCACCGCAGCCGCCACGACCGGCCCGGCGAGCGGGCCACGGCCTGCCTCGTCCATTCCCGCCACCGGCCACAGGCCTTCGCCCATCGCCTTCGTCTCGAAGGAGAAATCGGGTCTCTCAACGATTTCGAAGAGAAGCGGAGAATCAGAACGCGCGCGAGCCATGTTGCGGCGAGGTTCGCATCGGCTCCGATTCTCCGCAAGCCCCTCCGGGTCGGGTGAGGCACCGGACCCGGAGGGCACCGTCTGCAAGCCCGGGGACAAGGACAGGCCGGACGGGATTTTTCATGTGCCGCCGGCAGCGGCGGCACACGATGTCTTCACAGCAGCATCAGTTGCTCGGTTGCCTTGGCCGCGACGACGAACTGGTCGGTCCTGAGCGACCGCCGTTCGGCGTTGAGGCCAAGCCGTTTGGCGGCGATCTCGAAGCGCCGGCCGATCTGCCAGGCATAGGGGCCGGAGCCTTTCATGCGCTTGCCCCAATCCGAATCGTAATCCTTGCCGTCGCGCATCGAGCGGATCAGCGACATGACGTGACGGTAGCGGTCCGGATAATGGCGCAGCAGCCAATCCTTGAAGATCGGCGCGACCTCCAGCGGCAGGCGCAGCACGACATAGCCGGCCTCGCGCGCTCCTGCCGCACGTGCCGAATCGAGGATGCGTTCCATCTCCTGATCGGTCAGACCGGGGATGATCGGAGCGACCATGACCGAGGCCGGAATGCCGGCGTCCGAAAGCTGCCTGATCGCCTCCAGCCGCTTGGTCGGCGTCGACGCGCGTGGCTCCATCGTTCTGGCCAGCATCCGGTCGAGCGTCGTCACCGACAGCGCCACCTTGGCCAGACCGCGTTCGGCCATGCGCGACAGAATGTCGATGTCGCGCGTCACCAGCGCGGATTTGGTGACGATGCCGACCGGATGGCCGCGCGCCTCCAGCACTTCGAGGATCTCGCGCATGATCCGGTACTGCTTCTCGATCGGCTGATAGGGATCGGTGTTGGTGCCGATGGCGATGGTGCGCGGCTGGTAGCCGTCCTTCGACAGTTCCTTGTCGAGTAGCCGCGCCGCATCCGGCTTGGCGAACAGCCTCGATTCGAAATCCAGCCCCGGCGACAGGCCCATGAAGCTGTGCGTCGGCCGCGCGAAGCAATAGACGCAGCCATGCTCGCAGCCGCGATAGGGGTTGATCGAGCGGTCGAAGGAAATGTCGGGCGATTCGTTACGGGTGATGATGGTGCGGGGCTTTTCGACCTGCACCTCGGTCTTGAAGGGCGGCAGCTCCTCCAGCGAGTTCCAGCCATCATCGAACACATGCCGGCTGACGGGTTCGAACCGGCCGGACGGGTTGATGCCGGCGGATCGGCCGCGATTGCGGTCTGGACGGATTCGGACGCCACTTTGCTCGATCATTGCATTGGCCATCTCGGCCCTTCCAGCCCCGAAGGCGGCAATGTCGGCACGTACGATCTGTTCCATTTTTGCCCTCTCCCAGGGACTGTCGGCTGGCTGTCGAATCGCTCTGTTCATGAAAATAATCCTATTTTATATGCAAGAACAAAGCAAGAACATTTTTGCGATGCGTCGCAAAAACTGGCACTGCGCCCCGCTTTCCGCTATTCGGCTAACGATGCTTAGCGTTCTCATCCAGACCCTGAATGACGAAGAGAGACTTGCCCGCACGCTTGCCTCGCTGATCGGCGGCGCGGTCGAGGGCGTGGTGCGCGATGTCATCGTCTGCGACACCGGCTCGACCGACCAGACGCACCGTGTTGCCGAACATGCCGGCTGCCTTTATGTGGCGAGCGGCGGCATTGCTGCCGGCATTAGGCAGGCCAAGGGCGACTGGCTGCTGCTGCTGGAGCCGGGGGCGCGGTTGGCGGAAGGCTGGATCGACGAGGTCGTCGCCCACACGGCCCGGCAAACGATGCCGGCGCGGTTTTCGCGGGCGCGCGGCAGTCGCGTGCCGTTCCTGTCGCGGGTGTTTTCGGGAAACCGGGCACTGGCCGAAGGGCTGGTGATCAGCAAGCGTCAGGCCGCGGCCTTATCGAAAAACGCCCGCAGCGCCGAAGCCATCGCGCGCGGCCTTGCGACCAGGAGGCTCGACGCCGAAATCTGGGTGGCGCCGGCGAAGTGACGGTCGTCACTCTCCCCACGTCGCGTCCTTCGTTAGGATGAGGCGGCGCGCAAGCCTGGGCGGAAAGCGGCATGATGGAATCCGTATTGGCGCGATACTCCTAGGAGGAATGCATATACTTGTCGTCCTGCGGGAAACTCGCGATACTCGGCGACATTTCGGGGAGATCGCAGATGAATGTATCCAAATTCGTTCGTATCGCCTTGCTCGGAGCCGCTTGGTCAGTGCCGGCGATCGCTTTGGCGCAGGAATCGTCGCTTTGGTCGGTTTATGAGAACACGCTCAAATCGGCCAAGTACATCGATCTGACCCACGCCTTCGAACCGGTGCAGCCTGTATGGCCGGGCTTCGCCAATGCCAAGTTCAAACCGACTGTCGCCGGTCGGGATATCGAGGGCTACGTCAAGGCCGGCGAAGAGTTCACCTACGACAAACATGGGTTCGTTGCGACCGCCTACGAGTTGACGACGGACCAATATGGCACGCAGCTCGATCCACCCTCCCATTGGAATCCACTCGGTGCAACGATCAGCGACCTGCCGGCCACTTATGCCGTGCGGCCGCTCGTCGTGATCGACATCAGCGGCAAGGTGCAGACTGACGAAGGCTATCACCTCCAGGTCGCCGACATCGAAGAATGGGAAAAGGAGCACGGCCGCATACCGGAGGGTTCGGTCGTCTTCGTGCGTTCGGATTGGTACAAGAAATGGTCCGATGCCGCCCGCTTCAACCAGAAGCCGTTTCCAGGCGTCAGTTTGGACGCGCTGAAGTTCCTGCATCTGGAGCGGAAGATTCTGTTTCATGGTCATGAGCCGCTCGACACCGACACCACGCCCAATCTCGAGGGCGAACATTGGCTGCTTCACAACGATTTCACGCAGGCAGAAGGCGTTGCAAACCTCGACAAGGTGCCAGAGGCCGGGGCGTTGGTTACAATCGGCTTTGCCAAGCCGCTCGGCGGGTCAGGCGGATATGCGCGTTACGTCGCTATTGCACCTGCCGACTGGACGGAGGGCGTTTCGGTCACAGAAGCGCCTGGCGTGCCGCTTTCCCGGCAAACCGCACCGCTCAAGCGCGACGAGAACGGCGTCTTCCGTCCGACGCCCTGATCGCTGACGATATCATCGGGGCGGCAGGGCCGTGGCGCGTCCCATTCCAGGCGATTTGTCGCGTAAGTCGGGACAAAGGTTCAGACGACCAGCCCCTCCGGCGCTCGCGAAAACGTGACTGTCCCGACGATAGCCATCACAATTGCTGGCGCTATCGTGGCATGAGCGCCGATCCTGCCACGGGAGGCAGTCATGCTCCGCCTATCTGCCGCCGTTCTGCTGACCCTGGCTTTCTGGCCGTTCGCCGCGTCGGCCCAGGAAGAGCCGCCGCCGTCGAGATGCGTTGCGATCGCCGAAGCGCTGCCGTCGGCCACCTATGCCAGCTTCACAGCGCCACAGGCGCAGACGTCTCGGCTGGCCCAGGCTTTCGTCGACGGTGACGTTACGATCACCTATGCCGGCCATTCGACCTACGTGATCGAGACACCCGCCGGCGTCAGGATCGCCACCGACTTTTCTGGCGTCTATGGCGCTGACCCGCTGCCGCGCGTCGTGACCATGAACAAGGCCCACCGCACCCACTATTCGGACCACGTCGATCCCGGCATCGAATATGTGCTGCGCGGCTGGAATCCGGACGGCGGTCCGGCGCGCCACGCCCTTGTCGTCGACGATGTCTACATCCGCAACGTGCCGACGGATATCCGCAATGGCGGCGATCTCGGCAAGGACGGCAATTCCATCTTCATCTTCGAAGTGGCGGGACTCTGCATCGGCCATCTCGGCCATCTGCATCACCGGCTGGAGGACGCACATTACGGCGCCATCGGCCGGCTCGACATCCTTATGGTGCCTATCGACGGCGGCATGACGCTGTCGCTCGACCGGATGACCGAAATCACCGCGCGGCTCTATTCCTCGATGATCCTGCCGATGCATCGCCACGCGACTCCGATCAGCGAATTCACAGGTAGGATGGGCGACGATTTCGCGGTGGAATTCCTGTCCGGCCAGTCGCTGACGGTTTCGCTGAAGACCCTGCCAGACCGGCCGACGATCGTCATTCTCGACGGGGTTTGAATCGCTTCGTCGCGATCTTCTCCACCGTGCGCAACCTCTTCGTTCCACCTCGCTCGAAACACTCGCTGTCGCGACATCAACGAGCATTAATGCTCCATCAAGCTTGCCGGAAAGTTTGCGACAGCTCCTTTCATTGTGCATTGCACAAAATCTAACCGGGGCTTACCATTCCTTTGATGCGGGCGGATGGGTTTGGGTAACGCCTGAGCGGTGAGCGGCCGACGCTTCGTCGACGCGCCCTTATAGCTGAGGATTCTGATGACCCTTTCAAGTCCTGACCAATCCGGTGCTGCAAGCCTCGAGTCGATCGCCCGAAACGGCAGCCTGCTGCGCCGCATTGCGGTGCGGATTCCGACCTATCTGTCGGACCTTCGCGAGAATCCGGCATGGCTGCCGATGTTTATGCTGGCGCGCACCATGCCGGCGCGGCGGTTGCATTGGCGTGGCGCAAAACCGGTTCGACCCGCACAAAAAGACCAGGAGACGATGTTCGCCGGCGTCGATCGTGACGCGGTGGTCGGCGCGCTTCGCTCGGACGGCCTCTTTTCCGGGCTTGCACTGCCGTCGTCGATCCACGAGGAAATCGCCAGCTTCGCGCAACGCACGCCTTGCTTCGGCAATTTCGACCGTCGCCTGGAGTTCCTGCCGGCCGAACATGCCGAGGCCGAGAAGCACTTCGGCCGTCCCTTGCTCAGCGGCCATTTTTTCGAGCGGATTCTCGACTGCAACGCTGCGCTTATCGTACAACGCGACCCGCTGCTTCTCGACATCGCAGCCCATTATCTCGGCAGCCAGGCGAAGCTGATCACCACGCGCGTCTGGTGGAGCTTTCCGACGAGCTCCGTCTCCGACGCCGAGAAGAACCTGGCGTCGCTTGGCAAATACCATTTCGATCTCGACGATTGGCGGATGCTGAAATTCTTCTTCTATCTCAATCCGGTCGATGCCGAGACCGGTCCGCATGTCTATGTTCGCGGCAGCCATAATCGCCGCATCCTTAAGCATCAGATGACGCTTCTTGTCGGCCATCCCGCAGAAGAGGTTCTGAAGGTCTACGGCGCACAGAGCCCGATTACGCTGACCGGCGAGGCAGGTTTGGGCTTTGTCGAGGATCCGTTCGGCTTCCACATGGGCACCGTGCCGACGCGCAACCCGCGGCTGATGATGGAAGTCGGCTTCGGCGTTTCGCCGCCCTCGCGCCGGCGGTTCCACGGCGAGCCGGTTATTCGCTGATTTTTGGCCCGAAACAGCGTTTGGGAACTTGGCCTAACTTGTCTTGGTGCCGCCGCGTCGCAGATGCTCGTCCAGGCGCGGCATAATCTCGACGAAGTTGCAGGGCATGTGCCGGTAGTCGAGCTGCGGCTTCAGAATACCGTCCCAGGCGTCCTTGCAGGCGCCGGGCGAACCCGGCAGCACGAAAACGAAGGTCGAGTTGACGACGCCGCCGGTCGCCCGGCTCTGGATCGTCGAAGTGCCGATCTTGTCATAGGAAATGCGGTGGAACACTTCGGAAAAGCCGTCCATGCGCTTTTCGAAGATCGGCTCCAGCGCCTCCGGCGTCACATCGCGGCCGGTAAAGCCGGTGCCGCCGGTGGTGACGACGACATCGATCGCTTCGTCCTTCGACCAGCCCAGAACCTTGTCGCGGATTTTTTCGCGGTCGTCGGTGACGATGTCGCGGGCGGCCAGGATATGGCCGGCCTCCACGATGCGGTTGGCCAGCGTCTCGCCGGATTGGTCGTCGGCGAGGCTGCGCGTATCGGAAACCGTCAGCACCGCGATGCGCACGGGAATGAAGGAGCGGCTCTCGTCAATCCTGGCCATGCGTGTCAGCCTCCGATGTCATGCTTCGCGTCGCGGCGACGAACCAGTCGGGATGGCGGCTGCGGATATCGACGGCCGCGCGCTTGGCGACATTGCCGGTCTCGAACAGCCCGAAGCAGGTTGCGCCGGAACCCGACATCCGGGCGAACCCCGCTCCGGCCTTGTTGAGCACCGAAAGCGCCTTGCCGATGGCGGGTTGGATCGCCCGCGCCGCAGGCTCGAGATCGTTGCGCGTGATCTCCAGCCAATTGCGGATGCTGTGGAAGTCGAGGCTGCGCGGCAGCGGCGGCAGCCCCTCGTTGTCGCGATCGGAAAGCGCATTGAACACGTCGGCCGTAGAGATGGCAGTGCCGGGATTGACGAGAACCAGCCCGAGTGCGGGAAAGTCCGGCACGGCCGACAGTTCGTCGCCAACGCCGCGCGCGATCAATGGCTTTGCCGCGAGGCACATGGGAACGTCGGCGCCCAGCAAGAGGCCGATCCGCGCCAGGTCGGCGTCGTCGAGGTCCAGTCTCCATGTCTCAGCCAGCCCGCGCAGCACCGTTGCGGCGTCGCTCGACCCGCCGCCGACGCCCGACGCGACCGGCAGGTTCTTTTCGAGCCTGATGGCGACCGGCGGCATATGCCGCTGACCGGCCTGCTCTCGCAACGCGTTGCGCGCTTTCACGACCAGATTGCCGTCGTCGAGCGGGACCGCGGAGGCGTATCGGCCCGACACGGAAAACCCGTCGCTGTCGGCAATCTCGATCTCGACCCTGTCGCCGAAGCGCGTGAACACCGCCAGGCTCTCGATCATGTGATAGCCATCGGCGCGCCTGCCGGTGACGTGAAGCGCGAGATTTATCTTGGCATGTGCATGCAATGCCCGAACGGTGATGCCGGAATCCGCTGTGTCAGTCGCGAGAGAGATGATGTCAGTCCTTGGCCAGACGGTATTCGCCGGTCTTCGGGTCCTTGACCAGCGTGCCCATTGTGCCGTTGGTCGCCTGCTTTTCGGTGCGCCGTATCTTGGCCGTCACGCGCTCGGCTTCCCTGATGAAGGAGCGATAGCCGAAATAGGCGAGGACGCCGACTGCGATGAAGAAAATGATCTGTGGCATGTCAAACTCCTTCCTCGCAAGGCCGGCTGCGGCGGCCGGTCGGGTCGGTGAAGCTCCAAGTTAGACGCTTTTACCGGTTTTTCAAAGCCCGAAGCGAGCCCACAGCGCGCGCTCTTCCGCCGCATCGATCATGCCGATTGCGGCGGCAGCGGCGATATCGGGCGCCGAAAAGCCCCACTTGCTTGAGCCGAACCAGCCGAATCGGCCGAACAGGCCGCGCGGGGCCGTGATCAGTTTGAGCTGGGTTTTGGGCCCGAAACGGGTCTTCAGCACGCTGCGCATATCGCCGAGCGCATCGACAAGGCCGAGCTCCAGCCCCTTTTTGCCGGTCCAGAACAAGCCGGTGAACAGGTCCGGGTCGTCCTTGAGCTTGGGGCCGCGCCGGTCCTTGACGAGGTCGATGAAGGTCTCGTGGACATCGAGCTGCAGCGCCTTCAGCCGCTCGATGTCTTCCTTTTTCTCGGGCTTGAACGGATCGAGCACCGCCTTGTTCTGGCCGGCAGTATGGACGCGGCGCTCGACGCCGATCTTCTTCAACAGCTCGGGAAAACCGAACGAGGCCGACACCACGCCGATCGAACCCACGATGGAGGACGGATCGGCAAAGATCTCGTCGCCGGCGATCGCGATCATGTAGCCGCCCGAAGCCGCCACGTCTTCGACGAAGACCAGAACCTTTTTGTTCTTCTCGGTCGCCAGGTCGCGGATGCGTCTGAAGATCAGCCGCGACTGAACCGGCGAGCCGCCCGGCGAATTGATCGAGATGG
Source organism: Mesorhizobium sp. (assembly GCA_004020645.1). Lineage (GTDB taxonomy): Bacteria > Pseudomonadota > Alphaproteobacteria > Rhizobiales > Rhizobiaceae > Mesorhizobium. The sequence goes on along the minus strand of SAQL01000006.1, from coordinate 55,443 downwards.
CGACCACGGGCGCATCGAAGGAAAACGCCTTCTCGATAGGGCCGGCAGTGGACGCGAGCGACAGGCTGGGCCGGAACTGGCCGCCGCCGGGCAGGATCGTGCCGTGCAGCCGGATGACGGGAATGACGACGATGTCGGAACGCCAGGATTTCGGCAGCAGGCGATTCAGGAAGCGTTTCACGGGGTCTCCGCTTGATTGGCTTGAAGGCATGTAGGGATTCGCCGGCCAACGGCAATGCCGCGCCGCGGGCCGGTAGAAAAAGGCTCAGTCGCCGAACAGCGAAGCCAGCCCGTTGTTGATCATCTCGGTCCGCTCGGTTGGGCCGTCGCCCGATTGTGCATGCAGCATCAGCGGCGGGCGGATCGACAGTTTTCCGCGTGCGCCGAGTATTGCCCTGACGACAATGCGGATCGCCGCTGCCTCGGGGCGAGGGTGGACGGCCAGCATCTCGGCGTCGCCGAAGCGGCCTGATATCGCATCGAGGATGGCGCCGAGCTGATCCGGCCGGGCAATCACGGCAAGACCGCCGCGCGGCCTGACCACAGCAGCTGCACTTCGGATCCAGCTGTCGAACAGCCCATCTTCCATGACATGCGCCGCCTTCCTGAGCGGGTCGGGCGTGGCGCGATCCTCGGCGGCGTTGAAGGGCGGGTTCATGATGACGAAATCGAAGGAATTGTCGGCAAGCCCGGCGGCTGTTCGCGCTTGGCCCGACAGCGCGACGTCGGCGGCGAGCACCGAGGCGCGGTCGTTGAGATGCGCATTGCCGGGGTGGGCAAGCGTCGTTGCGGCGAAGGCAGCCATTTCCGGAGACCGTTCGATGAGCACGGCCTCGGCATCAGGACAGCGCGACAGCACGGCCAGGCCTGCCGCGCCGGCACCCGCGCCGAAATCGGCAAGGCGCCCGGCGAAGGCGGACGGCACGGAGGCCGCCAGCATCATGGCGTCCATGCCGGCGCGATGGCCGGCCTGTTTCGGCTGCACAAGCCAGAACCGCCCGCGATGGAAGGCATCGACCGTATGGGCCGGCGTGTCCTGGACAAGAGTGGCGCGCGCCGCGGACATTATGTCTGGCGCATCTCGTTGGCGATGCCGGCATCCGTCAGGATGCGCCGCGCCGCATCGGCCTGGTCGGCGTCGACCATGATGCGCCGGGGCAGGATGCCGATCGAACCGTCGAGCACGCTCATGTTCTGGTCGGCGACGAAACAGCCGATGCCGGCATCGCGCATCAGCGATTCGACAAAGGAGATGATCACGGCATCGTTGGTGCGGATAAGCTCTATCATCGGACGAAACTCGCAGGTTGCAGCGTCTATGTAAATGTGGGTGGCTCCCGTCGCCACCTCGACCGCGCCAAATCGCCTCTTGCCGTGCCTGTGGATAGCGCCCTAGAGTCTGCAGCGGGATTAGGGTGCCGTCGTGCGCATGACTTATAGACGGGAGTGTTTGTGGTGGGTGTCGTTCTCAACATCGAAAACGGGAAGCGGGAAGCCGCGTCCATCAAGGATCTCATCGACCTGACTTCGGCCGATATGGGGCGCGTCAACAAATTGATCCTGTCTAAGGCCGGTTCCGACGTCGAGATGATCCCGGAGATTGCCAACCACCTGATCTCTTCGGGTGGCAAGCGGCTGAGGCCGATGCTGACGCTCGCCTCAGCCCAGATGTTCGGCTATTCCGGCGAGAGCCATGTCAAGCTCGCCACATCAGTCGAGTTCATGCACACCGCCACGCTCCTCCACGACGATGTCGTCGACGAGAGCGGCATGCGGCGCGGTAAGAAGACCGCCCGCATGATCTGGGGCAACCAGGCGAGCGTGCTGGTCGGCGATTTCCTGCTCGGCCAGGCTTTCCGCATGATGGTCGACGTCGGTTCGCTGGAAGCGCTCGACATCCTGTCCAGCGCCGCCTCGATCATTGCCGAGGGCGAGGTAATGCAGCTCGCCGCTGCCAAGAACCTCGAAACCACGGAGGATGAGCATTTCGCGGTGATCAAGGCCAAGACCGCGGCCCTGTTCTCGGCCGCCGCCGAGGTCGGTCCGGTTATCGCCCAGGCGACGCGAAACGATCGCGCGGCGCTGCGCTCCTATGGCATGAACCTCGGCCTTGCCTTCCAGCTGATCGACGATGCGCTGGATTATGGCGGCACCAGCAAGGATCTGGGCAAGAATGTCGGCGACGACTTCCGCGAAGGCAAGGTGACGCTGCCGGTGATTCTCGCCTACCGGCGCGGGACCAAGGCCGAGCGCACCTTCTGGAAGCGCGCCATCGAGGACAATGTCACCGACGACGCCGGGCTGGAAAAGGCGATCGGATTGATGACCCGCCACGGCGCGATCGCTGACACTATCGGGCGCGCCGGCCATTTCGGCGAGATCGCCCGCGACGCGCTGGCGCCGCTTGAAGCGACGCCGCAGAAATCGGCGCTCATCGACGTCATCGATTTCTGCATCAGCCGGGTGAACTGAAAGACGTCGCCGACATTTGGCACGGCGCCCCGCCCCTTATCTTGGTTTCCCCGGAAGAACCATTGCGGCGAGCAGGCTGAAAACGATGCCTGCCGCAGCGAGCCAGAAGGCCACCCGGATGCCGTCGGCGACGGCGATCTTCAAGGCACCGCCCGTCAATCCGCCGACATGGCGGTTGGCAATCGCGATCAACACTGCCATGCCGATCGCGTTGCCGACATTGAGCATGGTGGAAGCCATCCCCGATGCGACTCCTTGCTCGTCATGGGAAACACCCGAGGCGGCGGCGATCCACATGGCAGTCCAGACGATGCCTTGTCCAACGCCGGAGATGATCAAGCCCGGTACGAGGGGCAGATAGCTGCTGTCGGCGTATGCACCGGATACCATCAGGGCCGTCCCGATCGCGCCGATGATCATGCCGCCGACCAGCGTCGTGCGTGTCGAAAAACGCGTTGCCAGACGTTCGCCGACCTGGGTGCCGGCGGCGATGGCGATGGATGGCACCAGGAACGCCAAGCCGGTCTGCAAGGCGGTGAAACCATGCACGTTCTGCAGCAGCACGGTGAGGAAGTAAGGCAGCGCCCCGAAAGTCCCCATGTAGAGGAAGGTGATCGTCATGCCGGCGACGAGGCTGCGGTTGTGGAACAGGCGCAGCGGCATCAGCGGATCGGCGCTCCTGGCCTCTATCACCGCGAAGGTGGTCAGGAAAATTACCGCCAGCAAGGCGCTGGCGATGATCGCAGTCGACCACCAGCCATATTCGGGCCCTTGAACCAGCGTGAAGACGAGCAAGGTTGCGCCGGTGGTGACGGCCAGCGCGCCCGGCAGATCGAAGCTGCGGTGTTCGTGCCGCTTGCCGTCACGCGGAATGATGGCGAATGCCGCGACGATGGCGACCCCCGCCAAAAGCACGTTGACATAGAAGACGGAGGGCCACCCGAAGGCGCTGGTGAGAAGCCCTCCCGCCAGCGAGCCGAGCGTCAGGCCGCTCGCTCCGGCGCCGCCCCAGACCGCAAGTGCCCGGTTGCGCTCCGGCCCCTCGGCAAACAGGCGGTTGATCAGCGACAGCGTGGCCGGGAACAGGAAAGCGGCGCCAATGCCTTGCACCGCACGGGCCGCGATGATGACTTGCGGCGACCAGGCGAGGCCGCCGACCAGGGACGAAATCGCATAGAGCCAAAGCGCAAAGATGAAAACGCGGCGTTGGCCGATCAAGTCGGCGGCCCGACCGCCGAACAGCAGGAAGCCACCGGTGAACACGGTGTAGGCACTGACCACCCATTGCAGGGTCTGGCCCGAAAAGCCCAGCCCTGCACCGATTTCCGGCAACGCCACGAAGACGATGTTGAGGTCGAGTGCGATGATGAGCTGCGCGAAGGCGAGCAACGCCAGCGTGGCGCCTCGCTTCGCGCCGACCCCTGTTGCCGCCGCGCCGAACGGCGCGCCTTGATCGAGTGAACTCATGTCAATCTCCATTTCGATGATTCTTTATCGATCGACAAAGAATTGAGTTTGCAATCCGAAGTCAAGCGGATTATTTGTTGATCGATAAAAAATGGAGATCGCAATGGCGGGAAGGCCAAGGGAGTTCGATCGCGACCAGGCGCTGGAGAAGGCCCGCGACGCCTTCTGGGCACGCGGCTATGAGGGCACCTCGATGGCCGATCTCGTGTCGGCGCTCGGCCTGGCTTCGCCGCGCATTTATGCCGCTTTCGGCTCGAAGGAGGACCTGTTTCGCGAGGCGGTGGCGCTTTACGAGGCCAATGAAGGCGGCTTCGCCACCCGCGCGCTGGCCGAGGAACCGACCGCCCGGCGGGTCATCGAGCGGATGTTGCGAGAAGCCGTCGAGACCTACACCAGGCCGGGGCGGCCACAGGGCTGCATGGTGGTGTCGGCCGCGACCAACTGCGCCGTTGAAAACGACAGCGTGCTCCACTGGCTGGCGGAGCATCGCCTGGCCCGCACCGTATCGATCGTCGAACGACTGAAGCAAGGCGTTCGAGACGGGGAGCTGAAGCCGGATACGGATGCCGAAACGTTGGGCGATTACTACGCCACGCTGATGCACGGTCTCTCGGTGCAGGCGCGCGACGGCGTGCCGAAAGAGCGGCTGCACGCCCTGATCACCGTGGCAATGCAGTCGCTGGACGCAAGACTCATCCGGGGGGCCTGAGCTTCATCGACCGGCGCCGGAAATCTGTCGAGATCACGAAAACGACCACGTGCTCTTCAGCAGCGCCACGAGCTGGCTCTGACGGCTAGTTTCGGTCTTCCGGAAGATTCGATCGAGATAGGTGCGGGCCGATTTGACGGCGATGCCGATTTCCATGGCCGCCTCCTGCACCGAAAGGCCCGAGGCAGGCTCGACGGCGAGCCGGGCTTCTGCCGGCGTCAGGTCGAACAGGCTTGAAAGGATATTGGGCGCTGGAACAGTCGCGCCAATGCCGACTGCGGTTGCCGCCACTGCACGGTTCCACGCATCATTCCGTGGCGGAAACTTTCGACGCCCGCCGCTTACGGATCGCTCACGGCATCGGGGCGCCGGTCCTGCAGCAGGACAGGCCGGCAGCCCGCCAGGCCGGCAAAGCGCGGTCGACGGTCGTAGTTGGGCGCTTCTAGCGTGGTTTTTAATCGCATGACCCGATTGTGAATTCGGGCGGGTTGAAGCATGACCCCAAAAAGGCCATGCTTTGCCTGGAAAAGATCGAGTCTACGGCGATCCCGCTGACGCGGGCATGGCTTTGACTGAAAGGGATACGATGCGGCAAGGATGTACGCGCTGGCTGACAGGGCTGGCAGTTGTGACGGGCATGGCGATCTCCGGTCTGCCTGCCTATGCCAAAGAGACCACCGAGCCAGTCAATATCACGTCGTTCTCGGGGGCCTATCTTGCCGCGCGGGTCGCCGAAGGCGACAATGATCTCGACAGCGCCATCGCCTACTACAAGCAGGCGCTCGCGTTCGCTCCTGGTGATACCTCGTTGCAGCAAAGCCTGATGCTGTCGCTGATCGCGCAAGGGCGCTTCGAAGAATCCCTGGTCTATGCCGACAAGCTCAAGGCGGTTCCCGACGTCGAGCGGTTCTCGCGCCTGGCGCTGGCCGTCGGCTCCTTTCACAAAAAGGATTTCACCAAGGCCGAATACTGGCTCAAGCTTTCGCTCGAATCCGATCTCGACCGGCTGATCTCCGGCGTTATGACCGGCTGGGCCAAGCAAGGCGCGGGCGACGCCAGCGAGGCCATGGCCTCCATCGACAGGCTGCAGGGTCCGGACTGGTTCGGTCTCTTCAAATCCTTCCATCGCGCGCTGATCGCCGATGCGTCGGGCCTGCCCGAAAAGGCGGATGCGATCTACGCCGCCACCCTGCAGGACACCGCGACGGGTAGCGCCGCGCCCGAAACATGGATGCGCAATGCGCAGGCCTATGCCTCCTTCCTCGCCCGCAAGGGCAATAAGGACAAGGCGCTGTCCGTGCTCGATCAGGCCGAGGCATTTGCATCCGGCAAGGTGGAGATATCAGCGCTTCGCGACAAGATCACCAAGGGCGAGAAGATCGAACCCTTCGTTGCCGGCCCGTCCGACGGCGCCTCGGAAATTCTGCTCGATCTCGCCACCGCGCTCAATCGCGGTGGCGGCGAGCCGTTCGTCCGCCTGTATCTGCAATATGCCTTGGCACTGCGGCCCGACAGCGACGCGGCCCTTATCCAACTTGCCGCCGTTTCCGAGCAGTTGAAGGACGGTGAGGGCGCCATCGCCTTCTATCGCCGTATCCCGGACAGTTCGCCGCTGAAGGCGCTTTCGGAACTGCAGCTCGGCCTCAACCTTGCCGATCTCGACCGCTATGACGAGGCCATCGCCCATCTAAAGGCCCTCGTCGAAGCGCATCCCGACGACATGCGCGCCTATCAGGCGCTCGGTGGCGTCTATGCCTCGAAGGAGGATTTCCGCTCCGCGGCCGATCTCTATGACAAGGCGGTAGCGATGCTGAAGACCCCGACCCGCGCCGACTGGAACATTTTCTACCGGCGTGGCATCGCCTATGAGCGGCTGAAGGAGTGGCCCAAGGCCGAGCCGAATTTCCGCAAGGCGCTGGAATTGTTCCCCGACCAGCCGCAGGTTCTGAACTATCTTGGCTATTCCTGGGTGGACATGAACATCAACCTCGAGGAAGGCCTTCAGCTGATCCAGAAGGCCGTCGACCTCAGGCCGAGTGACGGCTACATCGTCGATTCGCTGGGCTGGGCCTATTTCCGCATGGGCAGGTTTGAAGACGCTGTGCGCGAAATGGAGCGTGCAGTGTCGCTGAAGCCGGAGGATCCGGTGCTGAACGATCACCTCGGCGATGCCTATTGGCGCGTCGGCCGCAGGTTGGAAGCCACCTTCCAGTGGAACCAGGCCCGCGACCTGAAGCCGGATCCCGACGTGCTCGCCGCCCTGCAGCAGAAACTGCTTAAGGGCCTGCCGCCGATCGAATCCAACACGGCGCAGGAAACCCCGAAGGTCAAGCCCGAACCGGCGCCCGCGCCGAAGGGCTGAATACTTCTGAATTCGATTATGCTTGGCTCGTCGCCGCTGTCGCTAAGGGTCTGGACTATAAGCCATGCTAATCGTGCGCGGTGCCGAGCACCGCTCGGAGCCCTGAGTCGTTCTGGCGGAGATGTTCCTCGATCCATCGGGTCGTACGGTCGTAGGCATCCGAAAACAACTCGGAATGCCGACTCCAATCCATGAAGCTGATCGTGTTCGGAACCTCCGGACAGACCAGGATATCCTCTTCGCCGACGGCAATGTCCTGCGGCCGGTGTGCCAGCATGCTCGAGGCAATGACCTGAAGGATGCTGGGAACCCGAGGCAAGCGGGCACGACCGAAAGGGTTCAGCAAGGCCAATGCCAGTTCGGAAGCTCCGGGGATGCAGTCATAGTCTATGTCGTATTTCTGCGGTGCACTCGACCCGAAGGTAACGATGACATTGGGTCCGGTCTTGAGCTCCGTCATCTGCTCCAGCGGCAAATTATTCATGATAGCGCCGTCCACCAGCATATCGCCGTCATCTGTAAAGAACGGCGGCAGGACGCCCGGGATGGAGCCGGACGCCCGAACGGCGTGCCAGAGCTTTCCACGACGGTGGACATGGGGCTGACGGCTGCTCAGATTGGTCGAAAGCGCAAAGAACGGAAGCCAAAGATCCTCGATCAGAACGTCGCCGTATTCCAGCCGAAGGGCCCGATCAAACGCTTTGTGATCCAGAAGCGCGAAATGCGGCAAGGTGGGACGGCGAAACGCCCGGCTCTTGATAAATATGTTGTGGGTGCCTCGGTCGATCTGGTCGGCATCCAAGCCTCTTGCGAAGCCGGCCATCATCGCCGCTCCGGAACTTGTCCCGCCGAGGTAGTCGAAGCAAGCGCCCGCCTCAACGAAAGCCTTGTAGACGCCTAAATGAGCGCTGCCGAGGGACCCACCCCCTGCCGCCACGAAGCCCAATGCCTTGCCCGAAATAAATCGGACCAGTCGCTGGAAATCAGCCCCGTCGTCCAGCGCAACATGATGATGCTGGTCAACATAGGGTCGCTCATCGAGCCATGCAGAGGTACCGGAGACCGCAGCCGAGCGATTGTCGTGAACTAGGACAAGCCGACTGGTCGATGGCGGATGGACCGATCGCGTCAGTTCCTCAGACGGGTTCAGGCGAGGCGAGCAGGACGCGTTGGCCAGCAACAGGACGGTATCGGCCTGGCGAATGCAGACTTGGGTCCATTCATTAGGTTCCTCATCGGCTACATAGACGATGAATTGGGCTTCCGCCTCCAGTTCGTTCAACCAGTTGAGGACCGGCTGGTCGTCGATCGGAAGACCTGGGAACTTCGCTTGGATGTCAAGCCGGGAAACGAACCGAGCGCGCGTGGCCGCGTCGAACGCTTGCCGCAGGTGCTGGATGAGCACCGGTGAGATGCGACTTCCGCCGGCTGCAATGATCGCAAGCGTTCGGATCTTGGCAGGTTCCTTGAGACGCGACGAACTCGGAGATTGGCTGGCAAACCGGCGCGCCAGAAATACCGTGACCGCCTCCCTCAGGCTCGGCAATGTCTCGGCCGCCTTCTCGAAATGATTGCGACCGATTTCAAGGACGATCGAATCGCGCGCTGCAAGGACAGTGGCCGTGCGGGGTAATCCCGCGAAGAAACCGATTTCACCGATGAGTTCACCCTGTGCGATCTCGGCGACCGAGCCAGTCGAATCTCCTTTGTGTACCGTAAAGCGTCCAGACAGCACGATGAAAAACCTGTCCGACGCATCGCCTTCGCGAACCAGAACCTCACCGCGTCTCAGGACCCGACGGTCGGATTCGGCAGCTAAAGCCTCGAGCGCCAGCAACGACGCCCGATCGAACATCAATGTTGCCGACAATAAACTCGCTGCAAGAGAATCGACGGAGGACATCTGAGCCATCCCTTGGGAATCCATGACTTTTGTCTCCTCGAGGGTGCTGGACCTGCCGAATGATACCACACATGAGAGCCGCCGAACGGCTGAGGCGCGGGACTGACCGCTGGGCGCTCTCATCTCTGGCTCCCAGCAAGGGCCACGATCAGGCCGCCACGTCCCTGCCGTTTCGGCGTGTCGGTGATTTCATTGAAGCTCATGAAATCACCGACTAAAGGCAGATGCTCGCCGTTTCCTGCCTCATCCGGGTGTCCGAATGCGCCGGCCACGATGTCGCCGAGTTCGGAGATGTCGCCCATGTGAGTGCAACGTACGTCCAGATCAATGAAGAGCCCAGCCCAGGTTTGCCGTGAAGGTTTCGGCCCCGGCCACAACCGCAAGCAAGGAGAGCAGCAGGATTTCGTCCAGCGGATAAATGACCTTGCTACATTGCCGTGGATCCGGCAAATCAGCAAAACGATCCAGAAAAACAACGCCCTCTAGTATCGCCTCGTCCGCTGCAGCCATTCCCCGAATCTCCCAACCGAATCAATTGGGGACCCACAGATTCAGCACTTGCGCCGTATGTCACGCGTTAACTCACCCGATTGTCCTGGCTGCGGCCGGCCCCTTGCCTTGACGCTTGCCGGTGGGCGCTCTAGGGAGGGCCGCATCCCGCCTTTCTCGTCGAGGCCGCCGTGACCGTTGATATCCCAGCCCATATGCACCCCAGCCGCTCGTTCCAGGGGCTGATCCTGACGTTGCATAACTACTGGGCTGACTATGGTTGCGTCGTTCTCCAGCCCTATGACATGGAAGTTGGCGCCGGCACGTTCCATCCGGCGACGACGCTGCGCGCGCTCGGGCCAAAGCACTGGAATGCGGCCTATGTGCAGCCTTCGCGCCGGCCCAAGGACGGGCGCTACGGCGAGAATCCGAACCGGCTGCAGCACTATTACCAATACCAGGTGATCCTTAAGCCGAACCCGCCCAATCTGCAGGAGCTTTATCTCGGCTCCCTGGCGGCCATCGGCATCGATCCGCTTCTGCATGACATCCGCTTCGTCGAGGACGACTGGGAAAGCCCGACGCTCGGCGCCTGGGGGCTGGGCTGGGAGTGCTGGTGCGACGGCATGGAAGTGTCGCAGTTCACTTATTTCCAGCAGGTCTGCGGCATCGAATGCGCGCCGGTGGCGGGCGAGCTCACCTACGGGCTGGAGCGGCTGGCCATGTATGTGCAGGGCGTCGACAATGTTTACGACCTCAACTTCAACGGCCGCGACGGCGCCGACAAGGTGACCTATGGCGACGTTTTCCTGCAGGCCGAGCAGGAATATTCCCGGCACAATTTCGAATTCGCCAATACGGCGATGCTGCTTCGGCATTTCGAGGACGCCGAAGCCGAGTGCAAGGCGCTGCTCGACGCCGGCGCGCCTTTGTCCCCCCTCGAGGGGGAGATGCCCGCGAAGTGGGCAGAGGGGGTTGCCTCAGAAGGCACCGCAAGTAGGACGTCGAGCACTGCCCGAGCGACCCCTCCCGGCCAGACTTCGTCTGGCCACCATCCCCTCAAGGGGGAGGGGAACCACCGTCTGGTATTTCCCGCCTACGACCAGTGCATCAAGGCCAGCCACGTCTTCAACCTGCTCGACGCGCGCGGCGTGATTTCCGTCACCGAGCGGCAGAGCTACATCTTGCGGGTGCGCAATCTGGCGAAAGCCTGCGGCGAGGCGTTCTTGCTGACTCAGGCAGGTGGACTGGCGGCTTAGAGCGGCGGACTTCCAAGTCGAACCGATGCTTCTAGCTCCAGAGGCTATTTGCGATTTCGACTGAAGCGCTCATTGGCAATACGCCTTGGCCGCTGGAGCCAGCCATAGTCCGCAGCGCTTGTCTAATGCCAGGCATCGCGAACGTCCCATGAGCCTGTGCTGCGAAACAGGCGCTGAGCGCGAGGATCTGTAGGAATGTCGATGCCGTCTTCATGGTCGTTCAGCCAATAACTCCCTGCCTGAGCGTTGGTCGCTTCAGCGCTGCGTTCGGTTCATGAAAATCTTTGACCCAAGGACGGATAGCCCCGCTTCGACCCGACAGGCAGCGGAATTCTTTTGGAAATCGTCGGTAGACACGCCGATTGCATGGGGAAGGGTGACAGCGGCCAGCCGAGTTGCTATGCCCCGCCCGGACCATTTTGCCGCGTGAGCACAATCAATGCCCGACCTGCTTTTAGAACTCCGTTCGGAAGAGATTCCCGCGCGCATGCAGCGCAAGGCGGCGGGCGACCTCAAGAAGATGATGACGGACGGTTTGGTCGAGGCCGGGCTGACCTATGAGGCGGCGCGCGAATATTGGACGCCGCGCCGGCTGGCGCTCGACATTCGCGGCGTGACCGCGCGCTCGAAGGACATTAACGAGGAGATCAAGGGGCCCTCGACCAAGGCGCCGGAACAGGCGGTCCAGGGTTTTCTGCGCAAGGCCGGTCTTTCTTCGATCGCCGAGGCGCATGTCCACGCCGATCCGAAGAAGGGCGACTTCTATGTCGCCCATATTGCGAAGCCGGGCAGGGCGGCCGAGGCGATCATCGCCGAACTGGTGCCGGGCATCATCCGCGACTTCCCATGGCCGAAATCGATGCGCTGGGGGCCGGCCTCGGCGAAACCCGGATCCTTGCGCTGGGTGCGGCCGCTGCAGTCCATCCTCTGCACCTTCGGCCCGGAGACCGAGGAGCCGGTGGTGGTCGATTTCGAGATCGACGGCATCCGCTCCGGCAACATCACCTACGGCCATCGTTTTCATGCGCCGGGCGCCATCATCGTGCGCCGTTTCGACGACTATGCCGCCAAGCTGGAGGCGGCGAAGGTCGTGCTCGACGCCGACCGGCGCAAGCAGATCATCCTTTCCGACGCCAGGAACCTCGCCTTCGCCAGCGGGCTCGACCTTGTCGAGGACGAGGGGCTGCTCGAGGAAGTGTCAGGCCTGGTCGAATGGCCTGTCGTGCTGATGGGCGAATTCGAGCAGGACTTTCTCGCCATTCCGGCCGAGGTGATCCGGCTGACCATTCGCGCCAACCAGAAGTGCTTCGTGACGCGGCCACCGGGCGTCGGTGAAGCGCTTTCCAACCGCTTCATCCTGACCGCCAACATCGAGGCCATGGATGGCGGCAAGGAGATCGCGCACGGCAACGGCAAGGTGGTGCGCGCCCGCCTCTCCGACGCGCTCTATTTCTGGAAGACCGACCAAGGCGACCTGCCTGATCTCGACCAGTTGCAGGCATCGGCGGAAAAGTTCGGGCTCGATCTCAAGAAGCCGCTCGACCAGCGCATGGCCCGCCTCGACCATCTCGGCGTCACCTTCCACGCCAAGCTCGGCACGCAGGGTGAGCGGGTTGAGCGGATTGCGCGGCTTGCTGAGGAGTTGGCGCCGATCGTAGCGAGTTGCATCTCCCCCCTTGAAGGGGAGATGCCAAGTGGTGGCAAAGAGGGCAGGCCAGAGGGGGTAGCTGCGCGTGAAACGCCGGCATCCTCTGTCCGCGATAGGGCGTCGCGTCAGGACGTGGCGACCCCCTCTGTCGCCTTCGGCGACATCTCCCCCTCAAGGGGGGAGATTACCGCGCTCGCACGTCGCGCTGCCGTCCTGGCCAAGGCCGACCTCACCACCGAGGTGGTCGGCGAGTTCCCGGAATTGCAGGGCGCCATGGGTCGCAAATATGCGTTGCTGCAGGGGGAGCATCCGTCAGTCGCTGCGGCGATGGAGGAACACTACAAGCCGCAGGGCCCGTCCGACCGCGTGCCGACCGATCCGGTATCGGTGGCCGTTGCGCTGGCCGATAAGCTCGACACGCTGGTGGGGTTCTGGGCGATCGACGAAAAGCCGACTGGGTCGAAAGACCCATATGCGCTGAGGAGGGCGGCGCTGGGAGTGATCAGGATTTTGGTCGAGAATCGTGTCCGGCTTGCGCTGACATCTCTCTTCGACCGCGTTTACAAGATGGCGAACTATCTCGCGTCCGGACGGCCCTTTAGCGCCGATCTCCTCGCCTTCTTCCACGACCGCCTGAAGGTCTATCTCCGCGACCAGGGTGCTCGGCACGACCTGATTGACGCGGTGTTGTCAGCTGGCTCGCGCCTGATTTCCCCCCTTGAGGGGGAGATGTCGGCGAAGGCGACAGAGGGGGTCGCCGATCCACGCGAGACGACCCCCTCTGCCCTGCCCTCTTTGCCACCACTTGGCATCTCCCCCTCTAGGGGGGAGATTGGCCAATCGTCCAACGACGATCTCCTGCAAATCGTCCGCCGCGTCCAAGCACTTGGCATGTTCCTCGACACCGAGGACGGCAAGAACCTGCTTGCCGGCACCAAGCGTGCGGCCAATATCCTGGCTGCGGAGGAGAAGAAGAAAACGACGATCGCCGAACGTGTTGAGCCGGCTCTATTCCGGGAAGAGGCCGAGAAATCGCTGTTTGCCGCGGTGAATCAGGCCGAGAAGGAAGCCGGCCAAGCGATTCACAACGAAGACTTTTCCGCCGCCATGCTGGCGCTTAGCGCGTTGCGTGAACCGGTTGATTCATTCTTCGAACGCGTTCTTGTGAATGATGAGGACCAGGCCGTGCGCGCCAACCGCCTGGCGTTGCTGGCGCGCATCCGGGCAGCCACCGACCAGGTCGCGGATTTCTCGAAAATCGCCGGCTGAGGCTTGGCAATTCAGGCGAGCATCGTCCTGGCCTCGAACGGCTATCTGGCCTGGTCAATCTCGGGAATGGGCGTCGGTTGCGGCGTTGCGGGCTCAGGCGGGCTGTTCGTTGCACTTATCTTTTTGTCGGATCTGGTGGCCGCCCCAGGTGCTGCGGCAGCGGTTGTCGCGGCAGGTGCGACGCTGGGGGCCGGCATTGCGAAGGCGTCGCCGACGATGCCGCCGCGAATGATCATCGGGCTTTGCATGAAATCATGCTTGGGCTTGGGCTGGCTCGGGATCGCAGCAACTTTTTCATAGGTGACGTCGGGTACTGGTTCGCCGAGCGCCACGATCGATGGCGTCGAGGAGCTCCCAGCCATCTTCACCGCTTCAGGCGCGCCGACCCTGACGACGGATGGCGTCGAGGATGGTGCACCGAAAACAACGAATGACGAAGCCTGTGCTCCGCCCGCCGCCAGAGCGAGACCGAGCGCTGCCAGGATACGCACCCAGACCATGATAGTTCCCCTTGCCCAACAAGTCGGCACCATATCGTCCGGGAATTGATGCGGGCTTGCGAGGAAAGCTAGCATTTTAGCGATTTGGTAATTCGCTACGCCCGGACTTGCCCCGTAAACGTCACCGTATTACGCACCCACATCTGTGAGGTCCCGCATCTGTAAGGTGATGAGAGTGGCTGAGATACTTGCCGCCGGCGAGGCGATGGAGCGGGCGCTGGCGCTGCTCGAAGGCGGCGATGTCGTCGCCATTCCGACGGAAACCGTCTACGGGCTGGCCGCCGATGCCACCAATGGCGTTGGCGTGGCGCGCATCTTCGAGGTCAAGGGCCGGCCGCGCTTCAATCCGCTGATCGCCCATGTCGCCGATCTGGCGATGGCTGAGCGCATCGCGCTGTTCGATCCCGTGTCGAAAAGGCTGGCGCAGACATTCTGGCCGGGACCGCTGACGCTGGTGCTGCCGCAGCGGCCCGGCAACGGCATTCATCCGCTGGTCACCGCCGGGCTCGATACGATCGCGCTGCGCATGCCGAAAGGCTTTGGCGGCCAACTGATCGCCAGGCTCGGACGCCCGCTTGCAGCGCCCAGCGCCAATTCCTCAGGCAGGATCAGCGCAACGACGGCCGAGGCTGTGGCCGCCGATCTTGGTCCAAAAATCAAGCTGGTGGTCGATGGCGGCGCGACGTCGGTCGGGGTCGAATCGACAATCGTGAAGATAGAGGGCGGAAAGCTGCGGCTGCTGCGGCCGGGCGGCATTGCCGCCGAGCAGATCGAAGCGGCCGCCGGCATGAAGCTGCTGCGCGGCGCGGCGGGCATCGAGGCGCCGGGCATGCTCGCCTCGCATTACGCGCCGGGCGCTGCGGTGCGGGTCAACGCCGCAAAAGTCGCAAACGGCGAAGCCTTGCTGGCATTCGGCCCCCGCCGCGCCGAAGGCTGGCAAGGCGCTGCCGCCTTGCGCAATCTGTCTGAGACCGGCGACCTGCGCGAGGCAGCAAGCAACCTCTTTGCCCATATGCAGGATCTCGATCGCAGCGGCGCCAAGACAATCGCCGTCGAGCCGATCCCCTCCGACGGGCTGGGCGAGGCGATCAACGACCGGCTTTCGCGCGCCGCCGCCCCTCGTGACAAGATCGACGCAGGGCCATAGTTTCCAGCTATGAACGACATATCCCGGGATATCGACCCCGTCCTCATCGACCGCTTTGCGGCCATCGTCGGCGACAAATATGCGCTTCGCGACCAGCAGGACATCGCGCCCTACCTCACCGAAAGGCGCGGTCTGTGGCATGGCCGAACCGCGCTGGTGCTGAGGCCCGGCAGCGTCGACGAGGTCAGCCGCATTATGCGGCTGGCGACCGAGACGGGAACGCCGGTCGTGCCGCAAAGCGGCAACACCGGGCTGGTCGGCGCGCAGGTGCCGGATATGTCCGGCCGCGAGATCGTGCTGTCGCTGTCGCGGCTGAACCGCATCCGCGAGATCGACATCCTGTCCAACACGGTCACCGTCGAGGCCGGCGTCATCCTGCAGACGCTGCAGGAAGCGGCCGATGCCGCCGACCGGCTGTTTCCGCTGTCGCTTGCTGCGCAAGGCTCCTGCCAGATCGGCGGCAATCTCTCTTCCAACGCCGGCGGTACCGGTGTGCTTGCCTATGGCAATGCGCGCGAGCTCTGTCTGGGCATCGAAGTGGTGCTGCCGACTGGCGAGGTCTTCGATGATCTGCGCAAGCTGAAGAAGGACAATACCGGCTACGATCTGAAGAACCTGTTTGTCGGCGCGGAGGGCACGCTCGGCATCATCACCGCCGCCGTGCTCAAGCTTTTCCCCAAGCCCAAGGGGCGCGAGGTGGCCTTTGCCGGCCTGTCGTCACCTGAGGCGGCACTGTCTCTGTTCAGCCTGGCGATGGATCGCGCCGGTGCCGCGCTCACCGCGTTCGAACTGATTGGCCAGAGGCCCTACGACTTTACGCTTCTGCACGCGCCAGGCGTCGTGCGGCCGCTGTCCGGGGATTGGCCGTGGTATGTGCTGATGCAGATCTCTTCGGGCCGCTCGGCGGAGGATGCGAGGGCCCTGATCGAAGAGGTGCTCTCAGCCGGCCTCGAACAGGAGATCGTCGGTGATGCGGTGATTGCGGCGAGCATCACGCAGGGCGATGCCTTCTGGAATTTCCGCGAGGTGCTGCCCGAGGCGCAGAAGCCCGAAGGCGCCTCGATCAAGCACGACATCTCGGTGCCGGTGGCGGCCATCCCGCAATTCATCGAAAAAGCGGCCGGCGCCGTGCAATCGGTCAGCCCGGGCGCGCGCGAGGTCTGTTTCGGCCACATGGGCGACGGCAATCTCCACTACAATATCTCCCGGCCGGTCGGCGGCGATGACGAAGCGTTTCTCGGGCTCTACCACGCCATGAACAAGGCCGTGCATGATGTCGTGCGCAGCTTCCACGGCTCGATTTCGGCCGAGCACGGCATTGGCCAGCTGAAGCGCGATGAATTGATCGCGACGGCGCCGCCGATGGCGATCGAATTGATGCGCAGGGTGAAGACGGCCTTCGACCCGGCCGGCATCATGAATCCCGGTAAGGTTATCTGATCCTTTCGATGTCTTGTGAATGGTCGCATTCCGATAACCATCCCTTTGAGATCAGCAAAATTTAACCGACTTTCTTAAGCGCTGCGACAAGAAGCCCGCGCTAACGTTTCCCCACAACGAGGCTGGAAAAACCGGCCCGGAGAACCGGAAGACCGGCTCTCAGGAGAGACAGGAAAGGCACAATATGAACACTGGACTGAAGCCAGTCTGGGCCGGGCGCAACATGCGCCTCGACCCATTCCGCCTGCCGCAGGTGGTGAGCTACGCCACGCGCGACGATTATGGCGACGTTACCTTCACCATCGACCACCGTGGCGCCGTCATTCGCCGCATGCTTGAGATGAGCGGCGTGCCGGCGTTCATCGCTCTGCCTGCCAACGCGTTTCGTGGCGTGGCCGCCCGCGCGATGGAGGATCCGGATGGCAATGTCACGGTGACGCTGGAGCTTCTGCACAATGATCCGATGCTGTCGGTGCCGCTGTTGGTGGCCGACGATCTCGAGGATGTCGCCGCCGACTGGCGCGCCTGGGCCGCTGCCTACCGCCTGCCGATGCTTCTGATCGAAGCGGACGGCATCGCCCGCACGCTGGAGGAATCGCTTGGCGCCGCCATCAAGACATTGCCGGCGCAGAACCGCCGCAAGGGTCGGGTTTCGACCACGCGTCGTCCGCGCTTCCTCGCCCGTCGCAGGGCCGGCGACCTCGGCCTCAGGCTGGTGATTGGCGGCCAGGAAATTATTTCGCGCGACGAATAGAGTGAGCGCTTTCCCTTCTCCCCTCGTGGGAGAAGGTGGCCGAGCGAAGCTCGGTCGGATGAGGGGTGTTCCAGGGAATGCCAACGCCTCATTAAAGCCGCTACACCAGCGGCTTCAACGCCACCCACAGCGCGCCGCCGATCAGGCCAAGGAAGATCAGCCAGCCGACCTGGTTGTTCGATCTGAACAGAAGCATGCACTGGTCCGGGTCGTCGATGTCCAGCCTTGCTATCTGCTGCGCCATGTGGGCGCCGGCGGCGATCAGCCCGGCCAGCGCCGGCACCGGCGCCTGCGCCGACGCAAAGGCGATGGCGAAGCAGACCAGCGCCCCGCCATAAAGCCCGGCGAGCCAGGTCTTGGTGTTCTCGCCGAACAGGCGTGCGGTCGAGCGCACGCCGACGATGGCGTCGTCCTCCTTGTCCTGATGCGCATAGATCGTGTCGTAGCCGATCACCCACAGGATCGAGCCGAAATAGAGCATGACGGGCGGGCCATCGAGATCGCCGAATTCGACCGCCCATCCCATCAGAGCACCCCAGGAAAACGCAAGGCCGAGAACCAGTTGCGGCCAGTTGGTGAATCGCTTCATGAATGGGTAGATGGCGACGACAGCGAGCGAGCAGATGCCGAGCAGGATGGCAAAGCTGTTGAACTGCAGAAGCACAGCGAGTCCGATCAATGCCTGGATAACGAGAAACGCCCAGGCCTGCCGGCGCGTGACCTTGCCCGCCGGCAGCGGCCTCGAGCGCGTCCGTTCCACCTGGTTGTCGATGTTCTGGTCGACCAGATCGTTGTAGGTGCAGCCGGCGCCGCGCATCGCGATGGCGCCGATCAGGAACAGCACGAGATACCATGGCGCCGGCAGCAGCGAGAGCAGTGGATCAGTAGGGCGTGGATAGGCACTTGCGGCAAGGGCTGCCGACCACCAACACGGCCACAGCAGCAACTGCCAACCGATCGGCCGGTCCCACCGGGCAAGCTGCGCATAGGGCCACAGCCAGCGCGGCAGAATGCGGTAGACCCAGTGGCCGCTCGGCGCATCGGCGACGCGGCCCTGGGCAGCTTTCGATTGGATGGGTTCCATCGTGCTGAAGTGGCAGCAGAGGCGAACGCCGTCAAGCATCAAGCCAAAGGGTCATGCCGTAAAATATGGTAGACGGCGAACCAGCCTTTCCACGTTGATGCCCGACGTTCCCGTGCGCAATTTGTCCCAAACCATCCAAATGTCTTGACCCATCGTCCGGGGCGCAATAGCGCAGTCCTGATCGTGGAATGGCAAGGGATCTGGGCATGCGTGTTTTGTTGATCGGCTCCGGCGGCCGCGAACATGCGCTGGCCTGGAAGATCGCGGCCTCGCCGCTGCTGACGAAGCTTTACGCGGCGCCGGGCAACCCAGGCATCGGCCAAGAAGCCGAGCTGGTGACGTTGGACATTGCCGATCATGCGATGGTGGCCCGGTTCTGCGCGGAGAAAAAGATCGACCTCGTCGTGGTCGGCCCGGAAGGGCCGCTGGTCGCCGGCATTGCAGACGACCTCCGCGCAGCAGGCATCCGCGTCTTCGGCCCGTCCAAGGCGGCGGCGCGGCTGGAAGGCTCGAAGGGTTTCACCAAGGATCTTTGCGCGAAATACGACATCCCGACCGCCGCCTATGGCCGTTTCGGCGACCTTGCGTCGGCCAGGGCCTATGTCGAAAAGATGGGCGCGCCGATCGTCATCAAGGCCGACGGCCTCGCCGCCGGCAAGGGCGTCACCGTCGCCATGACATTGGCCGAGGCGCTGGCAGCACTCGATGCCTGTTTCGACGGATCCTTCGGACAGGCCGGCGCGGAGGTCGTGGTCGAGGAGTTTCTCACCGGCGAGGAGGCGAGTTTCTTTTGCCTGTGCGACGGCGCCACCGCGCTGCCGTTCGGCACCGCACAGGACCACAAGCGCGTCGGCGACGGCGACATCGGCCCGAACACCGGCGGCATGGGGGCTTATTCGCCGGCTCCGGTGATGACGCCGGAGATGATCGACCGCACCATGCGCGAGATCATCGAGCCGACCATGCGCGGCATGGCCGAACGTGGCGCGCCGTTTTCGGGCGTGCTGTTTGCCGGGCTGATGATATCAGGCGAGGGGCCGAAGCTGATCGAATACAACACCCGCTTCGGCGACCCGGAATGCCAGGTGCTGATGATGCGGCTGAAGGACGACCTCCTGGTCCTGCTCAACGCTTCTGCCGACGGCCAGCTCGCGCATACCTCCGCGCGCTGGCGCGACGAGGCGGCGCTCACCGTGGTGATGGCGGCAAGGGGTTACCCCGGCACGCCGGAAAAGGGCTCGGTCATCCGCGGCTTGGAAGAGGCCGCGGGCGATGGTGTCGAGATCTTTCATGCCGGCACCGCCATCAACAGCGGCGCGCTGGTCGCCAATGGCGGCCGTGTGCTCGACGTCACGGCCGTCGGCGGCACGGTCGGCGAGGCGCAGAGACGAGCGTATGCCGCGCTCGACCGGATCGATTGGCCGCAAGGTTTTTGCCGCCGCGACATCGGCTGGCAGGCCGTCGCGCGCGAGCAGGCGCGCTGACGCCGAACGGCTTTCAGCTTTCAGCGCAGGCCACGGTCGAACTCGGTTGATGCGGTGCTGACCGGATCGCTGGCGGCGGGCGCGGCTTCAACGGCTGATGCGGAGGGCTTTTCTTTCCGCGTCCAGGCCACATATTCGGCAATCCCGCGCGGAAGGCGCAGCAACGTCTTCACCGGAGGCATTTGAAAGCTGCTGCGGAACTTGGCCCAGCGGGCGCTGAACATGGCGATCATTTCGGAGAAGGTCGGTGATGCCACCACGGTGGCGTAGGTGATGGCATTGCCCGCAAGGCCGGCCTCGCGCGAGAGAGGCACCGGTATCGAGGCGAGGTAATCCGGCTGCGCATCGATCAGGCCGCCGAAGGGCCATTGTGCGCGCAATGTGGCGGCATCCATCGGCGCGACATTGACGTCGATATCGTTGGGTGTGCCGGCCACCCGGTAAGGACAGCGGAACCGTCCGCAATTGGCTTTTGCCGAAAACTGCCAGAGTGCGTAGCCTTGCCAGTTGCCCATCGGGAAATGCACGCCGATATCCGGCTTGTAGCGCGCATACCAGAGCGGCAGCCGCGACAGGAGCCGGTATTTGTACTTGTTGTCGGCGATGTGCCTGGCGGTCTTGCCGTTGGTGTAGAGCACCGGAAAGCGGCCCAGCCGCCGATGCACATGGCGCACGAACTCCTCTGCATCCTCGAGCGACATCCATTTCGTGGGGTCGTCATCCTCGATGTCGAGGGCAAGCAGGTCATCCGGACCAGGTTTCGCGAAATTGATGAAATTGTTGGCCTGTCCCACCGGGTTGCCGGGGCGGGCGAGATGATAGGCGCCCCATTTCAGGCCGAGCGCCTTGGCCACCACCTTGCGCGTCTGGAACAGTTCCTGTGCCACCGCATGGCGCTTCCACAGCGCCTTGCAGAGCCGCGTCTCGGTCTCGTCGCCGAAACAGAAATAGGCTGGCGGCATTCCGTCGGACGCCTTGTTGATGAAGCCGACGATCCGCTTGTCGGTCGCAAGTTCAGCCCAATCAATGGGATTGTATTCGTAGGCGTCGATCACCAGCGCCCGGTCGGCGTCCTTCCAAGGCGCGGAGAAATCCGAGGCTTGTGCCGGCCCCAACGCCATCGTCATCGCAGTCGTGACGACGAGGAGTTCTAGGCGGCGGAGAGGGTGCGCCGGCGGCTTCAAACAGCAGATCCTTGCTGGCCAAAATTTGATCCTGAACCGCCATGGTTAAGGAAATGCTTTCGGCGGCCCGCGGCGAATGCCGCAATTCTGCCGGTAGTGGCTTTGCTGGCCATCAACGGAGGGAGAGCGGCTGGAACGGGCTCGGCCGCCGGCGCTTGCGGCAGCGCTCCCTCAGCCTGGCGCTTGCGGTGATGGGCCAGCGAGCATTGCGGCGAACACAGAATGCCGCGATCCGACCAATAGGCGGCGCCGTCCTCGATCTTGCCCCGATGGTGCCAAAAACCTGCCGCTCGATAGGGCAGACCGTATTCGATGCAGCGATAGGCGTCAGGTCTGGCGAGCACGGGCGGGCCGATCCGGTATTCTTGATCTGTCGCCGGTCGACTTGTCCGGCTTTTTGCGGATTTTAGCGTGAACAGCTCCAATTGCAAAATCCGCGTGACAAAATTTGACGTTTACGTAAAAAGAAGGCGGGAGAGGCTACCCAAAAGCGAATGGTTTTGTGTCGGCACGGATATTAAGTTGCCCCTGCCGGACAAAGGAGGAGCGAGCGGCATGTATCGGGCACCGGTCGAGGAAATCGCTTTCACGCTGAAGCATGTGGCCGGCCTGAAGCCGGCGCTTGACGCCGGCACGTTTGGCGACCTTGGCGAAGATCTCGTCGACGCCATTCTGGCGGAAGCCGGCCGCTTCGCCAGCGAAGAGGTCGCGCCGCTCTACAAGATGGGCGATGAACAAGGCGCGGTGCTAAGCGGCGCTGCCGTCACCATGCCGTCCGGCTGGAAGGCGCTTTATCGCCGCTGGATCGACGGCGGCTGGAACGCGCTGTCCGCACCGGAGGAATTCGGCGGCCAGGCACTGCCGACCATGCTGGGGGTGGCGGCGCTCGAAATGTGGAACTCCGCCGCCATGGCCTTCGGCATCGGCCCGACGCTGACCATGGGCGCGGTCGAAGCACTCGACAAGCACGCCTCACAGGCGCTGAAGGCAAAATACTTGGAAAAACTCGTCTCCGGCGAATGGATGGGCACGATGAACCTGACCGAGCCGCAGGCGGGCTCGGATCTGAATGCCTTGCGCGCCCGCGCCGAGCCGGCCGGCGACGGCACCTATCGCATCTTCGGCCAGAAGATTTTCATCACCTATGGGGAGCACGATTTCACCGACAACATCATCCATCTGGTGCTGGCGCGGCTGCCGGACGCGCCGGCCGGCACGCGTGGCCTTTCGCTGTTCCTGGTGCCGAAATTCCTTGTCGGCGACGACGGCGCGCTGGGCGCACGCAACGACGTCTTCTGCTCCGGGCTGGAGCACAAATTGGGCATCCACGCCTCGCCGACCTGCACCATGATCTATGGCGACGGTTTCGAAGGGACCACCCCCGGCGCGATCGGCTGGCTGATCGGCGAGGAAAACAAGGGGCTCGCCTGCATGTTCACCATGATGAACAATGCGCGGCTCGCCGTCGGCATGCAGGGCGTGGCGGTTGCCGAAACAGCCACGCAGAAGGCGCTCGCCTACGCCAATGACCGCCAGCAAGGCAAGGCTGTAAGCTATGACGGCAACGGCATGGCGCCGATCGTCCATCACCCGGACGTGCAGCGCAATCTCCTGACCATGAAGGCGCTGACCCAGATTGCGCGCGCCATCAGCTATTCCTGTGCGCATGCCATTGACCACGCGCGCGTATCCGTCGGCGATGAAGCTACCCACTGGCAGGAACGTGCCAATCTGTTGACGCCGCTGGCCAAGGCCTTTTCCACCGATGTCGGCGTCGAGGTCGCCTCGCTCGGGTTGCAGGTTCATGGTGGCATGGGTTTCATCGAGGAGACCGGTGCGGCAGCACTTTATCGTGACGCGCGCATCGCGCCGATCTACGAAGGCACCAACGGTATCCAGGCGATCGACCTGGTTGCGCGCAAGCTGCCGCTTGGCGGTGGCGAGCATGTGCATGGTTACATCGCCGAACTGAAAGCGGTCGCCAATCAAGTGCGGACCTTAAATCTTCAAGGTTTTGGCCGCACCGCCGATGCTCTCGACCAGGCGCTCGACGACCTCGGCCAGGCGACGCGTTTCCTGCAAGGGCTGCTTGCCGACGGGCGTTCGGACGAGGCGCTGGCCGGTGCGACGCCGTATCTGCGGCTGATCTCGCTTGCGGCGGGCGGCGCCTATCTGGCACGCGGTGCGCTTGCCGACCAAAGCCGCGTCGCCCTTTGCCGTTTCTTCGCCGAAAACCTGCTTGGCGAGGCTGGCGCGCTGAAGGAGCGCGTCATTGGCGGCGCCGAAAGCCTTGCCGCTGCCGGCAAGGCACTGATTTCTGCCTGACATCCACAAGGTCGACGTTTCACAAAAGCCCGGCGTTTCACAAAGGACCACCCGTGACAGACCATATCCTCGTCGAGCGCCAGGGCGCCATCCAGATCATCCGCATGAACCGTCCGGACAAGAAGAACGCCTTGACGCGCGCCATGTATGCGAAAATGTCCAAAGCCCTTGCCGAGGGCGACGCGGATCCGGCGATCCGTGTTCACGTCTTCCTCGGTGTTTCAGGCGCTTTCTCGTCCGGCAACGACCTTGCCGATTTCATGGTCGTCGCCACCGGCGGCGAGGGCGGCACCGAGGTCTGGGATTTCCTGATGGCGCTGGCCAGGGCGGAAAAGCCCATGGTTTCCGGCGTCGACGGCATCGCGGTCGGTATCGGCACCACGCTCAACCTGCATTGCGACCTGACCTTCGCCACGCCGCGCACAATGTTCCGCACGCCCTTCGTCGATCTCGGCCTGGTCCCCGAGGCGGGGTCGAGCCTGCTCGCGCCGCAGATTCTCGGCCGGCAAGGCGCCTTCGCGCTGCTTGGCCTCGGCGAAGCTTTTTCGGCCGAGCGGGCGAAGGCTTCCGGACTGATCTACGCGGTGGTCGAGGAAAACGAACTCGAAGCCTCCGTGCTTGCAGCGGCCGGCCAGATTGCGGCCAAGCCGCCGCAAGCGCTGAAGATCGCGCTCGACCTGATGCGCGGCTCGCGTGAAGAGCTCGTTGCCCGCATCGGCCAGGAAAGCGAGTATTTCCGCGAGCGGCTCAAATCCGACGAGGCCCGCGCGGCCTTGATGGCCTTCATGACCAGGAAGAGAGCTGGTAATTAGGGGTAAAGCCTTGTCTTGTCCCAGCCGCCCTTGGCGTTGCGGGAAAAGACGACGCGGTCGTGCAGCCGGAAAGGCCGGTCGTGCCAGAACTCGATCGTCTGCGGGACGATACGGAAGCCCGACCAGTGTTTCGGCCGTGGGATCTCGCCGACCGCATGGCGCGCCGTGTATTCGGCGACGGCTTTTTCCAGTGCGAAGCGGCTCTCCAGCGGCCGCGATTGTTTCGAGGCCCAAGCGCCGATTCGGCTGCCGCGCGGACGCGTCGCGTAATAGGCGTCCGCTTCCGCCTCGGTAACGATCTCCACCGGCCCGCGCGCGCGCACCTGCCGGCGCAGCGATTTCCAGTGAAAGCACATCGCCGCCTTCATGCTGCCAAGAATCTCGCGGCCTTTGGCGCTCTCGAAATTCGTATAGAACACAAATCCGCTTTCATCGAACCCCTTGAGCAGCACCATCCGCACATTCGGCATGCCCTCGGCATCGACGGTCGCCAGCGCCACGCTGTTGGGATCGTTGATCTCACTCTTCGTCGCGTCGTCGAGCCATGCGGCAAAGAGGCGGAATGGCTCGGCAGCCTCGGTAAAGTCACCGCTTGTTAACTCAGTTTCGCTCATAGTTTTTCCAAATTCTATTGCCGGCCGGGGAGATTGCCGATTGTCGCGCATCGCGCAACCTTTTGATAGCAGGCAATGGAGCCTCGTTGCTTCGGCCAGCGCCCAGGCTGCGGTCAAGGCCGCCGCGATCGTGCTGGTCGCCTTGCCGCTTGCCGCCTGCGGTGCCGGCGGCTTCAGTTTGGAGCAGGCGGAGGTCGACCGTACGATCCTGACCAGCAGCACGCCTGCTGTTGCCTCGCCGATCGACCAGGATCGCGCCTCGGACCAGGCGACGATCCGCAACGCGGTGTCTTCCGCCGATATTCAGGAACTTGGCGGGCAAGCCGTTCCCTGGGCGAATTCCGATACCGGTTCGCGGGGCTCGATCATCGAACTGGCGGAGTCTAGGGACAACGGTCAGCTTTGCCGCCGATTCACCGCGTCGCGCGAAAGCTTCGACGGCGTCGCCCTGTTCAAGGGCGAGGTGTGCCTGGCCGGCGCCGGCGCGTGGCGGATGCAGGACTTCAAAGCCCTCTGATTTTCCGCCATCATATGACCGCGCGCCACTGGAATTTCTTCCTATGCGAGCGCATATAGGTGGCAATCGTGGACTCACTTCTTCTCCAGGGCAGGAAGCATGCGCGACCCCTATGAGGTGCTGGGCGTTGCTAAGAACGCATCGGCCAAGGATATAAAATCGGCGTACCGCAAACTCGCCAAGGAGTATCATCCGGACCAGAATCCGGATCCCAAGGCGAAGGAGCGGTTTGCCGCAGCCAACCAGGCTTACGAGATTGTCGGCGACGAGAAAAACCGTGCGGCTTTCGATCGCGGCGAGATTGACGCCGAGGGCAAGCCGCGCTTTCAAGGCTTCGAGGGTGCCGCCGGCGGCGCCGATCCGTTCGCCGGTTTTCGCCGGCAGCAAGGGCCGGGCGGCTCACGTTTCGAGTTTCGCTCAAGCCGTCCGAGCGGCGATCCGTTCGACGGCAACAGCGACATCTTCAGCCAGATTTTCGGCGAGACCTTCTCTCGCGGTGCCGGCATGGGCGCCGGCCGGCAGGCGCCGTCCGGCGCCGACCTGAACGTGACGCTCGACATCACCATCGAGGAAGCGGCGACTGCGGAGAAGGTGACGGCGATGTTCCCCGACGGGCGCAAGGTCGCCGTCAAGCTGCCAGCCTATGTCGAGGACGGCCAGACGATCCGGCTGAAAGGCCAGGGCGAGCAAGGGCCGGGGCAGCCGGGCGACGCGCTGGTCAAGATCCGCTTCCGGCGGCACCCGCGCTACCGTGTCGAAGGCCGCGATCTCCACGCCGACCTGCCGGTTGCACTGGCGGATGCCGTGCTGGGTGCCAAGGTGGCGGTCGAAACGCCGACCGGCAAGCTTGCGGTCAATGTTCCCGCCTGGTCGAGCTCGGACAAGGTCCTGCGGCTGAAGGGCAGAGGCCTGCCGGAAAAAGTTGGCGGTCACGGTGATCTCTACGCGCATGTGCGGCTGATGCTGCCTGAAGGGGGCGACAGCGATCTCGAAGCGCTGATGCGCAACCGGAAACGCTAGCGCATGACCCCTAATCGAAGGTCAGCGCAGCAAAAATCGGAATCGATTTTCGCTGGGGATCATGCGCAAGATTAGGTGTTACAGTGCCGTTTGCGCGTCCAAAAGGACGCGCGGCGCTGTGGAGCGATGCTTTTGTCCCCTGAACTGTCCGTGTTGAGCGCTTGAAGGGGCTCTGTGCCTGTGCGATAGCCACTCCACAAAGCAGAAGATCTTGCGGAGAGCGCTCACATGGCGGGTGGACAAGGCATTATGGCCGGCAAGCGCGGGCTTGTCCTTGGCGTCGCGAACAATCGGTCGATCGCCTATGGTATAGCCAAAGCCTGCGTCGACCACGGCGCCGAGATTGCGCTGACCTATCAGGGTGAGGCGTTCAAGAAGCGCGTCGAGCCGCTGGCGGCGGAACTTAACGCCCATGTCGCCGGCCATTGCGATGTGACCGATCCGGCAACGCTCGATGCGGTCTTCGACGACATCGCCAGGCATTGGGGCAAGCTCGATTTCCTCGTGCACGCCATCGCTTTTTCCGACAAGGACGAGCTGACAGGGCGCTATGTCGAGACGACGCGCGACAATTTCCTGCGCACCATGGACATTTCGGTGTTTTCCTTCACCACCATCGCCAAGCGAGCCGAGGCGCTGATGACCGATGGCGGCTCGCTGCTGACGCTGACCTATTACGGTGCGGAAAAAGTGATGCCGCACTACAACGTCATGGGTGTCGCCAAGGCGGCGCTCGAAGCCAGCGTGCGCTATCTGGCCGTCGACCTCGGCGCCAAGAAAATCCGCGTCAACGCCATCTCTGCCGGTCCGATCAAGACGCTGGCTGCTTCCGGCATCGGCGATTTTCGCTACATATTGAAGTGGAACGAATACAATTCACCGCTGAAGCAGACGGTGACGCAAGAGGAAGTCGGCGATTCAGCCGTCTATTTCCTGTCCAGCCTTTCACGCGGTGTCACCGGCGAGATCCACCATGTCGATTCCGGTTACCATGTCGTCGGCATGAAGGCGGTAGACGCGCCTGATATTTCGACCGTCAAGGAATAACCCCTCGAACTCTCCCGCCTCCAGCCTGCTCTCGACCGCTCTCCGGATGACCTGATGTATCCGCTCGTCTACATCGCGCGCCATGGCCAGACGGTGTGGAACGCCGAGTCCCGGCTGCAAGGACAGGCCGACACCGATCTCAACCCGCTTGGCTGCGAGCAGGCGACCCGCAACGGCCATCGGCTTGCCGAATTCGTTCATAACCCCGAGGATTTCGACTTTGTTGCCAGTCCGATGCGGCGGACGCGCCAGACCATGGAGCGCATTCGGGCTGCAATGAGGCTCGATCCGCGGGCCTACCGCACCGATCCCCGCCTCGTGGAAATGAGTTTCGGCGACTGGCAGGGTTTCACGTTTCCCGAACTCGAGGCCCAGCATCTGGGCTCGGGCAGGGAGAGGCGCCTCGACAAATGGAATTTCCTGCCGCCCGGCGAGGGCGCTGAAAGCTATCAAATGCTGCTCGAACGGGTAAAGCCGTGGTTCGACGCGTTGGACCGCCCGACGGTCTGCGTGACACATGGCGGCGTCGTGCGCGCCCTGTTTCGCATGGTGCTGGGAATGCCCGAGAAAGAAGCCGCAAACCTGAATGTGCCGCAAGATCGCTTGCTCAGGCTAGAGGGACGAACCCTGGAGTGGCTCTAAGGCGAGCGGGCTGACCCTTGCCGAGGCGAGACTGGCTCGCCGGGTTCCATCGGGCACAGAGTTGAAGGCCGTCGCGGATGAGTTGGGTGTCACTTACGAAACCGCCAAGAATCAGCTGAAAGCCGTCTTCGCCAAAACCGAGACCCATCGCCAGCCGGAGCTGGTCGCGTTGCTCACGAGAATGGCCAGCACCGCCCAAACTGAATGACCGCAAGTCGCACTGCTAAAGCTTTAGCGTTGTGGGCACACGGCCTGTGCAAGGCCAAGGTCATGTTGAACGCTGCGATTTCGACGTCAAACCACTTGCCGGGCAGTGCGAAAATTCAACGGCGCTCGGTTGCGCCGTCGCTTCAATCTTGGCGCGCCGGCGGGGTCTGTTGCGCGTCCTTCTGGCTGGCCGCCATTTCGCTAAACAGCCAATCGCGGAACGCCTTGACCTTCCTCTGCCGCAGCGCCCCATCCGGATAAACGACGTAGTATTTCCACCTCGACTCCAGCGCTAGATCAAAGGGGCGCACCAGTCGCCCGGCTGCCAGATCGGCAGAGACGAGCGCACTCCTGCCCAGCAGCACACCTTCGCCCTGCACAGCCGCCTCGACAGCATAGGCAGCGGAGTCGAACCTCACGCCACCATCGGGATCGATATCGTCCAGACCGGCGCGCTGCAGCCACATAGCCCAGTCGATGCGGAAGTCATGGTGGATAAGCCTGTGGTGTCTAAGGTCGCTGGGCTGCCGCAGCGGATGTTCTCCGTGCAGCAACTCCGGACTGCAGACAGGAGAGACGTCCTCCTCGGCCAGGAGCTCCGACACCACCCCTTCATAACCGCCCGCGCCGTAGCGTATCGCGACGTCGACTCCGTCCCTGATGAAATCCGCGTGCACGCCCGACGTGGAGAGACGCACATCGATGTCGCGGTTCTCGCGGTGGAAACGATGGAGCCGCGGCACAAGCCACCGGCCGGCAAAGCCGTCCGACGTGCTGACGTTGAGGACACCTGCCGATCTTGACGCCGTGGCGACGATCGTCGCGGCCCCGATCCGGTCCAGGGCTGCGCCGACTTCCGCTGCATAGGCGGCGCCTGCGGGTGTGAGGCGCACGAAGCGCGTTCCTCGCTCGAAGAGCCGAATGCCGAGTCTTTCCTCCAGGTTGCGGACGGCGCGACTGATCGCTCCATGCGTCAGGTTCACTCGGCCGCCGCTTTCGTGAAGCTCAGGTGACGAGCCGCCGCGTCGAAGGCCGGGAGAGCGGTCAAAGGAGGAAGTCTGCGCGGCATCGGACACCTGTGAGTGATAGTCACATATTCTGCACAAATATTCGGTTGTCGTCCAGCGAGGAGCAGCGCAACTTTGCAGCAACAAAAGCGCCTCTTTCCAACCCTTCGTCGATGACGACGCAAAACCTAAACGGGAGGTAACTGTGAGTAACATTCACGCTTATCTGGATGCCTTCGATCGACTGGAACCGGCATCTGCACGCCTGGCCATAGCGGCAATCGAATCCCTGCGCATCGCGGTCACCGGACGAGCCGCCCGCCTGTTCGCCGGGTTGCAGCACCGTCGGACGATGCAGCGCATTGCGAGCTTCTCGGATCATCGCCTCCAGGACATGGGGTTCGAGCGCGACTGGGACGGGTCAATCATCCGCAGGCAGCGACAGTCGGGGCGGCGCCGATAATTTCCGAGTACTGAAGGAGAATGACATGAAGATCTATCCCCATCTCTGGTTCGAATCCCAGGCCGAAGAGGCCATGGAATTTTACATGTCCGTGTTCAAGGACTCGAAGGTCCTGGGAAGCACTGACCTTCCCGATCCCGAGCTGTCGGTTGTCCGTTTCGAACTGGCAGGCCTGCCGGTAGCAGCCCTGAATGCTCACTCGCACGCGCCGTACAACGAGGCGTTCTCCTTCCTTGTCGAGACCGAGGACCAGGCGGAGACCGACTACTACTGGGATGCGCTGAGGGCCGGGGGCGGTGAGGAGAAGCCCTGCGGATGGCTGACGGACAAGTTCGGGGTCTATTGGCAGGTCACGCCCAAGGCATTGCTGCAAATGCTGGCAGACCCCGACAGGGACAAAGCCGGGCGGGTTCTTCAGGTGATGTACAAGATGAAGAAGATCATCATCGCGGACCTCGAGCGCGCCTACCGGGGCTGATGACCAACGCCACCTCGGCAGCCACCTGCGAGGGAGTGACCGGCATCCTGGTTCGCGAACTCGCGCCGCGCGACGAGATCGTGCTGGCTAATATCCGGATCGCAATCAACAACTTGCTGCGCCGGCTCAGCACCGATCGTGTCGATCTTTATCAGATTAATTGCTGGGACCGGATACCTCCGTCGAGAAGACCATGGAGGCCCTACGCGGCGAAGGCCGGCTACGCTCGCTATCTCGGCGCTTCTTCGATGTCCGCATGGCACTTTGCCAAGTCAGCCGAAAAGGCTCTATTCGGCTGAACCGCTGTCCGGCAATTGCATGTCGGTGATGACGTTCTCGCCGTTTGTCTCGTCGTAGGCGATCACGATATCCATGCCGGGTTTCAGCGCATCGAGATCGGTTTCGGCATTCAGCTTGTAGGATTTGCCGTCGTCGAGTGTCAGCGTCAACGTGTCCTTGTCGACCTCTTTGATCAAGCCTTCGGTTTGGCCGGCGAAGGCGGCGGTGGAAAACAGCAATGTGGCGGCAACGGCGCCGATCAGAATACGCATCATCGTCCTCTTATCATTGCGCCGGCACTGTGGCGGCGGGTGTTCAACAGACGGATAGAGGGAAGCAGAAACCAACCGAATGTGTCAAAACTAAATCCACCGGATCACAGTTTGACCACTGCCGAAAACGCCAATAGAACGCAGACTGCAGCGCCGCGCGTCCTGTTGGACGGGCGCAGGACGCTGTAGCACTTTGATTTTGCGCATGACCCGAAAATCGCTGCGATTTTTGGGTCTTGCGCTAAGCCGGCTCCGATGCCGGCAGGGCTGGTTTTCATGTCTCACAATACGTTTGGCCACCTTTTCCGCGTCACCACCTGGGGCGAAAGCCATGGCCCAGCGCTCGGCTGCGTGGTCGACGGCTGTCCGCCCGGCATCCGCTTCACGCGCGCTGAGATCCAGGCCGAGCTCGACAGGCGCCGCCCGGGTCAATCGCGTTTTGTGACGCAGCGTCGCGAACCCGACGAGGTCAAGATCCTGTCCGGCTTCATTCTGGATGAGGACGGCGAGACCATGATCACCACCGGCACGCCGGTGTCGATGCTGATCGAGAATGTCGACCAGCGCTCCAAGGACTATGGCGAGATCGCCCGCCAGTACCGGCCTGGTCATGCCGATTACACCTACGATGCCAAATACGGCCTGCGCGACTATCGCGGTGGTGGCCGCTCTTCGGCCCGCGAGACGGCGGCGCGGGTGGCGGCCGGAGCCCTGGCCCGCAAGGTTGTGCCCGGCATGATCGTGCGCGGCGCGCTGGTGTCGATGGGCGAAAAATCGATCGACCGCGCCAACTGGAACTGGAATTTCGTTGGCGACGCCGAAAATCCGTTCTTCACGCCCGACCCGGCATCGGTCGCCGTCTTCACCGCGTATCTTGACGGCATCCGCAAGGCGGGTTCCTCGGTCGGCGCGGTGATCGAGATCGTCGCCGACGGCGTTCCGGCAGGCCTCGGGGCGCCGATCTATGCCAAGCTCGACCAGGACATTGCCTCGGGCCTGATGTCGATCAATGCGGTAAAGGGTGTCGAGATCGGCAACGGCTTCGAGGCCGCCCGCATCACCGGCGAAGAGAATGCCGACGAGATGCGCATGGGCAATGACGGCAAGCCGGTCTTCCTCTCCAATAATGCGGGCGGCATCCTCGGCGGCATCTCGACCGGCCAGGCGATCGTCGCGCGCTTTGCCGTCAAGCCGACTTCGTCGATCCTGACCTCGCGAAAGTCGATCGACAAGGACGGCAACGACGTCGAGATCATGACCAAGGGCCGACACGACCCGTGCGTCGGCATCCGCGCCGTGCCGATCGGCGAGGCGATGGTTGCCTGCGCGATCGCCGATCACTATCTGCGTCATCGGGGACAGACAGGGAAGGGCAGTAGGGCAGTAGGGCAGTAGGGCAGTATGTTACGCCGCCCGCCAAGACAGCCAATTTTTTCCTTTTCCCTAATCCCTTACTGCCTTACTGCCCTACTGCCCTATTCCCTGCGAGAGCGAAGCGAGCGTCCATGCCTTACGACCAGAAGAAGATCGTCGAAGCCCTGCGTGCCTTCGAACGCGGCGAAATCGTCGTCGTCATGGACGATGACGGACGCGAGAACGAGGGCGATCTGATCGTCGCCGCCGTCCATTGCACGCCGGAAAAGATGGCATTCATCGTCCGCAACACCTCCGGCATCGTCTGCACGCCGATGCCGCGCGAGGAAGCCAAGCGCCTGAACCTTTCGCCGATGGTCGCCGACAATGACTCGGCCCACACCACCGCCTTCACCGTCAGCGTCGATTTCAAGCACGGCACGACGACGGGCATTTCGGCCGACGACCGCACCTTGACCGTGCGCAATCTTGCCAACGGCAATGTCGGCGCGTCCGATTTCGTCCGCCCCGGCCACATCTTTCCGCTGATTGCGCGCGAAGGCGGCGTGCTGATGCGTTCGGGCCATACCGAAGCAGCGGTCGATTTGTGCAAGCTTGCCGGCCTGCCGCCGGTCGGTGTGATTTCCGAGCTGGTCAATGATGACGGCACCGTGATGCGCGGCCCCCAGGTGCAGGCCTTCGCCGAAAAGAACGGTTTGAAGCAGATTTCGGTCGCCGACCTCATCGCCTACCGCCAGCGCAAGGAAACCCTGGTCGAGCGTGTCGCCTGTTCCGACATCGACACGCCTGGCGGCAAGGCGCAGGTCTTCACCTACACGCTGCCGTGGGATTCTATGCACCATGTGGCGATCGTCTTCGGCGACATCCGCGACGGCGAGGAGGTGCCAGTGCGGCTGCATTCCGAGGACGTTGTGACGGACGTCTTCGGTACCAGCCACAGGTTGGACGGTATCATGAAATCGATGGGCGAGCGCCGGCGCGGCGTCATCGTCTATCTGCGCGAAGGCTCCGTCGGCGTCGCCCATCAGGAGCGCAACCGGCCAGCTGCCGGCGATCGCGAGGACCATGAAGAGGCGCGCCGCCGCGAAAGCGAATGGCGCGAGATCGGTCTTGGCGCGCAAATCTTGAAGGATCTTGGCATTTCCTCGATCAACCTGATCGCCTCGCGCGAACGCCACTATGTCGGCCTCGAAGGCTTCGGCATCCACATCGCCAACACCGAGATTCTTTAGGTCTGGTCCAGCGATCGCCGGCAAGCGTCCGGCCCCGTTCGGGACCGGACGCAAAGGAGCCTATTCAGCAGGAACCGCGGCTGCGTCGCATGCGGAGGTGTCGCAATCCGCCGTGGCAAGGCTGCGCTGGCCGGCGAGCACGATGACCAGCGCGATCGCGCCCGCCGCCACCGACACCAGGAACCCGCTCTGTGCGCCGAAGGCGTCCACCACCCATCCGGCGGCGAAGGAGCCGAGCGCCATGCCGATGCCTATGCCGGTCATCACCCAGGTGACGCCCTCGGTCAGCATCGCCTCCGGCACGCGCCGCTCGATGAGGCCGAATGCCGTGATGAAGGTCGGCGAGATCGCCACGCCGCTAACGAAGACGGCCAGTGCCAGGAGAGGCACCGTGTCGGCGACGAGCAACGGCAGCGCGGTGAGGGCGATGATGGCGATCGCGATGGCAAGCTGAATTTGCAGCGGTGTTTTCAGGTTTAGGGCGCCGAGGATGATGCCGACGACGAACGATCCTAGGGCATAGACGCCGATGACGAGGCTGGCGGCGCCCGGCTGGCCGAGCTCCTTGGTGATCGCCACGGTGCTCACCTCCGTGGTTGCGAAGGTCGCGCCGATGAAGATCAGGGCCAAGGTGATGATTTGGACCGGCCGCAGGCGGATTGCCGAGCCGCGCGAACCAATTTCCACCGGTCGCACTCGCGGTTCGGTCGAGCGCTGCAGGATGAAGGCTGTCGAGCCGAAGGCGAGGAACATTGTACTCGCCAACATTCCCGCTTCCGGAAAAAGGGCGACGCTCAGGCCCACCGATAGCGATGCCCCGGCTATGTAGACCAACTCGTCGGCCGCCGACTCGAAGGCGAACGCGGTGTTCATTTCGGGACGATCCCGGAAGAGCTCTGTCCAGCGCGCGCGCACCATTGCGGGGATGCTGGGCATTGCGGCGGCCAGCAGCGCTGACACGAACAGTGTCCATATCGGCCAGTCCTGATTGGCCGCCGCAACCAGCACTACGAAAGCGAGCGCGGAAATGACGGTGGTGGGCACCACAATCCGCGCTTGGCCGAGGCGGTCCACCAGCCGCGATATCTGCGGCGCGACAAAAGCATTGGCCAGCGCATATGTCGCGGAGACGGCGCCGGCCAGCCAGTACTCACCGTGCGTCTGCGACAGCATCGCGACGATCCCGATCGGAGCCATGGCCATCGGCATCCTGGCAACGAAGCCGGCTGCGGCGAAGCCCTTGGCTCCCTTTGCCTTGAAGATTTCGCGATAGGGATTGGGCATGGGAACACTCCTGGATTTCTGAGGCCGAGCCACTTATATACGTGGCGTATGCAAATCAGATAATGACATACGACGCGTATGTCAATTAATATACGAGACGTATGTGAAGGAATGAGCGAATGGGGCACAAACCACGCAAGGAGATGATCGCCGAGACCCGCGCCAAACTGGTCGCGGCGGCGCGCCATGCCTTTGGCACTGTCGGCTATGCCGAGGCGTCGATGGACGACTTCACCGCATCGGCCGGGCTGACGCGTGGCGCGCTTTATCATCACTTCGGCGACAAGAAGGGCCTTCTCCAGGCGGTCATCGCCGAGATCGACGCGGAAATGTTGGCCCGGCTGAAGATCGTTTCGGCCAGGGCGGACACTCTCTGGCAGGGCTTTGTCGACGAATGCACCGCTTATATCGAGATGGCGCTGGAGCCGGAGATCCAGCGTATTGTCCTTCGCGATGGACCGGCGGTGCTCGGCGATCCTTCGCAATGGCCGAGCCAGAACGAATGCATCCGCTCGATGAGCGAGAACCTTCAAAAGTTGAGGGACGAGGGAACCATCGTTGCCGTTGATCCCGAAGCCGCAGCAAGGTTGATCAGCGGCGCCTCGCTACATGCCGCGCAGTGGATCGCAAATTCGGAGCATCCCGAAGCGACGTCGAAAAAGGCGGTGAAGGCCTTCAACGTGCTTTTGGATGGGCTGCTCAAACAAGGCAGTAGGATTGGCCGTTCGCAAGCACCGGCTGAGATTGACAAATCGTTGGTCTGAGTCTGTTCAAGACCATCAAAGGCCAGGTGCCCGACCCCGACCGGGACCGGCAGCTGGCCGAGCATCGGTCGGTGGCTCGCTCCAGACCCAACCAGCACCCAACATCTAAACCCTGTTGAACGTCTGCCTTTGGCCGTGCCAAAAACATGGTCAAAGCCGCCGGGTGCGCCTATATCGGGGACATGGTAACAAGGCTTTATACCCACCCGGTCTTTCTCGAGCACATAACGCCGCCCGGTCATCCGGAGCGGCCGGACCGCCTGCGCGCCATCGAACGGGTGCTCGACGACGAGGCCTTTGCGACCCTTGATCGTGCCGAGGCGCCGGAAGGCGACGAGGCCACCATCCTCTACGCACATCCGCAGGAATTCGTCGAACGGGTCCGCGCTACGATACCGGACACCGGTATCGCTCGCGTCGACGCCGACACCACCGCCAGCCCGAAAAGCTGGCAGGCGGCCGTGACGGCGATCGGCGCTGCCAACGCCGCCGTCGACGATGTCTTTCGGGGCAACGTCGCCAATGTCTTTGTCGCCGCCCGCCCGCCCGGCCACCACGCCGAAAAGACGACGTCCATGGGCTTCTGCCTGTTCAACACCGCGGCGATCGCGGCGCGCTATGCGCAAAGGCAGCACCAGGCCGAGCGCGTTGCCATCGTCGACTGGGACGTGCATCACGGCAATGGCACGCAGGATATTTTCTGGGACGATCCGTCGGTGCTCTATTGCTCGACGCACCAGATGCCGCTTTATCCCGGAACCGGGGCCGTGAGCGAAACCGGCGCCGGCAACATAGTCAACGCGCCGCTGGCGCCGCAGACCGGCAGCGAGGTTTTCCGCGACGCTTTCCTGTCGCGCATCTTGCCGGCGCTCGACAATTTCGCGCCCGACCTCATCATAATTTCCGCCGGCTTCGACGCGCACCACCGCGATCCGCTGGCCGAGATCAACTTGACCGAGGGCGATTTCGACTGGGCAACCGGCCAGTTGATGCAGCGCGCCGGTCGCCACAGCGACAACCGGCTCGTCAGCCTGCTCGAGGGCGGCTACGATCTGCAGGGATTGGCATTTTCGGTCGCCGCCCATGTCGGGCGGCTGATGAAAGGATAGACGATGGCTGGTGAGACCAACGAAGACGTCAAGGCGATGAGCTTCGAGCAGGCGCTCGACGCGCTGGAGAAAATCGTCGATGATCTGGAACGCGGCGACGTTCCGCTCGACCAGTCGATCCGCATCTATGAGCGCGGCGAGGCGCTGAAGGTCCATTGCGATCGGCTGCTCAAGGCGGCCGAGGACAAGGTCGAGAAGATCAGGCTTTCGCGCGACGGCAAGCCGGTGGGGACAGAGCCGCTGGACGCGGAGTAAGCACGGTCCCGAACGACAAATTTTCGCCGGGCGGCTTTTCGACATGTTCATGATTGAAGGTAAAACTCATCCCGCTTGAAACGGCTCCAGGACGAGAGGAGATTGCGAACGATGTGCAGAAACATCAAGACACTGTTCAATTTCGATCCGCCGGCAACCGATGACGAGGTCCGCGATGCCGCACTTCAGTTTGTCCGCAAGCTGAGCGGAACCACTCGGCCGTCGAAACAGAACCAGCATGCGTTCGACCACGCCGTCGAGGCCATAGCCGCGTCTGCGCGCGAATTGCTGGACAGCCTCGAGACGACACAGCATCCGCGCAATCGCGAAGAGGTGGCGGCCAAGGCGAAAGCCAGGTCTGCACTCCGCTTCGCCTGAGGAAGACCGCATGAGCTTCTTCCCCGGAAACGACCCTCTGCCCGGTGACGCCTTCGCCAGCGACCAGATCGAACTGATGGTTATTCCGAACGCCAAGGACATTGGCGGCTTTCAGGTTCGTCGTGCCTTGCCGACCGCCAAGCGTCGGCTGGTCGGTCCCTTCATCTTCTTCGATCGCATGGGACCGGCGATTTTGCGAGCCGGCCAGGCGCTCGATGTCCGCCCGCATCCCCATATCGGCCTGTCGACGGTCACTTACCTGTTCGACGGCAATATCAGGCATCGCGATTCGCTCGGCACCGAAATGGTCATCCAGCCCGGCGACGTGAATTTGATGACCGCCGGCCGCGGCATCGTCCATTCCGAGCGTACGCCACAGGAGCTGCGCGGCGCGCCAATGTCGGTTTCCGGCCTGCAGACATGGCTGGCGCTGCCCGACGATAAGGAGGAGGTCGACCCGATCTTCGAGAATACGGCGGCCATGCGTCTGCCTGAGATCGACGCCGAAGGCGTCAGCGGGCGCGTCGTCATCGGTGCCTTTTCCGGGCTGCGGTCTCCGGTCATGACCGCTTCGGACACGCTCTATGCCGACCTCAGCCTGGCGCCCGGCGCCAGCCTGAAAATCCCTGCCGATGCCGAGGAGCGCGCCATCTATACGTTGGAGGGAGAGGTCTCGATCTCCGGTGACCGCTTTCCGGCAGAGAGGCTGCTGGTGTTTCGGCCCGGCGACGAGATTGTCGTGTCCTCGCAGGGTGGAGCGCATTTTATGCTGTTCGGCGGCGCCTCGCTCGGCTCGAAGCGCTACATCTGGTGGAATTTCGTGTCATCGTCGAAGGAACGCATCGAACAGGCCAAAGAAGAGTGGAAGACAGGCCGCTTCGATATCGTTCCTGGGGATGAAGAAGAGTTCATTCCTCTGCCGGACAATTAGAGCGCCGCGCGCGGTTTTGGACACGCAAAGGAAACCTTAACACTTTGAATCTGAGCCGCGTCACTCACACGCATTTACATTCGCCGGCCAGCGGCCTATTTCGCACGTGAATAAAAAGCAGGCCCTACCACCAGTGAACGCAAAGCTCCATACGCCCCTTCTCGACAAGGTCCGCATACCGGCCGACCTCAGGACGCTTGACGAACGTGATCTGCCGCAGTTGGCATTGGAGCTTCGCACCGAGTTGATCGACGCCGTGTCCCATACCGGCGGACATCTCGGTGCTGGTCTTGGCGTGGTCGAACTGACGGTCGCATTGCACTATGTCTTCAACACGCCAGACGACCGGCTGATCTGGGATGTCGGTCACCAGGCCTATCCGCACAAGATCCTGACCGGCCGCCGCGACCGTATCCGCACGCTGCGGCAAGAGGGCGGCCTGTCCGGCTTCACCCAGCGCGCCGAGAGCGAATACGATCCGTTCGGCGCCGCCCACTCCTCGACCTCCATTTCCGCCGGCCTCGGCATGGCAATGGCACGCGATCTCTCCGGGGGCCGCAACAATGTCATTGCCGTTATCGGCGACGGCGCCATGTCGGCCGGCATGGCCTATGAGGCGATGAACAATGCCGGCGCGCTCGATGCCCGGCTGATCGTCATCCTCAACGACAACGACATGTCGATTGCTCCGCCGACCGGTGCGATGAGCGCCTATCTGGCCCGCCTGGCATCGGGCAAGGCCTATCTTGGCTTGCGCGATTTCGGCAAGAAGCTGACCTCCTATCTCGGCGAGCGAGCCGATCGCGCCATCAAGCGGGCGGTCGAGCATGCGCGCGGCTATGTCACCGGCGGCACGCTGTTCGAGGAAATGGGTTTTTATCACATCGGCCCGATCGACGGTCACAATCTCGAGCACCTGATCCCGGTGCTGAAGAACGTCCGCGACAATGCCGACGGTCCGGTGCTGATCCACGTCGTGACCCAGAAGGGCAAGGGCTATGGACCGGCCGAGGCGGCCGCCGACAAATATCACGGCGTCAACAAATTCGACGTCATCACCGGCACGCAGGCCAAGGCGCCGGCCAACGCGCCGAGCTACACGAAAGTCTTTGCCGAAAGCCTGATCCAGGAGGGCCGGGAAGATGATCGCATCGTCGCCATCACCGCCGCCATGCCGAACGGCACCGGCCTCGACCTGTTCGGCGAGGCGTTCCCGTCGAGGACCTTCGATGTCGGTATCGCCGAGCAACACGCGGTGACTTTTGCCGCCGGCCTTGCCACGGAAGGCTTCAAACCTTTCGCGGCGATCTATTCGACCTTCCTGCAGCGCGCCTACGACCAGGTCGTCCACGACGTGGCGATCCAGAAACTGCCGGTGCGCTTTCCGATCGATCGCGCCGGCTTCGTCGGGGCCGACGGGGCTACCCATTGCGGCGCCTTCGACACGACTTTTTTGGCGACGCTGCCCGGTTTCGTCGTCATGGCCGCGGCGGACGAGGCGGAACTGCGCCACATGGTGCGCACGGCGGCAAGCTATGATGAAGGCCCCATTGCCTTCCGCTACCCGCGCGGCAACGGCGTCGGCGTCGACTTGCCGGAGCGTGGCTCGGTTCTCGAAATCGGCAAGGGCCGTATCGTTAAGGAGGGCACCAAGGTTGCGCTGCTTTCCTTCGGCACGCGGCTGCAGGATTGCCTGGCTGCGGCCGAGGAGCTCGGCGCGGCAGGGCTTTCCACCACGGTCGCCGATGCTCGTTTCGCCAAGCCGCTCGACGAGGATTTGATCCGGCGGCTGGCGCGCTCGCATGAGGTGCTGGTAACAGTGGAAGAGGGTGCGGTCGGTGGCTTCGCCAGCCATGTGCTGCAATTCCTGGCCTATGAAGGGCTGCTGGAAAATGGCCTGAAGGTACGCCCGCTTGTGTTGCCCGACACTTTTGTCGATCACGCCAAGCCCGAAAAGATGTACGCCGACGCCGGGCTTGATGCCGCCGGTATCGTGCGCACCGTCTTCGTGGCGCTGGGACACACCGCCAGCGCGCAAAGCGCCTGAATCAAAATCTCAACGGCTTGCATCAGTTCGCCGACTGGCGGTCGTAACTGACTGTTTGCGTTGTCATTTGGCATTCGCCCACGGTGTCTCTGGTCTCGCGGCCAATCTTCTCAGAAGCAGAGTGAAATCCTGACGCTTGCGACGTGTGTGAAGGGCAGAAATGGGTGGTTTCGTGCCGTTCGATTGTCGATTGGAAATGAGCAACCAGCGCCATAAGCCGACCTACACACAAGGGGCGGAGACAAGGTCCTGTCCCCCAAAACTTCCGGACATTGCCTACGAATATGATGGAGAGGCGGACTTTTCCACGCCGATGCGGAGCGTGCCGCAATAATTTTCATCGCTTGTCGAAAGCTCGTGCCGCCGCATCAATGTTCGGCGTTCTCAGTATCTCCGAGGCATGCCTCGTTGTCCCGCCTCAAATTCCTCTCTCTAAGCGAGCGCAGCGAAGATCAGGCCGACATAGGTAAGCTGGTGTAAGAACTGGTCAGCCCCATGCAGGGCCCAGTATGTCCGCGTGTCGGGGCCAGCATGGCTGCGCCCGGACAGCCCGGCTTTGGTGTAGTCTGTCGCGTAGTGGACCGTGAATTCCGCGGCAGAAAGCAGGACGATTGCGGTGGGCTCGAGCCCGGCGATGAGAAGGGCCGGCAAAGAGCCTAGCGTATGCAAGCCCGCATGGACATAGCCGCCGGCGCGGCGCAGATCGCCCTTTCCGCCCAACATCCAGCCGGGCTGGAGCAGATAGTCGGCAATGAAGTGCTTTAGCTGGAGGCAGAAAAGCATTGCGAGCGTCAAAGTCATCATTTCCATGACCATACTCCATGGCCGCAGCGGTTGTTCAGGTTGCGAGCGTGTGTATCAGGACCGGGACTGCCTTCCCGCGAACATTCGTGATGCCAAGTGGCTGCGCGGCGATCTGGCCGCTTGTCTGCGCAAGCGTCATGTCGCTGACTACGATTTCGACGCCGTGTTCCTTGGCGACGCCAACGAGGCGGCTTGCCAGGTTGACCGTATCGCCGATGGCCGTATAGCTCAGCCGTTCGGCCGATCCGACATTGCCGACGATCGCGGTGCCGGTATTGATGCCAATTCGCACCCGTATGTCGCTGTGGTCCGGCGAAACGGCGGGCAGCGCATGCATCGCGGCCCGGATCGCGGCTGCAGCGCTGCATGCGCGGCGTGCGTGATCCGGCACGGCTGTCGGTGCGTTCCAGATGGCCATAACGGCGTCGCCAATGAACTTGTCGACGGTGCCTCCTTCGGAATGAATGGCTTCGACTGCAAGCGTGAGAAAATTGGTGAGATGCGGCTGGACATCGGGCCCGAGCCGCTCGGTGAGTTCGGTGAAGCCCGGCAGATCGGCAAACATCACGGTCACTTCCACGAGCCTGCCGCCAGGTGCCGGCTCAAGCCCGCCCGCGACGAGGGGCCGGACGACGTCGAGCGGCATGTATTTGGCGAAAGCCGACAAGCCGCCCGCCATGCGCTTCAGCGCTTCCGAGAAATCATTGAGTTCGGCCAGGAATGTCGGAACATGCCGCACCTGGTCGAGCGAGAACCGTTCGATCTCACGGAGCTGCGCGGCAAGCTGGCGGATCGGCCTGGCGAAAAGCAGGTTCGAAAAGAGCACGGCAGTGGCCGCTGCCAGCACGACGAGCCCGGCGACCACCAGCAGCACCCGACGCGTGTTACGGTCGATCTCTTCCGCGAAGGAGGAGCGCGGTATCGCGGTCAGGAGCCGCCATTGTTCGAAGGGGAGCGCAAACGACGAGACGTAGACCGGGCCGATCTCGCCACCATCGACCAGCGTGCGAAATTCGTTCCCTTTCATCATCGAAATGGCGTCGCCCACTGCGGCGGCAAGCGCATCGCTCTTTGGAAAATCGCGAAGATGAGCAGGCATAGGACCGCCGGGCGCATCCGATGCAGCCAGTACTTTGTCGCCACCGCCCAGCACGAACGTCTTGCCGTGACCTGATACTTGCAGACCACCCAGCGCCTGCGACAAATTGGCGAAACTCACGGCCACCATGACCACGCCTTGGTACCTGCCATAGAGCTCGACCCGCTTTGAAACGACCACCGAGGGCTCGAAGCCATTGGGCAGGACGTCGATCACGCTCCAGACAGGTTCCGTCGAGTCCATCGCCCGGCGATACCAGGGCGCACCGAGCGCTAGGTAAGCGGTCTCGCCATGGATACGTTCTTCGAACATCACATCGCCGCGGATGGGATGATAGATATCACGACGCAACGGGCGCGGCTTTCCCGGCATGCCCGGGCCGATTTCAACCATCTCGATCTTGCCGCCGGCCGCCGCGTGCGAGCCGAAAAACCGTCCGTCGGGGAAGCCAAATCCGATCCAGCCGATCGCGCGCTGTTCACGCAGCAGCGACAGGAACAGGAATTCGCGTCTGACCTCGTCATCGGCTTTGATCGTGCCTTGGAACAGGATCGAGCGGATGATCTCGGCCGTGCCTGCCACGACGGCCAGCGTTGATGTCAATTCGCCGCGGACAGAATCGGCGCTCTGGGCGCCAAGGCTGGCGACGATCTTCTCGACGTTGCGGGTTGCCGTGCGCTCCCAGATGATATGCACCGATGCAGCAGTCGACATGACCGCCATGAGCAGCAGCGCCGTCATCGCCCGCCCAAGCGCTATGCGCGGCAGGCGGCACCTACCGGTCGCGGCGTTCGGTAATGAGGCGCGCGCTGCGGTCAAATGTTGCATAGGCCCAAGCCCAATCGAGGAAGACAACGGTGCGGTTGCGGAAACCGACAAGGAACCACAGATGCGCGAAGCTCCAGAGTAGCCAGGCTAGGAAACCGCTCAGTTGGATGGGTCCTAAATCCGCGACGGCGGCCTTGCGGCCGATTGTGGCGAGATTTCCGTAGTCGGCGTAGCGGAAAGGTTCTGCCGTCCGCCCCGCAAGTCGCGCCTTGATGAGGTCTGCCACATAGCGCCCCATTTGCTTCGCGGCAGGGGCGACGCCCGGAACCGGACGGTCGTCCTTGCCCTTTACCGAAGCGGTATCACCGATGACATAGACGCCTTCGCGGCCAGGCACATGCAGATGTCCGTCGACAACGACGCGGCCGGCGCGATCGGCCGCGACGTCCAGCCATTTCGCCGCCCTCGAGGCCATGACGCCGGCAGCCCAGAGCACACAGGCTGAAGCGACGCGTTGCCCATCCGCGAGCGCGACGCCATTGTCGTCGCACTCCGTAACCGCGGCGCCGAGCTTGACCTCGACGCCAAGCTTTTCGAGCTGCGATTTGGCCGATTGCGATAGCTTCTCCGGAAATGCGGTGAGCAGCCGTTCGTCGGCCTCGACAAGTACAACCCTTGCGGTCGAGGAATCGATGTTGCGGAAATCGCGAACGATTGCTTTGCGCGCGAGTTCGATAATAGCGCCCGCGAGTTCGACGCCGGTGGGTCCGCCGCCGACAACCACAAAGGTAAGGAGTTTTTCTCGAAGAGCCGGATCGTCGGTGACTTCTGCCTTTTCGAACGCGGTCAATATGCGGGCGCGAATTTCGGTGGCGTCGCCTATCGTCTTGAGGCCGGGAGCATTTGCTTCCCAGGCGTCGTGACCGAAATAGGCGTGGCGGGCGCCGGTGGCGATGATCAGGTAATCGTAGGGAATTCGCCTGCTGCCGGTCAGCACAGTCCGCCCAGCGGTGTCGACGCCCTCCACCTTTTCCATCAGGACGGTTGCATTCTTCTGGCTGGCGAGGACGCGCCGGATCGGCATGGCGATCTGCGCCGGAGATAGGCCGGCCGTCGCCACCTGATAAAGCAGCGGCTGGAACAGATGATAATTGCGGCGGTCGACGACAGTGATATCGACCGGCGCGTTGCGCAACCCGAGCGCTGCGTTGAGGCCGCCGAAGCCCGCGCCGAGAATGACGACCCGAGGCCGGCGCGGTGGAAGCGCATCTGTTTTGGCCGGCGTCGCTTCTAACTCTGCCAAGTTCATCACTTCTTCGCTGGATTGCCGCAGCATTGTTCACGCTCCGCGACGGAAATAGCCGTCGACCAGATAGTCCAACGATACGACGCCTGCGCCGCGAGCCAAAATGAGCAGCAGCAGCGAACTCCACATGAGGTGTTCGCC
Organism: Mesorhizobium sp.; assembly: GCA_004020645.1. Lineage (GTDB taxonomy): Bacteria > Pseudomonadota > Alphaproteobacteria > Rhizobiales > Rhizobiaceae > Mesorhizobium. Next base: position 11,097 of record SAQL01000006.1, on the reverse strand, counting down.
CCAGTGTCCCGGATAGACGAAGATCTGGATCACCGCGACTACCCCGAGCAGCATCAGCGCGCCGAGGCGCGAGAACAGGCCGAGGAATAGCAATGCGGCGCCGATGATTTCGGCGGCTGTCGCGAGCGGGGCCGCCAGCGCCGGGTCGATCAGCGGCAGATTATATTCAAACGCGAAAAGCTGTAGCGTTACCGGCCAGGAAGCGAGCTTGGTCTGCGCCGATTGCCAGAACACGTGGGCGACCGCGACGCGACCCGCCAGCTGAACAAGAGAAAGGGGTATGCTGCCCGCCAGGTTCAGAGCCCTGCGGTAGGCGGCGGCTAGGCTGCGGCCACTGGTTGAAGGCATTTCGCGGGTCACGCTCATGGGTCTCTCCATTTTCGTTTACTGCGGGTGGTCGAAGCCGATGCCGGTCACCAAGCCTTCGCCGAACAGGCTGACGAGGGCGCCGAGGACATCGAACATCGGTTCGTGCGTGAGGGCGCGTGAAACGGCCCTCTCCAGGCCGAGGCCCTTTTTCAGAGAATGGCGGAACGAGAACTGGGCGCTCGTGAGGCGCGCGAAGCGTACATTGTCGCCGTGCCTCCAGAGCGCGATGCGCTCGGCTTTTCGCTGCCAGACATCAGCTTGATCCGGAACGCCTCCGTTCTGATGCGCCGACCAGATCGACAGTACCGGCCAATGCGACATAACGAGGCGCAAGGATGGCTGGAGCATCAGTTCGAGGGTCGAGCTCGAGGCTTCGCCATCCAGTGCCGCCAGGTTCAGGGCCGGCAGTGATGCCGCATCAAGCGCCTCGGCGATCGCCCATTCAAGCCGCGCCGTTTCCGCGACGAAGGGCATTTCAGCCAGACCTTCGAAGGTCCCGAGGAAGCGCGGCAAGTCGGAGCCGTAGCGCACCAGCCTTGGCTCGCCGGGGGGATGCTGACGAATGAACTCGCTTGCGGCATAGTGGAAGAACCGCTCGTCGACCATGCGAACGACGACTGGGAATACGGCCATCAGCGTCGCCGTCAGCGAGGCGCGGGTATTGTTCTCATAGATGCGCAGCCGTCGGCATGGATCGGCGTGGCCCGCTGAAACGAGCGACGAAAGGCCGAATTGCGGGTTGCCAAGCACGGACTGCGCTATGATGTTCTGCAGATGCTCAAGCGGCAGCATGGCGGCTCCTCCTGACGTCACGGTCAGCAGCGAGACGCGCGGGCTTGATCGCATCGAAAGCGGCAAGCACCGGCATCTGCCCGCGCGGTGCATCGCGTTCGAACGGAACGACGGTGCCTGGAGCGGACTGCTTCGGCGCGGAAACAGGAAGGGAATCCTGCCGCTTGCGGAAGGCGATCGAAGCGGCAAGCATATCCGCCCACATTGCCTCGCCCAGCAGCACGTCGAGCACGGGCACGTCGGTATCCCATTCGATCAGCGTGGGGCGTGGGCCGAATTTCTCGATCGCGCCGGCATAGAGTGACCACACGGCGGGCGGCACGCGCGAGCCGTGGTCGTCGATCAGGACCGTGTCATCGCCAGCGTCGTTGACGGCATGGCCTGCCAGATGGATCTCGCCGATCGCCTCGGCAGGCAGCACCTCGATGAACGCAGCCGCGTCGAAGTCGAGATTGTGGGCGGAAACGTAGACGTTGTTCACGTCGAGAAGCAGGCCGCATCCCGTGCGCTTCACAAGCTCGGCCAAGAACTCGGCCTCCGTCATCGTCGAACCGCTGAACTCGATATAGGCAGAGAGATTTTCAATCAGGATGCGGCGCTTCAGAGTGTCCTGAACGAGCTTGATATTATTGGCGACGATCGCCAGCGCTGCTTCGTCGTAACGGAGCGGCAAAAGGTCGTTGAGGTAGGCGCCATCGGCGCCGCTCCAGGCGAGGTGTTCGGAAACAAGATCGGGTTCGAAGCGCACGCATACCTTGCGCATGCGTTCCAGATGGTCGCGGTCGACGCCGGAAGCGCTGCCGAGAGACAGCCCTACGCCGTGAACAGAAAGGGGGTAGGTCTCACGCAGATTTTCGAGCGCGGCGACGGCAGCAGAATCGCCCATGTAGTTTTCGGCATGAACCTCCAACCAACCCGCCGACGGGCGGCGGCTCAGCATTTCAGCAATGTGCGGCGAGCGAAGACCGATGCCCGCAGCTTGCGGAATTGGGAGGGTGGGAAGCTTATTGGGCATCAGTCGTCTCCATTGGGTTGCGTGGGAGTGGATCAGGCCTTGGGTTCGGTGCTGCCGCTGGCAAGCTTTCCGCAAGTGCCGGCCGGCACATAGATCCATGCGTCGGACTGGTTGTCGGCCGTAGAGGTCCCGGCGCAAGAATGCGTGGCGGTCTGGCAATCGTTCTGGCCGGCCTTGACGACGCCGTAGCACTTTTCGAACGAGAACTCCGGCTGAGCGGCCGGGCCGGCGAAGGCAGCGCTGGCGGCGAGCGTGGTAGCCGCGGCCAAAGCCGAGCCGATGAGCGATTTGGTATTGATCATGATTTCCGTCTCCTGGGTTTGTGTTTGGTTCAGACCGGCGATCAGCCCGTCTGAAGCCACTCTCTTCGATCGCAGCCATCAACTGAAATGCTGTCTTGGCATGGTTTCGATAGACGCGCTGTATGCGCCGGCTGCATAAAAAGAGCCCTCCGGGAGGGTTGCCGGAGGGCTCAGCAAACCGGCATCCAGAGGGGATAATGCCGGCCGGGAGTTGTTGTCAGAGATAGCGTTCGTGGATGTCCACCGTCGAACGCTGTCCGATGTGGTTATAGTTGGCTTCGAGCCATTCCTCGGCGCGTTCACGGCCGCGGTCGCGAAGATCCGTAAGCAGGCCCCAATCGGCATTGAGCTTGCTGGAGACGCCAAGCTTTTTCATGGTCTCGTCATCCGAAATGCCGTGGACGAAGATGCGCTTGAGGTCGAGCGCCTGGCCGGCGTCCGAGTCGATCAGTTGCGTGACGAAGGCGATCGCCCGCATTTCCCGCAAAAGCGAAGAGTTGAAGCTTATCTCGTTGATGCGATTAAGGATATCCGTCGCCGAGCGCGGCAGTTCGGCGCGTTCTATAGGATTGATGTGTACGATCAGCACGTCCGGCGTGTCGCAGGAATAGATCAGCGGGAAGATTGCCGGATTTCCCATGTAACCGCCGTCCCAATAGGCCTCGCCGTCGATCTCGACGGCTTGGAACAGGAACGGCAGGCATGCCGACGCCATGATGGCGTCGATCGACAGCTCGTCATTGGAGAAAACCTTGACCTTCCCGGTCCGCACATTGGTCGCGCAGATGCTGAGTTTCAGAGGACAGCGCGACATGCGGACGGCATCGAGATCGATAGACTGCTCGAGAACGTTTTTCAGCGGATTGAAATTCAAGGGATTGAACTGATAGGGCGACATCAACCGCGTCACCATGTCGAGCATCAGGAAGGCCGGGGAGTATTCGAGCGAACGCGACCCGGCCATCTTGTCAAGCAGGGTCGGCTGCAGAGGGCTGAAGGCCGCCGCGTGGCTGACGCGGCGCCAGAAATTCGCAAGCGCCTTCTGCGCGCCGCGCCGTCCGCCTTCGGCAAGCCCGTAGGCAAGCACCGCCGCGTTCATGGCCCCGGCGCTGGTGGCGACTGCCCCCTCGAAGGACAAGTTCTCCTCGTCAAGGAGCCGATCGATGACACCCCATGTGAAGGCGCCGTGCGCGCCTCCGCCCTGAAGCGCGAGGTTGATCGTCCGCTTCCCGCGGACCACGCTGGGCGCGGCCGGTTCCGATTGGCTGGAGGCAAGCTTCACAACGTCGGCATGAGTGTTCATCGGGTACCCTCCTCGCGTAAAATTGCAGACGTTTTGACGATGACGGCGCGCTCAGTGCGCAGTCCAGCCGCCGTCGACCGGCAAGGCTGTGCCGGTGATCGAAGCTGCGCAGTCGCTGCAGAGAAACACCGCAAGCGCTCCCATCTCCTCCACAGTCGCAAAGCGCCTGGTCGGCTGGTTCTTCAGAAAGATGTCGCGGATAACGGCGTCGCGGGCGATGTTGTGCGACTTCGCCTGATCCTCGATTTGTTTCTCGACGAGCGGCGTCCAGACATAGCCTGGACAGATCGCGTTCGAAGTCACGCCGTACTCGGCGCCCTCGAGTGCGACCACCTTCGTCAACCCGACCATGCCGTGCTTGGCGGCGACATAGGCTGATTTGAACGGCGAGGCGATCAGCCCGTGGGCGGAAGCGATGTTGATGATGCGGCCATAGCCGCGACCCTTCATCGGCTCGAAGGTCGCCTGGATCAGATGGAAAGCCGAACTCAGGTTGATCGCCAGGATCGAGTCCCATTTGGCGACGGGAAATTCGCTGACTGGCGCAACATGCTGTATGCCCGCGTTGTTGATCACGATGTCGATCTGGCCGAAGCGTGCAACGGCCCGTTCCACCATCATGTGGATAGCGTCGCGGTTCGACATGTCGGCGTTGTCGTAAGCGACGTCGACATCATTTTCCTCGGCCAAGGCGGCACGCTGCGTTTCGATTTCCACCGGATCCCCGAACCCGTTCAGCATGACGGCCGCACCGTTCTGCGCCAGGGCGCGGGCGATGCCGAGGCCGATGCCGCTGGTCGAGCCGGTCACGATGGCCGTCCGGCCTTCCAGGGGGCGGCGCATCGCAAGCGTATCGGTTTCAGGTTTGCTGACGTTGAGCATTTCGGTCTCCGTTGATGTGCCGCAACGCTGCGGCTGTTCTGCGGGACCTTGAGCGATACGCGCTCAACAATAAAATGCCGCTGTGCTATGAAATCCATGCGTCCATTGCATTGGCTGGAGAAGGCTCGGGCGCGCTAGGGGATTGGCATGGACATCCACCACATCCGATATTTCCTCGCCGTCTGCGATACGCGGAACTTCACGCGCGCCGCCGAGAAATGCAACGTCACCCAGCCGGCGCTCAGCCGCGCGATCCAGCAGCTCGAGGACGAGGTCGGCGGCCTTTTGTTCCGGCGCGAGCGCAATCTGACCCACATCACCGACCTTGGCGCGCTGCTTCGGCCGCGTTTCCAACAGATCCTCGATGAACTGAGCGGCGTGCATCAGGAAGCCTCGCGCTTCCTTTGCCTCAAGGACGCGCATCTGAAGGTCGGCATCATGTGCACGATCGGCCCGCGCCGCTTCACCGGTTTGCTCACCGATTTCAACATGCGCCACAAGGGAATTCAATTGCAGTTGGTTGAAGGGGTACCAAGCCGGCTCTCACAACTGCTCGAGGCGGGCGAAGTCGACGTCGCAATCATGTCGTCGAGCGAAAAGTTCCCGGAACGCTTCGACGTGACGCCACTCTTTCGCGAACGCTTCATGCTGGCGTTCCCGACCGGCCATCGGCTGACGCAGCACGAGACCGTGCCAATCAGCGCGATCGACGGCGAGATCTATCTGAGACGCGTCAACTGCGAGTATTGGGACCATCTCTCTCATCTTTGCGTCGAGCGCGGAGTGAAGCTTCGCATCTCCTATTCAAGCGAGCGAGAGGACTGGATCCAGAACATGGTTGCCGGAGGGCTCGGCATCTGTTTCCTCCCTGAATACACCGCCGTGATTCCAGGGCTGCAGGTGCGGCCGGTGACAGAGCCGGAGGTGACCCGCGATGTGTGCCTCGTCACCGTCGCTGGCCGCCGCTTCTCGCCCGCGGTGTCGACATTTGTCGGTGCGGTCAAGTCCTATGGCTGGGCAGAGGGCGCATCACCGGTTTCGATGCGCCGTTCCGCCGCGTAATCGAAACTCCGTCGACTACGCAGGATTACGCCTGCGGTTCGGCGAGCCGGTACGACTGCGCCCGGGCTCACGCGATAGCTTCAGGCTATGGAATTCAGAAGTACCCGGCATTTCTCTTGGCAGCCGTGCTCGCCCAATCTCCACATCACGCCCCGCATGAATTCCCATTGCCGGGCTCGATAAAAGGAGAACCGCAAAATGTTTTTGAAAGTCATAGCACCTCGCAACCCGATCAAACTTGTTCTTGCGTTCGGCCTGCTCGCTTCGGCCGCGGCTTTCGCTGTAGCACCTGCCCACGCCGGCGAATGCCCGGTCGACCAGGTCGCCACCAATGCCGTGCAGTCGATGCCGAGCGCGCCGGAAGGCGTCACCGACGAGGTCATCAGCACGATCGACCTCAGCACGAAGGGCGACGCCTGGAAGGGCAATAGGTTCCGTCTGCGCAAGCTCGTCGTGCAGCCCGGCGGCGTCGTGCCGTGGCACGACCACTCCACGCGTCCGGCAAATATCCTGGTCGTCGAGGGCGCGATCAGCGAATACAGCAACACCTGCAAGGTGGCGATCGAGCACAAGGCCGGCGAAGCCACCGCCGAGTTCGGCCAGCTCGCGCATTGGTGGAAGAACAACGGTTCGGTTCCTGCCGTGCTCTATTCGGCCGACATCCTGCCGCCGGACATGGACGCCCACGACGCGATGTAATCGGACCGCAGCGTCCCGCTTATTAACCCTCAACCTCCATCGGCGTTCCCGGTCCCCTTCGGGAGCGTCGAACCATGCACGGAAAAATTCCGATGGCCAGCTATGACGAAGCCGTTGCCTCGAGGCTCCGCAGGGTGTCGACGGACAGCCTGCGCTTCGGCATCATTGCCTTGATCGCATTTCTGACGCTCGTCGACCTTTTCGCCGCGCAGGCGATCCTTCCCTCGCTCGTCGTCAAATTCAGCGTCAGCCGCGCGACGATGGGTTTCGCGGTGAACGCCAGCACCTTTGGAATGGCGATCGCCGGCGTCGCGGTGGCGCTACTCGGCCGCAACATCGACCGGCGCAACGGGATATGGTTCAGCCTTGTCGTGCTCGCCATACCGACCGCGCTACTTTCGATGACCGACAGCATCGCAATGTTTGCCCTCCTGCGCGTCCTGCAGGGCCTGTGCATGTCGGCGGCCTTCACGCTGACGATCGCCTACCTCGCCGAGCATTTCTCACCCGGCCAGGCGGCAGGCGCGCTCGCCGCCTACGTCACCGGAAACGTCGCCAGCAATTTTTTCGGCCGCATCCTTTCGGCGGCTGTTGCGGACGGCTTTGGCATCTCGATCAACTTCCTGACCTTCGCTGCCCTAAATATTGCCGGCGCGTTGCTGGTCTGGCTGACTCTGAAGAAGACCGACCGCATGATGCGAATCGACGCCGACCACCCTCCCGTAGGTGGCGCCTGGAAAGCCCACTTTAAGAACCGAGAACTGCGCGGCAGCTTCGCGATCGGCTTCCTGATCCTGTTCGTCTTCATCGGCACATTTACCTATGTGAATTTCCAACTGGCCGCAGCACCGCTGGCCCTGTCGCCGATGGCGCTCGGTCTCGTTTATTTCGTATTTCTGCCGTCGATGCTGACAACCCCGCTCGCCGGCCGCGTGGCAAGGCGGTTCGGCCCGGCCAGCGGCATCGTCCTGACGCTCGGGATTGCCATCGCCGGCCTTCTGGCGCTGCTCACTCCAAATCTGCCGATCGTTCTTGCGGGCATGGCGCTGATTGCCATCGGAACATTCTTGGCGCAGGCGATCACGACCGGCCATGTCAGCCGCGTCGCCGCCCGCGACAAGGCCGCTGCGAGCGGTATCTACCTTGCTTCATACTATTCCGGCGGGTTGGTCGGCAGCTTTGTCCTCGGCCAGGTCTATGACCGGCTCGGCTGGACCGCTTGTGTTGTTGTTCTCGTCGCCGCCCTGATCGCGGCAACGATAATCGCCCGCCCGCTGACGGCGCCACGCGTCTGATCCCGCTTCACCTCGACGTTTACCGCCGCTAATGAGCGGCGGCATTTCCATGGAACCTGCCAGCCATACGCCGCACTCATCAATTCAGGCAGCAAACGGCATTATCAATCCGCCGAGCCTTTCCGCATCCTTTCTTCCAGCCTGTCATCGGACCGGCTTCACTCACGGAGAAAGAAAAATGATCAATTCAGTCAAATCGACCCTCGCGGCGACGGCGCTTGTCCTGACGCTTGCCACCCCGGGGTTTCTGGCCCAGGCGAATGCTGAGACGGCGTCAGACGGCGTCGTCACAGTCAAGAGCGGCTATTCGGTTGCAGAGACCGTGTCGCGGATCAAGAAGGATGTCGCCGACAAGGGCATCACGTTGTTCGGTGTCATCGACCAAGCCAAGCTCGGCAACGCCGCCGGTAATGTCGTCAGGCCGTCGCGGCTCATCATGTTCGGCAACCCGGCACTCGGCACGACCTTCATCACCGCGAACCCGAAAGCCGGCCTCGACTGGCCGGTGCGCGTCGTCGTTTACCAGACGGCTGATGGCTCGGTCTACGCGGCCTACACCGACTTCGACTACATCGCCAGGCGTCACGGCATCGAAAGCCGCACCAAGGAATTCAAGATGGCGACCGAAGTGATCCAGTCCGTCACCTCCAGCATCGAGAAATGACGCTTGAAGCGGGGCCGGCCTGCCGGCCAGGTGTCCGGCCCCGAAAAATTTTGCGCCGCCACGGCTTTAGTTCCTATGAGACGTGACACCCTCTTACCCAAGTATCAGCCCGAGACGGCGTAGCCATCTCGTGGTTGGCGATGAGGGTCCATATTGCTGCGGTGAATTAAAGGACGCCTGAATCTTGGACGAACCCGTCCGTTTGCTTTGGGCTTTTCCCACCGCATCCAACGGATCCCGAAATGAGCGCTCGCTCCCTGGCAAGTTCCCCTCCTACGACTTCGAAGAAGGCGCGGACCCGAGCGGTAGTCTTCAGGTCCGAATGCGTGACCAACCACAGTTCGCGGACAAGTTCCGGGATGGGTTCGGGGTCACCCGCACCAGACCCGGTTCGAGATCGCCGAGATAGCAGGGCGGGACAGCTAGCCCCATGCCCAGGCGCGCCGCCACAAGTTGGTTGACGACGCTGTTGGTCCGGTAAACGAAACTCGCCGCGTCCAGACGCGCGGCCATCCAGTCGGCCACGTTGTAGCGCCTCTGGAGCCGACTATAGGGGTACGTTCAACAGGTTGCTGATTTCGGCTCGCGTGATGAGCACGGTAATAGGCGCAGTCGCGCCATTTCTGGACATTCGGAACTGGCCATAAAGCAGACGTTGGTGCGAGTTCAGGATCACTCCTCGCCAGCGTGTCTTCGAGGAACGGCGTTTATGATGGCCTCCGCCAGTTCTTCGAGGACGGAAGTATCGCCTTTCGATGCGGCAAATAGCCTGAACTGCGCTTCTGGCAACTCCGGCAGGCCGTAGCTTTCGGGCACCCTGACCAGGCCGTTTCTCAGCTGACTGACGATCATCGGCGCTACAGCGAAGCCTGAGATGGCAGCCGCCCTCAGGCTGGCGTTGCTGGCGCAGATCATCACCGTGCGCTGGCTGATCCCGGCCTTGGCAAGCCGTTCAAGGGCAACTTCCCTGTAGGGGCAAGGTTCCGGCAACACGGCCAATGGCAGCGGGTCGGGAAGATCCACGCCGGTATGATCCGCCCACGCCCAGACAAGAGGCTCCCGCCACAGCAGGCGCCCCATCTCCTCACCCTCACACTGTGATCCGAGCACCAGTTCGATATTGCCCTCCTTCATCTTCGAGAGGAGCGCACCCGGAATCCCGACTTGCACATCGACCTGCAATCCGCGGCGATCAGCGCCGAATGCCTGCAAGGCGCGAAGGATGGGAACCTGTGCGAAGTCTTCCGAGAGGCCGACGCGAACTCTGCCGTGAAAGGGTGCCTGCGCCAGATCGGCCAAAGCATCCCGGTTAAGGGCGAGCATCGCCCGGGCATAGGCGAGCAGGCGCTCGCCATCGGGTGTCATCTCCAGCGAGCGCGTCGTCCTGTTGAGTAACGGCTTTCCGACCTGCTCTTCGAGACGGCGCAGGTGCCCACTGACGGCCGACTGCGTAAGGTTCAGTCGCGCTGCTGCCCGACTGAAGCCGCCTTCGTCGAACACGGCGACGAACGTCCTGAGCAGGACCAATTCCAACATATATTCTGATCCATGATGAATATTGGATATAATCTCAATTTTTATATCGAATTAAAATATGACGCAATGCGGTTCGTCACAATGAGCAAGGATGATCCATGACCAAGCTACTGCATATCGTTTCCTCGCCCCGCAAAGAGCGTTCCGCCTCGCGTGAGGTCGCCGAGGCCTTTGTTCAAAGCTGTCGTGCTCGGCGACCCGACTTGGAGATTTCAACGCTCGACCTATGGGATGTCGACCTCCCTGAATTCGGTGAGGACGCGATGTTGGCCAAGTATGCGGGGCTCAGCGGCGCGCCGCTCACCCCTTCTCAACAGCAGGCATGGGCCACATTGCAAGAATTGGCGCAACAACTGCACTGGGCGGATATTGTCCTGCTGTCGACGCCCCTGTGGAATTTCAGCATCCCCTACAAGCTCAAGCACTTCATCGACCTGGTATCGCAGAAGGACATCCTTTTCTCGTTCGATCCTGAACACGGGTTCGGAGGACTGCTCCGGGATAAGATCGCGGTGGTCGTCCATGCGCGAGGTCTCGACTATGCGGCGCAATCCATCACTCCGGCGCAGCGCTTCGACTTTCAAAAACCCTATATAGAAGCGTGGTTGCGCTTCATCGGTATCGAAGATGTCCGCAGTCTAATCATCCAGAAGACCCTCTTTGGGCCCGATATTGACCATGCGGCTCGCCAGGATGCACGGAAGGCCGCGTCACGGCTGGCGGAAGACCTGCTGTCGCGGACAACAGAGGCGATTGCATGATTATGAAGCGCTTGCTGCGGACAAGTGCGTTGACAACCCGCTCAGACCCCAACTTGCACGTACCTCCCCGTTCACCCGGCGTAACAACTTTCGAGAACGGTCAGGAATGGTCCGCAAGGGGTCGCTTGAAGCCGTAACGCGAAGGGCGGCTCTGGAGACTTGCCGGGAAGGTCGCCTTATGGCGCGATGGAGCCGGTCGGCGCATGGGCTCGGATTATACCGCGATGGAGCGCTCTACGTCTCAACCGGGTCATAGGCGTGAATTCGAACCACCGCGAAGGGTCATCTTCCGCCCTTCCGCACCGGTACTGAGTGTCATGTGTGGATGCCCCCGTTGATGCAAGGGGATTTTCGAACGTCGAGGCATGTGATCGGTGCGGTCATGTGTCATGTGTGGATGCCCCCGTTGATGCAAGG
>SAQL01000069.1 GCA_004020645.1 Mesorhizobium sp. | reverse complement strand
GCGGGGTACTCGGCGAGCCCGCGGTCAACAAGCTTGCGTGCGGCACGCGCTACGTTCCACGGAATCTCGTTGAGCTCTTCCGCGATCTCGTGCGTGGATCTGAATCTGACGGCGTCCAGAGCCGCCAAGACGTCGGCCTCAAGAGCTGCATCATAGGCCGGCTCTTGGTTGCCCATTTCAAAGCGGTCGCACCAGATAATCCGGCTTTGCCACACGATGAAGTGGCTCTTGCAGCCGCCATCGCGCCAAACGGATGGCGAGAGGCTGATCGCGTTGCCTTTGCGGTAAAGACGCCAAGCCTTTCCCGCCCGCGGATCGAGGTTGACGGAAAGAGACCCGCCACAGCCGTCCGGGCAGGCAATGAGCAGTGAACGGGGCTTTCCCCGGTGCACGAGAACGGCATCACCGAGTTCCCGCAGCAACGGATCGCCGTCGTGCCGGTGCTTTGCCAAGCACGAGACCGTGAAACATTCCAGTGGTGAGTATGTTCGCGACGCCGTCCACGTCAATTCGGTGGAGGGCTTCAACGCCCGCGTCCGCCGTACCATCGCCGGCATCTTTCATCATATCAGCCCGCAACATGCCGACCTGTATTTCCACGAGATTGGCTTCCGATGTTCGCAGCGCGTGGTGTCTGGGAGCGCCGTTCGGAAAAACCGGCATGGTCGAGAAGTCTTGAGAACCATCTGGTCGCGCGTGCGCCGGCGCTGCAACTACTGAGCGTCTTTCGCGCCGCCACGGGGCGTCAGATGCGCCGAAGCCCGGACGGCGGAATCATCATCAAATCAACCGTAGCTGCCTTTGGTTGATAAAGGCCACGTACGATTTCGCACTGCTCTTGTTCCTACCCCATGACGGCGTGAAGCGGCTGATGACCATTTCTGGTGTCGACAAGACCGTCGCGTTGGCGACGAAGGGGGTGATCGGCAGCGCGTCCCGCTTCGACGAGCCACAGAAGCTTGTAAGCTAGCTCGGGCTGAATCCCAGCGTCAGGCAGTGCGTGCCAGGGCTCGCCTGCCAGGGGCGGATCAGGAAATAGGGCCGTGGACAGCCCGCGGCATGCTCGTCGAAGCGGCTCGGGCGGCAGCACGCGCGCCGGCGCCATTCCGTGATTTCGCTTGACATACTGAAGGCGACCGACCGGTGCCGACCACATGGTGTTTCACTCCTACAAACAATACTGTCGCTATTGACCCAAACTGTCGACTATCGAACAGACGCAGCATAGCGAAACGTGTTGCATTTCGTGCGCTGCCCTCAACGCGAGAAGAAGGAAGAGCGCGACGCGAAGGTGCGCCGGCCCAACTTGAGTATCAGCGCGCGCAGCTACGTCCTCAGGATGGCACCTCACTTGCACATCAACTTTGGGAAGCCGTTGTAACGGCTTTGTCCCCAACCAAAGGAGATGACATGGCAATTGGCCCAGAAGTACTGAATTGCCCTTTCGCAGCGGCTGGTGGGGATTCTCGGCACTGTTGTTGATGCCCTAGCGCGCGGTGCTCGCCATTCGGCATGACCTGCCGTTTCTCCGCTCCACGGGAACGCAGCTTGGCAGTGATGATGCTTTGCTGCCAGGCAGTCCTGATCGACAGCCCGCCACAACCAAAGTTTCTTCCCGGGGATGGTGATGAGGACTTCGTCCAGGTGCCAAACATCATTGGGGCTGGGCCGCTTTGCGCGTAGTCGTCGAACGCACTCGGGGCCGAACCTCTTCCTCCAGCGGCGGATCGTTTCACAGGAGACGACGATCCCGCGCTCCAGAATTTCCTCGACCAGGCGCAGGCCCAAAGGGACCGCTAATAAAGCCCACACCGCATGGGGGACAAGCTCGGCGGTAGAGCGCTGGCGTTTGTAGCTGGTGTGCATGAACCTGCGTCTACTCAGCGCCTCCCCACGAGAAGTTACCGCGACAACGCCCCAAATTATAAAGACCCGGGTGGGACATTTTGGACAATGCACTTAAAAAATATCTTTCTGCCGAACTCGCCCGCGGAACCATATCGGTTGAAATCGATCGCAGCCTAATGCCCCCCGATGCAATGTTCGGGTTCGCGGAGCGCATCAATCCCAAACGGTCTTTCCTGTTCGCTTCCAAGCTGCTTGGACGTCACAGTCCCGTTCGGCCTTCGCTGATGCGAAAGACGTACAAACTTCTGGCCGACCAAATTTCACCCGATCTCGAAGGGCCAATCCTGTTCATAGGCATGGCCGAAACTGCTGTCGGGCTGGGAGCGGGCGTGCACCAGCAATATTCAGAACAATATGACCGGGACGACACCGTTTACATTTGCACTACCAGGCACGCACTAGGTTTGCCCCTAATCTGTGAGTTCCAGGAGGAGCACAGTCACGCCCCAGGACATCTCGTACACTGGCCGCTCGTGCCGGGCCTGGTCTCGATGGTCAAGAACGCCCGGACGCTTGTTTTAATTGACGATGAAGCGTCGACCGGAAAAACATTCGGTAATCTGTTCGCAGCTCTGCCTGCCAGCATCAGGTCGAACCTTCGCAGTACGGTGCTCGTCACCCTTACGGATTGGTCAGATGGTGCTGCCGAACAGATGATCGCAGCCAACGTGAAGCGCGCGTCAATCCTTTCCGGGCGGTATCGCTGGGATGCAAACGGTTTGAACATCAACGCGCCGGAAGTGCCGTCTGTTGAGACAAAAAGGGGTAAAGTCATTTCGCCCGACAAGGATATCGACTGGGCTCGGCTGGGTGTCTCCCGGCACCGTCTTCAACTGGATGGTGAGGCGGCATCGTCGGGCGCTACGCTGGTACTTGGTACAGGAGAAAACGTTTGGCAGCCGTTCCTGCTTGCGGAAAAATTGGAGACGGAAGGAGCTGACGTCCACTACTCATCGGTTACCCGATCACCGATTTCAGTGGGTCACGCGATTGTAAAGAAAATCTCATTTGAGGACAATTACGGCGGGCATGTGTTCAATTATCTGTACAATGTCGCCCCGTCAGAATACGTGAAAATTCTCCTGTGCTCCGAGACGAATGAAGCGGAGATAAGTCCTATACTTATGCACTTCTTGGAACGGGCAACCGTAGTAATTCCCCAGTAAGTGGTTTCTCATTGAGACTCCTTATCATACCAACATTCCACGTGGTGTTGCAGTCGTACGCCTGAAGTTCCGGTAAGTGGCGGAGGAAGGGAAGACTTTGTTGAAGACGCAAAGTAAATTCATTTCGGGCACGTATCCCAGTACGGACGTCACGTTTCTTTTGAAGATCGTTACTTTGGAGGCAATCGACAACGCTTCGAAGGAAGCGGCGATACAGTCCGGCCTACGCCATTATTCGGAAATGATTTCTTTCGAAAGCGTGCCCGAAGCCGGCTACATGGCAATATTCTATGAAGCGATGTCAGTTGGCGCTGCGAGAATGGGACGCGAGGTAGCAGCTCTCGCGCGGTCTATCTCAAATCAAATGAACGGCCCGATCACGTTGGCGAGCCTCGTTCGGGCCGGGGTGCCTTTGGGTGTTCTCCTCAAGCGTGCGTTGTCGCGCATGGGAAAGGACGTCCAACACTTTGGCATTTCGGTCATCCGGGACCGCGGAATTGACAGCAATGCAATGCGCCACATCATTGAGCGGCGGCCCATTGAAGGCCTGCTGTTTGTTGATGGCTGGACCGGCAAAGGCGCTATCGCCACCGAGCTGGAACGGAGCTTCCATTCATTTTCTGCACAACCGCCAAAGCTGGTGGTTCTGTCTGATCCCTGTGGCCGGGCGTGGCTTGCGGCGTCGGGCGAAGACTGGCTCATTCCATCGGGAATACTCGGAAGCACCGTGTCCGGGCTGATCAGCCGTTCGATACTGAACGAGGAGGTCACAGGTCCGGAAGATTTTCACGGTACAGTCAGATGGGATCACTTGATGTCCCACGACATCTCAGCTGCTTTCGTGGACAGTGTATGGACACATGCCGTCACCGCATTGGACCGAAATATTGATCTCGCGCAGTGGACGATCAACGACCGCTCAAGCCATCAGAGACGATCGCGGCAGGCAATCAATCGAATTGCTGCAGAGTTTGCCGTTGAGAATACCAATCGGATCAAGCCAGGAATTGCGGAAGCCACAAGGGCAATTCTGCGCCGCATGCCTCAAATTGTCCTCCTGTCTTCCGGTGAAGACGCTGAGCTGGCAGCGCTGCGGCATTTGATTCGGGAGAAAAATGTCCAGTTCCAAGTCGTTCCGAAAAAAATCCAGCCATATCGCGCCATTACCTTGATCCGAAAGGTTTGAAAGCAAATACGTCGCCGTTTGAGCCAAATTTCCGCACCGTTTCAACCAGGATCGAGCGCGGGGCCGGCGTTCGATTCATGCGGCTTGCTGATCGGCGTCGTGACTGCAATTCTTGTTAGCGGACAGAATGTCACTTTTGCGATTAAAACAGGGCTGGCCGTCGCTTTGAGGGAAGCGGTTGGCCTAGCTGTGAACGCAAAACAAAAGTCATCTGCCCGGGATCTTTCCGAGTTGACGAAAACGGATTCCAAACATGTATGACGGATCAAGTGCAATGTCTGATCAACCCGCCAAATTCGCAGATCATGCCATGCAGCCAATCGTCTTTGCCGATCTGGATGATACATTGTTCCAAACGCGCGCAAAGTGTCCGAAAGGCAGCCAGCATAAACTAGCGCTAGCTGCGATCTCCTCGAACGGACATCATTCCATGATGACCCCGCGGCAGGTTGCGATAATCGATTGGCTGCTGAGTACGTCACAAGTCATTCCCGTCACGGCACGTGGCACAACGGCCTACGGGAACGTCAAGATCGCATTCAACAGCTATGCAATTGTTGCCAACGGCGCTGTCATCCTTAAACCGGACGGTGCGCATCTGAAGGAATGGCACGATGTCATTTCTAAGGAACTGATCCCTCACAGGGAGGCACTGAACAAGGTACTTGAAATAGGTCGGCAAGGAGCCGAAGCTGGCAAAATGTCTGTTCGTTCGTGGATCGTTGAAGAAATGGAGATGGCCACATACGCAGTCTTCAAAGAAAACAACGGTGATGGCAAGAGGCTGGCGGAACTGAAATTCGAGTTCGACGATGCGGGTTGGATACGGCATCACAACGGAAACAACTTCGCGCTCATTCCCCCGCCGGTTTCAAAGCGCCGGGCAGTAGAATTCCTCTTGAAGAAACTCCGCTCGGAGTCCGGAGATAGGCCAGCGATCGGATTCGGTGACAGCGCAAGCGATCTCGGCTATCTCAATTTGTGCGACTGGTGGGGTGCGCCATCGCGCTCGCAGATTTCGGCGATGCTGAACGTGCCATCGAAGACTTTTTTTGCGGGCCTTGCTTGAACGACGGGAAAACCATGTGCACTGCGCGGCCCCGCGCCGCGCGATTCGCCTTGACGCAACTCGCCGACCAGATCGAGGTGACCGGCCAATTGTTACCGCTGTGGTTTTGCTTTGATAGCCGAGGCCGCCTGATGGCTACGATCACCTACGTTTCCACCATCAACCGCGTCGCGAAAAAGCTTGGAGAATATCCTGAGCTCCTTCAGGCGATCGTCAGCAACGACGACAACCTCTACGGCAGTGTCATCAGGGCGCCGGAAAGAGCAGCAGCTCGAGGCCTTCGTCATCCATCCCTTCAGGCAGCGGCGAGCTCAGCCCAGCAAGACGGGCGCGCCGCAGATAACATCCACGATGCTATTGGGTTCTGTCGCAAATCGTGCTTTGGTCACAACGGCACGCTTTCGCGCCGATGATCATGCTGCAAGGATTTCGAACTGCGCTGCGATCGAGCGACGTGGATTATCGGCGAACCTCGCCTGCCGTTTGGTAAGCGCGTAGCTGATGCCGTTTAGCGCTGGTATTTCCACGGCATGAGCGCCTCGATGTCGCTGTTTGGCCAGCCATTGGCGATACGCTCGAGGGTCTGGGTGAGCCAGGCGTGCGGATCGACCTAGTTCATCTTGGCGGTTTATGCCGACCGCCGAACTATGCGTAACCATTCGGCCAGGGCCGCGGTAACTATGATTTCGGGCGACGGTTTTCTGCGCTAGGTTTCGGCGGTGCGTGACCCGCAGCCCTGCGCTCGTCGACGATATGCCGAAGGTTGTCGATGCCGTCTTCGGTGAAGACGAAATTTGTGCATTGCAATATCTGCGGCGATCGATATGATCCTGTTGTCGGCCATCTACTCCTCCCAGATGCGATGCCGGCGCTGAATGCGGTGCACCTCCTCCGCGCTGCATTTCAAATCGAGCCCACTGCCACCTCCTCCCGGCAGTGGGCTTTTTCTTTGTATGAGCGGCAATTTGGCCCTTGGCCGACGTATTGGCTTCTAGTCTCTAGGCGAGGCGAATGCTCCGAACTTCCAGGCCTTTCTTGCCCTGCCCGCATTCGACAAACACTTTCTGTCCCTCCACCAGCACGCTGAGCCCTGAGCGGTTCAACGCGTTAGCATGAACGAAAACGTCCTTCTCACTGTTATCGGGTGCAATGAAGCCGAAGCCTTTTTCGGGATTGTACCATTTGACCGTGCCCTGGCTCTTCAGCTGCGCACCCGTATCAGCGGTGGACTCTCCAGCGCTGCGCGTATCTGCCGGCGTTTTCGCGATCTGGTCGCTGATCTCCAGCACTTGCACGACCTGATGACCTCTTGGACTTTCTTCAACCGCAACCTTGAGACGTGCCCCCTCGGAAACAGCGCGGCTTCCGGCAACTTCCAACACTCGGATGTGCAGATAAGCTTCCGTGCCGTTCGACAGTTTGACGAAGCCAAAACCCTTGCTGGCATTTGTCGCTTGGCAGTTAATTATGAGAATCCCGTGTCAATGATTTCCGTGACTTAGCCGTCCGTCGCGATTTTTTGCAGTTAAATCGAGAACGAGCTGGCAGGATATTTTCTGTATTTCTGTGTGCTAGATCAAGGGATTTGCCTTAGAAAGAGGCCGATAACTTCCCTACGATTTCAATGCCATAGTGTGTCGGCGTCGGGGTGTGTGTGGTTCACGCTTTTGCATCTTATTTGAGAACCGACGCGCTGAGATTCTTAAGTTAAGTGCCACCGCCCGCACAAACTGCCGCATTCTTACGTTTAAGTGCCAAGCGACAGGATCGGTCCGGGCCGGACGATGGCGACCTTAACGACGAGATCGTAGAAGGTGCGCGGTTTGATGCGTGGCAGCATCGACATCTGGGCGCGGCTCTCGATCTGGAAGACCCCGATCGTGTCGGCCTTGCGGATCATGGCGTAGGTCGCCGGATCCTCGGCCGGGATCGTGGCCAGGTCGAGGGTCATTCCCTTGTGCTCGGCCAAGAGGTCGAAGCTGCGCTTCATGCAGGTGAGCATGCCGAGCGCCAGGACGTCGACCTTCATGAATTTGAGGATGTCGATATCGTCCTTGTCCCACTCGATGACCTGGCGGTCGACCATGCGGGCCGGCTCGATCGGCACTAGGTCATCGAGCCGGTCATTGGTGAGAACGAAGCCGCCTGGATGCTGCGACAGGTGCCGGGGCGTGCCCTCGAGCTGCTGCGCCAGCTCAAGCGTCAGCCGCAGCCTGCGATCGGCCATGTTGAAATTGAGCTCTCGAGCGCGCGTCTCGTCGATGCCTTCGCCGTGGCCCCAGACCTGGGACGAGAGCAACTTGGTGACGTCCTCGGGGAGGCCGAGGGCCTTGCCGATATCGCGGACAGCGCCCTTGGTGTGATAGCGCACGACTGTCGAGCAAAGCGCGCTGTGATCGCGGCCATAGGTCTCATAGACCCACTGCATGACGATTTCGCGCCGCTCATGCTCGAAGTCGACATCGATATCCGGGGGTTCCTTGCGCTCCTGCGAGACGAAGCGCTCGAAGAGGAGATTGTTGCGCTCGGGATCGATGCTGGTGATGCCCAGCACATAGCAGACGGCGGAATTGGCGGCCGAGCCTCGGCCTTGGCACAGGATGTCCTTGCTGCGCACGAACTGCACGATGGCATTCACGGTCAGGAAGTATGGCGCGTACTGCAGGATTTCGATCAGGCGCAGTTCGTGCTTGATGAGCGCCACGACCTTGTCAGGCACGCCTTCGGGATAGCGCCGCTCCGCGCCTTCCCAGGTGAGTTGTGCGAGCGCCTGCTGCGCCGTAAGCCCGGGCAGCATCTTCTCTTCGGGATACTGGTAGGCGAGTTCGTCGAGGGAGAAGCGGCACTGGCGCGCAATTTCGACTGTGCGCTCGAGCGCTTCCGGGTAGCGTGAAAACAGGCGTGCCATTTCCTCGGGGGGCTTCAGATAACGGTCGGCATGGCGCTCGCGCCGGAACCCCAGTTCGTCGATGGTGATGTTGTGGCGAATGGCGGTCACCACGTCCTGGAGGATGCGCCGGCCGGGCTCGTGGAACAGAACGTCGTTGGTCACCACGGTCGGCACCCGCATTTGTGTGGCGAGGTTGGACAGTTCATGGAGCCGGACCTGGTCATTGGGCCGACGGCGCAAGGTCAGCGCCAGATAGGCGATCGCTGAAGGTCTCCCGCAGTCGGCGCAGCTGCAGGGCGCAGGTGTCATCGGCGCGATCGGGAACGAGAACGGCGATCAGGCCCTCGGCATAGTCAGCCAGGTCGCTCCATTCGAGATGGCATTGCGCCTTGCCACCGCGTTTCTTGCCCAAGGTCAGCAGCCGGCACAGCCGGGAATAGGCGGCCCGGTCGGTGGGATAGACGAGCATCGACATGCCGTCGACGAGATCGACGCGGCAGCCGACGATGAGCCTGACGCCGGCGTCCTTGGCTGCCTGGTGGGCGCGGACGATGCCGGCCAGAGAGTTGCGATCGACGATGGCAAGGGCTTCAATGCCGCGCGCGGCTGCCTGCGCGAACAGGTCGTCGCAAGAGCTTGCTCCCCGAAGGAACGAGAAGTGGCTGGTTACCTGCAATTCGGCATAGTGCGGTCCGCTCATGCGAAGACCCCATGCAGGAACCATTTGTGGGAACCGGTCTCGGGATCCTCGCCGTCGCCGGCGCGGTAGATCCAGAAGCGCTCGCCGGACTCGTCTTCCACCTGGAAATAGTCGCGCACCGCGATCAGTTCGGCATCGCGGTGCCACCATTCGCCAAACACGCGTTCGGGACCATCGGCGCGGGTAACGCGACGCCGGATGCCGCGCCAACTGAACCAGACCGGCGGATGGTCGGGCAGCAGGGCCATTGTCTCGATGGGTTCGGGGTGGGTCAGCAGACGCGGCGGGCGAGGCCAGTCACCAGGCCAACTCGTCCCGTCGTCCGGCGCATTCGGCGCGATGCGGCGGACCGAGCGTTCGGGCACGTCACTCTCGACCGGGGCAAAGCGGTAGAGCCGCTGCTCGCCAATACGGTTGGCGAGCACGTCGATGAGATCGGTGATGTCGGGCTCCGGCTCCTCGACCAATGAGGAGATGATCTGCTTGGCTCCGAAAGGTTCGGCGAGCGTCGCGGCCAGGGTCATCACCTCGATGCCGAAACCGGGATCGACAGTTTCGATGCGGTCGGTCAGGAGGCGGGTCAGCCGTTTGACATCGCGCACTGGCACTGCGGTGCCAACGCGAATGGCTTCGATGCGGTTGTCGACGCGGTGAAGCAGCAGGTCCAACCGGCGGGCGCCGAGCCCCTTGGCCTCAAGCGCCTCACAGAGGGTTGCGACGAGCTTGCCGGTATAGCGGGCTATGGTCTCGGCGGCGCCGATCGGCTCGCCGAAGGCCCGGCGAACCTCGATGAGTTCGGGAGAGCGGGCGGGCTCGAAAGGTTCGCTGCGCCGCCCCATCGCCTGGTCCAGGCGACGGCCGAGTTCAGGCCCGAAGCGAAGGGTGAGAGAGGCGCGCGGAGCCGCCTCGACTTCGCCCATCCGCTCGAAGCCGAGCGTGAGCAGGCCTTCGACGATATCGTGGGGAAGCCGCAGGGCACCGATCGGAAGGGCGCGCATAATCGCCGGGGCTTGCCCCAATGGCGCGACGAAGGTCGGCCGGGCGAGGAAGCGCGCGCAGGCATGAGCGGCGCCCCACGTGTCCGCGACAGCGGCGCGCGCCTCGATACCGGAGGCCGCCATGCGCGAGACCAGTCCCTCGAGCATCGTCTCCTCCCCGCCATGCAGATGGTCGGCGCCTGTGGTGTCGATGATGAGACCATCGGGCGGATCGGCGGCAACGATCGGGGCATAGCGCAGTGACCAGAGCGCCATTCTATCGAGGGCCGCGGCATCGGCGGCTGAATCCAGGTCGAAGCTCTGCAGGTTGGGCACCAGCACCTGGGCCTTGCTCGCCGGCATGCCTATGCGCAGGCCGGCCGTGTGTGCCGCCGCATCGGCGGCCAGCACGAGCCGCCGGTTTCCCTGCCGGCCGAGCATGACGATCGGGATTTCAGCCGATGGCGCGGACCGGCCCATCGCGCGCCGAAGGCGATCGGTCGGCCAGGCCGGAAAATAGAGCGAGACGACCCTTGTCATCGCAGGCTTCCACTTCAAAATCGGCGCTTTCTCCCGCCCGCACCCGGATCAGCTCGAGCTGCCAGCGAGCGCGGCCGATACCGGAGACCGGCAAGGGACGGGAGGGGAGCGCGGTGACCCGCCAGCGGGTGACCGCGGCGGTTGGTTGTCCAAAATCGGTCGCTTCGGTTTGTCGTCGCCAACGGCGGATGGCGATGCCGATGGCGCCGGAGGCTTCGGCGGCGAGTTGCAGTCGGCGGGAGGCGGTCATCGAGAGGCGTGCCAGTTCGGCAACGACGGCGCCTAGACCGCCATGGCGAAGCCCTTCTTCGAAGCAGGCGAGCACGGAAGCTTCGTCGCCCGCCTCGACATAGACGACACGGCCCGGCAACAGCCCAGCCTGGGCGAGGGCAGGGGCGAAGAGATCCTGCCGGGTGACGCACCAGAGCACCTTCCCTTTGGCGCGCGCAGCAATCCCGGCGGCAAAGAGCGCCGCCGCGGCGCCATCGATCGCCCCGTTGCGGCCCCCGGCAACGTCGTGCAGCGCCCCGAGCGCCAGCCCGCCTCCCGGCAAGACCTTGTCGATCCTGGGAACGCCGAAGGGAAGCGTCGCACGGTTGCGCGCCGGCCCGCCTTCGAGGCGCGCGACTCGCTCGCGAAGCGCGGCGATAGCAGGGCTGGCGGCCGGCTGACCCATGAACGAAACACTCTCAAACTGTCTTCCCAATGGATTTCGGGGCTGATATGTTCCTTATTTGTTCTCTTCGGTGTCCGAGAGTCAATCGGACTCGTTGCGCCGCTCCGAGAGTTGATCCCAGACTCCCCCTGATCGAGGTGTGGTCTATCTTGATATGCCGCAGGTGATGCAGGGACGGCGAAGTGGGCGAGCGAAGCGACAGGGACCAACAAGTTGATGCGCCGCGGGAAGGCACGGCCATCCTTCGCAAGATCATCCATGTCGACATGGATGCCTTCTTCGCCTCGGTCGAACAGCGCGACAATCCCGACCTGCGCGGCAAGCCTGTGGCGGTCGGCGGCTCGGCCGCGCGTGGTGTGGTAGCCGCTGCGAGCTACGAGGCCAGAAAGTTCGGGGTCCGATCCGCCATGCCCTCGATCACGGCGAAGCGCAAATGCCCCGAGCTCATCTTCGTGCCGCCGCGCTTTGACGCCTATCGCGCCGTCTCCCAGCAGATCCACGCGATCTTTGCCGAGCACACGCCAGTCATCGAACCGCTCTCGCTCGACGAGGCCTATCTCGACGTCACCGACAATCTGCAGGGCATCCCGGTCGCCACGACGATCGCGGAAATGATCCGGGCCAAGATCAAGGCCGAAACCGGGCTGACTTGCTTCGGCCGGCGTCAGCTACAACAAATTCCTGGCCAAGCTCGCCTCCGGCCAGAACAAGCCCGATGGGCTGTTCGTCATCACCCCGAAGCAGGGTCCCGCCTTTGTCGAGGCCTTGCCCGTACGGAAATTTCATGGTGTTGGCCCGGCGACTGCTGACAAAATGGCTCGGCTGGGCATCGAAACCGGCGCCGACCTGCGCGCACAGAGCCTGGCGTTCCTGGAGGAGAAGTTCGGGAAGGCGGGTCCGTACTATTACTGGATCGCCCGGGGCATCGACGAACGCCCAGTGCGGGCCGACCGCGAGCGCAAGTCCGTGGGGGCCGAAGACACCTTTGCGAGCGATTTGTTTGACCTCGAAAGTGCTCGCAAGGAGCTGGCGCCATTGGTCGGTAAGGTGTGGCGCTATTGCGAGGAAAGATCGATACAGGGTCGCACGGTGACATTGAAGGTGAAATTCGCCGACTTCCAGCAGATCACGC
>SAQL01000068.1 GCA_004020645.1 Mesorhizobium sp. | reverse complement strand
TCCGCCATCAAATACGGAGCCACGCTCGATGTTCATGATGTGTGAATCCGATAGGCCACTATACCGGGGAGAAGATGCCGGCAGGCAGATGAGGGGCAGCGCCGACATCGACGTTTGGCTTTTCCAACGGAGTTTATCTTAAGCGATTACCCTGATCAAACACCTGCGGCGTGTGCTAGCTTCGCGAACACCACAGACGATCCGGGGTGATCTTGCCATGACCAGTTTCTCCTCCCGCGTCGCTGCGGCCGCTGCCGCGATCCGCCGGATTTTCCCGGAGACGCCGCTGCAGGAAAACGACTATCTGTCGAAGAAGACCGGCGCGCGCGTGCTGCTGAAACGCGAGGATCTGTCGCCGGTGCGCTCCTACAAGATCAGGGGCGCCTTCAACTTCTTCCGCAAGGCGCTAGACGCCGGCAACGATGCCGAGCTGTTCGTCTGCGCTTCGGCCGGCAACCATGCGCAGGGCTTTGCCTTCGTCTGCCGTCATTTCGGCAAACGAGGCGTGGTATTCATGCCGGTGACGACGCCACAGCAGAAGATCGACAAGACGCGGCTGTTCGGTGGCGAGTTCGTCGAGATCAGGCTGGTCGGCGACTTTTTCGACGACTGCTACCGCACCGCCTTCGAATTCACCGAGAGTGCCGGCGCGCACATGGTGCCGCCGTTCGATCACAAGGACATCATCGAGGGGCAGGCGACCGTCGCCTACGAGATATCAGGCCAGATGTCGGGCGCGCGGATGCCCGACATCATCATGCTGCCGGTCGGCGGCGGCGGCCTGGCGGCCGGTGTGACGCATTATTTCGCCGACCAGCGCCGCGACGCGCGGTTCGTCTTCTGCGAGCCGGCCGGCGCGCCAAGCCTGAGCGAGAGCCTCGCCACCGGCAAGCGCATCAAGCTCGCCAAGGTCGACAATTTCGTCGACGGCGCGGCGGTGGCCGAGATCGGCCGCGAGCCGTTGCGGCATCTCAGGGCGTTTGCTGCTGACACAGTGCGGCTGATCCCGGAAAACCGGCTCTGCGCGACCATGATCGAGATGCTGAATGTCGAAGGTGTGGTGCTGGAGCCAGCCGGCGCACTGGCGATCGACGCGCTCAAGGATTTTTCGAAGAAGGAAATCAGGGGCAAGACCATCGTCGCGGTGGTTTCGGGCGGCAATTTCGATTTCGAGCGGCTGCCGGATGTGAAGGAAAGGGCGCTGCGTTTCGAGGGACTGAAGAAGTACTTCATCATCCGCTTTCCGCAGCGGCCGGGCGCGCTGCGCGACTTCCTCGAATTGCTGGGGCCCGACGACGACATCGCCCGCTTCGAATATCTGAAGAAATCGGCGCGCAATTTCGGTTCGGTGCTGATCGGCATCGAAACCAAGGACCGCCGCAATTTCGAGCTGCTCAACGCCAATTTCGAGGCCGAGGGCGTCCAGTATCAGGACATCACCGACAACGAGACGCTGGCCGGGTTCATCATATGAGCGCCCGAATATGAGTACCCAGGCGAAGATATTCGTTGCGTTGTTTTCCGGCATCAATGTCGGCGGCAACCGCATCGTCAAGATGGCCGAACTGCGGTCGTTCTTCGAGGGGCTCGGTTTTGGCGACGTCGCCAGCTATGTGCAGAGCGGAAACGTCGTGTTCCGTTCGGCAAAGGGCGACGCGGCCACGCTGGCCAAACAGCTGGAAACGGCCTTCGAGAAGAAATGGGGATTTCAATCACGCATCATGGTGCGCGATCTCGGCTGGTTCGAGCGGCTGGTGGCGGAAAATCCGTATCCGGAAGTTGCCGGGGAACCGACGAAGCTTCACGCCTATGTGCTGGAGCGCTCGCCGAACGCCGACGAGGTCGCGCGGCTGGCCGAAAAATGCACCGGTCCCGAACGGTTCGAGATCAGGGGCGACGTGCTTTACCTTCACGCCCCGGAAGGTCTCGGCAAATCGGTGTTTGCCAACCTCATCCCGCGCACGCTGAAAGTGCCCGGCACCGCGCGCAACTGGCGCACGGTGCTGATGCTGGTGGAGATGGCTGGCCGAGGCGGCTGAAACATAGCCGCCTACGCTGCCGACGCCTTTTTCCAGTCGAAGGTCAATTCTTCGCGGAAAGCGAAGCGTTTGATGTGATCGGCGACGACGGCTTCCAGGCGCTCCAGCGAGCCGGCTTCGTCAGCGGTTACCGCGATATGCAGCGCTGCCGCATCGGCGTCCAGAACCGTGCGGCCTAGCGAGAGATCGATCGTGCCATGGTTCGGATCGAACTCGACGGGAAACTTGTGCGCCCAGTGCTTGCAGAGCTGCTGCAGATATCGGCTCGCATGTTCGGTGACGACATCGACGTGGCTGGTCGGCATGAATGGATTTCTCCTGAGGCAGCGCGCATCGTTGGATGCGCCAGTTTCGGAAGCAGGGCGATCGCCGGACACATAGGCGCGATCGTGAGAAACGCCATGAAATGTTCGGCTTGGTCGTACCCGCTCTCGATCTTGTGATTGGCTACCAGCTTCCGGTGTTCGGCATCGACGCCCAGGGCTCCGCCTTGGCCTTGGCCGGGCCTTTCTGCAAAAGCTCGATCGAGATGCCGTCCGGCGACTTGACGAAGGCCATGTTGCCGTCGCGCGGCGGCCGGTTGATGGTGACGCCCTTGTCCATCAGTTGCTGGCAGGTGGCGTAGATGTCGTCGACCTCGTAGGCGAGGTGGCCGAAATTGCGGCCGCCCTTGTAGTCTTCCGGATCCCAATTGTAGGTGAGCTCGATCAGCGGCGCCTTGTCGGCGATGCCGCTTTGCTCGTCTTCGGGCGCGGCGAGGAAGATCAGCGTGTAGCGCCCCTGTTCGTTTTCATGGCGGCGCACTTCCTTGAGGCCAAGCTTGTTGCAGTAGAAATCGAGCGATGCATCGATGTCGGCGACGCGGACCATGGTGTGGAGGTAGCGCATGTGATCTTCCTCGAAATGTTGCGTTGCGGCGGAACATAGGGGCCACCCGACCAAAGGGCAATTCCCGATAGCCGGTCCCGCCGGCAAACAACAAATCCGGTATTCCTGCAATGAACCGTGAAAAAAGGCACGTCAGGTCTTGCACACACCGGAAGTGGCAGTGTTAATCTAACGTCAAGAATCAGTTGTGGTATTCTTGGAAAAGGGGGGCGTTCTTATGGGGGAAAAGGCCTCTTTCATGGGGCGGGACGGAACCGGTAACGGCGCCTTGCGTAGGGACGAGAGCGGCGATGCGGCCGATCTTGTCGAGGTTGCGGGCGCCATCAAATGGTTCGACGTGGCCAAGGGCTACGGCTTCATTCTTCCCGATGACGGCTCTTCCGGCGATATTCTCCTCCATGTGACGTGTCTTCGAAAGGACGGTTTCCAGACCGCCCTGGAAGGCGCGCGCGTCGTCTGCCTCGTCAAGCATGGCGAGCGCGGATTGCAGGCGTTTCGTGTGCTCTCCATGGATCTCACCACGGCAACCCATCCCGCGGAAATGCAGGACCAGCGCACGCATGTCTCGGTGACGCCGGAAAGCGGTCTCGAGCGGGCGCTGGTGAAATGGTTCAACCGCACCAAGGGTTTCGGTTTTCTGACCCGGGGCGAGGGCACCGAGGACATTTTCGTCCACATGGAGACGCTGCGCCGTTACGGTATTACCGAGCTCAGGCCGGGGCAGGTCGTGCTGGTCCGCTTCGGGCGCGGCGATAAAGGCCTTATGGCTGCCGAAATTTACCCGGATATGGGTACCTTGCCCGTCTCGCACTAAGATCGCAGCCCGATCGAATCGGGATGCGACCTGGTGCTTTCTGCTTGACCATGATCTTTTTCGACCCGTAGGTTCGGGATCATGGTCCAGGACGATGGCCGAGGATTCTGAATGACTTACAGGAGCTGGCTGACGACGGGCGTAGTCTGCGCCACGATCGCCTTTGTCGTCGCCACAGGCGCTTTCTTCCATTCGCAGCAACCGGCTTCGGCAGACAGCCGGGCGATGATCCTTGCCGTCGACCCGCAGCCGCTGGTCGCGGTGACGAAAGGCGGCGAACGCTCTTTCTCCGTCGAAATCGCCGACACCTCCGCCGAGCGCGAGGCCGGCCTGATGTTTCGCGAGGAGATGGCCGACGATCATGGCATGCTGTTCGTGTTCGAGGAGCCTCGGGATGTGAGCTTCTGGATGAAGAACACGCCGATGCCGCTCGACCTGCTCTTTGTCGGTCAGGACGGCAGGATCCGGGCGATCAAGCAAGGCGAGCCGCAATCCGAGGCGATGATCTCGCCCGGCGAGCCGGTTCGCTTCGTGCTCGAGCTCAAGGCGGGCACCGCCGCCAGGGGCGGCATCGAGGATGGCGACCTGTTGCGCCACCCGGCAATCGGCACTGCGCACAACTGAACGCGCAGGATCCGTCGCAAATGCAGTTTTTCTCACATGACGGCTTTGACCTTGCCTTCCTCGACCGCCAGCCGGCAACGGGGCAGGGCGATCCCGTGCTCATGATCCATGGCTTCGCCTCGAGCCATTACGTCAACTGGGTGTCGCCCGGCTGGTTCAAGGCGCTGAACGATGCCGGCTACCGCGCCATCGCCTTCGACAATCGCGGCCATGGCGCCTCGTCGAAGAGCTATGAGGAGGCCGATTATACGCCGGCAAGAATGGCTTCCGACGGGGCAGCGTTGCTGAACCATCTCGGCATCGAACGCGCCCATGTGATGGGCTACTCGATGGGCGCGCGGATATCGGCTTTCCTGGCGCTTTCCGATCCGGACAAGGTGGCGACGCTGGTCTTCGGCGGTCTCGGCGTCGGCATGGTCGACGGCGTCGGCGACTGGGATCCGATCGCCGCCGCCCTTCTGGCCGACGACCCTGATGCCACGAGCCATCCGCGCGGCCGCTCGTTTCGCGCCTTCGCCGACCAGACCCGCAGCGACCGTCGGGCGCTGGCCGCCTGCATTGCCACCTCACGGGAATTGCTGGCCGAGGCCGACATTGCGCGCATTGCCCAGCCGACGTTGATTGCCGTCGGCACCAAGGACGATATCGGCGGTTCGCCCGACGAACTAGCCGCCTTGATGCCGAACGCCAGGGCTTTCCACATCGAGGGCCGCGACCACATGCTGGCCGTCGGCGACAAGACCTTCAAGCAGCGGGTGCTGGAATTCTATGCCGAAAATCCGCTGTGAGTGCAAAGCCGATCTGTAGCGATCCGTCGCGCCCCCCTCTGTCCTGCCGGACAGTCCGGCAGGACAGAGGGGGCGCTGTTCCGCCGGCATTAAAGGTGCTGCACCCGCAGCAGCGCTCAAGCCTCAAGCGCTTCGAGCGACCGCGCCATGTTTTGCCTGGCTTGCGGTTCGAACCGCTGCCGGAACTCCTCGGTGTGAAAGATGTGCGGGCGGGCGAGGAAATTCTTCAGGACAGCACTGCGGCCGGCACGCCACATCGGCTCTTCCACCCAGCCATATTCGCGGCGAACCGCCTGTTCATAGGCATCGAAGGCATCAGCCGTTGCACCCAGAATTGCCAGGTCGATGTCGAGGAACAGCGCTGCGTCGCGGACGGCATTCTCGTCGTCAAAGTGCGGCAATTCATGCGTGGCGGTGGCTGATATCATCGCCGTGATGCGGCCAAGGCGCTGCGCATCGGTGCGGCCGGCGAGCTTTTTCTCGGCGAGGGCGGCACTCCTCGCCTCGTTGTCCTTGGCCCGGCTGTCGTAGATGGCGTCGTGGAACCATATCGCCGCCTCGACTGCTTCGGGATCGTGCAGCGATGCCCGATAGTCGTCGGCCAGCGCCAGCATTGCCTCGATATGGGCAAGGCTGTGATAGTGACGGCCTTCGGCCCGATAGAGCACGGAAAGCTCGTGCTTCAGCGGTTCGTCGATCAAGGGTTCGTTTTCCATGGCCGCTTGAATTTCCGTGAACCAAATCCATTTGACAAAGCACTAAGGAAAATTGAGTTCAACCGTGCTATGATCTGGCTTATAGAGAATGTCGCGCAAAAGTGCGCAGCGGTTTTGGGACAACGACATACTCAAAACAGGCACTTAATGCGCATCGCCTGAATCACTTTGATCGCGATGCGCATTATGCGGCCGGAGAATAGGCAAGCCGCCAAGCCGGAGACATTACATGGCCGGAGACCATTGATGAACAGCGTTACGATTGCCCGCCCCAGCATGGTGAAGCCGATCGACCCGATCTGGCGCTCGATCCGCGACGAAGCGATGGAGGCGGTCAACCGCGATCCGCTGCTGGCGGCGTTCCTCTATTCGACCATCCTCAACCAGGAAAGCCTGGAGGAGGCGGTCATCCATCGGCTGGCCGAGCGGCTCGCCCATCAGGATATCGGTTCCGATCTCATCCGCCAGACATTCAAGGCGATGGCAGCCGACGACAACGACTGGTCGTCGACGGTGCGTGTTGACATCCAGGCCTATTACGACCGCGATCCGGCCTGCGACCGCTTCATCATGCCGGTGCTCTATTTCAAGGGTTTTCATGCCATCCAGACCCACCGGCTGGCGCATTGGCTGTGGAACCAGGGCCGCCAGGATTTCGCGCTTTACCTGCAGAGCCGGTCGTCCTCGGTGTTCCAGACCGACATCAATCCGGCCGCCCGCATCGGCAAGGGCATCTTCCTCGACCACGCCACCGGCCTCGTCGTCGGCCAGACGGCGGTGATCGAGGACGACGTGTCGATCCTGCACGGGGTGACGCTGGGCGGCACCGGCAAGGCCGGCGGCGACCGCCATCCAAAAATCCGCTACGGCGTGCTGATCGGCGCCGGCGCCAAGATCCTCGGCAACATCGAAGTCGGCCATTGCTCGAAGATCGCGGCAGGCTCGGTAGTGCTGTCGCCGGTGCCGCACAACAAGACGGTTGCCGGCGTGCCGGCCCGCGTCGTCGGTGAGACCGGCTGCGACCAGCCTTCGCGGCAGATGGACCAGCTTTTGCCGTCGCAGTCGATGGACCACGTCGTCAGCTTCGATATCTGATTTCAAGTCCGCGGGGCGCGCAATCGAACTCCGTTTGCCGGCTCCGCCGCCTGTCGGTTCTCGCATATCCGGTCGGCTTGCCTTTACATCGCCATTGTCGACGTGCCAGAAGCGCGCTCAAACGAGCAGACCGACGATCGGAGAAGACTTTGAAGCCGGACGAAATCAGAAAGCTGGACGCCTATTTCAAGCGCGTCTTCCAGAACCCCAAGCTTGAAGTGAAGGCGCGGCCGCGCAAGGACGATTCGGCCGAGGTCTATGTCGGCGACGAATTCCTCGGCATCGTCTTCAAGGACGAGGACGACGGCGACTATAATTTCTCGATGGCGATCCTCGACATCGATCTGGCCTGAGCCGGGGATTCGCGGTTACCGGCAGGCGCCCGTCATCCCTGGGCGGAGAAGGGGGCTCTCCGCCGTTTGCGATTTGCCCCCAAAAGCGCGTCGCATAATCCCTTCAGACACAATGCGTTAGCGCCCTGTCTTCAGCAAACGCGCAGCCTTGGCGGCGATGGCTGCGTCGAGCGCCTGCCAGTCACCCAGAAATTCCATGGGAAAGCGGTAGGTGAGGCTGAGATTGTCGCCGACCAGAATGTCGCGCTCGCAGGGCGCCAGCGATTGCGCAGCACTTGGGCCGCTCAGGCAGCGGGCCACGAACGGGTCCTTGCCCCGGCGATTGGCAACCGCCAGCACCTCGTTGAAATAGCCTGATTTTTCACTGAAGCCGTAAAGCGTCGTGCCGCCCGGGCCGGGCGTGCCGGGCTGGACAATCAGTGCGCTGTAGATCGGCGCGAAGCGCCCGCTCATGTCACGCGACATGACCTGTCCTTCGAACGACAGAAAGATAATCCTCTTGCTCGATCCAGTATGGTTGAAATCGTCGCGGGCGGCCTCGCTGTAGCCGTCCATCTCGGGATAGCGCAGATAGAGGTCGAGCCGCGAGGCGATGCCGTCGCGCCGGGCCTGGTCGAAGCGGATGACATTGGCCGGCACGGCGATGACGTTGTTGCCGATCACCACCTCGTGGATCGTCGTGTCGTCGGTGTATCCGGCCATGGCGATCGAGCGGCCAAACCATTTGCCTCCAAGGCTGATCGCCACCGAAAGCATTGCCAGCCCCGCGAACACGTAGAACACCCGCTTCATCAGCTTGGAATCGACGACGGTGAGTTGCGGACCGTTGGCGGTGGCTGTCTGCTTCATCGCGATCCCCAATTTCGGCCGCCTGTCCCAAGATGTCCCAGGGCGTCCCCTGGGGACGTCCCTCTTGGGTGTCCTTAGGCGGCACATGTGGCGCGGCACGGCTCTTGCAACGGCGCCTGTCGAACACGACTGTGCGATTTCATGGTAAATGGAAGGTAAAGATGGGTGCGGTCGAACATACACTCTTTGCTTTTATGGTTGGGCTGACGGCGT
The DNA here is from genome assembly GCA_004020645.1 of Mesorhizobium sp. GTDB lineage: Bacteria > Pseudomonadota > Alphaproteobacteria > Rhizobiales > Rhizobiaceae > Mesorhizobium. Next base: position 4,199 of record SAQL01000068.1, on the reverse strand, counting down.
GCGGCCTGGCCGGATCGGCTATGGAGCTGCTATCAGGCCGCCGGCTTGCCTTCGTCGAGCCCTATGTGTCGCCGGCGCATGTGCTGCGCTCGCTCTTCGCGACGGCCTGCGCCGGGCCCCTGATGTTCGCCAACGAAGCCCTGGACGCCTGGCGGCAAGGCCGCATTTCCGCCCCGGCGCTGATCTCTTGCGGTTGCACCGCTACGGTCTGGGCGTTGGCGCTGGGCGTCGTGCTGATCGACATTGCATCCCGAGCGGGCATTCTCCTAGGTTCGGCTGATTTTTCAGCGTGAGACGATTCGGAGGCGAAAAATGCCGCTCTATGCGATCGACGGAAAGGCGCCCGGTTTCGAGGACGCGGACAGCAACTGGATCGCGCCCGACGCGACATTGATCGGCGATGTCAGGGTCGGCCGCAATGCAGGCTTCTGGTTCGGCGTCGTCATCCGCGGCGACAACGAGCCGATCGTTATCGGCGCCGACACCAATGTGCAGGAGCATACGGTCATGCATACCGACGTCGGTTTTCCCCTGACCATCGGGCAAAGCTGCACGATCGGCCACCGGGCCTTGCTGCATGGCTGCACGATCGGCGATAACAGCCTGATCGGCATGGGCGCCACCGTGCTGAACGGCGGGAAAATCGGCAAGAATTCGCTGGTCGGCGCCGGCGCCCTGGTCACCGAAGGCAAGGAATTCCCCGACAATTCGCTGATCATCGGCTCGCCCGCGCGTTTGGTGCGAGAGCTGGATGATGCCGAGGTTGCAGGGCTGCGCGCTTCGGCCGCGCACTACGTCGCCAACGGCAAACGCTTCAAAGCGGGACTGACGAAGACCTGAGGCCAGCCTTGCTCAAATCTTCGGCTATATGGTTCACCGGCATCGTCGCCCAACTCACCGTCCATTGGAGCCGCGCCTTGTCATCGCATCGCGCAGCAACGAAGCGCCGGCTTCAAAGCCGGCATTGTCGGCGTCCTCGAGGGCTGTCGTATAGTCGTCGATGCGGGTTTCGAGCGATGGGTCGGCGCCCGCCGCCAACAGCAGGCGGATGGCATCGACGCTTCGGATGGCGACCGCATAGTGAAGCGGCGTCCAGTCGTTTACGCCCCGCATGTTGAGGTCTGCGCCACCATCGATCAGGATTCGGATGATTTCCAGTCTGTCACCCCGGTCGGTGGACAGTGCCGCAATGATTGCCGGAAAACCGCCGTGGTGGTGATAGTTCGGGTCCGAGCCCGCATCCAATAAGATCGATATGAAAGCGGCGGGGCTCCAATAGATCGCATACTCCAGTGGATGCCCAAGGCCGAGTTCAAAGGGCATCTGCTCGTCGAACCAGCCGGGTGAGCCGCCGAGAGCCACACCGAGGCCCTCGAAGTCGCCCGCCTTGAACGCGTCATCGATGGCCTTGAACAGGCGGTGGCGCTCGCATCGATCTTCCGGGATTTCCAACATCGCAACGATCCGGAGGTTGAATTGGCCGCCATATTGCTCCCATCCGCCGCTGCCTGAAAGCCTCATGGGCGGGTTTGAGAGAAGTTCTTGCAGCTGCGTCTGTTAGAACTTCATCCCGCCTTAGTCTCGTAAGCTGCCGAGAAAATCCCCAGGACTGGCGCGCCCAAAGCTGCGCATACAGCCCATTTTTCAAAAGCAGCTCGTTATGGGTGCCGAGTTCCACAATGCGGTCAGTCGTACCCCGATCTTATCGCATCGACATCAACTTCGTGATCAAACCTGCCTTGATGTCGAGTGCGGGTCGATGGGCCTCCGGATGACCGATGTCGTCCAGCTGATCGGGCGTCAAGTCGGCTAGTGCCCTGCGTCTTGCGACGGTCCGTCGCCATCCCCTGAAGGAGGCGATTATTAGTGCTATGCTTTTCCTGCTAGATCCAAACAGGCGTTTTTTCGACGCGCTGCGGCCGGTGCGAGTTTCCGTATGAGCCATTTCTAGTCTCCCATTCGATGTTCGTGGGTGGGAGCGTGCCACGCCGGTGTTTTCGGGCTGTTCGGCTGCGCGGGAAAAAAAGGAAAAGTCCGACGAGTTGGCCGTTAAATCGGTGTTAAATCTATCCTCCGAAATGCTATTCTGCCGCGGTCAAAGTCTGGAGACGATCTGTGCGTATCAGGTTGCTGGGCGGCCTCGAGGTTACTTCCCCGGAGCGCCGGCCAGTCCGTTTCGCCACGCGCAAGACTTCGCTTCTTTTTGCTGCCCTGGTCCTGGCGGGCCGCCGCGGCCATCGCCGCGAGCAGCTTTCCGAAGCCTTTTGGCCGGGACGAAGCAATGGCCAGGCCCGCAATAGTTTGCGGCAAGCGCTCGTCGATATCAGGCGCTCGTTCCCGGCCAGCAAGGATGCCACCGTCTACATCGATGGGGATCAGGAAGCCGTCGCGCTCATTGCCGGTCCGGATGAAGCGGACATTTCGATCTTCGACCGGAAACTGGAGGAGGGCCGAGCGGCCGATCTCGCCTTCGCCGCAGATCTTTATCGCGGCGGGGTACTTGCAGGGGAAGCCATTCCTGAGGAACTGGATGAGTGGTTTGGACCCTATCTGAACAAATATCAGCGCAAGGCGCTGCAGTTGGTCGATCGGCTGAGCTTCGCGCTGCCTACACCCGGCTCAGCGGAAGAGACGGCCTGCGAAGGGCTCGCGGAGAGATTGCTCGCCGCAGATCCTACCGCGGAGGCGGCCCATCGGGCGCTGATCCGGATCCACGCTCATCGGGGTCACGAAAACGCGGCCTTGCGCCAATTCGAGCTCTGTCGGACTGCCCTGAAGAAGCAGCTGGATGCGGAGCCGGAGGCGCAGACAAGCTCACTGGCGGCTTCTCTGCAGGCCCGCGAACGAACTGGACATCAGCAGACGGGGCTAAGCCTTGGGGTCGCGGAGCCGGCGCAGGTGCTGTCAGTCCCGACGAGACACGACGACCAGCCATCAATTGCGGTGCTGCCGTTCCAGAATCTAAGCGGTGATGTCGAGCAGGAATATTTTGCCGACGGAATGGTGGAAGACATCGTCACCGCCCTGGCTCACTTCCGCCACCTGTTCGTAATCGCACGGAATTCGAGCTTCACCTACAAGGGCCGGTCCATAGACATAAAGCAGGTCGGGCGTGAGTTGGGCGTGCGCTATGTGGTCGAGGGAAGTGTGCGCCGGGCGGGTGACCGCCTGCGCATCGCCGGGCAGCTCATCGACACCTCGACGGGGGCCTACCTCTGGGCCGATCGTTTTGACGGAACGCTCGCCGAAGTGTTCGATCTGCAGGACCAGATCGCCTCGAGCATAGTCGGCGCAATCGCCCCGAAGGTGGAGGAGGCTGAGATCGAGCGTGCCAAGCGCAAGCCGACGGAAAGCCTCGACGCCTACGACTACTACCTCCGCGGGCTCGCTGCTTTTGACCGGACGGTCAACGATCAGGCGGCTATCGACGAAGCCTTGCGACTGTTCATGGCAGCGATCGCCCGAGACCCGGTGTTTGCCGCAGCCTATGCGCGGGCTGCGCGATGCTACGCCACTCGAAAGAGCAATGGCTGGATGGTCGATCGCGCGGGAGAGGTCGCAGAAGCCGTCCGATTGGCCAGGCGAGCGGTCGAACTCGGCAGGGACGACGCGATTGCGCTTTCCCATGGTGGATACGTTCTTGGTTATGTTGGGGGCGAACTCAAGAACAGTGCGGTCTGCATCGATCGCGCGCTCGTTCTCAACCCGAATTTAGCGGCTGCCTGGGGCCTAAGCAGCTGGGTGAGAGCCTGCTTTGGTGAGCCGGACAAAGCCGTCGAACACGCTGCGGGCGCCATGCGCCTGAGCCCGCTGGATCCGCGTCTGTTCGCCTGGCAGTTCTGTACGGGGCTCGCTCACTTCTGTGCTGGCCGCTACGATGACGCTGTCGAATGGGCAGAAGGCTCGTTGCGATCCCAGCCGAACTACGCAAGCGCCATGCGCGTTGCGGCCGCAGGTCATGCGCTGGCGGGGCGGCTTTTGGAAGCGCAGCAAATGATGGTCCGGCTATGCGCGTTCGATCCCTTGCTGCGGCTTTCGAATCTCGCCGAGGTGCTGCCGCCGTTTTATCGACCGGACGATCGCAGCAGATATATCGAAGGCCTTCGCAAGGCGGGCCTGCCGGACTAGCGCCGTGTACCGCTTGAAAAGGTGGAGCCGGCCCGGGGACGGGCCGGCTCCTAAAACCCGGTCGTTGGGGA
>SAQL01000067.1 GCA_004020645.1 Mesorhizobium sp. | reverse complement strand
ATCTGCTAAACCAATATGGTGTTACACTTGTAGTCTCGCAGAGGCTTCTCCCAGCTCTCTGGGTCACGCCGAGAGCAAACCAGATCAAATTTTCCGGGCGGAGGGGTTTGCGGCGAGCGCGTTCGTGATTCACCATTTGCGGACGCTACCACCGACTGATTGGCTTGAAGGCCTGTCGCTTGCTCAGCTCCGCGGGCCGTTTGCTGCGCTGATCGGCATAGTGCGCGGTCTTCAAGGCCGGGTCGAGAGCCTTGAGATCGAGAACCAGGCGCTGCGCGCCGAGATCCAGACCCTCATGGATCGCCCTCCGGACAAGCCGACCAAGCCGTCGGAATGGGCAACGCAGCCGGCATCTGGCAAGGGGAAGCGACGCCGTCGCGGCGCAAAGCGCGACGGCGGTCGCGTGAGCCGCGAGGTGACGGTTGCGGTGAGCGCTCCTGCGGGCTCACGCTTCAAGGGATACGAGACGATCCTGGTGCGCGATCTGGTTCTGTCGGACGTGATGCGCTATCGCCGGGAGTGCTGGGTGACACCGAGCGGCGAGAGGCTCGTGGCGCCGCTGCCGGCGGGGATTGTTGGCGGCTGGGCGCGAACCTGCGCCGCTTCATCCTGGCCTGTCACATTCAGCGGCAGGTGTGGGCGACGAGATGCACCACCTCCCCTTCTCGCTGGATACGACCGCGTACGCCGAGCATGGCCGACGAGAGAAGCACGCGTCGGAATTTCTCGAAGATCTTGACCCAGACGACGATGTTTGCCGCGCCCGTCTCAACCTCCATGGTGAGGAACATGAAGCCTCTGGCCGAGCCCGGCCGCTGCCGGACCAGCACCAGGCCGGCGGCCTCGAGCCAGCTTCTGTCTCGCGCCTGCATGGCTTCCTGACAGGTCACGATGCGGCGCCGGTTAGGCGGCACGCCGATTTTGGTAACGCTTGCCTGTGAACTGAAAGATTGAAGGTCGGACTTGCGGCACATCGATTACGTTCAAATGAATAAGTTGCTGCCCGGCGAGGTCGTTTCAGTGCATCTCGACTGGTGGGTCGGCAAGACAATGGGGAACGGGAATGATCGCAGGCGTAAAGGGACGGCTTTGGGGCCGGAAGCTTCGGGCCTGGAACACGACCCCAGTTGGGCGCAAGCATCGTGGCCTCCGCCCGGTCAGGCATTCACCGGCTCGGAAAATGCCAATTGATTCTGCTCAACCGGACATGCCTAAACGGCCACCTGCGTCCCGATCTCGACCACACGTCCGGTCGGGATCTGGAAATACTCCGTCGCATCGGCTGCCGTGCGCGCCAGTCCGATGAACAGCTTGTCCTGCCACACCGGCATGCCGGAATTGGGCGACGCCTTGAGCGAGCGCCGCGACAGGAAGAAGGACGTGGTCATGATATCAAACTTCCAGCCCTGCTTGCGGCAGATCGCCAGCGCACGCGGAATGTTGGGCTGTTCCATATAGCCGAAGGTCAGCGTCACCCGCATGAACAGCTCGTTGACGATTTCCATCTTGACCCGCTCGCTGTCCGCGACCACCGGCTGCGGCGCCGTCACTACCGAAAGGATGACGTTCTGCTCGTGCAGCACCTTGTAGTGCTTCAGGCTGTGCATCAGCGCGGTCGGCGCGCTGAGCGGATCGCTGGTCAGGAACACCGCAGTGCCCGACACCAGATGCGGCTTCTTCTTCAGCAGATTGCCGGCAAGGAAATCCAGCGGGATCTCGTTCCGGCGCGTCTTTTCGAACAAATAGCGGGTGCCGCGGATCCAGGTCCACATGGTGAGCACAATAACTGCGGCAATGGCAAGCGAGGACCAGCCCCCTTCAAACACCTTGACTATGTTGGCCGCAAAGAAGCCGGTATCGACGAAGGCGAACAACGCCATCAAGGAGACCGCGACGCCGACCGGCCACTTCCAGATGCGCGTCATCACAATAAAAAGCAGTATGTTCGTCACCAGCATGTTGCCGGTTACCGAAATACCGTAGGCCGAGGCCAGTCTGCTCGATTCACCGAAGCCGACCACCAGCAGCATCACCACCAGCGCCAGCAGCAGGTTGACGCGCGGCAGGTAGATTTGGCCCGACTGTTTTTCCGACGTATGCAGGATCACGAAACGCGGCAGCATGTTGAGCTGCACCGCTTGTCTGGTCAGCGAGAAGGCGCCGGAGATCACCGCCTGGCTGGCGATCACAGTCGCCGCCGTCGCCAGCACCACCATCGGGATAAGCATCCAGCCTTCGTTCATCTCGAAGAAGGGATGACCGACGACACCGCCATTCGCCAGCACGAAGGCACCTTGCCCGACATAGTTGAGCAACAGGCAAGGAAACACGATTGCCAGCCAGGCAAGCACGATCGGCTTGCGCCCGAAATGGCCGAGGTCGGCATAGAGCGCCTCAGCGCCGGTGACGGCGAGAAAAACCGCACCAACCGTGACGAAGGCGACTTCGGGCGAGTTGACCAGGAACGACACGATGTAATGCGGGCTGATGGCCAGCAGGATTTCTGGGTCGTCCATGATGTGGTTGAGGCCAGAAAGGCCGATGGCCAGGAACCACAGCGCGGTAACGGGCCCGAACACCAATCCTACGCCGCCGGTGCCAAACCGCTGTACCGCAAACACGATCGCCAGGATGGCCAGTGTCAGCGGCACCACATAGGGCTGGAATGTCGGCGTGACGACATTCATACCTTCGACGGCCGACAGTACCGAGATTGCCGGCGTAATCACTGCGTCGCCGAAAAAAGCGCCGCGCCGACGATGCTGATGCCGAGGATCACCGCCTAGCGGGTCGGGAAACTGTTGCGCGCCAGCGCGACAAGCGACAGCACTCCGCCCTCGCCTCGATTGTCGGCGCGGAGCACGAACATGATGTATTTGATCGTCACGATGATCGTCAGCGACCAGATGATCAGCGACAGCACGCCGAGGATGTCGCCACGGTTGGCGACGTTGCCACCGGCTGATGCATGCAACGCCTCGCGAAATGCATAGATCGGGCTGGTGCCGATATCGCCGTAAACGACACCGAGTGCGCCCAGCATCAGCACCTTGGTGCTGTGCTGCTCGACCTCAGAATGGCTCGATTGTTCGACGGGTTCTGCCTCGTTACCAGCATTGGTAAGGGCCATGGACGACACTCCGATAAGCGCGCGGTGCTCTACGCTTGCTGCACTGCAATATCAAGTGCCGTAACGTAATGTCTGCCGTCATCGCCTGTCGTTGCTCGCCTTGGCAGACTCAATAGCGCGCCGGCAGAACCCTCAAGCGCCCAGATCAATGAATGGTTCTCGGCCACAGTGCCCCCCGCGATGCGACCGATGGTGACCAGGGTGTCGGGGCGCACAAGGACGGCGGTTTCCTGACGCCGTTGCTCCAGGTGTGACCGCACCGTTGCTGCGCAAGCCATTTACATGCTCGACCCTGCTCTTCGCCACGCGGTCACCCGAGCCGCGAAAGAATAGCAAAATCAGCTTCGCCGATCCATCCCGCAGCCGGCGAACGATAGCGACGTGCTCGCTCCGTCTAGGCCAAGCCGCGCATACCGCGCGATGGCCTGCCGGCCAGCCCTGACCTCGCTGCGCGCGACGCTATCTCGGCCGTCCGCCAGGACAGAACGCGTGAGAGCACACCTCCGCACATCGGAGCAGAACGGGCCCTTGTCAAATACATCCGTCAGGTATTTGAGATACGAAGACATGACAGCTGGATCGTCTCTAACGGTTGCGCGGATCCCGACAGGACAACCCTGCCCTGCTCAAGCACGAACGCGTGCTGCGCGTATTCCAGCGCCAGCATGGCGTTCTGCTCCACAATCAACACGCATGCACACATGCACAGATGCGTTCCTCATTGGATCTGACTGGTCAGCCACAGTCCTGGGCAGAACCGAAATGGTCGCCACGTTCACGCCAGCTTTTGGCCTCGACCCGATCCCCGGCTGAGCGAGTGCGCATTCCTTTGAGATCGTCGATCTGCCCGAGCATTACAAACAGAGCAATCAGCCCCGCCACCAACTCAGCAAGTGCCTGGCTGGCCAACAGTCCGTTAAAACCCCAAACGACTGGAAATAGCAGTATGGCGGGTATGAAAAGATATCCCTGCCTAGCGAGGGAAACGACCGCACTCAGACGTACTCTCCCCAGTGACTGAAGCAGGGTGATCACAACGTACTGGACACCAAAGAGGCCGAAAAAAAGATGGAATACAACACACGTAGACACGGCGATCTCGGTTACATTCTCGCTATCGCTGAAAAGCGAAACCATCGGCCGGGCAAAAACCATGACCAGGGCAGAAAAGCTGACTGAAAATGGGACGGTTATGGAAAGCATGAACTTCGCGGCCTTCTCTACCCGAGCGAAATCCTGTGCTCCGCAACTGAAACCGAGAACCGCCTGGGAGCCTATGCAGAAGCCGACAATGGGCAGTGCCCCGATTGTTAACAATCGCACGGCTATTCCCACAGCGGCAACGGAATCGTCGCCGAATGGTGCAGCAGCCCGATACAAGAGCATGAATGCAACAGCAGACAAAATACTGGTGATAGTGGCCGGCGCTCCTATGGCGGCGATCTGCTTGATGCAGTCGACGCTCAACGTAATGTAAGAAGTTCGGATACGGACAATCCCACGCTTCTTTAGGAAATATGCGATGTAGACGCCGATGGCGGCGATCTGAGACAACAGCGTCGCAAGCGCCGCTCCTCGAACGCCCAGATCCAGCAAAAATATGAAGATAGGATCGAGTACAGTATTCAGCGCGAAAGCCGTAATCATGGTCCACATGCTGAATCGTGTATTGCCCTCGGCCCTTACGATAAACCCATTGACCACGTTCAGCAGCATAACAGTGTAGCCGAACAAGAGCGTCGATGCGTACTCAAGCGCAGCCGGCATGATTGTCGGACTGGCGCCAAGCATGGCGAGAAACTCGCGCAAATGTAGAAGCAGAGCGACAGTAATCGTCCCTCCGATCGGGACAGCGAGAGCGAGTGCCAAGGTCGCACCTCGACTCGCCTCAAGCGAGTTGCCAGCGCCAAGATTGCGGGAAACGAATGATGCTGTGCCAACGCCGATCCCCTGTCCGACTGCCGTGAGCAGGACAACGATCGGCAAAGTCATGCTGACAGCGGCGATAGCCTGCGCGCCGAGTGTGCCGACAAAGATTGCATTCACGAACTGCTGAAGCGCATTGATCGACAAGCCAATAATCGAGGGAATGGCGAGTCGCATGATGAGGCGGGAAATCTTGTCGTCCGTAAAATTGATTTGTTGTGCCGGTGCAGCCATGCTTTTCTGTTGCCCCTCTTCATCGGCCCCCACCCACATTGGACTCATCCGTCGGTTGGGGATCGGCGAGACCCTTCAAATGCATTGATTGTCTGGAGCAGTTCCTGGCGCAACATAGTGCAGAGGTTGCGGGTCGTTTCGTAGCCAACTTGTCTTGGATCGTATCTCACTTCGATTTGAAGCTCACCAGCTTCGTACCCGACACGAAACCAGAAGAGATAATTCATGGCGGACTGATTCATATCTTCGCCGATCCAAAGCGAGTGCGGATCTCTGGCTAGCAGACGCCGTGGATAATGGCGTTGCAGTCGTGCTCGATAGTTCAGTCCGATCCTAGGCAACGGCAAATGATCGATCCGCTTCCGCACTGCCGGATCCCGATTCAAGAACTTCATCGCCCGAAAACCGATCCCCCGGCGCGGCTGCGCGTTGCGCTGCCGATATATTGAACGAGCGCGATCTGGAGGAGACTCCTTCTCAGTCAGATATAAGGGAAGCGGAACCAGTTCGCCGATATAGCCGATGATCTGAGACGGATCGATGTCGTCGAACAACTCACCTCTGGTCGATGTGAGGCTGTCGATCCAAAGCGAGTAATTCCCGAAAGTGCGACCAAATGCCCCTGACACAGCCGCAAGGAATATATCAAAATCCTCGCATTGCGCAGACGTCGCCGAGACATTGAGAAGTCTGGCCGTCGCCTTCTCGCCGATCGTTATGCAATATTTCGCCTGATCTTTCCAAAGTTGGCTGCAATATTCTTCATTTACCAATCCCTCCAAGCGGGCATTATGGAGCCTTCTTGCAGTTTCATCTAAAAATTCCGCTGCACCCGAGCCAGCATCGCTCACATGCATATCGAGCAGATCATGTCGAACCCCCTCCCAATATTCGAGTTCGGTTGGCGCTTCGCTATCTGCGTAATGGCCCAATCGCGCTAACCACTGAGACAGAGGCGTCGTCTCTGAATCTGCAATGGTCCCGCCCGCGGCCAGCGTAGTGTAGGCGGTTTCCAGTGCATTTAGGAACAGTCGGTACCCAGTCCCGTCAGCTACAAAGTGATGCATCAGAACAAGCAGATAGTAGTCGCCGCTCTCTGATGTCCGGAAGGCTGAAAGCCTAACAAGGGATGTCTGACCGTCAAACCGAAACCCGATTTGACGCTCTGCGCAGGCGCCTTCGATGACCGTCAGCTGTTCTGCCGTGGTCATGCCGACCAGATCTATTTCTTCCACGAGGGGATTGGGTACCGATCCGATTGCCTGAGATAGGCCGCTCTCGGTTTGGACTATTCGAAGTCTCAGTCCTTCGTGCCGACCAATGACATGAGCAAGGGCGCCTTCAAGGATTGATAGTTTCAAGAGACCCGCTGGCAGGAAGAAGAGGTCGCCAATGTTGTAGTGCTCGCCTAATCCGACAAGGCTGTTCCAAGATGAGACGGCAGGAGTCACTCGCAACAGTCCATCGGGGGCCTCAAAGGCAGAGATCGTCGTGGCTGATGCGATTTCCTTGGCCAATTCCCGAATGGTCGGCGTTCTGTACAGTTGGCCAACGGTCAAGCTCAGTCCGGCTTTACGCGCCAGTGTAACGCAACGCACGCTCAGCAGAGAATTTCCGCCGACATCAAAGAAACCGTCGTCGATCCCGATGGATTTGGCGCTCAACAGTTCTTGCCAGATCTCGGCAAGAAGTCGCTCCCGCTCCGTGCGCGGCTCAGCGGATTGGGCACTCCAAAGCTCGCGGGATGGGACAGATGAGAGGCGACGACGATCTATCTTCCCGCTCGCCGTCAGTGGCATACGATCCACCATGCGAAAATCGGATGGAACCATGTAAGATGGCAATTCCTGCCGTAAGTGATTCACAATGTCTCCTGAGGTAAGGCCATCGTGAGCTGGGACCACTATGGCCACCAGTCGGCGATCATCATCCACTCCCTGAACGACTGCGGTGGCCCTGGCAATTCCAGGATGCGCTTCAAGGGCGGTTTCGATTTCCTCCAGCTCAATTCGGAAACCCCGGAGCTTGATTTGGTTGTCCGATCGACCGCAAATCTCCAGAAGACCTTTGGCTGAGACTCGGGCGATATCGCCACTGCGATACAGAAGGCCGTATTGGCAGTCATCGTATGGATTGGGCACGAAACTTTGCTTCGTTCGCTCTCGGTCCCGCCAGTACCCCGTGCTTACGCAGCGTCCCGCGACGCAGAGTTCGCCTGCTACCCCGACGGGAACGCGCTCCAACTGTGCATTGAGCACATAGATCTTCACATTGTCGATTGGGCGCCCGACCGGCACAGCTTTGGAGCCATCGTCGGCCTCCGATGTTGCGTAGACTGCCGCATTAGACGCGCATTCTGTGGCGCCATAAAAATTCCATAGCGGCACATCTGGAAAGCACTGTCGCCAACGAGAAGGAAGCGATGGCGGCATCGGTTCAGCACTGCTTGTGACTATGCGCAAGCTGGTCGTTTCCGTATGTTGTTTTTGAGCGACGATCAGACCGGACAGAATGGGCGGGGAAGCGAATAGCCGAGTCACGCGATGCCTTATCAAGGCGCTCAACAAGAGGTCGGGGTCGAGCAATTGGTCATCGGTCAGGATAAGCGTCGGGACCCCCTTCAGTAGTCCTCCAAAATACTCCCATGCAGCGGCAACAAGTGCCGCCGACTTCTGAACAACGACAACGTCGTCGCCATCAAACGGAAAGCATCGCCACATCCAATTCAGTCGATTTAGTATTGCGGACTCAGGTATGAGAACGCCTTTCGCCTTACCCGTTGATGATGAGGTATAGATCAAGCTTGCTACACCGTTATCAGGCCGCTCGACCTCGCAGTGCAACGCTCGAGCGGGGTCGTATCTCTCCTGCAGGGATGACAAGCTAACGGACGGCACACCGAAATCGATCTCTTCGTCCGCGCGGGCGTGAATTAGGAGCTTTGCACCGCTATCTCTTACAACGTGGCTGATCCGTTCCTTCGGGTAATCTGGCGATATAGGCACGACGGTCGCCTGCATTGCCCGGATAGCCAAAGTTGTAGTGGCCACTTCAGGTGACCGGTCGATCAGCATGGCGACCATATCGCGCGGCCCTACCTCGCAGGTACGCAGAGCGGACTGGATCGCCGCCATGCGTTCGCGCAGGTGGCCGAATGTGATCTCTCCGAACTCGCCGAAATACGCCACCTGGTCGTTCTTTGCGCTGACCTGATCGAAGGCTTCCACGAGCGAAGCTTCGTTCTCATATACCTGCTCAGGGCCCCTGAGCGCGTCCAGCATGGCGACCTCCGAGGGGCACAGGCAGGTCAGGGCGACAATCGGCTCAGCCGGCCTCTCGAAACAGGCAGCAATAAGGTGGCGAAGATTGGCGGCCATGCGAGCGATCAGGTCACTTGAAAAAATGTCTTCTGCATATGCCAGTTGCAGCGCAATCTCATCGCCCTGGTCTTGCGCATACAGGGTAAGGTCGAACTTCACATAGCCTGTGTCATATTCACGAAAGGTCAGATCCAAATCGCGTTCGGCCGTTGGCTCTTGGGGTTCGGAGTACATGTTGAACATGACTTGGAAGATCGGTGACCGACCGGCTTCGCGGTACAATCGAGCGTCCCTCACCATCCAACTGAATGGATACGCCGAGTTCGCGATGGCATCGCTGACAAGGGCTTGCACATGAGTTACGTGAGCCACAAAGGACTTATTGACATCAATCGTGGTTCGAATTGGTAGCATATTGAGGAAAAATCCAACAATTTCCTCGGTGCCTGTTTTGTCGCGAACGACGTGCGGTATACCGACAATGACATCGTCCTGGCCGCTATACATCCGCAACAGGAGCTTAAAGGATGCCAACAGGATCGTGGATGTGGTGCACCTGTGCCGACGTGCAAAACCCCTCACTTGATCGGACAGTTCTTCACCAAGGGGAACCGCATGCGAGGCCCCACGGTAGGAATTCCCTTTCGGCCGGGGTCGATCACTCGCTAGCAAAAGCGCGGGTGGATTGTCGCCAATCTGCCCACGCCAGTAGCGCCGCTGCTCAACCAGCAAGTCCGGTGTAACATGTACACTTTCCCAGAGCGCATAAGCCGAGAGTGACACACGATGCCCTGGAGAGAACGGGGCAGCATTGGAGTATCTCGTTCGCAAGTCTCTGAGCAGGATGGAGATCGACCAAGCATCTATGATGATTTCGTGTGCGGTTATCAGTATTAGGTGGTCATCCGCGGCAAGGCGGATCATGCGCGCACGAAACAAATGGCCATGGCTGAGATCAAAGGCGTCGTTGAGCTCGGTCTGCCGCATCTCCGCCACAAGCTCCTCAGCGTCCTGTTGCGTAAGGTGCGTGGTGTCAACCAACTCTAAACTGGCGGAGTGCGGATCATCAAAAATCTGGACCGGCCCGTCTTCATCGCTGAAACGTGCCGAAAGCGCGTCGTGGGCCCCGACAACATCGATCCAAGCTTCATTGAAAGCAGTCAGATCCATTGTCCCTCGTATACGCAGGCCGCCCTGAATGATGTAGTTCTTCGCATCCGGATCGAGCTGCCAGAGGAACCACAGGTGTTCCTGTACCCGTGTCAGCGTTGATCGTCCGTGCTTCCGGCCCGCTGGAAGCACGTTCTGTGTCGTTCCGGATTGGCTTGATAGCGATGCCGCCAGCGACCTGACCGTCCCATTTAGCACCAGCCTGAAATCCACCTTCGCCCTGAGCTGCCTCTGCAGCTGGGCTAATACAAGCATCGCCCGGAGCGAGTCCCCACCAAGGTCCATGAACTGGTCGTTCACGCCGATACTTTTGATGCGAAGAACGCTGGACCAGATATCGCGCAGCTTTTGTTCGAGTTCCGTCTTTGGTTCCTCGAACGGATTCAGCAGCTGAGGGCGAATGGTCGTCGGGTCCGGCAAAGCCGCAAAGTCTACTTTGCCGTTTCTGGTAATTGGAATGGCATCGATATGAATGATTCGCTCCGGGACCATGTATGCAGGAAGCGTTTCGGCAACAAAGCTTCGGAGTCCACTTTCCAAGACGTCGGGAGGGGCCGATACATAGGCCACTATCCGTCTTGGCCTGAACCCTCCGTCGGCCTTGGTTATTTCTCTTGCTGTGAGCTTCACGCCTTCATTGACGGGTGCTACGGCGACGGCGCCACTTACCGAAGGATGGGTGCAGAGCCGAGACTCAATCTCTCCAAGCTCGACTCGGTGCCCCCGGATCTTGACCTGACGGTCTCGCCTGCCAAGACATTCCAGGAGGCCGTCAGCTCTGAAGCGTCCGAGATCGCCTGTCTTGTAAAGGCGCCGATGGGAGGGATGGTTGGAGAACGGGTTTCGAAAAAAAGCATCTTTGGTACGCGAGCTATCATTGATATAGCCAGCAGCGACACCGACTCCGCTGACACAGATCTCGCCGACTTCACCCGTCGTGCACAGCCGCCATCCATCGGCGACATAGACCTCAAGATTGGAGATCGGCCGGCCGATCGGCACATAGGCTTCAGATGCACTAGGCGGGACAGAAATCACATGGTGGGTAACCCCATCCGCACATTCTGTCGGGCCATAGTGATTAAGAATCGGGACTTGGGGATACAGTGCCAGCCAGGCGCGCGCCAGGGCAGGCGTCAGCGGCTCGCCGACCGTGGAGATCATGCGCAAGGCGATGAGAAGCCGCTCATCGGCCGCGAGTGTCTGCAGATACTCAACAAATATGGCAAGCACCGATGGGACGAATTGGACAATTGTAACGCCTTGTCCCTGCAGCGCCTTAAGAAGAGCGATCGGAGATTTAAGCGTGGCATCGTCTATAATCGCGACGCGGCTTCCAACGCATAGCCCTGCCAAGAGCTGCCACAGCGAGATGTCAAAGCAATGCGATGCAGTTTGAGCGATGCAGTCCTTCTCGGTCAACTCAAGCGCATCGATCTTGGCTATCAAATGGTTGTTTAGTCCGGCACGCTCGACCGTCGCACCCTTGGGCGACCCTGTCGACCCGGACGTAAACAAGATGTAAGCGGGACCGCACTCAGCCGAAGAGGGCATCGCAGGAGACGCACGGTCCCCAATCAACGCGGTCTGCACCGTCATGAATTCTCGATTGCCGTGACGGTTTTCTTGAAGCAGACCAAGGGCTTCCGGTCGCTCTTGCCCGATAATCAGAGTGCATCCGCTCTGCTCGACCATGAATGAAATGCGTAAGGCCGGTGAAGATGGGTCGAGCGGCAAATATGTTGAGCCCCCCTTCAGAATTGCGATTACTGTAGCGGCCCAATTGGGATTTCGTGCACCACAATAGCTCACTACCGCTCCCACCGCGCAGCGCTCTCGTAGAGTGCTCGCGATTCTAGCCGACATGACTCGCAGTTCACCATATGTGAGTTCCGTCGTGCCATGCGTAATCGCGATTCTGTCCGGAAACGATGCCCCGATTTCATCGATAGCCGCGATCACATCGGTGAGCCGACGTCCGACCAGCTTGTGCTTCTCACGTGAATCTTCGTTAAACATGCGCATCCAGCTCTGCGCCGCTAGCTCCGCGACACTCGAAACCTACAATTTTTGGGGCAGGCCCCGTTCTAGAGTCCAAGTTGCGCCGGCCGTCGGTGACCACGAACGAGGTCGGAATTCGGAGAAAAGCTGGGATCCATCCAAGCTTGTTCATTTCGCCTGTTGCGACTCCGATAACCCGAGTCCGCTCTTCTTGTATTGATGCAGCTGGACCAGATGGGGCATGGCCGCGACACATGTTCCGCACCAAGTTGCCCAAAATTCGTCGACGCCAGCCTGGAAGCTCGTGAGGGGCTCGCCAGGCGACCAGGTCTCCACCTTTGATCGATGGATCCGAGGCTCCATCTGCAAGACCATGTTGCTCTCCAAAGGTTGCGCCACTCTATGCGCGAGGTTGTCTTCCTCTTAGAGATGAGGCAGCCCTCACCCAATGTTGCCGCATCTCAATCAGCAAAGGCCGTGCCAGCGCGCTCAGCGCACGGGAGCGCATGATTGCGCATTGAAAACCACCACAGTGCCCAAGATGGCAGGTTGTAATGAACGTGACATGTTTTCTGATGCTGTCAGGTTTTGGACACGCATCACGCGCTTTCGCGCCGCCAGAAAAGCGTGGCCAGCTACGACGCGACCGCGCGGACCTCACCGTCTTTGACCTCGAGATCAATGTCGCTCAGCGCCTTGACGCCGCCAAAGGAAATGCCGACCCCGCTCAGAGCCAGCATCGCATTAGCCTTTTGCCGATTGGCGCGCCTGGCGCGTGTCCTCGTCATTGTATTGCACCAGATCCTCGAAGGAGGATTTCGCCCAATCGCCTTCGCCTTCCGGCGAGGCCTTGCCGGCATTCTTGACCTGATCGGCAAAACCCTGGACTGCCTCTGGGTTGGCCTTGGCGATGATCTCGTCGAGCACTGCGCGCGCCTCTGCCTCGGTCTCGCGAGCGATGGCGAAGGCATTGACGCCGATCTCGACCTTGTGGCCATTGGCCTTCGCCTTGGCACGGATGTCGTCGACCTGCTTCGCGGATCTCCTCCGGCGTGTTGCCGTTGGTGAAATACCAGTCGGAGACCCGCGAAGCCATGTCGCGCGCGGCGCGCGACGAGCCGCCCTGGAAGATCTCGGGCAAGGGCTCGATCGGCTTGGGCTTCATCGAATAGTTGGTGAAGCGGT
>SAQL01000066.1 GCA_004020645.1 Mesorhizobium sp. | reverse complement strand
CGATCTCCCCCCTCGTGGGGGAGATGTCCGGCAGGACAGAGGGGGGCGCGAAGGAACGCCATCATTTCGGAAATCCGACCCGCTCCTTGAATTAATTGGACGTTCGTTTTATTATTGCGGCTCTCTCGACGAGGTGGATCATGGCGCGCACGACCGGTTCCGACGGGGAAAAGACCGAAGCAGCGGTCCGCGAGGCGGCGGTCAGCCTGATCGCGCGTCTTGGCTACGAGGCAATGTCGATGCGCCAGCTGGCCGCCGAGGTCGGCGTCCAGGCGGCGGCGCTCTACCGTTATTTTCCGACCAAGGAAGACCTTTTGTTCACACTGATGCGCGAGCACATGGAGGGCCTGATCGAGGCGTGGGCCGCGGCGCGCCCCGTCGTGGCCGATCCGGCGACACGGCTTGCCGCCTACGTCGAAAACCACATCGCCTTCCACATCGAACGCCGCCACTCCACCCATGTCTCGAACATGGAATTGCGCAGCCTGTCGCGTGACCGCCTGACGCAGATCCTCAAGCTGCGCACCGCCTATGAAAAGGAGTTGCGCGCCATTCTGCGCGACGGCGCAGAAGCCGGCGTCTTCGACGTCGAAGACACGGGGCTGACTGCCATGGCGCTGATCCAGATGATGACCGGCGTCATCGTCTGGTTCCGGCCGGGCGAGCGGCTATCGATCTCGGAGGTAACCGCCACATATCTTTCAATGACGATGCGCCTGGTTGGAGCAAAGGCCCACGACGCGACAACGACCTACAGTGCCGGCGAGCAAACGACGCTGTAGCACTTTGAATTTGCGCATGATCCTTCACGAAAATCGAATTCGATTTCGGGGCATGCGGCGGGAGGAACGGCATGTACACGCACACACTCAATTTCGGGCTCGACGAAGACATCGAGGCGCTGCGCGACCTGGTGCGGCGCTTCGCCCAGGAAAAGATCGCGCCGATCGCCGCCGAGATCGACCGCTCAAATGAATTCCCGGCGCATCTGTGGGCCGAGCTCGGTGGGCTCGGCCTGCTCGGCATCACCGCCGATCCGGATTTCGGCGGCACCGGCTTGGGCTATCTCGCTCATGTTGTCGCGATGGAAGAGGTTTCCCGCGCCTCGGCCTCAGTCGGCCTCTCCTACGGCGCCCATTCCAACCTCTGTGTCAACCAGATCAATCGCTGGGCAACCCCGGCGCAGAAGGAGAAATATCTGCCTGCGCTGTGCAGCGGCGAAAAGGTCGGCGCGCTGGCAATGTCGGAATCCGGCGCCGGCTCCGACGTCGTGTCGCTCAAACTGCGTGCCGAAAAGCGCAACGACCACTACGTGCTCAACGGCACCAAGATGTGGATCACCAACGGCCCGGACGCCGAGACGCTGGTCGTCTATGCCAAGACCGATCCGGAGCTCCATTCGCGCGGCATCACCGCCTTCATCGTCGAAAAGGATTTTGCCGGATTTTCCGTCGCGCAAAAGCTCGACAAGCTCGGCATGCGCGGCTCCAACACCGGCGAACTAGTGTTCGAGAACGTCGAAGTGCCGTTCGACAATGTGCTGCATGAGGAAGGACGCGGCGTCGAAGTGCTGATGTCGGGCCTCGACTACGAGCGCACCGTGCTCGCCGGCGGCCCGCTCGGGCTGATGGCGGCGTGCCTCGATGTGGCACTACCTTATGTGCACGAACGCAAGCAGTTCGGCCAGCCGATCGGCGAGTTCCAG
Source organism: Mesorhizobium sp. (assembly GCA_004020645.1). GTDB lineage: Bacteria > Pseudomonadota > Alphaproteobacteria > Rhizobiales > Rhizobiaceae > Mesorhizobium. Next base: position 11,280 of record SAQL01000066.1, on the reverse strand, counting down.
CTGGTGCAGGGCAAGCTCGCCGACATGTATACGACGATGAATGCCGCGCGCGCCTACGTCTATGCCGTGGCCGCCGCTTGCGACCGCGGCCAAACGAGCCGCAAGGACGCCGCCGCTTGCGTGCTGTTCGCTGCCGAGAAGGCGACGCAGATGGCGCTCGACGCCATCCAGCTGCTGGGCGGCAATGGCTACATCAACGACTATCCGACCGGCCGGCTTTTGCGCGATGCCAAGCTCTATGAGATCGGCGCCGGCACCAGCGAAATCCGCCGTTGGCTGATCGGGCGCGAAATCATGGCGGAAGGAGTGTGATGCTGACTTGCAAGTGGAAGCGGAACCGGCGCCGCCGATCCGAGGAGCGTGAATTGCTTGTTCCGGCAAACACCTATCTTATGATGAACTGCGGCATTGCGGGACAGGCGAGGCGATAGATGGGTCCGTCATCGGCGAATACATTCACAAGGCGGGGGATATTTGCGATGGCTCTGCTTACATCACTTGCCAGCTTTCTGCGGCGCGCTGAGGCACAGAAGCAGCGCTTCCCTGACCTGACGGAATTCAGGGAGCTTGTAATTGCCGCCATAAAACAGCACCCGGGCGTCGAGAGTGCCATCGCGGAGCCATCGGATCCCGCAAAAATCAATACAAAAATCGGCGATGTGGACGTAACCACGGACGTTACAAACCTGTTCGGCTACCTGAACTCATACCCAAACGAGGACGCCGAAGCGGCCATAGACAGATTTGTCCGAGGACTCGCCGAAACGCGGCTAACCAAGGTCAGCGAAGACAATCTCATCCCGGTGATCCGGACTTTGCAATATGTCGAGCACCTAAAATCGATGGGTCTGGATTTATTGTATGAACCGCTGGTTGGTGAAATTGTAGTCCTATACATGGCGGACCTACCGGATTCTATATCACCTGTGGCACCAAAGGATTTTCCGGGCAGGAAATTTTCGGATTTGCGCGAAATCGCGCTCAACAACGTGAAGAAATGGCTGCCCAAAATTGTCTCCGACAGCCAACTCGGTTTTGCTTGCCTGTATTATGTTGAAGGTAATACGATGCTGTCTTCCAGCTTAATTCTTATTGACGAATTCTGGCTGTCGATCAAATCGCAGTTTCCTGATGATGTTTTGCTCGCGCTGCCACGCCGAGACCAACTGTTCGTCTTCGACGCAGGTAATCCGCAAGCCCAGGTCGGGGCCAGCCAGATCATCGAGGTTACATTCAATGACGGCTTCAATCTGCTGTCCGACAAAATATTCGAACGCCGCGACGGCAAACTCCTGGCTCAGGCATAGACCCCACCATGGCCGCCCTCACCTCGCAGATCTCACCCGCCTCCGACACCTTCCGCGCCAATGCCGCGCGCATGCGGGCACTGGTCGCCGACATTGCGGAAAAGGCGGCAACCGTCGAGCGTGGCGGCTCGGAGGAAGCGCGTGAGCGGCACCAGAGCCGCGGCAAGCTTTTGCCGCGCGAGCGCCTCGCTCAATTGCTCGACACCGGTTCGCCATTCCTCGAGATCGGCCAGTTCGCTGCGTGGTCGATGTATGGCGAAGACATCTCGTCAGCCGGCATCATCGCCGGCATCGGCCGCGTCGAAGGCACCGAAGTCATGGTCGTCGTCAACGACGCCACGGTGAAGGGCGGCACCTATTATCCGCTGACGGTCAAGAAGCATCTGCGCGCCCAGGAAATCGCGCTGCAGAATAAACTGCCTTGCATCTATCTGGTCGACAGCGGCGGCGCCAATCTGCCCAACCAGGACGAGGTGTTTCCCGACCGCGACCATTTCGGCCGCATCTTCTACAACCAGGCCAACATGTCGGCCGCAGGCATACCGCAGATCGCCTGCGTCATGGGCTCATGCACGGCAGGCGGCGCCTATGTGCCGGCGATGTCGGACGAGACGATCATGGTGCGCAACCAGGCGACCATCTTCCTTGGCGGCCCGCCGCTGGTGAAGGCCGCCACCGGCGAAGACGTCAGCGCGGAGGAACTGGGCGGCGCCGACGTCCACACGCGGCTTTCCGGCGTTGCCGACCATTTTGCGCTGGACGACGAGCATGCGCTGGCGATCGCCCGCCGCATCGTCAAGAACCTGAATCGAAAGAAGCAGATCGGACTGGCACTTCAAGATCCGATTGCGCCGCTTCATGCAGCCGATGAGCTCTACGGCATCGTGCCGACCGATCTGCGCCAGCCCTATGACGTCCGTGAAGTGATCGCCCGCATCGTCGACGGCTCGGACTTCGACGAGTTCAAACAGAATTACGGCACCACGCTGGTCACCGGCTTTGCCCATCTCAACGGCATGCCGGTCGGCATCATCGCCAACAACGGCGTGCTGTTCTCCGAAAGCGCGCTCAAGGGTGCGCATTTCATCGAGTTGTGCTGCCAGCGCAAGATCCCGCTGATCTTCCTGCAAAACATCACCGGCTTCATGGTGGGGCGAAAATACGAGGCCGGCGGCATCGCCAAGGACGGCGCCAAGCTGGTGATGGCCGTCGCCACGGCGCGGGTGCCAAAGGTAACCGTGATCATCGGCGGCTCGTTCGGCGCCGGCAATTACGGCATGTGCGGACGCGCCTATTCGCCACGCTTTCTATGGATGTGGCCGAATGCCCGCATTTCAGTGATGGGCGGCGAGCAGGCGGCCACCGTGCTGGCCGTCGTCAAGCGCGAGGGGATCGAGCGCAAGGGCGGGGAATGGAGCGCGGAGGAGGAGGCAAAATTTAAGAAGCCGATCCTGATGAAATACGAGCATGAAGGCCACCCGCTCTATTCCTCCGCCCGGCTCTGGGATGACGGCATCATTGACCCGGCCAAGACGCGCGAGGTGCTGGCGCTTAGCCTTTCAGCCGCGCTGAACGCCGGGATCGAGGAGACAAGCTTCGGCGTGTTCAGGATGTGACGATGAGCGAGATCGACCCCAGAATTCGCGTTCATGTCGGCGACATCACCAAGCTGGCGGTCGATGCCATCATTAACGCCGCCAACACCTCACTTCTGGGCGGCGGTGGCGTCGACGGCGCCATCCACCGGGCGGCCGGTCCCGAGCTTCTGGCCGAATGCCGGAAGCTGAATGGCTGCAAGGTCGGTGACGCAAAACTCACCAAGGGCTATAGGCTGCCGGCACGCTACGTCATTCACACGGTCGGGCCGGTCTGGCAAGGCGGCGGCAAAGGCGAAGCCGAGTTGTTGGCCTCCTGCTATCGCCGGTCGCTCGAACTCGCCGCCGCTAAGGATTGCCGGACGGTGGCATTTCCGGCGATCTCGACCGGTGTATACCGGTATCCAAAAGACCAGGCGACCCAGATCGCAGTTGGCACCGTGAGTGCCTTCATCGGCCAGAACGCGGTTCCGGAAACCGTCATCTTCTGCTGCTTCGACCAGCAGACGGCGGACCTGTACCAGCAGGCGTTGCTGCTTGGCGGAGCGTGACCGGCACAGGTAAGAAAATCCATCCATAGTTTTCAGATTTATTTTCATTCACCGATCTGGCCAGATGAAAGAATCGCGGCTATTGCTCATTGCAAATACCAATGGGGATTGGGTGAAGATGAGACTGCAGATTTTTCATAAAACAACTGTGTCGGTACTTGCGGGATTGCTTATATTAGTGGTGCCTACGTGGGAGCGGCGGAATCGCTGGCGGGGAACAAAGGCGATACCCGGTTCTGGCCGGCCCTGTCGGGAAACCCGAAGTCCGAATGCACCAAAGCTTACAAGGCCTATGTGGCAGCCAACGGCCATTCAGCCTATGCGACGACGTTCCAATCGCGCGTCAGCGACCTCTACATCATCTGCGGCTCCGAGCTCAACGCACCCTCGCAACAGGCCGCGGAAGAGAGTGCGTTGCGCAATTGCCAGGCCGGCTTGACGAGGTGGAAGGTCAAGACGGCGGCCGGTGGCTGCGGGATCGCCGCGTCCAAATAGGTCACGACTGGAGGAGCCTGCGAGATCGCCCCCTCCAAGTAACTAGGCCTGGCTTACCGATCCTTTGACAATGGCCGGACTGCAAAGCAGGGTGTTGCCACAGCTCGCGTGAAAGGGCATTCGCGCCGTTGGCGGCAAGTTCTGGTTTGGAGGTCGTATGTTCGCCAAAATCCTGATCGCCAACCGCGGCGAGATCGCTTGCCGGGTGATCCGCACGGCGCGCAAGCTGGGCGTGCGTAGCGTTGCCGTCTATTCCGACGCCGACGCCGGGGCCCTGCATGTCGAGATGGCCGACGAGGCGGTGCATATCGGCGCCTCGCCGGTCGGTGAAAGCTATCTGCGCGGCGACAGGATTGTCGCGGCAGCTTTGGCCACCGGCGCTGAAGCCATCCATCCGGGCTATGGCTTTCTGTCGGAAAACCCTGATTTCGTTGACCAGGTGACGGCGGCGGGGCTCGTCTTCATCGGCCCGTCGGCCGCCTCGATCCGCGCCATGGGGCTGAAGGACGCGGCCAAGCGGCTGATGGAGAAGGCCGGCGTGCCTGTCGTGCCGGGCTATCACGGCGAGGCGCAGGAGATCGTGCTGCTCGCCTCCAAGGCACGCGAGATCGGCTATCCCGTCCTGATCAAGGCGCGCGCCGGTGGCGGCGGCAAGGGCATGCGGCGCGTCGAACATCCCGACGACTTTTCCGAGGCGCTGTCGGGTGCACGGCGCGAGGCCAAGGCCGCTTTCGGCGACGATCGCGTGCTGGTCGAGAAATATGTAGAGAAGCCGCGCCACATTGAGGTTCAGGTATTCGGCGATATCTTCGGCAATGTCGTGCATCTCTACGAGCGTGACTGCTCGGCACAGCGCCGCCATCAGAAGGTGATCGAGGAAGCCCCCGCCCCCGGCATGACGTCGGCATTGCGCAAGGCGATGACGGAGGCGGCGGTGAAGGCCGCCAAGGCGATCAACTATTCCGGCGCCGGCACGATCGAGTTCATCGTCGATGCCTCGCAAGGGCTGAAGGCCGACCGCTTCTGGTTCATGGAAATGAACACCCGCCTGCAGGTCGAGCACCCGGTCACCGAAATGGTTACCGGCACCGATCTGGTCGAGTGGCAGTTGCGGGTGGCGTCCGGCGAAAAGCTGCCGAAGACGCAGAGCGAGATCATGCTTTCCGGTCACGCCTTCGAGGCCCGTATCTATGCCGAGGACGCGGCAAAGGGTTTTTTGCCGGCGACGGGCACGCTGCATCATCTGAAGTTTCCGGATACCGCGCCCGAGGGCGCCAGCATGCGGATCGAGACCGGCGTGCGGGCCGGTGATGCCATCTCGCCCTTCTACGATCCAATGATTGCCAAGCTGATCGTGCACGGCAAGGGCAGGCAGGCGGCACTCGAAGCACTAGGCAAAGCTCTTTCGCAGACCGAGATCGCCGGCTCGACCGTCAACACCGCTTTTCTCGCTGCTCTTGCCGCTGACGCGGATTTTTCGGCAGGCGATGTCGATACCGGCCTGATCGGTAGGCATCAGCGAGCGCTGACCGCGGTACCGCCGCCGAGCAATGAGATCGTCGCCGCAGCCGCGCTCGCGGCATCCGGCGCCGGGACTCAGGCGCCGACAGACGACCCGTGGTCGTCGCTTGCCGGCTATGCGCATTTCCACACTGTTCCGCGGCGCACGCGACTGCGCTACGGCGAGGATGAGATCCTCGCGCTTGTGTCGGTGCGGCCGGACGGACGCTTCCAAGTGGCGCTGAACGCACCTTATGACAGCGCGCTTGATCTTCGCGCTGCCCCTCGCCTTGCCCGCTGGTCCGGCCACGTCACCGTGTTCGAAGGCGCCGTCGGCTACAGCTTCGCGGTGCCGGACCCGTTGGCGAGGGCCGACGAAATCGCCGCCGGTTCCGACAGCCTGCGGGCGCCGATGCCGGGCCTGGTCAAGCTGGTGCGCGCGGCAAGAGGCGAGGCCGTCATCAAGGGCCAGCCGCTGTTGATCCTGGAAGCGATGAAGATGGAACACACGATTTCCGCCACTCATGACGGGACCATCGCCGAGATCGCCACAGAGGGCGCGCAGGTCACCGACGGGACCGTGCTGGTGCGTTTTGCCGAGGAAGTCCACGGCTGATGCTATTCCTCCACGAGGCGACGTCGATGACGCGCGCCGAAAACGCACTCCCAAAATGAGATGGCCGGGGTTGACCCGGCCATCTCCGATTGTCGCTAGGGCACGCCAGTTGTTACGGCTGGATCGGCGCGTATTTGCCGTCGTGCCACTGGTTGATGTCGTAGCTGACGTTCTTGAGGTCGCCCTTTTCGTCGAAAGTTACAGGGCCGACGACGGTGCTGATCGGCTCACCGTTCTTCAGCGCTTCGGCAACCTTGGCCGGGTCGTCGCTGCCGGCGCGCTTGATACCCTCGGCAAAGGCCTGGATCACGGCATAGGAGAACAGCGTGAAGCCCTCGGGCACGAAGCCGCCCGCCTTGATCTTTTCGATGGCTTCCTTGGCTTCGGGCTTCGCCCGCGGATCCGACGGGAAGACGAACATGGTGCCTTCGCCGGCCGGGCCGGCAACCTGCCAGAATTCTGGCGTGGCAATCGAGTCGGGCATGATCAGCTGGAACTTGAGATTCTGTTCCGCCGACTGGCGCAGGATGAGGCCGGCCTCGGGGTGGTAGCCGCCGAAATAGACCACATCAGCCTTCAGTTCCTTGAGCTTGGTGACAAGCGCCGAGTAGTCCTTTTCGCCGGCGTTGATGCCCTCGTAGAGGATCTCGTTGAGGCCGTTCTGGTTCATCGTCGCCTTGACGGCATCGGCCACGCCCTGCCCATAGGCGCTCTTGTCATGCATGATGACGACCTTCTTGCCGGCATATTTCTTGGCGATCCATGGACCGATGAAGGCGCCCTGCGCATCGTCGCGCGTATAAAGGCGCATGATAGTCGGCCAGCCGGCTTTCGCCGCCGCGTCCGTCAGCTCTGGGTTCGACGAAGCCGGACTCATCATCAGCGCACCGGCTTCGGCATAGACGGCCGAGGCCGGGATGCTCGAGCCCGAGCAGGCATGGCCATCGATGAACTTGACCCCGTTGGCGACGATGCGGTTGGCGACCGAAACCGCCTGCTTCGGATCGCACTGGTCATCCTGGACGTCGAGCTTGATCTGGCGGCCTTCGACACCTCCAGCGGCGTTGATCGCGTCGGCGGCGGCTTGCGCGCCCTGCTTGAACTGGTCGCCGATGGTGGCAAGCTGTCCGGTCATCGGTCCGACCACCGAAAAGGTGATGTCTTCGGCGAAGGCAATCGGCGCGCTCATCACCAGGCCGACAATGGCCGCGCTCAAAATAACCAACTTTTTCATGGCGATACAACTCCTCCACTCCGCGCACGGCCGCTTCGGCCGCGCCTCTTCCAGAATAGGTGGGAGAATTTCACCCCTCGCCAAGCCTGTCTAGGCGCATCGGCGGCACTCGATTGGGCCTGCCGCCATTCTGTCTGACCATGATCTTTTTCCAAAAACCGGTTTCCACTTTTGGGATCATGGTCGAAAACGCAAAAAGCCGCGCCGGCCTTGTTCCGGCCGGTCGCGGCTTTTGTCGATCGAACCATCCCGAACGCTCCCGCGCCCGAATACCGCTCGCCTTCCCTGTCCGTCGCGCAGCTTGGCCGTATCCGGCCTGCCGCGTTCTTGTCGTTGTAGGTACGACCGTCTTGCGCGGCCTTGTTCTTGCCGGTCCGGCCGTCTTGAGCAGCCTTGACCTGAAGCGTCCCTGTCGGTGATCTCAGTGCCCGATCAACTCAGTGCCCGATGAACTCAGGGCCTGATGAACTCAGGCTGGACTTAGTGCATTGTCATCCATTCGCGGGCTTCGCGCAGCGCCCTGGCGATCTCGACCTTCGACATGGCGGCCGACAATTCCGAGCGCAGTTCCGCGGCGCGGGCCGAGCCCTTGATCGCAGCGATGTTGAACCATTTGTGGGCGGCGACGACATCGGTCTCGCAATCGCGGCCGGTCGCATACATCATGCCCAGTTCCAAAAGAATGTCGGCCTGGGCAGTTGCCCCCATGGCGCCGAAGCCGGCTTCAGGCATTTCAAAACGTGCCATTTCAATCCCCTGTTCTAGCCCCTGTCAGGCTCCCGAGAGCTGCCTCGTTCTGTCCCTTGGAAACCCTTGGGGCGGCCGCTCTTTCGATGCTTTCGAGAATGAGCCGGAGGCTTGAATCCGCGGTTAAGTGGCGTGCTTAATTTGAGGAAAACAAAGCTAAAACAAGAGGTAAACGCGAGAATTCGTTAAGGATGCAAAGCCAGCAATTGCGCCGGTTTGCGCCAAATTTGACGAAAATTTGCGAGGCGAAGATCAAGACTCCGCTAACCACGGGAGACAAAGACGGAGTTGCGAACGTTTCATTTCCCACCGATGAGACCGCTTCTAGCGGCCAGAAAATCCTGAAGTCTTCCGCTGCGGCACCGCTTTTGTTTCGTCGGGAGGTGAATTAGCTTACGTTTGCGTAAAAGGCAGACCGGCGGGGCGGAACACCCGGCCGGATGCCCACAGGGAGGAGAAACATGTTTCGCAAAATCAGCATGGCCCTTGCGGCCACCTTGATCATGGCCGGCGCGGCTTGGGCCGATCCGATCGAAGGCAACTGGAAAACGCAAGCCGGTTCGACCGCCGCCATCTCAAGCGGCGGCGGTGCATTTTCGATCACGCTCAAATCAGGCAAGTTTGCCGGCAAGCGGATCGGTTCGTTCAAGGTGTCCGGCGCCAACAAATATACCGGCACCATAACCGACCCGGAAACCGACAAGACCTATTCGGGCAAGGCCTCGGTCTCGGGCGCTTCGCTCAAGATGAGCGGCTGCGTGCTCGGCGGCCTGATCTGCAGGAGCCAGACCTGGACTAGACTTTAACTCTACAGACTGATATCGGGTGATCTCCAGACCAACGGAGACGCCCTAACCATGCTACAGCCCCGTGACCTTAAAGGCCGCAATGCAATCTCTTACGCTCGCTGGAGTTCTGGCAAGCAAGCCAGTGGCGACAGCTTAGCCCGGCAAACCAAGAACGCTGAGGACTTCTGCATATCCTTCGGCCTCACCCTCGACAGGCAGTTGCGTGATGATGGCGTGAGCGCGTTCAAAGGTCGTAATCTCGAACAGGGGCTGGGCCGCTTCATCAATGGCGTGAAGTCTGGAACGATCCACCACGATACAGTCCTACTGCTGGAGGCGATGGACAGGTTCAGTCGTCAAAACCCGATGGACGCCAGGGATAGCTTCGAGGGCATCCTAAAACTTGGCGTTACCGTCGTGACGCTGATCGACAATCGTGTTCACACTTGGGATGGATATCGCAACGATATCATGCAGTCGATTTCATCGCTGTTGATGATGAAGGCAGCAAACGACTACGCGCTCAGGCTCTCTCACAATGTCAAAGGGGCATGGGAGCGTAAGGCTACGAAAGCGAAGGCAGCTGTCGCAAGCGGTGGGCGGATCAAGGTTGCGAAGCTACCCTTTTGGATTGACCGCGACTCGAACGAGCTGAATGAACGCGCCGACGACGCGCGGCTGATTTTCGAGCTTGCCAAGGAGGGACACGGGCAGCAGGCCATCGCACAAATTCTAAACACTCGGGGCATCCCAAGCTCCGCAGGGAACACTTGGTCTCAGGTCGTCGTTGGTGATGTCCTCCGCTCCCCAGCCACCTATGGGTGCCTCGTCCTCAAAGGCGAGGAGGTGCCCGGCTATTTCCCTGCACTGATCAGTGAGACGGAATGGCTGGCCACCCGGCAGCGCACCAAGGCGCGCCTCCACGGTAGACAGGTGGGCCGCACATCAAATCTGTTTTCCCGGATGGTCCATTGTGGCCATTGCGGCTCCCCGATGGTTCTCACGTCCTCCAAGAAGGGCGGGGTGTCCTGGGGATATTTTATCTGCACCGGGAAGACGTTCAAGCGCACAGGATGCACTGCACCTAACTGGCGCTATGACCAGTTCGAGCGGGAGTTGCTTGACCGCGTTGGGTTCTTGGCTGTTCCTGTACCGCAGGACCAGTCGGCCCCCGATCTCTCACGGGAACTTGAGGAAACCATAGGTGCCCTTGAGGCCAAGCAGTCCAACGTCCTTGCTGGTATCGCCGAGGCTGAAACCGCTGATGTCCGCAAGGTCCTCTTGGCGAAGGCCGATGAACTGTCGCGCCAGATAGAGGTGAAGCGAAAGGAGATAGTGGCCATCCGCGAGAATGACGCGAGGTATCGTGAGAGCGCGGCGGCTGTGATGGACTTTACGGCAGATCAAGAGGAGATCAGGCGACTGGCCAAGGAAGACAGGAAGGGTGCCCAAGGGCTGATCTCCAGTCTCGTGCAGCGCATCGACCTTGAGAGCGCCAGCAAGACCCTCAGGCGAGCCATGGTCACTATGCGAAGCGGCTACACCCACGCCATCGTTTTCGACGGCACCAGAGAGCCAGGTTGATTACACGGGGGCGCGCCGACTGAAATCCCCTGTTCCATCGAAACAGACGCAACCCGCCCTTACTAGGCCTAAGGAGAAAATTATTCCCGTAACACCCCTAAAAAGCGGGGTCGCTTAGAATAAAATAATTAGGTACCCATAGAGGACATATACCGGAAGAATTTTTTCTTCTTCCTTGTTTTCCGCGACAGGGAGAGCCGAGCTAATTTCCCCCTCATACTGAGATACCAACGTGTCCTCACGTCTGTTCCCTGTTTTTGTCTAGGTGGTTCCTTCTGACCGCCGAGGGCAACCTACGATATCTTGCGCCTTCCTGCGCCTCAAACACAATATCTATGGACAACCTATGACCTATACCGCCGATGCCGAAGTTACTGCGGCAATCGATGCAATGCGTTCGATTCCCGCTGGACCCTCTCTAGCGGCGACTTTCCCCGTTGGTCGCAACTGGCATCACAGTCGGCATGCTCCTCTGCCAGTACGCTACACCCGAACCGCTCGAAGGCTCGCCCATTGTGGGGCAATGGTTCCCGAGGGCTGCTCAACGAAAGACCTTCAAAGAACTCGAGATAACCACAGGCTCAACGTCGAGAGCATCAAGGATGTCCTAGCGACCCTTTGGGACTTCCGTCTCCTAGGGTGGCTCCCATCGGATACCTCGTACCTTGAGTACGCCCAGATTGCCGAGATTGTCGCCGAAGGCACCCGCCGTCCCATGGATACCCAGGAACTAATGCCCGACTGGTTCGCCCGTCGCCACAATCCCGATGAACTCAAGGCCTTTCGGGACGGGAAGAACGCCTAGGATTTGTCAAGCGAAGTGAGGATTTGACCCCTTGGGCGAAACGAAGAACTGACCCCCT
>SAQL01000065.1 GCA_004020645.1 Mesorhizobium sp. | reverse complement strand
TGTGGGACGTGGTCGGCGCGGTCGTCGACCTCTTCACCCCAGCCGAATGTGCCAACTACTTCAAAGCCGCAGGATATGAACCGGATTAAACAGGACGTGCTCTAGGCGACGCCGGCGGGTCGCCGCCATTCCATGATCGGACATCGCAGGCATAGGCCCAGAGTTGGCCTGTCTTCGTCTTGCCGCGGCCCGGATCGAGCTCCGGCGCGGTGGTTTCGTCAGCAAAGAGTTTCGGCGAAGCCTTCAGCTTGCCAATCAGCCGCTCATGCACCGGACGCAGGTGCCAGGCGCCGCGGCCGACCCAGTCGGCGAGCGTGGAGCGATCGAGATTGATGCCCTGCCGGGCATAGATCTGCGCCTGACAATAGAGCGGCAGATGATCGGCATATTTACTCTAGAGACCAGCACCTGGGCGACCGTCGCTTCGGTCGGAAGACCACCCTCGATCAGCCGGGCGGGCGCCGGAGCCTGAACCACAACGTCCTCGCAGGCCGGCAGGCATATTTGGGCCGCCGCACGACGATCCAGCTGCGCCGGAACGATAGCGTGCCGCTCGCTCACATCCTCACCGATCCGATGCAAGGCACTGCGGCAGCAGGGGCCCGCCGAAATTGCTCAAGACATTCCATATCACGCCGCCGGCACCGAAATATTGTAAAAGATTTTTTAAAATAAATTCGCCGAATCTTTGGGACAACAAATCGCTTCCGATTATACGATCAGTTCCAGTCTGCAATCGGGTTGGGCGAAGGTAGTAATACTCGCCTGAATACAGCGGACGCACATCGACGCAACATTCTTAACTACTTAGAACAGGATAAGGTCGTCGCGAAAGTAGGTACATTCACTACGGCACTCCAAAAAAAGCTAGGGGTAACATGAAAGCGAACGTGCTTAAATTTGGTGGTTCGTCCTTCTTGCATCCACGAGATTATGGGCAAATCGCTTCGCACTTAGCCGAACGATTGTCCGTCGGAGCGGGCAAGATTGTCGCGGTGGTAAGTGCTATGGCGGGGACGACAGACAATCTAAAGGCAATGATACTTGAGGTTAATGATCGAGCGTCTCCATCGAATCTTGACGCCGCGCTCGCAACGGGAGAGATGCTAAGCACACGTTTGCTCGAAGCTGCGGTAAGCCGGATAGGAATTCGCGTGACTTCCCTATGTGGCTATACTTTGGGCATCCATACGAATTCAGAGTTCGGCCGCGCTTCGATAACAGACATAGATCCAGAACCGCTGTTGGCGGCCTTGCAGCAGCATGACGTCGTCATTGCGGCAGGCGCCCAGGCAATCGATAAATCTGGAAGATTGACTATGTTAGGCAGGAACAGCTCCGATCTAACAGCGGTCGTCATTGCATCTATGCTTGGCTCTGAGGATTGCGAAATCTACTCGGACGTACCCGGCCTTTACAGCCGATCCGTATTGCATCCCAGGAGCAAGACTTGTCCCGAAAATTGCGTATAGCACTATCAGCCTGATGTCACGATTCGGGGCAAAGGTGCTTCACTACAGGGCCATACGCCACGCCGAGCATCATGGTGTCACGATCGTCTGCAAGTCGTTGCGCAACGACGAGGAGACCATTGGCACAATGGTGTGCCATGATGGTGAGAATACGCCCTCCGTCGTTCTGGCTCGAGACGCAACGCTATTGCGCTTCTCCAACGTAGCCGACCGACACCAAGCCTGCTCAATCCTTGAGCGGCTTGACACATTTGGGACACCGCTAGAGCAACATGGGATCGCTTACATTTGCCTTTACAAGTGATGCGGACTTTGCGATACAACAATTGAGGTCGGCGGGTTCTCTCTCGATTTGTCACGAATCAAGCACCGTTATTACCGAATTTGCAGGTCGCGCGCCGCGCGTTCACGTGGAACCCGACGGCGATAGAGCGATTGTGCTGGCACGCCGCATTCACGACGGGTTGTTCCCTGAACGGGCGCACGAGGACTTCTCTTGGAACGCAAAAAAGCCGCATTCGGCTTACGGTTCGCCACTCTTCAAACCTCTTCCATAACTTTTCCTGGCCACGGACCCTGTTCGGCAAATGTACTATGCTTTTTGACGCTTAAGCCGCTCGTTCAAGAAATCCGAGTGAGGCCGGCTTTGGTAGCGGCAGCCGCGGCATGCGTTGATGCTGGGCACCTGTCGCCAGTGACCCGCGCTTTACCTGAGGCGCACGGCCAGGTACCAGCGCACGCAAATCAGGATCACTCCCGGCGCATCGTGGTACCGCTTAAACGTCACTGACATCGAAATTCGCTGAGCGCTCCACGCCAGCAGGCCGGTAATCAAACGGTGCCACAGATCATAGAAGCAATGGAGCGCCGGCTTCGATTACCTGAACAGTTTTCCGCCCGATGCGAAGGTCGTAGTTGCCGCTTTGCGCTCAGCATGCCAGCCTTGATGAACGCGCCTTTCAAACATCATTCTCCAGCGCCGCCCACAACTCGGCGTGAAGTGTCCTTCAATTCACCCGATGGCGCACAGATACTGGGGCGAATTCTTGCGGTTCTTTTATCTGCGTCGGCTCAGGTGCAAGCGCCTCGATAAATGCGAGGAGCGTTATAGAAATCCTAGATCTATAATCTTGCGGCAGCCGCAGATTTTTACTAAACTACTCATAGCTTATCTTCAGATCAATGCTGATAGGCCAAGCCAATAATATCTTTAGAGATGTATAGCTCAATGGAAAAAATACAATCGATCTTCTTTACGTATCCCGTGTTGGATTTGATGTCAGTCTCGACGTCGTGAAACCCGAGCTTTTCATTGTATAGTGAGAAACAAGCCTTATAGATGGCCTCCTTAAGAACGAACAGGTCTCGCCGCTGGAGCAAACGTGAATCGTACATGCCTTGTTCCCTGGGAGTTGCAATCAAGTCAATCAAACCGTCCGGAAGAGGTTCATTCGGTTCAATGTCAATACCCAGCGCGCCGATGGCGTTCTTGTCTGCAATAGCGGCCGCTGCTACTGTATCGTGATGGGCCAAAGAGCCAACAATGCCGGCTGGCCAAGTCGGAACGCCAGAGTTCGTTTTTAAAATAGGCATCGGCGGAAGTCCAACTTTACCCAGGAGTGTTCTGGCAATAATTCTAGCCGCACCGCTTTGGCGACGGACTTTGGCAACAGCGCGGCCCAGTGCAGCAGCTTCGGAATCGAACAACGCGGCTTCGTCGACACGTTCTATTGGGCGAATCCCTACGAGGATGTTCGGTTGATGAAACCTAATAATATCCAGCATTTGGCCCCTTGAGGTTTCCGGACGGGACTCTCACGCAATTTAGCCAGTGTTCGAATTCGATAACAGAGTCCAGAGGGCGGAAGATGTTTCTTGGCTTCTCGGATGGTGATCCCTAACATTCAGAGACCCTGTGAAGATTTGATTACCGGGATCCTTTCTGCGACGGCTGGGGCTCGCCAGTGATGTTTCGTTCGTCGTAACCTGCAGTCCCGCCCTGGATAGCTTGAGGCGTACTATGCTCCGCTCCTTCCGCTGTGACTATCGTGACGAGTGGTCACCGCTGCATATTCGCTCATACAGGTCACCGAACGTCGCCGCCCCAATTATCTCATCCAACTGCGGCGACCTCCAGCGGTCGCTTTTAGTCAAATGAGCCTGAAGTTCTGCGGCGAGAAGGCTGTCCCCACCAACATCGAAGAAGTTGTCGTCCAATCCGATTTCTTCGGCGCCGAGAAGATTCTTCACTTCATCAAGGAATATGCTCCTCGGATCGCCGTGTCTCAACACTTCGTCCTTCCCTGTTCGGACTTCTTCGGGCGGAGATCTGTTCTGTTCGTCTGGTTGCTCGTCGGGTGTGATTATCCGGACCTGGTCGACCCATTGCCTCACACGAGGAGGAAAGGGTCGCGTCGCTACTATAACCTGGCCGTTGTCAATGGTCGCCAGTATACGCTTGATGATGTTGATCCCCTCGTCGGAACTGAGCGCCAAATCCTCCGCCTGGCGTGTCCGGTACGCGGCAGTCACCTGCTCATCGTAGGAGTAATCCCAGTCATCCCAGTTCGAATTGATCCACCGGACACCGAGTTTGCCCTGCACCTGGCGTGCAAAGGCGTCCATGAACCTGTTGGCCGCCGCGTGGGCGGCCATCGCCGGTCCGCCGAGGATGGAGGCAAGGGACGAGAAAAGGAACACGAACTCCGGCGATTGCCCGTGAGTGGACTGTAACCGCTGGATAGCACGGTAAACATTGCTTATCCCCACGAGTTTGGAGGCGAACTCACCGGCAGATGTCGTGTCCTTCATCTCTGAAAGGAACTTCAGATCGGCCAGTCCCGCGGCGTGAAAGATTCCGTCGATCCGCCCGAATTCCCGAACCGTTGAGTCGAGCGCGCCCGACAGGCTGTCGAAATCGGATACGTCGCCCTGACGAAGAACCACCTGACCTTTTGAGCCGTCAAGCGCGGCCAGTCGGCGTGTCCAGCCATCCTCATCGAGATCCGCGCGCCCTGAACTCAAATGGTCGGGTACGGACGGGCGGGTAATCGCGACAACTGTGGCCCCAAGGCTTACGAGATATTCCGTCAAGGAAAGGCCGATCCGCCCGAGAGCTGCGGTAATCAGATAAACGCCCTTTGATCGCAGGGTCTCCCGTCCGGAAATCTGTGAGGCGAGGGCCACCTCGGAAAAATGCGGCCCCCACCGTCGGTTTCCACGGAGCGCGACTATGGCATCGGCACCAGGCACGTCACGTCCTATTTCAGCCCCTAGCTGATAGCCTATATTCGGGTCATCGATATTCAGATCAACAACCCGGCAATCAACCATTGGGTTCTCCTGCGGTAGCACGATGGCGGGACCGAAGACGCACGCTTTTTCGGGATCTACAGGTTCCTCATCGACCTGAACGCTTTTGTCACCAACGATCCAGAGGTCGACCGGAGTCTGGAGCGCCAGTGTGGAAAGAACTCGCGCCAAATCGAGTATGGCGTCGTAGCTCCGCAAAAGATGAGTCTGCACCATGCCCGGATCCTCGCACGGATCCGCTGTGCCGCTCAGGTGCCAGAGGCAGAGAATGCGGTCAGCGGGGCGCACCGAAGCAATCTCGGCGTCGAAGAACGCCTTTAGGCCTTCTCGGGTGGGATCAATGAAGATTGTAGATCCCTTGATTTTTACGGACGAGTTTGAGGGTTTGGCTCGTCGGCAAACACGGACAACTTCATGACCCGCATCCTCCAACTGCCGCGTGATGCTGTTTGCAAGCATGTCTTCAGCGCGCTCCGCCTCGCCAAACGGCCGATCGGCGAGCACCAGCCAACGTAGCGCCTTTGCACTTCCGCCACCGGGAGCCGCGCGGGGAAGCATTTTCTCTGTCCAAGTCTGCGCATAGGTGAACACTGCCTCCCTGTGCCGTTCTCGCTCCCCAGGCTGACGCGGAAGAGTCAGGCCCGCAGGCTGATCGTCCGGCCAGCAACGGTGACCGTCAAATGAGTACGTTGGAAGGGGAAGGCGCCGGCGAGTACCGAATGGTTCCAATTGATCACTGGCCCGCTTCCAATCCACCGCAACACCCGCGGCCCAGAGTGCCCCGAGGCATTCCAGAAGGACATGGCGGTCAGTGGACTCTTCATCGTTCTCGTCGCGCGCGGGCTGGGACAATCGACAGGATTCTGGTCTTGCGATCCTCTGGGTTGATCGCTCCATGTGCGAAACGCGCCAGATTGCGCGAAGGGCCAAGGTCAATGAGTGCAGTTACACCAGCCGCGACCATGGTCTGGATAGAGCGATCGAATCGGATAGTCCCAGTTGCTTGCCTACTCCAGTGGCTCTCCGGTAAGGGTACTTTCGCCCCATGCAGGGATCCTGAATTCAGAGCAATGGCCACATCCGGCAATCGCTTTTCAACTATGCGGACCTGCGCATCGATGATCTCAGCCGCTGGTTTCATCAGCCGAGAATGGCTGGCGACGCCAGCTGTACTAATGACGTGATTGGGAATCTGTACTTGTTCGAGCCTCCCCTTAAGCATTTCGAGAAGTTCCCGCTTGCCGGTGAACATGACGCCGGTATTTGAGTTCACGACACCAACGCTGATCTCGCCAGCTTCAGCTCGATCACGCCAAGCGTCCTCCATAAGGATACGGTCAGCCTGGTCCGGGCCGCATCTGGCCGCAAGCATAGCACCGTCGATACCAAGATTCACCATCGCGCGGCTACGAACAACCGTCAGCCGAATAGCATCTTCAAGTTTCAGTATGCCCGCTAGGGTGGCTACGACGTATTCGCTCATGCTGTGTCCGACCAGATAATCGGTACGCACTCCACACAATTCTAGCAAACGCGCCATGGCGTATTGCACTGAGAAAACCATGACACTGATTTCTTCGAAGGAAGCGGTCGCGTATCCGTCGTCTTCCCCAAGCATGACCTTCTCCAGGTCACGATCCAGAACCAGGCGACTAGCGGCCACACAGGTCAGGAAAGCATTGCGGAAGTCCGGCACGTGATCGAACAGATCCTTGAACATTCCCGGGTGCTGCACCCCGCAGCCCGGCACCATGAACCCGATCGACGGTGAAGAATGCGTCCGATCAGCCGCACGATCCGCCTCTTCTTCTAACTTCGCGATGGCCATGTCCAAGTTGCGAGCCACAACGACTGTTCTATAATTGAATTGGCATCTCGCCACGCGTAGCGTGTGGGCGACGTCACCGAGATCGATCTCGCGCTTGCGCCGTAGGAACACGGCTAGATTCCGGCAGGCCCGGCCTAGCGCCGAGGGGGTCTTTGCAGAAAGGCAAAGGGCGTGAGATCCCCGCGCGACCGATCCGGGCCAAGCCCTTGCGTTGTCGCTGTTCCATTCCTGCAGCACGATATGGCAGTTGGTTCCGCCGATACCGAGGCCAGTGACTCCGGCAGTTCGAAGGCGCCCCTGCGGACGGGGCCAAGGTCTCAGTTGCTCATTGACGAAGAAGTGCGTGTCTTCCAAACCCAGATCTTCGTTCAGCCGGTTGATCTTGATGGTCGGGGGGATCACCCCGTGCTGAAGGGTGAGAACTGTCTTGATAAAGCTCGCGACCCCCGCGGCGAAGTTGGCATGCCCGATGTTCGGTTTAATCGACCCGAGCGCACAGGCGTTGCCCGTCTCGTCTTGTTCCGCGAAAGCCTCTGCCAGAGCGCGGACCTCGATCGGGTCGCCGACCTTGGTGCCGGTGCCATGAGTTTCGATGTACTCCACGTCTTCAGCGCCGAGTGCCGCGGAGGCAAGTGCTTGGCGCACAACATCGGCCTGGCCTCGCGCGCCAGGCGCCGAGAAGGATGATTTGGCGCGGCCATCGTTGTTAATGGCACATCCTTTTACCACTGCGTGGATCGGGTCGTTCGCCGCAAGCGCATCTTCGAGGCGCTTGAGAACGACGACCCCTACCCCATCTCCAAGCACCGTGCCATTGGCATCGGCATCAAAGGCTCGGCACACACCGTCCGAAGAATTGATAAAGTCCTTGACATACTGATACCCCGCTTGAGGAAAGGTGATGCTCGCTGCACCTGCCAGTGCCATGTCGCAATAGCCGGCCGCGAGCGACTGAGCGGCGACCGCAATCGTCACTAGCCCAGTTGAGCATGAGGTTTGCACCGCCATGCTTGGGCCGTTGAGGTTCAGCATGTAGGACACGCGCGAGGCAAGATAGTCCTTGTCGTTGCCGAGATCCGTCAGGAAGGCGAGCGGAGCGTTAGTGGGATCGATGAGGCCGCCGCCCTTCAAATGGTGTAGGAGATAAAGGGGGAAGGACGAACCTGCGAACACCCCCGTCCGCCCCTCATGCTGGGTGGGCGCGTACCCGGCCGACTCAAGTGCCTTCCAGCAGCATTCGAGAAACAGGCGATGCTGCGGGTCCATCAGCGTTGCCTCACGCCTCGAGAGTTTCCAGAAATCCGGGTCGAAAAGGTCCACATCGTTGAGATGGGCACCCACGCGCACATAATCAGAGCGCTTCAGAACAACGTCCGGAATCCCCCGGGCCTTGAGCTCCTGCGCGGAGAGCGGGGCGATCGAGCACACCCCTTGGCAGAGGTTTTCCCAGAGCGCATCGACGGTCTCCGCGCCGGGGAAACGCGCGGCCATACCAATCACCGCAATGTCCATCCCGGGGCTGCGTCGCCCGTCGAACGCCTTAATATGCGCCCTGCCCGCTGAGACTGCCGGTGTTTTAGGAAGCTTCCGGATTTGGGGATGTTCCTGCTCGCTGCGGCGCTTGTGGAGAAGAGCCGCGAGTTCTTTGAAAGTCGGATTGAGGAAGACCTCCACTACGCGGAGATCCACCTTCAGACTTTGACGAAGCTGCGCGCAGAGACGGGCAGCCAGAAGGGAGTGTCCGCCGCAGTCGAAAAAATTGTCGCCGGGCTCAGCAGCTTCAGCCTGGAGAAGGTCGCGCCAAGCTGCGCTAAGTGCCGATTCGACCTCGTCGGCACCTGTCACTGGAGCGCACGCCTCTTTCGCGAGGTCGCGGAGGCGCGACCGATCAAGTTTCCCGTTGGCTGCAATGGGCAATTCCCTCACAGCGATGAAGTCTGACGGAATCGCGTAGTGCGGCAGCTCAGACTTCAAATGCGCCCGCAAAGCAGCCTCCCAGCCCTTGCACCCGTTCCGCAAGACTACATATGCGATCAGTCGATCAGGCTGGCCGGTGGTCGGGTTGAGCTCCGGCAATACGGCGGCGGAGCAGACCTCGGAGTACCGAAGCAAAGCAGCTTCAACAGACCCGGGCACGACGCTAAAACCTCGGATTTTCACCATGAAAGCGCAGCGCCCGATAATCTCTAATTGGCCACCGGGCAGCATGCGGCCAAGATCGCCGGTGCGGAACATCGTGCCACCACCTCGGAACGGGTCGGGAAGGAACCTTTCCTGTGTCATCTCCGGGCTGTTGAGATATCCATGCCCCACTCCATCGCCACCGACGAAGATTTCGCCCAGGAAGCCCAGTGGTACGGGATGGCGCTGCTCCCCGAGGACATAGACACTGACATTGTACTGAGGTGGACCGACCGGTACCACCTTTTGTGTTGTCGCAGGATCGATCTCGCTCAAATCAATGTGCGCGACCTCATGTGTCTCCGCTATGCCGTAGTGATTGATAATTTTGACATGCGGCAACGCATCCTTCACACGCGCAAGCAACGCTGCTGTTACCACCTCGCCTGACAGGTAGACCAATCGGAGATCCGGAAGGCGCGAGGGGACGTCGAGGAAGCCGCTGCTGAGAAGCACATCGAGCAGGGAAGGGGTTAATAGTATCCTGGAGATTCGATTTCGTTCGAGGTAGTCGACCAGCTGGTGAGGATCGTAGATAACGTCGTCCGGGATCAGATAGGCTGGGATCCCGGCGAGGATCGGCCGCATTATCTCCCATACCAAGAAGATATTAACCGCCTCGCGCTCATCAGGCCCGTATGGCAGCGCGTGATAGTACCACTGGTAAGTGCATACATTGGTTCGGTGGGGGCAGACGATCCCCTTCGGTTCACCAGTCGTTCCAGACGAAAATACAATCTGGGCCGGCGCATCAAGATCCACCGCTTGGGGGTTGACCGGACTGGCTTTGCCGAGTTGCATTTCCCAACCCTCGTCGAGCGACAGTGCAAGACCCGACCAGTCAGGCGGAAGGCTGGCTGCGAAACGGTTGTTGGTGACAACGATTTTCACAGATGCCTTCTCAAGCATCCGCTTCAGCGCCGCAACGGGCTGAGCTTTGTCAAGAACGACGTAGGCCGCCCCTGTCTTAAGAATCCCGAACAGCGCGACGGCGTATTCAGGTGAAGTATCCATTAGGATACCGACGCGCGAACCTCGGCTCTGACCATGTCCGAGGAGGTGTCTAGATAGAATCTCGCTAAGGTCGTCGAGCTCACGGTACGTCAAGATACCAATCTCTGAGACGACGGCAGGGGCGTCCGGACTAAGGGCCGCTTGTTTACGGAATTGGTCATGCAATGGTAGCTCGGGATAAGGTAGGGCCTCGCCAATTTGAATGGAAGCAGGGAGTTGTGCCGTAACTTCCCCAACTTCACGCAGGAGGGTAGACACCACATCCGCCGTCATAGAATGGGTGTAAAAATGATCGCTATCAAACATAATCCGGGCGAAGCGCGACGTCGTAAGCCGACGCCATTCGTCTAGGTCATCGGCATTGATCGTTTCGTCTTGCCCCCCTCCCATTGCGGTGATTGCCGCGCGGAGAGGCGTTGGTAAGTTTCGATCATAGGTCTCCGCAAGTTCGAAGTCGGCCCGCATCGGAGGCAAGATGAAGTTATGTAGGAGTTCCTCATTTGCCAGCGCCTCCTTGGGGACCAAACCGAGGCTCCGGACCACATCCGTTAACTTTTCATCCGCGTATATATACATGGGCGGGTCGTCCGCCGGCACATCCGCGGACGGGTGAGCCGACACGATAACATGGAAGGGAGATGGCCGACCCGCGTTCTCCAGAGAGCGGGCGATCTCGTAAGCCACGAGGGCACCGACGCTATGACCGAAGAAGACAAAAGGCCGGTCGTTGTACTCGCGGAGCGCCTCAGTGATCATGGGTACTAGTACGTCCATGCTGCGGATGGCAGCCTCCGCTGACCGTTTGCCGCGCCCAGGAAGATCGAGACAAACAAGCTCAACGTCATCGGGGAGAAACTCCGACCAAGTACGGAACGATTGGACGCTACCCCCTCCATGAGGAAAGCAAATTATCCGATATGACGGCTCAAGTGAACTCTTTACGACGCTCAGCCATGCTTCCGCTTCACCGAGAACTTGTTGCATTTCTCAATCATCCTTTTAACATGCATGAAAATAACCTAGTTTACCCGGTGGGCGGGGGCGCTCGACAAAATATCTATTTCGAAGTCTCCCAGAGAAGCACCATCTAGCTGCAACATCTGTGAGCAATTCTTCGCTTATGAGCCGCTGGTCCTGCATCAAACCCTCTGAATTAAGCCAGCAATACTCCGAGAGGACGTATCATTTAGTCGTCGACATCGACGAAACTCCGTAAGTAATAGCAGCGTGAGGTCACTTCCGGAATAGCTAACTTTGTAAAATATTGAGTTTTATTTATGAATACATAGCTACAACGTGATAACATTTTCTATAACAACTTATGATGCGCAGACGATTCGAAAGTATTTGTTGTCGAAATATTTTTGTTTTGTACTGCACGTGAGACACGGCTGGCGACAAAAGCGCCACCTGCAACTCGGTCTCGTTCGATCGGCGCTCGTTGATGATCGCTACGGTCACCAGCTGGACAGATGAGGACGTTAGCTTCGCTCATTATTTTTTGCCCGGCTTGAATGACCGATCCTAGGCCCTCCGCGAGCAGATCTCTCGCGGCGAGCATTTCCTCTCTCCCGCGCAGGCATCTCGTCGAGCCCCAGTACAAGCAAACTCAATGGCACGGACTGGGACCCAAAGGTCGTGGTCAAGTAGCTCAGCCATTCGGCTTTCGGCATGGCATGTAGGGGCGGCGGATTTCCCGCCCCGATGGGAGACAATCGGCTTTGCGGCCGAGCGGCTGACGGAACTGGAGGCGGGCGCACCAGCGCCGCCTATCGCGAGAAGAACCCGCTGCGGCTCGCCAACGCAATGGCTACCGCGACCGAGATTGGGAGACGCGGGCCAGAGCAGCGGGCGGCGAGGCTTCGATATCGAACCGGGCGGCGGCCAGATGCCGCTGGCCAAGCCATCGCAGCCGATAGGGCTCTCCGACATCGTGCAATCCGGCCTGTGGAGCTGCCTTAGCGTCGGCAGTCTCTATGATTACCATACCACGATGCTGCAGCCGGTCGGCGGCATGGACATGATCGCCAGGGCGTTCGAGAAGGAAGTCGGCAGCCTTACCAAATACAACGTGAAGGTCACAGAGATCGACCAGGACGACAAAAGCGTCACCGTCCGTTACGAGAATGCGCGAAGGGCGGCGAGTCGCAGACCGCCACCGCTGATTGGTGCATCTCACCAGCCCGAATCCGCCCAATAATGGGTGCGATGCCCATTCCGGTCTTCTCAACCTGCACGGCACCCAGCCAACATGAGCCGCGTTGGCACTACGACAATGCCGAGGCGGAAAGCTTGCCGAGGCGGAAAGCTTCATGAAAACACTGAAGAAAGAAAGTAGTGCAGGTCCTCACTTACAAGCACGCGGCCGAGGCCCACAAAATGATCGGGTGACGTCAACTCAGCCTCGTTGAGAATACGCGGAGGCGGAATCGCTCTGGATCTGGGGAAAGCTCTGCGCTCCAAGCCCTCGGTCCGGGCGTCGTAGACGGCGAGATACTCGTAAAACCGGCGGAGCACACATGGCGAATGGCGCGGCTGTTGGCAGCGCCGCTGAACGACAGGACGAAGTCCAGCGCCATCGTCCGGGTAGCGGGCGCGTCGAGCTGAGCGCGCCCAACGTACCTCACGAAAGCCCGCAACGTGCCGGCTTGCTTGCTGAAGGCATAGCCGAGGGAGTGGCGTAGCTCGATGTAACACTCGGCCTTCTCGCCGAGGAATCGGGCAAAGGCGGTCATGCCACGCCTCCCGGAAAGGGGAGTGCGACCTCGGCAAGTTGCGAGGTCGCGACCTTTACGTACAGCGCCGTTGTGTTGATGCTGCGGTGTCCTAGTACTACAGTTGCGGATCATTTGATTTTCTGATTCAGTTCGACAGGTTATGGGGGGAGCCATGTCTGCCGCTTCGTGGTGGGGGTCATTGTTGGCTTGGGAGCAGGAGCTCGCAGCGCTGAAGGCGCGGGTTGGGCGGGTGCTTCCTCGTCGTGAGCTGCGCGAGACGGGCGCAGATTTCCTTGACGGCCTTCTTTCGGGCATTGAACGCAAGACGGGCTGGTTGATGGCTGAGCAGTCCGGAGCGGAGCGCCCCTATCGGATGCAGTCGCTGTTGGGGCGCAGCCACTGGGACGCGGATCGGCTGCGAGACGAGGTTCGCGATTATGTCGTGGAGGCGTTGGGCGATGAGGATGGCGTCCTGATCGTCGACGAGACGGGATTTGTGAAGAAGGGCGATCGTTCCGCCGGTGTTGCGCGTCAATACTCGGGAACGGCGGGTCGGATCGAGAACAGCCAGATCGGCGTGTTCTTGGCTTACGCGAGTCGCTACGGTCAAGCGCTGGTCGATCGTCGCCTTTACCTGCCGGAGAGCTGGACAAAGGATCGGGCGCGATGTGCCAAGGCGTCGATCCCGGAGACGGTCGAATTTGCGACCAAGCCAAAGATGGCGCGCCATGGTCGAGGCTGCGCTCGATGCCGGCGTCCCATGCGCTTACGTTCTTGGCGACGCTGTCTACGGGGCCGACAGTAGCCTTCGCCGGATGCTGGAAGCTCGCGAGCAGCCCTATGTCCTGGCGGTTCGAGGCGCTCACTTCATGCGCCGTGGAGGGGATCGTCGGTTTGAGGGAGCCTCGCCCGAGGAACTGGCCAGCGAGCTCGCGCCCGAGGAGTGGGTCTGTCATGCGGCAGGTGAAGGCGCCAAAGGGCCTCGGCTCTACGACTGGGCACGCATCCGCCGCCCTTGGGCGTCAAAAGACGGCTTCGAGCATTGGCTTCTGGTTCGCCGCAAGCGATCGACATCCGCAGAAAAAGCGTACTACTTGGTCTTCGCCCCGCCCGGTTCCTCCTTGGCCGAACTGTGCGTGTTTCGGTAATTGCCGGACACCCTTTTCGCTAAATCCCGGACAGTGATGGAGTGCACCCCTATTGTGAGACAGAGAAATTGCGAGACAATTCCCTGCTCGTG